>NZ_KB893761.1:189176-225286 GCF_000374165.1 Parafrankia elaeagni
CCGAAGCCACCTACGGCCCCGACCACCCCGAGGTCGCCCTCGGCCTGAACAACCTCGCCTCGGCGCTGCGAACCCTGGGCCGGGCCGGAGAGGCACTGCCGCTGTTCCAACACGCCCTGACCATCACCGAAGCCACCTACGGCCCCGACCACCCGAGTGTCCTCATCATTCATGGGAATCTGGAATCTGCTCGAAACGCTCTCGACGGGTGACCACAGACAGGCTCGCCGCTGGTAGCTGCGAGAAGGCTGCCCGGGGAGCGAAGCGCCCTGGCACTGGTGATGGGGCTGTCGGCTGGCGTGCCCTCTGCTCGTTCATCGGCTGCCCACTGGCGTGCGCGACGAACGCCCGCAACGCCCTGTTCCGTGCCTCGGCTGGTTCACGACCGGTGGCCTTCGTCGAACATCTCGGATGGTCTATGCGGTGTGGGGTGCGACGGGCCCGGCGAGCACGGCCGTTCACGGCCGCGCGCAGGCGGTCGCGCGGCGCGGCACGCACCGCGGCTTGATCTATAAACAGGGAGATTCGGCAACAAGGCAGGCTCGTCCATTGTCCGATCCCAGGAGATGCTTTACATCTCAGTCCCACCTGATGCTTGACCTGATTCACAACAGGTGGGCTGGTGGCTGGCTAAGCCGAGGAGACGACTGCCGCGAGGAGGTCGAGGACATGGAGGCACTCGCCGTCCTGGCAGCGTTTGGCTCAACCGGCCGGGTTGGCCCTCTCTATCCCGGCGCTCGGCTCCGGGAGGTCGCCGCCGTCTGCGGTATGCCGTGGGACATCGGACGGATCAAGCGGAACCACAGGTGGCCGCACCTGTACTCCTACGGTGATGTGGAGTTCGTTGTATGCCGCTGCCGGATCGTGACATCAGTGACGGTCCAGACCTGGCGAGAGACCGTCGAGTTGCCGGGGCAGGCGCAGTCCGGCGAGGTCATCACTCTGTCTGCGCGACTGACCTTCGCCCAGGTGGTCGACGCCCTGGCCGCCGCGGACTGCCAGTGGGAGCAGTGCAAGGCGACCCAGGGGCACCGCGCGTTGCGCACCCTGCCGCAACGCGTCGACTTCACCTTCGTCACCGACGATGGAGCCGAACCCATGCTCCACGTGGCCGGAACCTGGTCGCACGACCATGACTGCATCTCGACGGCGACCGTCGCCGCTGCTTTCTCCGACGACTTCCCGCCCGAGCAGTCCCGCAACAGACCGCCACTTCAGGTGCCGGGAGCTGGCCCGCAACCCTGGGCCAACCGTCAAGCATGAGGTGGGGGGCTGGCTAGCCTTCGAGCGCGCCGGGGCGGTGTTGGCGTAGCCAGGCTTCGACCTCGGGGCGGCGCCATGCGCGGAAGTTGGGGCGCTCGATGACAGGGGTCGGAAAGTCGGACGCCTTCGAGATCATCTTGTTCACGGCGGTCTGCGAGATGCCGAGCAGCGAGGCTATATCGCTGCTGGTCACGGTCTCGTCTGCCACGGGGCAACATTAGTGGGTTGCAGCGCTACAACCTCTGGCTGCACACTTGTGGTTGTAGCGCTGCAACCAAGGCCGAGGAGGCGACCCCGTCGCGTGGTAGCGACACGAGACGGGGTCTTGGCAACGGACCTGCAAGGAGGCCCGCAACCCATGACCACCCTGTCATCCCCCGATTCGACGGGAGAACCGTTCCGCTCGTCGAAGTTCGTCACTGTGTCCCGCGCCCGGCACGTTCCAGTGGTCGACCACGGCGTGACGATCGACCCCTGCGCCACGGTCGCGGACGTCTCGGCCGCTTTGGCGCTGTTGCCTGCCGGTGCTGTGTTCGCAGAGCACTTCGGTGATGTTGAGGTGACCTTGCTCTTCCGAGAGATGCAGTCCGACTGATCCGCCTGGTGGGGGTGCGCGCCCGGCGTACCCCCACTTTGGTGCTACTTCTCGGCAAGATTCTTTTCGGGAAGCGGTGGACGTCGGCGGACGGCCACGGACGACCGTGGACATCGGTGGACGATGGGAGAAAGGGCGGCAAAATGCTGTCTGCGCCTGCTGGCCTGCATTTACGCTGGTTTGGCGGTCACCCTGGTGGGGTGGCAACCGGACTGTCTCCCTCACAGCATCCCGAGCGGATGGGTACGCGCGCGGAGCGTGCCCGGATGCCGCTGGCCCGGCACGTCGTCGAATCCGTTGCCATCGACAACGGTGTGTGCATTCGGCCGATGCCGATGCGGCGGACGAATCTGGACACCGGCGAGACCGAGATCGTTCCCGTCCCGTGCGGGGCGACGCTGGCGAGCACGTGTCCTCCGTGTGCGGAGCGGGCGCGGCGGCTGCGGATGGCGCAGTGCAAGGCGGGCTGGCATCTGGACGACGAACCGCTCCCCGACCCGGACCCACCCTCCGAGGAGGTGAAGATCCTCGCCGGATTCCGGGCGGACCTGGAAGTGCACCGGCGGGACGCCGAACGCGACGGGGACGCGGCCGGCGTGGCGGAGATCGACGAACTGATCGGTCAGGTGGACGACGAGCTGTCCGCGCTCGGTGTGCGTGGCAGGGCTGCGCCGGGCAACCGGGAGCGCCCTCGCCGTATCCGGTCGACCCGGCGCCGTCAGGACGCCCCGGATCTGCCCCGACTCCCGGTGGAGAAGCGCACGGTCGGGCGGACCTTCGAGGCGGTGGACGGGACGGTGCGGCGGCCGTCGATGTTCCTCACGCTCACCTGTGACACGTACGGGCGGGTGAACTCCGACGGGACGCCGGTGGACCCGAGCTCGTACGACTACCGGCGTGCCGCGCGGGACGCGATCCACTTCCCGAAGCTGGTGGACCGGTTCTGGCAGAACCTGCGCCGTGCGGTCGGCTGGGATGTGCAGTACTTCGCCGTGCTGGAACCGCAGCGCCGGTTGGCACCGCATCTGCACGCGGCGATCAGGGGGACGGTTCCGCGGAACCTCCTGCGCCAGGTGGCGGCCGCGACCTATCACCAGGTCTGGTGGCCTCCGTGTGACCGGCCGGTCTACGGCGACGATCGGCTTCCGGTCTGGGATGAGGCGGCCGGCGGCTACCTCGACCCGGCCAGCGGGGCACCCCTGATCACCTGGGATGAGGCGCTTGACGCGATCGGCGAGGACGACGAACCCGCCCACGTCGTTAGCTTCGGCCCGCAGCTACGCGCGGACGGGATGACCGCGAACTCCGCGAACACCGGCCGGATGATCGGCTACCTGACGAAGTACCTGACCAAGAGCCTCGACGCCTGCCACGCGACGGACACGGACACGCAGCGGCGGCATGTGGACCGGCTCGCTGAGGCGCTGCGCCACGAGCCGTGTTCGCCGACCTGCGCGAACTGGCTGCGCTATGGGGTCCAGCCGAAGAACGCCAAGCCGGGCCTCGTTTCGGGACGGTGCCGGGGCAAGGCACACCGGCGGGAAACCCTGGGCTTCGGCGGGCGGCGGGTCCTCGTCTCCCGCAAGTGGTCCGGCAAGACGCTGAGCGATCACAAGGCCGATCGGGTCGCATTCATCCGGCAACAGCTCGAAGCACTCGGCCAGACCGGAACCGGCCCGGCCGCCGGGCACGACCCGGCGCGCACCGCCTGGACGCTGCTGCGCCCCGGCGACCCGACGGCACCTCGCCGCGAACACCTGCTTCTCCACGCCGTCGCGCAACGGCGCGCCTGGCGCGCGCAGTTCGACGCCGCTCGTCTGCTCACGACCGGGCCGCCGCCCGATGTTCCGGCAACCGCGCCGGCTGCATCGGCTGCTTCGCCTGCGCATCGCGCTGCCTGACCCTGGTACCGAACAGGAGCACGCCATGAACGATCACACGGCCCCTGAACCTGCTCCGGCCGTGCCGGTGCTCGCGGACCTGCCCGACCGGCACGCACCCGACCCGGTGACCTTCGACGACCTCGCACGGCTGCCGGTGGTGCTCGACCTGCCGACGGCGGCCCGGCTGCTCGGCATCGGCAGGACCGCCGCCTACGAGATGGTGCGCGATGGGCGGTGGCCGACTCCGGTCATCCGACTGTCCAGCAGAAAGATCCGGGTTCCGTCCGCGCCGCTGCTGGACCTGCTCGGCGTCGACTGGCGGCAGGCGTCGTGAGCACCGGCGGCCGGCAGGGCAGCGTCCGCAGGGACGCTTCCGGCAAGTGGTTCTTCGTTGTCGACATCACCGCACCCGGTGGGCCGCGTCGGCAGGCCCGACGGCGTGGGTTCGCCACCAAGAAGGCAGCGCAGGCGGCCCTGACGGAGTTTCTCGGCAAGCTCGCGGCCGGTGCGTACGTCGAACCGTCCAGGCTGACGGTCCAGGAGTACCTCGACACTCGGTGGCTTCTGGTGGCCGAGGGGGAGCTACGACCGTCGACGCTCGCGTCGTACCGGCGGAACCTCCGACTGCATGTTCTGCCCAGGATCGGCGCGGTCCGGCTCCAGCTCCTCGACACGGCCACGCTCCAGGCGCTCTACGCGGAGCTTCTGCGCGGCGGCCGGGTGGACCACGCGCGTGGAAGCGGACTGTCCCCACGGACGGTGCTCTACATCCACACGATCATCCGCAGCGCGTTGAAGACGGCGGTCGAGTGGGACCTGATCCCGCGTAATCCGGCGGACCGGACGAAGCCGCCGCGCAAGAAGGCACAGGCGGACCGCCACACGAAGATCCAGACCTGGACGAACGCGGAACTGCGGAGCTTCCTCGAAGCGACACGGGACGAACCGATGTACGCGCTGTGGCTGCTGCTGGCCACGACCGGGGTGCGGCGCGGTGAGGCGCTCGGGCTCGCCTGGTCCGCGGTCGACCTCGACGCGGGGCGGATCTCGATCCGCCGGACGCTCGTCGACGTCACGAACAGTGCCACCGGCCGGGTGCCGGTGTTCAGCGACCCGAAGACGGCGCGCGGCTCGCGGGTCATCGCCCTGGACGCGGCCACCACGGCGGCGCTGCATGAGCTGCGGGAGACCAAGGCCAAGGAACTCGCGCTCCTCGACAAGGAGCCGGAAGCCGATCTCGTCTTCACCCACTGGGACGGCCGGGCGATGCACCCGGAGCGGATGTCCCGTGCGTTCCTGCGGCGCGTGAAGCGGCTCGGCCTGCCGATGATCCGGCTGCACGACCTGCGGCACACGTGGGCGACGCTCGCGCTGGCCAGCAACGTGCACCCGAAGATCGTCTCCGAGCGGCTCGGGCACGCCAGCATCACGATCACGTTGGAGATCTACAGCCACGTCATGCCCGGGATGCACGCGGACGCGGCCGAACTCGTCGCGGGCCTCATCCTCGGCACCGGTGAGGACACAGGCGACGGCCCGGCGGACGGTGACGACGCGGCCGTGACCAATCCGTGACCAAACGGCCCGGACGATCAGAAGGGAGAGCCGTGGGCAAGTACCTGACCTGCGAGAACGCTTCTGGTCAGTCGGTGCGGGAGGGGGGACTTGAACCCCCACGCCCTAGGGCGGCAGATCCTAAGTCTGCTGCGTCTGCCATTCCGCCACTCCCGCGTCCGTCCAGATTAGCGATCCGGGGTCGCAACGCGGGACGTGGGGCGTGCGGTTCCGGTGGTCTCGTGGCGATCTCCGGGAGTCGGGGTTGCGGCGTGGGCCGGGCAGGAGCTGTGGTGTCGATGTTGGGTGCACGGGTGCTGCCGGGCCGGGTGTCGGGCGATAGGTCGGCCCACGGACGTTTCGGGTGGCGATTGGCGGAAAAGACCTGGTTAAGCCCTTGGTGCTACGTCGTTCGGGTGGGGCGGCGCCGCTCGGGGGCGAGCATGACCCTTAACTCGATCATGAACCGACCAGGTGTCGCCGACCCAACACGGCCGGAGTGCGTGAGTGTCGTCGACGCGACCGTCAGGCAACCCCGTTCAGGTGCACGGTGTACCTGCGCCGGTGGGCGCCTGGATGCCTCTGGGGGAAAGATCATATGACCACCGCTGCGGATGCCACGCCGAACGAGTCCGAACTGTTGGCTGGCGCGCCCGCCATCGAGGGCCGCTTCGGCGGGTCAGCGACGGCGGTGGGCCAGGGAGAGCGTGACCGGGCCCGCCGCCTGATCGACAACGGGCGCGCGACGATGGCCGTGATCAGCGCGGTGAGTGACACCGGCCTGCGGGTCGACGGGGGAACCGTCGCGGAGGTGCACCTGCTCGTGGACCGCCCCGGTGCGGAGCCCTACCCGGTGACTCGCCGCGCGGTGGTCCCGGAGGCGGTGGTCCCGGAGGCGGTGGTCCCGGAGAACGAGCGGCGCGCCGGGCGGACGGGTTCGGTCGGCGGCGGCGTGCCGCGTCAGCTCCGTCGCCGGGTCCCGGTCCTGGTGGATCCCGCGCAGCCCGACAACGTGCTGCTGATGTGGGACCTGCGCGTCGCGAGCTGACAGCCGCAGGCGCCTCGCGCGCTGACAGCTGCCGCCGCTCCCGAAACCGGGGCAGATCCCGAAACCGGGGCAGATCCCGAAACCGGGGCAGATCCTGAAGCCGGGTCAGCTCGCGAGGCCGATGTCCTTCAGCAGCTTGGCGACGTGGCCGGTGGCGCGCACGTTGTACTGCGCCTTCTCGACGGTGCCGTTTTCGTCGATGACGAACGTCGAGCGGATGACGCCCACGGTCTTCTTGCCGTACATGGTCTTCTCGCCGAACGCTCCGTACGCGGACAGCACGGCCCGGTCGGGGTCGGAGAGCAGCGGGAAGGTGAGGCCCTCGGCGTCCCGGAACTTCACCAGCTTGGCCGGCTTGTCCGGCGAGACACCGAGGACGTCGATGCCCGCGTCGTTGAGCAGGGCGAGGTTGTCGCGGAAGTCGCAGGCCTGCTTGGTGCAGCCGGGGGTGGACGCCGCCGGGTAGAAGTACACGACGACCTTGCGGCCCCGGAAGGACGACAGGGCGACGTCCTTGCCGTCAGCGTCGGGCAGGGTGAAGTCGGGCGCGGGGTCACCGGGGGAGAGCCGGGCGGCGCTGGCGGTCTCGGTCATGACCGAGAAGCTAGTCGCGGCCCGTGCGGGGCGGCAAACGCCCCGCCGTGATCCCCCGGTGACCCCGTTCGCAGCAGTTGTGAATGTCTGCGCGGGTCCGTCCGATCAGCCCTTGCTCTTCGCCGCGGCGACGGCGGCCCGGAAACCGTCCGGGGTGAGCTGGTCCGGTGCGATCTGCTGCGTGTTGACGAAGACGCTCGGGGTCGACGTCACACCGCGTCGGGAGGCGTCCTCGTCGACCTTGGCGACGTAGCCGTCGTACGTCCCGTCGCGTACCGCATTGACGAAGGCGGGTGAGGTCAGACCGACGGAGGCACCCTTCTCGATCAGGGTCTCGGTCTCATAGCCCCCGGTGTGCTCGGCCGGCTGATCGGCGAAGAGAGCGGCGTGGAACTGCTGGAACCTGCCCTCGTTGGCCGCTGCCGCGGCGGCGTTCGCGGCCCGCTCGGACTCGGGTCCGAGGAAGGACATCATGTGGTAGTTGACCTTGATGTCACCGGAGTCGACAAGGTCGCCGATGGTCGAGCCGGTCGTCTTCTCCAGCGATCCGCAGGCCGGGCACTGGAAGTCCTCGTACAGGTCGACGGTGACCGGCGCGGTCGGCTGCCCGACGACGATGGCGTTGTCCAGGCCGGTCGCCGACGCCGGCAGCACCACCGGCTTCGACTCCTCCCGGGAGTTCTGCACCGCGAAGCCGATCACACCGACGAGGACGAGGACGGCGGCCACGATCGACCCGATGACGATCTGACGGCGGCGTCGCTCCCGGGCCGCCTCGGCGGCGCGTGCGGCGGCGGCTCGCTCGCGGCGGGCCGCGGCACTGCCACCCGCCGAGCCGCCACCCGCCGAGCCGCGTCCGCCCGCGGAGTTCCCATCCCCTGCCGATCCGCCGCCGGTGGGGCGGTCGCCCGGACGGTCACCCGGTGGGCGGCCACCGCTGCTCGCCGACGGAGCCTGCCCGGGTGGCGCCTGCTCCTGCCCTCTCCGGGTCCGCGCCGACTGCCGTCGCGAGGTCGGTCTGCGCGGTGCCTGCGGCTGCGTCGTCTTCTTCGACTGTGGTGCCATCGGTGCTCCCGAGATAGTCGTCCTCGTCTTCGTCGAGGGACGGATGCGTTGGCCTGGTGAGGAGCCGGTCGACGGCGAGGAAGCCGTTCGGCCACCTCGCCAGCAGTGCGCTCGCGATCAGCAGCGCGCTGTCCCGCACGATCTCCTGGGTGTAGTGGGTGGGTGCCTCGGCGGTCAGATCGCCGCCGGTGGAGAAGCAGCCGCAGTCGATGCGCAGCCCACGGGCGGCCGCCGAGATGATCGCGGCGGTGTAGACCGCGAACAGCAGGCCGGACACGACGGCGCCGAGGCGGACGGCGAGCCCGACGATGAGCAGTACGCCGAGAGCTATCTCGATGAACGGCACGGCGTAGGCGACCGGGTCCACCAGCGACTCCGGCAGGATCCGGAACGCACGCACCGAGCGCACCATGCCGTCCGGATCGTCGATCTTCAGAGCTCCGGCGACAAGCCAGACCAGGCCGAGACCCACCCGCAGCACGGTGGACGTCAGCCGGGGCAGGACCCGCGCGGCTCTTCCCCGCACGGAAGCTGTCTCGGAGCTCATCCGGTTACCTCCCGGGTCGCTGCGGCCGTACCCGGGGCACCCGTACCCGCGGCACCCGCGGTGGCTGCCGGGGCCGGGCTCGGGGTGGCGTCACGGTCAGCTGTGCGGCTCGGGCTGACGGTGGCTGACTCGTCGGGCCCGAGCCGCTCGGCGGTCAGGACGGGGAGATCCGCCACGTAGTCGGCGACCGGCGTGCCAGCGAGGTAGAGCACCCGGGCGCGGGCGTCGCGGCCGAAGGCGATGACCTGGCTGCCGTGGGCGACCAGGACGGACCCGTCGGCCTGCACCCTGGGCTCCTCCAGCGCCACGCCGATGGCCTCGGCCTGGGCCTTCACCTTCTCGAACGGCCCGCGGACGCCGATGAAGCTCTCGTCGAACTGGTTGAGCCAGCGGTCGAGCACGGGTGCGGTGTCCCGCTCCGGATCGGTGCTGACGAACACCACCGAGACCTGGTCCCGCACGGACTGGTCGACTTCGTCCAGGGCGGCCGCGAGGTCCGCCATGGTCGTCGGGCACACGTCCGGGCACATCGTGTAGCCGAAGAAAAGCAGAGTGATCTTCCCTTGCGTTCGGGTGCGGAGGTCGAACGGGCGGTCCTCGGTGTCGGTCAGGCCGAGCGCGGGCTTCGCGAAGCGTTCAGTAGGGATAACGCCGTGTAGTCCCTCGTTGGTTCCGTCGCCCGCGTCGACGATCGTCACCCCGGCCCCGCCACCGCCGCTGGAGCAGGCTCCGAGTGTCGCGCCGAGGGCGAGAACGGCGGCGAACGCCAGCCCCGCGCCGCGCCGTCGAGAGAGCCCGACCCGCCCGACCCGCCCGGCTCGGCCGGCTCGGCCGGCTCCGCTCACGTGGCCTGAGTGGCCGGCCTGGTCGGGCGCGCTCCCCTCGGACGGGGCGGTGGCGGGACGGGAGCATCCGGCCGTGTGGTGGTGGTGCGTGGACGTCTGGCTGTGCCTGGACACTGGCGCTCCTGGAAAGAACTGGCGGTGCCCGGCGCCTTCCCTGTGTGTGGGCCGGCCGCACCGAACGCGCGCAGCACGGAACGGGCGAGCCGTGGTGGGCGGCAGGCGAACAGCGGTGGGCGGCAGGCGAACCGCGAACAGCGGAAGGAGCCGGCACCGGGGGCTGGGGCCGCCGGCATGGCCGGGGCCCGCGGCCGGAATCGGGCCGGGTGGCACGGGACCGCCCGCGAGGGCGGTCCGGAACGCCGGTCACGACGCGCCTGGGCGGGCGGTGGCACGCGCGTCAGCGCGGCCGCCGCGGCGCTGTCACGCCGGGACCGGGGACCAGGCCGGTGGACCGCGGGCGGCGATGGCGGCCCACGGCCGGTCGAGGACCCGTGGGCCGACCGACCGCGAGGCGCGCACGGTTGGCCTGATGACGCGGACCGGCGTGAGGGCGACGCGCAGGGTGGGAAGGCGCGATCCGATCGCCCGGCAGGTCGCGAGCAGAACCGCGACACCGTGCCTGGTCCACCACACGACGAGAGCCGCGGCGACGGTGTGCGCCAGCAGCACAGCCGGGGTATGCCCGGGTCCGACCCCGGCGTGGTGACCGGCCGAGGCGAGGGTGACGGCGGCCTGGGCCGGCCCGTCGGCACCCGTGCCGGAACTGGGCGTACGCCCGGCGAGGGCCGCCGCGAGCAGGCCGGACGCGGAGTACTCGGCCGTGCCGGGACTCCCTGCTCCGCTGGCGGCGCACAGCAGTCCGCCGACGGGGGGACCGCTGCTGGCCCCCGATGTCGGTGTCGGGCCCGCCCCCGTCAGGAAGGCGCCGTGCAACGAGGCCTGGACGGCGAGCGTGCCGCCGAACGACCGGAGCCCGTGCCCGGATCGCCTCGCCCCAGGCAGGCGACCGAACAGGTCGTGCCGACCGAACAGGTCGTGTCGGTCGGACAGGTCGTGTCGGTCGAACGGTCCGAGCCGGTCGAACGGTCCGAGCCGGGCGCGGAGGACCCGCCAGGCGATGCCTGCCACCGTCAGCGCACAGGTGACGAGGAGGACCCGGCCGAGGGTGGGCGTGCCGGCCCTGGCGGTCGGCAGGTGAGCCAGCAGCGCGAGCGTGACGGCAGGCACCGCCGATCCCGCGGCGGCGGGGAGCATCCGCCAGGGGCCGCGCGCGGAGCGGAGAACCCTCGCCCCACGATGGCAGACCCGCACCTGACCAGCGTAGTGCCGCAGCTGTGACCCCTGATCGGTGCCGGTGGGCGGGACACCGGCGGCCCCGACGCGGGGGAGTCCGATCGGGGCGGGCCGCCGCACCTCACACCCGATCGGTCCGGTGCCCCGGGCATCATCCTGACCAGGGCGGCAGCGGTGGCGGAAGCCAGCCCGAGCGGGTCGGGCGCATGGGCCCGGTCGGTGCGGCGTGCCTGATGGCTGCGCCGGGGCGGGGCTGTTCTGGCACGATCGAGACGGGTCGTCAGCCCGGCCCCGTCTACCCCGCACGAGAACCGAGAGGGCGACATCGGTGCCGCAGGATCCGGCCGTCATCCAGCGTCAGATCGAACAGACCCGCGCCGAGCTGGCCGAAACCATCGACGCGATCACTGAGATCGTCAGCCCGAGGCGGGTGGCGGAGCGTGCAGGCGAGCAGCTCCGGTCGAAGGTCGCCGAGCTCCGCGCGCGGTTCGTCCCCGACGGGTCCGCGGACGGGCCCGCGGGTGGTGTCCTCGGGGCGGGCAGCGCCATCCGGCACGCGATCGCCGCGGTGCCGTCCGGTGCCCGCCGGGGGAGCGTCGGCGACGGTGCCGGCATCCCCGCGGCGGCGGACGGACGTTCCCCGCTCGGGCCGGTGGAGTACGGCGACGGCGAGACCAAGATCGTGCGCACCGTCCGGTGGGAGCGCGTCGCGCTCGTGTCCGGAGCGTTCGTGCTGGTGGTGGGGGCGCGGCGACGGCGTCGTCGGCGGCGGTGAGCGGTGGTGTGGCGCCGCCGGGCGTCCTCACCCTGATCCGGCACGGCGAGACCGAGTGGAGCCGCTCAGGCCGCCACACCGGGCGAACCGACATCCCGCTGACAGCCGACGGGGAGCGCCAGGCAGCGCAGCTCCGGGTGTCGCTGGCGAGCCGGCGGTTCGTGCTGGTGGCGACGAGCCCGCGCCTGCGGGCGGCCCGCACCGCCGACCTGGCCGGCCTGGCCCCGGCGGATGCCGGCCCCGCGCTGGGCGCGCCCGCGCAGCCGGCGGTCCTCGAACGCGAGGTGTGGCCGGACCTCGCCGAATGGGACTACGGCGACCTCGAGGGTGAGACCACCCCGGAGATCCGCCGACAGCGTCCCGGCTGGACGGTGTTCACCGGTGACGTGCCGGGTGGGGAGAGCGCCGAGCAGATCGGACGTCGCGCGGATCTCGTGCTCGGTCGTGTCCGGCCACGGCTGGAACAGGGCGATGTCGCGCTGGTCGGGCACAGTCACATGTTCCGGGTGCTCATCGCGCGGTGGCTGGGGCTGCCGCCGACTGCCGGTGCTGGCTTCGTGGTGATGCCGTCCGCGGTCTCCGAGCTCGGGTACGAACGGGAGACCCCGGTCCTGCACCGGCTCAACACCGGCCCGATCTGACCGTTGACCGTCGGGCCGCCGCTTCTCCACGCGGCGGCCCGACGCACGATCAGAGATCTGTGTGCGACCCGGTACGTCCCGTCAGAGGTCGCCGCGACGGCGCATCATGGCCAGTGCGGTGACACCGGGGATGATCGGCAGCCAGTAGCTGATCAGACGGAAGACCAGCACGGCCGCGACCATCGCCGCGCCGGTGGCACCGGACGCGGTGAGGCCGATGACCAGCGCCGGCTCGAGGGCACCGACGTTGCCCGCCGTGGGTGCGGCGCCGGCCACGGCGGATCCGATCAGGTAGACGGCGGCGACCGACGCGATGCTGAGCCCGCCCTCGAACGCCCAGACAGCTCCGGCGAGTGCGGTGACCTGGCAGATCTTCGTGGCGGCGGTGCTGCTCACGAGCACGATCGTGCGCCCGGGAGAGCGGGCCAGCACACCGAGATGCTGGCGGAAGACCCGCAGTGCCGGCCTGGCCCGGGCGCGGATGCGTGGATGCGCCACCGCGGAGCCGACCCCCACCCCGACCACGGCGAGCCCGGCGATGACCGGGCCGGTGCCGAGGCCGTTCACGGTCATCCGAACCGGCCGGGTGACGGCCTCGCCGATGCCCGACCCGCGCAGGGTCCCGGCGACGAGGGCGATTCCGGCCAGGTGGACGAGGAACGCCGCGCCCTTGATGGACGCGACCGCGGCCAGGGCGGCGGGCCTGGTCATCCCACGCCGCTCCAGGAAGCGCAGATGGACGGCGATGGCCCCGAGGCCGGCGGGTACGACACGGTTCGCCGCGGCGGCGGCGAGCTGGGAGGCGGTGGCGATGCCCAGGCCCATCCGCAGCCCGCTGGCCGCGCGCACGCTCACCCCGTGCGCCACGTAGAAGGTGCCGGAGGCTACAACGCAGACCACGAGCCAGGGCCAGCTTGGGGCCGGCACCGCCGACAGCGAGCCGACGACGTCCTCGCGGAAGCGGGTGGCCATGAGCCCGGCGACCACTGCGAGAACACCCGCGGCGACGAGGATCCGCAGCCGCGTGCGCCGCGACCGGACCAGCTTCGGATCGCCGAGGTCGACGGCGACGGCCGCCGCTCCGGTTGCGTCGACACCCCCGAAAACCGCCCCCGTGGCCCCGGGCGCGCCCGGGGAGCCGGCTTTCCCCGGCCTGCGCGGCAGGGCCGGGCTGCGGGGGGCGCCCGGAACCGCCGGAACATCCAGCATTCCCGGCGAGAGCATGGAAGGAACGGAAGGAAGCACGGAAGGAACGGAAACGGAGGGAGTGGAAGGAACGGAGGGAGCAAGGACGGCGGGAGCGGCCAGAGCCGCCTGCGCACCCGGACGAACCGGGACGGCCACAACCGGATCAGCGCCGCTCGGGCTGCTGACCTGGGTTGACGGGTTGGAGGCAGCTCCCGGCCTGGTACGGCCGGTACGCTGACCGCCGCGACCAGACGCCTGACGATCCCCTGGCGCGGTATGCCCGCGCTCGCCGACGCGCCTGTGACGGGGCAGCGCGGGACCGGTGACCCGTGGAGCCGTCGCGGCGCTGTCGGCGTTCAACACAACCGGGATCTCGATGTCTACCCCCATTGTCCGGAAGCCTCGCCACTCACGCTATGACGCGTGCCTGAACGACGGCTGAATGTCGTTCGTGCCAGGACTGCCCGGCGAAGGTCACGGACGACGGCGCCGGACGCCCCCCGCGGTCGGCGGCTCCGTCCCGCTGAAGGCAGTTCTGCGCCGCGACCGGGCGTCCCAAACTCACTGTGACGTGCCGGTCTGCTTCGGGGGAAGTACCCGGGAGATGACGGTTGGGTGGCCGTGGCAGAGCACCCGGGCGTCCGGTAGCGACCCGTCCCGGAACGGGTCGGCGCGCGGTTCGCTCAGTCGGACGCCACACTCGTGGGGTGCCCGGACCCCCTGTCGGTGTGCCACCGCGGTTCGCGGTCGGCCAGCCACGTCCTGATCATGTCACCGGCCCCTGCGGGGCGGAAAGCGACGGCGCCGAGGTCGGACGTCCGGAGGGTGACGAGGTCGAGGTCGTCGAGCCGGCTGCCGAACTCGGCGTACCGGGGCACTGCGCCCGCGAAGAGCAGGTCGATCTCGGGCCGGGCTCCGGGGTTGGTACCGGGGCGTTCCATGCCGCCGATGAAGTCGAGCGAGCGCACCTCGAACCCGGCGGCGTGGCGCAGCAGCCGGTGCAGAACCTGCTCGACGCCCTCGCCGGTGGCCACCCGTTCGCCGAGCAGAAAGAACCACGGCTGCCCGCGGTGGTTGGCGACGACGATCCGGTCACCGATGGTGAGGAGCACTCGGGCGTACAGCACCGGAGCGGTGGCCGGTCCCCGGTGGGCCGCGGCCGGGTCCCCGACGGGCGCGCTCACCGGAGACCCCCGCCGGCGTCCCCACCGTGCTCGTCATCGGTGCCCTCGTCATCGGTGCCCTCGTCAACGGCCTGGACGGCGAGGGTGCCGGTGCTCAGCCCGAGGACGTCGGCGGCGTCCTGGACGACCCGGCGCTCGTCCGGATCGAAGTACCCGTCCGCCCGCCCGACGACAGCTCCGAACCGCAGCACCGCCCAGGACCGCACGGAGTCCCCGCGCACCTTGCCGATCTCGCGCAGCGCGGCCCGCCGGCCGGCCACGAGGTCCGCGCGCAGGCGGGCGACATGCTGGTCGAACAGGTGTTCGAGATCGGTGCGCGGGTAGTCCGCCAGCACCGCCTCGCCGTGGATTGACCCGACCATCGCGTCGCGCTCCTCGGGGTCGACGCGCCCGTCCGCCACCGCGACCAGGGCGCAGACGGCCACCGCGGCGTCGCGGAACGCCTCGCCGTGCAGGTCGTCGCGACGCGCGATCAGCTGGGCGCGCAGGGTCCGGACCGACTGGCGCAGAGCTGTCCACCACGGTTCCGCGTCCGTGACGGCCAGCCCGTTCCAGGACGGCCAACTCTCGGACCACCAGGCCGTGGCGGCCCGGCCCACCTCGACCGGCCGGATGTCCGCCAGCGTGGTCCCCGACGTCCCCTCGTAGGGCCGGAGAAGGCGCAGCCCCGGCGGAAGATCCGTGCCCGTCGGGTGACGCGCCGGATCGAGGACAACGGCGTAGAGCACGGTCAGCACATGCCGGTCGTGCGTCGGGCCGCCGGCCGGGGTCGCTCCACCGTCGGAGCGGGAGTGGCTGTGCTCAACACACCCCGCGAAGGCGAAGCCCCGACCGGCTTCCTGCGGATGTGCTGACCGTGTGGTGCCCCGGCGGGCTGTGGTGCCCTGGCGGGCTGTGGTGCCCCGGCGGGCGGAGCCGGGTGCTGACACGGCACCGCGGGGCAGCGTGGCCCGCAGCAGGCGCCCCGCGGCGGCCAGGGAGGACTCGCCCGGGCGAGGGGCGCCCCCCGGAAAACGGAGCGCGCCGTCGCCCGTGGAGTGGACCAGGAAGCCCCCGTCGAGCTCGACGAGCAGTGCGACGTCCATCAGAAACTGCGTCTGTGCCGGCATACCGTCCCCCGAATGTGACGTCCTGCGG
Organism: Parafrankia elaeagni; assembly: GCF_000374165.1. Classification (GTDB taxonomy): domain Bacteria; phylum Actinomycetota; class Actinomycetes; order Frankiales; family Frankiaceae; genus Parafrankia; species Parafrankia elaeagni. Next base: position 204,789 of record NZ_KB893761.1, read on the forward strand.
TCACCTGGATGCTGGTATGTCGACATCATCTACTGCCCGGCGATAAATTCACCGCATTCTGGCTGTCTGGTGGCGCAGTGTCGGGGCGAGTGGCGCGATCGCTGCTCCGGGCACGGACGGCCGGTCACGCGAACGTTCTCAGTAGGCCCGGCACCCGACGGCTGTCGACTCTGCGGATGGCAGCTCGAACCAGACCTGTTTGCCCACGCCGGCGGAGGGCGGGTCATCCACCACACCCCAGCTCGTCGCGAGGGCGCTGACGAGCTGCATGCCCCGGCCGGACTCGTCGTCGTCCTGCGCGGCCCGAAGCACAGGCCGCAGCGGGCTGCCGTCACTCACGGAGACGCGGATCAGGTCGGAACCGCACTCGACGGTGAGCCGCAGCACCTCACGCGCACCGACAAACCGGACCGCGTTCGTGACGACCTCGCTGACCAGCAGTTTCGCGACCTCAGCGGCGTTACCGCAGCCCCACGCCACGAGCAGGTCGGCAACCAGCGCACGGGCCCGCCCGGCCGCCCGTGGGTCAGCGGGCAGGTCGAAGCCTGCGGTCAGCGCTTCGGCCACACATCACCTTCCGGGCGGTCGTCCATCCGGGCCTGCCAGCGGCGCCACGGTAGAGCCGGCGTCGCGTTCCTCCCACCTCGGGAGTCGCCTCAAACCTGCCTGACGTGGTCCGGCCACATCACGCGCACGAGCGACAGCCTGACCCCTGCTCAGCCAGGCGTGAAACAGGACTCGCCGTGGCCGGCTCGGGGTTTCCCCGCCACCACGGCCGGGCTCCGTCCAGGTCGGTCATGACCCTCCTCAGATCACGTCGATGCCGTCGAGCACCGAGTCCTTGCGCGCGAGCCAGGCCCGGGCGACCGCCTCGACCTCGGCGCTCGTCGGCTGATCCGAGCCCGCGCCGGGGTGCTGGCCTCGCGCCATGCCCTCCGGACCTGGCTGCTGCGGCCCACCGATGCCGACGTCAGCGCTGCCTGGGCCCGTGCCTGCTCCACGATGGCCGTTCTGCCCGTGCCCGTTCTGCCCACCGTGCCCGTTGTTCGCACCGGCCTGGCCGCCGTGGCCGCCGTGGCCGTTCTGGCCCGGCCCCGTGGGGCCGGTGGGGCCCCCGAGGCGTGCGCGGCTGGCCGGGTCCCGCCCCGTCCCGGCCCATGAGTCGTCGACCGAGATGGGGCGGCGCTGCTCGCCTCCCGGACTGGCCCACGGTGAGCCCTGCGGGCGGGGCTGTTCCGGCCCCGCATGCCGGCCGCGCGGACGGCTCTGGTCAGCCGAGAGCCGCCCTGTCGCCGGGCGGCTGCCCCGGTCGGCGCCGCGGACGATCTCCGGGTGGCGCGGCGGCGGTGGGCCGGCGGCGGCCGCGGCCTGCCCGCGGGCGAGTTCCGCGGCCCGCGCGGCGGCGAGACTCAGCTCGACCGGGCCGGAGATCGGCGGCGCCGGCCGGGAGGCCGGCACCGACAGCCGCTCCGCGTCCGCGGCCGGGGCTGCCCGCCCGACGTCGGCCGGCGGCCGGGACGCAGCGGCGGGTGGCTCGAAGAGGCTCCCGCGTGACGCGTCCTGTGCCATCCCGGCAGGAGGCTGCCCGTGTACCGGGCCCCGGTCGCCGGATCCGGTGGGGAGCTGCCCCGTGGGGACAGGCCCGGTGGGCACCTGCCCTGCCCGGCCCGGCCCGGCCGGGTACTGCCCGGTGGGGACCTGCCCGGCCGGGTACTGCCCGGTGGGGACCTGCCCGGCCGGGTACTGCCCGGTGGGGACCTGCCCGGTCTGGTACTGCCCTGTCGAGGTCTGCCCGGCGTGAAGGTGCCCGTTGGGGACCTGCGCAGTCGGGACAGGACCGGTTGTGTGCTGCCGGGGCGCGAACTGTCCGCCGGGCACGGGCCCGCCGGGCACCGGCCCGGTCGGGAGGTGCCCGGTCGGGACCGGCCCGGTGGGCACGGGGCCCGTCGGGTGCTGCGCGTGGGGAGCGCCGGGCGGGCGGAGGCGCGGGGGCTGCTGCCCGTCCCAGCCAGGCTGACCGGAGGACCCGGGCGGACCCGCGTATGCCGGCTCGCCGGGATGGGTCGGCTGGGAGGGAAAGCTCGGCTGGTAGGGCTGCCGTGGGTCGCCGTGGCGCGGCGGCTGGCTCGGCCGGTCCCGGTAGTCGGGCTGGTGTGGCTGCTGCGGCGGGCTCGCCATGGGCCCGGCCGCGGGCCGGACGCCGGGCGGCGGCACGGCAGGCCGTGAGAAGCCGGGCGCGGGCCCCGGCCCGGTCAGGGGATTCTGCTGTTCGCGGGGGTCCCGGGGCAGGTCGCCGTGCTGCCCCGGGACGGCCCAGCCGCGGCTGGGGGGCCCGCCCAGGAACGGACTGGCGGTGGGCGGGTGCAGGCCGGGCGGTGCGAGCCGACGGTCCGGGTCCGGCTGCGCCGGCTGCGGTCGTGCGGGCGGGGGCTGACGGGTCGCCGGGTACTGCTGGCCTGCCAGCGGCTGGGCGCCGGTCATGGTCCGGTCGGGCTGCTGCTCGGCGGCGGGGGCCGTGTTCGTCCCGCGTGCTGCCGCCGCGCCCGGGCGGCGGATGCCAGCCAGCGGGTCGCCGAAGACGGGCCGGCGTGTCGGACCGGTGGCCGGGCCGCGGGTCGTTCCGGCGCCACGCGGGACGTCGTTCACTCCCGCGGCGGCCGCGGCCGGGGGAGCTGTGCCCGGCAGGCGGGCCGGGGCGTGCTCTCCCGGCGGCGGCTGGTGCGGCATCGACTGCGTGGTGCCGGGGTTCGACACCGTCGAGTAGGACCCGGTGTCGAACGGCGGGGGAGGGGGAGATGCGGCGGACGCCGGCGGCGAGGGAACGCGGTCCGGTGCCCGGTGCTGGTCGACGGCGCGGCGGACGGCATCCACCGGTGTTCCCCGGGTGTCGGTGACGCGGGCGGTGGCCGTCGGATCCGGCAGGGCGCGGGGCGCGACGGCGTCCTCGGTGGCGGCCAGCTCCCCGGTAATCGCGACGATGGTGGCGCAGGGCCAGAGCCGGTCGCAACTCAGACACAGATCAAACTCGTTGGGCTGATGGAGATCGATGAGAGTGACCAGCGAGTTGATGTGCTCGACGATCCGTGGTCCGGCCAGTACCGGCCCGTTCGCGATCATCTCGAGTTCCGAGCGCAACTGACCGTGGTACCGCTCGACGTCGACTACGCGCGGATCCTCCATCGAAGGCAGCATGCACCATTGCGGGCGGAAACGTGCGGGCGGCACCACCACAGCGTGTAACAGGTGACAAGGTCATCACGATCTGCGTGCAAACGCGGTGCCGGTCGGCAGTGCAGTGTGCGGCGATCGCCACGCACTGCTTATATCGGGCATCTCCGCGTTCTGTTTCCTCACCGGGAGCCTTCACTCAAAGTGCTGGCCGGTGGCCCGGAGATGGGGGGCGGACCGGCAGCCGCGACGCTCACAAGAAGCGAATCTGGCCGGTCAGAGCTGTATCTGGGGGCGCTGCGGCCGTGGCGGACCTTCATGCGGGAAGCGCATGACCGGCCGACGGCCCGAAGGTGCCGGGCTGTGTGGGTGTTCTGGCGGCCGACGGCAGAGGCTGTGCCCCGCCCGGGCTGCCACCCGCCCCCTGCGCTGTGCGCTGACTGGCGCTGACTGGCGCCGGCAGGTCAGGCCCGGTCCGGGCGGACCTCGCCGTCTCGGCGGACCTGGCGCATCAGGCCCTCCTGGAGACGGGCGAACTCCTCGATGTAGGGGCTCTCGACGCCGCCGGCGGCACCGGTCTCCTTGCCGTTCTGCGAGCGGTCGAAGACCGGCTCGAAGCCGGCGAACTGACCGCCGCCCTGACCTGGCAGCCGCTCGTTCGGCGCGTCGAAGGCCGGGTAGTGCGAGCCTCCGGCCGGAGGGGGCGGCGGGGGCGGCGGCGGGGTGCCGCGCTCCGGCTGGCTGTCGTATCCGGGCGGGCCGTAGGCGGGAAGGTTGCCGGCGCCCGCGGGCGGACGCTCGGAGCCGTTGTCGAACGCGGGGTAGTGCGAGCCGTTGGACGACGGACGTTCACCCGAGGTGTCGTAGCCGAACCCCCCCGCGGACGACGGACTGCCGGGCGCGAGGGAAAGCGGTGCCGGGCCGCGCAGGCCGTCGCCGGGCCCGAGTTCCTGCTGGTCGCTGGCGAGGAAACCGTCTGATACCGGGTAGATCCGGGCGGAGAGGCTGACCGACATCGGGTCGCTGCCGTACGTGATGACGTCGACCTGGTCCTCCGGGCCGATGCCACCGCTTCTCGCGAGATCGACGAACCGGAACAGGTCGGCCCAGCGCAGCCCTTCAAGGTCCACACTGATTCTCAGCGCCATTGGTTTGCCCCATCCCTCGGCTCGTGCGTGTCGACCGTTACCTGGCTTCCGACGCGGACGCTTGTGCTGGGTGCCGGGCATCCCCTCCGGCGCGCCTCCCGGCACCCGGCCGTGATGGGCCGGATGACGATGGGCGGCAGCTTATACCGCGTTGAGGTGTCAATCCCCATCAGGTCTGGTTGATATGCCGGTGTCCGTGGATGGAGCGGCCGTCGCAGTTTCGGCCGCTTCCGGGCCGGGGCCGGGGGACCTTCGCTGCGGCGCGTTTGCCACTACGGGTGACGGGTGGCCGCGGTTACCGGGCGGGTACGGGCCGGGGCAATCGGATACATCCGGCCGGCGCCGGGGGTCCGGGCGAGTAGGGTCCGAGCGTGTGAGCGTAGTTTCCGGCGGTGTCAACGGTGTCAACGGTGTCGGGGGCGCGGCCGGCATCGATGTTGCGAGTGGCTCGTTGCCCATCCGACTCCTGCACGACCGGGTGCTGGTGCAGCCGCGGGAGGATTCCGCGGACCGGCGTTCGAAGGCAGGCATCGTGATCCCCGCCACCGCGCAGATGGGTAAGCGCCTGTCGTGGGCTGACGTGGTCGCCATCGGGACGGTGGTGCGCACGGTCCAGGTGGGTGACCGGGTGCTCTATGACCCCGAGGACCGCGCCGAGGTTGAGCTGCACTCGACGACCTACATCCTGATGCGCGAACGCGACGTGCACGCCGTGGCTGCGGAGCGGCTCGATGACGGACTTACCGGGCTGTATCTCTGACCTCGCTGTCTGATCACATTTCGGCATCTCTATGTGATCTCCTCTGATCTCCGTCATCTCCCCTCGGGCCGGCCCACGGCCGCCACGCCGCGAGCCGTTGGCTGTTCGGTCATCCCCTGACCGCTGCCGTGTCTGGCTGCCGTCGTGTCTGGCTGCCGTCGTGTCTGGCTGCCGGCCTGCTGCTTTCGCCGCGCCGCCACACCACCGTTGGGTGGCCCGCCTCGACCGGCCATCGTTCCTTGAACCGGCTGCTCCGAGCCCGCCCGTCCCGACGGGTACAGGCTTTCTCGGTGGGTGGTCGGTCGGCGCCGGAGCCGGATGTGGCGGGAGTGACACAGCGCCAGGGTGCCCCTGCTTGGTCTGGCGACTCTTCGACCCGTATCCTTCGGGCGGCTTTGGAGATCCGTGTTCCGAACCGGTGGCCCTGGGTACCGGCTTCCGGCATGGGGAATGCGGACATCTGCCTGGCGCTTACTTCTCGGCCAGAGCCACTGCTTATTGTGATCAGCCGATGTCGTTCGGGTACCGTGCTCGCTCGATCCCGTTGTGGATCGACGTCGGTGTCGACAGGCCGCGGTCTGTGAGGACAAGGGAAAGGTAAGGAGAGGCATGGCTCGTGACTTCGACGCTCGGCGCAGCACGGATGTCGAGGAGGACGAGCTCCAGGAACAGAGCCTGGAGACGCTGAAAGCCCAACGTGCTGGTGCGGCGGCCGATCTCGGCGACGACATGGACGCGCTGGAGGCCGAGCTCGACCTCCCGGACGCCGAGGTCCGGGACGAGGAGCTCGCGTTGCGGGTGCTGCCGCGCCAGGCGGACGAGTTCACCTGCACGAGCTGCTTCCTGGTACAGCACCGGAGCCAGCTCGCCGACACCCGCCGGACCATGTGCGCCGACTGCGCGGCCTGACCGTTTTCGGGGCGGCCTGACCGTTTTCGGGCCTGACCGTCTTGTGTCCGGCCTGACAGCTGTGGGCGCGCGCTGATTCGGTGGCGACGGATCGGTGGCGACGGATCGGACGGTTCCGGGAGAGAACGCGCCGGTGAGGTGCTTCCGGAACCGTCCACGTCCGTCGTGATCTCCGCCGTGTCCTCGCTGTGCCGCCGGGCCGACACCACCCCCTGGTTGCCGAAAGCACAGAGTGCCTGTACCACTACCCTTGGCATTGTGAGTCGGGGGTGATCAAGTCGTGGGTGCACAGGGAGCGGTGGGCCGTCCGGACGGTCCGGATTCCGTCGTTCCCGGGCACGGTCCGAGCGCGGCCCCAGACCTGCTGCCGTGGCCGTACCTGCCGCGCACGGCGGCGTCGGCATCCGAACTGCCTGTCCTCGGCACCAGGCTCGTGCCGCCACGGCCGGTCGTCCCCTCCATCTCGCGTGTGCGGCTGCTGGACAGGCTGGACACGGCGGTCGACGGCCCGCTGACCTGCGTCTGCGCGCCTGCCGGCACCGGCAAGACGATGCTGCTTGCCGACTGGGCCAGATCCGGGCGGTCGCGGCACCCCGTGGTCTGGCTTCGTGTTGATCCCGCGCTCGGATCCCTCGGATCCCGGCGCGGGCGTCAGGCCGCCGGCCGGGTTCCGGGCGCGCAGGAAACGCCGGGCACGCCCGGGCTTTCCGCGCCGCCCTCCGGTCCACACCGGTCTGCGCCGTCCGTCTCGCTGTGGGCGCAGATCCTGCGCGCACTGTGTCGAGACGCCGCGCTGCCCGCCGGCGATCAACTGGCCCGGCTGGCGGCTGGGGCTGCTGGGGCTGCCGACAGCTGCCCCGAGCGTTTCCGGCGCGAACTCGTCAACCACCTCGCCGAGATGCCCGCTCCCGCGGTGCTGATCCTGGACGACGCCCACCTGGTCCGCGACCCAGATGATCTTGCCGTGCTGGAGCTGCTGGCGGGCGAGGGGGACGGACGTCTGCGGCTGGTCCTGGCCGGTCGGACACCCGTGCTGCGCGCCCACCGCCTCCGCGCCGAGGGCCGGCTCACCGAGTTCGGCCCGCCCGACCTGGCTTTCACCCCACAGGAGACGGCCCAGCTGCTCGCCGCGCACGGCCTCGCAGTCACCGACCGGCTGGCGACGGCCCTGTGGCGGCAGACTGAGGGGTGGGCGGTCGGTCTGCGCCTCGCTGCCGTCGGCGCAGTGGAACGCGCGAGGTCCGCTGACGGTGCGCGGCCCGTCGGCGCGCCTCGGGACGGCTGGCCGGCGGGCGATGCTGAGGAGGGCCGGGAAGCGGGGCTGGCCGGTGCGGGGGAGGGCAGCGTTCCCGCGGAGCCTGATCCCGCCTGGGGCCCTCAGACGGCCATCACCGAGTACCTGCACGCCGAGGTCCTGTCGAGCTACCCGGAGCCGACCCGCCGATTCCTGCTCCGGACCAGTGTCCTGGAACGGATCAGCGGTCCGCTGGCGGCCGCGGTCGCTGCGATCGACATCGTGCCGGACGGCATCACACCGGACGGCATCACACCGGACGGCATCGGGGCGGTCGGGCCGGTCTGGCGGCCGGGGGCGGCGCGGGCCCGGCGCGGAGCCGTCCATCTGCTGCGCGACTTCGCGCGAACCGGTGGTTTTCTCGTTTCGCTCGACCGGTTCCGGCCGGGCAGCCACCCGGTCGGAACCGCCGCGGGCGCTGAAGCCACCGATCCGTCGCCGGACTGGTACCGGTACAACCGGTTGCTGGGGATGGCCCTGCATGGGCTGCTCCAGCAGGATCCGGATGAGGATCCCCGCGAGCTCAACCTGCGCGCAGCGCTGTGGTTCGCAGCGAACGACAGCACCTCCGACGCGGCCCGGCACGCACTGCGGGCCGGGGACTGGTGGTACCTCGCCTGCCTGCTGGTCGACGGCTCCGCTCTGATGGACATCCTGTTTGGACGGGCGCCCGAACTCGGAGTGCTCGTGGCGGCGCTGCCGGCCGGGGCAGCGGGGCTGTCACCCGAATGCGACCTCGTCCTGGCCGTGGCCCACCTGCGGTCAGGGCAGCTGGAGGCCGGGTCGGCGAGCCTGCTGTCAGCCCGCGCCCGACTGCCCGCGGTCCTGTCCGGGCCGGGTGCCTCCCGGCGGCGCACTCTTGTGGAGCGGATCGACCTGGTTGAGATGTACCGGGCCGAGCTCGCCGGGCAGCCGGCCGAGATGATCACTGCGTCCCGGCGGCTGCTGCGCTCCAGTGCCACCAGCGCTTCCAGACCATCCGGCAGGCCCGAGGCCTCCGGCCAGTCGAACCTGCCGGATCCGTCCGGCGTGTCCGGCGTGTCCGGCGCGGCGGACCAGCTCGCTGCGACCAGGAAGGACCCGCCTCGCCCCGGACGTCCCGTGGATGAGCGGGCACGGGCGGTGGCGCTGTGCGCGCGCGGCCGCGGCGAGCTGTGGCTCGGTCGTCTTTCCGCCGCCGCCGGGTTCCTGCAGGAGGGGGCTGTCGCCGCCCGGCGGGCTGGGCTCACCGGCGTGGAGACGTCCTGCCTCGGCGCGCTTGCTCTGCAGTACGCCCTGCGTGGCCGGCTGCGGCAGGCCGAGAGCGTGCTGAGCATGGTGTTCGGCGACGCGGACCCCGCCAGCGACCACCACGCGCCCGACGCGGGGCCGGCCGCGGCCGTGCCCGGGTTCGCCGAGGCGTGGTTGGCCGCCGCGATGGTGTGGCTGCAACGGGTCGAGCTCGCCGAGGCCGGCCGGTGCCTGGGTGCGGCACGTCGGTCGCTGACCGTTGCGAACCCGGCTTTCCTGGCCGAACTCATCACCATCTGCGACACCCGGCTGCGGCTGTTGCGGGGCGCTCCCGACGATGTGCGCGCGGCCAGACGCATGCTCGCAGTCGGCAGGCCCGGGCCGATGCCGCCGTTGTGCGCAGCTGCCCGCCGGGCCGCGGAGGCGGACCTGCTTGTCGCCGCCGGGACTCCGGAGGCCGCCCGGCGCCTGCTGCTGCGCGACAGCGAACGTGCCGCGGACCCGCAGGTCCAGCTCGCGCTCGCGCGTTCGGTGCTGTCCTGCGGTGATGTGCCGGCCGCGGAGGAGACGCTCGCCCCCCTGCTGCGTGCCGACGACGGCGGCGCGGGCCTGGTCGCGGCCTGCGTGCTCGGCGCGGTCGCCGCCGCCCGGCGCAACGATCACGCCCGGGCCGGCGGGCTGCTCGCGCGGGCCGTTGCGCTCGCCGCCGACGAGGGAATGGTGGCCCCGTTCACCGAGGCCGGCGAGGAGCTGCTGGACCTGATGGCCGCCCACCCCGAGCTGACCGACGGCCAGCCCGCCTTCGTGGCGGCCCTGGACCGGTCCGCGGCGCCACGCCTGGCTGCCTCACTGCTGGCGGTCACGCCGCGGGCCGCCGCTCCGGACGACCTGGCGTCGCCGCCGGGCCCGTCGAACGGGCTGCGCCCGACGGGCCTGCCCCGGCCGGCGACGGGTTCCGGCCTCGCGACGGGGGGCCGCGGGAGCTCCGGTGGCCGAACGGTGCCCGGCGCGGGTGCCGAGGTGATCGTCCCCACCCCGACCAGACCGCCGGCGGATCGGGCCGGCGGGGCCACCCCGGGACGCTGGCCGCCGTCCGCACCGGCAGCCGGCCCCCGCGCTGCCACTCCGGCACCCGCCGCCGACGGAGCCCGGTTCGCCAGAGGGGCGCCGGGTGCCGCCGGCTCGCGTTCCGCCGGCCCGGCCCCGGCAGCCGGGTTCGGGGCGGGCCCCGGGGCGGGGAACAGGCCGGAGAGCCTCGGCAGACCGGAAGAGACCCGACCGGGAGCGGGAGGTGGGAGCCCCCTCGTACTGCCGGGAGGTCTGGGCGCCGAGCCCGCGGAGCGGCTGAGCGAACGTGAGCTGGCCGTGCTCAGCTACCTGCCGACCATGCTGACGACCGCGGAGATCGCGGCGGAGATGTACGTCTCGGTCAACACGGTCAAGACACACCTCAAGAGCATCTACCGCAAGCTGGACGTCGCCCGGCGCCGCGACGCGGTCCACCGCGCCCGGGCGCTGCACCTGCTGTGAGCGCAGCACCTGTTGTGAGTCCTGCATCCGCTGTGAGCGCAGCCGCCTCGGCCGTCGGGCCCGCGGGCCCCGTTCAGCGATCGGAGCCAGGCACGGGCGGGCGTACCTCGTCCGGCCAGCCGGCCTCGTCGAGCTGCCAGCTCGCCCGCGGCGGCAGCAGGGTCGGGCTGCCGTCCGCCGGGCCGGCCTGGTCCTGGGCGGGCCAGGGCCGCGGGGCACCTTCGGGCTGGTCGTACGGGCTGCCACCCTGGCTGGTGGTGTACGGGATCCCGAGGTCGGTGGCCTCATCCCAGCCTTGCTGGACGTCCGGACGGGGACCCCGCCTCGGGGGTGACTGATTGTCCTCGAAACGGATTCCGGCAGCCCGGGCTGGCATGTCCCACGCTGATTGCGCGGCGGGCCAGAAGCGCTCCGTCGAGCCATCTTCCGAGGGACGCCACAGGGGAAGCCGGGAGGGAAGTGGAAGCGTCCTCGCGACCGGGCGGGCCCGGAGCCGGCCGGCGCGGACTGCGCGGGCGGCCTGGACGGCCAGCGTGGCGCCGCCGGTAGCCATGATGATCGATCCGAGTATCTGCAGGTCGACGCCACTCAACCGGTAGGACAACGCATAGCGGAGAGTTGCGCCGGCGGCGATGAGAAAGATCGAGAAGCCGGTCGTCACGCGCCTCACCTCGTATCGGCATGCCCGCGGAGGCCGCCAGAGTGGTGATCCGCTGCGAGTAGCGAGATACGTACGGTGAGAAAGCTACCCTCCGTGCCGATCGACTACACGCTGGTGACCGAAGGTGGAGGTGGTGGTCGGACCGGGCCAATTCGAGGGCCGTTGGTGGCACCTTTGGGGGGCGGAGTCCTGCCGTTGTCGTTACGGACCGCGTCCGAGGGGTCACGCACAACGGCGCTGCGAAGGTAAATCGCGGTTGAACTGAGGTTCATTAGTCACATAAGCCAGTCAGGCTTATCAGGCGCCAGAAAGTAGGTGTTGCAGGGTGGCATCTGGGTAGCCGCGGCCCTAGGCTTGCCGAACATGTCCAACTTGGCCGGAAATACGCCGGCTGATTCGCGACTACCGGCCAGTGACCTGGTGTCGGTCTGCCCCCGGAGGCATGTGTGACTGACCGAATGCTCAGCAACCCCGATGGTAGCCCCAGCGCCCACCCGGCCAGCGGCCGGCTTGCCGTGACGATGGACACATCGTCGGGGGTTTCCCGGCCGACCGGCGTTCCGGTGCCCCATCGGGCTCCCACCGCCCGGCACACCCCCATCGCGGCGACCTCCGCGGTGGGCCACCCCGCGTCGCGCACCCGTCCCGGTGCGGTCGCGGCGGGGCTGCCGAACCGAGCCGCTGTTCCCGCCCGCGGGCCGCAGGTGCCCCGCGACCTCGCCCTGGGCGCAGCGGAACTGCGCGGCGTCCTGCGCGTCGTCGAGGACTGCGAGCGGGCCGCCTCACTGCCCGCGTTCCGCGAGGCCGCGCTCGACGGCATGGCGCGCCACCTCGGCTACCGCCACTCCGCCTTCTTCCTGGGATCGTCGCCGCAGGCGACCTTCCAGGACGCCCGCCCCACCGGCCGCGGCCTCGCGCTGCGCATGGCCGGGCCGTTCCTGGAGCGGTACCGCAGCCTCGAGGTCTTCAACGACCCGGAGAGCCTGCGGTTGATGTGGGAGCGCGGGCTCGTCACGCTGGACGAGATCGGCGTCCCCGACCGCCCCGAGGTGCGGCTGCGGCTCGAGCGCTTCCTGCGCGCCCACGGAATCCACGCGAAGCTGCTGATCCGGCTGGCCGGCAACAGCGGCGTCGGCGCCGTGGTCTCGCTGCTCGACCCCCGCCCGGGTGCGTTCGGCCCGCGGGACCGGGCCGTCGGCGCGGTGCTCGCCCGCCACCTCGGCAACCTGCTGCGCTTCTACATCCGGGTCAACCCGGGACCGGCCGTCACGGCCAAGCTCTCCGCCCGCGAGCGGGACGTGGTCCGCCTCGTCGCGGAAGGCCAGTCGAACCGGCAGGTGGCGGAGGCGCTCTGCATCAGCATCGACACGGTCAAGCACCACCTGACCCACGCGCTGGTGGCCACGGGCTGCTCGAACCGCACCCAGCTCGCCCTCGCCTGGCAGCGCGAGATGGGCTCCATGCCGGCACCCGGGCTTCCCCGACTGTAGGCCAGGTCGGCGGTGCCGCCCGGGCACCGGCCGCCCATCCCGACATCCCTGGACACTCCCAGCGCCATCCGCGTATGAACGTCAGCTCAGCAAGCGCCTGATCCGCGCACCCCGCGGCGGCGCCGCCCGGACGAGAGCGTCCGACGGCGCGGCCCGGATAGCACCGCCCGGCCAGCCCCTCCTGGCCGGCCCGGCCGGCACCACCGGCTGGAACGGGGTCGGACCTGCCCATGTCCGGCCCTCGCCGACGGTGCGGTTAACAGCCCGCGCCCCGGCAGGTCCGCCCGGACCGCGTCCTCGCATGCCCCCGCGCGACGCGTCCGAGGCCGACCGTGTGACGACATGCCCCCGGGGGCCGTGACCGCGACCGGGCCCTGCCCGCCTGCCTGCCCGTCCACCCGGACCGGTCACGCTCTTCGTCGGACTCCGTCGCCTGTACCCCGTGTTCCCAGCACCCGGTCCTCCCGGGACCGCGTGTTCCCGAAGCCGCGCGTCCCCCGGAGCCGCGCGTTCGTCCCGCCGGGCCTGTGCCGCCGTGCAGGCCCGGCGCGGCGTGTCCCCGGGCGCCCGGCTCGACGCCCGGCGAGCGGAACCGGCGGGGTGGCGGAACCAGCGGGATTGGTCGTCCGTTGGGGAGTTCTGTGGTTCTCCCGCCGCCGGGATGCGCCGGGGCGGCTGGCCGCACCCGTCCTCGCCGCTCCTGCCCCACCGGCGGCAGGGCCCACTGGCGCGGGCTGCCGGGCCGCCGGGCCGTCGGGCCGCCGGGCCGTCGGGCCGGCGACCTGCGGCGGCCGTGACCTCCTGACCCTGCCTGACCCCCTGCCCGACCGGCTGGCCGGCCCGCGCGCCGCAGCTGGCAGCACGGTGGCCGTCATCGTGCGAACGTCGCCAGCGCCGAGCGAGGCGCGCCGCCGGGTTGTTGCTCCGGGGGCTCTCGGTTCTGTCCCGAGTCATCGCGGGGGCCCGTGTCCGGTCTCGCCGCTGGCAGCCTGGTGATGGTGCCGAACCCCACCCCGTGAACCGGGTGGGCGTCCACCGAGCTTCTGTTGGTGGTCTGTCGGTCACGGCCGGTCTCTAGTCACTTCGGGTGGTCTCCCGGTCGCGGCCGTTGGGTGCCATGCTGGTGGATCGGCACGAAATGATCGCGCGCCCGCACTCCGGAACCCGTGCAGTCGCGTGGTCGCAATGCGACTTGAACAGCGTATTTATCAATCCAGTGTGAGGGTTGTGGGCGACATCAGTGAAAAGTCCGGCGCCTGTGCTTGCGACGCTGCCCGCGAAGTGACTAGGTTGAAAGGGCCATAGCGTCACGTGTACGGAGGGCAGAAGAGGCGAGTCCGCTGACAGCGCGTCCGCCGGTCCAGGGCCGGCGTCGGCGCGTTGTTCCGGCAGGGACCGGAGGAACACCTGGATGAATGTCATGTCGGGGGGGAACAGTGCGATCAGCCATCGCGCGTCAGGGACCCGGCCGAAGAAAGGTGCATGGGTTTTTCCGGGTAGGTTCCACTGCCCGCCTTCCATGCCCGGACAGTGCCAGGTACCGGACCGCGTAAACATGAGAAATCAGCCGGCAGAGCGGAGTTGTAGGGCCTGCCGGCGTGGCGCGACTGATGCCACCTCGCGATTCGCGAGCGATGACAACATGGGCAATGACAGCAACAACCCCGGCATTGGCCGTGCAGCGCGAGGAGGGCCCGGGGCCAGCCGCGCGGGCATCGCGGCAGTCTGCGGCGATGGGGCCGGCCAGGACGCCCGGCCTGCGTCTGATGTCGTCATGGCCGGTGACGGGCAGGGCCCTGACCAGGCAGATCACAACGCTGTTTCGCGGTGGCACCTACGTGTGGAGACCCGGTTGGGGCCGGCTAGGATTTCGCGCACGCTCGCTGGCTCAGGTGACCCGACCGGACCGGACCACCATCACAGTGACCGAATCGCCGCCAGCGGCGCGGCGCCTGTCCGGGCACCCGCTGCTGTCCCCGACTGGGAGTTGCACCTGTTCGTACTGGCGCCGCCCGCCCACGTCCGGTTCCGGGACGCCGACTGCTTCGGCCCCGTGCTGACAGCAACCGACCCCGGCCGTCTCCGTCTTCGGCGGGGCCAGGCCAGGAGGAGCAACCGATGAGCAGCGCAGCGAGCGCGCACCCCCGGACCGAGCCCGACGACCAGGGCGAACGGGATCTGGTCGTCGTCATCAGCCCGTTCGGGGAGCCGGCGCCGCACCTGGTCGCGGCGGTCGGGCATGCCGGCGGCACGGGAATCCTCGATCTCGGCCTGGACCCGGCCCGCGGCCGCGAGGCACTGGCCGCCGCGGCTGCCTGGTCGCCGGTGCCGATCGGAGTACGGGTGGCCCAGGGCTGCCCGCTGGAGCTGGCGGAGCTGCCTGCGTGCGTCGACACCGTGGTCCTCGGTGTCGACGCACCGTGGGGAGCGGCCGCGGTTTCCGCCGCGGGCCGGCGGGTGCTCGTCGAGGTGCTCTCGGTTTCGGCGGCGCGCCAAGCACTCGACGACGGCGCGGATGGCCTGATCGCCCGCGGCAACGAGGCCGGCGGACGGGTCGGTGATCTCACGACATTCACTCTGCTCCAGTACCTGATCGCTGCGAAGCCGACACGGCTGGACGGAACAGTTGCCCCCGTGTGGGCCGCCGGTGGGATAGGCCCGGCGACCGCGGCGGCGGCTGTAGCCGGCGGCGCGGCCGGCGTCGTCCTCGACTCGCAGCTGGCTCTGGTACGGGAGGTGGAACTGCCCGCCGAGGTCGCGAAGGCCGTCCGCGCGATGGACGGCAGCGAGACCGCGCTGATCGACGGCCACCGGGTCTACGTGCGGCCTGACCTGCCCGTGGCCGGGCTGGTGGGCTGGGCGTCCGCGTCCGCCGTCCCGGGCGGGACGGTCGGAACCGGCGCGGGCGTCGCTGTGGTCACCGACGCCGGGCGGGCAGCGGACGAACCGGAGGTGGACTTCCGCGACACCGGTGGCGAGCGGGCGTCGGACGGCGCCCTGAGCGCCCCCACCGCCCCCACGGTCCCCGTCGCCCTGCGGCTGGGCGGGCGGGACCTGCGGGAGCAGCTGCTGCCGGTCGGGCAGGACGGCGCGTTCGCTGCCGGTCTCGCCGATCGCCACCACACGGCGAGCGCGGTTGTGCGGGCCGTACGGGAGTCGATCCGTTCCTCGCTCGCGTCAGCGGCCCGGCACCGGCCGCTCGCCCCGGGCTCGGCGTTCGCCGCCGCCCGCGGGCTGCGTCACGCCGTCGCACAGGGGCCGATGACCAGGGTCAGCGACAGGGCGCAGTTCGCGCTCTCGGTGGCCCGCGAGGGCGGACTGCCGTTCCTGGCCCTGGCCCTGATGAGCGGCAAGGAGACGCGAGCGCTCCTGGAGGAGACCGCCGCACTGCTCGGCGACCTGCCCTGGGGCGTGGGGATTCTCGGCTTCGCGCCGCCGGAGACGCGGGCCGCCCAGCTGGACGCGGTCTACGCCGTCCGCCCGCCGTGCGCGCTGATCGCCGGTGGCCGACCGGCGCAGTCGGCGCCGCTGGAGGCGGTCGGGATCGACACCTTCCTGCACGTCCCGTCCCCGGGCCTGCTGGACCGGTTCCTCGCCGACGGGGCGCGCAAGTTCGTCTTCGAGGGCCGCGAGTGCGGCGGCCACGTCGGGCCGCGGGCGAGCTTCCCGCTCTGGGAGGCGCAGATCGCCGGTCTGCTGGAGTTCGCCCGGCGCGGGGACGACGGGCCGGAGTCGCTGCGGGACCTGGACGTCCTGTTCGCCGGCGGGATCCACGACCCGGCCTCGGCCGCGATGGTCGCGGCGGCGGCGGCGCCGCTGGTCGACCGCGGTGCGCGGATCGGCGTGCTCATGGGCACCGCCTACCTGTTCACCGACGAGGCGGTCGCTGACGGGGCGATCATGCCGGGCTTCCAGGACGCGGCGATCACCGCGTCCCGCACGGTGCTGCTCGAGACCTCGCCGGGGCACGCCACGCGGTGCGTGGAGTCCGCCTACGTGCATGACTTCCTCCGCCGGCGGGACGAGCTGGCCGCGGCCGGCGTCCCGCGCAAGGAGATGTGGGCCGAGCTGGAGCAGCTGAACCTCGGCCGGTTGCGCATCGCCAGCCGGGGCGTGCGGCGGGAGGGCACCCAGCTGGTCACGGTCGGGCCCGACGAGCAGGCCACCGAGGGCATGTTCATGATTGGTCAGGTCGCCGGCCTGCGTTCGGCGCGGACGTCGATCGCCCGCCTGCACACCGAGGTCACCCAGGACGCGACAGCCCACCTGGCCGCTCGCGCGAGCGAGTTCGCCGGGGCGGCCGTCCCTGGTCCGGCCGGGCCCGCCGCGGCCCCCGTGGTTCGTTCGAGTGCTGATGATGGTGCTGACGGTGACCGGCTGGCGCGCGCCGCCCGTTCCGTCGCGGCGGTGCGTGAATCCGCCCGTCCGCTCGATGTCGCGATCATCGGAATGTCGGCCGTGTTTCCGCGGGCTGCCGACGACAAGGACTACTGGGCCAACGTGGTCGCCGGGGTCGACGCGATAACCGAGGTCTCGCCCGAACGCTGGGACGCGGATTTCTTCTACGACTCCGACTCCATGGTGAAGGACGCCGGCCGGCGTACGCCGTCAAAATGGGGCGGCTTCCTGCCGCAGATTCCCTTCGACGCCCTTGCCTATGGAATTCCGCCCCGTTCGCTCCGCAGTATCGATCCGGGTCAGCTTCTCGCTCTTGAAGCGGCCTCCCGGGCTCTTCGCGACGCCGGATACGAGGACCGCCCGTTTGACCGGAAGCGTTCCTCGGTGGTGTTCGGTGCGGAGTCCGGATCGGACCTCTCCACCGCCTATGGTTTCCGTTCGGCTCATCGTTCCTGGGTCGGCGAGCTCCCCGCGGAGCTGGAGGAGATCCTGCCCGATCTCGACGAGGATTCCTTTCCGGGGCTGCTGGCGAACGTCATCGCCGGCCGGGTGGCCAACCGCCTTGATCTCGGCGGTCTGAACTTCACCGTGGATGCGGCCTGCGCCTCCTCTCTGGCCGCGTTGGACGCCGCCTGCAAGGAACTTTCGGCCGGTTCGTCCGACCTTGTGCTGTGCGGCGGGGTGGACACGCATTCAAGCGTGCATGACTTCCTGCTTTTCGCCTCGGTGCACGCGCTGTCCCCGGGTGGGCGGTGCCGCAGCTTCGCCGCCGGTGCGGACGGCACCAGCCTCGGTGAGGGCGTCGCGGTGGTCGTCCTCAAGCGGCTCGCGGACGCCCAGCGTGACGGTGACCGGATCCGGGCCGTGATCCGCGCGGTCGCCGGCTCGTCCGACGGCCGGGCCCTCGGGCTGACCGCCCCGCGCAAGGCCGGCCAGGTGATCGCGCTGGAACGTGCCTACTCGTCGGCGGGGATCTCGCCGTCCGAGGTGGGGATGCTGGAGGCGCACGCCACCGGCACCGTCGTCGGCGACCGGACGGAGCTCGCCACTCTCACCGAGGTGTTCAAGGAGCACGGCGCCGGCGCCGGCCAGTGCGCCGTCGGCTCGGTGAAGTCCCAGATCGGCCACACCAAGTGCGCCGCGGGGCTTGCCGGTCTGGTCAAGGTGGCACGCGCGGTGGAGACGGGCGTCCGCCCGCCGACCCTGCACGTCGACCAGCCCAATCCGTACTGGGACCGGTCGGACAGCCCGTTCTACTTCGACGACCGGGCCCGGCCCTGGGTGGCGCCCGCCGGAGCCCGGCACGCCGGCCTGTCCGCCTTCGGCTTCGGCGGGACCAACTTCCACGTCGTCGTCTCCGCCTACGACAAGGCACCGGAGCCGGCTCACGGCCTGGACCGCTGGCCGGCCGAGCTGTTCCTGGTCCAGGGCCGCGACCGGGAGGCCGCGCTGCGCCGCCTGGACCGCCTGGACGCGCTCGCCCGTGCCAACGACGGTGCGGGACGTCCCTACCAGCTGCGCGATCTGGCCCGTACCGTGTGCGAGGAGGCCGGGGGACCGGTCCAGATCGCCTTCGTCGCGGACGACCTGGACGCCCTGGCGGGCGCGATCACCCAGGCCAGGGAGCCCCTTTCGGCCCCGCGGGCAGGCGTGTTCGTCCGCGGCGGTGACGACGGTGCCACGGTGGCCGCCGGCATCGCGCCGGGTCCCGACACCGGGGCCGAAGCGGTGCCCGGGGGCGACGGCACGGCGGGCAGCCTGGCCTTTGTCTTCCCGGGGCAGGGGAGCCAGCGGCCGGGCATGCTCGCGGATCTCTTCGTGGCCTTTCCGCGGCTTCGTTCGCTGCTGGAGCTCGCCCCGGACGTGGCAGCGACCATGTTCCCCCCGGCGGCCTTCAGCGACGCCGAGCGCGCCGCCCAGACCGCCGCCCTCACGGACACCCGGGCCGCCCAGCCCGCGTTGGGGCTGGCCGGACTGGCCGTCTTCGAGCTGCTGGCGGGGCTGCGGATCCGTCCGGATCACGTCGCCGGGCACTCGTACGGCGAGCTGGCGGCGCTCAGCGCCGCCGGCGTCCTCGACCGGGAGGCGCTCGTCCGGCTCAGCCGGGCCCGCGCGGACGCGATCCTCGCGGCGGCGGGCAGCGACCCCGGCACCATGGCCGCGGTGTCCGCGACAGCGGACCAGATCCGGGCCGCGCTCGGGGAACCCGCGGACGACGGCACCATCGCCGGCGTGGCCCTCGCCAACCAGAACGCACCCCGCCAGACGGTGATCTCCGGGCCGTCCGCCGCCGTCGACGCGGCGGTGGAGCGGCTGAAGGTGGCCGGCCTGTCGTCCCGGCGGATCCCGGTGGCCTGCGCCTTCCACAGCCCGGTCGTCGCCGGCGCCGCGCACACGCTCGCCACCGAGCTCGACGGGACGACTCTCGCGACGAACGTCATCCCGGTGTGGTCCAACACCCTGGCGGCCCCCTACCCGGGGACGCCGGCGGAGATCCGCGCGGTGCTCGCCGGCCAGGTCGCGGCGCCGGTCCGCTTCGTGGAGCAGATCGAGGCCATGTACGCCGCCGGCGTCCGTGTCTTCGTCGAGGCCGGGCCGGGCCGGGTGCTGGCACAGCTCATCGGCAAGATCCTCGCCGGCCGGCCGCACCGGGTGGTCGTCACCGACGCGCCGGCCGAGAACGGCCTGCGGCGCCTGCTGCTCGCCGTGGCCGAGCTCGCCGCGGCCGGCGTGGATGTCGACCCGTCCCCCCTGTTCACCGGGCGGGACACCCGTCCGGCCGCGGCCGAGCGCATGCCGCGCCGGCCCGGCTGGCTTCTCGACGGTGCCTACGTGCGGACCAGCGACGGACGTCAGCTGCCCGGCGGCCTGCTGCCGGCGCGGCGGATCGCCCCGGCCGCCCCGGTCACCGCCGCCCCGGTCACCGCCGCCCCGGTCACCGCCACCCCGGACAGCGGCGCCCCAGCCGCGCACCGACACGATCTTCTCGAATGGCCGGGTACGGGGCCCGGCGAATCGGTGGGAGGTTCTGCAGTGGTCGATCTTCGGACCGTCAACGGGAACGGCGTCGCTCACCCGGCGGCAGGCCCGAGCCCGAACGGAGCCCGGGCCGCTGTCCCATCTGGCACAGCCCCGGCCGGCTCCGTCCCGGCTCCTGACGCCCCGCCCGCTGGTGCCCCGGCCGCTGCGGCGCCCGCCGCTCCCGGCCCGACCGACAGCCTGGTGCTGGAGTTCCTGCGGACGGGCCGAGAGCTCGTGGCCGCCCAGCGGGACGTCCTGCTCACCTACCTGAACGCCGGCCGGCCCGCGCCGGCCAGCACCGCACCGCCTGCCGCGCCGGCCCAGCTCCCGCTCGGCACCTCGCGGGCCTGGCCGGAGTCGAACGGCCACCTGCCCGGCACGGCGGCGCAGGGCCCGGGCCTCGCCCACGCCCCACGCCACGCTGACTTCGGCGCGGCGGCCGTCGTGCCGCCGCCGACCGCGGCTGTCCCGACCGCGGCTGTCCCGACGGCAGGCGGGCTGGCGGCCGGCGCTCCGGAGACGGGCGTCTCCGTCAACGGCACCGGTGCCCTGCACGCCTCCCGGACTGTCTCGGTGCCCGCGCAGGTCACGGCGCGTTCGGTGGAGACAGCCGGGCCGGTGGTCCGTGGGATGGGTGAGGTCACGGATGCCGTGGTCGGGGTGATCGCGGATCTGACGGGTTATCCGGTGGAGATGCTGGAGCCTGATCTGGATCTTGAGGCTGATCTGTCGATTGATTCGATCAAGCGGACGGAGATCCTCGGGGAGCTTGCCGGGCGGGTGGGTCTGCCGGGTGCGGGCGGCGGGGCGTCCGAGCTGGACGAGTCGGTGGTCGAGGAGTTGGCGGCGGTGAAGACGGTGCGGGGGATCGCGACCTGGATCGTCGAGC
>NZ_KB893762.1 GCF_000374165.1 Parafrankia elaeagni
CGTCAGCCGGTTCGCGACCAGCGCGGCGATCACGTCGCCGTGGGTGGCCCGGTTGACCTTGTCACGCATCGGGGCGAGCCGGTCGATCGTGCCCGCCAGATCGAGGCGGGCCAGGTAGTCACGCACGACGGGCAGCGCGCCGAGCGGCTTCTCGACGCTCGGCGGCCCGTAGTCCATCACGACCGTCACAGCCAGGAACAGTCCCAGGCCTGTCACTACCGATCGCGGTCACCCCGACGTGATCCGAACAAGAGACCAAGCAGCTGGCTCACCGCACGCACGTGCGGAAGACAGGACTAGCCGGAGTGTTGGCGGCGCGGGCTCGGGAGATCGCGGCTGTGATCGCTGCTGAGGGTCTGACGGAGGAACAGACCACGGCGGTTCGGGATCTGCTCGGCCCGATCCCCTCGCGGAATCGGGCCGCTCGTCCGGCTGCGGGTTAGAGGGCCTCTCGGCGTTTGATCACGATCGCGTCGGGTTCGAAACGGCGGCGTCCGGGACCCGTCGGCATGATCGTGACGGATACTAGGGCGCGGATGATCGCTCGGCGGCGCTGCAAGGACAGGGTCTGCCAGTGCGCGGCGATGTCCTCGACGTCCAACAGGCCGTCGAACACGGTGGAGTGCGCCAGTGCGGCTTGGCGGCGCCGGAGCGTGGCCAACTCAGTCGTGATCTCCTCCTGCTGGGCACGACGCATGATCCGGATAACCTCGTTGTCGGGGTCGTCGTGCGCCATGGCTCGACCAAGGGCGGCGGCGCGGGCCTGGGCCGCTTCGATTCTCTGCGCGACGCTGAGGACGTCGGCGGCATCCGGAAGATCCGCCTCGATGAACTGTTCGATGATGCCGGGCGTGCTGAGCAGCGTGACGGCGGTGTTTTCCACCAGCGCGTCGACCGGGACCATCACGCGGGAGACTCCGCGACAGCCACCGTCGGAAGGGGTCGGACATTGATAGGAACGTCCACTCCTGGCAGTCTTACCTGGGCGTCCTGCCTGTACGGCGGCTCCGCACTTCCCGCACGTCGCGATACCTGACAGTAGGTACCTGTGGTGGGGGGACCATCCCGGCGGCTGGCCGTTCCCGCACAGCCGCGCAACCAACCGGACATGCGTGTCGGTACTGATGATCGGTTCCCACGCGGCTTTCCCGATGAGTTCCTCGTTGTGGTACCGCAACCCCGCTATCGCCGCGTTCGTCAAGATCTGCCTGACGACACCTGGCGACCACTTCGCAGCAAAGGCGGGCTTGATCCCCTCGGTGTTCAGATAGCGGGCGCACGTCCGGATGCCCCAATCCTCTTTCAGGACCTTGTCCGCAAGATCCTTGATCACTGCTGCCTCGGCTGGGTTGACCTTCCTGCCCTTGTCGTAGCCGTAGCAGCGGCCCCCGGGGGACAGGCCCAGCTTGGCGCGTTGGGCTGCTTCGTCCCTGCTGCGCTCGGAGTTCACCTCAACCTCGTAGGTGTCCAGCTCGCCGAGGAGACCGGCGACCACTCGGCCGGACGACGATGACAGATCGAGGTCCTGGCCGTTCGTCGCGATGATCCGGATGCGGTGGTCCGTGCACACCTGCATCTCGGACGCGCGTTCGATCCGGTTCCGCCATAGCCGGTTCATCATGTACGTGACGATCACATCGGCGGCGTCTTCCCGGACGACCGACATCATCCGCTCGTAGTGCGGACGACGCTTCCCCTGCTTGCCCTTCGTGGCCGATATGTCGTTGTCGATGAACGGCGCGAACCCAAGCCGCCACGTCCGTTCGGTCTGGATGCGTAGCAACGCCTTAACGACCTGGCGGGCAACACCCTTCGCATCTTGATCAGGGTCGGAACTGATCCGCCCGTAGATCACGGCCACGGTCGGATACGTAGTCGGGTCTCGGTTCAACAGCTCGGCGAGCAACGCGCGTTCCTCGTCGTCCAGGATGTCTTCCCACGAACCGGACTTCCGGGCATCAGGGGCAGTTGGGGCCATAAAAGAATTATGTCGTAAAGGAAGCGACGACTAGCCCGCGAGCTCGCCGGGCTCCTGACCGAGACCGAGCAGGGTGGTGATGGGCACCACCACCTGGATCTCGCAGCCGATGGGCGCGGCATGCTCGCCCCGGCCCATCAGCAGATCGACCAGAACATCCGCGCGGATCTGGTCGGGGGTGCGGGTGTCGTCCTCGGCGCGTGCCCGGGCGATCCCGTTCGCGAGATCACTGATCCGCCGGTAGCAGGCCTCGGCCTGATCGGCGGGCAGACGCGCGGAAAGGGTGCTGATCGCGTCCTCCTCCGCGTCGATCCAGACCCCGCGTTCCTTCGCCCGTTCCCTCGCGCGGCGTTCGGCGCCGTCGGGGTCCAGGCGCAGTACTGCGCGGCGTGCGGCGGCGGCGTAGGCGGTGCGGTGCCTGCGCTGGCCCCGCTCCAGCATCCAGGCCTCGAGCGCGGTGGCGGCGGCGTCGTCGAGGGGTGTGATCGCGTGTTCCAGGATCCGTAGCCGCGGCAGGTCGATCTCGCCGGCTTCCAACGCATCCAACGCGTGCGGGAGGCGCCGTGCGACGGTCTCGGCGAAGTACAGCTGGTTACGGGCCGAGTTCGCGGACACCGCCAGGACGGTCGCGACCTCCTCCGGGGCGTAGTCGGTGAAGACTCCCGCGGGATCGCCCTCCCGCGGTGCGTGCAGCACGGCGGTGTCGGCCAGGGCACGCAGCATCTGTGCCTGGCCGACCGCGACCTGACGGGCTGCGTTCCTGATGGTGTTCAGATGCTCCCTCAGCCGCTCTCCGAACCTGCTCATGGCGTCCGCGGCGGGACCCTCGTCACCGTCGGCCGGGCTACTGGCCTGGTGCTGGCTGCTGCTGGCGCGGGCGATCGCGTCGGTGGGAGGCCTGGGGAACCTCGTCTCCGGGGCAGGGATGGGACATCGAACACGACTTCGAACGTGTGTTCTATGGTAGGTGGGTTCGGGTAGTGGTGGGTTGGTCGGCCCGGGGGAGACCACACGGGGACTGACGTCCCCCCCGAGGTCTCGCTGGCGCCGGAGTGGCCGGAGTGGCCGGAGATGTGCGGCCACGACAGCCAGCGGTGGTGTCGTGGCTGCGTCACCGTGCGTCTACGGCTCGGCTGTCCGTCTACGCTCGGTGTCCGAACGACTCCGCCGCGCCGTCTACGACCCCGCTGCGGCCGGGCAGAGGCAGAACGGGTGGCCGGCAGGGTCGAGGAGAACCCACCAGCGGTCGCCACCCGGCTGGAACTCGGGCTGGGTCGCGCCGAGCCGGTCGGCCAGCTCCAGGGCCGCCGCCAGGTCCGGAACGCGGAAGTCCAGATGGAACTGCTGCGGCCCGTCCTGATCCGGCCACCGCGGCGGCTGGTAGCCGTCCACCCGCTGGAACCCGATCATGATCTCGGTTCCGGGGGGTGTCAGGTAGGCCCAGGCACCGTTCTCGTCAGCACCACCGACGCCCCATCCCGTCAGCTCGCCGTAGAACTCCGCCAGCGCCTTCGCGTCCGGGCAGTCGACCATCAGCCCGGCCCAGCTCACCCCCGCGGTCAGCCCCGCCGCTTCCGCCGCTTCCGCCGCTTCCGCCGNTTCCGCCGCTTCCGCCGTCTCCGCCGCTTCCGTCGTCTCCGTCGTCTCCGCTGTCGCCATGTCACTCCTCCAGCTCGGGTGCGGGGCGGTCGACGTGCGGACCGTTGCGCCGTGCGCATCTCCTGCGCGGTACTGCTGCTCCTTCCCGCACGTTCGTCCCCGCGGCCATCCTCGTCGCGATACCTGACTTCTCCTGTCAGGTACCGCGGCGGAGAATGCGGCGGTGCGCGCCAGCCGGCTGTTGTCCGTCCTTCTGCTGCTGCAGGTCCGCGGCCGGCTGACCGCCGGCGAGATCGCCGCCGAGCTGGGCGTGTCGGTCCGCACCGTCTACCGGGATCTGGACTCGCTCGCCGCAGCGGGCGTGCCCGTCCTCGCCGAGCGGGGGTCCGCGGGTGGGTACCGGCTGGTGGCCGGCTACCGGACGAGCCTGACCGGCCTGACCGCGGGCGAGTCGGACTCGCTGCCGCTGGCCGGCCTCCCGGACGCCGCCACCGCGCTCGGTTTCGGCCTGGACGCCGCGGCTGTCGAGCGCAAACTGCTCGCCGCGCTGCCCCCGGGGAACCGGGAACGGGCGGCACGGGCCCGCGAGCTGTTCCACCTCGACGCGCCCGGCTGGTTCCGGGACGCCGAACCCGTGCCGTTCCTGGCCGACGCCGCCGGCGCGGTCTGGGGGCGTCGCCCGATCCGGATCACCTACCTGCGCTGGCGCGCTCCCCGCGAGGTGGTCCGTGAGGTGAAACCGCTCGGCATCGTCCTCAAGAGCGGCACCTGGTACCTGGTCGCAGCCACGGCGGAGACGCAGAGGACAGGAGAGCCAGGAGAGCCGGGGGAGCCGGGGGAACCGACGGAGCACGTCGCGGGAGTGGAGGCGGGCGCCGGGCGGGGCCTACGGGTCTACCGGGTCGGCCAGATCCGCGCGCTGGACGTCCGGCCGGAGACCTTCATCCGCCCGGACGGGTTCGACCTGGCCGGGTACTGGGCCGGCTGGACGGCGCGGTACGAGGCCGAGGTCTACCGGTCCTCGGCGACGGTGCGGCTGTCGCCGGCGGGGCTGCGGCTTGTGCCCTTCCGGCTCGCACCCGCGGTGGCGAGGTCCGTCCAGCGCACGGCGGGCGAGCCGGACGCCGACGGCTGGGTGCGCGCCCGGCTGCCGATCGAGTCCGTCCGGCACGCCCGCGGCGACCTGCTGGTCCTCGGCGCCGACGTCGAGGTGCTCGGTCCGCCGGAGCTGCGCGCGGCGATGACCGAGGCCGCGGCGGACCTGACGGCGCTCTACGACAGCCCACCCGGCCCCCCGGCCACCCGTCCCAGGCCGCCGGGGGGGCATAGAGGGCAGTTGGTCGCAACCGGGATATCGCGTGGGCGGCGGGGCGCTGGCATGCTGGGTCGGCCGTACGAGAAGGAGCGCAGCGACATGACGACGTCCGCACCCGACCCGGACCGCACCCGCGTGATCGGGGAGGTCTTCGAGGGGGCCTTCGGCGATCTGATGGCCGCGGAGGCGGGCGCGTTCCGGCGCAAGTTCCGGAAGATGGCGGCGACGCCGTTCGCCTTCTACCGCGGGTCCGCCGCGCTGTTCTACACGGACGTCCACGCCCTCGACGACCCGTTCCTCGACGAGCGGACGAGCCGGGTCTGGATCCACGGCGACCTGCACGCGGAGAACTTCGGCACCTACATGAGCAGCAACGGCGTGCTCGTGTTCAACGTCAACGACTTCGACGAGGCCTACGTCGGGCCGTTCACCTGGGACCTGCGCCGGCTCGTCGCGAGCCTCGCCCTGCTCGGCCGGGCGAAGGCGCTCAGCGACGCCGTCATCACCGACCTGGTCGAGGCCTGTGTCGGCGCCTACCGGGAGAAGATCCGCGACCTCGCCGAGGGCGGCTCGTCCGCCGACCTGCTGACGCGGACGTCCACCTCGGGCGTCGTGCACGCGTTCCTGCAGCAGGCGCGGCGCGCCACCCGGGTCGGACTGCTCGACGAGCTCACCGTGGTCGAGGACTACGACCGCCGGTTCACCCGGGGCGGCGGGGCGAGCGCGGTCGACGACGAGACCCGCGGGAAGGTCCTGGCCGCCTTCGACCGCTACCTGGCGACGGTTCCGCCGGGGCGGCGCACCCGGCCGGTGTCGCTGACCGTCAAGGACGTCGTGCTGCGGCGCGGGGTCGGCATCGGCAGCGCGGGGCTGCCGTCCTACAGCCTGCTCGTCGAGGGGCAGACCGAGGCGCTGGACAACGACGTGGTGCTGTACATGAAGCAGGGCCAGGTCCCGGCGGTCAGCCGGTTCGTCGCCGACGAGCGGATCGCCGGCTACTTCCACCACCAGGGGCACCGCACGGCGCTGTCCCAGCGCGCGCTGCAGGCCGACAGCGACACCTGGCTCGGGTACACCGAGATCGACGGGGTCGGCCAGCTCGTCGCCGAGGTGTCGCCGTACGCCCAGGACCTGGACTGGTCCGAGGTGAACGAGCGGGACCAGATGCTGGAGCTGGTCGCCGACCTGGGCCGCTCGACCGCGCGGATGCACGCCGTCGCCGACGACGAGAGCGAGCACGACCTCGTGAGCTTCTCCACCGAGGCTGCCATCCACGAGGCGATCTCGGTGGACCCGAAGGGTTTCACCGCCTCCCTCGTCGAGTTCGCCCACAGCTACGGCGCCCAGGTGCACCACGACCACGCCCTGTTCGTCGACATGTTCCGCAACGGGCAGATCATCGACGTCGACTGACCGCGGGGCTGGCAGTGGGCGCCGGTGGGGGACGCGCCGGGCGGGCGCCCGGCCGAGGTGACGGGCATCCCGGCTGAGGTCAGACGCCGAGGAAGTCGAGGACGGCGTTCATCGCCCGGGTGTTCGCCTGGACGGAGTAGTGGTCGGCGCCCTCGATCGTCCGCCCGGTCGCCTTGGGGAGCAGCGCGGCGAGCTCCTCGGGGGAACCGGCCTCGTCGCGCTCACCGGTGACGAGGAGGACCTCGCAGGTCACCGCGGCCAGGTCGGCGGCGGTGAGCTGACGGATCGGCCGCCGGGCGAACGCCAGCACGGCGTCGATGTCGTTGCCGGCCCGCCGGGCCAGCCCCTGGATCATGCGGACCAGGACGTTGATGCCGTCGTCCGCGCCCGCGGTGAAGGCCGGCCGGTCCGCCGGGCGGAAGTCGAGCAGGCGCGGGCCGATGCCGAGCAGGGCGAGCCGGTTGAAGGGCGTCAGCCCGCGCACCGCGCACTCCAGCAGCAGGTGCGCGCCGGCGGAGAAGCCGACCGCGTCGACGGGGCCACGGCCCGCGAACGCCTCGGCGATCTCCGCCGCGGCGTCAGGGTAGGCCGCCGGGTCGGTGTCGCGGCGGGAGCCGCCGTGGCCGGGCAGGTCGACGAGGATCACCTCCCGGCCGGCCTCCTGCAGCAGATCGACCCAGCCGGACGAACGCCAGCCGTGCTCGCTCGACGAGGCGAGGCCGTGGACCAGGACCACCGGGGGAGTGTCAGCCATACTCGAACCGTAAGCCCGGACTGACGACTCGCGCGCTGGATCGCGCGGCCATGGGCACGGCCACGGGCACAGCTACGTGATCTGTGCTCAGAGAGCGGGAGACGCGAGGGAGGGATCCGCGCCGCTGGCGACCCTGCGCATGGGCTGGTGGTTCCCGTACCAGTCCAGGCAGAAGACAGTCGCGTCGTCACTGAGCTTGTTCCCGGCGACCTGCAGGACCCTGCCGGTGAGGTCCTGCACGAGCTCCCGTGGGTGCAGATCCCGTGTCTCCGCGAGTGCGGCGGAAAGATCGACCTGGGCGGCGTTGCGTTCCGTCATTCCGTCGGTGACCAGCAGCAGCCGGTCTCCGGGATGCAGCCGAAGGCTGTGAATGCCGTAAAGCGTTCTCTCGAACATGCCGAAGGGCGGATCGGAGGGGAAGGACATCGTCTGCACCTGACCGTCCCGCAGCCGGTAGAACGGCACATGCCCGGCGTTCACCACCGAGACGGCGCCGGTTGGCAGGTCGATCTGCAACAGCAGGCCGGTGACGAACTCGTCGGAGCCGATCTGCGTCGCCATCATCGTGTTCGCCCGCGTGACCTGCCTGGCGAGGTCCCCACCGCCGCGGCGGACATTACGCAGACTGCTTACCAGCAGAGTCGCCAACAGCGCCGCTGTCAACCCGTGCCCCATCGCGTCGGTGAGCGACACGTGCAGCCGGGAACGATCGAAGCTGTAGTCGAAGGTGTCCCCGGCGACGGCGCCCGACGGTTCCAGCCAGCCGGCCACCGTCACCTGCGCGCCCTCACAGGTGAGGACTCCGGCAGCAGCCGGCGCTGGATCTCCGCGGCCAGACCCAGCGGGACGGAGCGCTGGCCCCACTCGAACAGATCCGTGTACCGCCGGCTTGTGACCACAATGTAGGCCAGCGCATGCCCCGTGGTTGCGACGGTGTCGACGGCTTCGGCAGGGGCGCCGGCGGGCAGCAGGACCTCCAGCACCCCGATCGCCTCGCCCCGAGCTGTGACCGGGACGCAGACGTGTGTGCCGGTGGGGCGACGGTCCACCCGCACCCGCTGGGTCCGCATCACCCGGCCCTGGACAGTGCAGTCCACCGGCACGCGCTCCATCGCGTCCCCGTCCCCGTCTCCGGGCCGGCGCGTGTCGGTGAACCGCGCCAGGTACCCGCCCGCGTAGTCCGCGATCAGAAAGGAAACCTCGCGCGCGTCGATCGTCCGGGTCAGCTCACCGGCCACCGCCCGCACGGCATCGGCGGGGGCGGCACGCTCGACCTCTGTCAGCAGCTCCCGTAGTTCGATCGGCCCGGAAGACACCACTCCACTGATGGTAGTCGTCACCGAAGGCCCTGCCCGGACAGTCGCGCCAGGTCACTGAGAGGTTGCCATCTGATGCTGACAGCGGCCGCCCCGCTGCGGCTGAGGGCCGGGCGCGGGGCGGCCGCGGCGGGCGCAGTGCGCGTGGTAGCCGTGGTGGGCGTGCGCACCGGTCTCTCAGGGCTCGTTGATCAGATAGGCGACGTCGTCGGCGACCATCTGCTCGAGGTGCTCGGGCAGCACGGTGTGACCGGTGAACCGTTCGACGACCACCAGGCCCTTCGCGACCCGGTCCGTCGCGCCGGTCAGGTCCAGGTCGCGCAGGAGCGGGAGGACCACGTCGGGGACGGGGTCCGGGCCCGGCTCGAACGCGGCGAGGACGTCGCCGTGCTGGGCCAGCGAGAGGCGGGTGAGGGCGTTCAGGTTCCAGAACATGCTGGCGGCCAGCCCATGCCGGGACAACGACGAGAGCACGGCGTGCCGGGATCCCTGGCTGCCGCCGGCCTCCACCGCGAGTACCGCCCGGTCGTCACCGGCAAGCGGGAGAACGAGAAGGCAGGGGTCGGTGCGGCCGTCGGCCCGCAACCGCGCCAGTGAGCAGGGGGCGTCCGGGTCGGCGTCGAAGCACCGCACGACGTCGGCGGGTGCCGCCCCGACCACGACGGTGAACGTCGCGGCCTCGCGGAACTCGCTGCGCCGGCGCACCCAGCGGTAGCGGGCCTCCGGCTGGGAGGCGACCGGCGGCGGCGCCTCTCCGCGCAGCCGGTGCCCCAGCTGGTCACTGCGCCGGTGGACTGTCTCCGGTTCCGGTCCGGCCCCCCAGACCACCAGCTCGTAGGTCTCGTCCTCGCCGGCGCCGTCGCGGCCGCGGGCGCATACCCGCAGCCGGTAGTCCCCGGGCCACGGGGGTGTCTGGTGGTACAGGGAACGGGCGTCGGGCGGCGCGTCCTCCCGTCTGGTCGCGCCGCCGACCACGGAGGCGGCGCCGGCGGCGGCGGTCCAGCTGACGTCGACGATCTCGTCCCAGGCCGCCGCCTCGGCGGGCGACGGAGGGCCGGGCGGCGCCGCGAGCACCTTCAGGGAGACCGCCACCCGGCCGGTCCCCACGCCGGTCCGGACGGACACACCGCCGGTGCCGACGTCCACCAGCCCGTTACGGGCGAAGCCGGGCGCCCCGGCTCCCGCTCCCGCCCCGACGGGTGCTCCGGTCGCGGGTGCTCCGGTCGCGGGAGTGCCGGCCGAGGAGTGGGAGCCGTCGGGCCCGCCGGTGTCCTCGACGAGGGCGAAGGTGTGCCCGGTGACCGGTACGCAGCCGGCGGCGTGGCGGGGCAGCCGGTAGTCCGCGCGGCGGCGCAGCAGCAGGGCGGCCGGGTAGGCAGCCGGCATCGGGCGGCCGCCCAGGACGAGCGCGGCGCAGCCCAGCGCGACACCGACGACGACCGGCGCCTCGGCGCCCAGCGTCGGCGGGTCCAGCTCGCGCAGGACAGCGGTGGTCACCGCCACCGCGAGAGCCAGATGGGCGGCGCCATGGCGGGCGGCCAGCGTCGCCTCGTCAGCAGGCGCGTCCGGCGGCTCGGCGCCACTGCTGTCGTCCACCTCGAACACGCGGTCGTCCACGACCAGCAGCGGGCCGGTGACGGGATGGTCGGCCAGCGCGCGTATGTAGGCCAGGACAAGGTGGCAGGCGCCGGGGCTGACCCGGTCCAGCCGCGCGACGGCGTCGACCGCCTCGGGCTCGTCGGCGGGCGCCGCGAGGACCCTCGAGGTGCCGGCGGCCGCCCGCACCGGCCCGGACGCCGGCGGGTCGGTGAGGCTTTGGGTGAGGCCACGCGGCGCGTGCAGCGGGATCTCGTCGACGACCAGCTCGAGCGCGCCGAGCACCCGCTCCGGCAGACGTGGGCCGACCGACCGCAGCGCGGTGAGGACCGGAGCGCCCGGACGGGCCGCGGGCCGCTCCGCCGCGCTGATCCGGCCGAGCTCGGCGGCGGGGGTCGGCGGAATGCGCGCCACCAGCTGTGAAAATACCTCCGCGACGACGTTCGCGAGCGGATCCAGGAGGCCCGCCGGCAGTTCGACGGTCGGCTCAGGGAGGGAAATCTGACGGCTTTCCAGGTCCGATCGAAACACTTGCGAAACTGTACTGAAGGGCCTGTGATCTGGCCGAGATCCGTTCTTCGGCGGTGTGACGATCCGTCAACACACATTCGTGCGGACGGAACCCCCGCGGCGATGCGACCGGGTTTTCTGACAGCGGCGGTCGCGGTACGGCAATGCTATCCCGGGAGGCGGCCGCTGTTTCACCGGCGGACCGCCGGGAGGAGGAGATGACGATCTGGCCGGTTGTGCCCGGCCACCGCTGCACCGGGCGGTGACCGACCCGGCGGGTGCCCCCGAGGCGACGCCTGCACAGCCGTGTCACCATCGTGCCGCCCGCCCCTCACGTGGCGGCCGCCGGGCGGTCAGGAAGTGGGCACGGTTCGCACCAGGGCCTCGGCGGCCAGTTCGTACCCGAGCGGGCCGAGGCCGGCGATCACTCCGGCCGCCAGCGGCGAGACCACCGACTCGTGCCGGAACGCCTCTCTGGCCCACACGTTCGACAGGTGGACCTCGATCCACGGGCGCGGGTAGTTCGCCAGGGCGTCCCGCAGGCTCCAGCCGGCGATCATCAACGCCCCCGGGTTCACGATCGCGCCGACCGTGTCGTAGTTGTCCTGAATGGCGTGGATCAGCTCGCCCTCGGACTCGCGCTGGACCGCCACGACCTGCCAGCCCCGGTCAGCGACCCGCTTCGCGACCGCCGCCTCGATGTCGGCGAGAGTCGCCGTCCCGTAGATCTCGGGCTGGCGCCGGCCGAGAATCCCCAGGTTCGGTCCGTTCAGGAGAAGCAGGCTGCTCACAGTGAACCTCTACAAGTGTGTGGCATGTTGTCAGGGCACGGTGTTTATAGCAAGGCCCGTGGGTTCTCCAGGTGGCGGCCCGGTGCCGGCCGACCGTATCCACCTGGTCGCAGTCGGTCCTAACCCCCGCCGGTGGTCGCCGTCCGTGGTGTCGGCATCGTGACAGCGTCGGTGATGCGCCACCCCGGGAGTATTACGTCCCCTGGTGCACCTGTTCGCCTGTCCGTGGTTCTTGTATAGATTCCCTGCCTGTCGTGCCCGTGATTTGCGCCTGCCGGGCACGGCCGGCGGGCCGGCGGCATCTCGCTGGCCACGCCCAGCCTTCCGTACACATCTGGTGAGAGGTGACCTGTATGAGTGACAGTCGGCGGACGGCACCCGAGTTCCCGGCCTGGCCCCAGTTCGACGACGCGGAGCGGGCCGGGCTCATCCGTGCGCTCGACCAGGGCCAGTGGTGGCGGATGGGTGGCACCGAGGTCGACTCGTTCGAGCGGGAGTTCGCGGAGTACCACGGAGCGGATCACGCGCTGGCGGTGACGAACGGTACGCACGCGCTGGAGCTCGCCCTGCAGGTGCTCGGCGTCGGCCCCGGCACCGAGGTGATCGTTCCCGGCTTCACCTTCATCTCGTCCTCCCAGGCCGCGCAGCGGCTCGGCGCGGTCGCGGTGCCCGTCGACGTGGACCTGGAGACCTACTGCATCGACCCGGCCGCCGTCGAGGCCGCGATCACCCCCCGGACCAGGGCGATCATGCCGGTGCACATGGCCGGCCACTTCTCCGACATGGACGCCCTCGGCAAGATCGCCGCGAACGCCGGCGTCCCGCTCATCCAGGATGCCGCCCACGCCCACGGCACCAGCTGGGCAGGCCGCCGGGTCGGTGAGCACGGCAGTATCGCGGCGTTCAGCTTCCAGAACGGCAAGCTGATGACCGCCGGCGAGGGCGGCGCCGTCACCTTCCCGGACGCGGAGCAGTACGAGCAGGCGTTCCTGCGGCACAGCTGCGGCCGCCCGCGCACCGACCGCCGCTACCTGCACCAGACATCCGGCTCGAACTTCCGGATGAACGAGTTCACCGCGTCGGTGCTGCGTGCCCAGCTCGCCCGGCTCGGCGGGCAGATCGACACCCGCGAGCAGCGCTGGCCGGTGCTCGCCGAACTGCTCGCGCAGATCCCCGGGGTCGTGCCGCAGGGCCGCGACCCGCGTTGCGACCGCAACTCGCACTACATGGCGATGTTCCGGCTGCCCGGTGTCGGCGAGGAGCGGCGCAACGCCCTCGTGGACGCCCTGATCGAACGCGGGCTGCCGGCCTTCGCCGCCTTCCGCGCCATCTACCGGTCGGACGGCTTCTGGGAGACCGGCGCGCCGGACGCGACCGTCGACCAGCTCGCCGCCCGCTGCCCGAACGTCGAGGCGCTCAGCGCGGACGGCATCTGGCTGCACCACCGCACCCTGCTCGGCACCGAGGCACAGATGCACACCATCGCCGAGATCCTGGCCGAGACCCTGGCCAGCGTGTGAGCCGCACGTCCGCAGCAGGGACGTCCACAGTGGACGGCACCGTCCGGGTCGCGGTGGTCGGGCTCGGGTGGGCCGGGCGGTCGATCTGGCTGCCCCGGCTGCGCGACCATCCCGCGTTCGAGGTGGTGGCCCTGGTCGATCCCGACCCGAACACCCGGGCCGAGGTGGCCGCCGAGCTCGCGGCCAGCACCAGCACCGGCACCGGCACCAGCCCCAGCTCCAGCGCTGGGGCCGGCGCCGGCGTCGGCGTGCTCGCCCATCCCGCGGAGCTGACCCGCTCGGCGGTCGACCTCGCCGTCGTCGCCGTCCCGAACCACCTGCACAGCCCGGTGGCCGCAGGCCTGCTCGCGGCCGGGGTGCCGGTGTTCGTGGAGAAGCCGGTCTGCCTGCGCACCGCCGAGGCGGACACCCTGGCCGCCGCCGAGCTGGCCGGGGGAGCGGTGCTCCTGGCCGGCAGCGCCGCCCGTTTCCGGGCCGACGTCCGCGCGTTGTACGGCATCGCCGAGCAGCTCGGCACCATCCGGCACGTCGACGTCTCCTGGGTGCGCGCCCGCGGCGTGCCCGATGCCGGCGGCTGGTTCACCCGGCGCGATCTCGCCGGCGGGGGTGCGCTTCTCGACCTCGGGTGGCACCTGCTCGACGCCGCCGCGCCCCTCGTGGGGGCCGACGGATTCGTCCACGCGGTGGGCACGGTCTCCGGCGACTTCGTCGCCGACGCCGCGTGGAGCGCCTCCTGGCGCCATCCCGACGACGCGGCCGGCTCCCGGTCCGGCGGCAACGTCGAGGACACCGTCCGGGCGTTCCTCGTCAGCGGCACCGGGGTGTCCGTGGCGCTGCGGGCCAGCTGGGCATCCCACGAGCCGCTCGACGGCACGGTGGTGCGGGTCGAGGGCAGTGCCGGCTCCGCCGAGCTGCGCTGCACCTTCGGCTTCAGCCCCAACCGCCACCCGCGGTCGACGCTGACCTGGACGAAGAACGGCACCACCACCAGCGTGGACGTCCCCACCGAACCGATCGGTGCCGAGTACCGCCGCCAGCTCGACGAGCTTCCGGCGCAGCTCGCCGACCCGACCCGGCGCGGTGCCGCGGTCGGGCAGGCGAGGTCGACCATCACCGCCATCGAAAAGATCTACGAGTCGGCCGGGCTGGCGCAGTCCGCGGTTCCGGCGCATACCGCCACGCCGGCGCTGCTGCCCGCCGCGTCCTGACACACCGGTGGGCAGCGTTGCCACGCCAAACATGGGGGGAGCCGATGGGCACCACAGCAATCGTTTTCGACCTCGACGGTGTGATCGTCGACAGTCACGCCGTGATGCGGGAGGCCTTCACGCGTGCCTACGCGGAGGTCGTGGGCCCGGGCCCCGCTCCGTTCGAGGAGTACAACCGGCACCTCGGCCGGTACTTCCCGGACATCATGCGGATCATGGGTCTTCCGCTGGAGATGGAAGGCCCGTTCGTCCGGGAGAGCTACCGGCTCGCTCCCCAGGTCCTGTTGTTCGAGGGGGTCCGCGAGCTGCTGACCAACCTCCTCGACCGGGGGATCCGGCTCGCCGTCGCGACCGGCAAGAGCGGGCCGCGGGCCCGTGACCTGCTGGCCCAGCTGGGCATCCTCGACTGCTTCGAACGGGTCATCGGCTCCGACGAGGTCGCCCGGCCCAAACCGGCGCCGGACATCATCCAGCTCGCGCTGGAAACCCTGGGCGCGGATCCCGCGGACGCGATGATGATCGGCGACGCCGTCACCGACATCCAGAGCGCCCGCGGGGCCGGCGTGCGGGCCGTCGGCGCCATGTGGGGGCAGGTCGACGAGTCCGAGCTGCTGGCAGCGGCACCCGACTGGGTGATCTGGTCCCCGCTGCAGCTCCTCGGCCTCCTCACTGAGCAGCCGTACCTGACGGTCTGACCGCCGAGACGGGTTCCGCCGCGGTCAGCGGCCGCGGTCAGGGCCCGGCTCGTCCGGCTCGTCCGGCTAGTCCGGGTCCTCCAGGTCGCGGGCCAGCAGCACCGCGCCCGTCAGTGACGACAGACCGCCCTGCGCCGCCCGGACGGACACCGCGGGATGGCCCGGCCGGGCCATCGCCTCCGTCCGGGCCGCCACGGCGTCGACGAAACCGGCCAGCCCGTCCGCGAAGCCGCCGCCGATCACCGCCAGATCGGGCCGCACCAGCTCGGTCAGGCCGGTGACCGCGCCCGCCAGTGCCTGCGCCGTGGCCTCGACGGCCTCCCGGGCCCAGCTTTCACCGCTCTCCCAGCCGGCCTGCAGCTGCGGGTAGGTCACCTCCGCATCCGCAGCGCCCGCGGGGTGCGCGCGCAGGCGGGTCGCCCGGTGCAGGGTGGCGGGTCCGGACGCGAGGGCCTGCAGGCAGCCGCGGCGTCCACACCGGCACAGCGGCCCGTCCAGGGCGATGACCAGATGGCCGATCTCGCAGGAGCCGCGCGCCGGCCCCGGGCAGAGCCGGCCGCCGAGGACGATCCCGCCGCCGATGCCGGTGCCGACACCCAGGTAGACCAGGTTCGCGGCACCGGCATGGTGCGCCTCGGCCAGCGCGGCGAGGTCACCGTCGTCGGCCAGCGCCACCTGCGCTCCCGGTACGAGATCCCGCAGGGCCTGCCCGAGCCGCAGGCCCGCCCACGACGGCCGGCTCGGCCAGGTGGTGACCCGCCCGTCGGAGTCGACCGTCGCGGGCATCGCCACGCCGATCGCGGTCACCTGCCCGTCCCATTCGGCGCACAGGGCCCGGACGCCCGCACCGAGATCACGCAGGTCGGTCTCGGCCGGAGCACCGACCGACCAGCGGAACACCGCCTCACGCGAGCGCCCGCCCGCCTCCTGGTCCGTCGTCCCCTGGCTCGTCGTCCCCTGGCTCGCCGTCTCCAGCCGCAGCGCCACCTTGGTGCCACCCACGTCGATGCCGAGCCGGCCGGTCACCCGCGGGGCAGTCACCGCGCACCCGGCAGGCCGAAGAACGCCCGGTACAGGTCGACCTGCTCGGCCAGCATGTGGATGCCCGGGTGGGTACGCAGGCCACCCCGCCCCTGGGCCGCCTGCAGCAGCCGCGTCCGCGCCGGTTTCATGATGATGTCGGCGACGACGCACCCGTCCGGCAGGTCCGTCGGGTCGAACGGCAGCGGGTCCTGGGGGCGCAACCCGAGCGGGGTGGCGTTCACGACCACGTCGACCGGGCCCTGTCCGTCCCGCGGCGTGGCCCTTCCGGGCCAGTGGGCGTCCAACCGGCGCAGCAGGTCGGCGAGCCGGGTCTGGTCCGGATCGCGCACGGTCAGCCGGGCGCAGCCGGCGTCGAGCAGCGCCACCGCGATGGCGCTGCCGGCGCCGCCCGCCCCGACCAGCCGGATCTCGCTGCCGGCGATCCGATGGCCCGCGCGGAGCAGGCCGCGGACGAAGCCCGCACCGTCGAAGTTGTCGGCCAGCCAGCGCCCGTCGGGCTCCCGCCGCAGCGCGTTCGCGCTGCCACTGATCGCGGCGGCGGGGGAGCGGAGGTCGGCCAGGTCGGCCGCGGCCACCTTGTGCGGGATCGTGATCAGGATCCCGTCCAGGTTGGCGATGGAACGCAGCCCCGTCAGCACGGCCGGGAAGTCGGCCGGCCGCGCGTGCACCGGGACGAGCACCGCGTCCACCCCCGCCTCGGCGAAGACCGGGTTCACCAGCCGCGGCGCCTGTACCTGGTCGACCGGGTCGCCGACGACGACGTACAGCCGCGTCGTGCCGCTGATCTCCCGCGGTCGCGCCGCCGGCCGCGTCCCGAGGGGGTCGGATGTCGTCAGGGCGTCGGATGTCGTCACGGCGCGCTCCGGTCCATCGCGGCGAGAGTCGAGGCCACCAGGTCCGTCGGCACGTCCGGCACCAGCCGGGGCCCGTCCGGCGAGTCCAGGACGAAGGCCAGCCCGGTGGTCGTCGACGTGCTCGTCGACTTCTTGTCCAGTCGCATGATCGACACGAGCTCGCCGTCGTCCACGCCGGCGGGAAGCGCGGTCGGCAGCCCGTAGTGCGCGACCACCTCGTGGTGCTCGGCGGCCCGCGCCTCGTCGATCAGGCCCAGCCGGGCCGCGAGCCGGCCCGCGAACACCGTCCCGACCGCCACACCTTCACCGTGGCGCATCCCGAAGCCGGTCGCGATCTCCAGGGCATGACCGAGGGTGTGCCCGTAGTTCAGGATGTGGCGGAGCCCGGAGTCGCGCTCGTCGCGGGCGACCACCGACGCCTTGAGCGCGACGCTGCGGGCTATCTGTTCCTCGACAGGCAGGCCGCGCAGGTCGCCCGTGCCGATGAAGTGCGCCCGGGCGATCTCGCCGTAGCCGTTGGTCCACTCACGGGCGGGCAGCGTCCGCAGGTAGTCGGTGTCGCACAGCACCGTGCTCGGCTGCCAGTAGGCGCCCACCAGGTTCTTGCCGGCCGGGAGGTTCACGGCGGTCTTGCCGCCGACGCTGGCGTCCACCTGGGCCAACAGGGAGGTCGGAAGATGGATCACCGCGATCCCACGGTGGTAGAGCGCCGCGGCGAGGCCGACGACATCGGTGGTCGTCCCGCCTCCGCAGGAGACCACCGCGTCCGACCGGGTGAGGCCGAAGGCCGCGAACTGTTCGCACAGATACCCCACGTTGGCCAGGGTCTTGTCACGCTCGCCGTCGCGGGCGGTGATCCGCACGGCCGGGACCCCGGGATCGGGCACCGCGTCCTCCTCGGGCCGCGCCGAGACAATCGCGACCCGCGCCGCACCGACCCGCGCAACCGCCGCCGGCAGCAGGTGCCGGACACCCGGCCCCACGTCGACCGGGTAACCGCGCTCACCGAGGTCGACCCACACTCGGTGCGCCGTGACCGACTCCGTCATTGTTGTCCTTCCGGTGTGCGTCTCGTGATAGGTGGTGATCCCGGCGTCCGGTGACCAGGGGCACCCCTGATGACTATTCAGGAATTAGGGTGCACGGCTCGGGTCGTGGATGGCACGGGTGGGCGGGCGCAGGTGTATCCGGGCCGTACTATCGGCAACGGCTCCGAATTGCCGTGAACGGAGCAGAGGGGGCTGGGGTCAAAACATGGTTGGTACGCAACCGTTGGTCCTGCCGGCGACAGATCTCGCGCAGCGCGGTCGCACGATCGTGGGTCAGTTCTCAAG
Source organism: Parafrankia elaeagni (assembly GCF_000374165.1). Taxonomy (GTDB): domain Bacteria; phylum Actinomycetota; class Actinomycetes; order Frankiales; family Frankiaceae; genus Parafrankia; species Parafrankia elaeagni. The sequence continues at coordinate 17,928 of NZ_KB893762.1, forward strand.
AGTTGTCACCATGCGTGCCAGTAGTATCGCGGTGCGCGATGAAATGCTGGTGATGACCTACGCTGAACTGGACTGGCGCTCTTCCACGCTGGCCCGCTCTCTTGTCGCCGGTGGCGGCGCGGAGGGAAACGTCGGCATCCTGCTGGGCCAGGGCGCCGCCGCGATCATCGCCATGCTCGGCGCGCTCAAGGCCGGTCGACCGTTCGTCCCGCTCGACCCGATGCTGCCGGCCGCCCGACTGGGCCAGATCCTGCAGCTGGCGGACGTCGCGGTCTGCGTGACGGACGAGCCGCACCGGGAACTGCTCATCGCCGCCGACGACCCGGCGCGCCCCACCCGGATCCACCCTGTGATCGTCGATGCCGCGGGCCGGCCCGGCGACGCCCCGCCGGCCGACGACCAGGTACCGGACGACGCGCTGCCCGGCTGGCACACCCTGCCCGCCGACCCGGCCTTCGTGGTGTTCAGCTCCGGGTCCACCGGCGTCCCCAAGGGCGTGATCTGGCGCAACCAGACCGTCGTCCACGAGCTCGAATCGGGCCTCGACCAGGTTGGTGTCAACGCCACCGACCAGATGGCCCTGATCCTGCCGGTCGCCTTCGCCGCCGGTATCACGGTGATGTTCTGGGGGCTGCTCTCCGGGGCGACGCTGCATGTCCTCGACCCGCGAGCTCGCGGGATCGGGGTTGTTCCCGGCTGGCTCGCCGAGCGCGGGATCACCACCCTGCATCTGACACCGGCCCTCATCCGGGCGCTGGTCGGCGCCGCGCGGCCCGGCGAGGCCCCGACCAGCCTGCGGGCGGTCACCAGCTCCGGCGAGGCGGTCTACGGCCGTGACGTGACCGCGCTGCGCGAGATTCTCCCGAGAACCTGTACGTTCTACAACTGGTCGGGGTCCACCGAGACGGCGTCTCTGGCCTTCTTCCCGGTGCGTGCCGATGACGCCCTTCCCGCCGGCCCGCTTCCGGCCGGGTGGGCGGTCCGTGGCAAGACCATCACCATCGTCGACGACCATGGCAATCCTGTCCCTGACGGTGTCACCGGCGAGATGGCAGTGACGTCCAGGTATCTTTCCGGCGGGTACTGGAACGCCCCGCAGATGACTGCACAGCGTTTTCGCTCGGCGGTGGGCAACCCGAATTCAGGCGACTCCGACACCGGGGTGACGTACCGCGCCGGCGATCTGGCCCGTCGACGTCCCGACGGATGTATCGAACTACTCGGGCGCGCCGACGCCGCTGTCAAGATTCGCGGATATCTGGTGGAGCCGGCGGAGATCGAGACCGTCCTGCTCACCTCGCCGGACATCGTCGAGGCCGTCGTCGTCGCGGAACGACCGGAGGACCAGCCCGCGCGGCTGATCGCCTACGTCGTCTGCACGAGCGCCGTCACGTCGGCGGCCGTGACCGTCCGGGCGCTGCTGCGGGCGAAGCTGCCGGCCTACATGGTTCCCGCCTCGGTGGTGCTGCTTGACGAGCTCCCTCGCAACGAGCGCGGCAAGGTGGACCGCACCGCGCTGCCGCCGGTGCCCCCGCGAGCGCCCGGCCGGCTCCCGACGGGTCGCAGTCACTGGGAGCTTGTGGTTCGGGACCTGTTCGCGCAGGTGCTCAAGGTCGACGAGGTCTTCCTCGACGACGACTTCGTCGAGCTCGGCGGCGACTCGCTCCTCGCCCAGCAGCTGCTCGGCGAGATCGCCGCCCGCCTCGGCGTACGCCTGCCGACGTCGGTGCTGGCGGAGGCGCCGACCATCGCGACGCTCGCCGTCCGGGTGGCACGGGCTCACCGCGACATCCCGACCCACCCGACCTGTGTCCCCCTCGCGGCCGACGGCACGAGGCCACCGCTGTTCTGCGTCGCGGGGGCCGGTGGACTGGCCATCAACTTTGTCGCGCTCTCCCGCCTGCTCGGGTCCGACCTGCCCTGCTACGGCTTCCAGGCGCAGGGCCTGGAGAACCGGGCGCTCCCCGACTGGAGCGTCGAGCGCCACGCCCGCCGCCACCTGGCGGTGCTGCGCCTGATCCAGCCCACCGGGCCGTACTACATCGCCGGGTTCTCCTTCGGTGGTCTGGTCGCCCTGGAGATGGCGCGTCTGCTCGTCGATGCCGGGGAGGAGGTGGCGCTGCTGACCCTGCTCGACAGCAAGCTGCCCCGGTCCGCGCAGGCGGGGCCCGCCGGTGCCCCGGCGCGAGCGGTGGATCGACGTCTCCCGGTGCCCAACCTGACCAAACTGCGCAAGGCGGCCCGGCTGCCGTTGGCCGGCCTGGTCCGCTACCCGGGTATGACCCAGTTCGACACCTTCTTCGACCAGTCCCGGCTCATCGCCCAGTCCTATCGGGTACGGCCCTACGCCGGCCGATCGCTGCTCTACCTGGCCGAGGACAACTCCGACCCGGCCCGGGACGGCTGGACCAACCTCCTGACGGGCGAGACGACCGTCGTCACCGTGCCCGGCGAGCACCATTCGATGCTCAACGAGCCCCATGTCGGTGCCCTCGCGGCGGACCTGCGTGCCCGGCTGGACGAGGTGATGACCCGGTGACGTCCAGGGGGCGGGGTCCATCGCCCGCCTTCTCCTCGATCTGCTCGCCGACGGCGGTACCTACGCGCAGCTGTATGGACCGGTCACGACCGGATAATTCACACCCGCCGGACGGGCGCGTACCTGGAGGCGCTCACCCTGCGGTCCGAAAATGCTGATCGCCTCCGTCGGCACCGACCCGGTGTTGGTGAACGCATGCGGAACATGGGTGTCGAACTCGGCGACCTCGCCGGCGGCCAGCGTCATGTCGTGCTCACCCAGCGCCAGCCGGAGGCGCCCGGACAGCACATAGATCCACGCGTATCCCTCGTGGGACCGCTGCTCCGCCGTGCACACCGGCCGCCGGGCGGGAACGATCATCTTGAACGCCTGCAGCCCGCCCGGACGCCGGGCAAGGGGGATGAAGGCCATTCCGGCGCGTTCGATCGGGCGCGGCAGAGCCCGAGGGCCCGCGTGCTGCGGCATCCCCACGAGATCATCTATCGGAAGCCGGTAGAACCGCGCGAGCTTCACCAGCATCTCGAGAGTGACGCGGCGCTGGCCGGACTCCATCCGGGACAGGGTGCTGACCGAGATCCCGGTCGCCCGCGACAGCTCCGGGAGCGTGGTGCCGCGGCCCTTCCGCAGCTCGCGCAGTCGCGGGCCCGCGGTGGCGAGGAGCAGGTCGACGTCTCCGTCCTGTCGATCATCGGTCACACCTCCATTTCCGGCCCAACCGAACTGGCTGTCAAGTCCGCGAGGCGTGGCCCGCCGGCCCGCCTGACGCCGGCGGGATCAGGGGCCTGATGGGTGTGCGCGCTGTACCGGACGGTCGGTTCGTCCTAGGCTGGACCAATGGGTGAGATGATAGTCTCATATGGTGAGACGATCTGGGATCCGGAGACCTACGACGCTCCGCGTCGGCGGCTGGTTCCCGCCTTCGATCTGCTTTACGGGGCGGCGGCGGAGCTGGTCGGCGAGCTCGGCGTGCCCCATCCGGAGGTCCTTGATCTGGGGGCGGGTACGGGCCTGCTGTCGGCTGCCGTGCACAGGGCGGTTCCCGGCGCGCGGCTGCACCTGATGGACGGCGCGCGCCCGATGGTCGACGGTGCGGTGGCGCGGCTCGGCGAGAGCGTGGCCTCGGTCACGATCGCGGACCTCACCGATCCGTTGCCGGCCGGGCCGTTCGACGCCGTGGTGTCAGCGCTGGCGATCCACCATCTCGGTGACAGCGCCAAGCGTGACCTGTTCCGCCGCCTCCGGCTCGCGCTCGTCCCCGGTGGTCTGTTCGTGCACCTTGAGCAGGTGGCCGGTCCAGATGATCACGTGACCGCGAGGTACGAACGGCTGCACGAGCAGTGGGCACGCCACGCCGGCTCGGACGACGAGGAGTGGGCCGGGGCGCTCGTGCGCATGGCCCATGACCAGTGCTCTCCGCTGGACGACCAGCTGGGCTGGTTGCGGGAGGCCGGTTTCGCCTCCGTCGACTGCGCCGTCAAGGTCTGGCGCTTCGCCGTCTATTCCGGCCGGTCACCGCACTAGGGAGCGGGCCCTCGGGTGCCGCCGCCGAGTCACCGCCGAGTCACCGCCGAGTCACCGCCGGGGCGCCGCCGGCTGCAGCGGCCCGGCGGCGCCCCGGTGCCGGTGCAGCCGGCGGCGCGGAGGCGGATCATTCGACGGTCAAGGACGTTCTGCGGGATCCCAGGGCCTGCCCGGGGCGTTGCTAAGGGTGCGTTCCCATGGGTCGGCGGAATGAGTGCCGCAAATTCTTGAGAACGTCTTACAAGTTTCTACAGCGGAGTAGCGGAATTGTGCCCTGACGTAAGGGTTCCGTGTGTGTCATTGGCTGGGTCTGTGGTTCGTGGTGCGGGCATCGGTACTACTATGAGTCGCCCGGAGTTAGTTAGAAGGCTGACGGTCGCCTGGAGTTGTGCATGCGGATCGCTTTCCTGTGCGAGCAGTACCCGCCGATCATCTGGGACGGTGCTGGCGTGTACACCCATGACATTGCGCACGCGCTGGCAGGGCGCGGGCACGAGGTTCATGTGCTGTGCACGCAGGGCCGAGGTGTGCGCGACGAGGTGTTCGAGGGCGTCCACGTTCACCGCCGTCCGCTGTTGCGGGCCCCGCTCAGCCGTTACCTGGGGCCGGCGGGAAAGCTGATCACCGGGCGTGACCACCCGCGGGATTCGCTGACCCTGCGGGCGTCCCTGGCCCTGTCCTACGGCTTCTGGCTGCGCCGGCTCGGGATCAGGCCGGATGTCATCGAGACCCAGGACGGTGAGACACGGGGCCTCTTCACCGCGCTCGGGCGCCGTACTCCACTCGTGATCCATCTTCACACCCCCACGATGATGGACGTACGGCTGCGTGATGCCGAACTGACCCGCAAGGGTGAGTTCGCCGATCGGGTCGACCGGTTCTCGGCGCTGCGGGCCGATGCGCGGACCTCGCCGTCCCAGCTGCTTGTCGACAAGTTGCGCGAATTCGACTGGCTGCGGCCGGACACCGACGTGGACGTGATTCCCTATCCGTTCGACAACAGGCCCTTCGCGGATGTGCCCACGGCGGCGCACACGGGCCGGGATCTGGTGGTCGTCGGCCGGCTGGAGTGGCGCAAGGGCCTCGACGTGCTGATCGACGCCGCCGCCAGGCTGCAGGCGCGAGGCGTGGACGCAAAGCTGATCTTCGTCGGGAAGTCGTCCGGGCGGGTCGACGGCATCGAGACCGGGACCTGGCTGGAACGCCGGGCCGTCGACCTCGGGGTCCCGGTCCGGTTCGACGGACACGTGTCGCGGTCCGAGCTGCCCGGCCGCTACGGGGAGGCCCGGGCGGTGGTGGTACCGAGCCGCTTCGAAAGTTTCTCGATCGCCGGCCTGGAGGGAATGGCGGCCGCGCGGCCGGTTGTCGCCACCGCAACGACCGGGGTCGCCACCTGGGTCGACCGGTGGAAGGGCGGGGCCGTCGTCCCGCCGGAGAACCCGGACGCGATGGCCGAGGCGCTGGAACCGTTTCTGACGAATCCGGCACACGCGGCCACGGTGGGGTTCCGGGGCCGGGAGGGAACCGCGGAACTCGACCCGGCTCTGATCGCCGCACGCCGTGAGGAGGTCTACCTCAAAGCGATCGCGCGGCATCAGATCCACGGCACCGGCAGGGGGCGGCGCTAGCCGACCCGTTACCCTGCTGGCCGCGCCTGATCTGGGGCCGGTGGCAGACGGTCGCGCCATTCGGAATGTGTTGGGCTGACAGCGCTGGGGGTTTCAGCTATGCGTGTCGTTGTCGCGGGAGGCGCGGGCTTTCTCGGTAGCCATCTGTGTGATCGGCTGCTCGGAGAGGGCGAGGAGGTCGTCTGTGTCGACAGCTTCCTCACCGGGCGGAGGAGCAATGTCGAGCATCTGCTCGACCAGCCCGGATTCGATCTGATCGAGCAGGACGTGTCCGATCAGGTCGCGGTGCCGGGGGCGGTGGATGCGATCCTCCAGTTCGCCTCGCCGGCATCGCCGCTCGACTATGCGCGATACCCCATCGAGACGTTGAAGGCCGGTGCGCACGGCACCCTCAACACCCTCGATCTTGCGCGGAGCAAGGGTGCGCGCTTCCTGCTCGCGTCGACCTCGGAGGTCTACGGGGACCCCCTGGTACACCCCCAGGAGGAGTCGTACTGGGGGCACGTGAACCCGATCGGCCCGCGCAGCATGTACGACGAGGCCAAGCGTTACGCCGAGGCGTTGACGACCGCCTACCGGAACCGGCACGGCATCGACACCGCCATCATCCGGATCTTCAACACCTACGGCCCGCGGATGCGTACCGACGACGGGCGGGCGATTCCCGCCTTCGTCTCGCAGGCCCTGCGCGGTGAGCCGGTCACCGTGGCCGGCGACGGGATGCAGACCCGGTCCGTCTGCTACGTCGACGACCTCGTCGAGGGCATCCTGCGGATGCTGCGCAGCGGCCTGCCCGGCCCGGTGAACCTCGGCAACCCGCACGAGATGACGATCATCGACACCGCGCGGCTCGTGGTCGAGCTGGTGGGTGCCGACGTGCCGATCACCTTCGTGCCGCGGCCCGGCGACGACCCGATGGTGCGGCGGCCGGACATCACGCGCGCCCGGCAGCAGCTCGACTGGGAGCCGACGATCGAGGTGCGCGACGGGCTGCTCCGCACCATCGAGTGGTTCGCGGCCGAACTCGCCGCCAGGCCGGTGGCCGGAGCCGGGACAGCCACCCCCGGGGCCTGAGCCCTGGGCCCTGGGCCCTGAGGCCTGGGCTCAGGGCCCAGAGCCCGCTCCGCGCCCCTGACCGACTGTGATGGTCGGGGCACGGAGTGGGCCGGCGCCGGCTCACAGGTGCGGAAGCACCTCCTCGGCGACGAGGGCCAGATGGTCGAGATCCGTCATGTCGAGGATCTGCAGGTAGACCCGGCTGGCGCCGGCGCCGTCCGGTCCATAGGCGGCGAGCCGGTCCAGCACCTCGGCGGGGGAGCCGGCCAGGCCCCGCTCCCGCAGCGTGTCGAGGTTGCTCATGTCCCCGCCGCGTTCGGCGCGCCGTCCGACCTCCGCCGCGTCCCGGCCGCAGCAGAGAGTGAGCGCCACCGAGCAGATCAGGCCGGCGGGATCGCGCCCGGCGGCGGCAGCGGCCTCCCGTACCACCTCGAACTGGGCCGCGGCCTGCGCCGGCGCGGCGAAGGGCAGGTTGAACTCGGCGGCGTGGCGCGCGGCGAGCTCCGGCGTCCGCCGCCGTCCGGAGCCACCGATGATGATCGGCGGATGCGGGTCCTGCACCGGTTTCGGCAGCCCCGGGCTGTCTGTCAGCGTGTAGTGCTGACCGTGGTGGGTGAAGGTGTCGCCGACAGGCGTCCGCCACAGCCCCTCGATGATCGCCAGCTGCTCGGCCAGGCGGTCGAAGCGCTCGCGTACCGGCGGGAACGGGATGCCGTAGGCCTCGTGCTCGGGCGCGTACCAGCCGGCGCCGATTCCCAGCTCCACCCGGCCGCCGCTCATCTCGTCGGCCTGCGCCACGGTGAGCGCCAGCGGCCCGGGGAGGCGGAACGTCGCGCTCGTCACCAGCGTGCCCAGCCGGATCGTCGTGGTTTCCCGGCCGATCGCCGCGAGGGTGGTCCAGGCGTCGGTCGGGCCCGGGAGCGGACTGCCCGAGCCGATCCGCAGGTAGTGGTCCGACCGGAAGAAGGCACTGAAGCCCAGGCGTTCGGCCGCCTGGGCGACGGCGAGCTGGTGCGCGTAGGACGCACCCTGCTGGGGCTCGACGAAGATGCGCAGATCCATACCCGCCACCCTGGCAAAGCCCGGCCCTGTGGTCGACCGGACAGCTGCGATCGACGATCGGCGGCGATCAGCGATCAGCGATCAGCGATCAGCGATCGGCGATCGGCGGCGATCAGCGATCAGCGATCAGCGATCAGCGATCGGCGATCGGCGATCGGCGGCGATCAGCGGCACCCGGTCGCGACCGGGCCGTGTGTCGCACCACACCTGGTCACGGGCAGCTCCCGGTCGGCGGTGCGGGAGGGCGAGGTACTGCCGGTGTGGATCATCCACGGCTGCCAGTGTGCGCAGGCTCCCGCGACGTCGCCGGCCTCGGCGAGCTGGTGGAAACGGCGGTAGTACCCCACGGCGTGCCGCTGCTCCGGCGCGTCGAGCGGCCGCCCGGCCGTCTGCTGACAGCAGGCGGCGACCTGGTGGAGGAGCCGGGCGAGGACGCCCAGCGATCGGTTCGGGCTCTGCGTGGTGACAGCCGAGTACAGCGCACCGGACGCCCGGCCGAACCCGGGGCCGTCACCCGCCTCCGCGGCGGCCGCGGCGGCCTCGACAGCGGTGTGGAGCTCGGCCAGTGCCGGCGCGGATCTGGTTCGGGTGAAGGCGGCCACCAGCGGTTGTTCCACGATCTCGCGGGCGGCGTGAAGGTCCCGCGCGCTCACACCGCCCATCTGCAGGTGCAGGGCGAACATCCTGGCCAGGGGGTCCAGGGAGGGGCTGGTGACCTGCGGCCCGCCGTGCCGCCCCCGCAGCACGGTGACCAGCCCCTCGGTCTCCAGGATGCGCAGGGCCTCGCGCAGGGTCGCGCGGGCGATGCCGAAGACGGCCATGAGCTCGTCCTCGGTCGGGAAACGGTCGCCGGCCTTCAACTCACCGCTGGCGATCCGCGCGCGGATCGATTCCGCGACGACCTCGGACGTCCGTGCGTTTCGCGCACCGGTGTGACGCGTCATGTCAGCCGGTGAGCCGGGTCATGCCAGAGACGGCGATGGCGACCGTCACCGCCAGTGCGTTGATGCCTGGTCGTGCGGGCATGTCGTCGGTTTCCCCCCACCGGCTGCGGGTCCGCAGCCGGTTCCACAAGATATCAGCGCTGCTGTGCACTGAATGTTCACCTCAGGGTCGACCGCCGGATCCGTCCGGCCTGTCCTGGTTGCCGAATGCGACCCGCTCCAGGCCTTCGAGGTCCAGAACGATGACCCGCCGGTATCCGACATCAACCACCTGCATGTTCCGCAGTTCGGCCAGTGCCCGGTTCACCGATCGCTCGTCCGCTGCGACCAGGGCGGCGAGCTCGGGCTGGCTCAGCCCCACCGCCAGCTGCACACCGCGGGCGGCCGGGCGCCCCCACAGCGTGGCCAGCTCGATGAGGACCCGGGCGAGCCGGCCGCGGACCGAGCCGTCGACGTGCTCGACCCGGCGACGGATCGAGTTGCGCAGCTTGTTCGCGACCATCTCCGCGACAGCGAAGGCGGCCGGCGGGTTCTGCTCGAGGAAGCCGCGGAAGGCCGCCGCGCTCATCGCCCGGCCGACGACGGGCCCGGCCGCCGTGGCGGTCCCGGTGTGGGTGTCCTGCTCCATCGCACTGATCTCGCCGAGCACGTCCCCCCGGGACCGGATGACGAGGAAGGCGAGCCGGTTCTCCTCGCCGTTCGCGGTGATCTTCACGAAGCCGTCCAGAATCAGGATGACCTCTCCGTACGGCTCGGCCTCCCGCATCAGCATCTCGCCGTGCGGGTAGTGCCGTATCCCCCCGAGGGAGAGCAGCTGCTGGCGCAACGCCGGGTTCAGACGAGCAGGCAGGCTGCCCGGCGGAAAGGGCCGAGAATCCTCAACCAAAGGAATGCCCTCCTTTCACCCCGGGCATCCGTACCCGGAAGGTTCGAGGTTCCTATTGTGGTTCGCGGCCGGCTGACCGTCCTGTGTTAGTACCGAGTTGGACAGCCGCCCGGCCGGTTTTCCCTGGTTCGGGGTCCGGGTACGGCCCGCTCCGGAGGCGGGCCGAAGGGGCGCCGGCCATGCGCTGATCCCCGCCGACCTGCGTCGTTCCCTCGTCCGGCCTGTCTCCGGACCTCCCTCCGGCCTGCGTCCGACCTGCGTCCGGCCTGCGTGGGAACACCGTCCGGGCTTCCTGCGCACGTCGCGTCGGACCGGCGACGAGGGTGCTCACAGCCTGGGACTGTCTCTGTCCGGAACTGTCGGAGGGCCGCTGCCCGGAGCTGCCGGTGGAGCGCGCCGCGGGGAGAGCGCCGCGGCGCAGGCACGCCCGGGTGACGCCGTCCGAAGGTGGGAGAGGGGAGCCGCCGCCGGTGCCGTATCGTGGACTGATACCCCCAGGGGGTACGTACGGTACGGACGAGTTGTTCGCTAGCCCGTGCGAAGGGACGGACGATGAACGCTATGACCCGAGTCGGTGGATTCGGTCTCGCGCTGGCTGTGCTCTTCGGTGTCTCCTACGTCGTCGGGACGACGATCGGACCGTCTCGGGACGGAGACCGCTCGGGCGGCACGGACAGCCACGAGATCTCCGCCGCAGCCGGCGGCGTGGCGGGCGGCGGCACGGACGACCTGCTCGACGCCCTCAGGCCAGGTGGACTGGCGATCTCGGAGGGCGGCTACACCTTCGACCCCGACGAGCTGACCTGGCCCGCCGGACGCTCCCGTGCGTACACGTTCCGCATCATCGGCCCGGACGGACGGCCGCTCACCGCCTACACCCGCGCCCACGAAGCGGACCTGCATCTGATCGTCGTCCGGCGTGACCTGACCGGCTACCAGCACCTGCACCCGACCCGGAACGCCGCCGGAACCTGGAGCGTCCCGCTCCGGCTGGCCGCCCCGGGGGTGTACCGGGTCTTCGCGGACTTCGTCCCGGCGGTGTCCGGTGCCGGCAGCCACGCCTCCGACAGCTCCGACAGCTCCGACAGCTCCGGCAGCTCTGACGGCGCGCAGGCCTCCGTGACTCTCGGCGCCGACGTGACCGTGGGAGGCAACCTGACGCCCACGGCGCTTCCCGCGCCGTCGACCACCGCGACCGTGGCCGGCGGGTACACCGTGACCATGAGTGGGGAGGCCGACCGGCGGGAGGGGAGCGAGCTGGCCTTCGTCGTCGCCCGCAACGGACGGCCCGTCACCGACCTGGAGGAGTACCTCGGGGCGCTCGGTCACCTGGTGGTGCTCCGCGAGGGAGACCTGGCCTACCTGCACGCTCACCCGCTCACCCGGACCCCCCCGCCCACCGCTGCCGCGAGCACTGCCGCGAGTACCGCCGCGAGCGCGGGGGCCACGGCGACGAGTGCCGCCGCCGGCGATGGCGACGAGGACGGCGACCCCGCCCTGTCGTTCGCGACGCGCTTTCCGTCCGCCGGTTCCTACCGGCTGTTCCTCGACTTCAGGCATGCGGGGCAGGTACGCACGGCCGAGTTCACCATGACGGTGGCCGAGGGCGGGGGCGTCTCCACGCCCGGCCCTGTCGGGACGCGCCCGCCGCAACACACGCACTGATCGTGTCCCGCTGACCGTTCCCGTCCCGCCAACCATGTTCCTGTGGGAGATCCGATGAGCCCAACGGCCACCGAACGACGTGAGGTCGACCTGGTGATCGGCGGGATGACCTGTGCATCCTGCGCGGCTCGCGTCGAGCGGACGCTGAACAAGATCAACGGCGTGACCGCGACGGTCAACTACGCGACCGAGAAAGCGAAGATCAGCTTCCCGGTCACGCTGCCGACCGAGCACCTGGTCGCCCAGGTCAGGGCCGCGGGCTACACAGCTGCCGTACCGCCACCCGCTGTCGCGCGGGCGCCCGTGCGCCCAGCCCCGCCAGCCGTACCCGCCATGCAGGTTCCGCCGCCCGGTGCCGCTGGTTCCGCTGCCGACCGCACCGACCGCACCGACCGCGAGCCGTCGGGCGGGACCGGCAGTCCCGGCAGTCC
>NZ_KB893763.1 GCF_000374165.1 Parafrankia elaeagni
ACTAATGGGAGCTACCGGGTCGGCATAGGGCAGGCTCGGTGCCGGTAGCCGCCAGCGGGTGAGCACTCCCAACGACTGGACCGAGTCGAGTCCTAGTGTCAGACCGTGTCCCCGCTGGTGGTCGGGAGAGGTGACCGCTGATGGGATGTCGTGCCGGCCGGTGGCGGTGTGAGCACTTGACCATTAGTCCGCTGGTGGCTCTCCCCGGCTGCTGAACCTGTCCGTGTGCGGGTCGGGAGGATGTCGGTGCTGTTCGTCGGGGATGACTGGGCTGAGGATCATCATGATGTGGAGGTGCAGGACGAGGCGGGCCGCAGGCTGGTGAAGGCGCGGCTGCCGGAGGGGCTGGCCGGGATCACCCGGCTGCACGAGCTGGTCGGTGCGCACCTACCCGAGGACGCCGACCCGGCCCAGGTGGTGATCGGGATCGAGACCGACCGCGGACCGTGGGTGTCCGCGCTGGTCGCGGCCGGCTACCAGGTGATCGCGGTGAACCCGCTGCAGGCCGCCCGCTACCGGGAGCGGTACTCGACGTCGGGGGCCAAGAGCGACGCCGGGGACGCGCACGCACTGGCGGACATGGTCCGCACCGACCGCCACCAGCTGCGGGCCGTCGCCGGCGACAGCGAGCTCGCGGAGGCAGTAAAGATCACCGCCCGGGCCCACCAGACGCTCATCTGGGACCGCACCAGGCAGGTCCAGCGGCTGCGCGCGGCGCTGCTGGAGTCGTTCCCGGCCGCCGTGGCCGTGTTCGACGACCTGGCCGCCCCGGACACGTTGGAACTGCTCGCCAAGGCACCGACACCGGAGCTGGCCCGGCGGCTGACCATCGCGCAGCTCTCCGCGGCGTTGAAGCGGGCCCGCCGCCGCGACATCGCCGAGAAGTCCCGGAAGATCAGGGCCGCGTTCCAGGCCGGGCAGCTGCCCGTGTCCCCGGTGATCGCCGGCGCCTACGCGGCGGTCGTCCGTGCCCAGGCCGCGCTGATCGGCACGCTCAACGCCGAGATCGACCGGCTCGCCGAGCAGGTCGATGCCCATTTTGGCCAGCACCCGGACGCTGAGGTCTACCGGTCCCAGCCCGGCCTGGGGCCGGTCCTCGCCGCCCGGGTGCTCGCGGAGTTCGGGGACGACCCCGACCGCTACACCAACGCGAAGGCGCGGAAGAACTACGCCGGGACCAGCCCGATCACCCGCGCGTCCGGGAAGAAGAAGGTCGCCCTGGCCCGCTACGCCCGCAACCACCGGCTCGCCGACGCCCTGCACCAGCAGGCCTTCTGCGCCCTGGGCGCCTCACCCGGCGCCCGCGCCTACTACGACGCCCTGCGCGCCCGCGGCGCCGGTCACCACGCCGCGCTCCGCCAGCTCGGTAACCGCCTCGTGGGCATCCTCCATGGCTGCCTCAAGACCCAGACCGCCTACAACGAAGCAACCGCCTGGCCACAGAACGTCACGCTCGACGCCGCCGCTTGACATCCAAAAACATGGGATGTCTGAGACCACCCACCACGGAGCCTCCGAGCAACCCCGTTCGGAGGCTCCGCCACGTTCTGACTCCGCCGGTTATGTCGGTGGGGCTGATGACGCCGGTCGGGCCGTTCACCCTGGTGAGTCGTGCTGCTCGTGCCAGTCGCGATGGTTGGGCTGGCACAGAGGGCCGGTGTCATTGGGGAGCCGTCCATGTCGCCCGCCAGGTGAGCCGAGGCGCTGCCAGAGTGTCTGTAGACCGTCGGCGTGGTTGTTTGCACCGCAGGGTGTCTGGTAGGCGTCGCGCGTCAGGATTGTCTCGCGCCTCGTTTGATTCGTGCTGCCGCCGCCCGGGCCGTCCCCTCGTTGCTGTCAGTCTCGTCGTGGTGCAATCGGGTTATGTCCCTACCGGGAGGATCCGCGGTCCCCGCTGTGGCCGCGTGTTCCTGCGCGGAGGAACTCGCCGATCTGCGGGCGGAGATCGCGGGGCTGCGCGCGGAGGTGCTCCGGCTGGCCACGGTGGCGGAGGGCCGTCCGCCGCAGCCGGCCGAGTTGATGCCAGCCGTCTCAGGGCCGGTGGGGGCCGGGACGCGGGTGGATGTGGAACGTGTCGCCGCCGAGCGGGTCGCGCTGTTCCGGTCGTTGTTCGTCGGCCGCGAGGATGTGTACGCCCGCCGGTGGGAACGCGAGGGACGGACCGGGTGGTCTCCTGTGCTCGACCGGGAGCCCGGACAGAGCTGGGAGCAGGCACGCAAAGCCAGACGGTACCGGCCGCTGACCGACGCGGTGCTGCGCGACCACCTGTCCGGCGCGGTGACGATCGGCCTGTACCCGATGCTGGCCGATGACACCTGCCGGCTGCTGGCCTGCGATTTCGACGGTACCGACTGGCAGCTCGACGCGCAGGCCTATGCCCACGCCGCCCGATCCGCGGGTGTGCCGGTGGCGGTGGAGATCTCCCGCTCCGGGCAGGGCGCCCACGTCTGGACCTTCTTCGACGAGCCGGTGCCGGCACTGGACGCCCGGGCGGTCGGGTTCGCGCTGCTGCGCGAGGCGATGGCCGTACGCGGCGGCCTCGGTCTCGACAGCTACGACCGTTTCTTCCCCGCCCAGGACCATCTGCCCGCCGCCGGTGAAGGACTGGGGAACCTGATCGCTCTGCCGCTGCAGAAGGAACGCCGCGCCCGCGGGAGGACCGTGTTCGTCGACCCGGACACCTTCGCCCCACACGACGACCAGTGGGCGTTCCTCGCCGAGGTGGGACGTTGCCCCCGCACCGAGGTAGGCCGTCTGGTCGCGGACATGCGGCCGGTCACGGTCGGCGCTGACGCCCGCTGGTTCCGTCCCTCGCTGGCCCACGAGCCGGCACCACCGCCGACGATCCACGCCGAGTGGGGCGGGATGCTCGCCCTACGACGAGCCGGCCTGCCCCCGTCGCTGCTGGCCACGCTCAAACACGCCGCGTCCCTGGCGAACCCGGCGTTCTACAAGAACGAGAACCTGCGGATCTCGAACTGGAACACCCCCCGGTTCATCCGCTGCTACGTCGAGGACCTGGAGTTCCTCCACCTGCCCCGCGCCATGGCCGACAACGCCGCCGCTCTCGTCCGCGACGCCGGCAGCCAGCTAAAGATCACCGACCGTCGCGCCGACCCGCCACCCATCACGGTCTCCTTCACCGGCACGCTGCGTGACGCCCAGCCGGCCGCGGTCACCGCCCTCACCCACCACGACCTGGGTGTCCTCGAAGCCCCGCCCGGATCAGGAAAGACGGTCATGGGCTGCGCGCTGATCGCCCATCACCGCACCCCGACTCTGATCCTGGTCGACCGGGCACCCCTGATGGACCAGTGGCGCGACCGCCTCACCACCTACCTCGACATCACCCCCGACCAGATCGGGCAGATCGGCGGCGGGAAGAACAAGCCGACCGGCATCATCGACCTGGCCATGATGCAGACCCTGGCCCGCGCGGACGAAGCGGCCAACCGCCTCCCCGACTATGGGCTGGTGATCGTCGACGAGGCCCACCATGCCGGCGCCCCCACCGTGGAGAAAGCTGTCCGCCGCATCCCCGCCCGCCGCTGGATCGGCCTGACTGCCACCGCCTACCGCCGCGACGGCCTCGGACCGGTCATCTTCATGCACTGCGGCCCGAGGCGCCACACCATCCCCATGGTCAACCCCGCCGATCCCGACCCGGCAGCGCGCATCGTCCACCTCCACCACACCGACTTCACCCTCCCCGACAGTGCCGACACCACCAAACCGGGGGCGATCACCTCCGTGGTCTTCACCGCCCTCACCGAGGACACCCCCCGCAATCAGCTGATCTGCGCAGACGTCCACACCGCGGTCACCGCGGGCCGCAACTGCCTCGTCCTCACCCGACGCACCAGCCACGTCGACGCCCTCGCCGACCTGCTCCGCGCCCACGGCCACCAGCCCCACACGCTGTACGCCACCCGGAAACCCGCCGAGCTACGAGAAACCCTCGCCCTGCTCGCCGACCCGCCTGCCGACGGTCTCCCGTTGCTGGTCATCGCCACCGACCGCTACGTCGGCGAAGGCTACGACTGCCCCCGCCTGGACACCCTCTTCCTCGCACACCCTGTCTCCTTCAAAGGCAGCATGGTCCAGTACATCGGACGCATCTTGCGCGACCACCCCGCCAAGACCAGCATCGAAGTCCACGACTACATCGACACCGAGATCCCCGTCCTCACCGCCATGTCACGCAAACGCGCCCGCTCCTACACACACCTCGGTTTCACCGTCAACACGGACCCTGTAGAACCTTTGGATGGGACACCACAGTCATCCAAGAAGTAATGAACCTTTCCATCTCACGACCTTCGGGCGATGTCGCTGCAGGTCCGTGTCGACGATAAAAAAGGAGCAATAAATATCCCATTAGATTATTTATAAATTGTTTCCCGAGTCGCCATGCTTGGGTGCCGTGGGTCTTCTACTCGGCGCGCGCGGCCTCGGTGCGCCGGTGGCGTTCCTGGCGGATACCCGCGGCGGTGTCCAGCAGTTGAGCGACGGTGCGTCGAGGGTGGTCGTTTCTGTCGCTGTCGGGTTCGCCGCGGAAGCGTCGCAGCATCTCCGCCTGAACTCGGGTGCCGTGGCCCTGCGCGATGTGGAGGAGGAGCGTGTCCTTGTCGTGGGAGGGAAGACCCTTGATCCATCTGGCCAGTGCGCGGGGGTCTTCCTTGACCGGTGGTGTGGGTGGGCTGGCCTGGGCCGCGCTGGCGAGCAGGTCGGCGTCGAGGCGCAGAAAGTCCGCCAAGGCCCGCTGAGGCGCGGTGAGGGTGTCCAACCCGGCGGGTACCGGCGGTTCGGGGTCGTTCTCTTCCTCGTCGTCGAAGGCGTTCTCGTCGCGTTCCCAGGTTCCGTAGCCGGCCAGCCAGGCCAGGTAGAGCGGGCGTAGGTCGCCGGCGGCGAGTTCGGCGCGGACGCCGACGATCGCCGACAGCGAGTCCTCGGCGTCTTCGACCCAGTCCTCGCTCTCGTTGTCGCTGGTCAGGTCAAGGAGAAGATGTTGCCGGGTGGTCCAGGCGGTGACGTGCGGGTCAACGCAGTACCGCTCGGCGACGGTGAGGTCGAGCAGGGTGCGGGGCAGGCGGAGCATGAGACGGTGGGTGCCCCAGTTGGCGAGGTAGAGATGGGCGTCGTAGTAGCGCTCCATCATTGTGTGTGGATCGCCGGAGAAGTTGCCCCAGTGGTATTCGTTGGTGAAACGGGTGGCGGTGATACGGGCCCGGGTGGATAGTGTCCGAACCTCGGCCTGTTGCCGTTCGTTCAGGGGGCGGTCGAGGGCCAGGAATTCGTAGTACTGGTATTCGGACACCGTTCAGCCTGCCTGTGTCGTCGCGTTGTCAGGGCGCCCAGTGCCGGTAGGCGTGGATCCATTCCGCCCCTGCCGGGGGCGGGGTGGGTAGCGGCAGGTCCAGGATGCCGATCGCCTGGCGGTGTCTCCCACGTGCGCAGATCGCCACGATACCGCTCCCAGGCAGCAGACCGATCCCCGTGACGGTCACCTCCACACCCAGGACGGTGGTCTGGAAGGGAACCGCGAGACTGTCTTCGATCATTGTGTGGAAGGCTGTGAGCTGTTCGTCCTCGCCGTAGGCGTCGACGACGGCACGTTCGACCAGAGCATCCAGCTCGGCGTCACTCAACTCCACCACGGGCGGCAGCCTACCGATGCGGTGAGCTGACACTCCTCCCGGCCCCGTCCGGCACGAGCTGATCGTCGATGCGTTGCGGGGTGAGAGTGCCTGTCCCGGGAGCAGATGCACTGCGAGCGCGGGGTCAGGGCGCTGCGCGGAGGTGGGCGACGGCGTAGGGCCGGCCACCGAGGCTTGCGAGTCGGAACGCTGTGGCTGCCAGGCGGTGGGCGGGGCTGATGCGTTCCATCGCGGGGTGCTCGTCCACCAGGGCCCAGCCGGGGACGAGGTGTGCCAGTGCCGCTCCGTCGCGGGCACCGGAGCGGAACCGTGCGCCGGTGGCCTTGACGATCGGGTGGCGGTCGCTGTGGGCGATGCGGGGGTGGAAGTAGTCGGCGACGAGTTCGGTGCCGGAACCTGCGCGCAGGGCCTCGGTCAGGAAAATCCGCAATCCCGCCGCGCCGAAGTACATGATCACACCTTCTGCGATCAGGAGCACCGGCCGTCCGGCCAGGTCGAACGTGTCGAGCCAGCCGGGTTCGGTGGCGGACGCGGCGCCGAGCGTCATCGGTTCGTCGGGTAGCAGCCGCCGGCGGATGTCGATGACCTCCGGCGAGTCGATACCGACCCAGCTCGCGGAGTCGGGCACCTGCCCGGCCAGACGGTAGAGGCGGGTGCACAGCCCCACGCCGACCGTGACGATCGCCGGGCGGTCGTGACGGCGGGCGAATGCCACGGTCAGCCTGTCCAGGACGAGGGAACGCCAGATCGTGCCGCCACTGTTGGATCGGTCGGACAGGACTCGACTGTCGTCGAACGCGACGGCCTGCAGAAGCTGGGCGGCCATCGGATCGGTGAACCGGGCCTTGGGCGCGAAGCGTTGCCCGTACGCACGCCCGTACAGCGGGGTGAGCAGTGTCGAGGACACCTCGTCCAGTTCCGCCGCGGACACCTTCCCCATGGTCATGAAAGTTAGCCTAACCTAACTAGCTCGGGTTGTTGTCGGTCTCGGCATGCCCCCGCCCCGTTCCCCCGGCGAGCAGGCCACGACCGTGTCGGCGGCGAGGGAGCTTCGCCCCCGTCTGCACGGTCGAGAGGAGGCCCGAGTTCGACGAGGTCGAGGCCGTCGAAGAACCACCTGACCCCAGCCTCTGGGTGCGTGCCTACATGGAGATTCCATGGTTGCGGCTGCCTTCCGCCACTGAACGGGACCGCTGTTCACTCGGCGGTGCTCACCGTGCGGCGGCACAACGTGGCCAGCCAGCCGATGGGTGATTGAAATGAACGGCGATCTCCTCGTCGGCCAGGAGCATGATCAGCGTCGCTACACCTGCCCACCCGCCGGCACTGTCCGTGCTTGCGGTCCGCACCGGGTGCGTGTGGTCAGCGTCGTGTGGGCACGGATGGGGTGATCTCGCTGAGGTCGATGTCGGCGATGAGGAGGCGGTGTAGGGCGCCGCCGGGGTGGCGGGGCAGGGGCTGGACGGGGCTGGTGAAGTATTCGAGGTCGTCGAAGACGGGCTGGCCGTCCGGGCGGCGCGCAAACTCGACGCGGCCGTAGTCGACCCCGTCGGTGGCGTCATAGCTCATCCAGCTGATCGTCTCGGTCTCGCCGGGTTGGAGCGGTGCGGTGTACAGCGGCCGGGCCTGGATGATCTCGCCGTCGTCGTACCAGACCTGGGGGACGGCGAGAACCCAGCGGTGGGTGTGGATGGCCTTCGCGGTGGCGGCGGCACGGATCTCGAACGCGAGGGCGGTCGCCCAGCTGGTCAGGTAGGGATAGTCGCTGAGGAACAGGTTCCGGTCGCCCTGCAGGCCCAGGATGGCGGGGTAGTCCCCGGCGCGCACGGCGCGCTGCACGCGGTTGGTGATGTCCTCGACGAGCGTCCAAGTGTCAGCGTTCACGGCACAGTCCTCTCTCGTGATCCCCGTGCCCGACCGGGCCGGGGTCGTGCCCTGGCCGGTGTCGGGCCTCTACTTGTTCATGCGGGGCGAGCGTCGTCCCGACCGTCCGCGGCCGTCTCCCTTTCTTCTCGGGCCGGTGCGGCGGGTGGTGGCGCCGTACATGCCCCGTCACTCTGATACGGGGCTGCCGGCGTCCCGACCGTCCGGAGACCCGGTCGGAGTGGGTCTTCTCCCGCGCCGGCGGTGCCTTGCCCGCCGGCCGCAAGACCGGCGGGCAGACACCATCAGCACGGATGGGCGTGGTCCCGGTCAGGCGGCGGGATGCAGGCTGGTGGGTGGCATTGGGTCCGGCGGGTGCAGCCGGCCGGATGGGTCCGACGGGCCGGCGGCGTCGTCCTGGCGGGCGGTGGGGCGCAGGTGCGGCGGGACGTCGGGGAGCTGGTGCAGCCCGAGCCGGCCGGGCCGGGTCGTGGTCAGGGGAAGCCAGCGGGCCGGGGTGGGGTCGAGATGCTGGTCGGGTGGGGTGAGGTCGGCCGCGGTGGTCGCGACCGGCACCAGCTCGGGTCGGTCGAGGTTGTGCAGCGTCTGCGCCATCGCTGCGCGTAGCCGGGCCTCCCGGCGGGCGGTGGTGGTCCACAGCAGGATCGGGGTAGCGATTCTGGTACTGGTGGCGAGCTGCTGGTAGTGGGTGAGTTTGGCGGTGACACGGTGCAGGGGTTCGGTGCCGTAGTCCAGTTCCAGGAACCACTCGACCACGGTGCCGCCGCGGGCCGTCCAGCGTCCGAAGGAGTCGGGGCGGACGATGTCGCCGAAATGCCGGGCGCAGCGTTCTTCCGGCCACCAGGCGGTCAGCGTGCCCGCGGCGCCGGGCTGGCGGGCGTGGTGGATAAGGCGGGTGAACATGCCGTTGACCGCGACCCGATGCGCCAGGTGCAGGGAGTGGGCGATGCCCTTCGCCCGATCATGCTGGTAGCCGATCTTCTTCGGGTCCAGGCCGTCCTCATGCGCCAGCACGGCCGCGCCGGCGACGTCGAGGATGTAATGCATGGGTGCCAACCCGGAGGGCACCAGCGGTTGGAACCGGTCGAGGACGCGCCAGCGGTAGAGCTCCAGCAGGCGCAGGTTCGCCGCGCGGCGGCTGGTCCAGCCGAGTTCGACGATCTGGTGGGTGGTCAGGACCCGGTGCTCGTGCAGCATTCGGGTGATCCACCGGTCCCGGGGGGTGAGGTGGTGGGCCAGCCACAGCTGGTGCTCACTGCCGGCGACGGTGCGGGCGGCGGGACGGGCGTAGGTGCGGCGGCCGAGATGCTTCTGCTGCGGAGGATTCGTGATCACGTGTGGTGTCTCCCTGGACGGTGACGCGGGCGGCGGTCGACGGGCGGGCGGGGCTGGAGGGGTGGGGCCAGTGCTCCGCAGAGGCGGGGGTGACCGGGCCGGCGTCTGCCGGCCCGGCGCGGACCGCCGGTGCACGCTGGTCCCGCCCGTACGGGCGGGGGCCGTCATCCGACCGCGGCGAGCACACCCGGCGGGTTTGCCGGCTCCGCCGGCCCGATCTCGACTAGCTCCACGCCGTCTCCGTCTCCGTCGCTGTCGGGGTGGCTGGACAGGAGGGGGCCACCCGTAGCAGGAGCACCGGCAGGACTGTGTTCGTCCAGAACGCGGCGGGCCTCGGCGCGCAGCTGCGTGACCAGGCTCCGGGCCCGCTTCGAGCCCACGTGCAGTCGCCTACGCAGCTCGTCCGAGGAGATCGGCCGGTGGTTCTCCTCCCAGTACAGGGCGTCCTCGCGCCGTGCCCATGCCAGCCACTCCTCGTCGGACAGCCCACCCGAAGCCGTGGCGGGCCGACGCTGCCGAGGAACCTCCGGCGCGGCCGACGGCGGGGCGGTGATGCCGCCGTCGGCGGTTGGCGCCGGTGCCGGCGGCGTGGCGTCCACAGCAGCCGGCGGGCATGAGGGAGGATTCTGGGAGCCTTCGGCCGGGTGGCGCATGGCCTGCAACAAGCCTGGGCCGACCTCACTCCAGCCGATCAGCAGGAACGGACCGACGCTGTCGAACGCGGCCTTCGCATAGTCACCCGCGATCACCGGCTCGGCGATATTGAGCGCCAGCGTGACAATGCTGGAGAACACCAGAAGCCGTCGGGCCGGACGCAGAAGCTCGATGGGAGCGCCCCGCAAAGCCAACTGCCGGGTCCCGAGCAAAAGCCCCACCACGGACAGGTCAACGGCCGGGGCTACCAGCGGCGCGATCCAGATCGGCACCCCCAACCGAAGCCCGAGTTGGAGGACATTGCCGAAGCCGAACAAGAACGTCAGCCCAACAACCAGCGCCATGATCAACGTGACCAGGGTGACCGCGATGTCCTTGCTCTGGGCCGGCACGTCCACGGCCGGAGCACCGGCCGGACTGGTGCCGTCCGGGGCCCTCATGCGTCATCCCTGGTCAGGACACGTCTCCCTACCGGACGGACGACGATCTCAGGGCCCTCAACCAAGATCGTCCGGTTCTTATTGTGGTCCTGCCGGTGCACCCGTATCTACCAGGCCTTTTGGGTCTCGGTAGTGATTCCCAAAAGGGTTCTGTACCTAACTTTGTACCCAAAGCCTTCCGTGCCCGAATGGCAAAGGCCCCGGGCGCCGCAAAGTTCACGGTCATCCCGGGGCATCGCCGGTTTATTCGGGTACACGGTCAGCCCGCGAGCTTCTCCCCGCCGTTCCCCTCGTTCTCGCCGTCTTCGTCGTCCGCCGGGTCGGCGCCCTCTTCGGTGTCGTCCCCGTCCGCCCGGTCGCTGAAGATCCGGTCGAGGCGGCCGACCGCGTCGCGCTGGGTCTCCGGCATCACGTGCGTGTAGGTGTTCATGGTGAGCTGGATCGTGGAGTGCCCGAGCAGCTCCATGACCGTCCGGGCCGGCACGCCCTCAGCGAAGAGCATCGAGGCGAAGGCGTGCCGTAGGTCATGCAGCCGCAGCCACGGCAGCCCGGCTTCCTTGCGCAGGACGTCGAAACGCCGGTTGACGTTCCGCGGCTCCAACGGGGTGCCGATCGACGAGGTGAAGACGAGCCCGGTTTCCGTCCAGGCGTCGCCGAGGCCGGTCCGCTCTGCTGCCTGGGTGGCCCGGTGCCGCCGCAGGATCGCCACCAGTCGCGGAGGGATGGGCAGGCGACGGTGGGAGCGTTCCGTCTTCGCCGGGACGAACATCAGCGAACCGTCGACCCGTTGGAGGGTCTGGCGGACGTGGAGCGTCGCGCCGTCGAGGTCGACGTCCGCCCAGCGCAGGCCGAGGATCTCCCCACGGCGCAGGCCGAGCATCAGCCCGCAGGAGAAGACGCCTTCCAGGCGCTCACCGCGCAGGACGTCCACGAGCCGCCGAGCTTCGTCCGGGTGCAGCGCCCGGACCTGGCGATGCGGGACCGGTGGCGCCTTGACTGCCTTCGCCACGTTGCGCGCGACCAGGTCGAGCCGCTCGGCTTCGGCCAGCGCGTTGCGGATCAGGCTGTGCACGTGGCGGACGCTGCCGGGGGCGAGGCCCGCGTTCCTCGCCGAGGTCACGAGCCGCCGGACGTCCAGCGGGGTCAGCTTGTCGAGCTGGATCCGGCCGATTACCGGCACGATGTGCGCGTTGATCAGCCAGCGGTAGGCTCGCAGCGTCGACGCGCGGGTTCCGTCACCCTTCTTGAGTTCGAGCCACTCGTCCAGCCAGACGGCGATGGTTCGCCGCTCCGCGGTGACGTTGACGCCGAGTTCGGCCGCCCGCCGGACCTTGTCGAGCTTGCCCCGGCATTCCTTCTCGGTCTTGCCGTACACGGTCTTGCGGGTGCGCTTCTCGCCCTCCCAACCGAGGTCGATCCGGCCGACCCACAGGCCGTCACTCGCCCGCTGGAATAGCGCCCCTTCGCCGTGCGAGCGCCGCCGCTTGCGCCGGTCGTTTCCGGCGTCGTCTCCCGCGGCCATCAGGCTACGTCCAGCGGGTTACCGTCGGGCCATTCGATGTTGTCGCACCAGGCACAGCCGTAGCGGCTGTCGCCCATGTCGCAGGCGAACTTGGACTCACCGTCCGGCTGTGGGTAGAGCCGGCCCTGCCGGGTGCGGGCACGGTCGAGGTGCTCCCGGAGAGCCTGTTGCAGGCTCATCGTCGGGTGTTCGTCGTGGTCGGTGGGCATGACGAAGTCAGCTCCTTGCCGAGGGAAGAACGGGGAGGGGCACGCGGGCCGCAGGTGGCGTTGCCCGGTGCGGGTGGGGTTTCCGTTCTCTGGCGTTGGAATGGTCTGTCGGGGCGCCGGCCGCGTCCAGGGCGCCTACGGCGTCGCTACGCGATCGACCTTCGGTCGACCCTGGACCCGTCCGACACCCCGACAGCTGGAAACGCCACCAGAGAACGGGAAAAGAATGAGGGGGTAGAGCAGGCAGGAGTGCCGTTATGCGCGGGTGATGCTGGCCGCTCCCGGGCCGCCGGACAACTTCGCCATCGTCCAGGCCGGTGCGCCCTCGTCAGGCACCGCCCGGAAGACGAGCACCGCGTCGACGTCGCCGAAGTGCTCCGTGAAGAAGGCGTCCGCGGGCAGGGTGCCCAGGATCGCTACCAGGTCGCCGACATCGGCGCCGGGACGGATCGTCAGCTCGTGCTCCCCGGTGTCCAGGGTGCGGGTCGCGATCAGCGGAGAGTCGCCGTCGCCGGGGGTGCGCCAGGCACCGAAGCCGCCAGACGAGAAGATAGCCATGGGTCTCAACTCCTGTGTACTCAGGATTGGGATCAAGGTCCCGGTTGGGTGTTGGCGCACCCGCCGGGACCGCTTTCTCGTGACTGGACGATCGTCCAGTGCCGCCAACGGTACCCGGTGTCTGGACGGTCGTCCAGTAGTCTGCGTGCATGACGCAACCGCTCATGGGAGCGGCGGAGATCGCGCAGCGGCTAGGGGTAGGCCGTACCCGGGTGAACCAGCTCCTGAAGGAGGACCCGACCTTCCCGAAACCGCACGCCACCCTTGCCGCCGGCCACATCTGGCAGACCACCGACGTCGAAGCCTGGATTGCCGAACACCGGCCGGACCTCCCGACACCGCCGCAGGCGTAGGGCACCTCACGCCGCCGCGTCGAGCCCGCGGAGCCGAGCCACGTAGGCGTCGAGCGCGGCACGGGGGATCCGCCGGGACCGGCCGATCCGCACGGATTCCAGCGCGCCCGCGGCGAGCAGTTCGTACACGGTGCTCCGGCTGACCGCGAGGATCTCCGCGGCTTCCGTCGGTGTCACAAGCAGCTTGGTCACGGTCGCCTTCCGGACGAGTCGGGACGAGGTATCAGGCAGCGGCGGCCGGGGCCGGTGGGCCGGTTGCCGGAAGCCCGCCGGGTGCCGCCGCGCGGGCCGCGTCGAGCTGTGCCCGCCAGGCGCGGCGTTGCGCGACGGCCTGCAACAGCAGGTGTTCGCGTCGAGGCGCGGCCGGGTCGCCGGGCCGCAGCAGGGTGCAGACCGTCCGGGCCGGATCGGCGCCAGGACCAGCCGGGCCGTTGCCGGTGTCGCCGAGGGCTTCGAGTTGTTCGCGGACCCAGGCGATCCGGTCGGCCCGGTGATCGGCCAGGGTCTTGCCGGACCATTTCCGGCTGACCAGGACCCGCCGGCCACCGAAGCCGAGTGTCTCCCGCCGGTGTGCCTTGCCGCGGCACCGGCCCGGGACGAGGCCCGGTTTCGGGTTACGTGGCTGGACGCCGTAGCGCAGCCAGTTGGCGCAGGTGGGAGAGCACGGTTCGTGCCGTAGCGCGTCCGCGAGCCGTTCGACGTGGCGCCGGTGTGCGTCGGTGGCGGTGTCGTGGCAGGTGTCGAGGCTTTTGGTCAGGTACTTGCACAGGTAGCCGATCATCCGGCCGGTGTGCGCCGAGTTCGCGGTGACCCCGTCCGCGCGCAGTTGCGGGCCGAAGCGGACGACGTGTGCGGGTTTGTCGTCCGGGCCGATGGCGTCGAGGGCCTCATCCCACGTCGGCAGTGCCTCCCCGGTGTCCGGGTCGAGGTAGGCGCCGCTGTCCGTGTCCCAGGTCGGGAGCGCCGTGTCCGGGTAGACCGGCCGGTCGCACGATGGCCACCAGATCTGCTGGTATGTTGCCGCCGCCACCTGGCGGAGCACCACCCGCGGGATCGTGCCCCGGATCGCCGCGTGTAGGTGCGGAGCGAGCCGCCGTTGCGGTTCGAGTGCGGCGAAGTACTGGACGTCCCAGCCGACGCACCGGCGCAGGTTCTGCCAGAACCTGTCGATCAGCTTGGGGAAGTGGATGGCGTCGCGGGCCGCCTGCCGGTAGTCGTACGAGCCCGGATCCACCGGCGTGCCGTCGCTGCGCACGCGTCCGTAGGTGTCGCAGGTCAGCGTGAGGAACATCGACGGCCGCCAGGCCGTGCCGTCCGGGGCTTCGTAGGTTCGGCCGATCGTCCGCTTTTCCACTGGGAGCCGGGGCAGGTCGGGTGCGTCCTGCCGCCGCCGGGTCGAGCGTGCCCGACGAGGACGATCCCGGTTGTCCGGTGCGGCCTTGCCGCGCACGCCCAGGGCGTTGAGTTCGTCGTCCACCTGGCCGATTAGTTCGTCGATCTCCGCCACGCCCGCCGGGTCGCCGTCGCGTTCAGCGTCCCGCCGGACGACTTCGAGATCCGCACGGAACCCGGCAAGAACCTTCGCATCGTCCGTCGGGGGGTCCGGGTCGGGAACGGGTTCGTCGTCGAGGTGCCAGCCTGCCGTGCACTGCGCCATCCGCAGCCGCCGCGCCCGTTCCGCACACGACGGGCATTTGCTGGCAAGGGTGGCCCCGCAGGGCACGGGGATGATCTCGGTTTCGCCGGTGTCGAGGTTGGTGCGCCGCATCGCCATGGGCCGGACGCACACGCCGTTCTCCACGGCGACGGCTTCGACGACCTGTCGGGCCAGGGGCATGCGCATTCGTGCTTCCCGGGATCCGGGCCGCGCTGGTCGATCGTCACGATCGTCACGGCCAGGGGAAGAAGCCGCACTGGACGGGAGAGTGATGGGGCCGGTCAAGCAGCATCCCCCCAGCCGGCAGACCCGTTCGCGTCCGGGCCGCCGGGCTCCTGAAACGGCCGGAGGTTCGGGGTCCATCCCGCCGGGCCGCTGTCCGTGCCGTCCCGGTAGGGGTCGAGGTCCGGAACCCAGCCACCGGCACTGCCACCGCCGTCCGGGCGATCGGGCGTGTCGTCGAGGTAGGGGCTCAGGTCGGGCACCCAGCCGCCGAGGGCCGGGGGTGGCCGGTAGGCCAGCACGGTGCGGCTGATCTCCGTGTCGTCGACGTACGATGCGCGGACGCGGACCGGTTCGGGTTGTCCTTCGGCGAGCACGTAGCCGACGCCGGGCAGCGAGACCGGGATCTCCTCCGCCCGCGCGCCGCGGTCCCGGGCGCCGGAGCCGAGGACAAGGTCAGCCTGTTCCGGTTCGGTCATCCGCAGCGCGACCCGGACCGGGAACAGGTCCCGGAACGGGAGCACTTCCTTGCGCGGGTCCTGGACCGCGGCCAGGACCACGACACCGGGCGCGCGTCCCTGGGAGAGCAGCAGCGGCAGCGCCGCACCGATCCGCTTCTTCACGTCCCGGTCGGTGACGTACGCCGTCAGGGAGGCGATTTCGTCGACGACCAGGACGATCAGCGGCTCAACGGTCGTGGGGGTGTGCAGCCGGGTCCGGCCTCGCAGCCGGGCCGTGCGCTGTTGCATGACCGAGACCGCGTCGTCGAGGAGATCGGCGATCTCGTCTGTGGTGGTGGCGAACCGGGTGAACAGCGGTTCCCCGAAGGCAAGTTCCATCCCTCCCTTGGGGTCGCAGACCCACAGTTCCGCCAGGCCGGCACGGATCGCCGGGCCCAGGCCGCGGATGATCGACCACAGCACCGAGCCCTTGCCCGCGCCGGTCGCGCCCGCGACGAGGACATGGGTCCCGCGGACGGGCAGGGTCCACGGGGATCCGTCCTCACGCCGGCCGACAGGCACCGCGGACAGGCCCTCGACGAGCGGACCCGCCGTGGCACGGGCGTCACTCGCCGCGGGTCCGTCGTCGAGGACATCGTCATCCCAGCCGCGGTCAGCGTTCTCGCCGTGCAGATCATCGGCGTCGTGGTCGATGACCGGGCCCGGGTGGTCGAGCCGCGTCGGACGAACTGGCCGGGTCAGGGTGTCGCGGTAGTGGAAGTGCAGCCGGACAAACCGGTGTTCTTCGGCCTGGACCTGGCAGCGCCGGGCCCGGAACACGTGCCGCAGTGCTTCGGCCTGATCCGCCCACTGTTCCGGGGTCTGGCCGGGGAGCAGTTCCACCCGCAGGACATCGGCCGCCCCGGTGGAACGGATCGAGCGGATCCGCGGGAAGAACTCGTCGAACGTCACCTGGTCGCCGTTGGACGCCGGCATGCGGATGGCCAGGCCGGTGTGCACCATTGCCGGGCGCCACCGGCGCCGGTAGACGAACGCCAGCCGGACCCGGGCCCGTACCCACCGGGCCAGCCAGCCGAACGACCGCGGATGCACCCGCCGCCATACCACCGAGACCAGCGCGACGGCGACGAGGAGCGCCACCAGGCCCAGCAGGCCGAACCGGTGGGTAAACACGGCGAGCGCCAAGCCCAGCGGCACGGCGATCCGGTGCCGCCAGCACCAGCGCACCCCGAGCACCAAGCCCTTACCGGCCACCGCCACGAACAGCATCCACAGCGGGACCCGCATCCGATCCGGCCGGGACGGAATACGCGGCAACCCCCGGTCGCCGTTGATCCTGGACATGCCAAATACCACCCTTTTTAGAGCGCGCGAAAGGAAGGAAGGGAGGGAGGGAGGGAGGGAGACGGAAATAGATCAGAGAGCGGCCCGGAACCGGAAATCCGTCAAACGCGGGTTCCGGGCCGTCTCCCCAAAGCGGTCAGCCGTAGGGCCTGCTACGCGGCGCGGTACTCCGCGGATTCGACTGTTTCCAGCATGGCGAACCGGAGCCGTTCGCATTCGATCAGGTAATCGTTCACCGCGGCGAGCAGCGCGTAGGCGAAATCCACCTGATCCGACGTCACCGCGCTACCCGCCGCCGAGACGGACAGGGTCGTGCGGCCGAGGGTCACCGCGAGGATCGGCGCACTGTCCGGGTAGCTGTGACAGCGGGCCGACCAGTCCGCGCCCACATGCAGGCCCAGGTGCGTCGACGAGCGCAGGCCATCCAGGCCGGGTCCGGTCGTCATGCCGCCGCCCCCGGGTTCGTCCGACGAGCCGGACCGACCGGACGCAGCGCCACCGCCCGCAGCGAGAACGCCTGCCGAGGCTTGGAACTGTTGGTGTCCACGTACGGCAGCACCGACAGCCCGTCCAAGAACACCGGGCGGAACGGGGTGCCCGGCATCGCGTCCGGGACGAGCGGCGCCGTCTCGCCGAGGATCTTCACCTTGACCTCCGCCTGCCGGGCGGCCGGGTCCGGGTCGAGGACGCGGACCGTCCAGACCCGGGCGCCGGTCTCCTTGTCCCGCTGCTGCGGGTCCGCCGCGCCCGCCCGCACCTTGTCGAAGTCGTTCGCCGCCTCCACACCCAGCACGTACGCGCCGTGCGGAAACACATCCTCGAACCGCACCGGAATACGCCGAGGAACCGCCACCAGGCCACCTCCACACATCGCAGACCGTCATCTCCGGCCGGTCGTTCCGGCCGATGAGATACACGATCCATCGCTCGGCAACCGCGTTTCAACCGCTAGACGATCGACGTATGTTCTCCTGGTATAAGGCCATGCGAGACAGGTCTATTCGCTGCCGGGTACGGGGTGACCTTCATGCAAGGTTGGTATGGGTGCCGGATACCCGAGGAAGGGTCGATTGCTCGGTGGCTAATATGCGCCTCATGTCTGACCGGAAAGCGTCTCGGGTCTACACCGCGCGAGGTCCGGCCGAGGGCGAGGACTGGGCAGCCGTCGCCGCAGCCCTGAACGAGCGGATGTCGCTCCGCCGGGTCGGCCAGCAGCAGTTGGCCGAGCTGTCGGGGGTGTCGGTGTCCACCGTGCGCCTGTTGCAGCACGGTGCCGGCCGCCGGGTGCAGAACAGGACTCTCGTGTCGATCGCCCGCGCCCTGGAGTGGCCCGACGACCACCTGATTCAGGTGCTACTCGCCCCCGGGCCGGCCGACGAGGCCGAGATGGTGGAGCCCGGCGGACGGGAGATCCTCACCGTCCTGACCCGTGTGGAAGGCCACCTCAGCGAGATCCTGACCAGGCTCACCGCGATCGAGGACGTTCTCAGCCGTCCGGGCGGGCCCGCGGCCCCCTGACACGGCGACGGGCCGGACCCCCCGATGAGATCCGGCCCGTTCGGCGAGTGCGCGTGACGTCAGCTCAGCGCCGGTGGCGTCCACACTCGCCGGGCCCGGCGGCGGATCGTGTGACGGCGCAGCGCGTCTACCAGCTCCGCCCTCTTCGCCTCATCGGCGCCGTTCTCCCCGGTCATCCACCGGCCGTCGCCGTCGCCGACCGCGGCCGGGTCACCGCCGAGTACCTCCCGCAGCAGTGACCGCGGGACGTCCCGCCGTGACATCCGCACCCCCGCCGCCGCGTAGACGAGAATCACGTCGACATCGCCGTACGCCTCCACGAACCGCAGCCCGTCCGGCATCCCGACCATCGCGTCCGCCAGGGCCGCCGACGATGAGGCCGCCGGCACGATCAGCGCCCAGGCATCCCCGCCCCACGGCACGAGGCCGACGCCCGGCTCACCGTCGTTCTCCGCCGGGCCATGCGCCCACCGCACCGCGAACCCGGGCGTCCGCCGCACGCTGTCCCGGCCTTCTCGCACCTCATCGGCCACGTCGCCGCACCCCCTGTTCGTCCTCACCGGTCCTGAAGGCCACCCCGCCCCGCGGAGGACGCCCACGCTCGGACGCGGAACGGGGTGGCTTGCGAACCAGCCTCACCCGAACCGGGATGACTACGAAACGTCGACTTTGCATACACGTCCCGTATGGGGTGACGTGGCGCATTCCGCGGCACGGCCGGTCGAGGAGCGGTTGCCGTCCGGTTGCCGAACGGTCGGGAACCGGTTGGCCGACAAGGTCCATACCGGTTTGGCATAGTCGGGTTAGTCTGTGCGTGCTGTCCCGCTCACACCACCCGCCGTGAGCGCCAGCGTCCGGCGGGATGTGGAGGTCAGGACCCATGGCACAGGCACCCGAGCTGCCCACAGGCTCCTACCGGGTGTCGCCCGAACTGCTGGCCCGACCGGAGTTCCGCACCGCCTGCTCCGTCCGCGACTTCGGCATGATCTTCCGCCTGATGCGCAAGTACGACGGCGCCAGCCAGGACCGGATCTCCTCACCGATCGACGGCCTGTCGCAGTCGCGGGTCAGCCGGATCGTGCGCGGCGAAGACCGCATCGCCTCCCTGGACCTCATCGAGCGCATCGCGGACGCCCTACGCATCCCCGGCGGGTACTTCGGACTCGCCCCCCGCAGCTGGGAAGCGGCCCGTGAGACGGCCGCCCCGCAGGCACTCCCGACCCAGGCAACCCCGACCGCCACGCCAGCACCGGCACACGCCGCCAGGCCAGCCGCGTCGCCCGGTGGGCTCATCGTCGAGGTGGACGAGGCGACGTTGCGGTACGACGACGCCACGTACTACGCCCACCAGGTCCGCCGGATCGTGAACACCGGCACCGAGCCGATCACCCAGTACCTGATGCGAATCTCCGTCGACCGGTACCCAGGTGACCCCGAACGATCGGCCCGGCTCTACCGTGCCAAGCCGCTCCGGTGGGACTTCCTGCGGCTGTCAGCCACGTGCAACGGCGAGCCGATGAACTGGAAGATCAAGACGGACCTGGACGCGCTCAAGGAAGTCTGGCTGTGCTTCGAGAACTCCCAGGGGCATTTCCCGCTCTACCCGGGAGACACCGCCGTCATCGAGTACTCCTACCGGGTGTCCGATGATCGGTGGGGCCCCTGGTTCCAGCGCGCCGTGCGAGTCCCGACCCGTTCCCTGTCTGTCCGTCTGGACTTCCCCGCCGACGTCGACCCGATCGTGTGGGGCATGGAAACGTCGATGACGGCCGAGGCCCTGCCGTTCCGGACCGCGATCACGCGCACCGAGTCCGCCGGCCGCCGGGTGTTCTCCTGGTCGACGGACGAGCCGCCGTTGCACGCCCGGTACCGGCTGGAGTGGAACTTCCGTGCACAACCCGACCTCGCCACCGAGGCCGCCCGCCCATCCGAACAGATGGCAGCCGTCGGCATCATCCAGCAGGGCGCCGACATCCTCAGCACCACCGCCCGCCCGTTCGACCTGCCGGCCGAGGCCGAGGACGCCCGCCGCGTCGTTGCCGAACTGTCGTCCGCCATCGAACGGGTCTCCGCCCTGCACACCTTCGGTAAGGGCATGGGGATCGCCGCCCCGCAGATCGGCATCAACCGGGCTGCCGCCATCGTCCGCACCATCGACGGCGACACGATCACCCTGCTCAACCCAACCGTCATCGAGACCAGCCCGGACACCGACGAGCAGTACGAAGGATGCCTCAGTTTCTTCGACGTCCGCGGACTGGTACCGCGCCCGCTTACCCTGCATGTCGACCACGCCGACATCGACGGCGCCCGGCGGATCACCGTGTTCGACAGGGGACTCGCCCGTCTCGTGGCCCACGAGATCGACCACCTGGACGGCCACCTCTACACCGCCCGGATGCGCCCCGGGATGACCCCGATCCCGGTTGAGCAGTACCGCGGAGTCGGCAGCGCCTGGACCTACACCAGCACATGACCGGCGCCCACACCCCAAGGCCGATCAGTGAGCTTCGGTTCCTCGTAGCCGGTGCCTATGTACTCGACTGCCTGATCAGCACGCCCCGTCTGCCCGCGTGGGGCGACGATCTGCGCGCCGAGGCCATGCGGACTGTTCCCGGGGGCAAGGCGCTGAACCAGGCGGTCACCCTTGCCCGTCTCGGCGCCCAGGTCGCCGCCGTCGGATGCGTCGGAACCGACGTCGTAGGCCAGGCCATCCGGGGTGCGCTCACCGCCGAGGGCATCGACGTGTCCACTATGGCCGCCGTCCCCGACGCACCCACACCGGTCTGCGTCGTCTACACCCGCACCGACGGAGAGAACGCCTTCGTTTGGCGTGTCCCCGACGCGCTCACCCTCACCGCCGATCACCTCTCCGCCGCCGCGCGGGCCGCCGAACCTGTCGATGCGGTGCTGGTGACCTTCGAGTTCCCCGATCAGAGCGCCGACATCCTCACCGCGGCCCACGCCGAGGGCATCCGGACTGTCGTGAACCCCGCACCTCTACCCGCCGATCCCGCCGTCATCGGCGCCATCCCCTGGAACGCCGTAGACGTCCTGGTGCCCAACGAGGCCGAGGCACGCGGTCTGCTCATCGGACACTCTGCCGCCCACGGCCCAGCCGAGCATCTCGCCGACGCCATCGCGGATGCCTTCGGCGTCGAAACGGTGTGCGTCACCCTTGCCGAACAAGGCTGCGCACTCCGGATCGACGGAGCCAGCACCACCTACCCAGCGCCACCAGTTGCGGTCCTCGACACCACAGCAGCCAGCGACGCCTTCACCGCTGTACTCGCCGCGCACCTCATCGCCGGCGCCGATCCAACGGTCGCCGTCCACCAGGCCCAGGCAGCCGCAGCCCTCACCATCAGCCGACCAGGAGCCTACGAAGCACTCCCGACGACGACCGAGCTACAGCACCAGGCCGGGAGCTTGCCGAATTGCTCGATTTAGAGATCAAGTCGCGGTGTGAGCCGCGCCGCGCGACCGCCTGCGCGCGGCCGTGGAGGCCGTGCTCGCCGGGTGCGTCGCGCCAACATCTGACAGTCATCGCCGTTGATGTTCTTTCGCCTAGGGATACCGAGAATTTCACGTACGTCCGATTCTCGGCCGCTAAAACCGTACCGCCGGGCGCCGACAGCAAAGTAGATGGGATGCTACACGAGCCCGCCTCCGAGAGATGGCAAGACGCTAAGGACTCCGATTAAGCGAAGTCCAACGTCAGGTCAGTCAAAACGTCAAGATCGAACAGTGGGCTCTGTCGAAGACGATCGCGAAGCTGAGTTCCCGTAAGGCGCTCTACAGTGCCCGCCCGCCCCGTTAGGCGCCGCAACCATTGACCATTATCAAGATCTAGAACATCAAGTTGCCGCTTCAGCCTGACGTCGGTGTATTCACTAAGATCCAAAATGTATGCCTCATACTTTGTGCCCGCCTTGTGCTGATCAGAAAGCGACGCAGAAATTAGATGTATGAATCGCAGGTCAACCAAGCGCCCCAAGATTTCGTAATTTGAATGCAGTTTCTGTGCCATGTTGATCCGAAAATACATATAGCCGGCACCCTTGACGGCAGCAGAAATTGTCTCGAGGGCGACAGATAGAGCGCCCGACATAGCCGACGAGACATCTAGCTCCAGATCCCTCTTCTTGCTGCGAGCGGAATCACCAGCCGCCTTCGCAACGTCCTCACGCCCGACACCGCGGGCTTGGGGGCGGGATTGACGTGCGACTACTATAGAAGAAGCAAAGAGATTTAGATAGTCACGCGGCACGCCACCAGACGCCAGGGTCAAACGACCGAGCGCCTCACGATTCGCTATCGCGGACGGTTGCCTTACTCCGACTGCGGTTGTGTAGTTAGACAGGACAGACTCCAGGAAGTCCTGCGCAACCTTAGGATCTTCGAGAGTTACATCGAGGTCGATTTTCGAGGCATCATGCGGAATCTCTAGACCCTTTTTTGAAGACGGTTTAAACGGTCGGGTTAGCTGCTCTATACTTGCAATCTTGAGCCAGCTATCGCAGTCCCGCAAGGCGCCTGCAATGTAGTCTAGAAGTTGCGGCTGGTTCTCTGTGGGATACAGATAGTAATCATCCAGAAAAACAAATGCCCGAGCTACCCCTTGCCTTAGAACACCCCGCAATGCACTGTTTATATCTGGGATCTTTGTGGTGATCTCACGCGGCGATGCGCTCTTTTCTGAACGTAGGGAAATCAGCCATTTCTGCTGCTCTTCGAGCTTCAAGACAGAGGGCGAATGTGACGAACCAAAATATTTTACTAGCGAGGAAAATATCGCGTCAACGACAACCAAAAAAGCGCTGGCAGGATCAAGTTCACGAAACACATGGGTATTGAGCCAGACGGCGGCATGTCCTTGTCGCTCTGCGATACGCTTTGCCTCGAGCAAAAGAGAGGTCTTTCCCATTCCTCTACGGCCATAAACCAGCTGATGTCGTGACGCTCCGATGGCTGCGAGGCTGCCGCGAGGATCCTCGACATATTTCAGACTCGGGAGCGCATCCGACGTCCGCGAACGTGCTTCAAGTAGCTGTATGAGCTGCGTGACATCTTGACCACTCAGACGTCCTCCGTCATGCTGCCCAACGGCTGATTCGGGGATTTCTACCTGTGGACGAAAAGTTACAGCAAAGGCCGCGTCTTCTTTGAAATTTGCGTTGAGGTGAAGCTCCAAGGAGCCTGCCATGCTCTGTGCCGCAACCAGCGATGCGGAAGAAACATAGACGACAATCCAGTGCTCGCCAGGAAAAGAACGCTCTTGAATATCATGGACGACGACGCCCGCATCTACCAAATACCGGCGAACTTCGTCTTTACATTCAGACATCAGATGTATCCATTCGTAAGGGCGAAATTCTCGCAAGAATTCAGAAATTTGGCGGCGGCCGCCGCCAACGCCCTTGCGTCATCTTCCCAGCTTTGCAGGCTCATCGGATAGCAATCGTAATCAGCTTGGTTCCGAAGGAAGCGAGCATTGGTCAAGTCCGCCTCCATTGAAGCTACCTCATTCATCTGCTTCGGGAGATGACGAGGCAGAAGATTATGCCGTTCGTAGTCGTCACCTCTTTCCGCGGCAAAAACGACTGCGCGCGCAGCATGGTACATAGCATAGTAATGTCTACTGATAGAGGAACGGAAAAGTGATGATCGAATCAACTGATCACCCGCACCCAGGTGATCGCCGGCGAGAGAAAGTCGGTCGGATACAATCTGACTCAAGAGATCGTCCAACGGAAAAGCATACCTGGATGAGCCTGTAGGAAAAGCTGCAATCCCGTTTTTGTTGAGCGTCGAGAGGTGGAGCCCCACCTGATCGCTCGCTGTCACTCTAGGCATGCAAGCGTCCTCCACCGGGTCCGACTGTCGATCTCTACCGCGAGCCGCCATCGATGGGGTGGCGGGAGACTCGTTCTCCCGGTGGAACCCCCAGATACCGGCTCGGAGCAGACAAGAGTACCAAGGCGGAATCTCGGGGGACCAGCGTGGCTGTCATCCTTCTGTGGGCCTCGTTGCGCTGCACCGGAACCGGCGGATGGATCTGCGTCAGGCGGTGCGGCGAGTGGATCAAGGATGCCCCACTGCCACGAAACCACACTAGGCATTTTCGGACATTTATGACCAAACATCTCGGTCGACAGATACATCCTTGGTCTGCTACACGGGCCGGCCTTTACTGGACGCCAGTGGGTTGTGCCCGCAATCCGCGAGCCGCGCCTACATTCTGTGGCCTCAGTGCGGAAGGCTGCCGTACTGCAGTCGTACTGCAACCGGGGTGGACGCCCATGGAGGTCGGTGGACATCGCCGAGGCCGCGACCTGCACCGATGGACGTCGGTAGACGTTCGTGGACGGTGCGCCGAGGGCTACGGATCAGAAGGTTCCGCTACGGGCGAGGCGCCGAGGCGACCGGCTTGGGGTCCGTGGCCTGAGGCATCTGGTTAACAGTCGTCTGCGTTGATCAGCCGCACCCCATATTCGATGATCTTGGTCTTGCCTCGGTCGGCGGGTGCCACCCCCGCTCGCCGGCCCGTTGTGGAGGGGGTCAGCCCGTTCGAGCCGGGGGCCAGGTTGGGGCCCTACACGCCGGCCCTGCTTGGGCCCTCGGCTCTCGTGGATCTTGACAGCCGTGTACCCATCTCTGTACCCGAGCCGGCGGACGTCGGTGGACGCCAGCGGACGTGGACTGGCACTGAAGCCCAGCTTGCGTCGACCCGGCGGACATCGGTGGACGTCCGTGGACGGAGCGCCCGCTTCTCTTAATCCGCGGGTTCGGGGTTCAAGTCCCTGGCGGCGCACCCGTAGCTATCAGCGGTTTTGCCCATTTGGGCAGGGCCGCTTTTTCATTGTGGCAGCCACGCTGGCAGCCACAGGTGCGCGCCATGTCAGCCTTTCTCGCTACCAGCGACCAAGATCAATAATTTCGGATGCTGACGCGTAGGGCAACATTGACGTTGTTTGTGAGGACCCCCGGCCCGGGGGCTGCCTCGGGTGCAGGCCGCGGGCCGGCCGAGCCGTCCGCCCGGTGGCGGTGGGACGGCCGGACTGCCGGTCCAGGCCTGCGATCTGTCGTTCCGCCGTGATCCTCACCGCCGTGGCGACCACCCGGAACGGCTCTCGGCCCGCAATCAAGCTTAGGTCGTTGGTATCGCCGTGCACCCTCTAGGAGGGCTCAGCCCACGCGGGTGCCGGTGAAGGGCATCCCGGGCATGATGCCGGGCTTCGCTTTACCCGTCATCGTGTCGCCGCTTACGGTAGCCGTCGATTTGAGGGTGAGCTTCGTCGGAGAGGTGACCGCGACCGACCAGGCGAGCTTGTCACCGTCGACACGACCGTCGGTGATCTCGAGCGTCATGCCGTCCTGAATCATGGAACCCGTGAATCCGGAGTCGGTGCTCTTGATCGTAAGTTCACCTTTCTGCTCCCCGATCGGTGATGAAAGGACAAGCTCCCAGCGTCCGTCGATGCTCATACGCGCCGCTCCTTCGCCATTGGGACAGCTGACAGCGCCTTTATACCGCTCTCGCCGCACTGCGAGCCCATATCGGCACCTGAATAGACGGGGAGCGGCTCCCGCGGTGGACCTCGCACCCGCGCGGACCGGACCACGTCTTTCGCGGGTCACGACTGGTGTCTGGCGGGCCGGGGCGGTGGCTGGCGGGTCTACCACCTCGGGTGCAGGCGAAGATGGACTGGACTTGGCCGCGGTGCCGCCGCCCCGACTCGTCGCCTCCAAGCCCGTTGAGCCCGTCCTGGGGCCGACGACCACGGTTGAACTACGCGAACCAGCCCGATGGAGCGAGCTCGGCGCCCATGCGCGGGACGTACTGGTCGAAGTAGATCCGCGAGATCAGTTCGCGCCGGGACCGCACGGCCGCCTTGACGAAGATCGCCTTGAGGTGGTCCTGCACGGTGTAGGACGACAGGTGCAGCGTGGCGGCGATCTCCTTGGTGTCCGCGCCCTGGAGGACCAGTTGGGTGACGTCGCGTTCGCGCAGGGTCAGACCGAAGGCCGCCACCACCAGCGGCACGATCTCAGGGGGCCGGGCCTCCTCGATTGTGATCACGACTTCGCCAGCCCGGTCGTCGCCGGCGCCCGACAGGGGCGAGGCGTGCAGCACGAACCACTGGCCGTTAGCGGACCGGATCCGGCAGCGGGGCAGCGTACGGGTCTCACCAGCGGCGTAGCGGCGGGCAGCCCCGATGAGGGCGCCGATCGAACTCGTGGGGTCGCCCTCCAGGCCGCCGCCGGTGAGTTCGGCGAGCCGGGCCGCCGTGTGCGCGCTGCGCTGCACCAGCCGACCGGCCCGGTCGACGATCAGCACGGCCGGCCCGCCAGGACTGGCGGGCAGGGTGCCGGCGATCCGGGTCAGCATGCCGGTGCGGACCCCGCGGGCGAACGCGGCCGACAACGAGGCGATGAACACGACGTCGGCCTCGTCGAACGGCTCGTCGTCGGTACCGCGGAAGAGGGCGAGCGCCCCCCAGGTCCGGTCGCCCTCCCGGAAGACGACCCGCGCCTCGTCGCCGAACCCGAAATGCGGCGCCATGAACTGGCGCATCCTGCCGGAGGCCTGGACATCTCCCGCATGGGCCAGGTGGACGCCGCCGGCCGGCGAGGCGGCCTTCGCCAGCGCGTTGAAGGCCGTCGGCTCCGACGTGCCGTACTCCAGCAGCCCGAACTCGTGGTCGTGCGCGTCCACCGACCTCAGGTCGCCGTATTTCCGGTCGCTGGTCAGCAGGCCGGTGGCCGGGTCCGAGGTGCCGAGGCACGCGCTCACCCACGGCACCGCGCGGCGCAGGGACGTCGTCGCCTCCTCGAGGAACGTCTCGAGTTCCAGGCCGGCGCGTGACAGGCAGTCGATGTCGCCACGCGCCCGTTCCATGGTCAGCTTCCGGGACATTCCTCGATTGTGGGTTCCTCCCGCGGCGCTGAACATCCCAGATCGGTGGGGGGTCCGAGCCCCCCGGCATACCGGCCCGTGAACCACCCCGTGGCCTGGGATTTCTCCGGACTCGGGAAGCGCCGAGGCTGGCCCCATGACGATCTCACTCCCTTCCGCGGCCACCTCCGACGAGGCCCTGCGCGCTCACTGCGAGATGCACCTGCCCGGCGACCCCGGCTACGACGCGGCCCGGACCGCCTGGAACCTCGCCGTCGACCCGCGGCCCGCGGCGGTCGCCGTCCCGCGCTCCGAGCAGGAGGTCGCCGCCGTCGTCGCCGCGGCCGCGAGCGCCGGCCGGCGTGTCCTCGCGATGGCCACCGGCCACGGCCTGACGGCGTACGCGGGCCGCGACCTCTCCGACACCGTCCTGGTCCGCCTCTCCGAGCTGCGGGACGTGACCGTCCACCCGAGCATGGGCGTGGCCCGCGCGCAGGGCGGTGCGCAGTGGACCGACGTCATCACGAAGGCGGCCCCGCACGGGTTCACAGCGCCGCACGGCAGCGCGCCCGATGTCGGCGTCGCTGGCTACCTGCTCGGCGGCGGCCTGTCATTCTACGGCCGTAGGCACGGGGTCGCGGCCAACGCGGTGCGCGCGGTGACGGTGGCGCTGGCGAGCGGGGTGTTGCTCCGCTGCTCGCGGACCGATCATCCCGAACTCTTCTGGGCCGTCCGCGGTGGTGGCGCCCCGGGCATCGTGGTCGCCGTCGAGATCGGGCTGCTGGCATATGCGGAGATTTACGCCGGCATGCTCCTTTGGGACCGCCGGCATGCGGACGAGGTTCTGGGTGCGTGGCTGGCCTGGACTCGCCGCGCGCCGGAGAGCGTCACCACGTCGCTGCGGGTGATGAGCTTCCCGCCTCTGCCGGAGCTTCCGCCGTTCCTGTCCGGACGCGAGGTCGTCGTCATCGACGGCGCGGTGCTGGCCGGGGCCGACGAGGGCAGCGAGGTGCTCGCCGCGCTGCGGGCGCTCCGGCCCGAGATCGACACATTCGCGACGATGGCCCCGTCGGGGCTGCTGGGTGTGCACATGGACCCACCTGTCCCGACCCCCTGCGCGTCCGCCCACGCCGTGCTGGGCCCGCTCGGCCCGTCCGCCGCGCAGACGTTCCTGTCCGCGTTCCGGCCCGGGCTGATGTTCGCCGAGCTGCGCCAGCTCGGCGGCGCGTTCGCCCGCTCGGAGGACGACGGCGGGATCGTCTCGAGCATCCGCGGCGACTATGCGCTGTATGCCTGCGCGGTCACGCCCGGGGACGAGGCGTTCGCCGCCGGCCTGGCCCTGACCCAGTCAGTGGCCGACGCGATGGCGCCTTGGGCGGTCCCCGGCCTGGCGCCGACCTTCACCGATCGGCCCGTCACGCCGGAGGACCTGTACGGCGCGGACGACGCCGCCGACCTCGCCACG
Source organism: Parafrankia elaeagni (assembly GCF_000374165.1). Taxonomy (GTDB): domain Bacteria; phylum Actinomycetota; class Actinomycetes; order Frankiales; family Frankiaceae; genus Parafrankia; species Parafrankia elaeagni. Next base: position 28,179 of record NZ_KB893763.1, read on the forward strand.
ATCCGGCGGAGGTATGACCCGACGGGCGTCTTCGGCTTCTGACGACCGGCTCGGGCACGAACGCCGTACCCCTCAGCCTGGATGCACCGTCCGATTTGGCCTGTGATCGGCGTGGTAAATGAGAAAGTGCCCTCTGGCCTGGGAGGATGGGAGTTGCGAAGCTACCGTCCACCCTGCTCGAGAGGGCACTTCCGAAGTGCGATTGTTGCATACTGCCTCGAAGATCCATCTTGCGTGTGATGATCCGAACCTGGTCGCCGCGGCCGGGCTGGTTCCTGTGATGCGGCTGGCCGAGCGGGCTGGTCTGGCGGAGCTGGTCGCCGAGCATGTCCGTCTATCTGCCTCTGCCGGGTCGGCGGGGGCGAACGTCGAGGCGAAGGTCGGCTGTGTGGTCGCGGGTATGGCCGCCGGGGCGGACTGCATCGACGACCTGGCGCTGCTGCGCCACGACGCGCTCGGGGAGCTGTTCGGTGGGGTCCGGGCGCCCTCGACACTGGGCACGTTCCTGCGCGGGATGAGCTGGGGCAACGTCCGCCAGCTCGGCAAGGNCGGTCGGCTGCTGCTCGCGGAGCTTGCCGCGACGACGCCGCTGCTCGACGGGGCCGGCACGCTGGCGTTCGTCGATCTGGACTCCTGCCAGCGCCGGGTCTTCGGCCCGGCCAAGCAGGGCGCCGCCTTCGGCCACACCAAGATTGCCAGCAAATCGGTGTTCGTCCGCGGACTGAATGCCCTGGTCGGCACGG
>NZ_KB893764.1 GCF_000374165.1 Parafrankia elaeagni
GTTTGCGGCGGGGGCGGATGGTACGGGGTGGGGTGAGGGTGTGGGGGTGCTGTTGGTGGAGCGGCTTTCTGATGCCCGCAGGTTGGGTCATCCGGTGTTGGCGGTGGTGGCGGGGAGTGCGGTGAATCAGGATGGTGCGTCGAATGGGTTGACGGCGCCGAACGGTCCGTCGCAGCAGCGGGTGATTCGGCAGGCGTGGGCGAGTGCGGGTGTTACCGGGCCGGATGTGGATGTGGTGGAGGCGCANGGGACGGGCACGGTGTTGGGGGATCCGATCGAGGCGCAGGCGTTGCTGGCGACCTATGGTCAGGGTCGGCCGGAGGGCCGGCCGTTGTGGTTGGGGTCGGTGAAGTCGAACATCGGTCATACCCAGGCCGCGGCCGGGGTGGCCGGGATCATCAAGACGGTGCTGGCGATGCGCCATGGGCAGCTGCCGGCGACGTTGCATGTGGATGCGCCGTCCGAGCGGGTGGACTGGTCGGCGGGTGCGGTGTCGCTGCTGACGGAGTCGCGTCCCTGGCCGGTGTGGGAGGGTCGTCCTCGCCGGGCGGGGGTGTCGTCGTTCGGGATCAGTGGGACCAACGCCCACGTCATCCTCGAATCCCCCCCACCGGTACCCGCCCCGACGACCGACATCGCTCCCGCCGCCGGGCCGCCGGTCCTGCCCGTCGTGGTGACCGCGCGGACCGAGACGGCGCTGCGCCGCAGGGCCAGCGGCCTGCGTGACCAGCTGCCCGACGGGGCCGATCTCGCCACGATCGCCCGGTCGCTGACCACCCGCGACGCGATGGTCCACCGCGCGGTCGTCCTCGCCGGCGACCGGGACGACCTCCACCGCGAACTGACCGCGCTCGCCGAGGGCGCGGGGGCGATCAGCGGTGTGGCCGTCGAGGGTCGGTTGGGGCTCGTGTTCACCGGTCAGGGTGCGCAGCGGGTTGGTATGGGTCGGGGGTTGTACGNGGCGTTTCCGGTGTTTGCGGCGGCGTTCGACGAGGTGTGTGCGCTGTTGGATCCGCATTTGGACCGTTCGGTGCGGGAGGTGGTCGAGGGCGATCCGGAGGTGTTGGAGCAGACCGGGTGTGCGCAGCCGGCGTTGTTCGCGGTGGAGGTGGCGCTGCTCGGTTTGCTGAGGCATTGGGGGGTTCGTCCGGAGGTGGTGGCGGGGCATTCGATTGGTGAGGTGTCGGCGGCGTACGCGGCGGGGGTGTTGAGCCTGGCGGATGCGTCGGTGCTGGTGGCGGCGCGGGGCCGGTTGATGCAGGGGCTGCCGCCGGGTGGGGGGATGCTCGCGATCGGCGCCGGTGAGGCGGAGGTACTCGCCGCGCTGTCGGCGCGGGGTCTGGTCGTCGATGTCGCGGCGGTCAACGGGCCAGCCTCGGTCGTGCTGTCCGGTCCGCACGCGGTGTTGGACCAGGTGGCGGTCCTCGCCGATGAGCACGGCTGGCGGAACCGGCGGTTGTCGGTCAGTCATGCGTTTCATTCGGTCTTGATGGAGCCGATGCTGGCCGAGTTCGAGGCGGTGGTGCGTGGCCTGACGTTCACCGACCCGGCTCTGCCCGCGGTCTCGACAGTGTCCGGCGCTGCGGTCGCATCAGGCGAGTGGTCGGATCCGGGGTACTGGGTGGCCCAGGTACGCCGTCCGGTGCGTTTCGCCGACGCCGTCCAGACCATGACAGACCTCGGCGTGACCCGGTTCCTGGAAGTCGGCCCGGACGGGATCCTCACCGCGATGGTGCAGGACGCCGCGCCCGAGGTGGTCGCGGTGGCGGCCTCGCGCCGGGATCGCGACGAGGTCGCCACCGTCCTGGCGGCGGTCGGCGAGCTGTTCGTGCACGGCGCCGACGTCGACTGGGCCGTCATGATCGGTGGTGGTGGTTTCGTTGAGCTGCCGACCTACCCCTTCCAGCACGAGCGGTTCTGGCCCCGGCGGCGGTCCGGCGCGGGGGGAGACCCAGCGGGGCTCGGACTCGGTGCCACGGGGCATCCGCTGCTGGGCGCGGCTGTCGAGCTACCCGGCTCAGCTGTCCTGGTGTTCACCGGATCGCTCGCGGTCACCACGCACCCGTGGCTCGCCGACCACACGGTGCTGGGCCGGACGGTGGTCCCTGGCACAGCCCTGCTGGACATGGCCATGACCGCCGGCCGAAGCGTCGGGCTGCTGCGGGTGGAGGAGCTTCTGCTGCAGGCCCCGCTCGTGCTTCCGGACGGGGCTGGCGTGGCGCTGCGGGTGACCGTGGGAGACGACGGGGATGACCGACGCCGTCCGGTGACGGTGCATTCACGCAACGATGACGCAGGTGCCTGGGTGGTGCACGCGACCGGCATGCTGGCCACCGACGACGTGGCCACCGGCGACGTGGTCGACGACGACGCGGACCTGGTGGTCTGGCCGCCGCGCGGGGCCGTGGAGGTCGACGTCACGGCCGCCTACGACGACCTGGCCTCGGCCGGGCTGGGCTACGGACCGGCCTTCCGCGGCTTGCGGCGGCTGTGGCGGCGCGGCGACGAGGCGTTCGCCGAGATTCGCACGGAGGGCAGTGGGGACGGTTTCGCGCTGCACCCGGCCCTCCTGGACGCCGTCCTGCATGCCATCGCACCGTCGGCGCTGATGACCGCGGCGGACACCGCCGCGCGGTTGCCGTTCGCCTTCACCGGTGTCGGCCTCCGGGACGCCGGTGCATCGGAGCTGCGGGTCCGGTTGACGGCGGACGGCGAGTCGGTGCGGCTGGACCTGGCCGACGGGTCGGGCCTGCCGGTGGGGCGGATCGACGGCCTGGCGCTGCGTCCGCTCGCCGTCGACGAGCTCCCCACCGACGATCCGGCCCTCTTCACGATGACGTGGGTCCCGCAGGAGATCGGGGCCGGGGCCGGCGGTACCGGGACCGGCAGGCCCGGCATCGGCGGGGACGAGACCTGGTCGTTGCTGTCGCTCGGAGAGCCGCTGCCCGACCTGTCGGTCACCCCGGCGGTCACCCCGCCGGTCCTGCTCCTGGACTGCACGGCCCCCGCACCGCTCACCGCGCGGGCGGTCGGCGACAGGACCGGTGCCGCGCTGGCCACCCTCCAGGCCTGGCTCGCCGATCCCGAGTGGGGCGACACCCGGCTGCTCGTACTCACCTCCGGCGCGGTCGCCGCGCGGACCGGCGAGGAGCTGCCGGGCCTGGCCAGCGCCGCGATCTGGGGTCTGATGCGCAGCGCCCAGGCGGAACACCCCGGCCGGATCCTCCTGGTGGACACCGACGGGAGCCCGCGGGCCCGCGGGCTGCTGCCGGCGATCGTCGAGGCCGGCCATCCCCAGTCCGCGATCCGTGCCGACGCCGTCTCGGTGCCCCGCCTGGCAGCGCAGTCCCAGCCGCAGTCCCAGCCGCAGTCGCAGTCGCAACCGCGGGCGGCCGGCGCTGCGGCGGCGGTGTTCGGCGAGGCGACCGTGGTCGTGACCGGCGCCACCGGAGCGTTGGGCGCAGCCCTCGCCCGCCACCTCGTCACGACACACGGTCTGCGGGATCTGCTCCTGATCAACCGCCGGGGGTGGACGGCGCCCGGCGCGGCGGACCTGGTGGGCGAGCTGCGCGCGACCGGTGCCCGGGTGGAGCTGGCGGCATGCGACCTCGCCGACGCGGACGCGGTTCGCCGGGTGCTGGCGGATCGGGAGGTCAGCGCGATCGTGCACGCCGCGGGTGTCACCGACGACGCCGTGCTCACCTCACTCACCCGCGAGCGGCTCGACGCGGTGCTGCACGCCAAGGTCGACGCGGTCCTGAACCTGGAGGCGGCGACCGCCGGGCAGACGCTGAGCGCCTTCGTCGTGTTCTCCTCCGTCGCGGGCATCCTCGGCAACCCGGGCCAGGGCAACTACGCCGCCGCGAACACCTTCCTGGACGCCTTCGCCGCGCACCGCCGCGCCGCCGGCCGGCCGGGCCTCTCGCTCGCCTGGGGCCTGTGGGCCGCTGACGGCGGCATAGGCGGCGCCCTGAGCGGCACCGATCGGACCCGCATGCGCCGCGGTGGCGTCCTCGCGCTGGAGACCGAGCGCGCACTCGGTCTGTTCGACACGGCCTGCGGGACGGATGCGGCGCTGCTGGTACCCGTCGGGCTGGACCTGCCCGCGCTGCGCCAGGCCGGCGCGGCCGCGGGGCTGCCGCCGGTGCTCGCCGGGCTCGTGCCGACGTCCGCCCGGCGCGCGGTGAAGCCGGCCGACCAGCGGGACCGCTCCTTCGTCCGCCAGCTTGCCGCGCTCTCCGTCGCCGAGCAGAGCCGCACCCTGCTCGTGCTGGTGCGCAACCACGTCGCGGCGGTGCTCAGCCTGGCGAGCCCGTCCGAGGTGGACGACAGCCAGGCCTTCCAGGAGCTGGGCTTCGACTCGCTCACCGCGGTGGAGCTGCGGAACCGGCTCGCCGCCGACACCGGCCACCGGCTGCCGCCCACCCTCGTCTTCGACCACCCGACGCCGTCGGCCCTCGCCGAGCACCTGCGCGTGGCGCTGGCCCCCGACGACGCCTCGGCCGATCGGGCGCTGCTCGCGGAGCTGGACCGGCTGGAGGCCAGCATCGCCGGCCACGGGCCCAGCGACGCCACCCGGACCAGGGTCGCGTTGCGGCTGCAGGCACTGCTCGCCACGTGGAACGCCGTGCCCGCGACCGGCAACGGCAACGGTGACGGTGACGGCGACGGCGACGCCGATCTGGTGGCGGCCAGCGACGACGAACTGTTCAGCCTGCTTGACAACGAACTCGGCGCCAGCTGACGCGCCAGCTGACGTGCCGTCTGATCACACGATCGCCCAGGGACACAGGGGAGCTGGCGGGACATGGACACCGAAGAGAAGCTTCGCGACTACCTCAAGCGGGCCACCGCCGACCTCCGACAGGCCCGGCGCAACCTCGTCGAGGTGCAGGAGAAGGCGCACGAGCCGGTCGCGGTCGTCGGCATGGCCTGTCGTTTCCCCGGCGGCGTCGCCTCGCCGGAGGACCTCTGGGCCGTCGTCCGCGACGGTGTCGACACGATCGGCCCGTTCCCCACCGACCGCGGCTGGGCGGTCGAGGGCGACTTCGTCCACGAGGGGGGCTTCCTCTACGACGCGGCCGAGTTCGACGCGGCGCTGTTCGGCGTCTCGCCGCGTGAGGCGCTGGCGATGGATCCGCAGCAGCGGCTGCTGCTCGAGACGACCTGGGAGGCGCTGGAACGCGCCGGTGTCGACCCGCTCGGGCTGAAGGGCAGCCGTACCGGCGTCTTCGCCGGCATCATGTACCACGACTACGGCCAGCGTCTCGCCGCCCTGCCCGAGGGGGCCGAGGGGTATCTCGCGACGGGAACCGCCGGCAGTGTGGTGTCGGGGCGGGTCGCCTACACGTTCGGTCTCGAGGGGCCGGCGATCACGGTCGACACGGCGTGTTCGTCGTCGCTGGTGGCACTGCACCTGGCGGTGCAGTCGCTGCGGCGGGGCGAGTGCGACCTCGCGGTCGCCGGCGGGGTGACCGTGATGGCCAACCCCGACACGTTCGTCGAGTTCAGCCGGCAGGGCGGGCTCGCCGGTGACGGCCGCTGCAAGGCCTTCTCCGCGCGGGCCGACGGCACCGGCTGGTCCGAGGGCGCGGCCGTCCTGCTGGTGGAACGGCTCTCCGACGCCCGCCGGCACAACCATCACGTGCTCGCGGTGGTGCGGGGGACGGCCGTCAACCAGGACGGAGCGTCCAACGGCCTGACCGCGCCCAACGGTCCCTCCCAGCAGCGGGTGATCGTGCAGGCCCTCGCCGACGCCCGCCTCACCGCGGACCAGGTCGACGTGGTCGAGGGCCACGGCACCGGTACCCGGCTGGGTGACCCGATCGAGGCGCAGGCGCTCTTCGCCACCTACGGGCGGGACCGGCCGGCCGAACGTCCGCCGCTGTGGCTCGGGTCGGTCAAGTCGAACCTCGGGCACACCCAGGCCGCCGCCGGCATCGCCGGACTCATCAAGATGATCCAGGCGATGCGGCACGGCGTGCTGCCGAAGACGCTGCACGCCGAGGATGCCTCGCCCCACATCGACTGGTCGCCGGGCACCGTCTCGCTGCTGACCGAGCAGCGCGACTGGGCGAGCGCCGGCGACCCGCGCCGCGCGGCGGTCTCCTCGTTCGGTTTCAGCGGGACCAACGCCCATGTGATCCTGGAAGAGGCGCCCGCCACGCCTCCCGCCACGCCTCTTGCCGTCGAGGCTCCCACCGTCTCTCCCGCGGTGGAGACCGCGGTGGAGACCGCGGTGCCGCTGCTCGTGTCGGCCGTGGACGAACCCGGGCTGCGCGACCAGGCGGCCCGCCTCGCCGCGTTCCTCGGCGAACGGTCGATCGCGGACATCGGATACTCACTCACCCACCGGGCGGCCCTGCGGGCGCGGGCGGTCGCGGTGGACCCGGCGGGGCTCGGCTCGGTCGCCTCCGGGGTGCCGTCGGCCGAGGTCGTCTCCGGTTCGGTGGTGCCCTCGAGCGGCGTGGTGTTCGTCTTCCCCGGGCAGGGCGGGCAGTGGGCGGGCATGGCGGTCGACCTGCTCGACTCCTCGGAGGTGTTCGCCGGGCGGATGGCCGAGTGCGACGCCGCGCTGCGCGAGTTCGTCGACTTCTCGGTGCTGGACCTGCTGCGCACCCGGGCCGAACTGGACCGGGTGGAGGTGGTGCAGCCGCTGCTCTGGGCCGTGATGGTGTCGCTCGCCGCCTGGTGGGAGTCGTTCGGTGTGCGTCCGGACGCGGTGGTCGGCCACTCCCAGGGCGAGATCGCCGCCGCCGTGGTGGCCGGGGCGCTGTCGCTGCGGGAGGGCGCCAAGGTGGTGGCGCTGCGCAGTGCCGCCCTGGGCGGACTCGACGGTGACGGCGCGATGGTCTCGGTCGGGGCCCCGGTCGACACGGTGCGAGAGTGGCTCGCGGGGCAGCCGGCCCTCGACATCGCGGCCGTGAACGGGCCCGCCCAGGTCGTGGTCGCCGGGGACCGGGCCGCCGCGCTCGCGTTCGTGGCCCAGCGTGAGGCCGAGGGCGTCCGCGCCCGGCTGATCGACGTCGACTACGCGTCACACTCACCGCAGGTGGAGCAGGTACGGGAGCGCATCGTCGCCGAGCTGGCGGAGGTCACCGGTGTACCGCCGACGGTGTCCTGGTACTCGACGGTGACCGGCGAGCCGGTCACCGAGGCGGTCGGCGGGGACTACTGGTACCGCAACCTGCGGCAGACCGTGCGGTTCGCGCCCGCGGTCGAACGGCTGCTGGCGGACGGCGTCCGGCGCTTCGCCGAGGTGAGCCCGCATCCGGTGCTCACCTTCGCGGTGGAGCAGGTCGCGGCCGAGACCGGACCGGTCGCGGTGTGGGGCACCCTGCGCCGTGGTGAGGACGGCCCCGCCGCCCGGCTGCGGTCCCTCGCCCAGGCCTGGACCAGGGGCGCCCCGGTCGACTGGTCGGCGTGGTTCGCCGGCACCGGCGCCCGGCGGCTGCTCGACCTGCCCACGTACGCCTTCCGGCGCGAGCACTACTGGCTCGAGTCCGGGCGGGTCGCCGGCGACCTGGCAGGCGCCGGGCTGTCCGACCCGGACCACGCCGTGCTCGGCGCCGCCGTGGCGCTGCCCGACCGCGACGCCGTCGTCTTCACCGGACGGCTCTCGCTCGCGGACCAGCCGTGGCTGACCGACCATGTCGTGTTCGGTACCGCGCTCGTGCCCGGCGCGGCGCTCGTCGAGCTGGCGCTGCGTGCCGGGGAGTGGACCGACGCCCCGGTCGTCGAGGAGCTGGTCCTGCAGGCTGCACTGGCCCTCCCCGAGCACGGCGGCGTCCACCTCCGGGTGACCGCCGGCGAGCCGGCGCCCGGGGACGGCCGCCGGGCCGTGACCATCCACTCCCGCCCCGAGGACGGCGACGACCTGCCCTGGACGCTGCACGCCACCGGCGTCCTCCGCCCCGGCTCGGTCGCGGCCGCCACCTCGGTCGCGGTCGCCGCCTCGGTCGAAGCCGCGCCGGCCGACTGGGCGTCGACCGACTGGCCCCCGCGCGACGCGGAGCAGGTCGACGCCGCCGCCCTCTACGAGAAACTGGCCGGCGAGGGTCTCACCTACGGCCCGGTGTTCCAGGGCCTGCAGCGGGCCTGGCTGCGCGGTCCCGACCTGTTCGCCGAGATCAGGCTGGACGAGCCGGTGACGGGCTTCGGCATCCATCCGGCCCTCTTCGACGCCGCGCTGCATGCCGCCGCCGCCCAGGCACCCGGGCCGGACGCGGCTCCGGAGTCAGGACCCGGCGCGGGCGCAGACGCAGGCGCGGGCGCGGGCGCCGTGAGACTGCCGTTCGTCTTCTCCGGAGTACGCCTGCAGGCCGTGGACGCCACGGCCCTGCGCGTCCGGCTGACCCCCGGCGACGTCACTGACACCATCCGGTTGACCGCCACCGACGAGGCGGGACTGCCGGTCATCGAGGTCGAGGCGCTGACCGTCCGCGCGGTCACTCCCGCCCAGCTGCCCGCGGCCAGCAGTGCGGGTGCCAGCAGTGCCGGCGCCGGCTCCCTGCTGGTGCTCGACTGGCTGCCCGCCGACACCGGGCTGCCCGCCGACACCGGGCTGCCGGCCGAGGCTGGGCAGGCAGTCGACGCCGGGCAGCCGGCGGCGGACGGCGCCTGGGCGACGGTCAGCCTGGCGGACGGGCTGAGCACGGTGAGCGGGGCGGCGCCCGCCTTCCTCGTGCTCGACTGTGTGCGCGACGGCGTCAGCGCCTCAGAAGCCACCGCCGCCTCAGAAACCACCGCCGCTTCGGAGGCGACCGAACCGGACGTCGTCGACGCGGACAGCGTCCGGGCGCGCACCGCCGCGGTGCTGGCCGCGCTCCAGGAGTTCGTGACCGACGAACAGTGGGCGCGGACCCGGCTCGTCGTGGTCACCGAGGGCGCGGTCGCCGCCCGTGCGGCCGACACCGTGCCGGGCATCGCCGACGCCGCGCTCTGGGGGCTGGTGCGATCCGCACAGTCCGAGAACCCTGGCCGGATCGCCATCGTCGACGTCGACGAACCGTCCGCGCGGGACCTGGTCCCCTCCGTGGTCGCCGCCGGCCACCTACAGGCCGCACTCCGCGGCGGCGCCGCACTGGTGCCCAGGCTCGTGCAGGCCACCGCGGCGAGTGACACAGCACCGTCGCTGAGCGACGCTGGCCAGCCGGCGAGCGACGCCGAAAGGCCCTTCGGCGCTGGCACGGTGGTCCTCACCGGTGCGACCGGCCAGCTCGGCGTGCTTCTGGCGAAGCATCTCGTCGCCCGGCACGGGGTCCGGGACCTGCTGCTGCTCAGCCGCCGGGGCGGCGGCGCCCCCGGCGGCCCGGAGCTCGTGCGGGACCTCACTGAGGCAGGTGCCACGGCCCGGCTGATCGCCTGCGACGTCGCCGACCGGTCCGCGCTCGCGGACGCGCTCGACGGCGTCGACGTGTCCGCCGTCATCCACACCGCCGGCGTGCTGGACGACGCCATGATGATCTCGCTGACCCCCGGGCGGCTCGACACCGTACTCCGGGCCAAGGTCGACGCCGTCCTCAACCTGCACGCGGCCACCGCGGGCCGGCGGATCCGGGCCTTCGTCACCTTCTCCTCGGCCGCCGGCACCCTGGGCAACCCCGGGCAGGCCAACTACGCAGCCGCCAACGCGTTCCTCGACGCGTTCACCGCCTACCGGCGGGTCCGCGGCCTGCCGGCCACCTCGCTCGCCTGGGGTCTCTGGGAGACCGAGTCCGGCATGGCCGGTGAGCTGAGCGAGGCCGACCGCCAGCGCATGCGGCGCGGTGGCGTCCTCGCGCTCACCGCCGAGCAGGGTCTCGCCCTGTTCGACGCCGCGCTGGCGGCCGACCTGGGGGCGAGTGTCCCGATCGCGCTCAGCCTGCCGGCGCTGCGTGCCACCGCCGAGACCGGCATGCTGCCCACCGTCCTGAGCGGGCTGGTCCGCACCGGACCGCGCAGGGCCACCGGCCCCGCCGACACGACCGCGCTCGCCCAGCGCCTCGCCGGCCGCTCCGAGGCCGAGCGGGAGCAGACGCTGTTCGAACTGATCCGCGCCAACGCCGCCACCGTCCTCGGTCACGCGGCCGGCACGACGATCGACCGCAACCAGGCCTTCCGCGACCTCGGCTTCGACTCGCTCACCGCCGTCGAGCTGCGCAACCGCCTCCAGTTCGCCACGGGCCTGGCCCTGCCGGCGACGCTGGTCTTCGACTATCCCAACGCCCACACCCTGGCCAGGTATCTGCTCTCCCAGGTGGACGGAGACCAGGAACGGGCCGTGGTGGCGGCCCCCGCCGGCCATGACGACGACCCGGTCGTCGTGGTCGGCATGGCGTGCCGCTTCCCGGGTGGAGTGGCCTCGCCGGAGGACTTCTGGCGGGTGCTCCACGGCGGAGTCGACGCGATCGGCGGCTTCCCGGTCGACCGCGGCTGGGCGGTCGAGGGCGACTTCGTCCACGAGGGGGGNTTCCTCTACGACGCGGCCGAGTTCGACGCGGCGCTGTTCGGCGTCTCGCCGCGTGAGGCGCTGGCGATGGATCCGCAGCAGCGGCTGCTGCTCGAGACGACCTGGGAGGTCTTCGAACGCGCCGGACTCGACCCGACGGGTCTGCGGGGCAGCCGTACCGGTGTCTTCGCCGGCGTCATGTACCACGACTACGGCACGCAGCTGCGATCGATGCCCGACGGGGTCGAGGGGTATCTCGCGACGGGAACCGCCGGCAGTGTGGTGTCGGGGCGGGTCGCCTACACGTTCGGTCTCGAGGGGCCGGCGATCACGGTGGACACGGCGTGTTCGTCGTCGCTGGTGGCGTTGCATCTGGCGGTGCAGTCGCTGCAACGCGGCGAGTGCGACCTCGCGGTGGCCGGCGGTGTGACCGTGATGGCCAACCCCGGCACGTTCGTCGAGATCAGCCGGCAGGGCGCGATGGCCGCCGATGCGCGCTGCAAGCCGTTCGCCGCCGCCGCCGACGGCTCGAGCTGGGCGGAGGGCGTCGGCGTGCTCCTGGTGGAGCGACTGCGCGACGCCCGGCGCCACGGCCACCAGGTTCTCGCGGTGGTGCGCGGCACGGCCGTCAACCAGGACGGTGCCAGCAACGGCCTGACCGCGCCCAACGGCCCGTCCCAGCAGCGGGTGATCCGGGCCGCGCTCGCGCAGGCCGGCCTCGGCACCCGGGACGTCGACGCCGTTGAGGCGCACGGCACGGGCACCCGGCTCGGCGACCCGATCGAGGCCCAGGCGCTCTTCGCCACCTATGGCCAGGGCCGCCCGGCCGAGCGCCCGCTGTGGCTCGGGTCGGTCAAGTCGAACCTCGGACACACCCAGGCCGCCGCCGGCATCGCCGGGCTGATCAAGATGATCCTGGCGATCCGGCACGGCATCCTGCCGCAGACGCTGCACGTCGACGCGCCCTCGCCGCACATCGACTGGTCGCCCGGCACCGTCGCGCTGCTCACCGAGCGGCGGGAGTGGCCGCGGCTCGACCGCCCCCGCCGGGCGGGCGTCTCCTCCTTCGGGATCAGCGGCACCAACGCCCACGTGATCATCGAACAGCCGGCGGAGACCCGGGACGAACCCACGATCGAGGAGAGCCTTCCCCTCGTGCCGTTGCTGGTGTCGGCTCATGATCTCGGTGGGCTGCGGGGCCAGGCGGCGCGGCTGGAGGCGTTCCTGCGTCAGCGGCCCGAGGTGCCGCTGACGGCGGTCGGCGCGGGGCTGACCCGGCGCGCCGCGCTGGCACACCGGGCGGTGGCACTCGGCCCGGCCGGGCTGCGGGCGCTGGCCGACGGCACACCCTCGGCCGACGTGGTCTCCGGCGTCGCCGGCCCCGCGGGTGGGACGGTGTTCGTCTTCCCGGGCCAGGGCGGCCAGTGGGCGGGCATGGCGGCGAATCTGCTGGACAGCTCGCCCGCGTTCGCCGCCCGGCTGCGCGAGTGCGACGCGGCGCTGGCGGAGTTCGTGGACTTCTCCGTCGAGCGGGTGCTGCGCCAGGAACCGGACACGCCGTCGCTGGAGCTGATCGAGGTCGTGCAGCCGGTGCTCTTCACGGTGATGGTCTCGCTCGCCGCCTGGTGGGACGCGCACGGCGTGCGGCCCGCCGCGGTGGTCGGCCACTCCCAGGGCGAGATCGCGGCCGCCGTGGTGGCCGGGGCGCTGTCGCTGCGGGACGGGGCCCTGGCGGTCGCACTGCGCAGCAAGGCGCTGAGCGGGCTGGCAGGGGCCGGCATGATGGCGTCGATCGCGGCGCCCCTCGACACGGTGCGGGCCCGGATCGAGGAGTACGCCGGCCGGCTGGAGATCGCGGGCGTGAACGGCCCCTCGTCGGTGGTCATCGCCGGCTCCGTCGACGCGGCGCGGGAGCTGCTCGCCCGGTTCGAGAGCGAGGGCGTGCGGGCACGGCAGATCAAGTCGAGCGTGGCGGGCCACTCCGCCCAGGTCGAGGCGGTCCGTGAGCGGGTGCTGGCGGAGCTGGCACCGGCCCGGATCGTGCCTGGCCGGGTGCCATGGTACTCCACGGTGACCGGCGAGCCGATGACCGTCCCCGCCGACGCGGGCTACCGGGACGGGGCCTACTGGTACGACAACCTCCGCAGGCCGGTGCTCTTCGCGCCGGTGCTGCAGCGCCTGCTCGCGGACGGCTACCGCCACTTCGTCGAGGTCAGTGCCCACCCGGTGCTGAGCGTCGCGTTGCAGGAGACGGTGGAGGCCGAGGACATCGGCGAGGTGGCCTACGTCGGGACACTGCGCCGCGGCGAGGACGACGCGAGGCGGGAGGCGCTCACCCTGGCGCAGGCGCATGTGGCGGGTATCCCCGTCGACTGGTCCACGGTCCTGCCGGGGCGGGGCGCCTGGCGGCTGTCCGAGCTGCCGACGTACCCCTTCCAGCGGCAGCACTTCTGGCTGACCGACGACCCGGCCGCGCAGACGCCGGCGGGCGACGCGGACGACGCGGGATTCTGGTCGGCGGTGGAGGCGGCGGACATGGCCACGCTGACCGGGCAGCTCGGCGTTGACGAGGACGCGCTCGCCGCCGTCCTGCCCGCGCTGGCGACCTGGCGGCGGGCGGGCCGGGACCGGTCGACCGTGGACTCCTGGCGGTACCGGGTGGCGTGGCGGCCGGTGCCCGAGCCCGAGCCCGCCCGTCTCGCCGGCACCTGGCTCCTCCTGACCACGGGTGACGCCGGTGACGACGCCGCCTGGCTCGGTGAGGTGCTGCGTGACCACGGCGCCGAGGCCGCGGTCCTGAGCGTCGACGGCGCGGCCGACCGTGACGCGCTGACCAGCCGACTGTTCGAATGGTCGGCGGACGCTGGCCGGCCCGCGGGGGTCGTGCTGCTGGTGACCGGCGCAGACGGGGCGGCGACACCCGACGTGCCCGCGGACGTCGCCCGGACCCTCGTCGCCACGCAGGCTCTCGACGACGCCGGCATCGACGCCCCGCTGTGGATCGTCACCCGCGGTGCGGTGGCGGCCGTCCCGTCCGACCCGCCCGCCGGGATGGCGCCGGCGGAGGTGTGGGGGCTGGGCCGGGTGATCGGCCTGGAGTACCCCGAGCGCTGGGGCGGCCTGCTCGACCTGCCGACCGACGTCGACGCGCGGACGGCCGACCGGGTCGCCGCCGTCCTCGCCGGACTCGACGACGAGGACCAGATCGCGGTGCGCCCCACCGGCGTCCTGGCCCGCCGCCTGGTGCCGGCACCTGCGCCGGCGCCGGTGCCGGGACCGGGACCGGCCGCGGAGCAGGGAAGCGACTGGCAGCCCGCCGGCACGGTCCTCGTCACCGGTGGCACCGGGGCACTCGGTGGGCACGTCGCCCGCTGGGCGGCCGGGGCCGGCGCCGAGCACCTCGTGCTCACCAGCCGGCGGGGCGAGGCCGCGCCGGGCGCGGCGGAACTGGCCGAGGAGCTGCGCGCGCTCGGCGCCAGGGTGACCGTCGCCGCCTGCGACACCGCCGACCGCGCCCAGGTCGCGCAGCTGCTGGCCCGGCTGGCCGAGCAGGGCGAGCCGGTGCGGTCCGTCGTGCACGCGGCCGGGACGCTCGCCCCGACGCCGCTGGCCGAGGCCACCCTGGACGAGCTGGCGGCGACCCGGTCCGGCAAGGTGGCCGGCGCGGTCCACCTGCTCGAGCTGCTCGACCCCGAGCTGCTCGACGCAGTGGTCCTCTTCTCCTCCAACGCCGGCGTGTGGGGCAGCGCGCGACAGGGGACGTACGCCGCCGCCAACGCGGCGCTCGACGCGCTCGCCGAGCAGGCCCGCGGGTGTGGCCTGCCGGTGACCTCGATCGCGTGGGGTTTCTGGGCGGGTGCCGGCATGGTCGCCGAGACGGGCGGTGAGGAGTACATGCGGCGGCGTGGTCTGCGTGGCATGGACCCGGTCCAGGCCGTCACGGCGATGCGGCACGCGGTCGGCGCGGGCGAGACGTTCCTCGCGGTCGCCGACATCGACTGGTCGGTGTTCGCGCCCGCGTTCGCCATCGCGCGGCGCCGCCCGCTCATCGAGGACCTGCCCGAGGTCCGGCGGCTTCGCGCCACCGAGACCGCCACGCCGGTCGACGCGGACGTGGCCGCGCAGCTGCGGCGGCGGGTGGCCGCCGCGCCGCCGCACGAGCACGAGGAGCTCATGCTGGAACTGGTCCGGGCCCACGCCGCCGCCGTTCTGGGGTATCCCGGCCCGGAGGCGATCGACCCGGGCCGGCCGTTCCGGGAATTCGGTTTCGACTCGCTCACCGCGGTCGATTTCCGTAACAGGCTCAAGGTGGCGACCGGTCTCGCGCTGCCGGCCACCCTGGTGTTCGACCACCCGTCTCCCCGGGCGGTGGCGCAGTTCGTGCGGGCGGAATTCGGCGCGGGAATGGTGAATCCGGCGGAATCGGTGCTGGCCGGCCTCGACGAGGTGGAGGCCGTGCTGGCGGCGGCCGGCGCCGAGGACGAGGCCGCCCGCCTTCGCATCACCATGCGACTGCAGGGCCTGCTGGCCAGGTGGACGGAGGCGCAGGACGACACCGGAGCCGCCGCCGCCGGAGCGGCCACCGTGGCGGACCAGCTGAACTCCGCCAGCGCGGACGAGATCTTCGATTTCATCGACAAGGAGCTGGGCGTCTCCTAGGAATTCTCGACTGAACTGGTATCGCCTGGCCCGGAGCCGGTGGTAAACATTGTTCCCGCCGGCTCCAGTGGGCTTATGAAATGCTTGTGTTCGCTGCTGTGTGAATCGGGCCGACCACGGGGTGCTAGGGGCGCGCTAGGGGTTGTTGCCCACTTGTTTTCTCTCATAGCTTTGCCCCCGCTGGGGAGATTCCGCCCGGCCGCCGGTTTTCGCCAGTGCTGATGGCGTAGTTCCCCGCCGACCCCCCTGTGAGGCCCGAGATGGTGGACCAAGGAAAGCTCCTCGACTATCTCAAGCGGGTGACCGCGGAGCTGCACCAGACGCGGGAGCGACTGCGCGAGGCCGAGTCGACCGATTCCGAACCCATCGCGATCGTCGGCATGAGCTGCCGCTACCCGGGCGGTGTCGCCTCACCGGACGATCTCTGGCGGCTGGTGCACGAGGGCCACGACGGCATCAGCGCCCCGCCGGCGGACCGGGGCTGGGAGTTCGACGCGGTCTTCGACCCGGACCCCGACAGGCCGGGCGCGAGCAACGTCTTCGAGGGTGGCTTCCTGCCCGGCGCGGGCGACTTCGACGCCGCGTTCTTCGACATCAGCCCGCGCGAGGCCATCTCCACGGACCCGCAGCAGCGGCTGGTGCTCGAGGCGGCGTGGGAGGTGTTCGAACGGGCGGGCATCGACCCGCACTCGATGCGGGGCAGCCGCACGGGTGTCTTCGTCGGCTCCAACACCCAGGACTACGCGCGGCTTATCGGCGGCACGCTCCAGGCCGCCGAGGGTTTCCTGGTGACGGGTACGACCGCGGCGGTCATCTCCGGCCGGGTGTCCTACGCGCTGGGCCTCGAAGGCCCCGCCGTCACCATCGACACCGCCTGTTCCTCCTCGCTGGTCGCCCTGCACCTGGCCGCCCAGGCGCTGCGCCAGGACGAGTGCGGCATGGCGCTGGCCGGCGGTGTGACCGTGATGACCACGCCGTCGGCGTTCACCGAGTTCGGCCGGCAGCGCGGGCTCGCCGCCGACGGCCGCTGCAAGGCGTTCGCCGCCGGCGCCGACGGCATCGGGCTCGCCGAGGGCGTCGGGCTGGTGCTGCTCGAACGGCTCTCGCGGGCCCGTCGTCTCGGCCACCCGGTGCTCGGCGTGATCGGCGGCAGCGCCGTGAACCAGGACGGCGCCAGCAACGGCATCTCCGCCCCGAACGGACCGTCGCAGCAACGGGTCATCCGCCAGGCGCTCGCCAACGCGAGGATCTCCGTCGCCGACGTGGACCTCGTCGAGGCGCACGGCACCGGTACCCGCCTCGGCGACCCGATCGAGGCGCAGGCGGTGCTCGCCACCTACGGGCAGGACCGGGCGGCGGACCGGCCGCTCTACCTCGGCTCGCTGAAGTCGAACATCGGCCACACCCAGGCGGCCGCGGGCGTGGCCGGCGTGATGAAGATGGTCCTCGCCATGCGGCACGGCGTGATGCCGCGTTCGCTGCACATCGCCGAGCCCAACCCGCACGTCGACTGGTCGGCCGGCAACGTCCGGCTGCTCACCGAGGAACAGCCGTGGCCGCGCACGGCCGGGCCGCGACGGGCCGGCGTCTCCTCGTTCGGCATCAGCGGCACCAACGTCCACATGATCATCGAGGAGGCGCCCGCCGATCCCGCGCCGGCCCCGGCGACCACCGCGATGAGCGGGCCGGTGCCGGTGGTCCTCTCCGGCCGCGACCCCGACGCGCTGAAGGCACAGGCCCAGCACCTCTACACCTACATCCAGGACCGGCCGCAGATCGACCAGGTCGATCTGACGAACCTCGGCTGGTCCCTCGCCACCGGCCGGGCGCTCCTGGAGCACCGCGCGGTCGTCCTCGCCGAGGACCGCGACACCCTCACCCAGGGCCTGGCCGCCATCGCCGTCGGCGAGCCCGCCCCGGGCCTGGTGCAGGACGTGGCCCAGCGGGGGAAGCTCGCCCTGCTCTTCACCGGGCAGGGCTCGCAGCGCCTCGCGATGGGCCAGCAGCTCCACGCCCGGTTCCCCGAGTTCGCCGCCGCCTTCGACCGGGTCTGCGCCTGCCTCGATCCGCACCTGGACCGGCCGCTGCGGACGGTGCTGCTCGAGGAGCCGGAGCTGCTCGACACCACGGGCTACGCCCAGCCCGCCGTCTTCGCCCTCGAGGTGGCCCTGTTCGAGCAGCTCAGGAGCTGGGGGCTCGCCCCGGACGTGGTCGCCGGCCACTCCATCGGCGAGATCTCGGCCGCCTACGCCGCCGGCGTGCTGGACCTGGCGGACGCCGCCGCGCTGATCGCCGCCCGGGGACGTCTCATGCAGGCGCTCCCGGCCGGCGGGGCGATGCTGGCGGTCCGCGCCTCCGAGGAGCAGGTGCGCGACCTGCTCGCCGGCCTCGCCGGCCTCGACGTCGCTCTCGACGTCGCTGCTGTCAACGGACCCACCTCGGTGGTCGTCTCCGGTGACGGCGCCGGCGTCGACCGGTTCGCGTCCCGCGCCGCCGAGCGGGGCTGGCGGACGAACCGGCTGCGGGTCAGCCACGCCTTCCACTCGGTGCTGATGGAGCCGATGCTGGCGGAGTTCGAGGCGGTGGTCCGCGGGCTGCGCTTCACCGAGCCGGTCATGGCCGCGGTCTCGACCGTCACCGGCCAGCCGGTCCAGGCCGGGCAGTGGACGGACGCGGAGTACTGGGTGAACCAGGTACGCGCGACCGTGCGCTTCGCCGACTCCGTCGCCGCGCTCGACCGGCTGGACGCGGTCCGGTACCTGGAGGTCGGCCCGGACGCGATCCTGACCGCGATGACGCAGGAGGCACTGCCCGACCCGGCCGGCCGCCGCTGCGCGGCCACCCTGCGCCGCGACCACGACGAGGTCCGCACCCTGCTGACCGGGCTCGCCGCGGTGCACACCCACGGCGGCGCCGTCGACTGGTCGGCCCTCTACGCGGGCACCGGCGCGCGGGCGATCGATCTGCCCACCTACCCGTTCCAGCGCCAGGACTTCTGGCCGAAGCCCGACCCGGCGGCCGCCGCCGACGCCGCCGGCCTCGGCCTGCTCGCCGCCGATCACCCGATGGTCGCCGCCGTCGTGTCGCTGGCGGACGCCGACGGCACGGTCTTCACCGGCCGGCTGTCGACGCAGACCCACCCGTGGCTGGCCGACCACGCCGTGCTCGGCACCGCGATCATGCCCGGCACCGCGATGGTGGAACTGGCGCTGCGGGCCGGTGAGCAGGTCGGCACCCCGGTGCTCGACGAACTGACCGTGCAGGCACCCCTCACCGTCCCGGCGACCGGCGGCGTCCAGCTGCAGGTCCTCACCGGCGGCACCGACAGCCACGGCCGCCGCCAGGTCACCGTCCACTCCCGGCGCGAGGACGCCCTCGGTGACGAGCCCTGGACCCTGCACGCCGCCGGCACCCTGAGCAACGAGTCCCGACCGGCGGCCGATCTCACCGAATGGCCTCCCGCGGGGGCGGTTCCGGTGCCGGTGGACGGCTTCTACGAGCGGCTGGCAGGCGTCGGCTTCGGCTACGGCCCGACCTTCCAGGGCCTGCGGCACGCCTGGCGGCACGGCGACGACGTCTACGCCGAGGTGGCCCTGCCCGAAGGCGTCGCCGCCGAGGGCTTCCGGCTGCACCCCGCCCTGCTCGACGCGGCGCTGCACGGTGTCGCCCTCGCCGGCGAGGGCGAGGAGAACCGGCAGGCCAGGATGGCGTTCTCCTGGACCGGCGTCGAGCTGCACGCCGTCGGCGCCACCGCGCTGCGGGTGCGGGTCACCCCGGTCGGCACCGACCGGGTCGGCCTGCTCGCCGTCGACGCGACCGGCGCCCCCGTCGTCGTGGTCCGCTCGCTCGTCATGCGGCCGGTCACCACCGACCAGGTCCGCGGCGGCGCGGGGCGCGCCGGCCAGTCGCTGTTCGGCGTGGACTGGGCCGACGCGCACCTGCCGGCCATCGCGACGCCCGACGACTGGGTCACGCTCGAACTCCCCGCCGGCCTCGACACGCTCGGCAACGCGCCCGACGGCGCGAGCGGCGACGCGCTCGGCGGCACGCTCGACAGGGCGTTCGACGGCACGCTCGGGGAGGCGACGCCCGAGGCCGTGGTGCTGATGTGCCCACCGGTCCCGACCGACGACGTCATCACCGCGACCCACACGGCCACCCGCCGCGTTCTGGGCCTCGTCCAGCAGTGGCTCGCCGACGACAGGTTCGCGGCCGCCACCCTCGTCGTCGTCACCTCGGGGGCGGTCGCCGGCCCGCCCGGTGAGGACGTCACCGACCTGGCCCACGCCGCCGTCTGGGGGCTCGTGCGCTCCGCGCAGTCCGAGCATCCGGGCCGGATCGTGCTCGCCGACATCGACGCCGACCCCGCCTCCCGCGACGCCCTGCCCGCCGTCGTCGCGGCCGGTGAGACGCAGGCCGTGATCCGCGGTGGCGGCGTCGCCGTGCCCCGGCTGGCCCGGATCACCGCCGACCCGGCGCTGACCCCGCCGGCCGAGGGGGCCTGGCGGCTGCAGACCAGGGCCGGCGGCACGCTGGAAGGCCTGCACCTGGGCCGCTGCGAGGAGACCACCGCCCCGCTCGACGCGGGCATGGTCCGGGTGGAGATCCGGGCGGCCGGCGTGAACTTCCGCGACGTTCTCATCGCCCTGGGCATGTACCCCGACGCCGAGACGGCGGTGATGGGCAGTGAGGGCGCCGGCGTGGTCGTGGAGGTCGGCCCCGGCGTCACCGAGCTGGTCCCCGGCGAGCGGGTGCTGGGTGTCTTCGCCGGCAGCTTCGGCCCCGAGGCGGTCACGGACCAGCGCCTGCTGGCCCGGATCCCGGTCGGCTGGTCGTACGCCGAGGCCGCCTCCATGCCGCTGGCCTTCCTCACCGCCTACTACGCCCTGGTCGACCTCGCCGACGTCCAGCCCGGCGAGACCGTCCTGATCCACTCGGCCGCCGGCGGCGTCGGCATGGCCGCCGTCCAGCTCGCCCGCCAGCTGGGCGCGCGGGTGCTCGCCACGGCCAGCCCGGGCAAGTGGCGGGCCGTGGCGCTGCCGGAGACGGACCTCGCCTCCTCCCGGACGACCGAGTTCGAGGACACGTTCCGCCGCGCGACCGACGGCCGCGGCGTCGACGTGGTGCTCAACTCCCTGACCCGCGAGTTCATCGACGCCTCGGTGCGCCTGCTCGGGCCTGGCGGCCGGTTCGTCGAGATGGGCAAGACCGACCTGCGCGACCCGGGCGAGTTCGACGGGATCACCTACCGGCCGTTCGACCTGTTCGAGGCGGGCGCCGACCGGCTGCGCGAGATGCTCGCCGAGATCCTCCGGCTCTTCGAGCAGGGCGCGCTGCGGCTGCTGCCCCTGCGTGCCTGGGACGTCCGGCAGGCGCGTGACGCCTTCAGGTTCGTCAGCCAGGCTCGGCACATCGGCAAGAACGTGCTGATGGTGCCGCAGCCGCTCGGCCGGGACGGCACGACGGTCGTCACCGGCGCCACCGGAACCCTCGGGGCCCTGCTGGCCCGTCATCTCGTGCACGAGCAGGGAGTCCGCGACCTCCTGCTGCTGAGCCGCCGCGGCGCGTCGGCTCCCGGCGCGAGTGAGCTGTGGTCGGAGCTGACCGAGGCCGGTGCCCAGGTACGCCTGCTGACCTGCGACGTCGCCGACCGGGAGGCCCTCGACCGGGCGCTCGACGGGGTAACCGTGCGGGCGGTGGTGCACGCGGCCGGTGTGCTCGACGACGCGGTCATCGGCGGCCTGACGCCGCAGCGGCTGGCCGCGGTGCTCCGCGCGAAGATCGACGCGGCCGTCAACCTGCACGACGCCACGTCCGACGCGGATCTCGACGCGTTCGTCCTGTACTCGTCGGTGGCCGGGGTGCTCGGCACCCCCGGGCAGGCCAACTACGCCGCCGCCAACGCCTTCCTGGACGCCTTCGCCGCCTACCGCCGTGCCCGCGGACTGCCCGCCACCTCGCTCGCGTGGGGCATGTGGGACACCGAGACCGGCATGGCCGGCGGCCTCGACGAACTGGACCGGCAGCGGATGGCCCGGGCTGGCGTCGGCGCGCTCTCGACCGCCGAGGGCCTCACCCTCTACGACACGGCGATCCGCCACGAGCGGTCGCTGCTCGTGCCGATCCGCCTGGACAGCGCCGTGTTGCGGGCCCGCCAGGGCGACCCCGGGATGCCGCCGCTGCTGCGCGGCCTCGCGCAGGGCCCGACCCGCCGGGCCGCGGCGACCGGTCTCACCGGCACCACGCTGGTGCGCAGGCTCGGCGGGCTCGCCGCCGCGGAACAGGAGCGGCTGCTGGTCGACCTGGTCCGTGCCCAGGTGGCGGTCGTCCTCGGCCACGCCTCCGGCGACGCGGTGCCGGCCGGGCGTGCCTTCAACGAGCTGGGCTTCGACTCGCTGACCGCCGTCGAGCTGCGCAACCGGCTCAACGCCGCCACTGACCTGCGGCTGCCGGCGACCCTCACCTTCGACTACCCGACACCGAGCGCGCTCGCCGCATACCTGCGTGCGGAGCTGACCGGTGCTGTCGAGCAGCCCGAGGCTCCCACGGCGGCGGGCGTGGCCGACCCCACCGACGAGCTCATCGCCATCGTGGGCATGGGGCTGCGGCTGCCCGGCGACGTCTCCACCCCCGACGAGCTGTGGCGGATGCTGGCCGAGGGGCGTGACGGCATGTCGCCGTTCCCGACCGCCCGCGGCTGGGATCTCGACGCCCTCATCGACCCGGACCCGGACCAGCCCGGCACCTCCTACGTCTCCGAGGGCGGTTTCGTCGCGACCGCCACCGACTTCGACGCGGAGTTCTTCGGCGTCAGCCCCCGCGAGGCGCTCGCCATGGACCCCCAGCAGCGGCTCCTGCTGGAAACCGCCTGGGAGGCGATCGAGCGCGCCGGGATGGACCCCACCGCGCTGCGCGGCAGCCGAACCGGCGTCTTCGCCGGTGTGCTCTACAGCGACTACGCGACGATCATGCGGCAGGCCGCGGAGAACTCCGAGGGTTACCTGGGCGCGGCCACCGCCGGCAGCCTCGTCTCCGGCCGCGTGTCCTACACCTTCGCCTTCGAGGGCCCGGCGGTCACCGTGGACACCGCCTGCTCCTCCTCCCTGGTGGCCATCCACCTGGCGAGCCAGGCGCTGCGGGCCGGGGAGTGCGACCTGGCGCTGGCCGGTGGCGTCACCGTCATGGCGACCCCGGGCGCGTTCGTCGAGTTCAGTCGGCAGCGCGGCCTCGCCGTGGACGGGCGCTGCAAGCCGTTCGCCGCGGCCGCCGACGGCACCGGCTGGGGCGAGGGCGCGGGCGTCCTGCTGCTGGAACGGCTCTCCGACGCCCGCCGCCACGGGCATCCGGTGCTCGCGGTGGTGCGCGGTTCGGCCGTCAACCAGGACGGCGCCAGCAACGGCATCACCGCCCCCAACGGACCCTCCCAGCAGCGGGTGATCCGCCAGGCCCTCGCGGCCGCCGGCCTGCGCGCCGCCGACGTCGACGCGGTTGAGGCCCACGGCACCGGAACGAAGCTCGGCGACCCGATCGAGGCCCAGGCGCTCATCGCCACCTACGGACGGGAACGCACCGCGGACCGGCCCCTGTGGCTGGGGTCGGTCAAGTCGAACATCGGCCACACCCAGGCCGCGGCGGGCGTGGCCGGAGTCATGAAGATGGTCCTCGCCCTGCGCTACGACGTGCTGCCGAAGACGCTGCACATCGATGCGCCCAGCACGCAGGTCGACTGGTCCGACGGCACGGTCGCCCTGCTCACCGACGACCGGCCCTGGCCCCGCTCCGGCCGGCCGCGTCGCGCCGGCGTCTCCTCGTTCGGCATCAGCGGCACCAACGCCCACGTCATCATCGAGGAAGCAACCGTGCCGGCGACGGCGGCGACCGCGGCGACCGCGCCGCCGGTGACGCTGCCCCGGGTCCCGCTCGTCCTGTCCGGCCACAGCCCGGCCGCGATGCGGGACCAGGCCGACCGGCTGCTGGACCTGCTCGACGCGCGGCCCACGATGCCGGCCGTCGACGTCGGCCGCGCGCTCGCCGGGCGGGCCGCGTTGCCGTATCGGGCCGTCGTGCTCGGCGGCACCCGCGACGAGATCGCCATGGACCTGACCGACCTGGCGCTGGGCACAACGGCGCCGACCGCGGTCACCGAGGGCCTGCTCGGCGTCGTCTTCACCGGCCAGGGCGCCCAGCGGGCCGGGATGGGCCGGCAGCTCGCCGCGTCCTTCCCGGCCTTCGCCCACGCCCTCGACGAGGTCTGCGGCCTGCTCGACGCACACCTCGACCGCCCGCTGCGGGCGGTCATCGACGGCGAGCCGGTGCTGCTGGAGCAGACCGGCTACGCCCAGCCGGCCCTGTTCGCCCTGGAAGTGGCGCTGCTGCGGCTGCTGGGGGAGTGGGGGATCCGTCCCGACGCGGTCGCCGGGCATTCGATCGGGGAGATCACCGCCGCCCACGCGGCCGGAGTGCTGGACCTGGCCGACGCCGCCGCGCTGGTCGCCGCGCGCGGCCGGCTGATGCAGGCGCTCCCGGCGGGTGGCGCCATGCTCGCCGTCGGCGGTGCCGAGGCCTCCGTCGCCGAGGCACTCCGGGAAGCCGGCATCGAGGTCGACCTCGCGGCCGTGAACGGCCCAGCCTCCGTCGTTCTCTCCGGACCCGACCGCGACATCGCAGCTGCGGCGGCGCTGGCCACGGCGCGCGGCTGGCGAACCAACCGGCTCGCGGTCAGCCATGCGTTCCACTCGGCGCTGATGGAGCCGATGCTCGACGACTTCGCCGAGATCACGCGCGGTCTCACCTTCGCGCAGCCGCGGATCGGCGCCGTCTCGACCGTGACCGGCGCCGCCGTCCGGGGCGACTGGGCCGACCCCGACTACTGGGTCACCCAGGTGCGCCGCCCGGTGCGCTTCGCCGACGCGGTCCAGACCATGGTCGCGCAGGGAGTGACCCGCTTCCTGGAGGTCGGGCCGGACGGTGTCCTCAGCGCGATGATCGCCGATGTCCACACCGAGGCGCCCCGGCCGGGCACCGCCGCGGTCGCCGTCCCCGCCCTGCGGCGTGACCGCGACGAGTTCCTCACCCTGCTCACCGCGCTGGCCGACCTTTTCCAGGCCGGCGTCCCCGTCGACTGGGCGGCCCTGTTCGACGGCACCGCCGCCCGCCCGGTGGAGCTGCCCACCTACGCCTTCCAACGGGACCGCTTCTGGCCCCGGATCCGCCCCGGCCAGGTCCACACCGGCGACCCGGCCGACCTCGGCCTCGCCGGCACCGGACATCCGCTGCTCGGCGCGGCGGTCGAGTTGCCCGACTCGCCGGCCGTCGTCCTGACCGGGCGCCTCGCCGTCGCGACCCAGCCCTGGCTTGCCGACCACGTCGTGCTCGGCACCACCGTCGTCCCCGGCACCGCTCTGGTCGAGCTGGCGCTGGCGGCCGGCGACCGGGCGGGCGTGCCGACGCTCGACGAGCTGCTCCTGCGGACCCCGCTCACAATTCCGGACGGTGGCGCCGCGCAGGTCCGCGTCACCGTCGCCGCCGAGTCCGCCGAGTCCGCCGAGTCCGCCGGGAGCCGGGCCGTCACGATCCACGCACGCCCGGACGGCACCGACGAGGAGTCCTGGACGCTGCACGCCACCGGCACGCTGAGCGCCGAGACCGGTCAGCGGACCGATCCGGATCTGCTCACCTGGCCACCCGCCGGCGCCGACGAGCTGCCCCTCGACGGCCTGTACGAATCCCTCGACGAGATGGGCCTGGCATACGGGCCGGCGTTCCGGGGCCTGACGCAGGCCTGGCGCCGCGGCTCCGAGGTCTTCGCCGAGATCACACTGCCCGACGACGTCCCGACGGACGGTTTCGGGCTGCACCCGGCACTGTTCGATGCCGCCCTGCATGCGGTGGGTGTCGGCGGCCTGCTGCCGGACGGCGCCGTCCGGCTGCCCTTCGCCTTCTCCGGTGTGCGCCTCGCCGGCCCGGCCGGAGCGCGGCTGCGGGTGCGGATCGCCGCCGGGCCGGGCACCGACAGCGTCCGGCTCCTCCTCGCCGACGCCCAGGGCCTCCCGCTCGCCGAGGTGGACGCGCTGACCCTGCGCCCGGTCTCCGCGGCGCAGCTCCCCTCCGGCACAGACCGCCTGATCCACACGGTCGACTGGATCGTGCAGCCTGTACGTACCGACGGTGACTCCACCGACTGGGCCGTTCTCCCTCTCGGCGCCGAGCTGCCCGAGCGGTCGGTGCCCGCGATCCTCCTCGACTGCGCCGCGGCGACCACCGGGGCACCGGACGCCGCTCAGGTGCACGAACGGACCGGCGCTCTGCTCGACCTGCTGCAGACCTGGCTGGGCGCCGCGGAATGGACGTCGTCGCGGCTCGTGGTCCTCACCCGGGGAGCGATCGCCGCCGGCCCGGCCGAGCCGCTGCCCGGCATCGTCGACGCCGCTCTCTGGGGCCTGGTGCGCTCGGCCCAGTCCGAGCACCCCGACCGCATCCACCTGGTCGACACCGACGCCCCCGACGCCGACCTCGGCGTCCTCGCGGCGCTGGTCGACGACGGCGTGCCGCAGGCCGCGATCCGGGCCGGCGCGGTGCTCGTGCCCAGGCTGGTCCGGCTCACCGCACCCGCGCCGACCGCGCCGGCCGACGGGGTCTGGCCGCCGCGGACCAGGGACGGCGGAGCCTCCGAACCGCGGGGGACCGAACCGCGGGGGACCGTCGTCATCACCGGTGGCACCGGAACCCTGGGCGCCGCCCTCGCCCGGCACCTGGTGGCGCAACGGGGGGTACGCGACCTGCTGCTGCTCAGCCGGCGGGGTGCCGACGCGCCAGGCGCCGGCGAGCTTGTCGACGAGCTGACCGCCGCGGGTGCCGCCGTCCGCGTCGAGGCCTGCGACGCCGCCGACCGGGCGGCCCTGGAGCGGGCCCTGGACGGCGTCCACGTCCGGGCCGTCGTGCACGCCGCCGGTGTGCTCGACGACGGCACGCTCACTGGGCTCACCCGCGACCGGCTGGACACCGTGCTGCGGGCCAAGGTCGACGCCGCCGTCAACCTGCACGACGCGACCGCCGGCATGGACCTCGACGCCTTCGTCCTGTACTCGTCCGTCTCCGGCACGTTCGGCACCGCCGGCCAGGCCAACTACGCCGCCGCCAACACCTTCCTGGACGCGTTCGCCGCCTACCGCCGCGCCCGCGGCCTGCCCGCCACCTCACTGGCCTGGGGGCTGTGGGACACCGACACCGGCATGGCCGCGCGGCTCGACGAGAGCGACCGGGAACGCGCCCGCCGCGGCGGCATCCTCGCGCTGAGCGTCGCGCAGGGCCTCGCCGTGCTGGACGGTGCCCCTGCCGCCGCGTCCGCGGTCCTGGTGCCCATCGCCCTCGACCTGGCGGCGATGCGTGACGCCGCCCGGGTCGGCATGCTGCCCCCGATCCTGCAGGGCCTCGTCCGTACCCCCGCGGCGCCGACCCGCAGCCGGATGGGCGGCGAGACCCTCGCTCACCTGGACCCCAGGGACCGCGACCGGGTCGTCCTGGCGACGGTCCGGTCGCAGGTCGCGGCGGTCCTCGGCTACGCGGACGCCGAGTCCGTCGAGGTGGACCGCGCGTTCAGGGACCTCGGCTTCGACTCGCTGACGGCGGTCGAGCTGCGCAACCGCCTCATCGCGGCGACCGGCCTGCGGCTCAGCACGACGCTGGTCTTCGACTACCCGAACCTCGCCGCCCTCGCCGAATTCATCGGCGGCGAGCTCTTCGGCTCCGCCGCGGATTCCTCGGCGCCGGCCGTCGCGGTCCTTTCGGGCGGTGCGTCGGCCGAGCCGATTGCGATTGTGGGTATGGCGTGTCGTCTTCCGGGTGGGGTGGGTTCGCCGGAGGAGTTGTGGGATCTGGTTTCGGCGGGGCGTGATGGTGTCGGTTTGTTTCCGACGGATCGTGGTTGGGATGCGGGTTTGTATGATCCGGATCCGGATGGTGTGGGGACGTCGTACACGCGGGAGGGTGGTTTCCTGTANGGNGCGGCGGAGTTTGATCCTGGTTTGTTCGGNATTTCGCCGCGTGAGGCGTTGGGGATGGATCCGCAGCATCGTCTGTTGTTGGAGTCGTCGTGGGAGGTGTTCGAGCGGGCTGGTATTGATCCGTCGGGTCTGCGGGGTAGTAGGACCGGTGTTTTTGTCGGTGTGATGTACAACGATTATTCGATGGTTCTGGGTGGGTCGGCGGATGCCGATGCGGGTGGTATGGGTGTGGGGGGGAGTATTGCGTCCGGGCGGGTTTCTTACACGTTCGGGTTGGAGGGGCCGGCGGTGACGGTGGATACGGCGTGTTCGTCGTCGTTGGTGGCGTTGCATCTGGCGGTGCAGGCGTTGCGTAACGGTGAGTGTGAGATGGCGTTGGCTGGTGGTGTGACGGTGATGTCGACGCCGAACACGTTTGT
>NZ_KB893765.1 GCF_000374165.1 Parafrankia elaeagni
TCGAGGTGCAGCGGATGGTGGTTCATCGTCAGCAGGCAGAACAGGTGGTCGTCGTACTCGGTGACCGTCTTGCCGGGCCAGTGCCGGTAGACCGCGCCGACCTCGAACTCCTCGTAGTACCGGCCGAACTGCATGTGTTCCCCCCACTGCGCGGGACGAGCGGATCAGTCTGCTGGATCTTATATACGCACTGATGTTCTTATATGCGAACACCAGTGCGGATGTCAAGGGGGTTCGGCGTGCGGATGCCCGGCGGGACACCTGACCTCGGCCCAGCGCCGGTCGGGTCGGCCAGGTCGGTCGGGTTTCCTGATACTTGCTCCGGGGAAAAACGGAAGGAAGCGGGATACGATCACGGACGAGGTAGAGCGAGATCGAAATCGGTGTTTCGGGTCCAGACGCCACAGACCACCACGGGGGAGACAAAAACTCCACCGCGACTGGTCCAGGTGACTTGGGCCGTATCTTCGCCGCCGGCGGGGAGACAGGCCGCCTGATGATGTCCATGGACTGGTCCGACACACCCCTCGGCCCGGCCCGGGACTGGAGCGAACCGTTGCGCACAGCCGTGTCCCTCTGCCTTGAGTCGCACTTCCCGCTCGAGATCTTCTGGGGCCCGGACCTGATCGAGATACACAACGACGCCGTCATACCGATGCTCGGGAGAAAACATCCGGGATGTATCGGAAAGCCGTTCCTGGACATCTTTCCCGAGGCGGCGGACCGACTTCTTCCGATGCTTGACAAGGTGATGTCCGACAGTGGAGCGACGTGGGCGCAGGACTGGCCTTCCAGACTCGATCGCCACGGCTATCTCGAGGACTGTTACTTCACTTTCTCCTACGGCCCGATCCGGCGGTTTCCGGCGGGTGACGTGGTCGGTGTGTTCGCCGCTCTTCAGGAGACCACACAGCAGGTACTCGGGACGCGACGCCTCCGATGTCTGCACGAGCTGGCCAGCGCCACAGCCGGGCGGCCCACGCAGGCAGAAGTGTTCGTCCACGGCATCGAGGTGCTGGGGCGCTTCACCTCGGACATCCCGTACTGCCTCATCGTCCTCAACGGGGCGCAGACACCGCGGACGCTCACGGTCGCCGCGTCGGCTGGCATCGCCGCGGCCGCGGAAGCCCCCACTGTGCTCGAGGACGGCGCCGCCACCGCCGAGCTCGAGGACTCCATGACAGCGGGACGGACGATGATCGTCGATCGTCTCCTCACCCGCCTGGGGTTACGGCAGTCAGCCGACGTCCCACCATCCACGGCCGCCATGGCCGTTCCCCTGTCCGAGCCAGGCGACGCACACCCCATCGGGCTGCTCATCTTCGGTCTGAGCGACCGGCTCCCGAGGAACGCGGATTACCGGAGCTTTCTGGGTCTCGTGGCCACGCAGGTGGCGGCCGCCAGCATCGCGGCCCGATCAGTCGAGCGGGAGCGCGTCCTGGCCGCGGACGCGCATCATCGCGCATTCCATGATCCGCTCACCGACCTGCCGAACCGGGCTGCTCTGTACGCGCACCTGGAACGCGCTATCGCTGAGACCAGAGATACCGCGACGCGGGCCGGCTTCCTCTTCATAGACCTCGACGGATTCAAGCGGGTCAACGACACGTTGGGGCACCTGGCGGGCGATGACCTGCTCCGCGAGGTCGCGGCCCGCCTCCGGTGCGTGGTCCGCCCGGGGGACGTCGTGGCCCGGCTCGCCGGCGACGAGTTCGGCATCCTGTGCCGGAACGTCACGTCCTGCAGCGCGGTCGAAGCTGTCGCCGACCGCATCGTCGCCAGCGTGGATCTGACCATCGGCCAGCAGCAGGTCCCGGTGACGGCCAGCGTCGGCGTCGCCCTGGTCGAGCCCGGAACCGCCGGCCCCGAGGAGGTCGTCTGCGCGGCGGATGCGGCCATGTACCACGCCAAGCGCCGGGGGCGTGGTACATGGCAGCGCGCGGCGGACACGGCGGGGACGGCGGGGACGTGCCCCGGCGCTGGAACCAGTCTCAGCCCGCCGCCCCGGCCGGCGGCTGGGCAGGCAGCTGTCTGGCCGCGCGACGCCTGACACCGGCACAAGCATACGGCTGTGGTGATCAGGGGTGGAACCCGCTCACGTGCCTGGCTCGCGCAAGCGGGATGGTGGCCGTCACGGCCAGCGCGAGCAGGGCAGCGATCGACAGAAGGCTGATGTGCAGGCCGGTCGGGAACGAGCTCGCCGTGGCGACGATCGCTCCGAAGACCGCGACTCCGAGTGATCCGCCGAGCTGGCGAAACGTGTTGCGGTGACCCTCGGATGGTCACGCCGGGGCGGGCACTCCGACCACCGCGCGGCCCCGGACGCGGCCGTGGTGCAGGGCGTCCACGGCCTCGTTGATCTGATCGAGCTCGAACCGGTCGGTCACCAGCAGGGCGGGGTCGAAGCGGCCGTCGTTCGTCCAGCTCACAAAGGTCGCGAAGTCGCGGACGGGGTCGCAGCCGCCCCCGACTGAGCCGGCCAGGCTTTTCTCCCCGTTCAGCAGGTCGAAACTGTCAAGGCTGAAGGGTTTGCGCGGAATTCCGACGAGAACATCGGTACCGCCGCGCACTCCCGCTCCGCGGATACCCGGGCGCACCGCCGCGAGGCTCACCGGAATGTTGTCCCCGATGCCGGTGCAGTCCAGGCAGTAGTCGGCGCCCGCGGTCCCGTCGTCGTGCCGGGTGAGCTGACGGATCGCCTCCACGGGGTCGGTCTCGCGGGCGTTCACGCCATTCGTGGCGCCGAACTTCGCCGCCAGGGCGAGCTTCGCGTCGCTCACGTCGACAGCGATGATCCGCCCGGCGCCCAGGATCGCGGCACCGGCGACGGCGCACAGCCCCACCCCACCCGCGCCCCACACCGCGACCGACTGGCCGGGACGCAGATCGATACTGTTCATCACCGCGCCGGCGCCGGTCATCAGCGCGCAGCCGATGATGCTTCCGAGGTCGGGGTCGGTGCCGTCGGGCATCCGGACGACGTACTGCTCGTCGACCATGGCGTGGGTGCCCCACGTGTGGCAGTTGTGCGAGGCGGCCACCTCACCGTCGGGGAACGTCAGCCGTGACGGCAGGGGCGGGCGGCCCTCCCGGGGGCTGCGGGGGATCCAGGTGGTGCACACCTGGTCACCCGGCTGCACGTAGGTCACCTCCGCACCGACCGCGACGACCCTCCCGATCGACTCGTGGCCGAGCAGCATCGAGGCCGTCCGGGAGGAGTCGAAGATCCGGTCGAGCTGGCTGTGACACACCCCGAACGCCCTCTGCTCGACCATGACCTCGAACGGCCCGGGCGACGGCATGGTCAGCTCCCGGAACTCGAGCAGATGGGTCCCCGGCGGCAACACCGCTATCCGAGCACGCACCGACATGTCCGCTCGCCCTCTTTCTCTCTGCGCTCACGTTGCCGCCCCCGGCTGGTCGTGGCCGGCTGGTCGTGGCCGCCGACCCGGTCTCCTAGCCGATCGACTGGTATTCGAGGAACTCCTCGATACCGAAGCGCCCGTTCTCGCGGCCGATGCCCGAGAGCTTGAAGCCGCCGTGCGGCGCACGGGGGTTGACCGCGGAGCCGTTGATGCGAATCCGGCCCGTGCGCAGGCGCAGCGCGACCTCGCGGGCGCGGGCGGGCGAGGCGGCCCAGACGCCACCGGCGAGGCCGTAGTCGGAGTCGTTGGCGATCGCGATCGCCTCGTCCTCGGTGTCGTACGGAAGGATCGTCACCACGGGGCCGAAGATCTCCTCGCGGGCGATCCGCATGTCCGGGGTGCCGCTGAAGATGGTCGGCTTCACGTAGTAGCCGGTGGCGAGGCCCTCGGGCTGCTCGGGGCCGCCGGTCACCAGCGTGGCGCCCTGATCCACACCCGACTGGATCAGTTCGCGGATGCGGTCCCGCTGAGCGCGGGTCACCACCGGCCCGAGGCTGGTCTCCGCCGCGAAGGGATCGCCGAGGACATAGGACTCGGCGGCGGCGCGAGCGGCGTCCTCGGCCTCGGTGAGCCGTGCCCGGGGCACGAGCACCCGGGTGAGACCGCCGCACACCTGCCCGCTGTTCCGGAAGGCGTCGGCGATCCCCGCGGTAACGGCCTTGGCGATGTCGGCGTCCTCGAGGATGACGTTGGCGGACTTGCCGCCGAGCTCGAGCCCGACCCGCTTGACCGTGCGGGAGGCGATCTCCATGACGCGGCTGCCCGCGCGCACGGAGCCGGTGATCGAGACCATGTCGACCAGGCGGTGACCGGCGATGGCCTCGCCCACCACCGGGCCGGTGCCGCTGACCAGGTTGACCACGCCGGCGGGCAGGCCGGCCTTCAGCGTGCCCTCGGCGAAGAAGAAGGAGCTGCGCGGGGCGATCTCGGTGCCCTTGAGAACGACGGTGCAGCCCGCGGCGATGGCGGCGCCGACCTTCATCGCGATCATCAGCAGCGGCACGTTCCACGGTGTGATCGCGCCGACGACGCCGACCGGAGCCCGGTGCACGAGCGTGTCCCCGACCTGCACGTCCCAGTCGACCTCCGCCAGCGCGTCGGCGGTGCCGCGGAGATGGTTGATCGTGGACCGGGTCTGGTGGGCCGTGGCGATGCTCAGCGGCTCGCCGATCTCCTGGACGATCGCCTCGGTGATCTCCTCGGCCCGGCCCTCGACGAAGTCGGCCAGGCCTCGCAGCACCTCGGCCCGTTCGTCGAGCGTCGAACGGGACCAGCCGTCGAAGGCCCGTGCGGCGGCTGCCGCCGCACGGTCGACGTCCTCTGCCGTGCCGTCCGGAATCGTGCCGATGATCTCTTCGGTGACCGGGTTCTCAATGTTGATCACGCCGGTGCCGGACGACGGGACCCACTCACCGTCGATGAGGATGAGGTCCTGAATGATCACGCCGCCACCCCTTTGTCGCAGTGTTCACGATGAGCAATGCTCGTGATGCAGAGTTCGTAATTACGAACCATTATTCGTAATTGCAATCACACTACGATGATCACATGGGGGTGTCAACGGACCAGGACCGACTCCGCCAGGACTCCACCAGGGCTCCACCGGCCGATCGCCCACCGCAACCGTCCCGCCCGCAGGAGTGCCCGCGCAGCATCCGCGCCGCGACTGCGGCACCCACGACCACAGGACCGTGGCCGCAGGACCCTGAGCGCCTTGACACGACCAGGAGACGAACGTAACGTTTGCGTCCGCATATAAGGACTATCGTTCCCACATAAGAAATATTTGGGGGTCGGGACGTCCTCGGGTGGCCTGCGGCCACCGATCCGGAGCCGAAGAGACAGCGCGGCCTTCAGGCACGGGGCATGGCTCCCTGCTTCTGCTTCTGCCCCTGCCCCTGCCCCTGCCCCGCGGGAACAGATCCGCGGTCCCATGCGGCGAGCCGCAGATCCTCTTCCTGCCGTTGGGAGCACAGATGCGGTTCGGGCGTTACTACGAGGAGTTCGGCCTCGGCGCCGTCTACCGGCACGCGCCGGGGAAGACGGTCACCGAGCACGACAACCACCAGTTCTGCCAGCTCACCATGAATCACCACCCTCTCCACCTCGACGCCAGCTACGCAGTAAGAACAACCCAGTTCAGACGGGATTTCGTCGTCGGAAGCTACGTCTACGCCCTGCTGCTCGGAATGTCCGTCCCCGACATCTCCGGAAAGGCTGTCGCGAACCTCGAGGTCCAGCCCTTACGTCACCTCGCCCCGGTCTTTCACGGGGACACCGTCCACGGCGAGTCGACCGTGCTCGACAAGACGGAGTCCCGACGCGGAAAGGACCATGGTGCCGTCACCGTCGAGACCCGCGGCTACAACCAGGACGGCACTCTCGTCTGCGTCTACGGGCGACGGATCATCGTGCCGAGGCGGACCCTGACGGGGCGTCCCGCGACGGAGCCGGGCGAAGCAGCCTGAGCAGCCGGACAGCCTGAGCGCAGCCGGACAGCCGGACAGCCGGAACGAACTGACCGGAACCGTCAGTCCCGCCGGCCCCCGGCAACCGTCCAACGCTCGGGCCGCCCGGCCCGACGGATCAGGCGCTTCTCCTCGGACAGCCGGGCGAGGTGGGAGTACGTCTCCGCGAGGGCCGAGCGCAGCGACCGGGGGGTGAACGAGTCGAACGGGCGCGCCCAGCGCACCGCGCGCGACACCTCCCAGACCGTCTCCCGTCCCTCGCGCACCACCTGCTCGATCTCGCGCAGCCGGGCCTCGTGATGCACCTCGAGCACGGCGAGCC
This sequence comes from Parafrankia elaeagni, assembly GCF_000374165.1. Classification (GTDB taxonomy): domain Bacteria; phylum Actinomycetota; class Actinomycetes; order Frankiales; family Frankiaceae; genus Parafrankia; species Parafrankia elaeagni. The sequence continues at coordinate 6,216 of NZ_KB893765.1, forward strand.
GGTCGGAGAGGCGGTCGAAGGACCACTCGTGCCCGGGCAGCGCCAGCAGGTCGGCGGGAAGGTTCCGCAGGAGCCGCAGCGAGTCGAGGAAGTCCGCCAGCGGGTCGGCATCCGACCCGGGGCGCAGCCCCACGTTCGGGGTCACCTTGGGCAGGACATGGTCGCCGGTGAACACCAGGCCTCGTTCCCGGTCGTGGAAACAGAGGTGACCGGCGGTGTGCCCAGGGGTGTGGATCGCGACGAGGGCGCCCCCGGTGCCCGGCACCACCGCACCGTCGAGAAGTTCGACATCCGGCTCGATCCCGGGCAGCACCGCCTCGAGCTCGATCAGCTCCGCCTCGAGGTCCGCCAGGCGTGCGGCGGGCACGCCGCTGGCGCGCATCCAGTCGGCGATCTCCACGACGCGGGCCTGTCGTTCCGCTGCTCCCACGCAGATCTGCGTCCGTTCGGCGGGATGCGCGGCGATCCAGGCCGAGGTGTGCTCCCGGATCCGTCGGGCGAACCCGTAGTGATCCGGGTGCGCATGAGTGGCGACAGCCCCGATCACCTCGTCAAGCCTGTGACCCGCCCGCGCGAGCCCGGACAGGAAGGCGCTCCAGGCCTCGTCCGAGTCCCACCCGAGGTCCACCACGACGATCCCGTCGGGTACCCGCACCGCGTAGGAGTACGAATAGGCGAGCGGGCTCGGATACGGCACGGCCGTCGCCCAGACACCGCCCGTCACGGCGAAACCCTCGATCCGCCGGGCCGGCGCTTCCGCGCTCCTCCGCGACTCGCCCACAGTTTCCTCCATCCGCAGCGGGTTCCCCTGGTCGCGACCGTCGACTCAGATCACTCCGGCCTCCCGCAGCTTGGCGATGTCGTCGACGGACATGCCCAGCTCGCTGGTCAGGACCTCGTCGGTGTCGGCGCCGACCTCGCGGGCCCGCCACGGCTCCACCATGGGCGAGTCCGACAGGAACAGCGGACTGCCGATCGTCATGAACGAGCCCTGCTCGTCGGTGACGGTGCGGAGCACGCCGCGTTCGCGCACGTGCGGGTCCTCGAGCAGCTCCGGCAGCGTGACGACCGGGGCGGAGGGGATGCTCGCGTCCACGAGCAGCTGCGCCAGCACGTCCTTGGGGCGGGCGCTCGTCCACCGCTCGACGATCGCGTCGACCTCGTCGATGTACGTGCACCGACCGCTCATGGCCGCGAAGCGCGGGTCGTCGGTAGCGGGATCCGCCATCAGCTCGCACAGCCGCCGCCAGTGCGCGTCGGTCGGGCAGAGCACCGCGATCCATCCGTCGTTCGTGCGGTAGGCGTTGTAGGGCGCGACGGCCAGCCCGCCGTGCCGGTTGCCGGTGCGTTCGTGGCTCTCGGTCGCGTCGCTCAGCAGCCCGGCGATGTTGGACGTCAGTGAGGGGATGATGGCGTCCTGGAGGGCCACCTCCACGTGCTGGCCGCGACCGGTGCGGGTGCGCTGGAACAGCGCGGCGAGCACACCCGAGAGCATGTGCGTGCCCGCGACGAAGTCGACCACCGACGGACCGGTGCGGACCGGGGCCCCGTCGGCGAAGCCCGTCGTGCTCATGATCGCGCTGCGTGCCTGGATCGTGAGATCCATGGCGGGCTGGCCGGCATACGGCCCGAACGAACCGAAGCCCGTGCCCGACGCCATGATCAGGGCCGGGTTGATCGCGCTGAGCTGCTCGTAGCCGAGACCGCGCCGGTCCATCGCTCCCGGCGACAGGTTCTGGACGAGGACGTCGGCGGTGCGGATGAGGTTGCGGAGGATCTCCTGCCCTGCGGGCTGCTTGAGATCCAGGCGGATGGTGCGCTTGCCGGAGTTCAGAAAACGGAACTGGATCGGGAAGCCGTCGTGGTCGACGGTGGGCAGCCGGCGGTAGGGGTCCCCTTCCGGGGCCTCGACCTTGATGACGTCCGCGCCGAGGCGCGCCATCAACATCGAACAGTAGGGAGCGAAGTAGAACTGCCCCACACAGATCACCTTCACGCCTTCGAGCGCGGTCATCCAGGGCCTCCGTGGTCACTCGGGCGCGAGCGTCGCGGATCGCGCGCCAGTCCGGGTGTGCCGCAGTGAACCGCTCGACGCGCTGAGCCCGACACTACGGCCTGTTCGCAATTACGTACAGGAGTACGCATTTACAGCCGATGCTAAGAGTGGCCCATATGACTGTCAACGCCTACCCGACGATCACCCGGGCCACCACGCTCCGCGAGCACGCCACCCGAGGCGGTCGGGGCGTTGACATTCCCTGCGGCGAGACCTTACCGTGCAGTTCGCGCATGCAATCGATCATTCGTATATGCGCACATACTGCGGACACCAAGGTGCGAGCACGGCTTCCGGGCGGAGATCCGCCCCGAGACGATCACCCGCAGAGACGATCTTGCCGGAGACGGTTGGCTGACGGTCGCACCCGGGCCGGGCCCCTTCGTCCCTGGAAACGGAAGGACATCCGCACCATGAAGGTGGGTTTCATCGGGCTCGGTGCCATGGGCGCCGGAATGGCGCTCAACCTGCGCGCGGCCGGTTATGAGCTGACTGTGCACGACCTCCGCCGGGAGAGCGCCGCGGAACACGAGGCGGCCGGGGCGACCTGGGCCGACTCGGTCATCGAGCTGGCCCGTGAGGTCGACGTGGTCCTCACGTCGCTACCGGGCCCGCAGGAAATGCAGGAACTGGGCCTCGGGGAGAACGGGCTGTGCAGCGGCCTGCGGGCGGGCGCCGTCTGGTTCGACCTCACCACCAACTCGCCGACCGTGGTCCGCGAGGTGCACGAGACCTGCCGCAAGCACAGCATCGAACTGTTCGACGCGCCGGTGAGCGGCGGCCCCAAGGGTGCCCGGTCAGGCAAGCTCGCGATCTATGTCGGCGGCGACGAGGCGGCCTTCGAGCGTCACCGCGCCGTCCTCGACGCCATCGGCGACCAGGTGATCCGTGTCGGCGAGATCGGCGCGGGCAACACCGCGAAGCTGGTCCACAACTGCGCCAGCATGATGATCCGCTCGGCGATCGCCGAGGTCTTCACGATGGGGGTCAAGGCAGGCGTCGAGCCGGGAGCCCTCTGGCACGCGATGCGCCAGGGCGCGATCGGCCGGGCCCGCACGTTCGACCGCATCAGCGACCGCTACCTGCAGTCGAACTTCGAGCCGCCCTCCTTCGCCCTGGCGCTGGCGAACAAGGATCTCCGGCTGGCGATCGAGCTGGCCGACGAGCTCGGCGTCCCCATGCGCGCCGCCCGCCTCGTGCAGGAGGACTTCGCGGAGGCCCTCGAGCGGGGCTGGGGCGGTCGCGACTCGCAGACACCGCTGCTCCTGCAGAACGAGCGAGCGGGCGTCGAGATCAAGCTCTCGGCCAGCGAGGTGCAGGAAGTTCTCGACCGCGGCTGAAACCACCCGACCGGTCAGAAGCACACCCGACACCGACACAGGAGGAGAAACAGCGTGGCTGACAACGTGACCGACAAGGAGAAGGGCCGGCGCATCCTGAGCGAGCTCATGGGCGCCGACTACGTCGCGGCGAAGGAAAAGAAGCGCAACTCCTTCAACGAGGTGATCCAGGACTACTCCGAAGAGGTCTGCTTCGGGCGGATCTGGTCCCGTGAGGGAATCGACCGCAAGCAGCGCAGCATCATCAACGTCGCGATGCTGACCGCGCTGAACAGGCCCGCGCAGCTCGCCCACCACATCGAGGGCGCGATGACCAACGGCGCCACGGTCGCCGAGATCCAGGAAATCCTGCTGCAGACGGCGGTCTACTGCGGGCTGCCCGCGGCGGGCGAGGCCTTCCGGATCGCGGAGGAGGTCCTCCGCGAAGGCGGACACCTCGACTGAAGCCTCCGAGACCTCCGAGGCCTCCTCGACGGCTCCCACCATGACTCCCACCACGAGTCCCACGACGAGTCCCACCACGAGTCCCACGACGACTCCCTCGACCGTCACCCGGGGCACGGCGACAGGCCGCTTCCGGGCCGCCCACCTGGAGGAGCCCGCCCGGATGACCGGGTCCAGCACCCTGCTGCTGCTGCGGCACGGGGAGAGCGCCTGGAACGCCGCGGACCGCTTCGCAGGCTGGGTCGACGTGCCGCTGTCCGCACGCGGTCGGGTGCAGGCCGGCCGATGCGGCGAACTGCTCCGCGACACCGGCCTTCTCCCCGACGTCGTGCACACCTCCCTCCTGCGCCGGGCCGTGTCGACCGCGGATCTCGCACTCGACGCCGCCGACCGGCACTGGATCCCGGTCCGGCGCAGCTGGCGGCTCAACGAGCGCCACTACGGCGCCCTGCAGGGCCGTAACCGCATGCAGGTCCGCGCCGAGTACGGCGCGGACCTGCTTCGTTTCTGGCGCCGCTCGTTCCGCGGAACACCGCCGCCGATCACCCCGGGAAGCGTCTTCGGGCAGGACGACGACGTGCGGTACCGGGAGCTGGGCGTTCAGGTCCCCCGGACGGAGTCCATCGCGGACGTCCTCGACCGGCTCCGCCCGCACTACGAGTCGGAGATCGCGGGCGACCTGCGCGCGGGCCGGACCGTCCTGGTCGTGGCGCACGGCAACGTCCTGCGTGCTCTGATCCGCCACCTCGACACTCTGGCCGGCGTCCCGGCCGACGACGATCTGAGCGAGGTGCAGCTGCCCACAGGCGCCCTGCTGCGCTACGACCTGACCGACGTCCTGCTGCCGGTGCGGCCCGGTGGTGTCCTGGTGGGTGCGGCGGGCGTGACGGGATGGCCGGCGCCGGCCCTGCGCGCGACGTCCGAGTAGCCGGCCCGAACGGCGGAGACGACGCCCGACCCGACAGCCGAGCAGTAGAAACCGACCAGTAGAAACCGACCAGCGGAAACGACGGTGCCCACCGGCAGCCGCCGGTGGGCACCGTCGTTGGTGGACCGCCGCCGGGAACCGGATCGCCGTTGGTCCGGATCACCGTTGCCGCGATCACACGGCTGCTACCGGACAGCGCCGTCCCGGTGCAGCGTCTGCAGTTCGTCGTCGGTGAGGCCCCAGTCCGCCAGGGCTTCCCGGGTGTGCTCCCCGGGCCGGGGCGGGGCCGTCCCGAAGGCGGCGGGGGTCCGCCCGAACCGGGGCGCCGGCGCGGGCTGCGGGATTCCGTCCAGTTCCGGGAACCCGCCACGGGCCTGATGGTGAGGATGTTCGGACACCTCCCCGAGGCCCAGCACCGGCGAGTAGCAGCCGTCGACGTCAGCGAGCAGCTTGGTCCACTCGTCGCGGGTACGGGTCGCGAAGACCGCCGCGAGCCTGCGCCGCAGTTCGGCCCAGTCGGTACGGTCCACCGACGACACCGGCATGGTGATGCCGTCGAGGTCCACGCCGATGGCGTCGAACAGCACCCGCTGGAACTTCGGCTCGATCGCGCCGATCGCGACATACCGGTGGTCGCTCGTCTCGTAGACGTTGTAGAAGGGCGCGCCGGAGTCCACGTAGTTCGTGCCGCGCTCGTCGCTCCACGTGCCCATCATCCGACGTCCGTGGTACAGGGTCATGAGCAGCGACGCCCCGTCCACCATCGCCGCGTCGACCACCTGCCCCCGGCCGGAGCCGCGTGCCTCCAGCAGCGCGCACACGATGCCGAAGGCGAGCATCATGCCCCCGCCCGCGTAGTCACCGATCAGGTTGAGGGGGATGGCGGGTGGCCCGCCCGCGTAGCCGAGGGGGTCGAGCGCCCCGGCGAGGGCGATGTAGTTGATGTCGTGACCGGCCTTGCTCGCGAGCGGCCCGGTCTGTCCCCAGCCCGTGCCGCGCCCGTAGACGATCCGCGGGTTTCGCCGCAGGCACGCGTCCGGGCCGATTCCGAGACGTTCGGCGACACCGGGCCGGTATCCCTCGTAGATCGCGTCGGCCCGTTCGACCAGACGCAGCACCACCTCGGGGCCGGCCGCGTGCTTGAGATCGACGACCACGGAGCGCCGGCCGCGGTTGTACAGCTCCAGGCGGTGGTCGGGCGCCTGGGGGCGGGCGGGGGGATCCGGCCGGTCGATGCGCAGGATCTCCGCCCCCATGTCCGCCAGGAGCATGCCCGCGAAGGGGCCGGGGCCCCGGCCCGCGATCTCGAGGACTCGCGTCCCCGCGAGCGGGCCGGAGCCAGACCGCAGGCTCACGGTGCTCCGGCGTTGGTCAGGTTGCGCGGCTTCCAGCGCAGCAGACGCTTCTCCAGCAGCGTCACGAGTCCGTTGATGATGGTGGACACCACCACGAGCACCGCGATGCCCGCGAAGACGCCGGCGGTGTAGAAGTTGCCCGCCGACCGCTGGATCAGATAGCCGATACCGGTGTTCGCTCCGATGATCTCGGCGGTGACCGCCGCGACCAGCGCGTAGGGCACCGAGACCCGCAGGCCCTGAATGATCCAGGTCCCGGCCGAGGGGATCCGGACCTTCAGCTGCACGGTGAGCCTCGACGCGTTCATCACCTTCAGCACGTCGATAAGACGCTGTTCGACGTCACGCACACCCTCGAAGGTGCTGTAGAAGACGAGGAAGAAGACGATGAGGCTGACCAGCGCCACCTTGGAACCCAGGCCGAATCCGAACCACAGGATGAAAAGCGGCACCAGGGCAAGCCGCGGGACGGAGTTGAGCGCGACGATGAACGGCTGGAAGATCGCGCCGAGCATCGGGCTGCTGCCCAGCACGATGCCGACCAGAACGCCGAGCACCGCGCCGAGCGCGAACCCGTAGACCGTGGCGATCACGGTCGCCTGGATGCTGTCCCACAGCACACCCTCATCGACCCAGCCGGTCAGCGCCGACCAGATCTCGGACGGCTTGCTGACGTAGAAGCTGTCGATGAGCACGCCGGACTCGGTCGCGGGGTCCCCGCTCGCGAACTCCCAGAACGCAAGTGCCCCGAGCGGGAGTACCACCCGCGCGATGAGGACGATCAGCCGCTTGATGTCCCTCGGGCGGCGCGGCCTGCGGGACGCGGTGGTGGACGACTGCTCGTCCGGGCTGGTGGCGGTGGCCGGCACGGGGCCGCCCAGCACACCGCCCTGCGCGCCTCCGCTCGGCACGCCGACGCCCTGTGGTCCGGCCGGCACCGCGGCCTGCGCTCCGGCTGTTGTCGACACCGGCGTCGGGTTCACGATGCCTCCTTGGCGGGAGAGGAGTGATCCAGCAGCTTCCACAGCCGATCCCAGAGCTCGCCGTAGACCGGACTGAGCCGCAACTGGGCGAGGTCACGCGGCCGCTCCAGCGGCACGTCCTCCACGTGGACGACGCGGCCCGGGCGGGTTCCGAACACGACGACCTTGTCCGCCAGCAGAAGGGCCTCGTCCAGGTCGTGCGTCACGAAGATGATGGTCTTGCGGTCCCGCTCCCAGATCCGCAGCAGCTCCTTCTGCATGGTGAACCGCAGCTGCGCGTCGAGCGCCCCGAACGGCTCGTCCATGAGCAACGTCGAGGGGTTGTACACCAGGCCACGCGCGAGCGAGGCACGCTTCTGCATACCACCCGACAGCTGCGAGGGGTACCGCTGCGCGAAGCCCTTGAGCCCCACCAGCTCGATCACCTCGGCGACCCGTTCGCGGCGCTCCCTGCGGGGAACCTTCTCGATCTCGAGCGCGATCCCGACGTTCTTCTCCAGGGTGCGCCAGGGCAGAAGATTGTCGTGCTGGGTGATGAACCCGACCCCGGTGTTGACCCCGTTCAGCCGCTTTCCACGGAAGTGGACGGCACCCGCGCTCGGTGCCAGCAGCCCGGCCGACATGTTCAGCAGCGTGGTCTTACCACACCCGCTCGGGCCGATGAAGCAGACGAACGAGCCGCTCTCGATATCGAGGTCGACCGCCTCGAGCGCGGTGAACTCCCCGTCACCGGAACGGAACTTCCGGCTGACCTGCTGGAAGGAGAACTCCGGGACCTTCTCCGCCGAGGGCGCGGCCTTTCCGGGCCCTGTGGTCCCGGTCAGCGAGCTCTTCGACATCATCGCCTCCTCGTCACGGCTGCGCGGCTTCCGCGGCACTCAGGTCGTAGATGTCGTCGAAGCTGAAGCTGATCGGCGATTCACGGTTGAGGTTTATGAGCCGGACCTCGTTGTCGAACATCTCCTGGGTCGTCAGGGGAGTCGCGTCCTTGTAGGCAACTACCGCGGACTCCCAGCCCTCGTTGAAGGCCGCCTCGTTCAGGTTGGCGAACTGCGACAGTCCCCGCACCTTGTCCCGCAGCTCATCGGTCGGGTTCTGCAGGTCCCGGTCGGCGAGCCACACGGCCTGCATGACGCGCTTGGCGATCTCGGGGTTCTGCTCCAGCCAGGAGCGGGTGGTGTAGTAATCGTGCGAGGCCAGCGGCAGGACGGACGGAAGATCCTCCGCCCAGTTCAGCCACAGCCCGCCCCAGCCCTCCGCCGCGGGGAAGTTGGCCCGCGGGAACGACTGGGCGAACCCGCTGACCCGGCCCTGCCGCGTGGTCGCGATCTGGGCGGAGGCGTCGTTGTTGGGAAGGATCGTCACGTCGCGATCCGGATCGACGCCGTACTCGCTGAGCATGACGCGCAGATAGGTGTTGCCGGTGGAGCCCTCCGGCGAGGAGGTGAGGTTGAGGCCGCGCAGCGCCTGGACTCGCTCTTCCGCGGACGACTCCGGTGTCACTCCGCGCTCGGCGAGAGTGTCCAGCGTCTCCTGGTTCAGCGCCAGCCCGAAGGTGATACTGGGGTTCATGGTTCCGAGGCTGACCAGGTCGGTCTTGCCCTCGGCATAGGCGCTGTACAGCGCGCCTGTACCGGATGTGGCGATGTCGGTGTCCCCGGAGATCACGGCCTGGGTGATCAGGGATGCATTGCTGGCGTTCGAGAAACTGACCTCGGCGTCGAGTCCGACCTGCCTGAAGTAGTCCTGCGCGACGATGACCACGGTGGGAAGGTCGGTGAAGGTCGCCGAGGTCGACATGAACTTGACTTTCAGTGACCCGTCGTCTCCCGCGCTGTTGTCCGAGGAGCCCCCGCAACCCGCGGCTATGCTCCCGGCGACCGCGAGGACAGCGACGGCGGACACGGTCCGCCGCGATCTCGGCGACAAAGACGACCTTCGTAAGGGCAATAAGGGCAGTCGTCGCATAGCGGACATTAGTGGCTCCTTTGTCGCGGACGTCGGAACGTGCCTGAAGTCGCCGAAGGAGCCACGGCGTGGTCACAGCCGTGGCTACTAGGGCTTCTGGCGGAGGTTGGGTGGGCTTTCGCGTCAATCGGGCAGCGTGAAGAGAACGTGGGTGCGATGCGTGGGACCCCGCTCGCCGTGGTAGTCGCACCACTGCGAATGGGCCCGACGGATCTCGCGATCCACGGCGGGCAGATCTTCACGCACGCTCGGGACGTATATACGACCGTGTGACCGTACTAACGACTGGCAGAAAGGTAGGGCGGCAGATCGGCCGTGTCAACAGGGGGTAAAGCCGCAGCACCGCGACAGGTCGCCCCGGTCCGGTGGTCGAGGTCGCCCCGGTCCGGCGGTCGAGAGGGAGCTCCTGCCGCCGCCGGACGCCTGCCCCGCTACAGCGGTTCGCGCACCGAAGCCCCCGACCGGTGGCGCCACTTCCCGATGTGGCACTTGATGAGCTCGCCGAGCTCGTCCACCCGCGGGTCGACGTGCACGCTCTCGCCGACGAGGGTCACCGCCGCGATCGCCCGCCCGGTGGCGTGGGGCAGAACGACGGCGACTCCCGTGCGCCGACTGGTGGCGTTGACGCTGACCGCCACCCCCGACTGGCGGATACCGGGCAGCGCCGCCAGGAACCGTTCGACCTTCTCGACCTCGTCGGCACCCCGCCGCCGCAGGTAGGCCTGCAGCTCCGACGTGGACAGCGTCGCGAGGAGCCCGCGCCCGCCGGCTGTCGTCAGGAGGCTGCGCCGGATGTTGGACCGCGCCTGGAACACGGTCATCACGTCGCTGCCCGCGTGAGCGATGTAGAGCAGGCTGTCACCGGAGCGGACGCCCACGAACGCCGTGAGCCCCGCCTCCTGGTGCAGGGTCTCGAGATCGGACGTCGACACCAGGCCCGCGCGGACGTCGCCGCTGGCGATGGTGAGGCTGAAGAACGCTGGCCCGAGGTAGAGCCGATGGTCCTGCTCCACGAGCCAGTCGGTGTCCAGCAGGCCCCGGATGAACCCGTAGACCGAGCTCTTCGGGGCTTCGAGTGCGCGGGTCAGCTCCGCGTAGCTGATCCCGGGACGGTAGACGACCTCCTCGAGGATGCGGGTCACCCTCGTGATCGTCCGATGGCCCTCGACCACGTTGCGCCCGCCCTTCCGTCGCGACCCCCGAGCCGAGCCCCGGGCAGTCCTCCTCACGGAGCGGCTGTGCCACGGGTGCCTGCACAGTAGCCGCAAGCCACGTGGATCGTCCGCCCCGAGAGCAGGTCGGTGTCCGCCACAGCCGGGAGCGCCCGGCCCCCACGGCCGTTGACGCATTGACCTGAATTTCCGCGCGCTGTAGCGTCGCGATCGTCAAAAGGAACCGGAGTTCATATATGCGAACACCGTAGTGCGTGTGACAGTGCGCCTTCGCGGTGCCCGCGCATGGGAGACAGTCGTGATCGAAAAAAACACGATCTTCATCGACGGCGAGTGGGTCGGCTCGGCAGGCACCGGGACCCTGACCGTCTTCAATCCGGCCACCGAGGAGCCGATCGCGACGGTACCGCGCGGCCACGCCGACGACGTCGACCGCGCGGCCCAGGCCGCCGCGCGGGCTTTCGAAACCTGGTCGCAGACGTCGGTCGACGACCGCATCGACATGATCCAGCGCATCGCCGGCGTCCTCGACTCCCGGGCCGAGGAACTCGCGCGCACGATCACGACCGAGGTCGGCACACCGATCACGCTCGCCCGCCGCTCGCAGGCCAGCAGCGCCATCAACGACCTGCGCATCGCAGCGGCGAGCCTGAAGGACGTCGTGTGGGAGGAGCGGTTCGACGACACGATCGTCCGGCGCATCCCCGCCGGGGTCGCCGGGGCGATCACCCCGTGGAACGGGCCGATGCGGATGATCGCGCTCAAGGCGGGCGCGGCCTTCGCCGCGGGCTGCACCATGGTGCTCAAGGGCACCGAGGTCGCGCCGCTGAGCGGCTTCATCTTCGCCGAGGCCGCCGCCGAGGCCGGCCTGCCCAGGGGCGTCTTCAACCTGGTCAGCGGCACGGGCCCGGAGGTCGGCGAGGCGCTCGCGACCCATCCCCTCATCGACATCGTCTCGCTCACCGGCTCGGTGCGCGCGGGCAGCCGGGTGATGGAGCTGGCGTCGCGGTCGGTGAAGCGGGTCGCCCTGGAGCTCGGCGGGAAGTCCGCCAACATCATCCTCGAGGACGCCGACCTGGAGAAGGCCGTCGTCGACGGGCTCAGCGACGCCTTCCGCAACTCGGGCCAGGTCTGCGGCGGGCTTACGCGCATGCTGGTCCCCCGCGGACGACTGGCCGAAGCCGAGGCGATCGCCGCGGCGAAGGCGACGAGCTACGTGATCGGCGACCCGCAGGACGAGGCGACGACCCTCGGGCCGGTGGTCTCCGACGTGCAGCGCGACCGGGTGCGCGGCTACATCCAGATCGGCATCGACGAGGGACTGCGCCTCGTCGCGGGCGGCCCGGAGGCACCCGCGCACCTCGACCGGGGCTACTTCGTGCAGCCGACCGTCTTCGTCGGCGACAACCGCAGCCGACTCGCCCAGGAGGAGATCTTCGGACCGGTCGTCATCATGATCCCCTTCGATGACACCGACGAGGCCGTCGCCATCGCCAACGACTCCGACTACGGGCTCGCGGGCGCGGTCTGGTCGGCCGACCCCGCGCGGGCACGGGACGTCGGGCGGCGCATCCGCACCGGACGTGTGCGGATCAACGGCGCGGCGATCGACATGCGGGCTCCGCACGGTGGACTCAAGCGGTCGGGCGTCGGCCGGGAGATGGGCCGGTACGGCATCGAGGAGTACCTCGAGTACCAGTCGCTCATCAGCTGATCCCGGGACCCGGCGAGCCATCGAGAGGTAGCAGGAATGATCACCGCCAAGGCCCGGGCCATGAGCGGCCCGACGGCACCGTTCAGCACGATCACCGTCGAGCGCCGCGATGTCGGCCCGAGCGACGTGCTGATCGACATCGCCTACGCCGGGGTCTGCCACACCGACGTGCACCATGCCCGCGCGGAGTTCGGGCACACCCGCTATCCGATCGTGCCCGGCCACGAGATCGCCGGCGTCGTCCGTGAGGTCGGCGCCGAGGTCCGCGGGCTGGCGGCCGGCGACCGCGTCGGGGTCGGCTGTCTGGTCGACTCGTGTCGGGACTGCCCGGCCTGCAACGCGGGCCAGGAGTCCTACTGCCGCCGCGGCAAGGTGCTGACCTACAACGGAGTGGGTCGCGACGGGGCGACCACGCAGGGTGGGTACAGCGAGCTCGTCGTCGTCGACCAGCGGTTCGTCGCCCGCATCCCCGACGCCCTGCCGCTGGACGGCGCCGCGCCCCTGCTCTGCGCGGGCATCACGATGTACCAGCCGCTGCGGCACTGGGGCGCGGCCCCCGGCAAGCGGGTCGGCATCCTGGGATTCGGCGGGCTGGGGCACGTCGGCGTCCAGATCTCCCATGCTCTCGGCGCGCACACGACGGTCCTGGAACTGACCGGGGATCGCCGCGCCGACGCCGAGCGCCTCGGGGCGGACGACTACCGGACGACCAGTGATCTGGGCACGCTCCGCGACTCGTTCGATCTGATCGTGTCGACGGTTCCGACGAACTACGACCTGTCCGCCCACCTCGACCTGCTCGACCTGGACGGCACGTTCGTCAATCTCGGCGTGCCCGACGAGCCGCTGCGGATCGACCCCTACACGCTGCTGACGAACCGCCGCAAGTTGGCCGGTTCGATGAGCGGTGGCATGCCCGAGACGCAGGAGATGCTCGACTTCTGCGCCGAGAACGGCATCAAGGCCGAAGTGGAGATCATCGCGGCGAAGCAGCTCGACGAGGTGTACGACCGCCTCACCGCGGGCGACGTCCGGTACCGGTTCGTGATGGACGTCGCGACCATCGCCGAGGCCTGAGCCCGTTCACTGCCCGAAGGCCCGGCCGCCCACCCGGCCGGGCCTTCGTCAGTCAGGACCCGAGCTCCATCAGCAGGACCCGAGCTCCACCGGTACGGGCCCGGGGACGGGCCGGCCGCGCCGCGGCTACGACTGCGTGGCCGGCCCGCCGGAGTGCCATGCCTCGTCGGGGCGGCGAGGGTGGCGGTAGGCATGGACCGGCCGGAACGGGTCCGCGTCGTCGGCCCAGCCGTCGCGCAGCGCGGCCCAGCGCACCATCAGGTCATCCTCATGGGCGTAGTCGAACCGGTCGCCGAGACGCTTCTCCTCCGGCCCGCCAGGCGCCGGCGGGTTCTCGACCAGCCAGTCGACTGTGGCGCCGAGGGCGTCCGCCGGGCGGACGGTGTCCGCATAGCCAAGCTCGGCCCGGACCCGGGCGTTACCGCGCAGCCGGTGGTCGGGCCCGTGACGCCAGTAGGGATGGCACGGGGTTGCCAGCTGGTAGGGCATGTCGACGAGCTCCACCTCCGCCCCGAGGCGGGCGGCGACGAACTCGATGCGCTGGCGCATCGTGAAGACGTCGTCGTCAGCGACGACGAACTTGCGCCCGGACGCAGCCTCGCGGTGGTCCACCGCGAGGAGAACGGCATGCACCGCATGCTCGGTGTAGAGCCGGCTCTCCATGCGGAAGGCCCCGTCGGCGACGACGATCCGGCGCCTGCCGTCGAGAATGCGCCGCACGATGCACCATTCGTGCGGCGCGACCTGCCGCGGGCCGTAGACCACGGGATAGGCCAGCAGGGTCGCCGCGAAGGCGCCCGCCGCGTGGGCGTCGAACAGGGCCTTCTCCGCCGCGGCCATCTTCACCGCAAGAGTGCCCTGGGCCGGGTCCTGTTCCAGGTACTCGGCGTCCTCTGCGGGCATGGCGGGCCGGCCCAGCGTGCCCCAGCGGGGATCGGCGGCATGTGCCAGGGAGCCGTGGGCTCCCCCGACGGCGACCACCCGGTCGGTCCGACCGGCGAGGACCTGCGCCGTGACGGCGAGGCGCCCGTACTGGGCCACCACGAGGTCGAACTCGGCGCGACCGAGACCGGCGCCGAGTGTCTCGGGCCAGTGCGGATCGGTGTGGAGGTGACGGACCTCGCCGGGCAGCTCGACCTCGTGCTGGCCGCCGTGCAGGATCGTCACGTCGAAGCCGCGGTCGAGCAGGCCCCGCACCACTCCCGGCCCGGTCGGCCCGGTACCGCCGATGACGAGGGCGGATAGCGCCATCACCCCTCCTTGGCCGCGCGCGACCGCGCGCCCGGCTGTGCGCCCGGCCCCGGGCGCCGCGTCGGCCTGCGGCGGCCCGGGGCCGAGCTGCTCATCGGGACGCGGCGGCCTCGGCGGCGAAGGCCGCCGCGAGCGCGTGCTTGTCGACCTTCTCCGACCCGAGCACCGGCAGCTCCTCTGTCTGGAAACGCCACCGGGTCGGTATCGCGAACGACGCCAGCTCCGAGCGGAGTGCCTCGGCGACGTGCTCCACGAGGTCCGGACGGTCCGCGGTGGCCTCGTCGACCACCACGACAGCCGCCACCTCCTCGCCCAGGTCGGCGTGCGGCAGGCCGATCACCGCCGCGTCGAGGACTCCGGCCACGCCCACGAGTGCGCGCTCCACCGACAGCGGCGCGATGTTCTCGCCCCCGCGGAGAATGAGGTCCTTGCTGCGGCCGGTCACCCAGAGGTAGCCGTCCTCGTCGAGGTAGCCCAGGTCTCCGGTGTGCAGCCACCCGTCGGCGTCGATCGGACCGGAGGCCTCCCCGAAGTAGCCGAGCATCTGCGACGCGGCCCGGACCAGCACCTCACCGTCCCCGCCGGAGGTCTGGTCCCCGAAGGAGATCTCGACGGTGGGCAGTGGCAGGCCGCAGCATCCGGGCCGGTCACGGGTGTCGCGGCCGCTCGCCGCGGTGGCCTGGCCGCCGTTCTCGGTGAGGCCGTAGCCGGTGGCGACGCGGGCCTGGACGGACGGCAGCTCCTCGCGGATCCGCTGGTACAGGCTGGGGTGGGCCGGTGCGCCACCCAGCGTCAGGGACCGGAGGCTGTGCAGGTCGACCGGCCGCTGGGCCTGGGCGTCGAGCAGCCGGCTGACCATGGTGGGAACGGCGCTCCAGCGGGTGATGCCGTGCGCGGCGATGAGATCCATCGCCGCGTCAGCGTCGAACTTCCCTACCGGGAACACCAGGCTCTCGCCGACCACGACTCCCCGTACGAGGGTCTGCACACCGCCGACGTGGAACAGCGGCCCGGTGTGCAGGGCGACGCTGGGCGACGCGCCTTCGAGTTCCTGCGGAAGCCGCTTGGTGATACGCAGCAGCGAGTGCAGGCCGGAGATGATCGAGCGGTGCGAGAGCACGACCGCCTTGGGGAAGCCGGTACTGCCGGAGGTGAACAGGATCAGGGCGGGCTCGTTCTCGTCACCGCCCTCGGGGCGCTCGGGCAGCGGGCCGTCGACCTCGCCGACCATCGGCCACGGCGCGAGCGGGCTGCCGGCGGGAACCTTGTGCTCCAGGCGGCGGTCGGCGAGCACAGCGGCGGGGGTGAGCAGGGTGAAGGCGTGCTCCATCTCGCGCGTACTCCACCAGGCGTTGACCAGGACCGGGACGGCGCCGGCCCACCAGGTGGCCCAGAGGTTCACCACCCAGTCCGGGCTGTTCCAGCCCAGCAGCGCGACCCGGTCCCCCCGCACAACACCGTGCTCGCGCAGCTGCGCCGCCTTGCGGCGGGCCGCGGGCACGAGATCGGCGAAGTCGAGCCGCGCATCGCCCTGCACGATGTGGGCCCGACCCGCCCAGCGGTCAGCGTGATCCAGCAGGGACTCCAGCCGCCGGGCGCGTGGCGCGTACATGCGGTACGGCACGCCCCCAAGCTCCTCGACCGTGACATCGCGTCCCCACGTGGGGATCGGGCCGCTCATCGCCGCTTCCTCTCCGCCGTCCACGCGGGCCCTGCGGCCGACGAGGCTCGACAATGGTCATATCCTGTTCGCATGAACGAACTCTGATACGTATTTACGTACCCTCGACTCTAAGATGCCACTTGTCGATGGTCAACGCATCGAGTTCGCGCACTCAGCGGAAGACCCGCCGCTCGACGACCAGGGGGTCGTGGCTCGGGATGACCTCGCAGCCGAACCGCTCGATCCGTCGCACGCTTTCCTCGTAGGCCACGAGATCGGTGAAGAAGCCGGACGGAATGCGGTCGGCCTCGGCGTCGCCCTCCCAGTTCTCGTACAGGTCGACACAGTCGCCCGCGATCAGATAGCGGTTCGTCGCAGCCTCTATCAGCACGCCCTGCGAGCCGGGCGTGTGCCCGGGCAGGGAAACCACCGAGACCCCTGGTGCGAGGTCGGTGTCACCGTCGATCGCATCGATCCGGTCCTCGGCGCGCAGCCACGCCGGGGGCAGGTCGGGCACGGCCTCGAACTGGCGGCGATGCCACGCGACCGGCCGGCGGGCAAAGTCGATCTCGCTGCGCTGCAGGACGATGCGGGCGTTCGGGAACAGATGGTTGTTGGAGCAGTGATCCCAGTGCAGATGGGTGTTGACGACCAGACCGACCTCGTCGGGGTCGATGCCCAGTGCGCGCACAGCCACGTCGGGCTGCTCCTCGGGCGTCTGCTCCATCCTGATCCGGTGGTGTTCCCAGGCCCGGCTCAGGTCGGCTCCGGTATCGACGATGACCGGGGCGGGACCCCCCTGGATCACGAACATGATCAGTGGAATGTCCAGCGTCTCGCCCCAGCCCCGGAGATAGGTGAGCGAAGGCTTGTGCAGGCCGAACACGCGGCCCACCGAGACCGCGGTGACGGTGAGTGTCACGATGTCACCTCCCGCCCTGGCGCGGGCTGATCGACCAGCTCGTTGTTCGCGGTCTCCCGCAGGACCAGCGTGCACACCAGAGCGGCCACGCAGTAGGCGGCCAGAACGAGTCCGAACACGAATCCGCCCGCGCTGTCGATGATGCTGGTGGCGATCAGCGGCGGTATGGCACCGCCGAGGACGCCCGCGAGGCTGTAGGAAAGCCCAGCCGCCGTATAGCGGTAACGGGTGTGGAAAAGCTCGGACATAAACGCCCCGGCGACGCCGAAACCATGGCCGGCGATCAGGAACGTCCCCGCCATGCCGATCCAGAAGGCAGCGAGAGTTCCCTGGTCCAGAATCGGGAACAGGACAAGCGACCACGGGATGCCGGCGGCGCTGGCCATCAGCAGGATCCGCTTCCGACCGAACCGGTCGCACAGAATGCCGCCCGAGATGATGGCCAGGCCGTTCATCACGTTTCCGGCAATTCCGGCCGACAGTACCTCGGGCCGGCTCAGGCCGAGCGTGGCGGTGCCGTAGTGGGTGAGGTACGCGATCCCGATGTAGCCGAGGGCGAAGGCCATCACCAGCGCTCCCGCTCCGAGCAGGATCTCCCTCCACTGGTTGACGACAGCCTCCTTGAACGGCAGCGTGCGGGTGCCACGCCGACGCTTCGCCTCGACCTCGAAGGCCGGAGTCTCCTCGACCTTCAGCCGCACCCAGAGACCGACGCCGATGAGCACGGCGCTGAGGAGGAAGGGCACGCGCCATCCCCAGTCCGTGAAGGTGTCGTCGGCGACGAACAGGGCCGCGATGAGGTACACGGTCAGGGCCAGGATGTTGGCGAGCGCGCCGCCGAGATTCGTGAACATCGCCCAGAAGCCGCGGCGGCTCTTCGGTGAGTGCTCGGAGGTGAACAGCGCCGCACCCGCCCACTCGCCGCCGGCGGCCAGGCCCTGCGCGATGCGGAGCAGGACGAGCAGAATCGGCGCCGCGACCCCGATCGTCGCCGCCGTGGGCAGCAGGCCGATGAGGACGGTGGAGACGCCCATCAACGACATCGTGAAGATGAGGGTCCGCTTGCGCCCGAGTCGGTCGCCGAAGTGCCCGAACAGGATCGACCCCAGCGGGCGGGCGGCGAAGGCGACACCCTGGGTCGCGAACGACAGGATGATACCGGCGTGTTCACCGAAGGCCGGGAAGAAGGCATGCCCGAAGACGAGGGCCGCCGCGGTGGCGTAGATACCGAAGTCGTAGAACTCGATGACGGTGCCCATGAGGCTCGCCGTGGCGACCCGGCGCATCTTCTTCGGGTCCGACTCGTTCCCACTGTCGATGGGCCGGTCGGCCGGCAGATCCTGCGCGGGCGCGTCTTGTAACGTCATCTGGAAAACTCCACGAGTTGTCGGGCGGCTCGGCGGCCGATCTACCCATGCCTCCCGAAGGCTCGTTCCAGGCACTCGCGGCTTTCGCATCCCGGCAGCAGTCGGACGATAAGGGAGAATTACTCCCGACAAGTCGTCCCTGCCGCCGTCTCGCCTGCCGCGCAGATGTCCTGACTCGGGTCACTGGGGCTCCTGGGCTGTTCATCGCGGAGAGGGACAGACGCCTCCGCTGTCGTACGCTGCCGGCGACGTGGGGACCCGCGATGGATCCCGGACGACGACCGGCCCTGAACTTCTCGACCACACGCCGACAGGCCCGGGGGCACTGCAGGCCGTGACCGGCTCCCGCCACGGAGCGTCGTCACCCCTGCCGGCCGGCCCGCACACAGCTCGGACCGCACGACGGGCTGCGACGGAGTGATCCGCAGCCTCACTTGGTTCGCATATACGAACCATCATCTCCAATCGGGAACTCTGGAGGGAAATTAGCCGCGCCCAACGCGGCAAGTCAATAGGTGCGCGCCTCGACCCCGGCAGCGAGGGCCGCCCGCGGCCGCGTTGACACCCACCCCGAGCGGTGAAAGTATCCGTAATGGCGACCCAACGTTCTGATTTAGGAACGATCGAGGAGGGGTGGTCGATGCCGACCATCGAGGCCGCGGTCGGTCCCGCTCCGGGTCCCGGCGCGCGGCGCCACGGGGTGCGTCCGCTCACGCCAGCAGGTTCCGCCACTGCGGCGGCTGGTTCGGAGCGCGGTCATGACCGCCCGCCGGCACGTGTGGCGCGCGCGGCACGGGGCCCGTCGGCCGAGTGCCCCCGCCGCCGCCACTTCGCGCGTGTGGCTCCCCCCGCCCTGCCCTGCCACCGGCCCCGCGACCAACCCGGCCCCGACCACGACCACGGGTCCGGGCCCGTGGAGTCCCCGTGGAGCCCCCGTGGAGCCAGGGCCCCGAGGCCACAGCACGCTGCCGCTATCCGCTCCGCCCGACTGCAGATGGGAAACAGATGACGACGACGCACGAGGAAAAGACCGGCGAAATCGGGAGAGAACTGGCACTGGGCAAGTTCACCGACGAGTTGCTGGCGGAGATGCGGGCGCTGATCGGTACGCAGCTGCGTACCGACGCCTGCATCAACAACGAGTACGCGACCCGCCTGGCCATCCTGCGCTTCGCCGAGGGGATCGGTGATGACAACCCGCTGTGGACCGACGCCGCGTATGCGGCCGGCACCCGGCATGGCGGCATCGTGGCTCCCCCCAGCTTCATCTTCGCCTGCCTCGGCTCCGTCCAGGTGGGGTGGCGCGGCCTCGGCGGGTTCCACGCCGAGACGACCATGACCTTCGAACGGCCGATTCACGTCGACGACAAGATCACGGCAACGGTGGTGTTCGACGGGTTCGAGGGACCAGTCGACAGCAACTTCGGCGGCCGCCGCATCAAGGACTTCCTGCGCCAGGAGTACCGCAACCAGCACGGTGAGCTGGTCGCCACGTTCATCTGCTCGCGGATGCGCTTCGAGCGCGGCGAGATGCAGAAGCGGCGTGACTCCCGCAAGATCGAGCTTCCCCACCCGTGGACCGACAGCGAGCTTGCCGCGATCGAGGCGGACGTCCTCGCCGAACGCCCGCGCGGAGCGGTGCCACGGTACTGGGAGGACGTCGCCGTCGGCGACGAGATCGACGTCATCACCAAGGGCCCGATCGGCCTGACCGACTTCATCGCCTACATCGCCGCGGGGGCCGCTCCGATTCCCCGCATCTCCGCGCACGGCGTCGCGTTGCGGCGTTACCACAAGCACCCGAAGTGGGCCTTCCGCGACCCGAACACCCACGCGCTGGAGCCGGTCTACTCGGTGCACTACAACGACTACGCGGCTCGCCTGCAGGGTGCCCAGATCGCCTATGACGTCGGTATCCAGCGCACCTGCTGGCAGATCCACTCCCTGACCAACTGGATGGGGGACGACGGCTCACTCAAGGCCCTGCACGGTCAGTACCGCAGCCACGTCTACCTGTCGGACGTGGTGCGCCTCGGTGGCCGCGTGGTGGCCAGGGAGATCGACGCCGACGGCGACCACGTCGTGCGGGTGGAGACCTGGGCGACGAACCAGCGTGGCGCGAACGTCATGCCCGGGTCTGCTGTCGTCGCCCTTCCGAGCCGGGGCGACACACCAGCCAGTCAGACACCAGCCAGTCAGACACCAGCCGGCCGGTGAGGCTGGCGCCGTCGACGGGGCGGGACACCGCACCCGCCGACGGCGTGTGGCCGGCTCGCCGCCGGCCACCCTGGTTCAGCCGCGGATGATTCAGCCGGGGAGTTTGTACTCCTTGAGCAGGGCGCGGCTGATGATGCGCTTCTGGACCTCGGAGGTGCCCTCGCCGATCAGCATGAACGGGGCCTCGCGGTAGAGCCGCTCGATCTCGTACTCCTTGGAGTACCCGTAGCCGCCGTGGATCCGGAACGA
>NZ_KB893766.1 GCF_000374165.1 Parafrankia elaeagni
GCACCGGCTGTTCTCCCGGATCACCGCGAACTGGCGTGGCCGGCCGCTGACCACTTTCCAGACCATCGTCAGTCTCATCGCCAACACGACGACCACCACCGGCCTCACAGTCCGCTGCGAGCTCGATCCCGGCGACTATCCCACCAAGGTCAAAGTCACCACACAGGACAGGGAGAGAATCCCGATCAACAGACATGACTTCCACGGAGACTGGAACTACACGATCAACCAGCCAGACGATTAACTTATATCAATCCGAACCCTTACCGTCCGAACAGCACCAGAGCCGCCTCTTGGCCAGGACAGCAAGATGATCGGCAGCGCTTCTCTTGGCCGGAATCCACATGTAGGGTTGATTGGTATTCTTGACCCACATCGACACGCTGTTGTCCGTCCCGACGCGATACAGTCCGCTCCACTGCGACGTGAGATCGGCGTCCGGACTCGCGGCAATCGAGAGGGCTTCTCCGTGGCTCTTGTCGTAAACCCAGGACGCCGCTGTCTTGCTGTCCAGCGACAGCGTTGCGATCTTGTTCTCGGCGTCGATTCCGTACATCGTCCCGGCGAACGGGACGACGGCCATCTTGAGGCCACCTTTGGGCAATCCGGTGGTGGGTAGCGAGTTCCATTTCCCGGCCGCGGCGTCGAACCGTGCCGGGACACCGTCGGTCTGGACTCCGCACACGCCGCCCGCCTTCGACGCGGACAGGTACGTCAGTTTGACGCTGTCGTGTCGCACGGAGCGCCACACAGGGGTGAACGGGTCGACAGCGCGGATCCGTTTGGCCCAGGACGGCGGCGCCGCGTCGGCGAGGATGGTCCCGAACCGCTTCAGGAGGTCGACGGTGAACGTCAACTCGTCGAAGGGGATGAACAGGCAGCGTTGGAGCCATCATCACACTGCTCCTTTCGTTGATTGTGGGGGTCAGAAGAGGGGGTCGGTGGACGTCGGGACCTGTATTCGTAGGCCTTTTCGGCGTCCGGTGCGGACGTGGACGGCCTTGAGTTCGCCGCGCTTGACACGTTGCATCACTGTCTGGCGGGAGACGCCGAGGGCGAGGGTGGCCTCGAGCATCGCGAGCCAGCCTTCGGGGGCGTCGTCGACGAAGAGGTTGCGCAGGTCGGCGGTCATGCGGATGCGCCAGGGGGCGCCGGGGGTGTCCTGCTCGCCGGCGACGAAGCCGTCGTTGATCCAGCGGTGCAGGGTCGAGGCCGCGATGCCGAGGTGTTTGGCGGCGTCGGCGATGGTGAGCAGTTCGCCTTGGGGCTGGTCCGGGTCGGGCTGGTGGCAGGGGATGTTGTGGTGGAAGCGCACGCCCTGGACGCGGGTGGCGGTGAAGGTCAGGCCGCGGGCGGTGCGCCGGCCCTGCCGGTTGAGGATCCCGGCGATCTTCGCGTCGGGGTAGTGGACGGCGAGGCGGCGGATGAGGTCGATGGTGTCCTCGTCGGTGCGGATCGTGGGCTGGCGGCGCCGGCCGGCGACGGTCAGTTCGGTGAGTGCGCCGCCTTTCCAGCGGATGAGTAGGTCGGTGTGGCCGGCGTCGTCGTCGCGTACGACGGTGACTTTCACGTCGTCGATCAGGGTCCGCAGCAGTTGCTTGCGGTCGCGGTCGGTGGTCGTGGGCGCGTCCCAGACCTGGTGCAGGTTGCCCCCGAGTGCGCGGATGTCGGCGCGTTCGGTGTCGGTCAGGGCGCGGGGGCGGGTCTGCTCGCGGCGGGCGAGGTCGGCCTCGGCGGCGGCGAGTTCGGTCAGCGCTTTCTCCCAGGCGGTCTCGAGGCCGCGGGCGACGAGCCGGTTGTCCGGGTCGACGGCCTGGTAGCGGCGTTCGGCGCGGCTGGCCTGGTAGCGGGCGTGTTCGACCTGGCGGCGGTGCTGGTCGAGGGCGCTGTCGTGGGTGTTCTCGAGGTGTTCGGCGGCGGTGAGGCAGGCGGTGAGCGCCTCGGGGGCCAGCGCGGTCAGGAACGCGTCGGCGATGGCGGTGTCGAGCGCGACGCCGCCGATGTGCAGGTGGCGGGTGCCGCGGCCGTCGACGATCGTGGCGGGGCCCTGGCAGTAGTAGCCGGGGGTGGCCTTGGTCGGGCCCTGGTAGAACACGGTCAGTTTGCGGCCGCAGGTCCCGCAGGTCGCCAGGCCCTGCAGCAGGGCGCAGCCCTCCCGGACCGCGCCGGTGCCGGGCTGGTGGGCCTCGGGACGGATGTTCTTGCCGATCTTTACCAGGTTGGTCTCGTAGGTGTCCCAGTCGAGGTAGCCCTCGTGGTGGTCGCGGATCAGGACCTCCCACTCGCCGCGGGGAACGGCTTTGTGGCGGGTGCGCACGGTGCCGTCCTGGCCGACGTAGGTGTGCTTGCGGGTGCGGCCGTAGACGTAGGCGCCGGCGTAGGCCGGGTGGGTCAGGATGGTGTGGACGGCGTGGTAGGTCGGTTCGACCCACGCGACCTCCGTGCCCTGGCCGGCGGCGGTGGCGTAGCCGTTGCGCTGGAGCGGCAGCTTGAGGTTCTCCTCGCGTAGCCACAGCCAGACCTTGCGCACCGAGCCGACCTCGCCGAACCGGCGGAAGATCGCGGAGATCACCCCGCTGACCGCCTCGTCCGGGTGGCGGCGGATCTCGCCGGGCCCGTCGGCCCAGACCAGACCGACGGGTAGCGGGCGGCGCAGCTCACCGCGGGCGGCCTTGTTACGGATCCCGCCGTTGAGCCGGGCCCGCAGGGTGTGCAGCTCGGCCTCGGACATGGTGCCTTTCAGCCCGAGCAGCATCCGGTCGTTGAACATCCCCGGGTGGTAGACGCCGTCCGCGTCGGCGATCAGGGTGTCGGTCATCCCGGCCAGATCCAGCAGCCGGTACCAGTCGGCGTTGTTACGCGCGAGCCGGGAGACCTCCAGGGCGAGCACGATCCCGACGTCGCCGAGCGCGACCTGCCGGGTCAGCTCGGCGAACCCGGACCGGCCCGCCGTCGACGCGCCGGACACCCCCAGGTCGGCGTCGATCACACCGACCCGGGCACGAGGCCAGCCGAGCGCCACCGCCCGCTCGACGAGGTCGTACTGCCGGGCGGTCGACTCCCGGTTGCGTTCGACCTGAGCCAGGGTCGACTGACGCAGGTAGACGACCGCGCCGCGCCGTAGCTGCGACCCGGTGACCTTACCGAACTCGGTCATCGCAGCTCCCCTGCGTCGAACAGAGCACCGTCCCGGTCGCTGCCGCGATCAGCCGGCCGAGCAGGTCGACCGCCGCCGCGACCGCCTCCGCCGGCAGCCGCACCGCCACGTCGGGCACCCCCGCGGGCAGCCCGGGCAGCGGGAGGGGCGGCTGCGGCCGGGTCGGCATCGGGGGCCTCCTGTCTCGAACAGCCCTCAACCTGCTCCCTGATATCCACCTCGACAACCTCCGACACGACGCAGGGCAACAGTGAAGCCACAATCCGTGTCAGGTCGAGCAGGTCGGTGATCCGCCCAAGGGTCGGCTCCTCGGCCGGAAGCGCCTCCCCGTCAGCGGCCGGATCGGCGTGGTCAGTCCAGGCGGACGGCATCATGGACTTGCTGCCGTCCGGTAGTTCAAGGACCAGCTCGAGTGCACCGTGCCGGCGCATCCGGCCGAGCACCCGCAGCTCACACCCGTCGAACGGGTGTCCCGGCCTGGTCAACCGCACCGTGAACACCGACGCCCTGTCCAGGATCACGACACGGTCTCCGCTCCGGGGCCGTGGCCGCCGGCGGCCAGCACCGCGCGGGCCGCGAGCCCAAGCACCCGGCCGTCCAGACCGCTGACCGCGCTCAGGTCGAGCAGCACGCCCGCCGCGAGGCTCGCGGCGACCCGCAGCACCATGCCCTCACCCCGCGAGCACACCAGCCGCCCCGCGTCCACCGCGGCGACCACACCGGCCCAGTCCACCCACGCGAACCCGTCCACCACCCTGACGAAACCGTCGAGGAAATCCCGCCGGAAAAGCCAGAACACGTGGGCGACCAGCAACTCGACAGCGGCCACCGCGCACATGTCACCGTGTGCGTACGATCGCAGCGCCGCGGAAAGGTCCTCGAAACCAGTAGTGTGTCGCGGACTCGTTCGACCGGATCGACCACACGGCCCTGATGGGCCGGGTGCGCCGCCGAATCGGAGACAAACGCGTCCTGGACCTGGTCAAGGCCTTTCTGAAAGCCGGGATACTCGACGGCGACGGCCAGACCTGGAAGAGCGACGTCGGCACTCCGCAGGGCGGTATCATTACGCCCCCAACGCACTTGGCAACCAGCCTTCCGGTCGCCCTCCGTGTCGGTGCTGGCGGCCGGAGCATCGCGGTCTGATGATCGCTGGCGAAGTGGGATGCGATGACGAATTGTGATCTTCTCGGGGCCGATGAGAACGTTCTTGACGAGCAGCCGCAGGACGCGTTGGCGATCGGCAATATCGGCGCTTTTCGCGTTCTCGCCCAGCTGTGACAGGAATCCCTCGAGGTCGGTTGCGAGCGCGAGGTAAAGATCACGGTCGGCGATCTGGCTGTCGAGGGCGTCGAGTTGGCCGCGGAGGTTCGCTTCGCGGGTGCGGAGTTCGGGCATTCTTCCGCGGAGCTCGTCAAGGGTGATCAGCTGTTCCTGAAACGCCTCAATCATGCGGGCGATGGCGGTAGTGGTCTTCGTGAGCGCGAGCTTGATCTGTCCGCGCTCACGCTTGGCGGGATCCGCATCACGAGCTTGGCGCAGCCGGCCGTCGATCTCGGCACGGATCAAGGTCGGATCGCTGATCAGTTTTGTGATGTGTTCCCAGACGGTCTCGTCGAGATAGTCGGCGCGGACCGGTTTGTTCCAGCACACACGGCCGTTCTCGTAGCGGTAGTCGTCGGAACCGAGGCACCGGTAGTAGTAGATCTTCTTGTTCGTGGTCCGTGTCGAGGTGCGGTAGTAGCCGTAACCGCAGGCCGAGCACGCTGCGAGGCCCTGCAGCAGTGAGGGGGTCGTCTTCGTGTTGCGGGGCGCGAAACGCTTGTTTTCCTCGAGGCGGGCCGCGACCCGTTCGAACATCTCCTCGTTGACAAGGGCGGGCACCGGGATCTCGACCCACTCGTCACGAGGCCGGTCGACGACTCTGGTCGGCCGTGGTGTTGAACGCCCCTGAAGCCGCGCTACCCGGTTCAGGCCGGCCGGCGTGTTGTCGATCATCGTCTTCCCGAACACCGCCGTCCCCTTGTAGGCGGGGTTCCGTAGCATGGCCCAGATCACCGACCGGTCCCAGCGGTTCTTGCCGGTGCGGGTCGGCACGCCTTTCTCGGTCAGCCAGCGGGCCAGCGCCGCGATGGAGACGCCTTCGTCGGCGTAGCGACGGAACATCTCGGTGACCAGGATCGCCTCGTGGTGAAGAACTTCGTAGCCGGCTCCGAGCTCATCGGACCGCCGACGGTAGCGATATCCGAACGGCGCCCCGGACAGCACGTTCACCGACCCCGCCCGGGCACGGTGCGCCTTCCCGCGCCGGTAACGCTCCAGGATCTGGGCCTTCTCATATTCCGCGAACATTCCCTGAAACTGGACCATGAGCTGGTCTTCCGGGCTGTCTCCACGAGGCCCTTTAACGAACTCGACGCGGGTACCCGCCCGCGTGAACTCCTCGACCAGCAGCGCCTGGTAGGCGAACTTCCGGGCGAGCCGGTCCGGTGAATAGCACAGCACCACGTCGATCTGCACCGCTGCGACCAGATCCCGCAGCCGTTCCAGCGCCGGGCGTGTCAGCGTCGCACCCGAATGGCCGTCGTCCTCGAAAACCCACTCGGCCGGTAGTACCGCCCCCATCTGCCGGGCATGTTCACGCAGCGCCGCCGTCTGCGAGACGATCGTCTCGTTCTTCTTCTGCCGGTCCGACGACACCCGGGCATAAACCGCCACGTTCACCGTTCTCGTCTCCTGTCTGCTGGTCCGTCTGGATTTTCAGCCGCCGAGGTGGAACCAGGACTCCGTACGCGATCGACAGATCCCGGGCCGCGTGGCGGTCGAACACATACTCAAGAGCGATCGCCCGCTCATTCATCCGTCGGACTTCCTGCCTCGGCTGAGACGAGATAGTCCGACAACGCACCGGTCACGAGCGACGAAATCGTCGTGCTGCGGCCCCGGGCTTCCTCGCGTATCCGTTCGGCCAGCACAGCGGGAAGCTTGACCGTGAACACCACCGTCGGTTCAGGCACGACTACCCGCCCACCCGCCGCCGAATCGGCGTAACGCCGGGCCTGCCGCGGCGAAACCCTAAACCGCGCGGACAGCAGAAGGGCGGCGTCCTCGATCGGAACGCCGCCCTCCAGCAGCTGCGCCGCAGCGTTCACCCGCTCGGCGTACTCACCCGCACCCACACGACGACGATCACCCACAGACAGATCAGTACTACCACCTGTGTCGTGACGTCACCTCGACACGCCGAGGCAGTTCCAGACGCCGGTAGCTCAGCGTGACCTCGAACTCGAAGTTGCCAAGTGCGTTGGAGGCGTACTTTCTCCGTTGCTGGCCAACGTGGCGCTGACGGTACTGGACGAGCACTTCGACCAGTACACGATGCACACGGCGGAACGAGCGAAACGGCGCCGGCACGGGCTCGCCAACTACCGGATCATCAGGTATGCGGATTTATGCCGACGTCGGCATAAATCGGCTTATGCCGAGGTCCGGGTTATGCCGACCCTGGCCCTGGTTTCCCTGGTCAGGGCGGTGAGCGGCTTCCTGATCTCGGCATAATCCTGCGGGACTGGGCGGTGGTCTGCCTGTCTGGAGTGGTCAGTGTTCCTCCAGACAAGGAGATCATCATGGAGACGGGTGCGGGTCCGGGCTGCGTGCAGCCGGACATGGCGCTGCTGGAGGAGTTCGGCGGCTGGCTGGACCGGGAGCGGGGCCTGTCGCCGGTGTCGGTGCGCTGCTATTCCAAGCAGTCGAAGGCGTTCCTGGCCGGGATCGGCGGGGCGGGCGCGGTCAGCGGCCTGGACGCGGGCACGGTGACCGCGTTCATGGTGGCCTGGACGCAGGACCGCAACACGTGGTCGGCGAAGGCGATGGTGACGTCGCTGCGGGCGTTCCTGCGGTTCGCGCACGCGACCGGGCGGACGGCGGTCCCGCTGGCGGGGGCGGTTCCCGCGGTCGCGTCGTGGCGGATGTCGTCGCTGCCCCGCGGCCTGAAGGCCTCGGAGATCGAGCGGCTGCTGGCCGGCTGTGACCGGGACACGGCGGTGGGCCTGCGTGACTACGCGGTCCTGTCGCTGCTGGCCCAGCTCGGCCTGCGGGGTGCCGAGGCCGCCGGGCTGCAACTCGGTGACATCGACTGGCGGGCCGGCGAGATCGCGGTCACCGGCAAGGGCAGCCGGACCGAGCGGCTCCCGCTGCCGGCCCCGGCAGGGGAGGCACTCGCCGCCTGGCTGACGGGCGGGCGGCCGACGTGCGAGTCGCGGTCGGTGTTCGTGACGGTCCGGCGGCCCTACCGGCCGCTGACACCGGAGTCGGTCCGCGCCGTCATGGGCAGGGCCTGCGAACGGGCCGGGCTGGACCGGCGGGGCACCCACCGGTTCCGGCACGCGCTGGCGACCGAGATGCTGCGGGCCGGGGCATCGCTGCCGGAGGTCGGGCAGGTGCTGCGGCACCGCAGCCAGCTGTCGACCTCGCTTTATGCCAAGGTCGACCAGAACGCGTTGCGTCCGCTGGCCCGCCGGTGGCCGGGAGCCGGGCAGTGACCGGGCTGCGGGCCCGGGCTGAGGAGTACCTGGCCATGCGCAGGGCCCTGGGGTTCAAGCTGGACAGCCACGGGCCGAGGCTGATGAGCTTCATCCGGTTCTGCGAAGACCACGATGCCACCGCGGTGACCACGGACCTGGCGGTGGCGTGGGCGACTTCGACCGCCAGTGACCACGAGGCCTACCAGGGCCGCCGCCTCGACGTGGTGCGGATCTTCGCCCGCCACCTGCAGCCGCTGGACCCGGCCACCGAGGTCCCGCCCGCCGACGTGCTGGACCGCCGCCAGTGGCGGATCCCGCCCTACCTCTACTCCCCGCAGGAGATCACCGCACTGATGAGCGCGGCCGGCAGGCTCCGGCCGGCCATCCGGGCGGCGACCTGGCGGACGCTGATCGGCTTGCTGGCCGTGACAGGCATGCGCCAGGGCGAGGCCTGCCGCCTCGGCCGCGACGACGTCGACCTGAACGCCGAGACGATCACGATCGAGGACTCCAAGTTCGGCAAGTCCCGCATGGTGTTCCTGCACCCGACCGCGGCCGCCGCCCTGCGCGTCTACGCGCGGGTCCGCGATGAGACGTTCCCGCAGGCGGAGGCGGGCACGTTCCTCGTCAACAGCCTCGGCAGACCGTTGGACAGCCGCAACACCCCCACGACGTTCGCCGTGCTCGTCACGGCGGCGGGCATCACCGCCCCGCCCGGGCAGCGGGCCCCGCGGCTGCACGACCTGCGGCACGTCTTCACAGTCGCAACAATGCTGGACTGGTATCGCGACGGCGCCGATGTCCAGGCCGCCTCCCGGTCCTGTCCACCTGGCTGGGCCACATCGATCCGAAGTCCACCTACTGGTACCTCTCGGCCGTCCCCGAGCTCCTCGCCCTGGCCGCGGCCAGGCTCGAGCCCGCAGGGCGGGACGATCAGGACGCGTCGTGACTGACCTCGCCCCCGTCCTGCAGGGATTCTTCACCGACCGGCTCGCCCGGCAGAAGAACGCCAGCCCCCACACCGTCGCCGCCTACCGCGACACCTGCCGGCTCCTGCTCGCCTTCGCCCAGACCAAGACCGGCAAACAGCCCAGCCAGCTCAGCCTCGCCGACCTCGACGCCACGCTCATCGGCGAGTTCCTTCATCACCTCGAACAGCAGCGAGGAAACGGAACCGCCACCCGCAACGCCCGCCTGGCCGCGATCCACTCGCTGTTCACCTACGCCGCCCCCAGATCTCCCGAGCACGCCGCCGTGATCAGCCAGGTCCTGGCGATCCCACCCCGGCGGCGCGAACGGGCGATCGTCAGCTACCTCACCGCCGAGGAGATCGACGCACTGGTCGCGGCACCCGACCGCAGCACCTGGCACGGCCGCCGCGACCGGTCCCTGCTCCTGCTCGACGTCCAGACCGGGCTGCGCGTCTCCGAGCTCACCGGCCTGAACAGGCACGACATCCACCTCGGGGCCGGCCCGCACGTCCGCTGCCACGGCAAGGGCCGCAAGGACCGGGCCACCCCACTCACCACCGGGACCGTCACGGTCATGCGGACCTGGCTCAACGAACTCAGCCCCGACCCGGGCGGCCCGCTGTTCCCGACCCAGCCCGGCGGCCGGCTCTCCCGGGACGCCGTCGAGCGCCTCGTCGCCAAGCACGCCGCCACCGCCGCGGACACCTGCCCATCGATCAAGAACAAGCGCGTCACCCCACACACCCTGCGGCACTCCGCAGCCATGACGCTTCTGAAAGCCGGAGTCGACACATCCGTCATCGCCCTCTGGCTCGGCCACGAAGGCACCGACACCACCCAGATCTACCTTCACGCCGACATGACCATCAAAGAGCAGGCCCTCGCCCGCGTCCAACAGCCCGGCACCACCCCCGGCCGCTACCGGCCACCGGACAGCCTGCTCACGTTCCTCGACAACCTCTAACCACCGCCAGCACCCACCGGGTTATGCCGCCCCCACGACGACGACCTGCCTGCCAGGCAGGCCCTCCAGCAGTCCGGTCGGCATAACCCGGACCTCGGCATAAGCGGACGACTTCGTGGTCATGGTTTCCGGAACCCGGGAACAAGCCGAGCAGCTCCTCCCCGAGATCGCCACGGCCATCGAACCGATGGGGCTGTCCCTGTCGGCGGAGAAGACACTGGTCACCCATATCGACGAGGGACTGGACTTCCTCGGGTGGCGCATCCAGCGGCACCGAAAAAGAGGAACAGCCCAGCACTACGTCTACACCTACCCGTCAAAGAAAGCCCTTCGGGCGATCAAGACGAAGGTGAAAGCGATGTGCATGCAGAACGTCAACGAGACACTGGCCGACCTCACACGCCGGATCAACCCGGCATTGCGGGGCTGGACAGCCTACTTCCGGGCCGGGGTGTCAAGTGCGACCTTCGAGTACCTACGCTCCTACGTGTGGAGCCGGGTGATGCGATGGCTGCGTAAGAAACACCGGCGAACCAACTGGGAGAAACTGCTACGCCGCTACTGCACGAACCCTCGGGACAAGTGGTGGCCCGCGGACGGCAACGTGACCTTGTTCGACCCGGCGTCGGTCAGCACCACCCGATACCGCTACCGGGGCGCCAAGATCCCGTCGCCGTGGCCCAGCGTCACGTGACAGAACCAGTCCGCACAGCGGGGCTTGTGGAGCGCCGGATGCGTTGAAAGGCGCACGTCCGGTGCGGGAGGCGACCCGAGGAGACGGGCTGGGTGCGAGCCCAGCACCGCGCCTCGGGTCGACCTCACCCCGGCCTCCTCCAAGCCA
Source organism: Parafrankia elaeagni (assembly GCF_000374165.1). Lineage (GTDB taxonomy): Bacteria > Actinomycetota > Actinomycetes > Frankiales > Frankiaceae > Parafrankia > Parafrankia elaeagni. Next base: position 10,457 of record NZ_KB893766.1, read on the forward strand.
TCCAGACCACTTCCCCCTCCCCATCCTTCGCCCGGTGACCGAAGCAAAGGAGACCAATCACCCGCAGGCATCAGCGATGCCACCCCCGGCCATCCAAAGCCGGCGGAAAAATGCAGGCGCCACATCACGTCAGACCGAACGCGAAGCACGCCAGCAGGACCTACTCCACCGAGCCCGTGCTGAAGACGTCCTCCACTGGCAGGACTACCAACGCCCCATTTCCGCCGAAACGCTACGCAAAAGACTCCGCATAGGCGCAAACACCTCACGCAACCTGGTCGCTCACCTGCGCCGAGATACCGGAGCCGTCGTTGACGACTGGTCGCCGCAGCCACCCGCCTCGTGACGGCGAAGGTGGCGCGACCCAAGATCCCACCCGGGTGACCCGGCACATTCGAACATCCGCATGAGCCGCGCGACGAACGCGGGACAATGGTGCGGTGGCCAGGACGGCCGGTCACACCCGGGGTGCGTCGCGCGACGAAGGGATCGCGTCGGGTGGATCGGAAGACCCGGGAGCAGGATCTGCTGCATCGGGCTCGGGCTGAGGAGGTGCTGCCACGCTGCGGCGGCCCACCAGATCATTTCCGGAGGCGGGAACCGCACAGGCTCCTCGAGCACGCATCCGACGGTGCCGCTCAGCTCGGCCACTCAGCGCGGCGGCACGGCTGCTCAGTACGGCGCGGATGTCGTCGGTCAGGGTGATCGCGGTGGCACGGCGAGACACCTTCGGGTAGCGTGCTTCGACGCTCCGGTTTTGACGGCTACCGTCCGGGCATCCGCTGCTCGATCCGAGCCAGCAGCATCTCGGTGTCCACCGGCTTGGCGACGAAGTCGGTCGCACCCGCGGCGAGACATTTCTCCCGGTCGCTCTGCATCGCCTTCGCGGTGACGGCGATGATCGGCAGGTCCGCGAAGCGCGGCATTTCCCGGATGGCGCTCATGGTCGCGTAGCCGTCCATCTCGGGCATCATCACGTCCATCAGGATCAGGTCGACATCGGTGTTGCCGAGCAGCATTTCGATGCCTTCCCGGCCGTTCGAGGCGTGCAGCACGGTGAGTCCGTAGACCTCGAGCATGCTCGAGATCGCGAACACGTTCCGGACGTCGTCGTCGACGACGAGGATCTTCCGTTCGCGCAGCTGGGGGCGGGCGGGCGGCTCGGTCACGTCGGCGCGCTCGACGGCCGCCGAGTCGTTGGCGAGCAGCGGCGGCAGGTCATCAGGCCGGTCGGCGGACAGGTGCAGGGTGATGCGTTCCCGCACCTCGTCCAGCGACGGAAGCAGCTCCAGCCGGAGGGTCCGGTACCGAGCCTGCGCCAGGCGTTCGTGTGCGTCGTGCATCTTCTGGGTGGGGTGGGCGAGGACGGGGACGTCCCGCAGGTCCGCGTCCTCCTGAAGCCGCTGCAGGAAGGCGAAGGCCGAGGCGTCAGGCAGTGTCAGGTCGAGCACCACGCAGCGGTGCGGCGTCGCTGCCAGGGCCCGGACGGCGTCGTCCGGTGTGGTGACCGTGGCGAGCTGGACGGGGCCGTGGGTGTCGGCGAGGTCCGCCGATGCCCGTTGCGCGATCAGACCGAGCAGTCCGTTGGACTGGGGTTCGAGGACCAGCAGGCGGCGGTCCCGCGGCGCCTCGCCGGACGACGGCGGCGCTGGCTCGTCCGGCTGGTCGGCCTGAGCCGGGTGAGCCGGCGGGGCCGCGGGATCGGCCATCAGGTTCTGGGCGACGGCCCCGGATTGCGTCACCCCGGACTGCGTCACCCCGGACCGCGCCGGCAGGGACGGTACCGGCTCGGACGATGCAGTTCCAGGCAGCGGCAGGCCGTCCAGTGGAAGGTGGAGGGTGAAGGTGCTGCCGCGTCCGAACTCGCTTTCCACGCGGATGTCGCCGTCGAGCAGTGCTGCGACCTCACGGGAGATGGACAGGCCGAGCCCGGTGCCGCCGTACTTGCGGCTGGTGGTGCCGTCGCCCTGCTGGAAGGCGCCGAAGATCCGCTTGAGATTCTCCTCGGAGATGCCCACGCCGGTGTCGACGACGGCGAACGCGATCTTCGAGGTGGCGCGGCCGTCGGGTTCGCGGGCGTGACGGGTGTGGATGCGCAGCGCCACCTGGCCGTCCTCGGTGAACTTGACGGCGTTCGAGAGGAGGTTGCGCAGCACCTGCTCGAGCCGCTGCTCGTCGGTGAACAGCCGGGTCGGCACGTCCGGTGCGACCTCGACGGTGAAGTCGAGACCCTTCTCGGCGGTCAGCGGCTGGAATGTCGCCTGCAGGTCGTCGACCAGCTTGCCGAGGTCGGCCCACTCCCGGTGGACGTCCATCTTTCCGGCCTCGACCTTGGACAGATCCAGAATGTCGTTGATGAGCTGCAGCAGGTCCGAGCCGGCCGAATGGATGACGTTGGCGAACTCGACCTGCTTGGGTGTGAGGTTGCGGGTCGGGTTCTGCGCCAGCAGCCGCGCCAGCACCAGCAGGCTGTTCAGCGGCGTCCGCAGTTCGTGGGACATGTTGGCCAGGAACTCGGACTTGTACTTGGAGGCCAGCGCGAGCTGCTGGGCCCGCTCCTCGATCTCCTGTCGGGCCTGCTCGATCTCGATGTTCTTGATCTCGATGTCCCGGTTCTGACGTTCCAGCAGGGCCGCCTTCTCCTCGAGGTCGGCGTTGGACCGTTGCAGCTCCTCCTGCCGGACCTGCAGCTCGCCGGACCGGGCCTGTAGCTCGCCGGCCAGTCGCTGCGACTCGACGAGCAGCGCGTCGGTCCGCGAGTTGGCGATGATCGTGTTGACGATGACGCCGATGGTTTCCATCAGTTGGTTCAGGAAGTCCCGGTGCACTTCGGTGAACGGCGTGAACGAGGCGAGTTCGATGACGCCGAGCACCCGGTCCTCGAACAGGATCGGAAACACGATCAGGTTGACCGGTCTGGCCTGGCCCAGGCTGGAGGAGATCCGGACGTAGTCGGCCGGCGTCTCGGCGACCAGGATCGGCTTCTTCGTCCTCGCCGCCTGACCCACCAGCGACTCGCCGACCTTGAAGATCACCGGCACGGCCGCGTTCCCGGCGTAGCCGTAGCTGGCGATGAGCCGCAGCACCGCGTCGCCGTCGGCGACGTCGGTGAGGAAGAACGTGCCGTGCTGGGCGTCGACCAGCGGCGTGAGTTCGTCCATCACCAGCTCGGCGACGGTGGCGAGGTCGCGGTGTCCCTGCATCAGGCCGGAGACCCGGGCCAGGTTGGTCTTGAGCCAGTCCTGTTCCTGGTTGGCCCGGGTGGTCTCGCGCAGCGACTTCACCATCGCGTTGATGTTGTCCTTGAGCTCGGCGACCTCACCCTTCGCCTCGACCGTGATGGATCGGGTCAGGTCACCGGTGGCCACCGCGCTGGTGACCTCGGCGATCGCGCGCACCTGGCGGGTCAGGTTGCCGGCGAGCTCGTTGACGTTCTCGGTCAGCCGTTTCCACGTCCCGGACACGCCCTCGACCTCGGCCTGACCACCCAGGGCGCCGTCGGTGCCGACCTCCCGAGCGACTCGGGTGACCTCGGCGGCGAACGACGACAACTGGTCCACCATGGTGTTGATCGTCGTCTTGAGTTCGAGGATCTCGCCCCGGGCGTCCACGTCGATCTTCTTCGACAGGTCGCCCTGTGCGACGGCCGTGGTCACCTGGGCGATGTTGCGGACCTGGCTGGTCAGGTTGTTCGCCATCGAGTTGACGTTGTCGGTGAGGTCCTTCCAGGTGCCCGACACTCCCATCACGTCGGCCTGGCCGCCGAGCATCCCCTCGGTGCCGACCTCCCGAGCGACTCGGGTGACCTCGGCGGCGAACGACGACAACTGGTCCACCATCGTGTTGATGGTCTGTGCGAGGGCCGCGACCTCGCCCTTCGCCTCGACCGTGATCTTCTGCGACAGGTCACCTCGCGCGACCGCGGTGGCCACCTGAGCAATCGAGCGGACCTGGGCAGTCAGGTTGGACGCCATCACGTTGACGTTGTCCGTCAGGTCCTTCCAGGTACCCGACACCCCCCGCACGTTGGCCTGACCGCCGAGGTTGCCCTGGGTGCCGACCTCGCGTGCCACCCGGGTCACCTCGTCGGCGAACGCCGACAGCTGGTCGACCATCGTGTTGATCGTCTCTTTGAGCTCCAGGATCTCGCCGCGGGCGTCGACCCGGATCTTCTGCGACAGGTCGCCCTTGGCCACCGCCGTCGTCACCTGCGCGATCGAGCGCACCTGGTCGGTCAGGTTGGCGGCCATGACGTTCACCGACTCGGTGAGGTCCTTCCACGTACCCGCGACACCCTTGATGTCGGCCTGACCACCGAGCCGGCCCTCGGTGCCGACCTCGCGTGCCACCCGGGTCACCTCGTCGGCGAACGACGACAGCTGCCCGACCATCGTGTTGATCGTGCTCTTGAGCTCGAGAATCTCGCCCTGGGCCGGCACGGTGATCTTCTGGGTCAGGTCACCGCGGGCCACCGCCGTGGCGACCTGCGCGATGTCGCGGACCTGTCCGGTGAGATTGCCCGCCATCGCGTTGACCGAGTCGGTGAGGTCCTTCCACGTGCCCGACAGGCCGGGCACCACAGCCTGGCCACCGAGTTTGCCCTCGGTGCCGACCTCCCGAGCGACCCGGGTGACCTCGGAGGTGAACAGCGCCAGCTGGTCTGCCATCCCGTTGAACACGGTGGCGATCTCGTCCAGCAGCGCGTCGCCGCTCTGCGGGAGCCTGGTACCGAAGTCACCGCCACGTACCGCCGACAGGCCGGCGAGCAGGCGACGAAGAGCGGCGTCGTCGAGTGCTCGGTCAAACGTCTCAGCCTCAGTCACACGAGCTCCAGATGTCGGCCCACGTAAACGGGCATCGATCAATTTTAGGTGCAGAGTGGTGGACTAGTCTGAACACAGCCGAACGTACGTGCGGACGAGTCGCCGTACATGCGTCGGTGACCAGGAGCTCGCTCGTGGAGGCAGGACGTGTGTGCCCCTCGGACGGGCAGGCGGACCCTGGAGGTCGAGTGGACGGCGGCGAAGCTGTCCACGACTCGCGCTGGCAGTCGTGGACCGCGCTGGTCGCCCATCTGCAGTCCGAGCTCGATCTCGAACGGGAGCAGCGGACCGCCCAGGCCGTGATGGAGCTCGCCAAGGGCATCCTCATGGAACGCCTGCGCTGTTCCCCCGTAGAAGCCGCCGCCCAACTGGCACGGCTCGCCGGCCAGACCGGCGTCCCGGTGCGGGAACTCGCGCTCGACCTCGTCGACCAGACTGCCCTCGACGACATCGCGCACTCGGATCTGCCTGTCAGTCGACGGCGGGGGGCGCGGCTCGCGCAGGTCGAGGCGCACGCCGCAGCCGGCGGCGACGACGTCGCCGCCGTGGTGTTCGACCAGATGCTCGCGGGGTCAGGAGCACAGTCGGTGGCGCTGTGGGCGTTGGAGCCGGACGGCAGCCTCGGCCTGGTCGGACACGCCGGCCTCAGTCCGCTCGACGCCAGCCGGTGGTCCCGTGTTCCGCCGCAGTTCGACAGCCTCCCCCTGCGCGTCCTCCACGACGCGACCGCCCAGTGGTGGCCCCGAGGCATCCCACCCGGCGAGCCCGTCCCCACGGCGGGGAGCCGAGCGGCAGCAAGGGCGCTACTCCCCCTGGCCGACACCGGCACTCTCGTCGGGGTGATGGAGGTCTGCTGGCCCGAAGCCGTGGCGGAGTTCGACGTCGTGCTTCGCCATCAGTTGCTCGCGGCTGCTCAGGTGACGGTGCAGGCACTTTTTCTACACGGGGATCCGTCTCGCGACCAGCGGGCTCAGTGGCTGCCGGCCCTCCTGGACGGGCTTTTCGAATCCGCGATGCTCGCCCGCGCGGTCCGGGACCCGGCCGGAGGCATCGTCGACCTCCACGTCGACCACCTCACGCCGGACTTCGTCGACCCAGCCGGTCGCAGCCGCGCCGACCTGCTCGACCGCCGGTTCCTCACCCTCTACCCGCTTACCGCGACGCCCAGCGGACTGTTCGAGCACCTGCTCCAGGCCATGGCTGCCGGAGAGCCCTTCCACGCCCGTCGGTTTCCCGTCCACGTGCTCGTCGAGGGCGCCGTGAAGGCGGTCGATCTCGAGATCCGCGCGGTCAGACTGTTCGACGGGATCGCGGTCGGATGGCGGGCCACCGACCACAGTGCTCGGTTCCGCGCCTTGCTGGAGAACGCCGAGAAGCTGGGCCAGCTCGGCGGCTGGGAACAGGACCTCGTCACCGGCGAGGTGCTCTGGACCGACAACGCCCACGCCGTGTTCCACCGCCCTCGGCCGCAGGCCCCGATCCGGCTCGAGGAGCTGGACGGGCACGCCCACCCCGACGATGCCGAGCGCGTGCGCCTGTTCCGGGACAGTCTCGTCCGGCTGGGACGACCGGCGGTGAGCACGTTCCGGTTGGTGCGCTCCGACGGCTCAACCCGCAGCATCCGTGCCTTCGGCGAACCGGTCACCGCCGCCGACGGGACCCGGACTGCCGTGCGTGGGGCCTACCAGGACATCACCGCCGCCTACGGCGCCCACGTGGCCCTCACCGCCACCCGTGACCAGCTCGCCCAGGCGGAACGGCTTTCCGAGGACAGGCAACGGCTCGCGCTCCGCCTGCAACAGGCGATCATCGCCACCTCCGCGCCACTACCGCGATCAGCCCGCCTGGACATCGCGGTCCGCTACCGCCCGGCGGAACAGGACGATCTCGTCGGTGGCGACTGGTACAGCGCGGTGACCATGCCCACCGGCGACGTCCTGCTCGTCGTCGGCGACGTCGCCGGCCACGGCATCGACGCCGTCACCGCCATGGTCAACCTGCGCTACAGCCTCCGAGGACTCGCCGTCACCGGAGCAGGGCCCGCTCAGCTCCTCGCCTGGCTCAACACCATCACCCACCACCTCACCGACCAGGTCACCGGGACCGCGATCTGCGGGCGCTACGACCCCCTCAGCCGCACACTGCGGTGGTCCCAGGCCGGGCACCTCCCGCCGGTGCTCCTGCGCGACGGCCACGCCCGACACCTCCCGGTCCCCGAAGGCATCCTGCTCGGCGTGATCGACGACGCCGAGTACGAGGAGCGCACCACCGTCCTCGAACGTGACGACATCCTCCTGATGTTCACCGACGGACTCGTCGAACGACGGGGGACCTCGCTGGACGAATCCATGGACGCGCTGTTCCGTCTCGCGGAACGCCCAGTGGACGACGTCGAGGCGTACGCCGATCATCTCCTGGCCGGGGCTGCGTCCGACACCGACGACGACACCTGCCTCATCGTCGTCCACGTCCGGTGACCACCTGTGCTGCTGGCTCCTGACGTCTCACGTGCGGCGCCCCTCCAGGGCAACGTCCGGTGCTCCGCATGCGAGCCGAACACGGCATGACAACCGGCACCCCGGCGGGCGTCGACCACCGCGAGCGCTCACCGGCGCCGGCGCCGGGCGCGGCCCGCTGGCGTGGCGTGGCGTCATCGTGCCGTTCAGCGCCTCAAGGCCTCCTGTCTGCCGAGTCGGCGGCAGACGTCAGTCGAAACCAGTCCTGCGTGACACCGTGAACCACACTGTCTTCCCGTCACCCTGAACGTGGCGGACGCCCCAGTCGTCGGAGAGAACGTCGACGAGTCGAAGCCCGCGGCCTCCCAACGCTCCTGCGTCGACTGGCTGAACGGCCGGCCTCCGGCTGTCGCGATCGTCGACGCCGACCCACAGGACGTCGCTGTTCGCGCGGATCTCCACCGCGGCGTCGTCGCGAGCGTGCAGCACCGCGTTCGTGACCAGCTCGCTGACCAGCAGCAAGGCGATGTCGGCGGCGTCGCCGCCGACCCCCAACTGGTCGAGGACCTGTCCGAGCCGGTCCCGTGCCTCACCCGCCGCCCTGGGGTCACCGGACACCGCGAACCGTGTCACCGGCCTCAGACGGAGACGATCTTTCTCTGTCATAGGCTGCGCATTCTCGCCTCTTCTGCTGCTCCGTCCGACATCGGACCGAGGGCGGACAGGCGCCGCTACCAAGCGACTCCCGTCCCGCTGGTTGTCCACGTTGCCGGCGTGCGTCGCAGCGCCGACGCCGTCCTCGGCCCTGTTCGGCTCGACGGAAACGGCGCCTGCGACGTCCGCATTGCCACTCCGGTGCCCGAACCAGACGGGGTGGCAGGCACCTGTCAGCCGCCGGAACCCGCCCCCGCCGGCGCTGCTGACGAAGTCTTCAAAGGCGTGAACACCGCGTCCTCCAACGCGGCGGCAAGCACGACCCTGTCGGAGCTGCGGTTCGACCGCAGCGCGCTGGACGTCTCCCACTACTGCACGGCGAGGGCAGACCACGCCCCCTCACCGTTGGCGACCTCAGCCATCGCTTCCAACACCTTGTTCGCGTCCGGGTACGACCTGGTTTTTTCGCCCCGCATGCCGGGCTGTCCCCGCCACTCCGGAGCTAACACCTCTACCGGCCGCGAGCGAAGGACGAGAGGTCAGGAGATCCCGGGCGAGACGGCGCAGCCGGGTCTCTGGCCCGGCAGTCAGCGCGGTGTGGCGGGCTTCCAGCCCCGAGGATCCTCATCCTCTGGCCGCGTCGCCATTCGGGCGGGAAGCGTCCCGGCGGGCGGTCACGTCTACGTCTCCTCTCAGATGGTGCTTGGGTCTCGACGGGCCGTCATGTTCGAATCCCGGGTGCCTGGTTTCCGGTGCCCGTCGCTTCCGTCACGTGTTTTTCTGGCCAGCTTGTCCGCGTGCGCGGTGCGGGCGGCGTGAGCGGCGCGGGCGGCGTGAGCGGCGCGGGCGGTGGGGCCAGGTGTGGGTGTCGCGGGGTTCGGCGTAGGGCTCCTCGTCGGGGCAGCCCGCCGGTGACGGCGCGTTCCCGGGCGATCTCGGCGTCGAACTCCAGACCGAGCAGGATCGCGAGGTTGGACAGCCACAGCCAGATCAGGAAGATGATGACGCCGGCAAGCGTCCCGTAGGTCTTGTTGTAGGACCCGAAGTTCGCCACGTACAGGGCGAATCCGCCCGAGGCTGCCAGCCAGACGACCACGGCGAGCGCGCTGCCCGGCGTGAGCCAGCGGAAGCCGCGTACCCGAACATTGGGCGCGGACCAGTACAGCAGCGCGATCATGAGGATCACGAGTACGACCAGCACCGGCCACTTCGCGTAGGACCAGGCGGTCAATGCGACGGAGCCGGCACCGAGGGCCTTTCCCGCCTGTTCGGCGAGACCGCCGGAGAACACGACGATGACCGCGCTGGCGGCGAGGAGCACCATCAGCATCACGGTCACGGCCAGGCGCAGCGGCACGATCTTCCACGCCGGTCGTCCTTCGGGGATGTCGTAGACGGCGTTGGCGGCGCGGATGAACGCGGCGATGTAACTGGAGGCGGACCACAGCGCCCCGGCCAGGCCGACGACGGCGAGGACACCGCCGGTGCCGGCGGTGTCGCGGATGCCGTTCACCGCGTTGCGCAGGATGTCCCGGGCGGAGCCGGGTGTCAGCTGCTCCAGGTTGGTCAGCAGACTGTCGGTCGCGGACTTCCCGACGACCCCGAGCAGCGAGACCAGGACCAGCAGAGCGGGGAAGATGGCCAGCACGCCGTAGTAGGTCAGGGTGGCGGCGCGGTCCGACAGCTCGTCGTCCCTGAACTCCTTGACCGTGCTGCGCAGAACCGTGAACCAGGAACGGGGACGCAGCTCGGTGAGCCGGTCGGGCTCCGCCTCGCGGACCGCCTCGTCCGGGCCCGTACCCAGCGCCGGCTCCTCGTCGTGCCGACGCCGTCTCCAGATCGCGACCATACCCGGATGCATTGCCGTCCAGGCGCCCACAAATCCTGGCTTCCGTTCTGCCTGTCGACGCCCGACCGCCTGCCGTGTGTCTCGCGTGTCTCGCCTGTCTTGCGGGCGCGGCGTCCCTGGTCAGCCATGCTGTGACCGCCCGCTTGGGTGCGCCGGACGGGTGGGGGCACCATCCGGTGCGCGGGGGTTTTCGGGTGCCGTGGCGCGGGGATCTGCGTGCCTACCGTCGCTCCTGCCGGCGCTGCGACGCCGGCGATGTCCCGTGGTGGACGGCCATGAGAGGAGAAAGCTGATGGGAAACGACAGTCGTCGACCGGCGGACACCGCGGCCAAGGTCTCCGCGGGCTGGCGGGATCCCGCCCGGCACGGCGGGGAGCGGGGCCCGTTGGACGATGACGTCCTCGCGAGTCGGACCGAGCAGGAGCGCGTGGACGCCGGTCTGCGTCCTGACGCGACCGGCGAGTCGACCGGGACCGATCCGTCCTCGACCTGATGCGGTGACAGCCCGCCGGGCCGACAGGCGCGACACCTGACAGGCGCAACGCCTACGGCCCGGCACGGGCTGATGTCGTCGACGTTCGGGCGGTCAGTCGCACATGACGCGGATGGTGGCCAGTCCGCCATCCGCGGCGTCAGGGATCGCCATTCCCGCCGCCTGGCCACTGACCAGGTAATGCAGCACCGCGTCGTTGATGCGTTCACCGGGAAGGACAGCGGGGATACCGGGCGGGTAGGGCGTGAGCTGCTCGGCCGCGATCCGGCCGGCCGCGTCCTGCGGAGGGATGGCTTCGGTGGGGCCGAAGAAGGCGTCCCGGGGCAGCTCGACAGTGTCCAGCTCGAGCATGGTCGGATCCGGCAGCGCGACCGGGGTGGGCCGCGGCAGTGCCGGGGCCGCGTCCGCCAGCGCACGCAGAGCCGTGACGAGTCGCTGCCCGGTGTGGATGTCGTCGGCGAAGGTGAGCTGGGCGCTGATCCGCCGGTGATCCGCCAGGCCCATGTCGAGGTGGGCGTGCTCGCGCAGCCAGTCGGCGGCCTGATAGCCACTGATCTGCAGCCCGGTGGTGTCGATGACGAGGTGGAGCCGGTCGAGGTCGTGTGAGGCCTCGACCCCGAGGAACTCGCCGTCCATCACCCGCAGGCCGTCCAGTTCGTTGACCGCGGCGCGTAGCTCGCCGGCGAGATCGAGCGCGGACTGGAGCAGATCGCGCCCCTGCTCGACCATCTGCCGGCGCCAGCCGTCCATCGCCGCGTACAGCAGAACATTGGGGCTGGTCGTCGCCAGCAGGTCGGCGCAGGCCCGCAGCCGGGCAGGATCGATCAGGTCCCCCTGCAGGTGGAAGACCGAACCCTGCTCGAAACCGGCGCCCATCTTGTGGATGCTCACCACACAGACGTCGGCACCGGCGTCCATCGCCCAGGTCGGCAGATCGTCGTGGAACGGCAGGTGCGCACCCCACGCCTCGTCCACGATCAGCGGGCGGCCCCGCTTGTGGCAGACGCGGGCGATGGCGGCGATGTCGGCACAGGTGCCGTAGGGGGTCGGGCTCGTCACGAGCATGCCGGCCGCGTCCGGATGGCGCTCCCAGCATGCCTCGACCTCCGCCGCCGAGGGGGGATGCGCCAGATGCAGCTCACCGTCCCAGCGTGGACGGACCCATCGCGGCCGCAGACCGGACAGGATCAGCCCGGCGATGACGGACTTGTGCGCGTCCCGCCCGACCAGGAGTTCCCCACGGCCGCCTGCCACCGCGAGCATCGCCGCCTTCACCGACAGGGAGCTCCCGCAGGTCGAGAAGAACGCCTGTTCGGCGCCGACGGCGTCGGCCATGAGCTCCTCGGCCTCCGCGACGAACCCACCTGTGGTCTGCCGGTCGTCCAGACCGGAGGTGGCAAGGACGTCCGCCCGAAAGACATCCTCCCCGAGTACAGCCCGGACCCGCGGGTCGGCGCCGCGGCCCTGCTTGTGCCCTGGCGGTGTGAAGGCGTACCTGTCCGCGCGGTGATAGTCCGTGAGCGCGTCGAGTACCGGAGCCTGCGCATGATCCATGCCTCGTCCGGTACCCCGACCGGGACCGGCCTCACCTCATGGCTACCTCGTGGCTCGCGGGCTCGTCGGTCAGCGCGCCCTGGCAACCGGGTCGAGAGCAACCGGGTCGAGAACGGCGAGGAGGTCGGAGAGGGCGGACGGGCCCGTGGCGGTCCAGATCGCCGCGGTCGACGCCTGCCGCCGTGTTCTTGAGGTCGGTCGCGTACACCACCAGCCCGCCGCGGAAGGTGGTGCTCGTGCCGGGTGCCTCGGTGAGGAGAGCGCTGATCAGCCCACCGGTGAGCGACTCGGCCACCGACACCGTCCGGCCCAGCGTCACCAGCCTGCCATGGACGAGATCGGCCAGCCGCAGCGCGTCCGCCCACTGTCGACGGCAGTGGTCCGGGTCAGGGCCTGGGATCATGGGCGGCATGACGGTCGAATGGGCGGTGATGCGGGCGCGGGGGCGGTGATGCGGGCGCGATGAGCGCGATGAGGCGAAGTCGCGCTCCGCCCGGCCCGTGGAACTCGTGCTGGCTGGTTCTCCGGGGCATCGTCACCTTCATGCGAACTGGATCGGCCAGGGGTGATGTCGCCGATGCCGGTCACCTCCCCGACCCGGCCGCCGCCCACACCCGCCACCCCTGCTGGTGCATCACGGGGTAGTACCTCCGGGCACCGTGGCGCCGGCACGACGTGGCCCCTCCGAAGATCGTGCCCCGCATCGAGGTTTTACCCCGTGGTGCCCGTGCAGACCCCGAACCAGGAGACGGTCGAGCACGGAGGTGCATGGTGGCATCGTCGGACGACGGGAAGCAGCGGCCAGAACAGACGCAGCAGTGGCCGGGTGAGACGTCTGAGATGACTCCCCGGCCGAGCGACGAGATGTCGTCCTATGTCGGACGGGACCTGCTCGCCGGGCGCGTCGCCATCATCACCGGAGGAGACTCCGGGATTGGACGGGCCGTCGCGGTCGCCTTCGCCAAGGAGGGCGCGGACGTCGCGATCTCCTACCTGTCGGAGCACACCGACGCCGAGCACACCGCCAAGCTCGTGGAGCAGACCGGACGACGCGCGCTGCTTCTTCCCGGAGATATCGCCGAGGAGGCCCGGTGTGTCGAGATCGTCCGCCGGACGGTGGACGAGTTCGGCCGCCTCGACATCGTCGTCAACAACGCGGCGGTCCAGCGCAGCTGCGACGATCTCACCGAGATCACCACCGAGGAGTGGAACTACACCTTCGCCGTCAACATCCACAGCTTCTTCCGGATCACGAAGGCCGCCCTCGAGCACCTTCGTGAGGGAGCGGCGATCATCAACACCGCCTCGGTGAACGGACTGCGCGGAAACGGCTCGCTGCTGGCCTACTCGGCAACCAAGGGGGCCGTGCTGGCCTTCACCTACGCCACCGCGCAGGCCCTTGTCGATCGGAAGATCCGGGTCAACGCGGTGGCACCCGGACCGGTGTGGACCCCCCTCATCCCCGCGACAATGCCGCCGGAGAAGGTCGCCACCTTCGGCGCCCAGGCACCGTTGGAGCGGCCGGCACAGCCGGACGAGATCGCCCCGAGCTATGTCTTCCTGGCATCCGAACAGCTGTCGAGCTACTACAGCGGCCAGGTTCTCACCCCGGTCGGAGGCGAGGCCAAGCCGGGATGACGCCCACCTCATGCGGCGCGACCACTCTCACCGCGTGAGGACGTTCCATCCCACAACCCCACAACGAGGAGATTTTGATGAGGACGCAGATCCGGAACAGGCCCGACTCGGGACGTCGGAAGGGCCGCGTCCGCCGGTCGGCGCTTCTGCTCAGCGTGGGGGCCGGGCTGGGGCTCGCCGGCAGGCGCCTCGCTGACCGGCGTGGCCCCGGGCAGGTGTCCGACGGCGAATCGTTTCTTACCGAAGCGCAGGCCCCGGCCCCGGGCACCCCCGCTGACCCCGGCGACGCGCCCGCCAGGGCAGTCGGAGCGAGCCCGACGGCCGTCTCGCCCGAGGAGCTGGCCGTGGCCGCGACGAGCACCAGCGACCCGGTGTCGGCGCTGCGGTTCGACGATCAGCCGGGCCTGCTCGCGACCGAGGACGCCGCCAGCGCACCCGACGAGCACCGTTCCGCGAACACCAGTTTCGCGAACGAGGTCATGGGACAGGACCGTCCCGGCCGGCTCGACAACGAACGGGACGATCCGCCGCGCACCCCCTGACGGGCCGTCTCATCATCGGAGCACCTGCAGTCACGAACCATCTGTCTGGCCGCGGTCTCTGCCGACCCCGATGCCTGTCGAAGAGGAGGAGTCGGTCATGCGCACGAGGCCGTTGGACGAGCAGGTCGTCGTGGTCGTCGGGGCGTCCAGTGGCATCGGCCGGGCGGCGGCGCTGGCCTTCGCCCGTCGCGGGGCGAGGGTGGTGTGCGCAGCCCGCGGCGCCGCCGCCCTGCACACCCTGATCGGTCAGATCGCCGACGAGGTCGGTACCAGGCGTGCCCTCGCCGTGCCCACCGATATCGCGAACCCGCAGGCCGCCCATGCCCTCGCCGCCAGCGCCGAGCGGGCCTTCGAGCGTGTCGACACGTGGGTGAACGCCGCCGCCGTCAGCGTCTGGGGCCGGGTCGAGGACGTCACCGATGCCGAGTTCGAGCAGGTCCTGCGGATCAACGTGCTGGGGCAGATCTACGGGGCGAAGGCGGCGCTCCCCGCGTTGCGGCGGGCCGGCGGCGGCGTCCTGATCGGCATCTCCTCGGTCGAGGGCATCCGCGCGATGCCACTGCACAGCGGCTACGCGGCCAGCAAGTGGGCGGTGCGCGGCTTCTACGACAGCCTGCGGGTGGAACTCGCCCAGGAAGGCACCCCGATCGCGGTCACCACCGTGCTGCCCCCTTCCATCGACACGCCCTTCTTCGCCCACGCCCGCAGCCGGATCGGGGGACGTCCCACACCACCGCCGCCGGTGTACGCGCCGGAGGTCGCCGCCGACGCGATCGTGCGGGCGGCGGTGCGGCCCAGCCGGGAGGTGCTGGTCGGTGGCGTCGCCCTCGCCGCGTCGCTGAGCGCCCGGCTGTCACCGGCGCTCAATGACGCCCTGCTCTCGCTGCGCCGGACCGGCGTGGAAACGCTGCACGAGGACCGCCCGGCCGAGCCGTCCGACATCGTCGACCAGCCCGACCCCGACTCCGGACGGATCGACGGCGGCTACCCGGGCCGGGTGCTGCACCGCAGCCCCCTCACCTTGCTGCTCGGCGTGCCCCGCCGCCCCGTCGAGCTGCTGACGGCCGCCGTCAGCCGCCTCCACCGCGGGCCACATTGACTGTCACCGGCCACATGGTGATCGCGAAGAGAGTCATGAGCCGCACGGTCAATCCGCCGGACGTTTCACCCGGAGACGGATGGGGATCTGCGTCTCTATCACCCGTTCCTACCGGTCGTGGTCGGTAGCACCCGGGGGGACGACCTTGAAAGGAAAGATTTGAATGGGAAATGACAGTCGCCGGCCGGCGGACACCGGGGCCGAGGTCGCTGCGGGTTGGCGGGATCCCGCTCGGCACAGCGGGGTACGCGGGCTTCTGGATGATGACGTCCTCGCCAGCCGGACCCAGCAGGAACGCGTCGATGCCGGTGCGAGTGACGGTCCGCCGACACACTGAATCCGTCGCTGCGCCGATACGCCATGTGCTGGTCTCGGTGCCTGGCGCAGGTGCCAGTACGAGAACGTGTAACGCGGGCTGCCTGAAGCCCACTCTTGGCCAAGTTCCGCGCCCGCCCGGAAGCGGGGGACGGCCGCGCGAAGCTCACCTCGTCGAGATTCGGAGGATCTGAAATGTCGACGGACGCCATCGTGCTCCTGAAGGAAGATCACAAAGAGATCAAGGCCGCGTTCAGGCGTTTCCAGGAGACGGGGAAGAACGCCCACGCCACGAAGGGCAGGCTTGTCGAGAAAATCATCGAGCTGCTCACGGTGCACACCTACATCGAGAACGAGGTCATGTATCCGGAGGTGCATGGCCTGCTGCCGGCGTTGGAGGGCGACATCCTCGAATCGTACGAGGAGCATCATGTCGTAGACCTCCTTGTCATGGAGCTGGCCGCGCTCCCGCCGGAGGCAGAGCGTTTCGATGCCAAGACGGCAGTTCTGATTGAGAACGTGGAACACCACATCGACGAGGAAGAGCAGGAGTGGTTTCC
>NZ_KB893767.1 GCF_000374165.1 Parafrankia elaeagni
AGGGGCAGGGTCGGGTCGAACGGTGGGCTGCCGGTCAGCAGTCTGTACAGCACCACTCCCAAGGCGTACAGGTCGGTGGCGGCGGTCAGCCGGCCGCCTTGGATCTGTTCGGGGGCCATGTACATGGGGGTGCCGGCCACCTGGCTGGCGGTGGCGGAGCCGTCGAACAGTTTCGCGATGCCGAAGTCACCGACTTTCGGGGTGCCGTCGGCGGCGAACAGGATGTTGTCGGCCTTGATGTCGCGGTGTAGCACCCCGCGGCCATGGGCGTGTTCCAACGCCGCGGCCACGGCCAGCCCGACCGCGCATGCCTGCTGGGGTCCCATCCCGGCCCGCCGGCGGGTCAGTGTGCCCCCGGCCAGTAGTTCCATCACCACCAGACACAGGCCCTCAGCCTCCACATAGTTGAAAACACGCACCACGTGGGGATGGTCGAGCTTGGCCAGCATCCGAGCTTCGGCCGCGAAATCCACCCGCCCGCCCTCAGCGGACTCAGCGGACATCACCTTGATCGCTACCGGTCGGCGCATCTGGCGGTGCTCACCGGCGAGTACCAGACCGAACGCCCCCACCCCCAACTGTCTACCAAGGCTGTAGCCAGGCAGCGCCGCAACGACCCGCTCCCGCTCAACGATCATCGAACACTCCGCTCAGCATGCCGCCCCCGTCCCCTGCTGCGGATCCAGCCTAGCCACCAAGCCACAAAACGTCACAGATCCGCCACACGTGCGACCTGCCCAAACAGCGCCGAACGGCGCTGTTGCGTTCGGAGGAAGCAGGGCATGCCAGGGGCCCGGTGAGCAGTAGTCAGACGGCCTGGGCGAGTTCGGTGAATGCGGCGGCCAGCCGCAGATGCGGGTCGGTGTGGGTGGCAAGGTCGTAGCTTGTCATTTAACCTCCGGTGATCACTCTGCGTGATAGTCGCTGGTGGTTTGGGGTGGGCCGGCGTGTCGCCGTGACGTGAAGCGGCCTTCTGTTGATCCTGGTTTCTCGCCAAAGACACCGTGATCAGACAAAAGGCCGTGGAGGACTGTGGGGTGCCGGAAGTCGGCTTGGGCCTGTGACCTGCGGTGATGCGGTGGTGTGGCGCCGGCTGCATGATGGTCAACTATGTCCGTACGCCTGCTGTACCTGATCTTCGTGCGGGTCTGTAGCTGGCTCGTTCTCCTCGGCCGCTCGTCGGCATCGAAGGACGTCGAGCTGCTGGTGCTGCGGCATGAGGTCGCGGTGCTGCGCCGTACCCAGCCCAGGCCGCGGTGGGACTGGGCGGACCGGGCGGTCCTCGCCGCACTGATCAGGCTTCTCCCCACGACGCTGCGAGCCCACCGGCTGGTCACCCCGGGCACCGTCCTGCGGTGGCACCGCCGTCTGGTCACACGGACATGGACCCATCCGCAGCGGACGGGCCGGCCACCGATCAACTCGGAGATCGCCACGCTGATCAAGCGGCTCGCGACCGAGAACACGGCGTGGGGCTACCAGCGGATCCGGGGCGAGCTGCTCAAGCTCGGTCACCGGGTGAGTGCCTCCACGATCCGCCGGGTCCTGAAGTCCCTGGGGCTGCCCCCGGCTCCGCAACGGCAGACCGACACGACGTGGCGGCAGTTCCTGCGCACGCAGGCCTCGACGATGCTGGCCGTGGACTTCTTCCACGTGGACTGCGCCGTGACGCTACGGCGTCTGTACTGTTTCTTCGTCATCGAGGTCGGCTCCCGCACCGTCCACATCCTCGGGGTCACCGCCCACCCCGACGGACCGTGGACCACCCAACAAGCCCGGAACCTCCTCGTGGACCTCGGTGACCGGTCGGCCGACTTCCAGTTCCTGGTCCGTGACCGGGCCGGCCAGTTCACCGCGTCGTTCGACGCGGTCCTCGCCGACGCCGGCATCACCGCGATCAAGATCCCACCCCGGACTCCGCGGGCGAACGCCTACGCCGAACGATTCGTCCGCACGGTCCGGACCGAGGTCACCGACCGGATGCTGATCTTCGGCGAGCGGCACCTGCGCACCGTTCTGGCCGAGTACGCACGGCACTACAACGGACGACGACCCCACCGCGGTTGTGGCCTTCAACCACCTCGGCCCGACCACCCTGTCGCAGACCTGACCAAGGAACGGATCAAGCGCCGACCCGTCCTCGGTGGCCTGATCAACGAATACGAACGAGCCGCCTAAAACCCCAGGTCAAGGCCGGTGGCCGAGTTCTGACACCCCACACGGCGCGGACACCCGGAATCACCCCGCCGACCCCCTCACACCGCGTTCCGCGGCCACCACCGACCCCAGACTCGCCGCGAACGCCCGAACCTAACCCACAGTGACCACGGGGCGGGATAGCGGACCCGCCGCCGTCAGCGGACGCGCATCACTCTCGCCACAGCCCACCCGCAACCCAAACCCGCCAACTGTGACGGAACGTCACCACTTCGGGGGCGGTGCCACGACGACAAATCCGACTCAGACACCCGAAAGCGGACACCCCGCACATGATCGTTCCCTGCACAAAATTGCCCGATGCGCACCCAATGCGCACCCAAACCCAGTTTGATCTTGTCGAAATGATCTCCGACTTTGCAAAACCGCAGGTCAGAGGCCATCTGTCTGGAGCCGGCGAGGGGACTCGAACCCCTAGCCGCTCGATTACAAGACGGATCACCGCGTATCCGAACATACCGGAACGTGCCGCGCCGTGCCGCAAAATCCGAGGTCGGGGCGTTTTCCGTGCCGGAACGTGCCGGCAAATGCCGCGCCGTGCCGGGACATCCGCGCACACAATGCGCACACACGCGGCCAGCTCTGGATCATCGATCCCAGGGCGGAGACGCCTCGGCGGCTCCAGCCATCAGGAGCCACGTCGGTAACTCTATGTATCAGATCATGGTGTACACAGATCCGTCTCATGCGATTGAGGTGTACAGCGCAGAAGAGCCCTGTCACCCTTGCAATTGCCGTGTCTACCGGCTGCTCGCGGGTGCGCCTACCATCGACGCTGGGTAGGCGCATCAGCTCAGGCATCGCGGCATGGCTGCGAGCGCTCCGCAGTGCGAGCAGGGTGCCGAACCTCGCAAGAGGAAAAAATACCAGTCGGCCGATGGTCCTGAGCCTGGCAACCTCAGCCTGGCATCGAGGAAGAGCGTGGGACTGGAACCCACATCGACGACCTGGGATGCTGATGCCGTGCTGACCGAGACGTCCACGCAACCGCGAGACGTCGACACGTGGCCGAGGGGGAGGTCACATCCGCGATTTTGGCAGAGCGAGTTCCCAACTGCGGCAGCACGCTGTCCCTGATCAATCATGGACTCGCCCCCATCGGGGGTCGACCGGGCCTCGGGCCGACGCGGCTCAGGAAGCTGCCCGTCCCCTACCCAGCCGCCGACCAGGAGTTGCCAGGGAATCCTCCACCGGCGCAACTTGATCAAGTAAAACGGTGGTCGAACCGTCGATCAAGACGGGAAGGCTGCGGCTCTCATGGGCGTGTGGTGATGCAACCTAGATCCACAGGTGGGATGCTGTGCTCATGATCGAGGGACTCCGTGACGGCCTGATGACGGCACCGGCCACCGCCGCCGAGCTGCCGCTTATCGACCTCATGGAACTTCCATCGCCGCGCACCGATTCTGCCGCCACCCGCATGCGACGGGGCATCGATAATCGCGACGAGGGCGAGTTTGGCGAGTCCTGGATTCACATGCTCGCGGCCGCAGCAGGCCTGGAAATCAAGACGGCAAGAACCGAAAAAACTAAGATTGACTGCGTTC
Source organism: Parafrankia elaeagni (assembly GCF_000374165.1). GTDB lineage: Bacteria > Actinomycetota > Actinomycetes > Frankiales > Frankiaceae > Parafrankia > Parafrankia elaeagni. The sequence goes on from NZ_KB893767.1 coordinate 3,765, forward strand.
TTACATACCCGCACGAAATCTACCTGCAGCCCCGTTGGTCAATAAGTGGACAGATTAAGACTGTGATTGAGCCGAGATTCGAGAACGGCCACATAGTCTATGATCTAGATGCGGACACGCATCGGGAGCTCGCGGGGCTGCGGTATGAGTACCAGTTCCTGTTCCTGGTAGCAGCATGCAAAGAGCGGGAGTGGTGGATACATAACCACGAGACCTTTGACGCTCTAAGCCATGGCGCCTATTGGTACTCGCTTCGCCATGAATCTCCGACTGGCAACAAGTCAAAGCAAGTAATCAGAATACCTGTGGGGCGACGACTTTCTCCCGCTTCACTAAGAGATCTGATCTTTTCAACAGCAGATGATTGGCATGCGACTTTCAAGAAGAACGGAGGTTGAGTCAATGAGCACATCGACCACTTATTCGTTCGCTTTGCCATCTCCTGCGCAGGTCATGGAGTATGCGAGCAAGGTCGGATGGCGACACATTGGTTCGAACGCGCACTCCGCGCTCTTCCGCCTGGATGAGAACGGACCAGCCCGGCAACTCATCGTTCCCCTATCAGCCGATCTTATTGACTACCCCAAGGCGATGCGGTCGGCAGTCGCATGTCTAGCCGAAGTCGAAGGAATTCCCGCATTTATTGCCGCGATCGGCATTCAATCAGAAGGCGTGGACCAAGTAGGCATCCGCTGTGAAACTGATGAACCGGGAATCGCGTACATCGCGGATGCAACCGCGCTTTTCAACGCGGCTAGAGGGCTGATACTTTCGTCGGCGTCTGCTGCAGTTGATCCGAGGCCGATGTTCGGCCAATCCCGTCCCGAGCAAGCCGAAAAGTACTTGAATGACGTGCGTGTCCGAGTAATCCACGGCAGCTTTGTCGTGAGTATGGCTTGTCCGCTGAAGCCATCACTTGAGGCAGATACGCTCAGCGTCGGAGTTCCTTACGGGCGCCAAGTGACAAACCGACTGCTCGATGGCGTAGAAGCCGTACTCGATCTGGTCAAAGACAGCACTCATCTTGAAGAAGGAGGAGCCTGGGCCGAGCTGGTGCAGCACGGCGTCAGTGCCGAGCTAGTAGACGCCCTAGCCGTACTTGCACCTCGCGAAGGCGATAGGGCCAGACAGGTGGAAGTCGAATTCTCCCCTTCATTGCGGGATCCTCGCCACGCGAAGCATTCAATCGAAGTTCCTCCAGGATTTCATAACCTGCTGCAAGATGGAGCCAGGTTGCTGAGAAGGCTAGGTTCTGCGATTCCCTCAAGGCTCGTCGGTGAGGTTGTTGGCCTCGAGCGTCGCCGAAACCTCAGGGGTGCGGTAACAGGAAAGATCGCGGGAAGGCTTCATATTTCCGGGACGCGGCCACGGGTTGCCACAGTAAGAATCGATGCGCCAGATGGATCCGAAGAACTTTTGATCGAAGCGTACCGTGCGCGCCGCGCAGTAGAGGTTCACGGTTCTGTTTCGCAGCGCGGCCGAAATTATCTCATGGCCAGTGTTGATTCAATAAATCTCACCGAGGAGCATGACCCCTCCCTACAGGATGCCCTATTTGACGCCGAGGAAGAATTTGAAACTCTCTTCTTGTCGACCTCTGACGACACAGAAGGTGAAGTGTAAGTAGATTGCCAATAGCTCAAAGCTTCTCGAGTACGCCGTTATTCGAAAAGCGGTCCGGCAGTTAGATATCGAGGATGCCGGGGGTAGAGTTGCCGGCCAGGCTTCGGCGTGGTTTGCGGTCCTTCGGCCCCGCTGGCCATAGCGTGCCACTGATCTGCAGCGCTTTACGGGACAGTAAGGGTCCGGCAAGCACGCTGGCGAGAATCTCCTCCTGGATGGGTTCGAGCTCGATGAGGCGTGTGAGGACGGTGAGTAGGTCGAGCAGCTCTGTGGTCCAGTTCGGATCCCAATGGGTCGGGTGGAGTTTGTCGAGTGGGGAGAATCGTCGTCCGCCGGGGTCTTTCTTCCGGTAGGTGAACCAGGATTTGATGACATTCTTGCTGCCGACGGCGTACATCCAGACCTCTGGGCGCACCGGATAGATCTCCCCGTCTCCGACAAGGACGGTGTACCGATCCGGGTCGTAGCGCAGACTGTCGGGCATCTCGTTGATCGCGGCAGTGGACAGCGGCTGGCGAAGGTCTCCGTGAGGATACCGGATGCTTCTTGCCGGCCGGCCGGGGCCGGTGGCCGCCGCGCCGTAGGAGTGTAGCCAGAGAATCTGATCGCCAACGGCGACGGCTTGGATCCACAGGTCTGGGTCCGCGGTGATGGGGACGCGGACACCAGGGGTAGTCAGTTCGTCCGCGAACGTTCGGGTGTAGGCGGGGTGTGCGACGACGCCGGCCAGGTAGGCGAGCACATCGTGCGGTCTGACGGGCCGCCCGAGGGCTGTGGTGAGGGCTCCAGTCAGTCCTGGAGGAAGGTTCGCTGTCCCGTCCGGATGCAGGAAGGGCAGGGTCCGTCCGCCCGCGCTGCCTTTGAAATAGTCGTAGTCCGGGATCAACGCGGAGAACACCAGTCCAGGTCCCTCACTTATGCGATGGGCGTGCTGCTCGACGACGAAGACCTGGCCGGGGATCCGGGCGGCCCACAGGTCGGGGCGAGGCATGTCCATCAGCCTGCTATCGGGCAGGATCCACTGTCGGTCGAAAGCGCGGTAGCCGACCTGCACAGGTCGCGGCTCGGTGGATCGGTCCGAGCGGATCGGAGTATGGGTCGCCTGGTGGGTGTCCGGCCCTGGCAGCGGGCGCTTTGTTTTGGTGAGGGTGGCGTCCCGGCCCTCCTTGAACATGGCCGCCTGTGTGCCCGGGTCGGTTTCGCTGAGCAGGGTTCGCCAACGTTGCCGCAGTGTCTCGGGCGCGGGGGCGTACACCCAGGTGCGGGTCGGGAACACCCCTGGTGCGTACCAGGGCAGCAGGTCGGACGCAGCCGGGTAGGTGTCCCATCCGCCGTCAGCTGCCGGAGTGAGCGGGTCAGTCCAGTCGCAGCGGGTTTCCCGCCACCCGCCGTCGTCCAGCCCGATTCCGGCCAGCGCGGCGAACTTCTCTTCCCTGCGGCCCGCAACGGTCCGGTACCGGATTCTGGCGGGCATCTCGCGGCTGGTCCCCGGAGTACGGAGGAATAGGCCGATCGCCAGTGGCTGGCGCACCCCAGGAAAGATCCGGGTCGGGATGTCGGGGGTCTGCCCTTCCGGGGTCAGATCGATGATCCACCCGTCCGAGGCGTGGCGGCGCAGGTACTCACGCATCCCGGTGAACCCCGGGCCGGTCAGATAGCCGGAGGTGGAGATGAAGCAGATGATCCCAGCATCCTCGGTGCTGGTGGATTCCCATACCTTCCAGGTAGCCCACCGCCAGAAGTAGACGTAGAGGTTCTTCACCTTCGCCCGGAAGCGCCCCGGCACCTCGGCCAGAAAGTCTTCCAGGATCGGGGCCTGCCCCTCTCCGCCGTTCTCCACCCAGCCGCCATCCCCGACCGCCAGCTCCTTGTACGGGGGGTTCCCGACAACGACGGTGACGTTCGAGGTGGCCTTCACTCTGTTCGCTCGTCGGCGCGATGCGGCGATCAGCTGTAAGCCCGAACCTAGCTGCGTCTGCGTGGCGTGCGGGTCGTCGAGGGTGTCGGTGACATACAGACGCATTCCCCTGGCAGGCGGAACGGCGCTGTAGGAGGCCAGGAGGTCGGCCGTGCGCAGTTCGGCGACTGCGAACGGGCCCATCTGCATCTCGAACCCAACCAGCCGCTTCGCGACCTGGGAGATGACCCCGGCGACGGCCCCCGGGCCGTCCTCACCAGCAGTGGCGGTTGCCACAGTCTCCAGGATGGTGTGTAGGAAGGTGCCCGTACCCATCGCCGGATCGACGGTCAGAACCGATGGATCCCGGAACCCGGACGTCTTTCCCAGCCGGGTGACCAGGGCTTCCTGAACCAGGCGGACCATGTGTTCGACCACCGTGCGGGGTGTGTAGTACGACCCGGACTTCTTCCGCAGCTCGTTGTCATACAGCTCGAGGAAGTCCTCGTACAAGTGCAGGTAGGTGTCCTTGCCGCTGCTGCGGACCTTCGGCCAGTCGACTGCTCCCACTACCCGGACGAGGAGGTCAAGGGCAACTCGGAAATCAGCGACGACATCGTCGGTGAGGAGCTGCAGCGCCTTCCCCATCAGGGAGTGCCCGGCGCCGAGCTCGACGCCGATCTGGTGCAGCGCACGGTACGCCACAGGGATGCCTTCGGTGCGGGCCAACAGCAGCGCGAAGGTCACGGTCTGGGCGTACCCGTCGGCGAAGGTAGCATCGTCCGCTTGGGGGAACAGCAGGGCACGCCAGTCTCGGGCCAGGCCGGTGAACGGCTGGAGGTCGGGATCCGCACCGGCGCTGATCGCGCGGCGCTCGGTAATGAGCTGGTCGAGGACCTCCCCGCGTAGCAGTCGGGTCAGCGGAGCGATCGCCCGGACAAGCACGTTCACCGAGGTGATCGGCGCGGGTTGCCAGCGTAGGAAGTCCGTCAGCAGCGTTTCCAGGCCGTCGACGGCCTGGAGCGTGCGGCCGGCGCGGGTCAAGGGCTCGCCGGCAAGAGCGATCGGCCCGCAACGCAGGATGCCGTCGCGGTAGAGCCGCCAGTGCGTGCCGTTGGTGTAGATCAGGTTCGGTAAATCCCGCTGGCGGGTCCACTGGGTGAGGTTATGCCCGGTGAACTCGTCCGGGTCGATGGTCTTCCCGGGCGCCTTGACCTCGATGTATCCGTTGACGGCACCGTCCACGGCCACCCCGTAGTCGGGACGGACCCGCCGGTCGGCATCATGGACCTCGTCATGGAAGACCGCGGGAACGCCCAGGCGTAGGCCGACTGTCGTCAACAGAGTCTCCAATGGGCCGCGGATCGCGGCCTCCCGACCACCGGGCCCGGCGAGCTTCTGCCTGCAGCCAGCTCCGAACACAGCCACCGCATCCTGGAGCCAGCCCGGTACACCCGATGACGACATCGCCCACGCCCCCCGCGCCACGAAACCGTAGAGAGGTCAACGATCTACCAGGACACAACGAATGCGCAGCAGATTCACTATTTCGCGTGGCAAGACCTTGGTCGACGAGGAGCTGCACCTGACCCTCTGCCATGACGAAGCTGCGGGAGGTGCTGGCATCGTTCGTTGCTGCGGGCCGGCGTTCCGGTAGCCGTCCGAGTAGCGCCCGGCGTGGCTCGCGTGCCGCCTCGCAGCCCTCGGCGGGCGCCGACCGCACCGCCGACATCCGCGAGTGTGCGCGCAGCAACGGCTACGCGGTGAGCCACCAGGGCCGCGTCGCCACGAACATCGTCGAGGCGTTCAACATGGCTCGCTGCCCACACCGGCTCCCACCGGCGGAGGCGCGTCGCCGCGGGTGACGCCACCGACGCGCGGACCTCGAAAGTGGCAGTTACATGGTTCCACCGTGATCGCCGCGGCTGTGGCCCGCATAGGCGGCGAACGACGCCGACCTGCAGGGTGTCAGCTCGTCGAGGGCCTGCCCCACCCGACGCAACAGAGCCGTCTCGTCCGTTATGTGCCTGGTCAGATTGTCGATCACATGTCGCCGCACCAGCGGGTGTCGAGGGTGGTGGCGGTGAAGTCGAGGGGGATCAGACGCTGCGCAGCGCGTCCGGCATGATTGGACCACTGCCATCACGACGAAGGGTCCCATCCGCCTGTGATCACACAGATCGACCTTGAGTCGCGGTTGTGGGCCGCGGCCAACGCACTCCGAGGCCCCGTCGACGCGGCCGACTACAAGACCTACGTGTTCCCGATGCTGTTCTGGAAGTGGATCAGCGACACCTGGGACTACGAACACAAGCAGGCGGTCGAGGAGTATGGCGAGGAGCTGACCGACGAGATCGAAGCCGACTTCCACCGCTTCGAGCTCCCAAAGAACACCCGCTGGTCGGTGGTCACCAAGACCCAGGTCAACCTCGGCGACGCCCTCGCGAGGGCGTTCCAGCGCATTGAGCAGGCCAACCCCAAGGCCCTTGCCCGGATCTTCGGCGACGCGTTCTGGGGCAACGAGGAGCGGCTGCCGCCCTCGGCGCTCCGCGGGCTGGTGAAGGCGTTCGACGACATCCCGCTCGACCCGTCCACGGTGAGCCACGACCTGCTCGGCGCCGGCTATGAGTACCTGCTGAAGAAGTTTGCCGACGTCTCCGGCCAGAAGGCCGGCGAGTTCTTCACTCCCCGTGAGGTGGTCAACCTCCTGGTCGCCATCCTGCAGCCCGAGCCCGGTGAGTCGATCTACGACCCGGCCTGCGGCTCCGGCGGCATGCTGGTGGCCACCATCAACCAGGTGCGCGGGTCCGGCCAGGACCACCGAACCCTGCGTCTGTATGGCCAGGAGGTCAACCTGACCACCTCGGCGATCGCGAAGATGAACCTCTTCCTCCACGAGATCGAGGACTTCGAGATCAAGCGCGGCGACACCCTGCGCAAGCCTCTCTTTAAGGAGCCCTCGGGCGCGCTGACCCAGTTCGACGTGGTCATCGCCAATCCCCCGTTCTCCCTGGAGAGCTGGGGCGCCGACCAGTGGGCCTCCGATCCTCGTGCCGTCGGCGGCGTACCTCCGGCGAAGAACGGCGACTTCGCCTTCGTCCAGCACATGGTCGCCTCGATGAGGCCTGGCACCGGCCGCGTCGGCGTCGTCATGCCCCACGGCGTCCTCTTCCGCGGCGGCGCCGAGGCCAAGATCCGCCAGTCCCTGATCGAGCGGGACCTCCTCGAAGCCGTCGTCGGCCTCCCGCCGAATCTGTTCTATTCCACCTCGATCCCGGCCTGCATCCTGGTCTTCCGCCACCAGAAGCCGGCCGACCGCAAGGACACGGTCGTATTCGTCGACGGCTCCGAGCGGTTCGCCAAGGGCAAGAACCAGAACGTCATGTCGTATGACGACATCAAGGCCCTCACCGAGGCGTGCCGCACCGGCCTCGCCCCCGACGGCCCCGAGCTCAGCGCGTACGTTCACGTCGCTGACTTCGACGAGATCAAGGCCAACGGCTTCGACCTCAACATCGGCCGCTACATCACCAAGACCACCGGCAAAGCCGTCGACCTCGGAACCGCGCTGGTCGCGTACGCCGACGCGCGCACGCAGCGTCTCGCAGCCGAGGCCGCCATGTTCGAGCGGCTCGCCGCCGCCGGGATCGACCTATCAGGTCTCGGAGTCGGCGATGTCTGACTGGCGGACATTTCGACTTGACGACGTCGCAGACCGTGTTGCCACTAAGAACACTGCGGGCTACACGCGGGTCATGACGGTCTCCGCTGGGCGCGGCCTCGTCGATCAAGAAGAATACTTCACCAAACGAGTCGCCAGCAACGACCTCAGCGGCTACCTCGCCCTTGAGCCCGGCGACTTCGTCTACAACAAGAGTTCGTCCAAGGATGCCCCTTGGGGCGTCATCGCTCGCAACGACTCCGGCACACCCGCTTTAGTGACGTCGCTCTACATCGCGTTTCGCCCCCGCACCGATATCGTCGACCCCGACTTCTTCCTTCTGGCCTGCAACAGCTCCACATTCTTCGACTCGCTGCGGGGAAGGCTTCGCGAAGGGGCTCGTGCACACGGCCTGCTGAATGTGCGATTGCAAGAGTTTTTCGCTGCCGATGTCCCGATTCCGCCGCTGGCCGAGCAGCATCGGATCATCGACCTCGTCGCATCGGTCGACGCTCAGGTCGAGGTTCTCGACCGTGAATGCGCATCGGCTCTCAGCGCGTTGGCCGCGCTGCGGCGTGGACTGCTCCAGCCGCGCAGTCATTGGGAGACGGCGCCGATCAGCGAGTTGGCAATCACAGCCACCGGACGTGCGTTCCCGAACCGCTACCAGGGATCCCCTGGGGGCGTGTTGCCCTACTTCAAGGTCTCCGACATGGTCTTTGAAGGCAACGAACGCGAGATGAAAGTTGCTCCGAACTGGTTAACGGAGGAATCCATGCCCGCCGTGAAGCCTCGTGTCTGCCCGGCAGGAACGGTGATCTTCCCGATTATCGGCGCGGCGATGCTCACTGAGAAGCGCCGCGTCTTGACTTGCGATGCCGCATTCGACCAGAACGTGATGGGTCTGATCCTCGGCGACCGAGTGACCAGCGACTTCATGTTCGCGGTGATGTCGAGCATCCGTCTGGGCGACATCTCCCAATCCGGAGCAGTCCCCATGGTCAACCAGAAGCTGGTTGGAGCTATCCCAGTCGCGGTGCCCCCACTCGACGAGCAAAAGGCCATCGGAGCCACTATTCGGCAATCCCACCTACATGTGGAGAGCCTTCAGGAGGAGCTCCGCAGACTGCGGTCTATGAGGTCCGCGCTCGTGGCTGCACTGCTGGCAAACGAGGTCAGAATCCCGGCGGCGTACGACCGGTTCTTGGAGGAGGTCGCGTAGGCCATGGGTTGGAGCGAGGCTTCGACGATCCAAGCAGCACTGCTGGAGTGGGCCCAGGACGCCGGGTGGGAGCACGTGTCCGGTGGCGACCTACCGCGTGATGAGCACGAGGTCATAGTCGAGTCGTGGCTGCGCGAGGCGCTACTCCGGCGCAACCCGGACCTAGTCGACGACGAGGAGTCGACTGGCATGGTGATCGCCGAGGTCAACCGGGCGATGCTGGACGCCACCAACGGCCTCGTCGCCGCCAACGAGGCGCTGACGGTGATCCTGCGGGGGCAGCAGCCGTTCGTGACGGTGGCTGGGAAGCACGTGCCGCGGAGGTTCATCGACTTCGACGACCCGGAGGCCAACCGGCTCGTCGTGGCCGATGAAGTGACGATCAAGGGCGGGCACGAGACACGGCGGTTCGACGTCGTCTACTACGTCAACGGGTTCCCGCTCGTGGTGGTGGAGACCAAGACGCCGGTGAAGCAGACGGTGTCGTGGTTCAACGCTGCGAAGGACCTCTACGACGTCTACGAGGTGGAGTATCCGCAGTTCTTCGCGCCGAACGTGTTCAACGTGGCGACTGAGGGACTCGAGTTACGGATGGCGCCGGTGCGCGCCGAACCGGATCCGGAGAGCGAGTTCTGGGCGCCGTGGGGTGAGACCGGTGGCGACCCGAACCTGTCCGGGCCGGCGCGGGTTGAACGGGATGCCCGGACGCTGCTGACGCCGGGGATGGTGCTGGCGATCCTGCGGGACTTCGCGATGTACCGGCATGCCCGGGATGCCTCGGAGCAGGATGTGAAGTTCCTGCCTCGCTATCCGCAGGTCGAGGCCGCGGTCGCGATCCATGACAAGGTGCTCGCCGGTTCCAGGAACGAGCGGGGTGGCGGCGGGCTGGTGTGGCATCACCAGGGGTCGGGCAAGACCGAACTGATGGCGTTCACCGCCTCGCGGCTGTTGCGCGATGAGCGGGTCGGGGCGCCGACGGTGATCGTGATCGCGGACCGTAAGGACCTGGTGCGGCAGACCGCGGAGATGTTCCGCACCGCCGGGATGCCGACCCTTGAGGTGCCGAAGACCAAGCAGTCGCTGTGGACCGTGCTGAAGAAGCCCGGGCCGCGGGTGGTGGTGACCACGCCGCACAAGTTCGCCGAGGCCGGTTTACTCACCGCCCGGTCCAACATCATCGTGCTTGTCGACGAGGCCCACCGTTCCCAGGAGGGCAAGCTCGGTGAGGCGTGGCGGGAGGCGGTGCCGAACGCGACGTTCTTCGGGATGACCGGCACCGCGGTCAAGGCCGGTGATCGGGACACGTTCAAGCTCTTCGGCGACCCCGAGGACCCCGACCTGGTGCTGTCGCGGTACACGATGGAGCGCTCGATCGCCGACGGGTTCACCAAGCCTGTCATCGTCGAAGGCCGGGCGGTGAAGTTCGAGCTGAGCAAGGAGCAGCTCGACGAGGCGTTCGAGGAGCTCGCCGACGACGAAGGGCTCGACGACGAGGCCAAGGAGTTCCTCTCTGGCAAGGCCAGCCATATCGCCACCATCCTGAAGAACCCCGAGCGGGTTGCCTCGGTCTGCGCCGACATCGTCGACCACTACCTCACCTACGTGGCTCCGCTCGGGCAGAAGGCGCAGGTCGTGGCGTACAACCAGGAGCTGGTGGTGGCGTACGCGACCGCGATCCAGGCCGAACTGGAGCGCCGCGCCGCGGCGATGACGCTGCCGGACGGGTCCAGTGTCGCGCGTGAGGTCGGCGTGGTGATGCATGTGGACAACTCCAAGAGCACCCCGTCGGCGTACAAGAAGTATCTGCTCTCCGACGAGGCCGAGGAGGGGCTCAAGCGGCGCTTCAAGAAGGTCGACGACCCGCTCTCGTTCGTGGTCGTCACCGCGAAGTGGATGACCGGGTTCAACGCGCCGATCGAGGGCGTGCTCTACCTTGACAAGCCGCTCAAGGCGGCCAACCTGTTCCAGACCATCACCCGGCCCAACCGGCCATGGAAGAACCCGCTGACCGGGCAACGCAAGGAGTACGGCCGGGTCGTCGACTACATCGGACTGGCCAAGGCCATCGGCGACGCGCTGCTCGGCCCCAAGGCGAAGGACGGGACTGAGCCCGAGAAGCCGACCGTGCACGACGTGGCCAGCCTGGTCGGGCGGTTCATGACCGACATGACCGTGCTCACCTCGCTCTTCGACGGGATCGACACGTTTGATGCGTCGTTCACCGCGTTGGCCGAGGCGCATGAGCGGATCCCGGTCGACAGCGAGGCGCGGACCACGTTCGTGGAGACGTTCACTGCGGTGCAGCGGATCTGGGAGTTCCTCGACCCCAACCCGATGCTGGCGCCATTCCAGGGCACGTATCTGTGGCTGGCGAAGTTGTATGCGTCGATCCAGCCCAAGGGGCTCGACAAGGGACTGCTGTGGGCCAAGCTCGGCGCGAAGACCGAGGCACTGATCCACGCCCACATGGGTGACATCTCGGTGAAGCCGCTGGCATCTCGGAACGTCACCCTGGACGCGGCCGGGATCGCGCTGATCAAGAAGATCGCCCAGTCGCTCCAGGTACCGCTGCCTGTGCCCGACCCGAAAGCTCCCGGGCAGATCGTGGGGGAGATCCTCGACTCCATCGAGGCCCGGCTCAAGCGCCGGCTCGGCCAGGACACCGACTCCGCAGCGTACAAGAGCCTGGCCGAGCGGATCGAGAAGCTGCGACAGCGCACCATCTCCTCGGTCGAGGAGTCGCTGCAGTTCCTAGAGGACGCGCTCCAGGTCGCCCACGACGTCGTCGCTGCCGACCGCGCGGCCGAGGAAGGCACGCTCGCCGCAGACGAGCGTCTCTACGACCCGAAGATCGGGGCGCTCACACAGATCGTCGAGCAGAACACCCCCGCCGGGCTACACAAGATCGTGCCCGACATCGTCTTCCGGATTGACCAGATCGTCCTTGAAGTCTCCTACACCGGCTGGACCAGCTCCGACCGCGGCGACCGGGAGGTACGCAAAGCCATCCGCTCCACACTCAAGAACTTCAGCCTGCCCGCCACTGGCGTGCTCTTCGACAAGACCTACGACTACGTGAAGAAGAACTACTGACGGGCTGGTGACGCGCGTACGCGGGGACGACTAGCTGTGGCGCCGATGGGAGGCGGCCGGGCTGGGAAGACCCCCGCGTGCGCGGGGACGCCAGTTCGTCCGGCATCACCTGCACGTCGCGGGCCGTCGTCCTCGCGCACGCGGGGTCTCTCACCCACGAACCACCTATCCGCGGGTTAGCGTCTTCGTGGTCGGTCTGGTGCGGGCGGTAGGGTGATCAGGCCGTTGGGGCACGTGTGGACTGGGGGGTCCGATGCCGACGACCTACTACCTCGCCTGGTGGAACCTGGAGAACCTCTTCGATGAGGAGAACTCACCCCGGCGGACCGAGAAACTCACCCGCACCCTCGGCGACGACCTCGCCGGCTGGACACCACAGCTCCGCGACCGCAAGATTTCCCAGCTCGCGTCGGTGATCGCGCAGATGAACGGCGGTGCCGGCCCGGACCTGCTCGGGGTGTGCGAGGTGGAGAACCGGTTCGTCCTCGAACTCCTCGCCGCCGCGGTCGCCGACCGGCTCGACGGCCGGCGCTACGAGATCGTGCACGCCGACACCGACGACGCCCGCGGGATCGACGTCGCGTTCCTCTACGACCCGGCCCTGTTCACCGCCCCGGCGGGGCAGGTGTTCTTCCACGTGGTGATGCGCCGCAACGCCACCCGCGAGATCGTCCAGGTCAACTTCCAGACCCGCACCGGGCGGACGTGGGCGGTGTTCGGGAACCACTGGCCGTCGCGGTCCGGGGGGCAGTTCGAGTCCGCCGGCTACCGGGCCATCGCCGGCGAGACCCTCGCCTACTTCCACCAGCGCGTCCGGGAGGAACACGGCGAGGACACCCCGGCGCTGGCGATGGGTGACTTCAACGACGAACCGTTCGACACCTCCCTCGTCGCCCACGCCCTCTCCACCCGGCAGCCCGCCCGGGTGATCAACGCGGACACGCCGCGGTTCTGGAACCTGATGTGGCCCGCCGCCGGCGCCCCCGAAGGCACGTTCTACTTCCAGAACGAACCGAACCTGCTCGACCAGTTCCTCGTCAACGCGAACATGGCCCACCCCACCAGCCCGCTGCGGGCCAACCCCGACAGCGTGCAGATCCTGCGTTTCCCCGAACTCGTCCACACCGGCGACTACCCACGGCCCCGCCCCTTCGGCGGCATGGGCGCCACCGTCGACGAGACCGGCTACTCCGATCACTTTCCCATCGGAATGACCGTCACCGAAACTGGCTGATTGTAGAGGCCGTGAGTCGTGTGGCGGACTGTCTCCTCTCGCGGTGGGATTCGTCTGCTCGACGGCTGCGATCGCGGGTCTGCCTTCGGGTGGTCGCGCTCGGTAATGCCGAGTCAGGGAGTGTCTGACTACCGGTGGATCGGCCGTGGCGGTTGGTGATGGGCCAGGTGGTGCCGCCGGCGCGGTGCAGGATGCCAGCGAGCGGGCCGGCGATGAGGGGGAGGGTGCTGTCCAGCGCCCCGACGAGCGCGGCCATGAGGCCGGCGGACACCGTCGTGAACACGCTCCAGGAGGTCGCTGGGAGATCGGGGCCGCTCTTGTCCACTCGGGACGCAGCCGGGTATCCGGGGCCGTCCTCGACTGTCAGCGGGAGTTCTCATGGAGCTGGGGGCTCTTGGTCTGACCGGGCGGCGTTCCGTGCCTCGCGGGGAGCGGAGTGCTGGTAGGTGCTGGTGAGATCTGCCGCGGGCCGCCGGGTTCCGCAGTCGATGACAGCACGCGCAGTCTTGATCGCGGTGGCGGGTCTGGTGGTGGGTGTACGGGATGCCGATGATGCGGTACGTCTCCGGAACCGTCCCCATAGTGCTATGTCTGCACATAACGTGTCAGATGAATGTCTGACTGTGGGGGGCAGGCGTGACGGAGGGGCCCGGGGAGTCGGGACGGGACGCTCGGCGGTCGTTCGGGGCGCGTGAGCGGGTGGCGTTGTTCCTCGCGGCGGATGGCCGATGTCAGGGCTGCGGGACCGAGCTGGAACCGGGCTGGCATGCAGATCATGTGCATGCCTGGGCGCGTCGTGGCCCGACCGATGTCGTGAACGGGCAGGCGCTCTGCCCGACCTGCAACCTGAGAAAAGGACAGGGACCGATGGCCGGTGAGCTGCGGGTCTGGCAGCAGGAGGCGTTGGAGCGTCTCCTCGGGCGGCATGAGGACTTCCTCACGGTCGCGACCCCGGGAGCGGGGAAGACGACGTTCGCGTTGAAGGCGACCGAGAAGTTGTGGGATCTCGGGGAAATCCGGTTCGTGATCGTCGTGGTACCGACGACGCATCTGCGGGGGCAGTGGGCGACCGCGGCGGCCGGCATGGGCATCAAGCTCGATGACCGGTTCACTAACGCGGACGGGGTGGTGGCCCGCGACTACGACGGGGTGGTGGTGACCTACCAGACGGTCGCGTCGGCTCCGCATCTGTGGCGTCGGCTGTCCTCCAACCCGGCGAAACCGACGCTGGTCGTCTTCGACGAGATCCACCATGCCGGCGATGACGAGAACGCGGCGTGGGGTGCCGCGCTCACCGCCGCCTTCCAGCCCGCCGCCCGCCGGCTCCTGCTGTCAGGCACGCCATTTCGGACAGACAAGCGGCCGATCCCGTTCGTCCGCTACGACGAGACGGGCCGGGCGATGGCGAGCTACAACTACGATTATGGCCGTGCCCTCGCTGACGGTGAGGTCGTTCGCCCGATCGTCTTTCCCGCGATGGACGGCGACGCACAGTGGCGGCGCGCCGGGGAGATGACGACGACGTCCGTGGCGCTGGCGGATACCGACGAGGAGACCCTCTCTCCGGCCCTACGGGCCGCGCTCGACCCGCATGGGGACTGGATCCCCTCGGTGCTGCGTGAAGCCGACGACGCGCTGAGCAAGGTCCGGCTCGACACCCCCGACGCCGGCGGGCTGGTCATCGCCTTCAACCAGACCGCCGCCTACGCCTACGCCCAGATCCTGCGTGCGCTCACCGGCGAGGATCCCATCGTGGCCGTCTCCGACGATCCGGAGGCGTCGGCGTCCATCAGCCGGTTCGGGAAGGGCACCTCCCGGTGGATCGTGGCGGTGCAGATGGTCTCCGAAGGCGTCGACATTCCCCGCCTGGCCGTCGGTGTCTACGCCACCCGTGTACGCACCCAGCTGTTCTTCATCCAGGTCGTGGGCCGGTTCGTGCGGATGCGCGGCGGTGACGACGAGACCTGCGCCCGACTGTTCATCCCCTCCATCAACCCGCTGCTCGAGTACGCCCGCGACATCGAGAAGACCGTCGACGCGGTCATCTCGAACGAGGAGAAGCAGGTCCGGGACCGCCAAGAGAACGACGACGGCAGCGGACCGACGCTCTTCGAAGTCGAGGTAGTGGGATCCTCGGCCGCAGTACACCACTCCACCATCGCCAGCGGCGAGTCCATCACGACCGAGGAGAAGACCCAGGCCGAGTCGATCCTCGCCATGCTCCGCGGGTCCGTGCCTCCCAGCATGACCTCCGAAGCCGTGGCGCTCATCCTGCGCACCGCGGGTGCACGGCCTGCCACGGCTGCGGTGCCCGCGCAGCCCGATGCGCCCAAGCTGTCCGATCAGAAGGCGAACGCCCGCCGGGTGATCAAACGGAAGGTCGGGAAACTGAACATCCAGACCGGACGACAGCACAGCCACATCCACGCCGAACTCAACAAGATCTGCGGAGGGAACATCGGCACCGCGTCCCACGACGACCTCGTCCGACGTATCGACATCCTCAATCGCTGGCTGGCCGACGAAGCATGAACACACCCAAGGCAAACGCCGTCCTCGTCGAGGCGCTGAGCAGCTCGCTACGCGCCACGGAGAACGGGCTCGGCACCGTCCCCGACCTGCTGCGCCGCGTCTTGCAAGAGGAGTCCTGGCGCGAGTTCGTCACACCCCGCGGCGAGATCGTGCACCACGAGCAGTTCGTGGAGTTCGTCACCACCCCGCCAACCCACGGACTGGGCGCGACCATCGACCTGCTGAAGCGGATCCTGGCTGACGACCGCGAGACCCTCGACCTGCTCGACCAGGCCCTCAAAGGCCAAGACGGTGGAGATCGCCTCTCCGGCGACCGGCCGACCAACGTGGACAATGTCAACATTGGTCGGCCGGTCGGGAACACGGCGGAAACCGCCCTTCGCCGGTTACGGAAAGAGGCCGAGGCCGGCAACGCTCAGGCGGCCGAGCTGCGAGCCGAGGTCCTCGCCGGCCGTCTCTCCCCCCACGCCGCGATGATCCGCGCAGGGTTCCGGTCCAAGACCGTCTCCGTGCCCCTCGGGAAACCCGAATCGATCGCGAGCACCCTGCGCCGCCACATGAAACCCGACCAGCTGCGGGAACTTCGACGCCTGCTCGACGACGACTCTCCGTAGCCATGTTCCTGGCCAGGGATCCAGGTCCTCATCCCTGGTCAGGACCACGGCCGACGTCGATCAGACCCTCACCGGCGCGGGCGAGCAGGTGCCGACGCACGATCTGACCGTTGCCGAGCAGCAGCGTCTCCCCGACGGGAATCCACCGCTTCCAGTAAGCAGCCCCGCCCTGCTCGTCAGTCCCGAACTCGCCAGCGTCCTCGCGACGCTCGTGGCCCGGCTCCGGGCTATCGGCGGCGGCACGATTCCGCTTACCAGCCGCTATGACGCCCACGGGTGCTCGGAAGGGCCGCCGCTGCCGCACCTGTTCCAACGGCGAGCTGGCTGGCGAACCGCGGTGATCGGCTACAGCACCATCGAGAGCCTTCTCGCCGCGGCGATCGACCGGGCCGGCCTCGTCGACGCCGCCAACCGCCCCTTGCGCTACACCCCGCACGACTTCCGCCGCATGTTCGCCACCGAGGCCGTCACGGGTGGTCTCCCGGTCCACATCGCCGCCCGCCTGCTCGGCCACCACAGCCTGACCACCACCCAGGCCTACCTCGCGGTGTTCCAAGACGACCTCGTCCGTGCCTACCGGGCGTTACTCGACCAGCGCCGCGCCGTCAGACCCCAAGCCGAATACCGCGAACCGACCGACGAGGAATGGCAGGACTTCCAGCAGCACTTCGAGCTGCGCAAGCTCGAGCTCGGGACCTGCGGTCGCCCATACGGCACCCCCTGCTCAGGCGGGGTCGGGCGCCGGGGTCGAGGCGCAGGCTGGGGCAGCGGATGCAGGCATGCTCGTGTTTCCGCGATCATCCAGAACCTCAGGGACCGCATCGCCGAGGCGAAGGCGAACGGCTGGCACGGCGAGGTCCAAGGCCTCGAGGTAAACCTGAACGCCGCGGCGAACAAGATCACCAGCCTCGACCGAACCGCCAGGAGCACACCCGGCCGCGTCGCCGACCTCGGAATGCCGATCATCAGCACCGACCGTTGACACGACCGCGGCGCCGGCCAGCGCGCCCGCCGGGCGACAAAGCCTGCCGGTGAATGCCATGTCTCGCGCCCAAGACGCGGAAGGAGAGCCAGGTCCCGTGGACGCGGGGCCCGGGCCCGATGCCTGACCAACGTCCGCCGGCCTGCGCCGCAGCCGTGGTCGGGCAACGCTCGACAAACCGTCCGGACTTGTCGGCGGGGAGCGTTAGGCTTGGCCTGGCTCAATGAGAGGACCCCGGCGGCGTCGAGGTCGACGGGCACCGGGGTCCACTCCTGATTGGCGTCTGGAACCTACCCCGAACAACAACGCTGACGCACCAACTGTCATGCGATGTTCACAACGCCTTTCGACCTGACACGCCGGGTCCTCCTCACACGACATGAGGAAGGACCTCAGGCACATGCAACTGATCAAGGCTCGCGTCACGGACTACCGGTCCGTTGAGGACTCCGGGAGCTTCGATGTCGAGGAGGACGTCACCTGCCTCGTCGGGAAGAACGAGTCAGGCAAGACGACGCTCCTGCAGGCGCTCTTCCGGCTCAACCCGGTCGAGCGGGCCACCTTCGATGAGGTGGTCGACTACCCAGCCCGCAAGACCCGCAACCGCAAGCGGCTCCCGGCCGACCAGACGATCCCCGTGGTCACGGCGACGTTCCGCTTCGACGACGCCACGATGAAGGCCATCGAGGAGGAGTTCGGCTCCAAGGCCATGAGGAGCCCGGAGTTCGAGGTCGTCATCGGCTACCGCACCCCGGCCAAGACCTACAGCCTCCCGTACAACGAGGCTGCGGTCGTCGACCACCTGCGCTCTGCCTTGGACCTGCCGGCCGCGGCGGCCAAGGCGCTCGGAAACGCGACGACCATCTCCGGTCTCCTCGATGCCCTCGACGAGCTGGACGAAGCCCCCTCCGACGCGAACGCCCTCGCGGCCCGCATCCGCAGCTGGCGCGACCGCAGCCTTGGGCGTTACCTCATCGACCAGTACGCCAGCCCGGCCATGCCGAAGTTCGTCTACTTCGCGGACTACGACACGATGCCGGGCAAGGTCTCGCTGCCCGACCTGATCCGCCGACGAGGGTCGGAAGATCTCGACCGTGATGAGCTGGCGCTGCTGAGCCTTCTGGACATGGCGGGCGTCGCGCCCGAGGAGTTCCAGGACACTACCCAGCACGAACGGCTGATCCGCGAGCTGGAGAACTCCGGCAACGTCATCTCCGACGAGGTCTTCGAGTACTGGTCGCAGAACACGGAGCTGGAAGTCGAGCTCGAGGTCCTGCAGCCCGAGGCCGGGGCCGCAGCGCCTCTCCACGAAGGGCCGATCCTCCAGGTCCGCGTCAAGAACCGCCGGCACCGCGCCTCGGTGCCGTTCGACGACCGATCCCGTGGCTTCGTCTGGTTCTTCTCCTTCCTCGCCTATTTCAACGAGCTGGAGGCGGCCGGCACCACGAACCTGATCCTGCTGCTGGATGAGCCGGGTCTGTCCCTGCATGGCCGTGCCCAGGCGGACCTGCTCCGCCTGATCGACGAGCGGCTGGCGCCCAATCACCAGGTCATCTACACCACTCACTCCCCGTTCATGGTTGACCCCGACAACCTCCACAGGGTCAGGACGGTCATCGACATGGACCCCGGCGGGGCGAAGGTCTCCTCGGAGATCTTCAAGGCCGACGAGGACACCGCCTTCCCGCTGCTGACCGCGATGGGCGTCGAGATGACCCAGACGCTGTTCGTGGGCGAGCACACCCTGCTCCTCGAGGGGCCGAGCGACCTCATCTACCTGGACGTCCTCAGCGACCTCGTCGAGATCAACGGGGGCAACGGACTTGATCCCCGCTGGGTGAAGACTCCCATCGGTGGCGCCGGGAAGTTGTCCACCTTCGTGACCCTTCTGGGCGCGAACAAGCTGGACGTCGCGGTCCTCGTCGACTCCAGCACCAAGGATGTCGGAGCCGTCCAGCGCCTCCGTGACAACGGACAGCTCGCCAAGAACGGTCTCGTCGAGATCGGCGAGTTCACCGGCACGGGCGACGCCGACGTCGAGGATCTGTTCGACCGGGACTTCTACCTCGAACTCGTCAACCGCGCCTACGACTCCCAGCTCACGACCCCGATCACGTCCTCGGACCTCAACGCCAAGGACCCCCGCGTCGTCCGGCAGATCGACGCCGAGTTCAAGAAGCGGAAGATCGAGACGAAGTTCAACCACTACAAGCCGGCGGCGGTCCTCCTCCGCGAGCAGGCCACGCTCGCCCCAGGCATCGACGCAACGACGATCAAGCGCGCCGAGCAGCTGTTCACGCGCCTCAACTCCCTGCTCCCCAAGAGCTGAGCCAAGCCCCCCGAGTGCGCCCTCGCCGCTCCCGCCAGCGAGGGCGTACTCGGGACGGCCAACGCGCCCACGTCCGCGCCGACGCCTTCGTCGTGCGCGATCACGGCGACTGGCTTCTTGGTCGGACTCCTCGGCCAGACCGTCAACATGATCGACGCGATCGAGGGCAAGTCTGTCCCGACCGTCATCGAGATTCACCAGGATCCGCAACCGTGGTGACCGTGATGAGCGGTCACCCCCTGGACCGCAGTGTGAAGCTGCCCCGGTTTCGTTCACAGTTAGGGCTTTGAACGGCTAAGCGGCCTTATCGTACTCCTGGAAACGGGTTTCGTGTTCGTGGGGGCTGAGGTATCCGTTGGTGGAGTGGCGGCGTTGCCGGTTGTAGAAGCCCTCGATGAAATCGAAGATGGCGGCGCGGGCCTGGTCGTGGGTGGCGAAGGTGGTGCGGTCGAGGAGTTCGCATTCGAGGGTGGCGAAGAAGGACTCGGTGACCGCGTTGTCATAACAGTCACCGGCGGACCCGACCGAACGGCGGACATCATGGTCGGCGCAGATCCGAGCGAACTCTCGAGAAAGGTATTGAGTTCCCTGGTCGGAATGATGAATGACGCCGGGGGCGGGCCGGCGGTGTTGCAGTGCCATGGTGAGCGCGTTGGCCACGAGTGCGGTTTTCTGTTCGTGGGACATCGACCAGCCGACGATTCTGCGGGAGTACAGGTCGAGGACGACCGCGAGGTACAGCCAGCCCTGTCCGGTCGGGACGTAGGTGACGTCTGCGGTCCAGACCTGGTTCGGCGCCTCGGCGGTGAAGTCGCGTCCGACCAGGTCGGCGGGCAGGTGCGCGGCCCGGTCGCGGCGGGTCAGGCTGACCCGCCGGCGGCGGTGGACCCCCTGCAGGCCAGCCTGTCTCATCAGTCGGGCGACGCGTTTGCGGCTGGTTCGTACGCCGGCAGCGGCCAGGTCGGCGTGCACTCGCGGGGCGCCGTAGATCTGCCTGGACGCCGCATGCACAGCGGTGATCTTCGTGGTGAGGGTCTGGTCGGCGGCGGCCCGGGCGGATTCCCCGCCGCGGCGACGCCAGGCGTAGTAGCCCTCGCGTGACACACCGAGCACGCGGGCCAGAGCGGAGACAGTATGGTGTGTTTTCTCCGCGTCGATCAGAGCGAACTTCATTTCTGATCGGTCTCCGTCGCGAAGAAAATTGTGGCCTTGCGGAGGATGTCACGTTCCTCGCGGAGCTGCCGGTTCTCCTTCCGGAGGAGTTTCAGCTCCTCACGTTCCGCGGTGCTCAGCTCGTCCGCGCTGGTGTTTTCCTCGCGGGATGCTTCCCGGACCCAGTTACGGATCGACTGCCCCGTCGGACCGTATTCCTTTGCGAGTTCCTCGGGCATTCGTCCAGCCCGAACAAGATCCACCATTTGTCGGCGGAACTCCTCGGTGTACGGCGGTTTTGATCTCGGCACCTGCACTCCTCCCTGGAACCATTATCCCAAAGAGCCCAGGTGTGAACAGGATCGGGCCAACTTCAGTGTCGGCAAACGATCACCTATCGACATCGCAAGATCAAGTTTGGTAAAGGCTGCACGGTCTTGGAACTGACCCCCCAGGCAGTCCGTACGCGGGCCATGTAAGCGTCGGCGGTGACCTCCATCCGGTACGTCGCGAAGACCGGGTTGAACACTCCCGCGCAGGCCAAAATGGCCGTGTCCGCCACCATAATGATCACCAGTCCGGTCGGGCCGTGGGGCGCGAGCGGGTACAGCAGCAGCCAGGGAGCGCGCGCCGCCCCGGCGACGAGTAGCACACGCTGCTGCCCGAACTTGCGCGCGAGGACGGGCGCGAGCCGTGACCCGGCGATCCCGCCGAGGCACGGGACGCCCAGGGCCAGGCCGTAGGCAGACGCGGGCAGGCGGAGTTCGTCGAGGATGAGGACCGCGAGCAGCGGAAAGGTCATGACGATGGAGCCGCCGAATAGCATCGCGTTGAAGAACAGCGGCCGCAGCTCAGGGTGGGTGAGGAGGTAGCGCCATCCTGATCGGATACCGGAATCGGCGCAGCGCTCGGGCGGCGGCGGTTCGCTCGTGCGGATGCGTCGCACGCCCAGGGCGGAGCCGAGGTAGGACGCGGCGTCGATGGCCATCGTCGCGGTGGCCCCGATGCCACCGATCAGCAGCCCGCCCACTGGCGGCCCCGCCGTACCTGACACGCAGTCGGCGGTCTCGAACCAGCTGTTCGTCGCCAAACGCCCTGCTGGATCCGTCATCGCTTTCAGGTGCGCCCCGCTGGCGGCACCAAAGGCGATCGACGCGGCCGTCGAGATCGCACCGACCGCGACCAGCTGCGGGTAGGTGAGCAGATGCAGCACGGCCGCGGCTGGCACGCTGGCGAAGGCGGCGAACCGCACCAGATCCGCCGCGATCATGACGGGTCGTTTGCGCCGGTGTTCGATGCTGGCGCCCAGCGGCAGTAGAACCGCGGCGGCGGTGAGCCCGGCCAGGCCGGACAGCAACGACACCTCGAAGGCGGAGGCGTGCAGGACGAGGACGGCGATGATCGGCAG
>NZ_KB893768.1 GCF_000374165.1 Parafrankia elaeagni
GCCTGCACTGGGGAATCGAGAACCGCCTCCACTACATCCGCGACACCGCCTGGCGCGAGGACGCCTGCCACGCCTCCCGAGGAAACGGGCCCAGAAACCTCGCCACCATCCGCAACCTCGCGCTGAGTCTCCTCCGCCTCCACGGAGTCCGAAAGGTCAAGGAAACCCTCGAGCGCATCGCCGGCGACCGCTACCGGGCACTCCACTACCTGGCTACATAGGGCAATGGATCGTCACACTAGGCGATCTTCGCGCAGCCCTGGGCCAACACCTGGCAGGCGATGCACGTCACACTGCCAGCACACTTTTGACGCAGGTCACACCCAGCGCGGATGTTTTGTGAAAAGGCCGTCACCGCCGGGGGACGGATGTGTCGGCACCGCGCCATACGCTGGAGTTGTTCATCGCGCCCACCGAATGCGGCCGCGAGCGAGCAGCGATCGGAGTATGCGCATGGCGCACGGGCAGGCGGCACCCACGACCGTCCAGTCGTCTCTCACCCGGCCGACACCCGGCCGTACGGCTCCACGGGTCCCGCACATCGCCCGGCCGCGCCAGAGCGAGGACGACGCCCGCCGTGCCGGCCCGCCGGCCGCGGGGCCGGCGGCCTCGACCTTCCTCGGCGAGATCCCGCTGTGGCCCGGTATGACGGGCTCGGCGCAGGGCACCCCCGCCCGCCGCCCGGGCTCGATCCGGCGCACGACCTCGGTGATGATGGAGCGCCCCCAGGGGCTCGTCGGCCCGCTGCACCTCATCAGCACCGGGCGTGACCTGCTGACCACCACGACCGGGGAGGCCGTGGTGGTGGGCGAGGCACGGCTGCGGGTCGTCCTCGACTACATGGGCGCACCGGGCGGAGTCCTCGAGATCGAGTCCGAGCCGCCCGTCCCCGCCCTCACCGACCTGGTCGGAGCCTCGACCCGGTCCGGGTTCCGCGCGGCCGCGCGCCGGGCTCTCGCCGCGTCCGCGGGAGAACCCGGCGGCGGCGCGGCCACGCCGGCGACCGATCACTCGCTGCTCGGGCAGCTGCTCGACGATGTGCCGGTCGCGGTGCTGGTGTCCGGCGCGGCCCTCGGCCGCAACGGCATCTTCCGCGAGGGCGCCTCGGTGAACGCCGGGGCCGAGGCGGGCGGCAACCCCATGATCGATGTCTGCGCCGGCTGGCAGCAGGGCGGGCTGCTCGCCCGGCTGTCCGCCGAGCGCCGCGCCGCCCCGGGCACCCCGGGCACCCCGGTCCGCGCGGTCAGCGTCCCCGCCGGCGACCTCGCCCTCGGCGACGACCCACTGGGGTGGCATCCGCTGCCGCCCATGCCGCCCAACGCCATGCGCCGCCTGCGGCGGATCGACGTGGTCCCGATGAGCCCCGACCCGGCCGGCGGCGACCCCGCTGACGGAGAGGCCACTCGCGGAGAGGCCACCGACGGCGCGGCCGCCGGCGCGGTGCCGGCCGTCGAGGTCGACGCGCTGTTCCGCGACTCCTACCTGGAGGCGCCCGGGCGCGAGGTGCTCGTCCACGAGTACGGCCTCGAGGCCGAGGTCGGCAGCGCCGGCCTGATCAGCCGGGCCCGGGCCCGGGCCGGCGCGCTCCCCGGCCGGGAGTGCCCGCAGGCGCTGGGCAGCGCCGACCGGCTCGTCGGCCTGCCCGCGGCGGAGCTGCGTCGCACCGTCAGCCGGGCGTTCGTCGGCACGAGCACCTGCACCCACCTCAACGACACCTTCCGCACCCTCGGCGACCTCCCCGACCTGATCACCTTCCTCGGCGGTACCGCCGAACGCTGACCAGGCGCCGTGGCGGTCGGTCGTCAATGTGCCTTTCGGTGCGCAGATTCCCGGGCAAAGGTCCCGGCGCCGGTGGTCCGTACCGGCTGACCTGGCCGGCGAGCCCGCGATCCGGCCCTCCGCACGGGTAATTTGTTGATCATGAGTGGAGTTCGCGTCTTCCTCCTGGACGATCACGAGATCGTGCGCCGGGGCATCCGCGAGATGCTGGAGGACTCCGGGGACATCGAGGTCGTCGGAGAGGCGTCGACCGCGGCCGCCGCACTGCGCCGCATCCCCGCCGCCCGCCCCGACGTCGCGGTGCTCGACGCCCGGCTGCCGGACGGCAACGGCATCGAGGTGTGCCGGGAGATCCGCTCCTCACAGCCGGCGGTCGGCTGCCTCATCCTCACCTCCTACGACGACGACGACGCGCTGTTCTCCGCAATCATGGCCGGGGCGGCCGGATACCTGCTCAAGCAGATCCGGGGCAACGACCTGGTCGGCGCGATCCGTACGATCGCCGCGGGCCGCTCGCTGCTCGACCCGGCGGTCACCCAGAAGGTCCTCGCCCGGCTGCGGGACGAGCCGATCGAGGACGAACAGCTCGCGGCCCTCGGCGCCCGCGAACGCCAGATCCTCCGGCTGATCGCCGAAGGCATGACGAACCGCCAGATCGCCGCGTGTGTCCATCTGTCGGAGAAGACGGTGAAGAACTACGTGTCGGCCATTCTCGGCAAGCTCGGGCTGACCAGCCGCACGCAGGCCGCCGTCTTCGCGGCCCGCCTGAAGGCCTGACGACATGCGATCAGCTCGGCACCGCACGTAACGTCGAGGCGTGCCGAGAGGAGAGGCCGCGATGGCGACCTGCGATACCTGTGGAAACGACTACTGGATGGCGTTCGAGATTCGGGTCGTCAGTGGTGAGACATACACCTTCGACTCGTTCGAGTGCGCGGTGCAGAAGCTCGCGCCCCGCTGTGAACACTGCGACTGTCGGGTGATCGGGCACGGGGTGGAGGTCTCCGGCAGTTTCTTCTGCTGCGCCCACTGCGCCCGGCAGGGCGGCGGCATCGGCCGCGAGATCCGCGACGCCGTCGGCGCCCACCCGAACTGACACGTCACCGCCCCACCCGGGCGGGCAGGGCGGTGAGAGCGTTCAGCGGCCCTCCGCGGGCTGGCCGGCGTGGCCGGCGTGGCCGGCGCCGGTCAGGAGGGCGGCCGGTCCGCCGGCCCGCTCTTGATCGCCTCGACGAGCGCGCCGATCTTCTCGCCCGGCAGGCTCCGGGCCAGGTCGGCCTCGCTGATGATGCCGATGAGCCGCTTGTTGTCGATCACCGGCATACGCATCACCCGGTGCGACATCATCTGGTCCAGCACCGTGTCCAGATCCGCGTCCGCGCGGACGTAGAGCGGCCGGCCCTGTCCCAGCTCGCCGGCGCGGACCGAGTCCGGGTCCTTCCCCTCGGCCAGACAGTGGATGACGATGTCACGATCAGTGATGATTCCGCCGAGCCGGTCATCGGCACCGCAGATCGGCAACGCGCCGACCCCGAGGTCACGCATCATCCGGGCGGCGCTGGTCAGCGACTCGTCCGCACCGATGCACCGCGCGTCCCCGTGCATGATGTCCCGAGCTGTCGTCATGACTGTTCCCCCTTTACGGTCCGTTTTGGTATACCCGCAGTAGCCATTGACACACGGTTGGCGTCCGCTCACCCGGGGATTCCGGCGGCGAGGCGCCCGTTGCGGGCCGTCTCGGCGAGGGAGGAGCCCTCCGCGGAGCATCTGAGCTCGATCAGGTCCGCCCACGTGTCGGCCGCGACAGTCGCGGCCTCGCTGCGGCGTCCGGCGTCCGACCAGGGCGCCTCGAGGATCACCGAGTCGCCGTTCTCCAGGGCCTCACGTGCCCGGCGCAGCATCTCCCTGCACACGGCGTCGGCCGGCCCGGAGCCGCGGGTGCCACCGGCCGTCGGCACCCGCGTCGGCACCCGCGTCGTCGACAGCGGCACCGACGCCGCCACCACACCCGCCGGGTCGACGGCCAGCTCGCGCCGCACGGCCGCCGCCGACAGCAGCACCCAGCCATCCTGGTCAGCGGCGAGGCGCCCGGCGAGCGCCGACCGAAGTGAGCCCGGGGCCCCACCGACCAGCACCAGCCGGACCCTCGCCCGGCGCAGATGCTCCCGCGCGAGGCCGATCAGGCGACGGGCCTCCCCCGCGGCGGACTCGTCTCCCAGGCGGGCCCGCACCGCCGACGCGCCCGCCCGCATGACGGCACACTGGGCCAGGTAGAACTGCGCGAGGGACGGCGGATGGGTCTCCCCCGCGAACTCCCCGAACCAGCCGAGGAAACTCCGGGCCAGCTCCGGGGCACCGCGCAGCTCGAGGTCGACCGCGAGGACCGCCGCGTCCGCGAGGACGTCCCCGACGCGCCGGCTGTCGTCGGCGGGCACCCGGTCCAGCATGCGCGGGCCGTCGGGCAGGCAGAAGATGTGCTCGGCCAGCAGGTTCCCGTGCCCGTCCCGGATTCGCCCCCGAGCCGCCCGCCCGTCGAACAACGCCTCGCGCCCGCACAGGTACCGCAGGCCCAGGCGGCGGATGTCGTCCACCTCGCCCGCAGCCAGCATGCCCTGGCGGAACGGCGCCAGCGCGTCCGTCGCGGCGAGCCACCCGGCCTCGACGTCCGGCAGGCGGCCGCGCGAAGCGATCTCCGTGGTCGTCTCGCACCGTTCGTGGAAGGCGACCAGCGAGCGGGCGACGTCCCGCAGCGACTCCCGCACCGGCTCGCCGCGGGCAAGGAGCTCGGACAGGCTGCGGTCGCCGGGCAGCCGGCGCATCACGACCATGTGCTCCACCGGTGTCCCGGTGTCGTCCCGAACATCCGCCACACCGAGGTACACGCCTGGGGCGAACGGGCGGTTGCGCACGATCTCCGCCCGGCAGGCCGCTTCGCGCGCCTCCCGACGGCGCAGATCCGCTCTGCCCACGGGCGCCCGCTTCGGCATCTTGTAGACCCGGTCGGAGACGAAGAACAGGGTCGAGTGCGCGGTCTCGACGGTGGACATCGTCGGCGTGCCCACCCCGCCGCCGCGATCCGCCTCGCTCGGGGGCGGGGACGGCGCCACCCCACCCCTGCGATCGGTCGTTCCCGGCTGGTTCACCTGGGCCTCCCTCGGCTCGGAACGGACGGACCCATCTGGTGGGTGTGCCCGTCCCGAGCCGGGAACGACCGATCACACGGCTGGTGAACGCCGGCCAGAGCGCCGGTGGACGCCTGTCAGTGGCGATGTACCGGGATCATCCGGGCAACCTGGCCCGTCACCACCTGGCGGACGCCGCAGGGGTCGCTGCCGGTCGGCGCGCAGGGCTCGCACTCGGTCTCCACCGTGGCGTGCTCGACGCCGTACTTCTCGGCCAGCACCGCCTTGACCCGGCCGGCGACCGTCCTGGCCTCCTCCAGCGTCGGATGCCCGGTGACCTCCACGTGGGCGCTCGCCGCGAAGACCCGGTCGGACAGGCCCCAGATGTGCAGGTCGTGCACCCCGCGGACGCCGTCCACCGCCAGCACGTCACCGTGCACCGCCGACATGTCCAGGCCGACCGGCGTCGCCTCCAGCAGTACCCGGGACGACTGGGCGAGCAGCCGGAGTGCCTGCACGCCGATCAGCACCGCGACGGTCAGCGACAGCGCCGGGTCGAGCCAGTACCAGCCGTCGGTGAGCCAGATGACGAGGCCGGCCACGGCCACGGCCACCGACACCAGGGCGTCCGCGGCGAGGTGGATGACCGCGGCGCGGGTGTTGAGGTCGCCGTGCCGCTCGTGCACGAACAGGGCGCTCGCCCCGTTGCCGACGGAGGCGACGAGCGCCACGGCGAGCACCGCCAGCCCGTCGATCGGCCGGGGATGAGCGAGCCGGCCGACCGCCTGCACGCACACCAGCGTGGTCACCACGAGCACACTGGCCGCGTTCGCCTGCGCGGCGAGGACGGGCCACCGCAGCCCGCCGAAGGTGCGGGTCGCGGACGGCTCCTGCCGAGCCAGCCTGATCGCGACCAGCGCGAACGCCACTCCGGCGGCGTCGGCCAGGTTGTGCGCCGCGTCCGCGAGGAGCGCGACCGAGCCGACGATCAGCCCGGCGGCGAACTGCCCCACGACGATCCCGATGTTCAGCCCGGTGGCGACCGCCAGCCGCCGGAACTGGGACTGCGGGCTGCGGGGGACGTACCCGTCACCCGCATGCCCGTGGCCATGGCCCCCGTGCCCGTGGCCCGCGGGCTCGGCACCGGCACCGGCACCGGCGGGAGCGGCGTGGGTGCGGCGGACCTGGCGCGGGACGCGACCGTGACCGGACCCGTCAGCGTGGCCACGGCCGGCGTCATGATCGTGACCGGCGCCATGGACGTCGCGGTCGTGGTCGTGGTCGTGGTCGTGGTCGTGGTCGTGGTCGTGGTCACGAGCATGATCGTCGCGTGGAGCCTGGTCATCGCCCTGACCGGGCCCACCGCCGCTGGCCGTGCTCAATGGTCCGACCGTTCGGAGAGGCCACGATCCGCACCTGCCGCGGTGGGCGCGGGGATGCCGACGGGCAGCATGCCCGTGCCGACAAGCTCGCCGGCACGGCCGCGGAAGTCGCTGACCGGGCCGTCGTTCCCGCCGCGGTAGGGATCGCCGTCATGCCCGTCGGCCCCGTCGGGGTGGGCGTGGTCGGGATCGACGGCCAGCACCACGCTGAGCAGGTCGTCGAGCGCGTGGGCGAGCGCACCGTCCGCCAGCTCGTACCGCAGGCGCCGGCCTTCGGACACCGCGACGACCAGGCCGCAGCCCCGCAGACAGGCAAGGTGGTTGGACAGGTTCGTACGGCTCACCGAGAGGTTGTGGGCGAGTTCCGTCGGGTAGGCGGGACCCTTGCGCAGCACCAGGAGCAGCCGCGCCCGGGTCGGGTCGGACAGCGCGTGCCCGAATCTCGCCAGGACCTCTCCATGCGCGACAAGTTTCACCATGCACTGAACAGTACAGTGCATGGTGACGTCAGTCGAGCCTGAACAATCGCCCGCCGTCGGTGACCATGCTCCGGCGCTCCGGCGCCAGCCGGCGGTGGCGGCTGACCTCAGTCCGCGATGAGGCCCTCGATGAAGAGCAGCACCCGGGCCGGGACGCAGCGGCGACCGGGCCCGGCGAGCACCGCGTGGCTGCCTGGGACCACCGCCAGGTCCGCCCGCGGAGCCGTGCGGGTCGTCATCCGCACCAGCGGCAGCGGGCTGATCCGGTCATCCCGGCCGTGCAGGAGAAGGATCGGCATGTCGGGCAGCGCCCGCGGCGGCGGATCGGCGACGGGTATCCCCGCGACGGGCACATGGAGCAGCGGCAGGCCGAGCAGCACCAGCCCGTCCGGGCGCAGCGCCGGCGAGCCCGCCATCGCCAGGACCGCGAGCGCCCCTGCGTCCGAACCGAGCAGGACGAAGGGCACGCCCGGCCGGCGGGCCTCCCCCACGGCCCGGGTCGTGCTTCCGGCCCCGCCCACCGCCGCACCGCTCCCGCTCGGGACGACGCTCGCGGTGTAACCGTCGAGGGCGAGCCGCCGGGCGAGCCACTCGTAGGGCTCCGGGTTCTCACCCCGCCCGGTCAGCATCACCACCACGGCCCGGACAGCCTCACCGGTCGGGTGAACATCCGGGCCCGTGCCACCTTCGGTGAGCCGAGGGCTGATCGTCGCGGTCGAGGACGTCATGAAAGCCGTGTCCTCCTTGTCTGGCGCTCCGTTGCGCCGTCACGGCCCACCGCGGGGCATGACACTCACACCACCGTGCGAGCGTAGATCCATGAGGCCAGGCACACTATCCCCCGGCCGATGGCCCGGTCCGCACCCCGTGACGTTTGTTCGTGTCCGGCGGACGACACCGCCCCGGACGCGCCAGACCCGCTCTCCCGGCGTCGAATCGCTCCCGGGCCTCAGCTCTCGTGGATCTGCTGCGCGAGATAGTTCGTCGCGCCGAGCTGCTCGATCAGCGTGAGCTGGGCGTCCAGCCAGTCGATGTGCTCCTCCTCGGAGACGAGGATCTTCTCCAGCAGGACGGCGGAACCGACGTCGTTCTTCGAGCGGCACAGCGCGATCCCGCCGCGGAGCAGCTCGACCGCCTCGTCCTCCTGGGAGCGGTCGGTGGCCAGCTGCTCCGGCACCGTCTCACCGATGCGCAGGGAATGCAGCCGCTGCAAGTTGGGCAGTCCGTCCAGGTAAAGCACCCGCTCGATCAACTGGTCCGCGTGACGCATCTCGTCAATGGACTCGTGGTAGTAGTAGTCGGCAATTCTGAGATAGCCCCAGTTCTTCTGCATCCGCGAGTGCAGGAAGTACTGGTTGATGGCCGTCAGCTCGTTCGTCAGCACCTTGTTCAGCAGATCGATGATGTCTTTGTCGCCACGCACTGTCGCCATCTCGCCTTCACTCCTCGTCCCTACGCACCGCCCGGCCGCGGGCACGGCGCCCCCGCGGGCGGCCACGGCCCGAGGGGCCAGGCCGCTGCGGGTTCAGCCGTCCGCGCAGGTCCCGCCTCAGCCGCACCGCGACACAAGGTACCCGGATCGTCGCCGGGCACCCGTCCCACGGCGGACCGGACCGGTCGCCGCACACCGTTATTCGTCCAGGAAACAGGAAATCACACTGTCGGGCGAAACGCATAACGGGAAGGTGGCCACGAAGCTCACACCGGCGCCCGTTTAGGCTAGCCTGTCCTCAGTTAGGGAAGGCTCCGCTGACCACCCCCGACGGCGGTGTGCCGGTACCGGATTCACGGCACGGAACCGGCGGAACGCCCCGGTCAACTCATCGGAACAGGCGGGTTCACCCGCTGTTCTTCAATCACCCGCCCGGCCTCGCCGTTATCCATCGCGGCGTGTGGCACGTGGCAACCAGAGACCGACGGCAGCGCAACGTAGGGTCCGGGCAACCCTGCGCGTGGAGGCGGTTCCGCGGAACCCTGTCGAGAACCTGGAGTGCTCCCGATGCGACGTGGCGCCGATGTGAGCGCCGCCCTGTTCGTCTGGTGCGCGCTGGCCAACGCGCTGGGGATCGCCGGCCTGGCGCGGGTGTTCGGCTACCCGGGCGTCCTGAACACCCCCGCCGCGGCGACCCTCGCCGACCTGGGGGCGCGGGAGCGCACGCTCGTCCCCTGCGTCCTGCTCACCGTCACCGCCGCGTTCCTGCTCGTGCCGCTGACCGCGCGGATCGTCCGGGCACGCCCGGAGCTGGACGGCGCCCGCCGCAGCCGGTGGCTCCTGCTGTGCACCAGTCTGGCCACGAGCACCGTCCTGATCTTCGGATGGTCCCTGTGGCTGCTCGGGGTGCCGCTGCTGGCGCACCCGCCGAGCGTGACCGGCCGGCTCGACCCCAATGTGATCACCTTCGATCTGCTGCGCGTCACCGCCGGAGTGCTGTGCGGCGAGACTCTCGGCCCGCTGCTGCTGGCCGGCTGGACGACGCTCGTCGCGACCCGTTTCGTCGCCGTCGTCCTCGACGGCTGGTGGCCGTTCAGCCCGCTGCGCCCGGTCGGTCGGGCAATGCACCACCACGACGGCACGTTCGGCCGGTTCGTCGCGGTCGCCGGGGCCTGGACGGACTGGTTGCGCCTGCGAGGCCTGCTGTGGTCCCGACCGGCCCTCGTCGGCGGTGGTGTCGGCTGCGCGGTGCTGCTTGTCGCCGGAGCGGCGTCCACGGTCGGGCTGATCCCCGCCGCACCGCTGCCGGTCCTCGCCCGGATGGTATGGAGCCTGTGGCTGGCCGGGGTGGGCGTCGCGGTCTGGACGTCCCAGACCCAGTTCCCGGTCGCGCTGGGCGCACTGCCCCGGGTGACCGGTCGGGCAGCTGGGGCGCGGGCGGGCAGGCGACCCCAGCCCTCCGAGCGGCTTCCCTACCGCTACGACGCCTACCACCAGGCCATCCGGCAGAACGCGGAGCGGCTCCGGGCCGCCGAGCGACGCTCCAGCCATCCCACGGCGGCGACCGCCGGGGACGACGCCGTCACCGTGGCCGGCGACGAGGTGATCCTCGACGGCGGGCGGCGCAACCCGGCAGCAGCCCCGCCCGCGTCCGCGTCCTCCGGCCTCTCCGGCGGTTCGGGGTCCCCCGCCGGGGAGGAGCTCGACCCGCCGACCGAGATCGTCAGTTCCCCGCCGGGCCCTGAGCCCCCTGGAGCAGGGACGTCGGACCGCTAGGTGGCCGGGCCGCGCCCGGGCTGGTCCGACGGGCGGCGTGGTGGGCGCACCGGGCTGCGCTGCCCGGCCTGGTGCACGGTCCATCCGGCATCGTCCGAGCCGGTGACCGACCACTCTCCCGCAGGCCAGGGGGGCGGGCCGGTGGCCTGGCCCGAGTCGGGGCGGGGGGGCGGATGTGTTCCGGAGTACGGAGGTGTTCCGGAGTGCGGGTCGGTGCCCCGGTGTGGCCTGGCGACGAAGCCGGCCACGTCGCGCAGGGCGACGTCAACCAGTGCCCCGATGCCGCCCGCCCGGCACAGCGCCACCGCCATGGCGGCGTGCAGCCCGGTGAGGGGGTCCGCGATGGCATCGCCGCAGAACACCGGCACCGGCCCGCCGGGGGGGGTGTGGTCCCAGGCGACCAGTCCGCCCGCGACCGCGGCGTCGTCGCCGAAGGCGACCGGGCCCGCCCCGGGGCCGGCGGCGCAGGCCTGGCGCCCGTAGCCGGTGATGCTGAGCCAGATCCGCCCGGGGCGGGCCGCGACCCAGCGGTCGGCGTCCAGGCCGAGCTGGGCCAACGCCCGCGGACGGGAGCCCTCGATCACCACGTCGGCCTGCTCGACGAGCTGGCGCAGCCCGGCACGGCCGGCCACGCTGGTGAAGTCGAACCGGGTGCTCTCGTGGCCGGTGTGCAGCCACCGGTAGAAGTCCGGGTTGCCCAGGCGTGCCCCGTCCGGGCGGTGGGTGCTCTCCACCTTGACCACCCGCATGCCCATCCGCCCCAGCAGGTGCGCGGCCAGGGGGCCGGCCCACAGCGACGACAGGTCGACCACCAGCGGCCGGGCCTGGTCGCCGACCGGGACGGGCGCCGCCCGGCAGGCACCGGACACCCGGACAGGCGCCGCGACCGCCGCTCCCGCCGGGGACAGCGGGGACAGCGGGGGCAGAGAGGGCAGCGGCAACGGGGCCAACGGCAGGCCGAGCAGCCAGGCACGTTCGGTCAGGTCCCGGGTGCCGTGACTGGGCAGCGCGGCGGTGACCGCCGCCCAGACGTCGTCCTCCGGCGCACCGGAGCCGGCATCGAGGTGTGCCGCGGTGAGGATGTCCGCGGGCGCGGCACCGAGCAGGGCGGGAACGGCGTCCAGGTCATCGGGGCGGGGCAGGTTCACCGCGACCCAGCCGTCGGCGGCCCGCAGCAGCCGACAGCTGCCGTTCGCGGAGACCGTGCCGCCCCGACGCAGGCCTAGCAGCGCCGCCCGGCCGGCCAGCAGCTCGGGGACGTCCACCGCCACCGGCGCACCCAGCGCGGCCGACGCGGCGCCCAGCAGGTCGGCGGCGGCGCGGGCACGGGCGAGCACCGGCGCGTCCGGCACCGTCGGCGGATGGCCGGGCCGGCCGGTGAGCCACATCAGCCCGGACCGCGCCCAGTCGAGAGCGGCAGGCTCCTCCTGGCCGGGCGGCCCTGAAGCCGGCAGCGACAGCGAAGGGGGTGTCGGGAGACCAGCCGCGCGCAGGGCGGCGGCGAGCTCGGCGGCGCAGGCGCCGCTCACCCGGTGCCCCGGGGCCGGGGGAAGGGCCGGTGGAAGGGCCGGTGGTCAGCCACTCGGCTCGGCGCCCCGGGCCGGCACCTCACCGCACTGGACGACCACGAAGCCACCGCGCCCGCTGTACTCGATCTGGGCGAGCTCGCCGGACGTCCGGCCGAGCAGGTTGCCGACCTTGAAGCTGGAGATCACCCGGGTGCGCACGCCCGCCGTCCAGGCGACGGCGGCGTCCCGGTCGACGCAGACGGGCTCGTCCGTCGGCAGCACCAGCGGGCTGCCCAGGCAGAGGACGCCGACGCCGCCGGTTCCGGACACCTCGGTGTTGAACACCCCGCCCGCGATCATCGCGCCGAGACCACCGGACGTCGTCGTGATCTTGTAGCGGACGCCGGCCTCGAGCGCGAGCAGGCTGCGCCCGTTGACGGTGAGACGATCGTCGTCCAGGTGGAAGATCGAGATGTGGCTGCCCGACTCGGCGAACCAGACCGTGCCCCGGCCCTTCACCCGCATCAGGTCCTGGCCCTCGCCGGTGACCGCCCGCCGCAGGTAGCCGCCCACCCCCGGGCTCTTGTAGGCGAAGTCGACCTTGCCGCGGTAGGCGACCATCGCGCCCTGCTTCGCGTACATCTCGCCACCGTCGAGACGTGCCCGCAGCATCCGGTCACCCGGCTCGAGCGCGAACGGGGGCCCGCCGGCCGCCTCCGCCGCATGGTGCCCAAGTGGTTGGTTCACGGACACCATTCAACGCCGCCCGGCGGCGGCCGTCACGGCAAACCGGTGCGGCTCAGCCGGTTCCGGCCAGCGCCGGAGCTCCATACCAGGTCGGGCGCCGGTGGGCGAGCCAGCCGTCGATCACCGCCCGCAGGCTGACGGGGCGCAGGTCGAGACCGCGCAGGCTCGTCAGCGCGACCGCGGTCAGGTCGACGTCGAACTCCCAGCTGCCGATCTGCGCGCCCCACGGCAGGTCGGCCGCGAACAGCACGTTGATCTCCTGGTAGCGGACGTCCTCCTCGACGTACACGTGTTCGGCGCAGCCGATGAACTCCAGGTCCGTCACGTCCAGGCCGGCCTGTTCCCGGGTTTCCCGGCGCAGTGCGGCCTCGACGGTCTCGCCGGGGCCGACGTTCCCACCGGGCAGGTAGAACCACGACCTGCCGCGGCGGTTCGCCAGCAACACGCGGTCCTGGCGGAGGAACAGCACCCGGGCGCTGATCTCGACGGGGGCGAGGGAAACCATGAATGCTCCAAGGCGGGGATCCGAGGCGGGCGGACGGGCCGGGGACGGATGATCCGATCGGGTCAGGGCACGTTACCCACGGCGGGCAGCGCGAACTCGGCGGCGTCGAGGCCGAGGGCGTGCACCGCATCGAGCACGACGGCCTGCTCACTGTGGACGAACTCGCCGTCGATCCGACCGATGACCTCGCCCAGGTGGATCACCGCGGCGGCCTCGGCGGGGCGGTTCCTGACCTTGGCGATGTCGGCGATCGCCGCCGCGCGGCCGGCGGGCGGGTCCTCGACGAGGCGGCTGAGGTGGGCGTCGAAGCGCGCCTCCAGCTCCTCGGCCGAGAACTGCGACATCACCGGGTCGCTGGCGACGAAGGCGCGCAGCCCGTCCCGCTCCGCCGGGTCGATCTTCCCGTCGGCGGCGGTCACCAGGGCGCACATCGCCACCGCCGCGTCCCGGAACGCGCTGCTGCGCAGATCCTCACGCCGGGCGGACAGCTGCGCCCGCAGCGAGGCGACGGACAGCCGTCGGCCGAGCCGGCCGACCTCACCGGCGTTCGCGGCCATCCCCCGCCAGACGGGCCATTCCTCGATGACCCACCGGCGCACCGCCGTGGCGACCGGCAGCGGCCGGATGCGGGTGGCGACGAGCAGGCCGGCATCGACCAGAACCAGATCGTGTCCCTGCCAGTCGGACGGCACGGGATGCCCGGCGGGCCAGTCGACGGCGAACAGAACGGTCAGGGTGTGGGCGGCGACCGCCGGGCCCGCCGCGGTGCCCAGATCCTCGCCGGCGTGCTCGGCGGCGCCCAGGAAGCGCCAGGCCGGCGCGGGGGCGGCACCGCCCGCCCCGGGGGCGAGCCGGGCGGCCAGGGCCCCCAGCTGACGGGACAGTGCCCGTTCGGTGTCCTCTCCCGGCGGGACCGGGCCGCCGGGCAGCTCGTGCCAGGCGCCGCCTGACGGGCGGGCGAGCAGGACGCTGTCACCGGACCGGATCAGCAGACGGGCCTCAAGCCGCATGAGGGCAGGCGTGGACATCGCGGGGTACCTCCCGACGGGGCCGAGGACGAGGAGTCGCGGTGTCCGCGAGGACGATCCGCGAAGACCATCATCCCCCAGACGGGGGAGGCCCGGGCAGCGCCCGGCATGAACGGGACAACCTCGGCCTGGTCCGGCCGGGCGGGTGGCGAGACACCCGCCGATGTGCCGATGCGCCGCCCGCCGGACATCGTGCCGCCCGCCGGACATCGTGCCGCCCGCCGGACATCGCCCCTCGCAACGGGTGTAGGCGGTGCGATGTCGGGAATAGCCGGAGTACGGACTATCAACCAGCCGCGAATCCGGCCCGCCGCCCCGAAACGGTCACCACGATCTGTGGCCGCGGTGGGCGTCCGCGGGCCGCGGCGGGCGGGTCCGGACCTCCCACCCAGGCACCATGAAGGGACGGTGCGCCATGCGCGCGGTCATCGGAACAGCGGTCTTCGTCATCGTGGTGGCAGTAGGGCTTGCCCTGGTCAGCGGCTTCGGGGGTGCGTTCTGGGCAGTGGCGCTGGTGGTACTGGTGGCGCTCGCGGCCGGCGTGCTCGCCGCCGGGCGGACCGCCGCCCCCCCGGTCGCGACCGGGGGGCGGGATCTGTCCGGAGTGCCGCGGTGAGGGGCGCGCCTTCTACGGGCGCGGTCGGACCACCTACCGGCGCCGTTGCCGGACCTGCCGCGGACACGGCCAGGCCCACGTCTCCGCCGTGATCCCCGAGGCGCTGCTGCACCCGGGTACCCGGACCGAGGGCGAGTCCGTCCCCCTTTAGGACAGCCCGGTTCCTCCACAACATTGATGGTCATCCGATGCTGACGGTTCTCCCGTGCCGCCAGGCCGTGCGCCGACAGGCCCCCCGGGCCCGGTCAGCCCCGGCCTGGCGGCACCGGTCCGTAGGCGGCGCGGATCCTGGTCCGGTAGCCGTCCGCGGCCAGCCGGCGGTGCACCCGGCCCGGTGTGCCGCGCACGGTCTGCAGCTCGAAGCTGTCCCGCCGGCGCCCGACGTGCACCGCCAGCCGGGTGGTGAGCGCGAGGAGCCGAGGATCCCGGGTAGCGATCATGGGATAGCCCGACCCGGCCATGAGAATGCCGACGCAGGCCGCGTACTGCCGTCCGCCGGCCCCGCCCGGCGCGCCGGGGCGCAGGCGCACGCGGGCTCCCGATCGGGCCAGATCCCGGCAGTCCGCGGGAGTGCGTGCGAGGGTGGCGCAGAGAGTCACCCCGGTCGCCGGGACATCCCGGCGCAGCTCGGCCAGCGTCGCCAGCGCGGTGTCGACGGCTGCCGGACTGGGCGCCGCCAGCGTGACGGTCGCGCCGAGCGCCGCGGCCCGCGCGCAGATCTCCGCCGCGTTCTCGTAGGCGATCTTCCCTCCGTTGCGCGGCATCTGCTGACCGACCGTCGGCAGCCGCAGACTGAGGTCGAGATCCTCGGCGATGCCGGCACGGTCGGCCAGGTCGAGCAGGGTCAGGTACGACCCCGTCGCGGCTTCGGCGGCCGGGATGTCGGCGGCGGGCACGCCCATCCGGTCGATCGTCGCCAGGACCCGCGCGTCGGCGACCCGCGCCGCCCGGGTGAGGGCGTCGATCGGGCCGGCACCGAACCCGAGGCGTCCGAGCATGCCGCCAGCAACCATCCACGATCGCGACTGTCTGGACACATTAAGTAGCCTCACGTAGTCGCTCGGCGCTGTCCAACCGAGCCGGCACATCGCCTGGCCGGGCGGTGCCGGCGCACGGCACCCTCCCCCGCTGGGCGGCCCCGCGGGCGCAGCACGAAAGTAGGACCATGACCACCCTCCTCCTCGGCCCCCTGCACCGGTACGCCGACGACCGCCGCGCCACAGTGTGGGTGGAGACCGACGAGCCCTGCACCGTCGAGATCCGGGCCCTGAACGGGCCACGCGCGGCGACGCCCACCTTCACCGTGGCGGGCCACCATGTCGCGCTTGTGGTGGTCTCCGGCCTGGTGGGCGGGACGACCTACCCGTACGAGGTCTGGCTCACCCCACTGGAGCCTGCCCCGGCCGGGCCCACCCCGGAACCGGGGACAGGGACGGGGACGGAACCGGAGACACCCGCCGGTGCGGTGCAGGTCTGGCCGGAGCCGGGGAGCAGCCAGCCGCCCAGCCTGCTCAGGCCCGTCGGGGCCGGGCGGCCCGTCCGCCTGGTCTTCGGGTCGTGCCGGGTGACAGCGCCACAGGCCCGCCCGTACACCCTCTCCCCCGGTGAGGATCCGCAGGGTCTCGGCACCGACGCGCTGCACGCGCTCGCGCTGCGGATGGCCGAGACGCCACCGCGGACCTGGCCGGACGCGCTGCTCCTGCTCGGCGACCAGGTCTACGCCGACCACGTGTCCCCGGCGACGGCCGCACGGATCCGGGCCCGCCGCGACGTGACCGTGCCGCCGGGTGAGGAGATCGCGGACTTCACCGAGTACGCGTGGCTCTACCAGGAGGCCTGGTCCCAGCCGGAGATCCGGTGGCTGCTCTCGACGATCCCCACCGCCATGGTCGCCGACGACCACGACGTCCGCGACGACTGGAACATCTCGGCGGCCTGGCGTGCCCAGATCCGCACGCAGCCCTGGTGGGACACCCGGATCACCAGCGGAATCATGGCCTACTGGCTCTACCAGTTCCTGGGCAACCTCGACCCGGAGGCCCGGGACGCCGACCCGGTCTTCGCCGCGGTGACCGCACCGGACGGCCCCGCCGACGGTGAGAGCCTCGTCCGTGACCTCGCCCGCCGGGTCGACCGGATGCCGGACCTCGGGTCGCTCGCCGCCGGCCCGGCGCGGGCCGGTGCACCCCCGGCAACCGCCGAGAGCTCCCCGGCCCCGGACTGGTCACAGCCGCCCGCCCCGCCCCGCTGGAGCTACCGGTGGGATCTCGGGCGCACCCGCCTGGTCGTCATCGACTCGCGCCTGAGCCGGATCGTCGCACCCGATGGGACCAGGGCGATGGTCCACGACGCGGAATGGGCCTGGATCCGAGCGCAGACCGCCCAGACGGGGGAGGTCGACCATCTGCTGCTGGGAACATCGGTGCCGTATCTGCTCACGCCGACGATCCACCATGTCGAGACGGTGAGTGAACGGCTGGCCTCCGGCCGGTTCGGCCGCCTCGTCGCCCGCCAGGCGGAGCGTATGCGGCAGGCGGTCGACCTGGAGCACTGGGCGGCGTTCGGCCGGTCCTTCGGCCAGATGACGGATCTGCTGCACGCGGTCGCCGCCGGGGAGCACGGCCCCGCGCCCGCCAGTGTGATCGTCCTGTCGGGGGATGTGCACCACGCCTACCTGGCCCGGGCGACCACGGCCCGCGACTCCGCACCGGTGTGGCAGGCGGTGTGCTCCCCGTTCCGCAATCCGCTGGGGCCGGGCGTCCGGCGGGTCGACGCGATGTCCCGCCGCGGCCTGCCCGCCGGTGTGTCCGGTCTGCTCGCGCGCCTCGTCGGTGTCCGCGACATGGCCGTCACCTGGTCCATCCCGCACGGGCCGTGGTTCGACAGCCAGCTCGCCACCCTGATCCTCGACGGGCGGGCGGCGTCCATGGTCCTGGAGAAGACCGAGCCGGACGGTGAGCCGGGCGGCCTGGACGAGGTCCTGCGGGTGAGCCTCACCGCACGGCCCGGTGAGGGCCGGCCCGAGGACGCGTAGTTCCCGTGGGACGCGTAGTTCCCGTGGCCGGGTGGGGCCGGCCGGTCAGCCGAAGCGGTACGGCTGACCGGTGGCCTCCAGCACCGACATCCACAGGTCGCCGGCGGGGTCGACCTGGTTGCGGTGGCTGACGGCGAGCGCGATCGGCATGTGGATGAACCGGCGCCGCCAGCGCCCGACGACCATCTCCGTGCGCCCGGACATCGCCGCGTGCACGGCCGCGTGCGCCAACCGGATCGTATAGACGTTGTCGTACGGATTCGCCTGCACGCTGCGGATGTGGTAGCTGGGGTCGATGTACTTGAGGTTCAGCTCGGTGCCGTGCTCGGCGAAGTGGTCCGTGATGCGCCGCGACAGCTCCGGGCCGATGTCGAAGAGCTTGCGGTTGCCGGAGGCGTCGGAGGACTCGGGCAGGCCGGTTACCAGGTCCTGCCCCGCGCCCTCCGCGACGACGACCACCGCGTGGCCCCGCTTCTCGACCCGCTGGCGGAGGTAGGTGAGCAGGCCCCGCTCCCCCTCCAGGGTGAACGGCAGCTCGGGGATGAGGACGACGTCGGCGTCGCTCTTGGCGAGCGTCGCGTAGCAGGCGATGAACCCGGAGTGCCGGCCCATCAGCCGGACGACGCCGACCCCGCCGGGAGCCGAGGTCGCCTCCGCGGACGCCGCCCGGATCGACTCCGCGGCCTTCGCGAACGCGGTCTGGAACCCGAAGCTCTGGTCGATGTAGGGGATGTCGTTGTCGATCGTCTTCGGGATGCCGACGACGGCGATCTTCTCCCCGCGCTCGGCGACCACCCGGGAGATCGCGCGCGCGCCGCGCAGCGTGCCGTCCCCACCGATCACGAACAGGATGTTGATGTTCATCCGGGACAGGCAGTCGACGATCTCGTCCGGATCCTGCTGACCGCGCGAGGTGCCGAGGATCGTGCCACCGTCCTCGTCGATGTGCGCCACCCGCTCCGGGGTGAGGTCGACGACGCTGTGCCCGTACTTGGCGATGAAGCCCTGGTAGCCGTGCCGGAAACCGAAGATCCGGTTGACGCCGTAGTGGTTGGTCAGCTCCAGGACCAGGCCACGGATCACGTTGTTCAGCCCCGGACACAGCCCGCCGCAGGTCACGATGCCCACGCGGGTCTTGGACGGGTCGAAGTAGATCTTGCGCCGTGGGCCGGCGGGCTCGAAGCCCGGCAGCTCGTCCAGCGGGACCTTCCGGGACGAGATCATCGTCAGGGTGTCGTCGAGGAGGACCTTGTCACCCTCGTCGATGTAGTGCTGTGTGGTCGGGCGCTCACCCAGCAGCGGCAGCAGGGGTGAGTCGATCCGGCACGGACCCAGGGTGCGAACCTCCAGCTCAGCACCCTCGACGGTCAGCGGCTCTTCCACGGCCCCCCGATTCCGACACCGCCGCGGCTGCCCGACGCCCGACTGGATCGGACCACGATCGCCCCAGCTCCTTCCGCTTCCCGGACCGAGCGTACCGGTCCGGGCGTCTCCCCCAGGAACGTCGTCGATCGGGCAACCCGGCCATCATGTGCTGGACATCCGCTGACAACCACCGCGAACGGTGGGCGACCGGTCACCGCCGGCGCGCCGGACGGCCCGCGGACGGTTCCGGGGCGCCCCCGGGACCTGCTCCTCCGTCAGGTCCATTCCCCTCAGGGCCGCCCCGACGCGAGCTCTGGCAGGAACTCGCCGGCGAGGTAGCGCCGGGCCAGCTCCGCGCTGTCCCGCGCGTAGGCGGCGGGGTCGGGCACGGCATCGGAGTGCGGGTGGGTGCCGAGCCAGCCGACGAGCAGCAGCCGGCGCAGCAGGACCAGCGTCGGCACCATCCCCCGATCGGACGGGGCGAGCCGCCGATGGGCCTGGTAGGCGTCCAGCCAGGCACCGACCAGCCCGGGCAGCACCGGGCTGTGCTCGATGAAGGAGAGCGCGGCCGCGAGATCGTAGAGGAACCAGCCGAAGCCGCAGTCGTCGAAGTCGAGCAGGTGGATCACGCCGCCGCCGCCGCTGCCGCCGCCGCCGCTGCCGCTGCCGCTGCTGCTGCTGCCGCCGCTGCCGCCGGGCGACGGAGGCCCGATCAGGAGGTTGGCCAGTCGCATGTCGGCATGGATCAGACCGGCCCGGTCGGCGCCCCCGCCGTAGGCCGCGAGCCGGCGCTCGATCGCCTCCGCCGCCGGTTCCAGCACT
The DNA here is from genome assembly GCF_000374165.1 of Parafrankia elaeagni. GTDB lineage: Bacteria > Actinomycetota > Actinomycetes > Frankiales > Frankiaceae > Parafrankia > Parafrankia elaeagni. The sequence goes on from NZ_KB893768.1 coordinate 19,596, forward strand.
GCCAGTACCGGCCCCGCCTCGGCACCCAGTGCGTCGACCACGCCCGCCCGCCAGCTTCCCCAGCGCCCGGCCGGTCCCAGGGTCGTCCGCCAGGACCAGGAGAACCGGCGGAAGCCGACCGGCCGCGGCCAGCGCCGCGCATGCTCGTGCAGACGGCCCGCCATGTCACCGAGGACGCCGAAGGACGACACCAGCGCCGCGTCGTCGCCGGGTTCCGGCTCGGCGCCCTCGACCCAGGCGAAGAGCACGCCGTGCCGGGCCGCCGGGCCCGACCGGACGGTGGTCAGCGCCGATCCGGTCCGGTTGCGCACCACCGGCGGCGTGGCTACGACCCCCTCGGCCCGCAGCGCCTCCACCCAGGCCAGCTCCGCGGCGATCTCGGCGGCGCCGTGGTAGCCAGGCCGGTGCAGCCGCAGGGCCCACCGGCGCCCGCTGGACGGGTCCTCCACCCGGTACGTCAGGTTCTCCGAGATGGTGTGCAGGACAGCCACCGGGGCCGGCCCGAGATCGTAGGCGGCGAGGACGTCGTCGAGCAGCCCGGCGAGATCCAGCAGTTCTCCGGTGACCACCTGGTCGGCGTCGCTGCCAGACCCCACATCCACCTGTCCTCCCTCAGCCCGCGCAGCGGCCGGTACCCGCCGTCGACGCCCCGAGGCTAGTGCCGTGACCGACAGGGTTCGTCCCGTACCGGTCCCGCCTCCTTCGGCTGGAGCACCGGCTGGAGCACCGGCCGAAGCCACCGCCCGTCCGGTGGAATCCGTTGCCGCCGAGGTATCGCGTTGCCTTTCCCCGGAAGGCGCGGGCAGCGTGTCCGGATTTCCGCCGGACACCACTGCCAGGACCGCCGAAACACCCCCGGCCAGCCCCTGGCGAGATATCATTGGATAGTTGCACATTGAGGGGAGCCGATATGGACCTTCTCGCCGACACAGACGTTCCCACCTCCACCACCTTCTGCCTGCGCTGCGGGCGGGCCCTCAGCAGCCCGCCCAGCGTCGCCACCGGCTTCGGCCCCGACTGCACCCGGCACTTCCGCCGGGCAGCTCCCACCCTCCCGGGCTTCACGCCACGCCAGGTCGAGGATGCCCTCGAACTGCTCGAACTCGGCGGCCTCGCACCACTGCGGGGCAGGCGGGTCTGGCTCACCGTCGGCCATCACGGCACCACCTACCGCACCGCCTCCACCGGCCAGTGCACCTGCATGGCCGGCATTCACGGAAAGCCCTGCTATCACGTCGCGGCGGTGCGTCTCATCGCCGCGTGAATGTGCCGTCGGCGGCCCGGTGCGTGAATTCCGGCGCACTCGGCGTGGGGATTTCCCGCACCGGGCCGCTTTCCGGCCAGCCAGGCAGCCACGCCAGTAGGACCAGCGAGGTCAGTGGTGTGTGTCGGCGGGGTGGCCGGGCCCCGCCCGGCCCACCAGGCGGCCGGCCCGGTCGATGACGAGGACGTCGACGTCCACCGGCGCCTCCCGCAGAACCTCCCGGGCGGTGCGCAGCGCGCCTGCGGCGATGATGTCGCCGAGCGCGACGCCGTCGTCCAGGCAGATCCGCAGCGCGCCGAGCGCGGTGTTGGCCCGAAGCACCCGGTCCTGGAGGTCGGCGTCCGCGCCGCCCCCCCGCGCGAGCGCGGCGAGGCCGGCCAGGTCGACGCTGGAACGGCCCGAGTGCAGGTCGAGGTGGCCCGCGGCGAGCTTCGCCAGTTTGCCGACCCCGCCCACGACCGTCAGCTGCGGGACGGGGTGGCGCCGCAGGTACTTCAGGACGGCGCCGACGAAGTCACCCATGTCGAGCAGGGCCTCGTCGGCGAGCCCGAGCACGTCCCGCGCGACCTGCTCGGACGTGCTCCCGGTGCACGCGGCCACCCGCCGGTGGCCCGCCGCTCGGGCGACGTCGATGCCGCGCCGGATGCTGTCGATCCAGGCCGAGCAGGAGTACGGCACGACGATCCCGGTCGTGCCGAGGATCGACAGCCCGCCGAGGATGCCCAGCCGGGGGTTCCAGGTGCGGGTCGCGAGGTCCTCCCCGCCGTCCACACTGATCTCGATCTCGACATCCACCTCGGCCGCCCCGAGCCCGGTCGTCGGGTCGCCGAGAGTCGTTGCGGCTCGGGGGTACTGCGCGGCGACCGCCGCGACGGCGGTGCGCATCATCCGCCGCGGAACGGGGTTGATCGCCGGCTCGCCCACCGCCAGCGGGAGGCCTGGTCTGGTCACCGTGCCCACCCCGGCACCGGCACGGAACACCACGCCGCTGCCCGGCCTACCGGGCCGCACCACGGCGGTCACCACGGCGCCGTGGGTGACGTCGGGGTCGTCCCCGGCGTCCTTGACGACGGAAGCGGTGGCCCAGCCGGGGCGGAGCGCCTCGCGGGCGAGCGCGAAGGCGGGCCGCGCACCACCAGGCAGGGTGATCGTCACCGGGTCGGGGAAGTCACCGGTCAGCAGGGCCGTGTACGCGGCCGTCGTCGCGGCGGTCGCGCAGGCGCCGGTGGTCCAGCCATACCGCAGCCGGCCCCGGTCGGGCCCCGGCCGCCGTCGCGCCCCGCCGGGCGCCTGATCGCCGGGCGCCTGATCGCCGGGCGCCGGTTCGCCGGGCGCCGGTTCACCGGGCTGCTGCCCGGCGGCTTCCCGGGCTGGTCCTGGGCCCATCGGGCGGGTCAGTCCGCGTCGAGCGCGAGGGCGTTCACCGCGGCGGCGGCGATCGCGCTGCCGCCGCGGCGCCCGCGCACCACCAGGTACTCAAGCCCGCTCGGCGAACTCGCGAGGGCTTCCTTGGACTCCGCGGCACCGACGAAGCCGACCGGGACACCGATGACCGCCGCGGGCCGGGGCGCACCGCCTTCGACCAGTTCGAGCAGGCGGTACAGCGCCGTCGGCGCGTTGCCGACGACCACGACGGCGCCGCCGAGATGATCCCGCCACAGCTCGACCGCGGCCGCGGAGCGGGTGGTGCCCGCCCGGCGGGCGATCTCGGGCACCCGCGGGTCGGAGAGGGTGCAGATCACGGCGTTGCCCGCTGGCAACCGGCGGCGGATGACGCCGGCGGCGACCATCTCGGTGTCGCACAGCACCGGTGCGCCGCCGGCGAGCGCTGAGCGCGCGGCGGCGGCGACACCCGCGGAGCAGCCGATGTCGGCCGTGAGGTCGACCATCCCGCAGGCATGGATCATGCGCACGGCCACCCGGACGATGTCCGCCGGCAGGCTGCGCAGATCCGCCTCGGCGCGGATCGTCGCGAACGACTCGCGATAGATCTCGTCGGCGTCCCGCAGATAGCCGGTCATCGCGTGGCGGACGGGCGGAGCGGACGGGCGTACACCTGCGGAGCATATGCGGGCAGGTCGCCGCGGCGCACCTGGCGCGGCGACGCGCGCGGCGGCCCGGCGTGCGGCGCGGCGTGCGGCGCGGCGTGCGGCGCGGCGTGCGGGGTGCGGCACGGCCGGGTCCGCGAGCGCGAGGGTTCTGTCCGACCGGAGCCGTATCGTCGCGGTGTCCCGCCAGCCCGCCCTTTTGCGGCCGGCGGGAGCTCCGCGCCACCTGACCCACCCGCCGGAGGAGCCGATGCCCGCCCTCGACCAGGTCAAAAGCCGGTCCCTGCGTCTGTTGGATTACCTGGCCGCCCTCGCCACCGATCTGCGCGGCGCCCCGCGGCGCCGGCTGGCCGAGTACGACCCGGCGCCGGTGCTGCCCCGTGACGTGCCGTCCCATCCCCAGGTGAGGCTGGGCCCCGGGCAGACGCGGGAGAGCTGGCTGGAGGTGGGCAAGGTCCCGGTTCCCGTACCGCCGCGGGTCCCCCGCGCGCTGTACGCCTACCTGGGCGGAGTGGACGTCCGGCCCGACCTGCCGCCTGCCCTGCCCGCCGACCTGCGCGAGCGGGCCGCGCAACGCGGGGACGATCCGGAGGCCGTCATCCGGGCCCACGACCGCTGGCTCCAGGAGGCGTGGCAGCCCTGGGCACCGGCCGCCCGCGCCGCGTATGCCGCGCGTGGTCTCTACGAGCGGCTGTTCGACCTGCGGCTGCGCCACAGCCACGACACCACCGGCCTGCAGCTCGTGTGGGGCCATTCGCTGCTCAGCTGGCGGGTCGCCGCCGCCGGGGGCGAGCAGGTCATCGTCGAACACCCCCTGCTGATCACCCCGGTCCGCCTCGACGTCGATCAGGACGACGGCGTCATCCGGGTGCTGGTCGACGGCACCACCTCGGTGGAGACCGACCCGGTGCGCGGTCTGGAGGCGCCGGAGCTTCGCGAGCTGCCCGCCCTGCGCGACCGGCTGCGCACCAGCCCGCCGGACGTCTGGGATCCTGCCGAGCTCACCCGGCTGCACGCCCAGCTGGCGGCCCCGCTCGGGCTGGACGCGGCGGTCCTCGACGGGCCCGACCTGCCGCCGCCCGGGCCCAGCGCCCGGGTCGTCGACACCTGGGCGCTGTTCCTGCGCCCGCGGCCGGCGACCGGCGCCCGTTTCTACAGCGAGCTTCGGGAGGCGATGGCCGAGCGTGACTTCCTGCCCGAGGCGGTGGCGGCCGTCGTCGCCACGGAGTCGCTGGTGGCGGAGGCCTTCGGCGAGGCCCGCAGTGGCTGGGACGAGCCCGGCCGCGGCGGCCTGGGCGCGGGCGGAGCGGGGCCGGGGCACCCCGGCGATCCGCGCGGGGTCGACGACGGGTGGGCCGCCACCGGCGCCCGGCTGCTCATGCCGCTGCCGACCAACGACGACCAGGAACGGGTCGCCGCACAGCTCGCGACCGCGCGCGGAGTCACCGTGCAGGGGCCGCCGGGCACCGGGAAGAGCCACACCATCGCGAACCTGGTCTGTCATCTCGTGGCGCACGGGCGCCGCGTGCTCGTCACCGCGCAGGACGAGCAGGCCCTGGTCGTCCTGCAGGAGAAGATCCCCACCGAGCTGCGCCACCTGTCCGTGGCGGTCCTCGGTTCCAGCCAGGCCCACATCGAGCAGCTGCGGGCGTCCGTCGTGGAGATCCAGTCCGCGGTCGGCGACGTGGACCTCGCCCGCGAGGCCCGCCAGGTCGAGCGGCTCGCGGCGGAACTCGACACGGTGCGATCCCGGACCAGGGCGCTGGAGCTGGACCTCATCGAGCTGCTGCGCGGCGAGGAGCACGAGTTCGACCTCCCGCACGGCCGGGTGCGGGCCGCGGGTGTCTCCGAGTGGCTGGCGGCCAACGAGGCCGCCCTCGGCGCCGTCCCGGACCGGCTCGACCCCGACACACCACCGCCGCTGCGACCCGACGAGCTCGTCGAACTGTTCGCGCTGGCCCGCCGCATACCCGAGGCGGAGGCCACCGCCGCCGGCCAGGCGCTGCCCGACCCGGCCGCGCTACCCGGCGCCGGCCCGTTGGCGGCCCTGTTCGACCGGCTGGACCGGCTCG
>NZ_KB893769.1 GCF_000374165.1 Parafrankia elaeagni
CGCGGCCTGCGAAACTGGGTGGATCATGCCGGGATGGATCGAGGCAGGCGGGTGGGGGCTGCTGGCCGGGTCCGCGCTGCTGGTGGGTTCCGCCGTGGGTGATCTGGTGCGACTACCGCCGCGGGTGGTCGCCTCGGTGATGGCGTTCGGCGCCGGCGTCCTGCTGTCCGCGGTGGCCTTCGATCTGATCTCGGAGGCGTACGAGCAGGGTGGTCTGACCCCCACCGTGTTCGGAGCGGTTGCCGGCGCGATCGTCTATACGGGCTGCAACATAATGCTGGCGTGGCAGGGGGCGCGCCACCGGAAACGTTCTGGGGGGGGCAGCAACCCTCGGAGGGTGAGCCGGCGGGCTTGTGGCACTGCCCTCGCGCTCGGGGCGCTGCTGGACGGCATCCCCGAATCGGTGGTGATCGGCGCAAGCCTGGTGGGTGGTGGGGTGGTCAGTGCGGTCACCGTCGCGGCGGTGTTCGTCAGCAACGTGCCCGAGCGGGCTGTCCATGGGCGCGTTCTTGCTGTCGGTCTCCGATCGGTGATCCGGCCGTAGGAGTTCTCGGCAGCCGTGCCTCGCCCGCTGGGCCGGCGGGCCTGAGATCGCCCGCGGCCGGTGCGGGCTCACCTCGCCGCGTCAGGTGCGGGCCACCCGGATGGTGGCCAGGTCGGGATCCGCGGCGTCGGGTATCGCCATGCCCGCTTCGCGGCCGGTGAGGAGATACTGAACCACTGCCGCGTTGATCCGCTCGCCGGGCAGGGCGACGGGGATGCCGGGTGGGTAGGGGGTGAGCTGTTCGGCCGCGATGCGTCCCACCGCCCCCCGCGGAGGGACGGCCTCGGTCGGGCCGAAGAACGCGTCCCGGGGCAGGGCGATGGTCTCGAGTTCGAGGGCGGTCGGGTCGGGCAGCTCGACCGGGGTGGGGCTTGGGAGGGCGGGTGCGGCGTCGACGAGCCCCTGCAGGGCCGTGACGAGGCGCTGGCCGGTGTGGGAGTCGTCGGCGAAGGTGAGCTGGGCGCTGATCCGCCGGTGATCGCTCATGCCCATGTCGAGATGGGCGTGCTCGCGCAGCCAGTCGGCGGCCTGGTAGCCGCTGATTCCCAGGCCAGCGGTGTCCACCACGATCTGTAGCCGGTCGAGGTCATGGGAGGCCTCGACGCCCAGGAACTCGTCCTGCATTACCCGCAGGCCGTCCAGTCCGTCGATGGCGAGCCGTAGATCGCCGGCGAGGTCGAGCGCGGACTGCAGGAGGCCGTGCCCCTGTTCCACCATCTGCCGGCGCCAGCCGTCCATCGCCGCGTACAGCAGGACATTCGGGCTGGTCGTGGCAAGCAGATCCGCGCAGGCACGCAACCGGGCCGGGTCGACCAGATCGCCCTGTAGGTGGAAGACCGATCCCTGTTCGAAGCCGGCACCCATCTTGTGCACGCTCACCACGCAGACGTCGGCGCCGGCGTCCATCGCCCAGGTCGGAAGATCCTCGTGAAAGGGAAGATGCGCGCCCCAGGCCTCGTCCACGATCAGCGGACGGCCCCGCTGGTGACAGACCTCGGCGATGGTCGCGAGGTCGGCGCAGGTGCCGTAGGGGGTCGGGCTCGTCACCAGCATGCCCGCGGCGTCCGGCCAGCGTTCCCAGCACGCCTCCACCTCCGCCGCGGACGGCGGATGCGCCAGGTGAAGCTCCCCGTCCCAGCGCGGACGCACCCATCGTGGCCGCAGGCCGGACAGGATCAGCCCGGAGATCACCGACTTGTGTGCGTCCCGCCCCACCAGCAGCTCGCCCCGCCCGCCCGCTACCGCGAGCATCGCCGCCTTGACTGACAAGGAGCTGCCGCAGGTGGAGAAGAAGGCGTGCTCGGCTCCCACCGCGTGGGCCATGAGTTCCTCGGCCTCCGCGACGAACCCGCCCGAGGTCTGCCGGTCGTCCAGACCTGAGGTGGCCAGGACATCGGCGCGGAACGTGTCCGCGCCGAGGACCGCCCGCACTCGCGGATCGGCGCCGCGGCCCTGTTTGTGCCCGGGTGGGGTGAACGCGTACCTGCCGGCGCGGTGATAGGCCGCGAGTGCGTCGAGAACGGGGGCCTGGGCGTGATCCATGACCCGGTCGATACCCCGGTGACAGCCGACGTCACGTGTTTTCCGTGGCGCGTTCGCAGGCACCCGGAAAGGCGATGGGCAGGTGGCCCGGCCCTGTCCGCTGGCGCCGGATCGGCCCGGACGCGCTCGAGGGTGCGCCGGCCTGGTGCCGCCGCGACGAGGCAGGCCCCGCGACGCATACCTGCCGCGCCCGGCTTTCCCGTCGGTTGACGTGCGCCGGCGCTGGCGGAGCTCCCTCCCCCCGGCCGACAGCGACCTTGACCGTAACCGAGCCGGCGAGGCCGGCGGGCGACGCCGGGCCACCTTCACGTTCCGGGCCCGCCGAGGGGTTTTGGTGCCGCCCAGCCGCGCATGACACGACAGAACCAGCAGCGGGAGGGCATTGCATCGTGAGGAATTCCATCACCGTCGCACGGGTCGTCCGCACGATCGACGGACTTCGCACCCGCGGCGACGACCACGTTCCACGCGCGGCCGGCACGACATCTTCCGGAGGTGCTCCCCGTATCCGACCATCGGGCGGCCGTCGGCCACGGGTCGTCGTCGTCGGAGCGGGGTTCGCCGGCCTCGGCGTGCTCCGTCATCTGGAAGCCCGCCTGCCGGCCGACGCCGCGGATCTCGTGCTCGTCTCACCGACCGACCATCTGCTCTACACGTCTCTTCTGCCCCAGGTGTGCGCGGGCAGCGTCGAGCCGAGGCATGTGGCCGTCCCCGTCCGAGGCCTGTTGCGCCGAACGGTGCTCCGGCTCGGCCATGCCGTCGACGTCGACACCACCAGCGGGAGCGTCAGCGTGGTCGACCGGGACGGCTCGACGTCGGAGCTCGGCTGGGACCGGCTGGTCCTCGCTCCCGGATCACTGACCCGCGTCCCGGACATCCCCGGCCTGGCCGAGCACGGCCTCGGCCTGAAGAACCTCGCCGAGGCCGTCTACCTGCGCGATCACGTCCTACGGCAGCTCGAGCACGCCGACGCCTGCGTGGATACCGCCGAGCGGCGGGCCAGATGCACCTTCCTGGTCGCCGGCGCCGGCTACACCGGAACCGAACTGGCCGCCCAGATGCGCCGGTTCACCCTGGAAGCTCTCGACCGCTTCCCCCGCCTGACACCGGAGGACCTTCGCTGGATCCTTCTCGATCAGGCGCCGCGGATCCTTCCCGAGCTGGATGAGACTCTCGGCGACGGCGCCATGAAGGTCCTGCGTGAGCGTGGTGTCGAGGTCCGGCTGGAGACGTCTGTCTCCGCGGTCACGGCGACCTCCGTAACCCTGAGCGACAACGAGACCGTCCCGACTCACACCCTTGTCTGGTGCGCGGGCGTGACACCGAACCCGCTCATGGAGAAGGTCGGTACCGAGACCGTCAAGGGCCGGCTCGTGGTCGACGAGAACCTGTCCGTTCCCGGCCTGTCGGGCATGTTCGCGCTCGGGGACGCCGCGGCCGTCCCCGACGTCACCAGGAACGGGGCCCCGGCCGGGCAGACGGCACAGCACGCCGTGCGCCAGGGCGCGGCCGCCGGCCGCAACGTCGCCGCGTCACTCGGCCATGGCAAGGCACTGCCGTACCGTCACCGCGACCTCGGTTTCGTCGTCGATCTCGGCGGCACCGACGCCGTCGCCAATCCGCTCGGCCTGCATCTCTCCGGCGCCCCGGCCGCGTTCATCACCCGCGCTTACCACCTGCTCGCCCTCGGGTCCGGCGGGAATCGGGCGCACGTGGCCGCCGACTGGCTGCTCGCCTCGACCAGCTCGGAACAGATCGTTCAGCTCGGATTCCTGCCTTCGCCGAACGCGACGATCGCCGAGGCCGAGGACACCCATGTGTACTCGGCCTGACACGTCAGGCCGTGGCGAACACTGACGGCAGCCAGCGGCTGCCGAGCGACCGACAAAGGAGGCGATCATGCCGACCGACCGCGAAGAGCTGCCGGGGACCTTGCGTCGCTCACCGGCCAAGGTGCGGCGCACCTATGAGAAGACCCTGGACAACGCCCATGAGGAATACGGCGACGAGGAACGGGCCCACCGGACCGCGTGGGGCGCGGTGAAGAACATCGCCGAGAAGAAGAGCGATCATTGGGAGCTGAAGGACGAGCCCGGGCCGTCCGACTCCCGTTCGAAACTCCCGCAGTCGGCCAGGCGCAGGGGCGAGGGGGAGACCTTCGGCGGGATCGACGTGGAGGGCAACACCCGCGACGAGCTGATCCAGCGTGCCAGGCGGGCCGGGGTGAGGGGCTACTCGTCCATGACGAAGGCCGACCTGGCCCGGGCGCTGCAGGGCAAGGAGTAGAGCCGTGGCGGCCGGCTGGAGGCAGCCTGGTCGAGGCGAGCTGGGGCTCGACCGCGACTCGATGCGCCGATACCGGCGTGCCGCCGACTTCACCGCGGCAGCGATGATCTTCCTGCGGGGCAACGTCCTGCTGCGTGTGCCCCTGCGGGTCGAGCACCTCAAGCCGCGTCTGCTCGGTCACTGGGGGACCTGTCCCGGCATCACGCTCGTCTACGCCACGCTCAACGGGCTGGTCCGGAGCACGGGCCAGCGGACGCTGCTGGTGACCGGTCCTGGTCACGGCGCACCGGCCAACCACGCCAATCTCTGGCTGGAGGGCACGCACGCCGATCTCGATCCGGCGCTGAGCCGCGACGGGGCCGGACTGGCCGAGCTGGTGCGCCGGTTCTCCTGGCCGGGTGGCTTTCCCAGTCACCTCTCGCCCGCCGTGCCCGGGGTGATCCACGAGGGCGGGGAGCTGGGGTACGCCCTGTCGACCGCGTTCGGCGCCGCGTTGGACCGGCCGGACCTGCTGGTCGCGTGCCTGGTCGGGGACGGCGAGGCGGAGACCGGGCCGACGGCGGCGGCCTGGCACGGCACCAAGTACCTCGACCCGGTCACCGGCGGCGCGGTGCTACCGATCCTGCACGACAACGGCTACAAGATCTCCTCGCCGACGCAGACCGGGTCGATGAGCGAGGAGGAGCTGTGCACGCTCTACCGCGGCTACGGCTGGGCGCCACGAATCGTCGACGTGCGCGGCGACTACCTCGACCCCGAGTTCGACGCCGACGCGCTGGTGGAGGCGGCGCTGCGCGACGCCTGGCAGCGGATCCGCGCTCTCCAGGAACAGGCCCGCGGCGGACACCGGCCGGAGCGCCCGGCGTGGCCGATGCTGATCCTGCGCAGCCGCAAGGGCTGGGGTCTGCCGTCCGAGGTCGATGGGATGGCGCTGGAGGACACCTTCAACGCCCATCAGGTGCCGTTCGAAGACGTCCACCACGACCCGCGGCAGCTGGCGGCGCTCGAGACCTGGCTGCGCTCCTACCGCCCCGAAGAGCTGTTCGACGCCGATGGACGCCCGGCCGACGACATCCTGGCCTGCTGCCCGACCGGTGATCACCGTCTCGGCGCGGTCGCGGAGGCCGACGGCGGCCGGCTCCGGCGCGATCTGCCGCTGCCGGAGCTGGACCGTTTCGCGGTCGCGGTACCCCGGGCCGGGCAGGGCCGGGTCGGAGCGACACCGACGCTGGGGCCGTGGCTGGCGGAACTGATGCGCGCCACCGAACACTCCCGGGACTTCCGGATCATGTGCCCCGACGAGCTGGACTCCAACAAGCTCGGCGCGGTCCTCGACGCGACCGGGCGGGCCTGGCAGTGGCCCGTCCCGGGCTATGCCGAACACCTCGACCCGGCCGGGCGGGTGATGGAGGTGCTGTCCGAGCACAACTGTCAGGGCTGGCTGCAGGGCTACCTGCTCACCGGTCGGCACGGCCTGTTCCCCTGCTACGAGGCGTTCGTCCCCATCGTGGACAGCATGGTCAACCAGTACGCCAAGTTCCTGAAGATGGCACGCGAGGTGCCGTGGCGGGCACCGGTCGCCTCCCTGAACTACCTGCTCACCAGCGAAGGATGGCGGCAGGAACACAACGGCTACAGCCACCAGGGCCCCGGGTTCATCAACAACATCCTGACCAAGAAAGCCGGCGCGGCCCGCGTCTACCTCCCCCCGGACGCCAACACCCTGCTGGTCACCATGGCCCACTGCCTGGCCTCCACCGACCACATCAACGTCGTCGTCGCCGGCAAGAACCCCAGCCCCCCATGGCTCACCCTCGACCAGGCCCGCGCCCACTGCCGCGCCGGCGCCGCCGCCTGGGCCTGGGCCGGCAGCGACCGCGGCGGACCGCCCGACGTGGTTCTCGCCTGCGCCGGCAACGTCCCCACCGTCGAGACGCTGGCGGCGGCGTGGATGCTGCGCCGCGACCTTCCCGACCTGCGGGTTCGGGTCACCAACGTCGTCGACCTGCTCACCCTGCCCCCACCCGACCAGCATCCGCACGGGCTGTCCGACGACGAGTTCACGGCCTGTTTCGGAGCCGACGACGTCCCGGTCGTCTTCGACTTCCACGGCTACCCGTCGGCGATCCACGAATGCCTCCACGGCCGCCCGAACGCGACCCGTTTCCACGTCAAAGGCTACGTCGAGGAAGGCACCACGACCACGCCCTACGACCTGCTGGCCAGCAACGGCGTCACCCGGCACGACGTGGCCATCGCCGCGCTACAACGCGCGACGGGCTCGTCCGACCGCAGGAGTGAACTGGCCGAGCGCTACGCCCGCGAACGCGACGGCATCCGCGCCGACCTACGCCGGACAGGTCAGGACCCTGCCTGGATCTCGAACTGGGAGTGGACATGACACCGCCCCCTCGGAGCAGCGACGACCGGGACACCGTGGAGACGGTACGCACGGCGGGCCAGCGGGCGTTGGCGGCGGAGAGGGCGATCGTGAGGAGTGCGAACACGCTGACCGCGAGCACGCCGGAGGTGACTGAGTAGTCCTGTTGGGTGATGGCTGGCTGGACGGCTGGACATGGACGTCTCCTCGGGTTTTGCCTGCTCGTGAACGGTGACCCTGCCGTTATGGCCAATCCAATCGAGGTTCAGAAGGTCCTCAAGGGAATCGACTACCCGGCGGACCGGCGCACGCTCGTCGAGACAGCCCGCCAGGAGGGCGCTTCCAGGGAGGTGGTGACCGCCTTGGAGCACATCACCGATCGGTCCTACGACGGCCCGAACGCCGTGTCTCAGGAAGTCAGCCACACTTCGTGATCCCCTCCGTGGCGCTGCCGGATCACGGGCCCGTACCGCTCGTCGTACGAGGCCATGCGACCTGCTCCAGGCTGGTGACCTCACGCAGGACCTGATCGACAGTGAGCGCGAGCAACCCCGGGGCGGGTGTCCCGCTCCGGGGATCACTGTGGTGCCCGGCCCACAGGGCGCGGTGCTCCTGCCGTTCGGGGGGCGGCCCCCACTCGGCTGGCGACACGGGCCCGAACAGCACTACTGAAGGTTTCCGGTAGGCGGTGGCGAGGTGCGCGACTCCGGTGTCGGCACTCAGCACCAGGCGGGAACGCGCGACGAGGGCACAGAGCGCGACGAGGTCCAGCCTTCCGGCCAGCACCGTGGATGGGGGAAGTCCGGCGCCCGTGGCCACCCGCAGGGCGAGGCCGCGTTCCGCCGCGGAGCCCGTGAGGGCGATCTGGTGGCCGTCACGGGCGAGCTGCCGGGCCACGGCCGCCCATCGGCGCCCGGGCCACCGCCGGGCGGGAGCCGCACCGCCTGAATGGATGATGGTCGGACCAGACGCGCTCCCTTCTCCGCGGCCGGTGTTTTTTTTGCGTCGATCGGCGCGGGTGGCGATCGGGTCTGGCGCCCACCCGCCGCGAACCGCCGGCGGGCCAGGCGGTACCGGCAGTCCTAGTTCCGTGGGGTCACAACTCACCCCGTATGCCGCCAGCAGCCGGCACCATCGAGACACCTCATGCTCGTCCGCGCGGTCGGCCCGCGTGAGCGTCGGTGGCTCCCACGGGCATCCGCCCGGCAGGTCGAAGGCCCACAGGGAGGATGGACTGGTCCACCGCAGCGTCTCCGTGGACTCGGGTCCTCGCCCGTGCAGGTTCACCGCCAGCGTGGGTGCCGTTACCGCCACCGGTCCGAGTGGGTCTGCCGGCACCAGGCCGTCGACAGCTTCGGAGAGCATGGCCACGGGTTCGAGCCAGGCCGGTCCGGCGAGCAGGAGCCGGTGCCAGGGCAGCTCGGCAACCAGGTGGCGGCGCAGGCCGCGGAGCGCGGGAAGAGCGGTGAGCAGGTCCCCCAGCCCCAGGGCGCGCAGGGCCACGACGGTGCCCGCGGCCGGTTCGCAGGCTGCCGAGGCCGAGGACAGCGCGCCGGGAGCCCGGGTTGACCAGGCGCGGCGCTCGGCCAACCGTTGGCCGCCGCCCGCCAGCCGCGACGCCTCACGCCTCGGGCTCACGGGTAGGACGTCTCCCACGACGACGTGATCACAATCTCTCTGATCTCACATCCCGGTGGCTGCCCCAGCGCGAACACGACGGCGGCGGCCACGTCCTCGGGACGGTTCAGCTTCGCGTCGGGCCCGGGCTTGTACTGCTCGTCGCGATCGTCGAAGAAGGCGGTCGACATGCCGCCCGGCACCAGGAGGGTGACCCCGACCTGGCCCTTGAGCTCCTCGGCGAGTGCCCGGGTGAAGCCGACCACGCCGAACTTCGAGGCGCAGTACGCGGAGGCGTCCCCCGCGACGCGGAGACCGAGGGTCGACGCGCAGGTCACGATCCGGCCCGTCGCGCCGTTGCCGCTCGTGCCGTCGCCGGCCCGCCGGTCGCGGCCGGGGCGCAGATAAGGGAGCGCCGCGCGCACCACGGCGGCGGTTCCCAGCAGGTTCACCGCCACGATGCGCTCCCAGGCCGCTGCGTCCAGCTCGTCCAGCGGCGCGGGCGTATCGGTTCCCGCAGCGGTGAACACACCGTGAAGCTGCCCTCCGGCACGGTCGACGAGGGTGCGCACCGCCGCCTCGGCATCCCGGGTGGCGGCGAGGTCGACGGCTTCTTGATCGTCTTTCGGCACGTCTGGTGCCAGAACGCGGTCCAGGACAAGGGGGCGCCCGCCGGCCGCACGGACCGCGGCGACCGTCGCCGCGCCGAGCCCGGACGCCCCGCCGGTGATCAGAACCGTGCCGGGTCCGTCCGTGCCTGAGCCCGCCCGCGTTCCGGCTGCTCCCGGTGTTTTCGGGATTTGCTGGTCACCGTCAGCTGCTGCCACGGCGCACCGCCTCTCTGATGAGGGTCGAGGTGGAACGGCCGGCCAGGTACGGCAGGACGACCGCCTGGCCACCCCAGGACGCGACGATTCCGGCTTCCGGGAGGTGGGCCACCGCGTAGTCACCGCCCTTGGCGAAGATGTCCGGGCGCAGGTCGGCGAGCAGCCGCGCGGGTGTGTCCTCGTCGAAGATCATCACAGCGTCGACGCTGTCCAGCCCCCGGAGCACTGCCGCGCGGTCCGCCGCCCCGACGAGCGGGCGGTCCGGGCCCTTGAGCCTGCGCACCGAGTCGTCACTGTTCAGGCAGACCACCAGGCAGTCGCCCAGCGAACGGGCGGCACGCAGGACCTCTACGTGACCGGCGTGCAGGAGGTCGAAGCAGCCGCCTGTCGCGACGATGGTGCCGCCCCGCGCCCGTACCGCGGCCGCCACGGCGCGCCCGTCGCTCTTCCCCCGCGGCGGACCGCCGTCGGTCGCCCGGGGCGATGGCTGCCCGCGGTCCGCAGGCCCACCGCCGGGCGGATGGACGGACGCGGAGCCCCCGGCGGCGACGAACTCGCCGGCCTGCCGGGTCGCGGCCGCCACCGCTTCGGAGGGAAGCCGCCCGGCGGCGAACGCCTCGACCGCGCTCGCGGCGAACCGGTCCCCGGCACCGCAGGCATCACCACCGCTGACCGGAAGGGCCGGAGTGAGAAGCGGGGGTGCGCTGCCCCCGGTCACCAGCATCGCGCCGCGTTCGGCAAGAGTGATCGCCACAGCGCCGACATCCCATCGAGCCGCCAGTGTCCGTCCCCGTGCACAGACGGCGGACAGCGACACCCCCTCGATGCCGGGGGCCGCGCCAGCCGCCTCCGCCGCGTTCGGCGTCGCCAGGGTGGCGCCGGCCAGGGGCGCGGCACCGCGCGGATGTGGGTCCCACACCAGTGGGACTCCGCCCCGGCGCGTGAGCGCGGAACGCAGCGGCGGCGAGGCGGCGACTCCGCGGCCGTAGTCCGACACGAGCACTGCGGCGGCCCGGTCGAGCGCGGTGCGCACCGCGAGGGGAAGGGAACCTTCCACCTGGCCTTCCCCGCCATCGTCCAACCGGACCAGAGACCGCCCGCCGGCCCGGATCCGGATCTTGCTCGGTGTGTTTCCGGTGAGGCCGAGGTCGACGAGTTCCACCCCCGCCTCGATGAGCATCGCCGCCAGCCGATGCCCCGCGCTGTCCCGGGCCAGCGCGGTGATCAGCGTCACCGGCGCGCCGTCGCCTGCGAGCAGGATCGCGGCGAGGCCGGCGCCGCCGGGACGTTCGGTCACGTCGAGGCCGTCTAGCACGGGCACCGGCGCGTCGGGGGCGAGCCGGGCGGCGTGGCCGCTGATGTCGCGGTCGAGCAGGGTGTCGCCCACCACCACGATGGGTCGGTGACCTCCCCTCCCGGCGGCCCGGCTGCCGGGCCTGCCCTTGCCCGGTGCTGTCGGCGGATCGCCGTCTGTCCGGCGTGCCTGCCCCGGGCCCGGTCGCCGGGCGCCAGATGTCCGCTGGCCCTCGGGACGCTCCCCACTATGGCCTGGAAAGCCGTCTTCGGCGGCGATGCGGCCATCCTCCGCCACGGCTCGGTCGGCGCCTCGCACCGCGCCCAGTGCGCCGTCGAACGCCGCGCACAGCAGGTGCACGGCCACCAGATGCACCTCCTGCACGGTGGAGGTGGGGACGGAGGGATTCGGGCGTGATCCGGCGATGCCGGCTTCGGTGGTTCCTCCGACGCCGACGGTCTCGTGGCACAGTCCGGCCAGTGGGCTGCGCGGTGGGCCCAGCAGGGCCCAGACGGTGAGTCCCAGCTCGCCGGCGGTCGTGGCGGCCCGCAGCAGGTTGGCGCTGCGTCCGGAGGTCGACAGCAGCATCAGCACATCGCCGGGCCGGCCGTGCGCGCGCACTTGGCGGGCGAAGACCTCGTCGTAGCCGTAGTCGTTGCCGATCGCGGTGAGCGACGAGGTGTCGGCGTGCAGGGCGATGGCCGACATCGCCGGTCGCTCGTCCTGGAAGCGGCCGACCAGCTCGGCTGTCAGGTGTTGTGCCTGGGCCGCCGAGCCGCCGTTGCCGGCCGCCAGGAGACGTCCGCCATCAGGCAGCAGGCCGGCCAGCCGAGCGCCCCACCGCTCCAGGCGTGTGACGTCGAGCGTGGGCAGCGTCGCAGCCAGCTCCCGGACGTGGCGATCAGCGTCGCCAAGACGGTCACCAGGGGAGTCGCCGGGGCGGCCGCGGCGGGACCGGTCGCTGTCGACGCGGCCCCTACTCATGGCCGCGTCCCGACGGGTCGACGTGCGCCGGTCCGGCTCCCGGCGCGCTTGGCATCCTCGCCGTGCGCGTCGCGCAGCCGCCGGTAGACGTTCATCGTCAGGGCACCGACGCGTTCCCAGGAGAACAGCGCCTGGGCCCGTCGCGCTCCGGCGGCTCCCAGCCGTGCTCGCCCGTCCGGGTCGGCGGCGAGTTCGGAGAGCGCCTCCGCGATCCGTTCCGGGCATCGGGGTGGCACGTGCAGCCCGGTCCCGCCGTCGACGACGGTGTCGATGAGACCGCCCACGGCGCTGGCCACCACCGGCACCCCGCAGGCCATCGCCTCGACCGGGACGATCCCGAAGGGCTCGTACCACGGAACGCAGGCGACCACGTCGGCCGACCGGTAGAGCGCCGGCAGCTCGGCCCGCCCCACCCGGCCGAGCAGCGTCACCCGGTCATCGGCGCCGGAAAGCCGGGCCAGCTGGCGCAGCCGGCCGGCCTCGGCGTCCTGGTCCAGTTCGGAGCGGTCCGAGCCGCCGGCGATCAGCAGCTCGGTTCCCGGCAGCGCGGCGACCGCCTCGATCAGGTTCCCGATGCCCTTGCGCTCGACGAGACGGCCGACGAACAGGACCCGAAGCCGCCCAGGAACGCGCGCGGCCGCTGGCCCATGCGGCGTGAACGCGGCCAGGTCCACCCCGGACGGCACGACGCTGATGCGGTTGCCGGGTGCCCCGAGACGCACCAGCTCGAACAGCTCGTCGGTGCAGGTGGCGACGATCGCGTCCACCTCCTGGACCAGACGTGCCTCGGTCTCCGCCCGGTCGGGCGGTGAGGTGTCCTTGGATCCCTGGTGCCGGTGCTTGACCACGCCCAGCGCGTGGCTGGTGAACACCACGGGGATCCCCAGGGGCCGCGCGGCGGCCAGTGCAGCCGCTCCCGACATCCAGAAGTGGGCGTGCACGACATCGGGCCGTTCACGCGCCCACTGGTCGCGCAGATCCGCGGCGAAGCCGCCCATGTAGGGCGGGAGGTCGTCCTTGGGAACGGGACGAGTCGGCCCGGCCGGGACATGGTCGACCTCGACGCCGTCCGTCAACGGAACCCGGCGCGGCGGCCCGGGCGAGTCGCGCCGGGTGTGCACCACGACCTGTGCCCCGCGCCGCGCGAGGGCGCTGGACAGGGCCGCGACGTGGACGTTCTGGCCGCCGGCGTCCACTCCGCCCAGGAGTGCGAGGGGGCTGGCGTGCTCGGAGACCATACAGATCTTCATGCTGTCGCCTCCAGGGGCCGGTTCCCATCGGCGGCGTCGCGGGTTACCGCCTCGACCGCGGCAAGCACGTCGCTGACGGTGACGGTCGACAGGCAGGGGTGGCCGGGCACCGGGCACAGACGTGCTCTGCACCCGGCGCAGTCGATGTCGAGATCGCCGAGGACGACCACGCGGTCGGAGTAGGGCGCCCAGCGTTCGGCCGGCACTGTGGGCGCGAACAGCGAGATGACCGGCGTCCCGACGGCCGCGGCCAGGTGCGCCGGCCCGGTGTTGCCGATGACGGCGGTGCGGGCGCCCGCCAGCACCCCGGCGAGCGTCACCAGGTCGGTCGCCCCGCCCAGGTCGCGTCCGACGGCGCCGGCGACATACGCCGTCAGAGCGGCCTCGTCGGCAGCTCCGGTGACGACCACCCGATGGCCCTTCCCGGCCAGAGCCGCGGCGAAAGCGGTGAAGCGGCTGGGCTGCCACCGCCGGGCGGGTACCGACGCTCCGGGATGCAGCACGATGTAGGGCCGGGAGCCGGTCAGCCGCTGGGTGTCCGGAATCGGCCCGCGGATGCGAGGGCGTCCGTCATCCCCCGCGGGCAGCGGGTATCCGGCCGCGGACGCGGTCGACAGCGCCCGCTCGACCTCGTGCAGGCCACTGTCCGGCAGCCGATGGCGGACGTCGAGCAGGGAGCCCGGATAGTCCTCACTCGCCGCCGCGACTCGCCGGATCCCGGCCAAGCGCAGCAGCAGTGCCAGGGGCAGCGGACTCTGGTGGAACGACGTGAGGATCAGCGCCTCGTCGAACGCACCCACGCTCAGTCGCCGGACGAGCCCGTCGATGTCGGCTCGTCCGACGGGCCGTGGCTCGGCGTCGATCCAGGGGCAGCGCCAGACGATGATGTCGTCGACGCCGGGCAGCAGACCCGCCGCAGCGCGGCCGCGCGGCCCGACGAGCATGGTCACATGCCCTGCGCCTGCCCGCACCGCGCGCACTGCCGGCCCGGACAGCAGGACGTCGCCGTCGCTGTCGAGCCGCGCGACCAGCACCCGCGTACTCATGCGGGACCGAAGGGAGCCGAGAACACACGGGCGAGCGCGGCCAGCAGGTCGGGGGCGACCTCAGGCACGGCGGCGATCTCCTCCCGCCTGGTGGCCGGGGTCGGCACCAGCACTCCGCGGGCACCCACGGCGGCCGCGGCGGCCATGTCCGCGCCGATGTCGCCGATCATGACCACGCGCCGTGGTCGCACGCCGAGGGTGTGGCATGCCGTCACCAGCAGGCCGGGCGCGGGCTTGCGGCAGCCGCACCCGTCCGCCGGGACGTGCGGACAGACGTGGAAGGCCACCGCGCCGCCGAGCATCGCCGCGAGCCGGATGTTGACCGTGTGGACGGCCTCCCAGGTCAGCAGGCCGCGCCCGATGCCGCTCTGGTTCGACACGACCGCCGTGGGAATCCCGTGCTGTCGCAGCTGGCGCAGCGCCGCCGCGGCCGTGGGCATGAGGACGACCCGCCGAGGATCGCCGTTGTAGGGGATGTCACGGCAGAGCGTCCCGTCCCGGTCGAAAAGCACGGCCTCCGGCCGGGCCGGAACGGCCGCCGCCCCTCGGCCCGGCCGGGGCGTTTCCGTCGCGTCGAGAGTCACGCACCCCGTGGTGCCCGACCTCAACCGGGGAAAACGGCTTTACCCCGAGAAGCAGCCCAACTACGGAGAGCGATGCAGGTCGCGGAAAGAATCCAGGACGTTTTGGACCGTGATGTCGGCCAGGCAGGCGGGTTCGCGCGCGTCCAGGGGGCAGCGCCCGGACCACCAACATTCCTGGTCGGTGATCGCGGTCGGTCGACGCACGGAACAGCCCGGCATGCCCTGCAGATCGACCGTCCAGGCGCGGTGAAGTCCGTACCTGGTCGTCAGCGTCGGTCCGAACAGAGCCACGGTTCTCGCGCCCATCACGGCGGCGAGACGGCACGGCCCGGTGTCGCCGCCCACCACCAGGCCGCCGCGTTCCGCGAGCGCTGCGAACATCCCGGCCGCCTCCCGCAGGCCCATGGCCGGCAGCACCGCCACCGGAGGCCAGGGCTCGGTCCGCGGCTCTCCCCGCGGCACCGTGGGCTCCGCCGACGGAGGCTCCGGCGACGGCAGCCGTGCCACCGGCCAGCCAGCGGTGAGCAGCCGGCCGGCCAGCTGCCGCCAGCGGTCGACAGGCCACTGCTTGATCGCCATGCCTGCCCCTGGAACCAGAACAACCGGTGGGTGCCCGCCGGGTGGACAGTCCCGCTTGGCCAGGTCGGCTGACCGTCTCGCCGCGTCCAGGTGGCGAGGGCCGGTGCCGCGGAGCGTCCCGGGTCGGGTGAGCGCCTGGGCGAGCGTTTCCCTGCCCTGTGCCCGTTCGGCGGCGGTCAGCCGGAGAGGCCCTGACCGCGCGCGGGCGAGTTCGGCGGAGGCCGCGTCGATCACACCGTCGGTGGCCAGCAGCCGGACGAAGCGGGTGTCGACCGCCTCGTCCGGCGGCGGCCCGCGCCACAGATCGTCAACGGCCACGACGCCGAGATCGGACAGCAGGCGCGGGATGCCGCTGTGCCGGGTGGTCGTGACGGCGAGATCGGGGTGGCGCCGGGTGATCTCGGCGCGCACGGCGGCCCGGACGCCGGCCCCGCTGTGGTCGGTCACTCCGACCACGCGGTCCAGCCGATCATCGGCTGCCAGCAGGTCGGCTCCGGGCAGGAAGGCCACGACCCGCGTCCGGGCGCGCGGATGCGCCGCCAGGAGGGCTTCCAGGGCCGGCAGCGCCAGCAGCAGATCACCAAAGCCGCCGAGCAGCTCGATGACCAGAATGTCGCGGGCGGCGCCAGGCGCGGGAAGCGCGGGCCGCCGCCCGCGGGCCGGCCGCTCAGCCATGGTGATCAGGAAGGTCGTGGCCGCCGCCAGACGCGGCGCCGGCAGGAGGCTTGGCGCGAGCCCACGCTGACCGCCCCCGTTCCACGCCGCCACCTTGGCATTCCCCGTAGAGCTCCAGGTGCGCGTCGGCGATCCGCGCCCAGCCGCGGTCGGCCAGCAGCGTCACCAGGCCGGCCTGCACCTGGGCGCCGAGGTCCGCGTCGACCAACAGCCGCCGGATACCCGCGGCCAGCGCCTCGGCATCGCGGACCCGGGGCACGACGACCGCGGTCCGGGCGTCAACCAGCGTCGGATCCGGGGGATCCGCCGCGGTCACCACGACCGGCAGCCCGTGCGCCGCGACCGCGGCCAGCGCGCCGCTTTTCGCCGTCACGCCCCCGGTGAAGGGCAGCACGGCGATGTCCACCGCGGTCAGCACCGCGGAGGCCTCCGCGGCCGGCAGGTGACCAGTCATCAGCACCCGGTCGGCGACACCCGCCTCGCGGGCCCTACCCGCGAGCTCCCGCCGGAAGGCGTCGGCCTCGGGATCGCTCAGCGCGAGGGAGGCGAATCCACCCACGATCACAAGGCGGACCCCGGGATGCTCGGGAACCAGCATCGCGAGCGCCTCGACGAGATACCGCAGGCCCTTCACGGGATGCACGAAGCCGAAGAAGGCCAGCACGGGCGCCTCCGTTGGCAGCCCGAGCCGCGACCGCGCGGCCCGCCGCACGGCAGGGCGGTCCGCACTCGGATCCGGAACGACATTGGCGCCCACCGGAACGGATCGCGGGCTGACTCCGAGCCTGCCCCGGACCGCGTTCGCATGCGCGCCGTTCGTGACGATGACGCGGCTGCTCCGCGGCGCCAGGGCCAGGGTCTCGCGGTCCCACCAGCGGCGCCGCTCGACCAGCCGCCACAGCCGGTCCGGTACGTGCGCCGGCCAGCTCCACCAGTCGTACTCGTGCAGGGTCGTGACGAGCCGCGTACCCGTGGGGAGCAGGAGGGGAAGCAGGCCGACAGCCGGCGAGTAGCCGAACGCGGACGGCGCGAACTGGACGTGGACGACATCCGGTGCCACCCGGCGCAGCGCGCCCGCCAGCGCCGCGACGCCACGTGCGTTCCATCCGCCCGCCACCTGTATCAACCGCGGCCCGGCGGTCGGTTCGGCGGCACCGGCCGCCGGGCCGACCGTCGCCAGCCAGACATCCGCCCGGTGCCCGAGAGCCTCGCGCAAATGCAGCGTGTAGTCGGCCACTCCATCCCGCGCCGGCTCCAGGTTGCCGCAGACGAGCGCGATCCTCGGCCGGTCCGTCCGCTGCGAGGTGGGCGCGGCTCGGGTCACGGGCACCGTGTGCCCTCGTCCGAGCCGTTCAAGCAACCCGCCGGGAGCGGCCTGGACCCGCTGATCGAGCTACCGGCGGGCCGACAGGCGAGGTACCGGTGCGCCGGTTTGGCGCGCGACCGCCCGGGCAGCCCGCTCACGATGCGTCCTCAACCGCCTACCCACCCGGCCGCCCTGCGGGGCGCGCCGATCCAGTGGGCCGGGCTGGAGCGAATCCTGGTCGTCCGGCCCGACAATCTCGGTGACGTCCTGATGATCGGGCCGGCGTTGCGTGCGCTGCGGTCGGCGGCGCCCCGTGCGCGGCTGGAGCTGCTCGCGTCCCCTTCGGGAGCGGCCGCCGCGCCACTGCTGGGCGGGCTCGACGCCTGCCTCGCCGCATCGGTGCCGTGGCAGGACGCGTCCGGAGGCATGGTGACGCCGGAATCCCTGCACCGGCTCGTCGCCCGGCTCGCGGCGAGGTCCTACCAGGCGGCGGTGCTGTTCACCTCGTTCTCGCAGTCACCGTGGCCGGCCGCGTACGCCTGTGCGCTGGCGGAGATCCCGATTCGGGCCGGGGCATCCCGCGAGTTCGGCGGAGCGATGCTCACGCACTGGATCGACGACCTTCCCGACGAGGCGCACCAGGTCGACCGGGCGGCAGAGCTGCTGACCCGGCTCGGCGTGCCAGTGCCCGAACGCGCACTGCGCGTGAAGATCCCCCGGCAGGCCGAGCAGGACGCCCAGGCCATCGCCGGGCCGCGCCGCTACGCCGTGCTGCTGCCCGGCGCTTCCTGCGCGGCACGGCGCTGGCCGCCGCACCGGTTCGCGGAGCTGGCCGGGCGCCTCGGGTCCGCCGGCCTTCGCGTCCTCGTCGCCGGCACCAGCCGGGAGCGCGACCTGGTGCGACAGGTCTGTGCCGGGGCCGGCCCCGCCGGTGTCGACCTGGCCGGGGCGCTGGACCTGGCGACGCTCGCCGCGCTCCTGCGCCGCGCCGAGATCGCGGTCACCAACAACTCCGGCGGCATGCATCTCGCCGACGCCGTCGGCGCGCCCCTGCTCGCACTGTTCGCCGGGACGGAACGGGAGTCCGAGTACCGCCCACGGTCCGCTCGCGCCCGCGTGCTACGCCGCCCCACCCCCTGCACGCCCTGCCGGGCGTTCGACTGCCCGCTGGGCCACCACGAGTGCCTCGACATCACAGCGGCGCGGGTCGCGGACGCGGCTCTGGCGCTGCGCGCCCGGAGCGCCGTGTGAACGCCGCGCGTGAAGGCGAAAGCCTCCGGGGGGCCGACACCGCCCGTGATCTCGACGTCCTGGTGCCCACCTGCGGCCGGCCGGACGCCCTGGCGGTCACTTTGGGCGGTCTGGCGGCACAGACAGTGCGCGGTTTCCGGGTGGTCGTGTCCGACCAGACCCCGGCGCCGGACGAGCCGTCCGTGGACCGCCCGGCGTGCCGCGCGGTGCTGCGCGTCCTGCGGCTGCGCGGCAGCGAGGTGGAACTGCACCGCGGGCGGCCGTGGCGAGGAATGGCCGAGCAACGGGATTTCCTGCTGTCCCGGGCGCGGGCGACCCGGGTGCTCTTCCTCGATGACGACATTCTGTGCGAGTCTGACGCCCTCTCCCGGATGCTGGCGGCTCTCGGCACGCTGCGCTGCGGCTTCGTGGGAGCCGCGCCGCAGGGACTCAGCTTCCTCGACGACGTGCGGCCCGCCGAGTGGGCCGCGTTCGAGCCGGTCACCGGTCCGCCTGGCCCGGAGCGGGTACGCAAGGGGATGCCGTGCTGGCAACGGTGGCGCCTGCACAACGCGGCGAACCTCACCCATCTCACTCATCTCACCCAGGTAGCCGGCACCGCCGCCCGGCGGCGGGAGTGGACCGCGTACCGGGTCGCCTGGATCGCCGGATGCGTCCTCTACGACCGCGTCAGGCTCCAGGAGGCCGGCGGTTTCGGTTTCTGGACGCGCCTACCCCGGGGACACCGTGGTGAGGACGTCGTGGCTCAGCTCCGCGTTCTCGAACGGTCGGGTGGGGTGGGGATCCTGCCTCCCGGCACCGTCCATCTGGAACTGCCCACCACGCTGACGGATCGGCGGGTGGACGCCTACGCGGAGATCATCGAGGCCGACGACGCCGACCGCAAGGCCCGGCGCGGCCGCCGATCGGGAGGAGAGGGCCCATGAACGCCGTGTCGGCCTTGCCCGCGACGCGAGATCCGTTCGCCAGGCGGGACGCGCTCGACGCCCTCGCCTCCCTTGACGCCCTCGACCTCCTGGTTGTCGGCGACGTCATGCTCGACAGCTGGGTCTGGGGCCCGCCCCGCGGCCTGTCCCGGGAGGGCCCCGTACCGGTGGTCGCGGTCGCCGGCAGGTCCGAGGCCCCGGGCGGTGCCGGCAACGCGGCGGTCGCGGCGGCCGGGCTCGGTGCCCGCGTGCGGCTGGTCGCCACCGTGGGCGACGACCAGGACGGCGCCCGGCTGCGGGAGCTGCTGAACGACGCCGGCGTGGACACCGCCGCGGTCCTCGACGACCACGGCCGGCGAACCGTCCACAAGCAGCGGATCTGCTCAGGTGAGCATCTTCATCTGCGCATCGACAGTGGTGACGAGGCGCCCCCCGGGCGCGCAGCCGGCGCCGGGATCAGCAGTCGGCTGTTCGATGCCGCGGCGAGAGCCCCCGGCCTCGTCAGTTCCTCCGCCGCCGTACTCGCCTGCGACTACGGCACCGGCCTGTTCTCCCCGGACCTGGTGCGGCGGCTGGGCTCAGCCGCCCGGAGCGCGGGTCGGCCGCTGGTCGTGGACGCCCACGAGCCCCGCCGCTGGGCCCCCGCGCGGCCGGACATCGTGACACCGAACGCGGCGGAGACGTCCAGCCTGCTGCCCCCCGACGCGGCCGGTCCGTTCCTGGCTGACCGGCCACGCACCGTGGCGGCCCACGCGGAGGCGATCCTCAACGCGACCGGAGCCCGGGTCGTCGTCGTCACCCTCGACCGCGATGGGCTCGTCGTGCTCGACGGCGAGCACCTACCGCTGCATCTGCCAGCCGAGCCCGCCCCGGACGGCCATACCGCCGGCGCCGGTGACACCCTCGCCGCCACGCTCGCGACCGCGGTGGGTGGCGGCACGGCGCTGGAGCCGGCCGTCACCCTCGCCGCGGCTGCCGCGAGCGTCGTCGTCCGCAGGCCCGGTACGAGCGTGTGCACCGCCGCCGATCTCCGCGCCTGCCTGGGCCCGAAGCCCCCGGGAGCGATCGGCCTGCCCGCGCTCGCCGAGCAGGTACACACCGAACGCCGCCGCGGCAGCCGGATCGTTCTCACCAACGGCTGCTTCGACGTCCTGCACCGCGGCCACATCGCCTACCTCTCCGCCGCCCGGGCGCTCGGGGACATCCTGATCGTGGGAGTCAACAGCGACGCCGGCGTGCGGCGACTCAAGGGCCCCGAGCGTCCGGTGAACGCCTTGGAGGACCGGCTGGCGGTACTCACCGCCCTCACCGACATCGACCATCTCGTCGTCTTCGACGAGGACACCGCGACTGGCCTGATCACCGCGCTGCGGCCGGACGTGTACGTCAAAGGCGGTGACTACACGGAGGCGATGCTGCCGGAGGCCGCGCTCGTCCGCGCCCAGGGCGGGCAGGTGCGTTTCGTCGACTACGTACCCGACCACTCCACCAGCGGACTTCTCGAGCGCATCCGCGGTGGACGGCCTCCCGCCCTCACGCGGAGGCGGCCATGAACATCCTGCTCTGGCACGTGCACGGCTCCTGGACGACCTCCTTCGTCCAGGGCGGGCACCACTACATGGTGCCGGTGACACCGGAACGCGGCCCGGACGGCCTGGGCAGGGCCCGGACATACCCGTGGCCGCCCTCGGTCGAGGAGGTGCCGCCCACCGAACTCGCCGACAGACCGGTCGACGCCGTGCTCCTGCAACGCCCGCACGAGATCGAACTCGCCTCCCGTTGGCTGCGCCGACGGGTCGGGTGCGACGTGCCCGCCGTGTACGTCGAGCACAACACCCCCCGGGGCGACGTTCCGCTGACCCGGCACCCGGTCGCCGACCGCGAGGACGTCGTCCTGGTGCACGTGACCCACTTCAACCGCCTGTTCTGGGACAACGGAACCGCCCGGACCCGCGTCATCGAACATGGGATCGTCGATCCCGGGCCGCGCTACACCGGTGAGCTGCCCCGGATCGCCGTGGCTGTCAACGAGCCCGTCCGGCGCGGACGGATCACCGGCACGGACCTGCTCCCGGCCTTCGCCGCCGCCGCGCCCGTCGACGTGTTCGGCCTGGGCGTGCGCGGGCTGCCGGAGACCACCGGCCTGCCGCCCGACCGGCTCACGGTGTTCGACGACCCCCCGCAGGCCGAGCTGCATGCCCGGATGGCCCGCCGACGGGTGTACGCG
Source organism: Parafrankia elaeagni (assembly GCF_000374165.1). Lineage (GTDB taxonomy): Bacteria > Actinomycetota > Actinomycetes > Frankiales > Frankiaceae > Parafrankia > Parafrankia elaeagni. The sequence continues at coordinate 21,319 of NZ_KB893769.1, forward strand.
CACCTGCCCCGCTGGACGTCACTGGGCCTGTCTCTGCTGGAGGCGATGCATCTGGCGATGCCGGTGGTCGCACTGGCATCCACCGAGGCCGTGGCGGCGGTCCCGCCCGGTGCCGGGGTGCTCTCCACCGATCCGGCGGCACTCGTCGACGCCGCGCAGGCATACATCGAGGACCCGGAACTCGCGGCGGACCACGGCCGCCGCGCGCGCGAGGCCGTACTCACCCGCTACGGGCTGGGGCGCTTCCTCGGGAACTGGGACGAGCTGTTGAGCGACGTCGTGACCAGCTGAGCGAAAGCGCCAGAACGATTCGAAGCACGCGCCGAGCCGTCGGGAGGCCACTCATGGGTTCATCCACATCCACATCCGGCGCCGCAGCTGTTCCGGTAGCGCGGCGCGCCGTTGTGGTGGGTGCTTCCGGCAACGTCGGCACGAGTGTCGTGGCCGCTCTGACCCGCTCGGCCGGAATCTCCCATGTCACGTGTGCGGCCCGCCGGCCGCGGCGGCGGAGAAGACCAGCTGGGTGTCGGCCGACGTGGGCCGGGATGACCTGGTCCGGGTGTTCGACGGTGCGGACGTGGTCATCCACCTCGCGTGGCTGTTCCAACCCACCCACGACCCGAGGACCACCTGGCGGACCCGTTCTCGGAAGCATCCGCGTGTTCGACGCCGCCGCCCGCGCGGGTGTGCCGGCACTCGTCTGCGCCTCGTCGGTCGGCGCGTATTCCCCCGGCCCAAAGGACCACACCGTGGACGAGAGCTGGCCGACCCACGGCTGGCCGGGTGCCGCCTACACCCGGGAGAAGGCCTACCTCGAACGCGTCCTCGACGCTTTCGAACTCGACCACCCGGACATGCGGGTGGTTCGGCTGCGGCCGGGGTTCATCTTCCAGCGAAGGGCAGCCAGCCAGCAGCGCCGCCTGTTCGCCGGGCCGCTCCTACCCGGCTCCCTGGTCCGGCCGGGCATGGTGCCCGTGGTGCCCGACCTTCCCGGGCTGCGTTTCCAGGTCGTCCACTCCGAGGACGTGGGCGAGGCATACCGGCTCGCCGCCGAACGGAACGTGCACGGCGCCTTCAACATCGCTGCCGAGCCCGTGGTCGACAGCCAGCTACTCGCCGAGGCCCTTAACGCCCGGACCGTGCGGGTACCGGCACGGGGGGCACGGGCCGCCCTCGCCGCGGCCTGGCACCTGCACCTGGTGCCCACCGCCCCCGGGCTCCTCGACGCGGTACAGCACCTGCCCCTCATGGACACCACCCGCGCTCGCGAGGAGCTCGGCTGGACCCCCAGGCACGACTCGCGCGCCGCGCTGGACAGCCTCCTGCGGGGCCTGCGCACGGGCGTCGGCGGGGACACCGCCGCCCTGGCGCCGGCCACGCCCGCTGGCCGGGTGCGCGAGGTCCTCACCGGCGTCGGGCAGCGCTCATGAGCCTGGCTGACATGGCTCCCTGACACTGTCGCTGGGCCGCGCCGTCGGTCACGGACGCAGGATGAGCCGTCCGGGCGCCGTCGGCACTGGACACGGAAAGCGCGAGTAGAGCGGTGGCGCCGGGGCTAGCCCGGTCGTCGGGGACGGGTCTTCGCTTTTCCCGGGGCACGTTCGTGGGCACGGCTTGCTCAGCGAGTTCGGGGTGTTGCCAGGGCGGGTCAGATCCGGATGTTGACCTGGTGGGGGCCGGCCCATTCGGCGAACAGCACGGTGGCGTCGTCCTGGAGGCGGCCGTGGTGGTAGTCGAGCAGGGTATGCATGAGACGTCGCAGGGTTTCGGGGACGGCCAAACCGTCGGCGTGGTGACGCACTACGAAGTCGACAAACCGGGCAAGGCCGAACTCGCGGCCGGTGGGGTCCCGGGCCTCGATGACACCATCGGTGTAGAGCAGCAGCCGATCGCCGGGCTCGAGTTGTTCCTGGCACAGGGTGGTGGCCAGGCCGAGGTCGGTACCCAGCGGATGCGCGGGCGGACAGGCCAACACGCTGACCCACCGGCCACCGCGGACGATGACCGGCGGATGGTGGCCGTGGTTCACCCAGCTCAGCAGGCCGCTGCTGGTGTCGAGATCGGCCAGGACCGCGGTCACATACCGTCCGGGGTCGAACTGGTCGATCAGCATCCGTTCGATCTCCTGACCGACCTGTACCAGCTCCACGCCCTGGCGGCGCTGGTTGCGGCAGGTGGCCACCGCGAGGTTCGCGGCGAGTCCGGCGGAGGCGTCATGACCCATCGCGTCGAACACCGCCAGATGCAGGACACCGGCGGCCATCGCGTAGTCGAACGCGTCCCCACCGATCTCATAAGCCGGTTCCATCGCCGCGCCCACCACCACGTCCTGGTTGGCGAACGAGCTCGGCGGCATGAGATGCCACTGCAGCTCGGCGGCGATCGTCATCGGACGGGTACGCACCAACCGGGCGAAGGAGTCACTGAACTCCCGCTTGCTGACCAGCAGGACCCCGACCAGCGCCGCAAGGCTCCCCAGCACCGCGAGAGCCTCGTCCTCACCCTCGACGAGACGGGCTCTGAGGACCCCGAGGCGTTCCGTCCCGTCCATCACCGGCGTCCAGTAGACCCGTTGCTTTCCGGAGGCCGGTCCGCGGCTGGACAGGGTGTCCAGGTGCTGGAACACCCGGCCCGCCAGCGTCCCCTCAACCGAGATCGTCTCACCGCCCTCACCAGCGTCGAGTCCCCGCCCGGTCAGTTCCCGCAGCACCCGTCCCTGCAGATCCACAAGGTAAATCCGTGTGTCGGCCAGCCCCGCCGCCTCCGCCTGCTCTCTGATCATGTCTGGGAGCTGCTCGAGCACGGCCAATCGGCCCAGATCCAGCAACGAGCTGAGCATCCGATATGCCGCGGTGCACATTCCGCACCACCCTAGGTAGGAGGCGATTCGTGTCCCTCGATCGGCCGCACCTACAGGGGAAACGGTCTGCGCTAGCGCGCAGGTCCAGCGACCACCAACCACAGGTTGGCCTTCCTCGCTGTACCCGCAGGGCCACAGAGCCACCACTTCGCCGGACGAATACCCGCCCTTTAGCCACACAGAGATGGGTCGAGCCATATCTGTGTCACCGCGGTCGCCCAGGCCCAATACCAGGAACTTAAGGTCTGATCGTGTAGGTTCTGGCTGTGCCGAGGCGTGGTCAGGTCAAGGAGAAGGCCGGGGACCGGTTGGTGGACCGGGTCGGGCTGGGGGTGCTGGCCGCGCAGTTCCCGGACGTGCTGGTCGACCGGGTGGTCGCGGAGGCGGGCCGGCGTGAGCGGCGGACGCGGGATCTGCCGGCGGCGTTGATGGTCCGCTATGTGGTCGCGTTGGCGTTGTTCCCCTCGGATGGCTACGACGAGGTGATGCGGCAGGTCAAG
>NZ_KB893770.1 GCF_000374165.1 Parafrankia elaeagni
CACCTCGAAATGGAACAAGATCGAGCACCGGCTGTTCTCCCGGATCACCGCGAACTGGCGTGGCCGGCCGCTGACCACTTTCCAGACCATCGTCAGTCTCATCGCCAACACGACGACCACCACCGGCCTCACAGTCCGCTGCGAGCTCGATCCCGGCGACTATCCCACCAAGGTCAAAGTCACCACACAGGACAGGGAGAGAATCCCGATCAACAGACATGACTTCCACGGAGACTGGAACTACACGATCAACCAGCCAGACGATTAACTTATATCAATCCGAACCCATAGTCCCGGTAGATTTTTCGATTGTTTCGATCACGCTCGGGTTTTACGAGTTGGCGAACCCGCTCGTAGCAGTCGCGGTACTCCCTGGCGCGATCCTCAGACCAGTCATGGAAGTTGATGATCCAGCGACTTCCAGAACAATCAGGCCTCGAATTCAGATCTTGACCGTTAACGTAAGGAAAAAGAACCTCAGCGTTTCGGGGATCTTTCGCGATCAAAGCGTGGGCGGCGTCTGCTTCCATGGTGAACCCGAGACCCAGGACGAATGACCCCTGATACGAAATCCCGCTATTGACAGCCAGTCGATGCGGGTTTCCGGATACTCGGGATTCCGGGCTCAGCGATGGCGCGATAACAGATGCGACGACACCGTCCGCGAGACGTCTCGCTTTCTCGCCGATCTGCGTGGTCGTCCAGATAGCACTGTATTCCACAGTCGCGGATTTCGACGGCCAAGGGAGGCTTTTGACCGACCGACGGAGAATGAACCCTTTGGCAACGATCTGATCGAGGCCGACTTCGCGGGTGTCTCCCTGAGCCAAGGTGTTCGTGGCAATCAACCCGGTCTGGCCGCGAAGATTGAGCAATTCGTGCGCACGCAGCGCGAAGTAGGCGATCAGGTCGGCGCTTCCCCTGGCTGCGGAGCCAATGTCCTCGACGAGATATTCGCGGTAAGCAACTCCCAACGCTCCGGTGAGCTTGTAGCCGCCGAGGAAGGGCGGGTTGCCGATGACGGCGTCGAAGCCGCCCTGTTCGAAGACCTCGGGGAAGACGAGGGGCCAGTGGATGGGTCTGCGATCGAAGCTGCCGGGGGTATGGTCCGTCGCTAGCCAGCGGCTGATCTCGCGCCTGGCGTCACCCATGTCCCTGTTGCCGTCCACGATATCGTTGACAATCTTGGTGGCGGTCTCGGAGGCGGCCTTCTGGCCGCGTTCGCCTCGGCCGGCGTGGGCCAAGGTGGCACCGATCAGGGCGTCGGCGAAGAGGGTGAGCTGGGCGGTCCGCTTCTTCGCGTCGCTGAGCAGGATTTCCTTCTCTTCCAGGCCTTGGAGGGTCGATCCGTCGGTGGCGACGATGGCCTGGCGTTCGACGGCCACCTCCCAAACCAGTTCGCGGATGCCGGACGTCCAGCCGAAGATGTCGGAGTGGATCTCCCGGCCTTTCGCCGGGTCGAGGTGCATGTGTTCGAGCTGGTCCAGCGAGGTGATGCCGAGCAGGGAGTCGCCGGCGACGAGTTTGTCGTCGAGGAAGGTGAAGGTGCGGCGGGAGTCCATCGAGACCAGCCACAGGGAGAGTTTGGCCATCTCGACGGCCATCTCGTTGATGTCCGCCCCGTACAGGCAGTGTTCGATGATCTGGCGGCGGGCCTCGACGACGGCGTCGTCCTCTTCGGCATCCCGGCCCAGCCATTCACCGGTGTCGTTGTGGCCGGGCAGGGCGCCTGGTCCGGAAACTGTGCTGCGGGTAGCCGTGCCCCCGCGTGTCGCTCCCCCGCCTGCTGTTCCGACGCCCGAACCCGCTGATGCACCCCGACCGCCGGCGCGGGGGTCGCCTTCCAGGGTCCAGGCCTCGACGAGGCGGTCGCCGAGGTAGCGGGCGGCGGCGACGAGGAACGCTGCCGAGCCCATCGCGATGTCGGCGACCTTCAGACCGAGAATGTCGGCGCTTGGCCGGAGTTTCCAGGCGTTGGTGTCGGCGGTCTGCAGCGGCCCGGGTAGGTAGACCAGCGGTTCCAGGGCGTTGTTCGCGACCTCCTCGGCGAGGAAGCGTGGTGTGTAGTGGGTCCCGGTGTTCTTCCGCAGCGGTGATTCGGTGACGTACAGGCCGCTTTCGAGAATGACGACCGGTTGGTCGCGCAGGTCGCGGCGGAGCAGGCCGAAGAAGGGCAGCAGGCGCTCGGCGGTCGGGTAGTCGCCGCGGGTGACGGCGAGCAGGGCCTTGCGGGCCTCCTCCCGTTCGCCGGCTTCCAGCGGTATGAGGCGCTTCTCGATGGCCTTCGGCGAGCCGATGCCGCTGGCGGCGAAGCGTTCGGCGAGGGCGGCGGCGAGCAGCGGGCGGCCCCGGTGCCGTGACGCGAGGTCCTCCAGTTCGGAGAGCAGGACCTCGGCTTCGAGGCCCTCCTTGCCGACGAGGCCGACGACGACCTCCCCGGCGGGGGCGCGCTGGGCGTCGTAGGAGAGGAGGCCCTCGTAGACGTAGCCGATCTGTTCGACGTCCAGCGAACGGAAGCTCAGGGTGCGGCGCTCACGCGAGCGGCCGGTGCCGACCTGGACGTACTGGACGGCACGGAGCGTGTGCAGCACGGTGCGGTCGTCGACGGCGAGGGGCAGCCAGGGGTGGGCCGCCGGGTCGAACAGGGAGCCGCCGTGGGCGTACATGCGCAGGCGGGGGTGGTCGATGCCGGTGAAGACGGCGGTGAACAGGGCGCGCAGGCGGTGCCAGGCGGCCGTCGACTGTTCGAGGTCGTCCTCGGTGGCGCCGTCGGAGAGCTGCTGTTCGAGCTCGGCGCACAGCCGGCCGACGGAGTAGGTGCGGGCGTACAGGTCGTTGTCGGCGGGCAGCAGGCCGCGTTCCTCTGCGTAGAGGAGGAAGACGATGCGCATCATGACGGCGACGGCGCCGCGGTAGATGTCGTGTTCGGGGATGTCGCGCAGCCCGACGCCGCCGCGGGCGTGCTCGGCGACGTGCCAGCGGCCGAAGGCGGCGACGAGCAGTTCGACAGCCTGGCGGACCTGGACGCCGAGCGCCTCGGTGATCTCCTCCTGGCTGCCGAGGCTCGCCTTCAGCAGCGGGACGAGGGTCTCCGCGTCGGGCACGGCGAAGAAGCGGCGCCGGCACAGCAGGGAGACGAAGGCGCGGACGACGTCACGTTCGGCGGCCTCCGGCCAGGAGACGGCGTCGAACACGGCGGTGGTCGTGACGCCGCCGCGCGGGGCCCAGACCAGGGCCCACTGGCGGCCGTTCGTGACCAGGGCCAGTTCGATGCCGTGGTGCCGGCAGGCGAGGGCCGCCCGGTCCACCGGGGTCGCCGCCCAGGCCTGCCCCGCGATGCGGCCGGTCGGTGACTGGCCGGGCGGGACGACCAGGCCGAGCAGGCGCACGGCGTCCGGCTTCACCCCGGCTGCGGCGTCGGAGGCGTCGATGGCGTCGGCGCTCGGGTCGACGAGGACGAAGGACGGGGTCACGCGGGTGTCGTGCTGGTCGACGTCCACGGTGAGCGCGGCGAGCGGGCTGGCGGCGTCAACTCCGGCGGCCGGTGCGTCGGCGGTGGGCCCGCCGTCCGTCCTCGCGTCGGGTGCGGCGTGCGTTCTGGCGTCAGGCACGGCGTCGGCCGCGGGCCAGAGGAGTGCGTCGCCCCAGCCGAGCAGGTCGGCGAGCACGTACCGGACCCAGGCGCGCTGGCCGGCGGCGGGGACCTCCAGCCAGGTGGCGTGTTCGCGGCGGAGCCGTTCGCGGGTCTTCTTCTCCAGCGGGTCGAGGGTCGGCCAGATCCGCCGCAGCACGGGCAGGCTGAGGAACGGCCCGGTGACGTCGATCAGGGTCAGCCAGTCGCGGTGCTGGGTCGTGCCGTCCGGGACGGGGGGCCGCCGCCGGGCGCCCGGGCCGCCCGGGCCGCCGGAACCGCTGGAGCCGGCACGGGCGCCGGTTGTCGTCCGTGTTGTGCTCATCGTCCCGCCTCCCTGGCCGGCACGACCAGGACGACCGCGACCGGGAACTGGTGCTGGCGGGGGTCGCGGTACCGGCCGGCGATCACATTGAGCTCCCGTTGTCTCTCCTGGGCCAGCCGGCGCAGGCGGTCCTCCCAGGACTGCTTGTCCCGGCGGAACTGCGCCAGCTCCTCCCGGCTCTTGGCGATCTCGGCCCGGCTGAACAGGGCGTCCTCTTCGTTCTCGGGGCTCGCGAGCGCCGCCTGCAACGTGCTCGCGAACTGGTCGAGGATGGTGGCGATCCGGGTCTCCTCGGCGTTCTGGCGCTGCGCCAGGATGCGGGTGAGTGACTCCTGGCGGGTTCTCGTCCGCCAGTTCAGGGCGGAGAGCACGCCCTCGCGCGCCGCGGGCCAGCGTTCGGCGAGGCGTTCCTGGGTCTCCCTCGAGACGGGACGTCCCGCGGCGAGCGCCGGGCCGACGATCTCGCCGAGGACGGTGAGGTTCTCCAGGCGGCGGAAACGGCCGGTGGCCGGCATCCAGCCGCCGGCCTGCAGGACCTCCTCGTGCAGTCGTACGCCGTCGGCGCCGACGAGGACGAAGCGGGAGAAGGCGCCGACGAGCACCTCCTCGCAGCGCGGGTCGTCGGTGCGCACGGCGGTCACCCGGTGCAGGCCGATGTCGGCGTTGGAGACGGCGCCGCGCAGCAGCCGGGTCGACATGTCGACGAGCCGGTGGCCGAGGTGGGCGAGGACGACGTCGTCGCGGCCCCGGGCGACGGCCGGGTCGAAGGTGACGGGCAGCTGGCGCGGCGGGGCGCCGTCGCGGTGCAGCTTCTCGGTGAGCCCGGCCGAGGCGCGCGCCCACGAACCGGTCAGCGTGGGGACGTCGAACATCCCGTCGCCCGGTTCGTCGTCGCGCTGGGCGGGGAGGTGGCGCGGGTGATCGTCGTAGAGGTCGCCGCGTTCGTCGATGTGCGGCTGCAGGGGCTGCTGGCGGGCGAGGCCCAGGGCGGTGTTCACCACCCGTTCGACGGCCCGCGGGGTGATGCCGAGATCGCGGACGGTGTCGTCCAGGGTGGCGCGCAGCCGGCGTACCTGCTCTCGCACGTTCTCGGCGACGGGGACGGCGTCGTCCTTGCCGCCCGCCGCCGTGCCGGACGCGCCGGACGCGCCGGCCGGGGTGTCGAGGTCGTCGAGGGTGGTCAGGTCGGCGGCGCGTTCGCCGAGCATGCGGCGCTGCACGCGGTCGGAGAGCACCGCGTTGACGGAGCCGAGGTCGGCCTTCATCTGCGCGACCTTCTTCACGACCCGGGAGAGGAACTCCAGGTCGGCCTCGTACGAGTCGACCGCGCCGGACCACCCGGAGCCCACGAAGTGGCGGATCTCCGGCTGCTGGCGCTGCCCGTACCGGTCGATCCGGCCGATCCGCTGCTCCAGCTTGTTCGGGTTGAACGGGATGTCGTAGTTGACCAGGCGGTGGCAGTGGTTCTGCAGGTCGATGCCCTCGCTGGCGGCGTCGGTGGCGAGCAGGATGCGCACCGGGTGCTCGCTCGGGTCGGCCTGGAAGGCGAGCCGGAGCTGCTCGCGCTCGTCGGCGGGCAGGCCGCCGTGCAGCAGGCCGAGCCGCTCCCCGCCGAGCCCCTGCTGGCGCAGCAGGCCGGCGAGCCAGGTCTGGGTGTCGCGGTACTCGGTGAAGACGACGACCCGCTCGTTGAGCCAGTGCTTCCCGTCCGGGCGGCAGACCGAGGCCAGGTAGGCGAGCAGGGCGCGGGCCTTCGCGTCCGGTTCGGCCTCGTGGGCGTCCGCCCAGCGCTGCATCCGCGCCAGCAGCTCGGTCTCCGGGTCGGTCGGGTCCGGCTGCATCGGACGGACCCGACCGAGCGCGTCGTCCTCGGCGTCGGCGAGCTGCTCGTCGTCGAGGGTCGCGATGTCGTCGAAGTAGTCGTCGATCCATTCGGGCACGTCGTCGACGTCGTCGACGGGGCCGGCGGCGGACGGTGCCGCCGGGGCGGGCCGGCCGTGGCGGGCGGCGAGGGTCTCCCGGTAGACGGCGACGGTGTGCGCGAACGCGGCCGGGGAGGAGAACAGCCGCTTCTTCAGCAACAGTGTCACCAGATCGGTCGCCTTGCGGCCGCGCTCGGAGTTCAGCCGGGTCCGGCGCAGTGCGGAGAACTCCTTGAGCAGGCCGTGGATCTCCCGTTCGTCGTCGGGATAGACCACCGGCAGGTCGATGGAGCGGCGGGGCTGGAACCGCGGGGTGCCGTCGGCGTTCTCGATGCCGCCCTTCAGCCTGCGGACGACCACCTCCTCGACCGCCTTGCGGTCCGGCGCGACACCGCGGGCGAAACGCTGGTCGTCGAGGATTTCCAGCAGCGCGGTGAACGACGCCAGGTAGCCGTTGTGCGGGGTGGCGGAGAGGAAAAGCCGGTGGGTGAAATGCGGGGCGAGGCGGCGGATCAGCTTCGTCTGCTGGGAGTCGACGGCGTAGACCTGCTTCGGTGCGGCCGGGGCGACGTGATGGGCCTCGTCCAGGATGAGCAGGTCGAACGTACGCGGATAGGTCGGCTGGCCGTCGCCGGGAAGCACCTCGTCGAGCAGCCGCTGTGCCTTCGGGCCGCGCAGCCACGGGAGGCTGACGATCGTGAGGGGGTAGACCTCGAACGGGTTCGCCGCGCTGCCGTGTGAGCGGCGGACGGCGGCGCACCGCTCGGCGTCGATGACGGTGAACTCGCGGCCGAACTTCTCCGCCATCTCGTCGCGCCATTTCAGGGTCAGGCCGGCCGGGCAGACGACCATGATCCGCCGGGCCCGGTGGCGCAGCAGCAGTTCCTCGGCGACGAGACCGGCCTCGATCGTCTTGCCGAGGCCGACGTCGTCGGCGAGCAGCAGGTTCACCCGCGGGGCCTCGAGGGCCCGGGCGACGGGTTCGAGCTGGTAGTCCTCGACGGCCACGCCCGAACGGAACGGGGCCTGCAGGCGGCGGGCGTCCGCGGAGGTCACCGCCGACCAGCGGATGGCGTCCAGGAAGGCGGCGAGCCGCTCCGGGGAGTCGAAGCCGCCGCTGGTCACGTCGGGCAGGGAGCCGCTGGGCAGGATGCGTCGGCCGGGCTCGACCTCCCAGATCACCTCGATGGTGTGGCCGTACCGGCCGTCCTCGACGCTCTGCAGGGTGACAAGGGAACTCGGGACAGCCGACCCCGGGCCACGGCCCGCAGCCGCGCCCGCGCCGTCCTGGGCGACCTGGGCATCGGTCTCCGCGACCACCCACTTCTGCCCACGCACCTCGACCAGCGCCCCGATGCCGGGCAGTCCCACCCCCGCCGTGGGCGTCGCACTGTCATGCGATGGCACACGTTCCGTGGTCGAACTCGGCATCCTCATCCCCCTCGTGGACAGCCCGAACATTCTGGCAGGGCACCGCGTGGCCCTCGCCTCTGCGGGGGCCCGCCGATGTCGGGTACCCACACATCCCCGGCCAACCGGACAGGCAGCGGAAGCGTACCACTGTGAATCGAATTCACAACCCTCCGGGTTTCGAGCAGCCCGGCACTCGTGGACGGCAGCACTCGCGGACGGCGGCGCTCGACCGAGCCCCTTGCATCCGATACCCGGGGGGGTATGGTGGTTGTGGAGGTGGGGCACCGTGGAGATGAACGCCGAGGTCCTGTCGGACGCGATGACGCGGTTGAAGCGCGCGCACGGTCAGCTGGGCGCCGTGATCGGCATGATCGAGAACGGCGACGACTGCGAGCGGGTCCTGACGCAGCTCGCGGCGGTGTCCCGGGCGCTGGACAGGGCGGGCTTCAAGATCATCTCGACAGGCATGCGTCAGTGCCAGGCCGCGCGCGAACGCGGGGAGCAGCCGCCACTGACCGAGGAGCAGCTGGAGAAGCTGTTCATGGCCTTGTCCTGACCCCACAGGGCAGACCCCGCATACCGGCGGGTCTGCCCGTCGATGCACAGAACCGCAGCATGTCCCGCACATACCCCCCCGGGTATATGAACTCCAGGAAGCGGCGATGCCGGATCCGAAGGAGAGCGAGCAGACGATGACAAGTGTTGACGCCAAGATCGATGTCAGGATCGATGTCCAGGTCGTGGAGACCTCGTCGCTGGGCGACCGCAGCTACCTGGCGCATGACGGGCAGGTCGCGGTCGTGGTCGATCCGCAACGCGACATCGACCGGATCCTGGCTCTGGCGGGCCGTCTCGGGGTGCGGATCACGCATGTGGCCGAGACACACCTGCACAACGACTACGTCTCCGGCGGTCTCGCGCTGGCCCGGGTGACCGGCGCCCGGTATCTGGTCGCCGCCGCCGACGAGGTGGGCTTCGACCGGCTGCCGGTCGCCGACGGCGACGAGGTCACGGTGTCGGACTCGATGCGGCTGCGGGTGGTCGCCGCCCCCGGGCACACGTTCCACCACCTGTCCTACGTCCTCGACGGCCCCGACGGGCCGGTGGGGGTGTTCACCGGCGGTTCGCTGCTGTTCGGCACCACCGGCCGCACCGACCTGCTCGGCCAGCAGCACGCCCACACCCTGGCCGAGCAGCAGCACGCCACGGTGCGCCGCCTCGCCGACCTGCTGCCCGACGGCGCGCAGATCTGGCCCACCCACGGGTTCGGCAGCTTCTGCTCCGCCACCCAGTCCGACGCCCCCGCCTCCACGATCGGCCGGGAGCGGCAGGTCAACCCGGCGCTGCGGCTGGAGACCGACGCGTTCGTCACCGAGATCCTGGCCGGGCTCGACGCCTACCCCGCCTACTACGCGCACATGGGCGCCCGCAACGTCGACGGGGCCGCGCTGATCGACCTCACCCCGGCGCACCGGGCCGACCCGGCCGAACTACGCGCGCGGATCGGCGCCGGCGAGTGGGTGATCGACCTGCGCTCACGCAAGGCATTCGCGCACCGGCACCTCACCGGCACACTGAGCTTCGGCCTGGACGGACCGATGTCCACCTGGCTGGGCTGGATGGCTCCCTGGGGCGCGCCGATCACCCTGCTCGGCGAAAGCGGGCAGCAGGTCGCCGACGCCCAGCGCGAACTCGCCCGCATCGGCATCGACCGGCCCGCCGCCACGGCCACCGGCAGCCCCGACGGCTGGGCCGGCAGCGAGGAGCATCGCGTCGCCGAGCTCACCACCGCCACGTTCGTCGACCTCGCCGCCGCCCGCGCCGGCACCGTCCCGCCCGGGCTGCCGGCGCCGGACGCCGTGCTCGACGTGCGGATGGGCAACGAATGGCGCTCGGGCCACCTCGACGGCGCCGTGCACATCCCGCTGCCCGAGCTGCCGGCCCGGCTCGGCGAGGTGCCCGCCGGCACCGTCTGGGTGCACTGCGGCTCCGGCTACCGCGCCGCCGCCGCGAGCAGCCTGCTGCAACGCGCCGGCCACCAGGTCGTGCACCTCGACGACGCCTACGCCAACGCCGCCGCCGCGGGCCTGACCATCGTCACCAGCAAGGAGACCTCATGACCAGCCACACCCCAGCCACCCCGGCCACTCCGACAGCCCCGGCGGCCCTGGACGCCACCACGCTGCGGGAGCTCATCGCCACCGCCGGCGCACCGCGACTGATCGACGTGCGCACCCCGGGCGAGTTCGAGACCGTCCACATTCCCGGCTCCTACAACGTGCCGCTCGACATCCTGCGCGAGCACCGCGACGAACTGCGCGCGCACCTCGACGAGCAGGTCGTGCTCGTCTGCCGCTCGGGGCAACGCGCCGCCGCGGCCGAACAGGCCCTCGCCGCGGCGGGCCTGCCGAACCTGCGGATCCTCGACGGCGGCATCAACGCCTGGCAGGCCACCGGGGCCCCCGTGCGCGGCGGCACCCCCCGGTGGGACCTCGAACGGCAGGTCCGCCTCGTCGCCGGCTCCCTCGTGCTGGCCGCCGTCCTGACCAGCGTGGTGGTCCCGCCGGTCAAGTGGGTGGCGGCGGCCGTCGGCGCCGGGCTGACGTTCGCCGCCCTGTCCAACACCTGTGCGATGGGCAACCTGCTGGCCAGGCTGCCCTACAACCGCGGCCCCCGCCTCGACGTCGACGGCGTGATCGCCGCCCTGGCCAGCCCACGACCATGATCGCTGCCCTGGGCCTCGGCGCGGCGATCGGGATCCTGCTCGGCCTACTCGGCGGCGGGGGCTCCATCCTGGCCGTCCCCGCCCTGATCTACGGCGCCGGGCTGTCCGTGACAGCCGCCGTGCCCACCTCGCTGCTGGTCGTGGGAATCTCCTCAGCCGCCGCGCTACTCCCCCGCCTGCGCACGCGCCAGATCCGCTGGCGCATCGCCGCGATCGTCGGCACGGCCGGAGCACTGGCGGCGTTCGGCGGCGCGGCTCTCAACCGGCTGCTCGACCCCCGCCTCGTCCTGATCGGCCTCGCCGTCCTCATGGTCGCCGCCGCACTGCGCATGCTGCGCGGCGACGGCGAGACCGGCGGCGACTGCGCCCGGCCCGACGGCGGCGTCAACTGGCGTGGCTGCCTGCCCAAAGCCATCGGCACCGGTATCGCCGTCGGTTTTCTCACCGGCCTGTTCGGCGTCGGCGGCGGATTCCTCCTCATCCCCGCCCTCGTCCTGCTCCTCGGCCTGCCGATGCCCGCCGCGATCGGCACCTCACTGGTCATCATCGTGATCAACTCGGCCGCCGGGTTCGCCGCCCACGCCGGCGACACCACGCTCGACTACCGCATCGCCGCCGCGTTCACCGCCGCCGCGGTCCTCGGCTCGCTGGCCGCCGGACGATTCGCGACGCACGTGCCCGCCGACCGGCTACGCAGATCCTTCGCCTACCTCGTCCTCGCCGTCGCGGCCTTCGTCGTCATCCAGGCCGTCGTCAACCCGCCTGCCAGCTGATCCATCACCAACCGTCACGGCCGACATGCCGGCAGTCGGGCACTCCCAAATCACGTTGACGCGGCGGCGACGGCGCGGAGAATTGCGGATCATGCCTCCGCCGACTCCGCTCATCCGCCCGTTCCTGCCTGCCGACGTCGACGCGGTAGTGGCACTCTCGCTGCGGGCGTGGGCGCCGGTGTTCGCATCCTTCGAGCACGTACTCGGCCGCGTCGTCTACCGTCGGCTGTACCCGGACTGGCGGAGGCAGCAGGCCGAGGCGGTGCGGGAGGTGCTTTCCGGCGGCCGGGCCCGATGCTGGGTCGCCGAGTCCGACGGCCGGCCGGTGGGATTCGTCGCCGTCGTGCTGACCCGAGAGTCCGACGGGCCGGAATCCGACTGCGGCGAGATCGAGATGATCGCCGTGGACCCCGCGGACCAGCGCCGCGGAGTCGGGGCCGCCCTGCTCGACCGCGGCATCGAACACATCCGTGAGGCCGGCCGTTCCCTTGCCGTCATCGGGACGGGCGGCGATCCGGGCCACGCGCCTGCCCGGCGCGCGTACGAACGCGCCGGTTTCCGGCCACTGCCACAGGTCCGCTACTACAAAACCATCTAAATAATCCATATCTGGCCACCTGGTCGCCGCCGGTTCAGGGACGCACCTCGCCGGGTTCGTCGACGAACAGGACCCCGATCGCGGCCCGGTCGAGGCTGGCACGAGTCCGCTCGTGCAGCCGCCGACAGGGCCGAAGTCCAGCATCACCGGGCAGTCGGCGAACCACTCTCCGTCCTCGACGAAACGCACCACGGCGAACCCCGTCGGCTACATAGCCATTCTCCGGCGTCGCCACTGGTCCGTCCTCGTCCTGGGTGCGCCCCTTCGGCCGCAACGGCTCCATCCTGATGAAGAGAGGAACGGCTGGAGGGAGACTGAACCGGAAACGGGCGACCGGACACCGCTCACGAATCACCGCCGGCCAAAGGCACCCGACCGGCCGAGTCGAGCGTTCCCGACGCCTCCCGCCCCGGCCGGGCTGGAGATGGTGAGGCCGCTCGATGGTCTGGCGCGCGGACGCTGCGGGCTCCACCGATGAGTTCCGCCGGCCCGCCCGGTCTACCAGGACGTACCCGCCGCACTACGGATCTGGAGACCCGCCGTGACCACTCCCGCGCACCCCGGCCGCACGCTGTTCGTGAACATCCCCGTGGCAGACCTCGAGCGCAGCAAGGCGTTCTTCGCGAAGCTCGGGTTCGGCTTCGACCCGACCTTCACCGACGAGACCGCCGCCTGCATGCCGGTCGGCGAGCAGGCCAGCGTCATGCTGCTCAGCCACCCGAAGTTCGCGGAGTTCTCGAAGCTGCCGATGGCCGATCCCGCCACGCACGCGCTGGCGCTCTACTGCTTCAGCGTGTCGTCCCGCGAGGAGGTCGACACGGTCACCGAGGCCGCCCTGGCCGCGGGCGCCGCCGAGGCGGACGGCCCGCAGGACTACGGCTTCATGTGCTCACGCAGCTTCTTCGACCTCGACGGCCACGGCTGGCAGGTCATGTGGATGGATCCGGCGGCGGCGCAGAGCGCCCCCGAGGAGTTCGCGGCCTCGACGCAGGGCGCCAACGCACCGCTCTGATCACCACCCGCTCTGATCACCACCCGCTGTGACGCGCCCCGCCGCGACCCGGGGCGCGGCCGAGAGCGTCCCCGGGGCCCTGCCTCCGCCGGGCGCATCGATCCGACCGTGTCTGACCGCGTCCGGCCGCGTCTGGCCGCGGGGCGAGTGGCGAGTGGCGACGGGGTGCGTCAGTCGGCGCCGTAGGGGTCGTGGAGCGGTTGGCTGGTGATCGAGGTGCGGACAGAGCGTTCCGCCTGCGCGGCGGTGCCTGCCGCGAGGTAGCGCTGGGTGCGACCGTGGCCGGCCTCCTCGATCAGACCGGCGGCCCTGAGCCCCTGCAGGTCACGGATCGCCTGGTCACGGGTCAGACCCTCATCACGCATATAGGTGGCACGCCGCGCTCCCCCGGGCCGGGTCGCCGCGTACACCGCGGCCACGGTGCGCTCACCGAGCCCGGCCGCCGCGACCTGGTCCGCCAGCGCCCGCCAGACATCCGCCGCGACATCGAGACGACGCTGGACCAGCTGGGCCTGCAGATGGTGAGCCCGCAGACAGAATCGCAGCCAGCCGTGCGCATCGCGCTCCGGCTGAAAGCTCCCGCCCTGCGCCTCGCCGAGCGCCGCGTAGTACATCGCGGTGTTGTGGGGAGACGAACCGAGCCACTCCTCGATGCTGGAGAACTCCGGTGCGAGGATCAGCTGCCGGGCGAGCACCAGGGTGTGCAGGCAACGGGCCATCCGCCCGTTCCCGTCACGCCAGGGATGAATGCTGACCAGGTTCAGGTGGGCCATCGCGGCCCGGACCACCGCGGGCGCGTCCAGATCTCCGGCCTGCAGCCAGCCGCACAGTTCGTCCATGAGTTCCGGTACGTGTTCGGCCTGCGGCCCGGTGTAGACCGGCGGATTGTCCGGTGCGCCGGACACCCAGATCGGCCCGAGCCGGTATCTGCCCGGCGATCTGTCGAGATCACCGCGCAGCATCATGAAGTGCAGTGCCGACACCAGCATCGGGTGGAACGTGAAGACCTCAAACCGGGCAGCCTGGAGCACGTAGGTCAACGCATCCGCGTAGCCGGTGACCGCGGCGCGGGTCTGTACGTCATGCGCCGTCGGCATTTCCTCACCGGCCGCTATCGCCTCGGCGTCCGCCACGTCGACGGTGTAGCCCTCGATCGTGTTCGATCCCCGGACAGCGCCCGCGATCAGGCTGCGCCGCAGCTGCCCCAGCCACCGGCGCGGTTCGGCGACCTGGTGGCGCAGCTCGCCACGGAACCGTTCGAGGTCGGCCAGCACCCGCTCGTCGGCCGCGTCGACCTCCGGCACACGGAACAACATGCGACGATGCTACGCGCCTCGTAGCATGTTCACCGTCCTGTTCGATCCCCGACAGCGCCCGCGATCAGATGGGTACCAGCGCTCACTCCGTCAGGCGCCAGGCGCCAGGTACCGCGGTCGCCGGGGTCGATGCCGGCCCACCGCAGGGCAGCGAGGTCCAGTGCGAGCAGGTCGCCGAGTTCGGCACCGCGGAGGAGCTCCCTGCAGGCACGAAACGCCAGGTCCGCCGCCAGACGCTCAGCCCCGTCGCCCCGTATCCGCCGGCCGGCCAGCAGCCGCCGTTCCACCTCGTCGGCGAGCAACAGCGTGACGTACTCCGCCTCGAAGGTTCGGAGCTGCTCGCGATGTTCCCGGCGACTCCTGCGGGCTGCCGTCTCGGTGAACAGCTCGACCATCCAGCCCGGCGGTTCGCTGGTCATCGCCCGCCACGACCTCGCCTGCGCGACGGTCAGCGGCTCGTCGACTCCCGCCCACCGCATCGCGTCGGCCACCGCGTGGACCGGAATGCCGAGGACCTGCGCGACCGAGATCGGGCAGAGAGCACGATCGGCTCGGCGCTGCGCGAGGGTCCGTCCCGATGTCGCCACGATCAACCCCTCACTCGGGGTCCGTCAGCCCGCCTAGTCCTCACCGACGAGCCGCCCACTGATGTCGTACGCCCGGATGAGCGGGCGAGTCGACTGCCGCAAGGTGGGAATCGCTTCATAGTTCTGCTGGCGAGACTGGATGTAGTCATCGTCACCGGGCTGCGGATCGGACTGCACCGATCTCACGACGATTCTTCCGTCCTGAATGGGAACCTCGCGCACATCTCCGGTGGACGTCGTCACCGTCACCCTGGCGACCCGCGATGACACCAGCCCAGCCGCCGTGTGGAAGGTCCTTCCGCCACCATTCCAACTACTGCCGCGGTGAAACAGATCCAGGTCGGAACGGGGGGCATCCCCGAACACGGTAGTGCGGTCAATCGAGGACGAGGCGACTCCAGATATCTGGGCGCTAGCGATGTCCGGTCTCCCCGCGGAGCCGACCGGGAGATCACAGTAGATGCGCGCCGCTCCGTTGGTGAGTATCACGGTCGCTCCGAACTCGTCGCCGGCTGCCGCCCACACCCTGCTGTCGAGCGGCTGGAATCGCGCCAGTTCGGCTGGCCCCGAGGACGGCGGCTGGCACTCACGTGCGAGCTGGGCCTCCTCGGCCGGAGTGAAGGTGAGCGGATACAGCCGGGCGCCCGCCGGGCTCGCGGGCGCTTCGGCCGGAGTGATGACCGTGTTCTCCGCACCGCCTCCCAGCGCCACGCCGGTCGCGGCCCCCGCCGCGGCCAGAGCGAGCGCCAGGGCGGGAACGGCCCGGCGGGTGTACCGGCGGCGGCGCTCGCCGGGCACCCGCGCCCGTACCCCGGCCCACAGGTCATCCGAGGGCTGGAAGACCACCGTCGCCGCACGGTCACGGAGCCTTTCGGTGATCCACTCGTCGGTGCTCATGCCAGCCCTCCCCAGATCTCGTCGCGCTCCTCCGCCGGCCTGGTCTGCCGCGGCACGGGCCGATCGGCCCCACTTCCGATGCGCTGTTTCGCCCCGGCAGGTTGAATTCCCGTTTCCAGGCGCAGCGACGGGTCGGCCCGCAGGCGAGCCAGCCCACGGGAGGCGTGCGTCTTCACCGTGCCGACCGAACAGCCGAGGATCTCCGCGACCCGCGCCTCCGGCAGGTCCTCGCAGTACCGCAGCACCACGACCGCCCGCTGCCGGCGCGGCAGCACCGCCAGGGCCGCGGCGAGCCCCGCCCGGTCCTCCACCGCGGCGAGTTCACCGCCGCCGCCCGGCGCCTGATCCGGCACCACCGACACCAGCGTCTCCGCGATGCGACGGGTCCGGAACTGGCGGCGGTGGGCATTGATCAGGATGCGGCGCACATAGGCATCCGGCGAGTCGCTCGCGCGGACCCGCCGCCAGGCGACGAACGTGCGGGCCAGCGCCGTCTGCGCCAGGTCCTCGGCCGCGGCCGCGTCCGCGGTCAGCAGGTAGGCGAGCCGAAGCAGGCCGGGCAGCCGCTCGGCGAAGTACGTCTGGAAATCGTCGTGCTCCTCATCGTCCATGAACCCTCCTCACCCATGCAGAGGCCACTGTCGCCTTGGCAGGTTGACAGGGTTGGGCCGATTTGAGCGGTATCGGGCCGGCAGTGAGGACAGCCTGAACGTAGGCGGACGATCCGCGCAGACGGTGCATCGCCAGCCGCGGTTCCCGAGTCGGTTCCGCGTCGGAGAGGGCTGCGAGCCGGTCCGGCGGGTCGCAGCCGTTCCGGGTCACCTTGGGCAGGAAACCGTCGGGCCGAGACGACTGCGGCGCGGCAGGCGGCGGCATCCTGCGTCTCGCCGGCCTCCTACTTCTGGCCATCGCCATCCACCGGCACCAGAACAGTGGCGCCGACAGACCGCGGTCGGCTGCCTGACCCTCCGAGTGCGGGTATGGATTCACAGCACTTCGTCTCGAGCGGTACGCCGCGTGACCTTCTCGAGGCTTCGAGCGAGACCGCCGCGGTCGTCCTGCGGCGCACCGAGCGCCGCGCCGATCGACCGCTCACCGGGAGGCCGAGCATTTCGGCAGGTGGGTTCTGAGCGGAAATTCGATGTTTCTTGGACGGCTACCTCGTGTTGGTGGGCTCATCTGGTCCCCGTCGACCCACCCCCCGAGGAAGACATCCGTGACGATCAGTTCTGAGCATTCCGCCGAACTGCGGGCCGCCGCCCGCGGCCTGGAGCGGCGCAGGTTCCTCACCCTGTCCGGCGCGGCCGCGACGCTCGCCTTCACCGTCGGCCTGCCCGGCACCGCCTCCGCCAGCGCTCCGGCGCTCGCCCCGGGGAAGGTGACGAGCGATCCGTTCACGCTCGGTGTCGCCTCCGGAGACCCGCAGCCGAGCTCGGTGCTGCTGTGGACGCGGCTGGCACCCGAGCCGCTGGCGGCCGACGGCGGACTGCCGCCGGCCCGCATCCCCGTCGCCTGGGAGATCGCCTCCGACGAGCGGTTCCGCCGCATCGTGCGTCGCGGTGACGACTGGGCGCATCCCGAGTTCGGCCACTCCCTGCACGTGGATGTTCCCGGCCTGGCGCCGGGCCGCGAGTACTACTACCGGTTCCGGGTGGGCTCGTGGGTGAGCCCGGTCGGCCGGACCCGGACCGCGCCCGCCCCCGGCGCGCCCGTGCGGTCGATGACGTTCGCCACCGTCTCCTGCCAGCGTTACGACCAGGGCTACTACACCGCCTACCGGCACCTCGCGCAGGAGGACGTCGACGCCGTCTTCCACACCGGCGACTACCTCTACGAGTACGCGGTCAACAGCGCCGGAGGCACCCGGGCCTACACCGACCGGGTGCTGCCGGACGCCGTCAACCACGAGACGGTCACCCTGGAGGACTACCGGGTGCGCTACGGGCTGTACAAGTCGGACCCGGATCTGATCGCCGCGCACGCCGCCCACCCGTTCGTGGTCACCTGGGACGACCACGAGGTCGAGAACAACTACGCCGGCGGCATCCCGGAGAACAGCGTTCCGCCCGAGGAGTTCCTGCTCCGCCGCGCCGCCGCCTACCGCGCCTACTGGGAGAACATGCCGTTGCGGCGGCCGCAGTTCCCGCAGGGGCCCGACATGAGCCTCTACCGGCGTTTCGGCTGGGGACGGCTGGCGCAGTTCGACGTCCTCGACACCCGCCAGTACCGCACCAACCAGGCAGGCGGCGACGGCTGGAAGCCGCCGAGTGCCGAATCCGAAGCCGAGAGCATGACGCTGCCGGGCCTCGACCAGGAGCGCTGGCTGATCGACGGCTGGGCGCGGTCGAACGCGCAGTGGAACATCGCCTCACAGCAGGTCGTCTTCTCCCGCCGGGCCAGTGCCGACGGCAGCGCGAACCTGTCGATGGACTCCTGGGACGGCTACCCGGCGTCGCGGCGGCGGATCACCGAAGGCTGGAAGCGGGGCCTGCCCCGCCAGGGCCGCTCCGGCAAGGAACTGATGGTGCTCACCGGTGACGTGCACGTTGCCTACGGCTTCGACATCCACGACGACCCGGCCGACCCCGCCTCGGAGATCCTCGGCACCGAGGTCGTCGCCACCTCGATCACCAGCGGCGGCAACGGTTCCGCCCAGCCGGCAAACTGGGCCGGCTACCACGAGCGCAACCCGCACCTGAAGTTCTACAACGGCCTGCGCGGCTACGTGCTCGTCACCCTCGGCGCGACGGCCGCCGAGATCGACTGGAAGACGGTCAGCCACGTCAGCACGCCCGGCGGCACCCTGGTGACCGCCGGATCGTTCGTGACGCAGGCGGGAAGCCCCGGCCTGGTGGCCCGCTAGCCTCCAGGTCGCAACCGCGGATGCGACGGCGGACAGGGCGGAGACCTCCCAGATCCTTACTCCCGTTCGCGTCCGGGCAGGCCGCCGGGTGCGGCGGCCTGCCCGTTGGCCCCTTGTCCAGCCGGGTTATCGGGTCGGGATCGCCACGATCACGCTGGTGCCGGCGTGCTGCACCGTCGGCTGTACCTGCGGTCCGGGCGCGGGCTCGCGCAGGCCGATGAAGTACGTGACCACGCCCTCGAAGTCGCCACCCGACTGCACCTGGACAACATTGGTGGTCGCGCGGACCGGGAACAGGTTGCGCGGAGCCGTAGTAGCCCTGCCCTCCTCGTCGTGGGCCGCCGCATTGTGAAAGACCACCTTGACGAAGGACCGGCCCCGCACGGCGACAGGAAGGCCGGAGCCGTCCTGTATCAGTTCCGAGGCAGGCACGTACCGGGCGGTGGCCTCGGAGGGGGCCGCCGGCCGGAAGTGGAACCGGATGAGGTCCGCACGGGCGCTGGCCGCGTGTGCCGCGCTGATGCCTGTCAGGACCGGCGTGACGGGCACGACCGGAGACACCGGTGTGACCGGGGTTTCAGTTGGCCCTCCGGCTCGCGCCGGAACCGCCACGAAAAGTAGACCCAGGACCAGTGCGGCTATCGCACCGGACATCGCGTGCGGCATCCTCATGGTGCACCACCCATTCCTTTTCCCGGGGCGGAGAACACTGCTCTGGCGTGCGGACGGGCTGATCGGGTTTCGGGCCGCCCGACCGATCCTGACTGTCGCGAGAAATCCACTGGCGACAAGACCGGTCGGATCGGACGAAGTCGGTGTCAGGTCGCTGGCCGGAAGTCGGATGGCTGGTGAGTGGTGATGGATGTCGGCATGGTCCCACCCCCATTCGTTGTCGGCCAAGCATGCGCGAGCGCCGGGTGGCCCGCCACCGCTGCCAGCCTTCTGCCGCCGCACGGTTCCGGGTCGGACCGATTCGGTCGGCAGGCCAGCCGCCACCCAGTCCTCGATGCCCTCGCGGTACTTGCGGTACTTGCGGTACTTGCGGACGTTGGTCCGATCAGGGGATCGGCACCTCGGCAACGTGCACCACCTCGGTCCGCGACGTCAGGTACGCCGGCAGGTAGCCGAGTGCGGCGCCGGCGTCCGCGGCCTCCACCGTCCAGAAGATCGTGTGCCGGGCGTCGGTGGCCTGGCTGTTCCTGCCGCAGGAGGCGAGCGCCCGGCCGTGGCGCAACGGGCTGTCGAACCCCCGCCAGGCCGCGAACGCGAACCGGCATTCGGCCGGCTCGTGTCGGTGACACAGGATGTAGGTCGGCATGTACAACAGCGTGGCGCCGGCGGCGCAGCCGGGTACATCAGGGAACCTCCTAGAGCCTGTTTGGGAAGTTCATCGGGGTAGCCATTCGTTGATCGCGGCGATGGTGACTGTTGCTTCGTAGCGAACGGCGAGTTTGTCGTAGCGGGTCGCGACCGCCCGGTGACGTTTGAGCCGGTTGATGCCGCACTCAAGGAGCAAGCCGCACTGCACACATAGGCGAGCCAGGGGTGGGGAATGCCCTTGTGGTTGGGGTTGATGGCCTGTTGGCGCTGGTCGCGGTCGTTCGGCGGCTGCGGGAGGGGCGGGCTGACGGGGAGCGCGGGGGTGATCGTGGCGCTGGCGGACGCGGTGGTGCCGCCGTGGGATGCGTTCCCGGAGGCGAACCGGGAGGCGGTGCGGCGTCTGCTGGGCCTGCTGGTGGAGCGGATGACGGTGCTGCCGACACCGGCGAGCGGGCGGTGTGGCGATGAGCGGGACGAGCGTCGCGGCTGATTCGCGGGAGCGTGCGGGTGGCAAGGTTCAGCCGTGGCATCGTGATCGTCTGGCGGCGGTGTATGTGCGGCAGTCGACCGCCGAGCAGGTTGCTGATCATCAGGAGTCGACCCGGTTGCAGTACGGGTTGGTCGAGCGGGCGGTCGGGTTGGGGTGGGCGCGGTCGCGGGTGCTGGTGATCGATGAGGATCTCGGGTGTTCGGCCTCGGGTGCGCAGGCCCGGCCGGGGTTCGCCCGGCTGGTCTTCGAGGTCGGGCTGGACCATGTGGGGATCGTGGTGGGCCTGGAGATGTCCCGGCTGGCCCGGTCCGGCCGGGAGTGGCATCAGCTTCTGGAGTTGTGTGCCCTGTCGGGAACCCTGCTGGCGGACCTGGACGGGGTCTATGACCCGGCCGAGCACAACGACCGGTTGCTACTGGGGTTGAAAGGCACGATCAGCGAGGCCGAGCTGTATCTGATCAAACAGCGGATGTGGTCCGGGCGGCTGGCCAAGGCCCGACGCGGCGAGTTGGCGGTGCCGTTGCCGATCGGGTTCGTGCGCCGGGAGTCGGGTGAGGTGGTCCTGGACCCGGACGAGCAGGTCCAGGCGGTGGTCCGGCTGGTCTTCGACCTGTTCGAGCGGTTCGGCACGGTGAACGCGGTGCTGTGTTTCCTGGCTGACAACGGCATCCAGGTCGGGATACGACAGCGGGCGGAACCCGGACGTGGGCAGGTGAGCTGGCGGCGGCCCAGCCGGGCGGTGGTGCACAACATGCTGCGCAACCCGGCCTATGCGGGCATCTACGTCTACGGCCGCAGCAGGCTGGACCCAAGACGGCGCCAGGCGGGTAGACCGTTCACCGGGCGGGTGCGCACCGAGCGGGCAGAGTGGACCGTCTGTCTGCCCGGGGTGCTGCCGTCCTACATCAGCGTCGAGCAGTACGAGCGGAACATGCAGCGGATGCAGGCCAACCAGTCCCGGGCCGCGAGCCCGGGCCCGGTGCGCGACGGCCCGGCCCTGCTGGCCGGGCTGGTGGTCTGCGCCCGCTGCGGGGCGAGGATGACGGTGCGCTACCAGCACGGGCCGCAAGGACGGCTGCACCCGGCCTACGTGTGCGCCCGGGACAAGACCGACTACGGCACCGGGCAGTGCCAGCAGCTGGCCGGGGACTGCCTGGACACCCACGTGACCGGCCTGCTGTTGGCCGCGCTGACCCCGGCCGCGTTGGAGGTCTCCCTCGCCGCGGCCGACCAGGTCGAACAGCGCCGGGCACAGGTGGACCGGATCTGGCGCCAACGGTTGGAACGGGCCGACTACCAGGCAGACCGGGCCCGGCGCCAGTACCAGTTGGCCGAGCCGGAGAACCGTCTGGTCGTGCGGCAGCTGGAGGCCGACTGGGAAGCCGCGCTCGCCGAACGGGAACGCCTCGGCGAGGAATACGACCGGTTCACCACTGCCCGCCCGCGCACCTTGACCGCCGCCGAACGCGACCAGATCCGCTCCCTGGCCGCCGACGTCCCTGGCATCTGGCACGCACCCAGCACCACCGATGCCGACCGCAAACAGCTGATCCGGCAGCTGATCGAACAGGTCCGCGTCGCCGTGATCGACACCACCGAACAGGTCCAGGTCGAGATCATCTGGGCGGGCGGGCACCACACCCGCTCCCAGATCGTCCGCCCGGTCGCCTGCCTGACCCAGCTCAGCTACTACCCCCAACTCGCCGCCCGGGCCCGCGAGCTGGTCGAGGCCGGGCACACGACCAGGCAGATCGCTGAACGCCTCAACGCCGAGGGTCTTCGTCCACCCAAACGCAGCGCGACCTTCACGCCCAACGCGGTCAACGACCTGCTGCGGGCCCTGGGCATCCAGCGGACCCGCACCCCAGCCCGTCACGCCCGCCCGAAGCTGGATGACCACGAGTGGTGGCTGCGGGACCTCGCCGAACACCTGGACATGCCCGAACCCACTCTCGACGCCTGGGTCCGCCGCGGCTGGGCCACCGGATACCTGCATCCCCAGGCCCGGCTGACCGTCGTGCGCGCCGACCCCGACGAGGTCGAACGCCTCCGCGCCCTGCACCACGTCCCCCGAGGCCAGCACAACCGGCGCCCCTGGCTGACCAATCAGGCAGCACACCTCGACAACATCGACGAGAAAGGAACCGACGGCGATGTCGAACAGCCACAGCTATGACAGCACCGTGGCTTGCTCCTCTCCACGGCGTGGCGCTGCTTGTACGCCTCCGGGTCGAAGTGGGGCGGCCGCCCGCCGCGGCTGCCGAGCTTCTTGCGGTTCGCGGCCTGGTCTTTCTTCTCCGGGATGGTCGTGCGGATCCCGCGCCGGCGCAGGTAGGCCCGGTTCCCCTTCGAGCTGTACGCCTTGTCCGCCAGCACCCGATCCGGGCACGTCCGCGGCCGGCCCGGTCCCGGTCGAGGGACCCGGATCTGGCCCAGCACCGCGGTGAACTGCGGGCTGTCTCCGCGCTGCCCGGCGGTGACCAGCAACGCCAGCGGCTTCTGCCCCTGTTCACAGGCCAGATGCAGCTTGGTTGTCAATCCACCCCGGGACTTCCCGATCCCATGATCCGCCGGTTCGGTGTCAACACCACCCGGGGACTGCCGCTGCGCAGCCCCTTTTTTGACGCCCCCGCCGCATGCTGATGCGCCCGCGCCACCGTCGAGTCCACCGACACGTCCCAGGTGATCAGACCGGCGGCGTCCGCCTGGGCCTGTAACGCGGTCAGGACCCGCTTCCACGTCCCGTCACGCTGCCAGTCCCGGAACAGCCCGTACACCGTGCGCCAATGCCCGTACCGGGCCGGGACATCCCGCCACGGCGCCCCGGTCCGCGTCCGCCACCGGATCCCATCGATCAGCTGACGGCGCGACCACGTCGCCGGCCGGCCCGGTTTCTTCTTATCCGCCTCCGACGGCAGCAACGGCTCCAGCACAGCCCACTGCTCGTTCGTCAGGTCACCCCGCGCCACACAACTGATCATCCAAGCCGGATCACACCAGCCGATCACCAGCAGCACAGATCAGCGACTTCCCAAACAGGCCCTAG
>NZ_KB893771.1 GCF_000374165.1 Parafrankia elaeagni
CTTGACCTGCCGCATCACCTCGTCGTAGCCATCCGAGGGGAACAACGCCAACGCGACCACATAGCGGACCATCAACGCCGCCGGCAGATCCCGCGTCCGCCGCTCACGCCGGCCCGCCTCCGCGACCACCCGGTCGACCAGCACGTCCGGGAACTGCGCGGCCAGCACCCCCAGCCCGACCCGGTCCACCAACCGGTCCCCGGCCTTCTCCTTGACCTGACCACGCCTCGGCACAGCCAGAACCTACACGATCAGACCTTAAGTTCCTGGTATTGGGCCTCGACCCCTCGCACGGCATCTCGGCAACAGCCCAAGCTTCGCACAATCCAGCCCAGACAGCCTCGTCGCGCCGTATACCCTCCAGAACGCCGTTGACGAAGCCGGCCAGCTCGGTGTCACCGCGGGTGAATCCGACGCTGTAGTACTCCCTCGCCCCGATTTCGGTGTCTCCGAGTTCGGCTGTGGCATCCTGCTCGAGCATCCCCACCAGGCTGGCGTCGTTCGCGGCCACCGCGTCGACCGTGCCCTGCTGGAAGGCGACCAGGCAGTCCGACAGTTCGTTCAGGTCCCCCTCGATCTCGAATCCGCCGAACTGGGCCAGTATTTTTTGCAGGTTGGTCAGCGAGGTTGTCGCCCGCGGCGCGCAGACCCGCTTGTCGCGGAGGCTGGCGAGGGCTGCGGCCATCGGGGACGACTGGGGTGCCGCCGACGCGCCGGCGGGATCGCGCCGGGTCAGCAGCCGGGCGTAGGCGGTGAAGTAGGCCTGGGAAAGCCCCACCCGCCTCGCCCGTGCCTCTGTGTAGGTCAGCGTGCTGATCACGATGTCCACCCGCCCGCTCTCGATCGCGGGGAGTCGCTCGGAGTAGCTGACCGGGACATACCGAATTGTGCCCGCCCTGTCCGGATCGCCTGGGCCGAACAGTGCCTCCGCGATCCGGTGGGCGATGTCCACGTCGAAGCCCTCATACCGGTGCTTCACCGGATTCCAGGCGCCGCGGAGCTGGGTGTCACGGGAGACGCCCACCCGCAGGTACCGGCGATCGAAGATTCGCTCCAGCGACCCGCCCGGTGGGAACGATCCTGGTGCCGGCAGGGGATCCATGGGCGGTACGAGGTTCCGAGGCTCAACCGGTATGTCCTCGTTCGGCTCGGCGGTGGTCGCGCCGGGGTCGGCGGAGGCGGTGGCCAGGGTTCCCCAGGGCTGGTCCGCCGCGGCCGGAAGCTTCGCCGGAACGGTGGAACACGCGGTGACCGCCACGCCCACCACCACCACCAGCGCGAGCCACGTACGGCCCAGGCTCCTCACGCGGCCGCGTGCGCGGCCGGCGCGGTGCGGGGCGACGCCGGTCACCGGTACTCCCTGATCCGAGGCTCCAGACCGATGGCGACCAGCACCGCGGCCCCGCCGAACAGCAGGAGGGCACCGATCGCGACGCCCCACAGCGCCCTGTCCGCGCGGGAGACCTCGGTGGTGAAGCGGGCCCGGGCGTCCGCGTCCGCTCCGGTCAGCGCCTCGTCCAGGGCAGCGAAGCGTTCCAGGGCGACGGGTACCGCCTGCGGATCGTCAGGCGCGCCGAGCCGGCCCGACGGACCCGCGCTGCCGATGCTGCCGATGGCGTTGCTACCGGCGTCCCATGCATCCTTGACGAGGCTGATGATCCTGGCATCGAGCTGCCTGGAGGTCGCCGCGGCGCACAGGCGGCCCGGAGCCTCCGCGGTGGTGCTGCCGAGGGCTGCGCAGGCAAGCTGCGGGGCCGTCTGATCGTAGTCGTCGTCGAAGGCGATGTCACCGCCCTGGGCGATGCGCCAGTACAGCACGTCCGCCTCCGCACGCAGCGCCAGATGGTTGGCCCGGGCGAGCAGGCCGCGCACCTGGTGGCTTTCGCTGGCCGATGCCAGTGCCGACCTCTCGTCGGCCAGCGCCACCAGCGGCCAGACCATCCCGCCCAGCGCCAGCAGCGTCGCGGCGACCATGGCGGGGTTCACCCACCGCCTGGTCCACAGCACACAGAGGATCTGTGTGCCGATCAGTGCCACCAGCCCCAGGCCCGCGGCCACCGCCAGCCACACGATGTCCCGCGAGCGGGTGGCCCGCTCGAACTGCCGGGCCTGCTCGGTGGTGTGCGAGCGGGCGAGCGTCGCACTCGCGGGCAGCAGACGGTCGTTCATCAGGGCGTTCGCACTGCGCAGGTAGGCCTGGCCCACGCTGTTCCCGGCCCGGTTGTTCGCCCGGGCCTCACCGATCAGCTCCTGGTAGGCCGGGGTGAGGCATACCAGCGTCGTGAGCGCTGCCGCTGCCTGCGCGGCGGGCTCCGAGGCGGGGGATGGCGGATCTGCCTGTGTCCGCGCCGACGGGCATGCCTGCTCGGCTGTCGCCGGGCTGATGCCCGCGCCGGCACGGACCATCGCCCCCGCCGCCGTCAGCAGCGCCTGATCGAACTCATGGTAGATCCCCTCACGGGAGGCGTCCGCCGCGCCCTCGGCTGCCCCGGAGCGCGGAGCGGCCGCCGGCGCCTGAGCGTCCTCTGGCGGCGGCCCGATGAACGTCTCGGCCTCGGCGGCGGCCGCGCGGGCCAGCGACCGGTGGATGTCCCACGACGCCTCGGTGCGCTCCATGACCGCGCCGCTGATCGCCGCGACAGCATGCGCCCGGCGCTGCGCCATCGAGAAGGTGCCGGCCGCCGCGATGACGCACAGGACGACACAGACTCCGGCGCAGATCCACAGGAGCCTCGGTGTGGTGAACCAGTCCCGGCCGAACCGGCCGAACCGGTGCCCTCCGGCGTCGCCACTGTCGTGGCGTCCGGACCCCGCTCCGCCGTGGCCAGCTTCCGGGACGGCGTTCGGCGCCGCTTCTCCGCCGGTGGGTTCCGCGTCCGCGTCGCCGGGGTCCGCAGGAACGGCGGTGCCGGGCTGTGGCCGGTCCGAAGGCTGCCGCGGCCAGATCTCGCGGGTCGTCATGGTCGGGCTACCGCGGCCGGGACCAGCAGCGGTCGGCGACGGGATCCCGAACGAGGCCGCCGGCCTGACGACAGCGACAGCGGTGCGACCAGCCCGCATCGTTCGACCGGAACATTCCCCTCGGAACAATCACATCGACAGTGTGCCCTACGTGACTGATTCGTCTCTCATCGCCGCGGGTGCTGTCGGATGGACGACGGACGGTTCGCCTGGCAGGGGCGATGGCCCCTGGGGGAGGGACACGTCCGACTCCGGCACGCGGTCGCGCCGCTGCGATCCGTGTGCGGCGGGCCGGCGGGCCCTACTTCCGGGGAGCCCCGTGACCGAAAACGGTCCGGACGCCGTCGACCAGACCACCAAAAGTGTAGTCAGCACTGATCACTTGGTTCGGATCTGGCTGGTTGACAGGACGGATGCTGAGTTCACCACTACGATTTGGACGATGTTCGCCACGAGTGGGCTTCGCCGTTCCGACAGCGGTTCGCTATTGTTCCACCGGCTTCGGGAGGGTGTTCTGACCCTCGACCCAGCGGTCGAGGGAATGCTTCGGTACACAGGTGGCACCGTCGTGTGGGGTGCGTTGATGGAAATCGGTGAACCCGAGGGAATCACGACGCTTGTCTCGCTGGCCGACGGCACCACCAGCCTCTACGCGAGCGCTGGGGGAGGCGTCGTCGGGGGTGGTGCCCACCCCTCGGTCGTTGCGGCAACACGGCACTTTCTGGCCATCGTCGAAGGGTGCCTCACCCGTTTCGAGCTCGACGGCGAGCGTGCCGCCGTTCCGGTGGCCGGACATGTCGCCTTTCGGGCGCTGACCTACGGTGGGCGCCGTTGTTTCGACGTTGCCGAGAATGATCTGAGTGAGCCCGGCCACGCTTTTTCTCCGCTGTATCGTGCCGGATACTCGGTCATCAGTCAGCTACGTGCCGCCGAAATGGCCAGGACGATGTAGGAGGTCCGGCTGCCCGAGCTCGACCACCGCGGCGCCGAGCTCCTGGTCGGGCGCGTCTCGCTGCGGGTCTGTCCGCGATCTCCGGCGCCGCGGGGCGCGCCCGATGGCGGCGGTATCGCTCCACGGCGATGCCCGCGATTCCCGGCCCCACGAAGACAGCCGCGTAGACGAACCCCCAGAAGACGGCCAGCCGGAAGGTGAACGCACCGAGCACCACGGTGCGGACGCAGGTTTCGTAGGTCGCTGCCACCTCGTGGCCTGAAGGATACCGAGGCAAGCCGGGTGCGGGGAAGAAATCGCTGGGCCGTCGCAAAGCCAGGTCAATGAGACGCAGGGCGACAGAGGAACGGTGCGCGTGGCGCACGGTGCGGCACGTCGAACACTCCTCTGTGTCATGAGTGATATACGCTCGGCGATAATGATCTGTGGTGGGTGCGCTGCTACACGGCACGCGACGGAGGGAACGGCCCCATGGCGACCAGCTCATCGGAGACCAGTACGTCCAGGAACGGCGCTGGCGCTGTCGGCGCCCTGGCGAGCGGCTCCGGGACGACCTCGTCGGTGACGGCGCCCGCGACCACGCCCCCGGCCCATGCCGACGGAGCGCCGGACCCTGGTACCCGGGCCGACCGGCCGGCTCCGGGTGCGCAGGGGGAGACCGCCGGCTCCGACACGGGCCCGAGCGGAACCGCCCAGGGCGATGGCCCGCGCACAGGTGCCGACGCGCAGGCCCCGCTCTCGCCGGACGGGGCGTCGTCCACGCGGCGCGACGGCGTCTCGGCCGATGCGGGGAAGGTGGAGTCGGGTACCGGGAAGGCCGCGCCCGGCCGGGCGAAGGCTGCTTCCCGCGCTGACGGGACCGCGGCGGGGGCGTCCCGCGTGGCCTCCGGGCGCGCCAGGACGGGCTCCGGCACCGGCACCGCACGGGGGAGCGCGCGTTCAGGCGGCGCGACCCCGCGGGCGCCGCGGGCGACACGTTCCGGCCCCGGGCAGGCGCCCGGAACCACCGGGAAGCCCGGCGCGTCGTCCTCGGCGCCTGGCGAGAGCACAGTGGCGACCGGTACCGGTACGCGCTCCACCGCACGGAGCGCAGCAGGTGGGACGGCAGCGTCCCGCACGACCACCTCGCGGACCTCGCGCGCGACCACGACCACGTCCCGTCCGGGGACGGCGCGCGCGGCCGCGGGCAGGGCGGCGGCGACCCGGACGGCGGCGACCCGGACGGCGCCGTCACGCCCGGTGTCCGCTCGTGCGGCGAGTGCGCGCGGGGGTGCCACGGGTTCAGCCGCGGGTCGGCCCCGCGCGACGCGGGCGGGCGCGTCCGCCGGCTCGTCCCTGCCGGGGGAGGAGCCGGGGCGTCTGCCGCGTCCCGGAAAGGCGGCGGCCCATGCCATCGGGCGGGTGATCCGTGGCCGAGCCGGACGTCCGCAGGAAGGGCGGACCGTGGTGCTGCACCTGCCCTACGTCACGGCGCGCCTGGAGATGGGGCCGCCCCCGGCGGACACGAACCACCGACTCGGCCCGGTTGTGATCCCGACCGCGAAGATGACGGCCTACTGCGTCGGCCTGGGGACGCTCGCGGCGGTCGAGGCCATCGAGTGGCCGATCGCCGCGGCGATCGCGGCGGGCAGCTATGTCACCGAGCACACCCGGTCGGCGGCGACGGGCCGCGGCGACGGTGCGCGGCGTCGACCGGTCGACGCCTGACCGGGTCGATGCCTGACCGGTAGGTCCAGAAGGCCGGCGGGACCCGGTGTCCCGGCACCCGGCACCCGGCACCCGGTGCTCGCGGTGGCCAGGGTGCCCCGATAGCGTCGGGGCGGTGGACACCGATCCCGCGGTGAAGCGATGAACCTGACCGAGGGCGCGGTGCTGGGCCTGGTCCAGGGCCTGACCGAGTTTCTGCCGGTGTCCTCCAGCGCCCATCTGCGGGTGGTGGCCGCGCTGGCCGGCTGGGAGGACCCGGGCGCGGCGTTCACCGCCGTGACCCAGATCGGCACCGCCGCCGCGGTGATCGTCTACCTGCGTTCGGACCTCGCGCGCATGGGCCGCGCCTGGCTGCGGTCAGTCGGCGGCCCGGGACGCGAGGCCGCGGGCGGGAACGTCCGTTCCAGCCGGGCGCGCCGTGCCGCCGCCAGGTCCGGTGCCCGTCCCGGCCCGGCTGGCCCGGACGAGGCGGCCGGCCCGGACGAGGCGGCCGAGGCGCGCATGGCGTGGCTGATCGCGGCCGGCACCGTGCCGATCGGCGCGTGTGGCTACCTGTTCGAGGACGTCATCAAGGGGCGGCTGCGCGACCTGCGCCTGACGGCGGGGACTCTCGCCGGGGTGGGCCTGCTGCTCGGCGCCGCCGACCGGTGGGCCGCCGACCGGTGGGCCGCTGACCGGTGGACCGGCAGCCGGGCCGCGCCGCGCCGGCCGCTGGCGGAGCTGTCCACCCGCGACGGCCTGCTGATCGGGCTTGCCCAGGCGACGGCGCTCATCCCGGGGGTGTCGCGGTCCGGGGCGACCATCGGCGGCGGGCTCATGCTGCGCTACTCCCGTGAGGCGGCGGCGCGCTACTCCTTCCTGCTCGCCGTCCCCGCCGTCATCGTGTCGGGGGCGTTCGGGCTGGACCGGCTGTACCGGGAGGCGCGGCAGCCGGCGTCCACGGTCGCGTGGGGTCCACTGGGCGCGGCGAGCGTGACGGCGTTCCTCGTCGGGTACGCGGCGATCGCGTGGTTTCTGCGGTACGTCTCGGCGCACGGGTTCGCACCGTTCGTCGTGTACCGCGTCGGCCTGGGCCTGCTGCTGCTCGCCCTCGTCCTCGCCGGCCGGATGCCGGCTGTCCCGGCCTGACCACGCTGCCCGCGGCCGCCCCGTCCCGGTCCCACCCCGTCCCCTCCTGGCCTTGCCGGCGGGCTGTCGGATCGGGCCGTCAAATACGGTGGGCCCGGCAAGGGGGAGCGCGGGATCCGCGGAGCGATCGAAGGAGAGCGGCGGAAAATGGACCGGCCGGTGGCCACCACCTCCACACCCGCATCGGCCGAGGCCGGTGGCAGCGCCGAGGCCGGTGGCAGCGCCGGTGCCGAGGAGCCGGGTACCCAGGCCGACCACGAGAGTGATCAGAGCCATGCGCTCGGCGGGCTGACCGCGGCCGAGGTCGCGGAGCGGGTCGCGGACGGCCGGGTCAACGACGTGCCCGTCCGGTCGAGCCGGTCGGTCGGCGAGATCGTCCGCGCCAACGTCTTCACCCGGATCAACGCCATCGTCGGCGTGCTGTTCGTGCTCATCGTGATCGTCGGCCCGGTTCAGGACGCCCTGTTCGGTGGTGTGATCATCGCGAACACCCTGATCGGCGTCATCCAGGAGGTCCGCGCGAAGCGGACGCTCGACCGCCTGGCCGTCGTCGGGGAGGCCCGGCCGGTCGTGCGCCGTGACGGGGTCGCCGCCGAGCTCGCGGCCGCCCAGATCGTCCTCGACGACGTCATCGAACTGGGGGCGGGCGACAAGATCGCCGTGGACGGCCTGCTGCTGGAGGTCGACAACCTGGAGGTCGACGAGTCGCTGCTCACCGGCGAGGCGGATCCGGTGCACAAGCAGCCCGGTGACCACGTGATGTCCGGCAGTTTCGTCGTCGCGGGCTCCGGCGCGTTCCGTGCGACGAGGGTCGGCCGCGAGGCGTACGCCGCGCAGCTCGCCGAGGAGGCGAGCCGGTTCACCCTGGTGCACTCCCAGCTCCGCAACGGCATCAACACGATCCTGCGGGTGGTCACCTGGATGATCATCCCGACCGGGATCGCGTTGGTCATCAGCCAGATCGCGGTCAACGACGACGATCTGGCGGAGGGCGTCCGGCGCATGGTCGCCGGGCTGGTGCCGATGGTCCCGGAGGGGCTGGTCCTGCTCACCTCGGTGGCGTTCGCGGTCGGGGTGGTCCGGCTCGGCCGCCGGCAGTGCCTCGTCCAGGAGCTGCCGGCGATCGAGGGCCTGGCCCGCGTCGACGTCGTCTGCCTGGACAAGACCGGCACGCTCACCGAGGCCGCCATGGACGTCGCCGAGCTGCGCCTCGTCGGCCCGGTCGCGGACGGCGCGGGCGGCGCGGGCGGCGTGGACGGCGTGGACGGCGTCGTCCGTGACCGGGTCGTGGCTGTCCTCGGGACCCTCGGCGCCGCCGACCGGCGGCCCAACCCGAGCATGCAGGCGATCATTGATGCCTACCCCGCCCCGGACGGCTGGTCCGTCCAGGCGGAGGTGCCGTTCTCCTCGGCCCGCAAGTGGAGCGGTGCCGAGCTGGCCGACCCCCTGGGGGCGACCTCCACCTGGCTCATCGGCGCACCGGACGTTCTGCTGCCCGCCGGCAACCCGGCGTTGACCGAGGTCGACGAGTTCGGCGCCCAGGGCCTGCGGGTGCTGCTGCTGGCCAGCCTGGACGTCCCCCTCGCCACCGTCGCGGACGATCCCGCCGGGGCGCCCGCGTGGACCACGCCCGTCGCGTTGGTCGTCATCGCGCAGCGGCTGCGGCCCGAGGCGCCGGAGACACTGCGCTACTTCGCCGAGCAGGGCGTCGCGGCCAAGGTCATCTCGGGTGACAACGCGCTGTCCGTCGGCGCGGTGGCCCGGACCCTCGGCCTGCCCGGTGCCGACGACCCGGTGGACGCCCGGACCCTTCCCGAGGAACAGGACGCCCTCGCGGACGTTCTGGAGACCCATTCGATCTTCGGGCGGGTCAGTCCGCGGCAGAAGCGGGAGATGGTCGCCGCCCTGCAGTCGCGCGGTCACACGGTCGCGATGACCGGCGACGGCGTCAACGACGTGCTGGCGCTGAAGGACGCCGACATCGGCGTGTCCATGGGGTCGGGCAGCCAGGCCACCCGGGCGGTCGCCCAGATCGTCCTGCTGAACAACAGCTTCGCGACCCTGCCCTCGGTCGTCGGCGAGGGCCGCCGGGTGATCGGCAACATCGAACGGGTCGCCAACCTGTTCCTGACCAAGACGGTGTACTCGGTCCTGCTCGCCGTCGTCGTGGTGATCACCCAGGTGCCCTACCCGTTCCTGCCCCGGCACCTCACGCTGATCGGCTCGCTGACCATCGGCATCCCCGCTTTCTTCCTGGCGCTCGCGCCGAACGCCGAACGGGCCCGCCCGGACTTCGTCGGCCGGGTCCTGCGGTTCGCGATGCCGGCCGGTGTGCTCGCGGCCGCCGCGACGCTGGTGTCCTATTTCGTGGCCCGCTCGATCTACGACGATCTCGATGCCGAGACGTCCATGGCGACACTGACGCTGTTCCTGATCGCGCTGTGGGCCCTGGCGATCGTCGCCCGCCCCTACACCTGGTGGCGGATCCTGCTCGTCGCCGTGATGGCGGCGGCGTTCGCGCTGGTGCTGGTCGTGCCGTTCGCGCAGGAGTTCTTCCAGCTGTCGCTGGTCGGCAGCAAGGGCCCGTGGACGGGCGTCGCCCTCGCCGCCGTCGCCGCCGTCGCGCTGGAGATCGTCTGGTTCTTCACCCGCCGCCACCTCGACGCCGAAGCCGCCCGGGCACCCGGGCACCCGGGCGGGGGCGGGGGCGGGGGCGGGCAGTAGGCAGTCTGTCAGGTGCGCCGCCCGTAGATCTGGGTGTTCTCGGACGCGGCGATCGTTCTGTCGGCGGGGCCGGGCGCGGCGTAGTGGGTGATCTCCTGGCCGAACAGGTCGTTGAGCAGCCAGTCGGTCGCCACGCGGGCCCGGTTGGCGGCCGAGGGAAGGCTCGCGAGGTGGTAGGCGCGGGTGACCACGGCCGCGGGCAGCCCGCTCAGGGGGACGCCGAGCGGGTTCGCGACCGCGTCCCGGCCGCCCAGGTCGACGACGAAGCCCAGGTCACGGTGCCGGTAGGGGCGCGCTGACCCGATCCCCAGCGAGGCGGCGACGTTGCGGGCGGCGGCGACGCCCTGCCGGACGGCATGCTGCGCCGTCTGCCCGGCGGGCGCGCCGCCGCGGGTGGAGTCCGGCACGGCGGCGACGTCCCCGAGCGCGAACACGCCGTCGGCGGAGGGGACCCGGAAGAACTCGTCGGTCACGAGCCGCCCCCGGGCCGTCGGCAGCCCGAGCACGGCCGCGAGTGGGCTGGGTGCCACTCCGGCGCACCAGACGACGGTGCGGGTCGGCACCCGGGTGTGCCGGCGGACGTTCGGCCCGCCGGCGGCGAGGACGACGGAATCCGCGCTGATCTCCACCGCGGAGGTGTCGAGGTGGACATCGATCCCGCGTCGGGCGAGCACCCGGGCGGCGCGCCGGCCCAGCGCCGGCGCGAGCTCGTGCAGGAGCCGGGGCGCATGATCCACCAGGACCCACCGGACGTCGCCGGGCCGCACCCGCTGGCAGACGGCGGCGGCCCGGCGGGTGAACGCGGCCAGCTGCGCGGCCAGCTCGGTGCCGGTGTAGCCGCCGCCGACCACGACGAACGTGCACAGTGCGGAGCGCTGCCCGGGATCCGCCGTGGCGTCGGCCAGCTCGAGCCGGGCCAGCACATGATCACGCAGTGCGACGGCCTCGTCGAGGGTCTTCAGGCCCAGCGCGTGCTCGGCGAGACCGGGCACCTCCGGGGTGGCGGTGACCGAGCCCGGCGCGAGGACGAGCCGGTCCCACGCGATGGTGCGGGCTGATCCGTCGACGGTGCGTGTCGTCACCGTCCGCGCGGCGAGGTCGACCGCGACGGCGTCACCGAGGCACAGCAGCGTCCGGCGCAGGACCGAGCGCAGGGCGACGGCCAGGTGCCGCGGTTCGACGGAGCTGGCGCAGACCTGCGGGATAAGCGAGGTGTAGAGCAGATGATCGACGGGGGAGACGACGACGAGCTGGGCCCGCCCGGCCGGGACGAGTGACTCCAACCGGCGGAGCAGGCGCACCCCGGCGAAGCCCCCGCCGATCACCACCACCCGGGGCGGCTGCTCTCGCACGGTGACGGTCGGTCTGCTCAGTGTGCCCGGGACCGACCTGACCACCGCTGCTCCCCCGATGATATGAATGTCGACATGACCGGCAGAAATTCCTCGGTGGACGCCGTTGCGGCCTATCTCGGCGGCTTCGGCGTGCGCTCCCGGCCGCTGCGCGAAATTCTCTCCCTGTTGACGCGGGCCAGCCAGCCGATCGAGGCGCTCATCGTGGCGACCGCGACCCCACGGCGGGCAGTCGAGGACCTTCTGCGAAACCTGGGAGAAGATCTCACCGAAGATTCGGGCCGTTTCCGGATCCGGCCTGATATGAGCACTCAGTACCGCGCCTTTTTCGGGCTGGACGAGATCGCTCCCGGCTCGGGCCTCGGCCTGGGGCCGGGTTCGGATCCGGGTCCCGGCGCCGGCGCGGGTCCCGTGCCGGCGGGGCTCTCCGGCGGCGCCCCGGTCGAGGCGCTGGCGGCCCTGATCGCGGCCGCGCCGGCCCCCCGCCGGGATCTCGACCACGTCGCCGCCACCGCGCAGACGCTGGGCCGCCGGGTGAACTGGCTCAGCTCCACCTATGACCTGGCCGGGCGGCGCGTCCTGTTCGTCGGCGATCACGATCTGACGTCGGTCGCGCTGGCCCGGGCCTGCCCGCGGACCGAGATCACCGTCGTCGACATCGACGAGCGGACACTGGCGTACATCGACGAGACGGCGCGCGCCGAGAACCTGGCGATCCGCACGCTGTTCGGTGACCTGCGCTTCACGCTCCCGCCCGCGGCGCGGGACTGGGCGGATCTCGTCCTCACCGATCCGCCGTACACGCCGGACGGCGTCGGTCTGTTCCTCGGCCGGGGTCTTTCCGGACTGCGCGACCGGGTGAACGGTGTCGTTGTCGTCGCCTACGGGCACAGCCGGCTTCATCCGATGCTGGGATTTCAGGTCCAGCAGTCCATGCAGCAGTTCGGTGTGGTTTTCGAAACCATTCTGCCGGCCTTCAACCGTTATGACGGCGCGCAGGCGGTGGGAAGCGCGAGCGACCTTTACGTCTGCGCGCCCACGACCCGCACCTGGAAGGTTCTCGACCGGCTGGCCGAGGGTTTCGGAACGCGCATCTACACCCATGGCCGCCAGTCCGTCGAAAGCGCCGCCCGGGTCGACGTGGGTGCGGCGACCACCGTCATCGGCGAGGCCACCGCCACCGGCACCGGCACCCCCGAGGGGCGTCTGGGCGAGGCGGCGCCGACCGCCCCCGTCTCGACCGCCCCCGTCCCGGCTGCACCGGCTGTCTCGGCCGTTCCGGCCGCGGGAGCGGGCACTCGCCGGCTCGGTCTGCGCGCCCTGTTCACCGGTTCGGACTATCTCCGGGATCTGCGCCCCGACGCGGAGGTCGCGGTCGACCTGACCGCGGATCCCGGGCCGCTGCTGCTGCGCGGCCTGCTCGCCGTGACCGCCACCAGGGCTCGGTTCGTGGTGCCGGCCGACCACCCCGACGTGAGCGCCCGCGATGCCCGCGACCAGCTCGCCGCGCTCGTCGAGCCCAAGTATCGCCTGACCTTCCGCCCGGTGCCGCCGGCCGACCCGGGCGTCGCCCGGTCTGTGGCCGTCCACGCGGAGCTGGTCGAGGGCGGGGCCGCGGCCGGGGGCGGGTTCGTCGCCCGCTGGCTACTGGAGCGCGCGCACGGGCGGATCGGCAACGTCCTGCGCGAAGGCGTCATCCGGGCCGCGGCAGGCGACGGCCGCACGGTATCCAAGAATGAGGCCCGTGCGCTTGTCCGTGCTCTGATCATTGAGCCCGGGCAGGACGGCCCGCGCGATGGCGGCGGTCAGGACGTCCTGGAGCTGACGGCGATGGAGGTGCCGCGGGCCGCGCTGGAACGGTTGCTGACCGCGGTCCGGGGTGAGCCCGGGGCT
Organism: Parafrankia elaeagni; assembly: GCF_000374165.1. GTDB lineage: Bacteria > Actinomycetota > Actinomycetes > Frankiales > Frankiaceae > Parafrankia > Parafrankia elaeagni. Next base: position 12,718 of record NZ_KB893771.1, read on the forward strand.
GGTGTTCCGTCCCCGGGCGTACCGCCTTCTACCGCTGGTAGAACGTAGACTCGGCCCGGTGCAACGAGGATCGATCGCTCCGGTGCCGCGCACCGTGCCCCCAGCGCTGACGGCGGTCGCCGCACTGCTCCTCGGCTTCCTGGTGCTGGTCACCCCGCCCCGTCCGGCCTGGGCGCACTCGTCGGTGCTGCGCACCGAGCCGGGCAACGGATCCACGCTGGCCACCCCGCCCGACCGGATCTCCCTGGTCTTCAACGAACCGGTCTGGACGGACTACGCCACCGTCGCCGTGACCGGCAGTGACGGGCGCCAGGTCGAGACCGGACAACCCCAGGTCGTCGAGACAACCCTGTCGGTGGGCCTCCCGGACCTCGCGACCGGCGGATACCACGTAACCTGGCGCGTGGTCTCGGCCGACGGTCATCCGATCAGCGGCGAGTTCTCGTTCACGGTCGCCGGCGGCGCGGATTCCGCGGCCACCGCGGCACCCGCCGGGCAGCCCACGCCCGCGGCCACCGCCACCGCTGTGACGGCGCCTTCGGCCGGGCCGGCGGGAGCGGCGGGGTCGGGATCACCGTCAGCTCCGGCCGACCCGGCGCCCCCGAAGGAGGGCGAGGACTGGTGGATCATCGGCGTCCTGATCGCCGCCGTCGCCGCACTGGGCGGCGCGGTGGTGCTGATCCGACGGAAGCGGGAGTAGCCCGGTGACAGTTCCCGTGGCCGCGGTCGCCGCGGCGGTCGCACTGATCGTGCTGTTGGTGATCGTCGCGACGGCGCCCGCCGAGGTGAGCCTCCCCGGCCTGCCCGACGCCGGCTCGCTCACGCACTGGGGGCTGCCGATCGCCCGGGTGGTCGGCGAGGTGGCCTCGGTCGGCACGGTCGGCTGGCTGCTCGCCGCGGCCGTGCTCATCCCGTCCCAGCAGGGCCGGCTGGGGGCGGCGGCCCGCCGGCACGGCCGGGCGGCGGCCGTGGCGGCGGCCGTCTGGGCGGCCGCGGCTGTCGCGGAGCTGGTCTTCACCGCCTCCGACATCTCCGCCCGCCCGCCCGGCGAGATGGCGGACCCGTCGGCGCTGCGGTCCTTCGTCGAAGCGACGCCGCAGGGCCGGGCACTGCTCGTCGTGGCGGTGTGTGCCCTGATCGTGGCCCTCGTGGGTGCGACCCTGATGTCGACCGTGGCCGCCGGGTGGCTGCTGGCGCTGGCCTGCGCGGGGCTCATCCCCACCGCGTTCACCGGCCACGCGGCCGGCTCGTCCCAGCATGCGCTGGCGGTCGTCGCGCTCGGCGTGCACATCCTGGCGGCGGTCGTCTGGACGGGCGGCCTGCTCGCGCTGACGACCATGCGCGGTCTGGCCGACGCCCCGTTCCTCGCGGCGCTGCGGCGCTACTCCCGGCTGGCCGCCGTGGCCGCGGCGGCGACCGCGGTCGGCGGGATCGCCAGCGCCGCCGTCCGGCTCGGCGGCTTCGGCCCGCTGGTCGAGGACCGCTACGGCCTGCTGATCCTCGGCAAGATCGCCGGTCTGGTCGCGGCCGTGGCGATCGGCGGCCTGGTCCGCCGCCGGGTGATCGGCCGCCTGTCCGGCGCGGTCGCGACCGGCGGCACGGTTGCCGACGCCGACGCCGCCGGCGAGTCACCGGCAGTGGCAGCGGGCGGCGAGGATTCGTCTCCGGCGGCCCGGCGGCGGGTGTTCCGCGGGCTCGCGGCGGTCGAGATCAGCGTGCTGGCGGCGACCTTCGGCCTGGCCGCCGGCCTTTCCCAGACGCCCCCGCCGGTGAACGACGAGGCTTTCCCGCCGAACGCCACGGAGGCGATGCTCGGCTACCCGATGCCGCCGCCGATCACGCCGGAGCGGCTGCTGACCTCCTGGCGCCCTGACTGGGTGTTCCTCGGCCTGGCCCTGCTCGCCGCCGGGCTCTACCTGGCCGGTGTGATCAGGCTGTCGCGCCGCGGGGACAGGTGGGCGCCCGGCCGCACGGTCGGGTTCATCGGCGGGCTCGTCCTGGTCGTCGTGGTGACCTCCGGCGGGCTGGGGCTGTACGGCCCGGTGCTGCTCAGCGTGCACATGTCCCAGCACATGATTCTCACGATGCTGGCGCCGATCCCGCTGGTTCTCGGCGCGCCGATCACCCTTGCGCTCCGGGCGTTGCGACCGGCGTCAGCGCCCTACCGCAGCGGGCCGCGGGAATGGCTGCTGGCAGCGTTGCACTCCTGGCCGGCCCGGGTGCTCACCCACCCGCTGTTCGTCACCGCGAACTTCGCCGGCAGCCTCTACATCCTGTACCTGAGCCCGCTGCTCGGGCACCTGATGAACGACCACCTCGGGCACCTCTTCATGAACGCCCACTTCCTGATGACGGGCTTCTACTTCTTCGAGGTGCTCATCGGGATCGATCCGCTCCCGAAACGGCCGCCGCATCCGGGGCGGGTGCTGATGCTGGTCGCGGTGATCCCCTTCCACGCCTTCCTCGGCCTGACCATCATGAGCACGACGACGGTGCTGGGCAGCAGCTGGTACGAGCAGCTGGTGCGGCCGTGGGGAGCGACACCGCTCGACGACCAGGGCACGGCCGGTGGCATCACCTGGTCGTTCGGCGAGATCCCGACGCTGGTTGTGATGCTGGTGCTCGCCGTGCAGTGGTCACGCACCGACGAACGCCGCGCCCGCACCCGTGAGCGGCGGGTCGACACCACGGGCGTGGACGAACAGCTCGACGCCTACAACGCCTACCTCGCGCGCCTCAACGGGACCAGACCCGCCCCGAAACCGTCCATTCCGAGCCAGAGCGACGCCGCCTCCCCCCGCGGCACCGGTGGCGGACCGCCTTCCTGAGGCCACACGAGCGCCGTGGACGTGACCCTCGCACGCGCGGGGTTCTTCCGCGCGCCCTGCCCGTCCCAGCGTCCCGGGCTCGCACGCCCAGGCCAGTAGCTGCTGGTGGTCGACACCCGCCCACAGCTTCGGCTGGCAGCCGCGCTCACCGAACTCCCCGCCGCCGTCTGACCGGCAGCCGCCTCGGCCGCTGGTATGCCCCGCCGTCGCTGAACGCAACAGCGCCGCCTGAGTTTCAGAGCTCAAACAAGGCAATGACCTCAGCTGTCAGCAGCACCTGATATGGCAGTTCACGCAGTACAGCACCATTGACGCTGATGCCGCGCTTCTGTGCCGCCTCGGCAAGTTCCTCCCAGGGGTGAAGATCGGGATCATCCTCATCATCTGCTCGCACCAAGTCCAGGATTTCTGCGACCAAGTCGCCCGCTTTTCGCGCCCAGGATACTTCCCCGCTGGCCGCGTACCGGAAAGCGGTGAAGCCTCGATCCATGTCAAGTCTTATCAAAGAATTATCAACCAAACGGATGTACTGAGTAATCTTGATACTTGTGCTCGGCAGGGTATTTTCCTTTGGCGGCTCGTCTACGTCGCAAACAGCGAGCGTCCCGACCACCCCAAGGTCGTGCAGATTAAAAGGCTGAGTTTTCTCCAGTTCTCCTGCTCCCGGAGCATGCACCGGGACAAAACGAAAATCGTCTGTGGTTCTCCCGTCGCTCACTCATCCAGTGTGTCGCAGCCGAGGGCCTTCAGTAAGGGTATGGCGCAGCGAACTGGACGATGTCTTCTCGGTCCTTCCGCCGCCTTGAACCGCCCCGGGTCCCGTAGAGGTCAGTTACACCCTCAGCCTCCACACCGCCCCCTCACCGGCCCGGTACGCGACCTGCTGGCGTGGGCGGGGACGTACACCCCACCCGGATGGGCACCGCACCAGGCCGAACCGGGTGATGAGGAGCTGAACCCGAGCAACACCCGTCCCCGGTCGCCAGCGACGACGACCGGGAGTAGGGCCGGAGAGACGACGGGACGCCCGTCTGCGTCGGCGCGGCACTGCCGGTGACCGTCGCTGCCGACTCCTGCGACCCTGTCTGTGGGACTTCCGCAATGTTGGCGGTGTTGTCGCGATCGGGCCCGGTGCGCCCCGGACCAGCGATAGGTTGCTGTGCGTGTCCGAATTTGATCTCGCTGTTTCCTCGCCCGCCGAGGCGTTCGCGGTCCTGAAGGAGGGCAACGCGCGTTTCGTGCAGGGTGAGCGGCTGCACCCGAACCAGGACGCCGACCGTCGATCGGCGGTGGCGCCTCGGCAGCGTCCGTTCGCCGTGCTGTTCGGATGTTCCGACTCCCGGCTGGCAGCCGAGATCATCTTCGATCGGGGGCTGGGTGACCTCTTCGTGGTCCGGACCGCCGGGCACGTCGCCGGGCCCGAGGTGCTGGGCAGCATCGAGTACGGCGTCAGTGTGCTCGGCGCGCCTCTCGTCGTCGTTCTCGGCCACGATTCGTGCGGCGCCGTCACCGCGGCGTCCGAGGCGGATCGTGACGGGACCGCGCCTGCGGGCTATCTCGGAGACGTGGTCGAGCGGGTCATGCCGAGTGTGCTGTCCGCACGGGCCGCCGGACACGCCGATATCGACGCGTTCGTGCGCACGCACATCCAGCGGACGGTGGACGGCCTGGTCGGCCGGTCGGTCCTGCTCGCGGCCGAGGTCGCCGCAGGACGATGCGCGGTGGTCGGCCTGTCATACCGGCTCGGGGAGGGCACCGTCAGCATGGTCAACAGCCACGGACCGGTACCCACAGCCCCCGACAACCCGCACGAGTAACCCGCATCAGCAAGGCCTCCGAACCCGGGCGTACCAGCCGGCGGGTCGAGTACTCGGGTGGGCGTCAGCCCCGCGGGTTCGAGCGGCTACCCCACCACCTCAGGAATCGTCGTCCGAACCGGCGGGTGGGACGTCGACGGTGAGGGCGGACGTCTCCAGTTCGTAGCTGTCGCCCTGTTCGGTGAGGCGGGTGGCCGCCTCGTAGAGGCCGGGCAGGACGAGGAAGTCCTTGCTGCGCCCGGCGGTCTCCTTCGAGCGGATGATGTGGTCGAGGCTGGCGACGTGGATGGTCAGTCCGTAGTCGGGCAGCTCGTAGCTGCGGGCCTCGCGGCGCAGCGCGTCGTAGGGGCCGACGCCGGGCAGTTCGATCAGGACGTCGAGCGCGCCGGCGGACGTGACGTACATGGCCATGTAGTCGGTGTAGAACTCGGCGGGTTCCACGACCGGGTGTGGGGTGTACTCGGTGGAGTCGACGGCCTTCTTCGCCGTGGACGGGCCGGAGAGCGCGGCCGCGAGCCGGGCGAGGTTGTCCGGGGTGGGCTCGGGGACGATGTCGAGGTCGTCGGTGATGTTCGGGGCGCCCTGCAGCCGAGCGCCGACTCCGCCGACGATCACATAGTGCACCTGATGGTCGGCCAGGCGCCGCAGCAGGCCGCGGAGCTCGAACCTCCTCACCGCCCGGCTACCGCCGGCCCGAGGGGACGCAGCGCCGCCAGCGTCGCGACCTGCTCCTCCAGCTGCCGCAGCCTGTCCTCGGGCGACATCGCGAGGATCGCCTCGACCTGCACCCGCAGCCCCGGATCCGACGTCCACGGCCGCCCCACCAGGGCACGTGCGCGCACCATCGCCTCCGCGGCCCGCGCCCGGTAGTACGCCGCGCGCTCCTCCGCCGCCCGCGGCACCTCCGTCACGGCCGACGCGGCCGGCGCGGCCGGCGCGGCCGGTGGACGGGGCGCGAGGTCGTCTGCCGGAGTCTCCACGTCCCCAGGATGCCAGCGGCCTGCGACGGGCCGCGGGTCGGACCGGGTCAAGGCACCACTTCTGATCAACCGCGAGGGGCGCCGCGGCGGTCGCGTGCGTGGGCCGCCAGGTCGCGGCAGACCACCGCGAGGTCGAGACCGGCGGCGTGCAGGCCCATCGGCCAGGTGCTGGTGTCGGTCATGCCGGGGGCCACGTTCACCTCCAGGAACTGCGCGACACCGTCACCGTCGACGATCATGTCGGTGCGGGACAGGTCCCGCAGCCCCAGTGCACGATGCGCCGTCACCGCGGCCTCGGCGGCGGCGCGCAGCACCTCCCCACCGAGGCGCGCCGGGGTGAAGAACGAGGTTGCGCCCGCGGTGTACCGGGCCGCGTAGTCGTAGACCCCTGCCACCGGCTCGATCTCGACGGCCGGCAACGCGACCGGCCCCTCACCGGTGTCGAGCACACCGACAGCGATCTCGACCCCGGCGACGGCCTGTTCGATCAGCGCCGAGTCGTGGTAGCCGAAACAGCTCATCAGCGCCTCGGCGAGCCCGCCCGCGTCGTCGACCCGGCTCACCCCGAACGCCGATCCACCCGCGCGGGGCTTCACCACCACCGGCAGTCCCAGCCGGGCGACGATCCGCTCGATCAGCGCGGCGGCCCCCAGATCGTGAAACGCCTCCCGGGGCAGCGTCACCGCCGCCGGTGTCGCCACCCCCGCGGCGGCGACAGCCGCCTTCGCCGTCGCCTTGTCGAACGCTACCCGACACGCCGGTGGCAGGGCGCCCACGTAGGGCAGGTCGTACAGATCCAGCACCTCGCGGATCGTGCCGTCCTCCCCCGAGGACCCGTGCAGCACCGGGAACACCACCTCGGGCGGGTCGGCCGCCAGCGCCGGCAGCGTCGCGGCGTCGACGTCGGCCAGCTCGGCCTCGACCCCGATGCGGGTCAGCGCGTCACGCAGCCGCCCCCCCGAACGCAGGGAGACCTCCCGCTCGGGCGACAACCCGCCGGCGAGGATCAGCACACGGCCCAGGTCAGTCATCGTCGCGTCCTCCACGGGGTCGGGCACATCAGGGACGGGAGGCGAAGGTGTCACGAAGGGCCAGCTCGTCGCGTACGACCGCGCCGAGGCGACCGACCCCCTCACGGATGCGCTCCGGCGGCGGGTAGCAGTACGACAGCCGCATGCTGGTACCGCCCGACCCGTCTGCGTAGAACCCGATCCCGGGAACGTAGGCGACCCGGGCGGCGATCGCCCGCGGCAACATCGCCTTGGTGTCCACCCCGTCCGGCAGCGTCACCCAGACGAAGAACCCCCCGTCGGGGCGCGTCCAGCTCGCACCGGGCGGCATCGCCTCGGCCAGCGCGTCGAGCATCGCGTCGCGGCGCTCCCGGTACATCTCCCGGAACGCCTTCACCTGCTCCGCCCACGGCTGGGTCCCCAGGTACCGCTCGACCGCCAGCTGCGTGAACATCGACTGCGACAGGATCGCCGACTCCGCCGCCAACACGAGCCGCGCCGTCACCGCGGGCGGGGCGAGCGCCCACCCGACCCGTAGCCCCGGCGCCAACGTCTTCGAGAACGACCCCAGGTAGACCACGTCGTCCGGGGCGTCGGCGCGCATCGCCCGCACCGGCTCACCCGTGAACGACAGCAGCCCGTACGGGTTGTCCTCGACGACCAACACCCCCGCGCGGCGGCACAGCTCGATCACCTCGGCCCGCCGCGGGCCCGTCAGCGTGATCCCGCCGGGATTCTGAAACGTCGGCACCGTGTAGAGCAGCTTCACCCGGGCACCCTCCGCGGCGAGCCGCTCCAGCGTCTCCGCGAGCGCGTCGGGTGACAGGCCGTCGCCGTCCATCGGCACGTGCACGATCCGCGCCTGATAGGCCGCGAACGTGTTGATCGCGGTCACATAGGTCGGCCCCTCGGTGACCACGACATCGCCCGGGTCGATGAACACGCGGGTGAGCAGGTCCAGCGCCTGCTGCGATCCGGCGGTCACCACCACGCTGTCAGGGTGGGCGTCGGTGATGCCCTCCATCGCCATCACGTCGCAGATCCGCGCCCGCAGCCCCGGATCGCCCTGTGCCGAGCCGTACTGCAGCGCCACCGCACCCCGGCTCAACACCAGCTCCGACACCGTCGCCGCGAACGCCTCCAACGGAAGGACGTCGACCGGAGGCATCCCTCCGGCGAGCGACACGATCTCGGGACGGGATGCCACCGCGAACAGCGCCCGAACCTCGCTCGCGATCATCCCCTGGGCACGCTGGGCGTACCGATCCCGCCACCGATCAAGAGTCACGCTCCGCGACCCTACCTGCCGTACCCACCCCATTGCGCATCGGCCCGCGACGGCCACCACGGGCGTCAGCCGATCCGCCTGCGCCAGTCGGGTCGACGCGCTCCGTCTGCCATGCGCCACGGGCGGCTGTCCAGCCTCGCCAGTTTGCCCTCGGGAACGTCGCGACACTCGCTATTCGCGCGCCGGCGCCGGCCCGGGCCGGGCCGGGCCGGCGACTATGCGCCCGCCTCGGTATCCGGCACCGGCTGTTCGTGCAGGCTCCTCACCACACCGATGTTGTGGCGGTAGCCGACCGTCTCGTAGCCCACTACCGTCACCCACGGAGTGAAGGCCACCACGACGAGGCACCAGGTGACGGACACCCCGCTCGCGGCCATCAGGACCGGGGCGACCAGGAAACCCACCGAAAGCGCGACCAGCAGCAGGTGGAACGGGTCGATGCTGCGGCTGATGACCGCGTAGAACAGGTACAGCGCGAACACGTACACCGCCAGCGGCACGACGACTGTCAGCACCGTCCCGACCAGCGACAGCTCGCTGTGGTGCTCCAGGAAGTACGCCGCCGCATGCAGCCCGGCCCCGACGCCGACGATCGCACCGAACAGCGGCAGGTGACCGTAGCCCCAGCCGAAGGACCGGCCCCGGCGGGCATGCAGGATCTCCCCGTGCGGGATCACGAAGTACGTCCACCACATCCCGAAGGTCAACGCCGTACCGGCGAGCGCGAGCAGTGCGACGTCGAACGTCAGGCCGGCGGTGGTCAGCGCGGTCAGGCTCACCATCGTGCCGAGCAGCCCCTCACCGAGCGTGATGATGACCATCAGCCCGTACCGCTCGGCGATGTGATGCGCGTGCCAGGGCGTGCCGCCGAACCGGCGTTCCGCCAGCACCGGACCGCTCAGCTCGATCAGTACCAGCACCGCGATCAGCGCGAACGTCGTCCTGATCGGCAGGTCGACGATCGCCAGCGCGCACCAGCCGATCTGGGAGACGACGATGGACCCGATGTAGGAGGCGTGCGCGCCGCGGCGGGCCGGATCCTGCCGGCTGGCCCGCAGCCACTGGATCAGCATCGCGACCCGCATCACGACGTAGCCCCAGACCATCACGTCGTTGTCCAGCGTCTCCCCGTGGTCGAGGGAGGCGAACATCGCCGGAAGGCCCAGCGCGAGCACCAGCACCCCGACCATCTGCAGCATGGTGGTCAGCCGGTAGAGCCAGTCGTCCGTGTCGTACGCCGACGCGAACCAGGCGAAGTTGATCCACGCCCAGGACACCGCGAACGTCGCGAAGGCGAACCCGACGATCCCGTCGGCCACGTGGTCGGCGGCGAGGGCGTGCGCCAGCTCGTTCGCCGCAGTCCCGAACGCCACCACGAACGCCAGGTCGAAGAGCAGCTCCAGCGGGGTCGCCGCCCGGTGTTCCTCCTGAGGATCCCGCCCCGCCATCCTGGACGTCCGATGCCGCAGGTTCTCCATCAGTGACCTCCTGAGGGGCTGTCGTCTTCAGCGGCCTGACCTGGGATGGAGGAGTTCCGCAAGGCGGCCGGGCTAGTCCTGTCTTCCGCACGTGCGTGCGGTGAGCCAGCTGCTTGGTCTCTTGTTCGGATCACGTCGGGGTGACCGCGATCGGTAGTGACAGGCCTGGGACTGTTCCTGGCTGTGACGGTCGTGATGGACTACGGGCCGCCGAGCGTCGAGAAGCCGCTCGGCGCGCTGCCCGTCGTGCGTGACTACCTGGCCCGCCTCGATCTGGCGGGCACGATCGACCGGCTCGCCCCGATGCGTGACAAGGTCAACCGGGCCACCCACGGCGACGTGATCGCCGCGCTGGTCGCGAACCGGCTGACG
>NZ_KB893772.1 GCF_000374165.1 Parafrankia elaeagni
ATGGCCGGTTCGCCGCGGTCGGCGCAGCGGCGGGCGGAGTTCGCCGCGTTGCCGGTTCCGGAGTCGTACCGGGGTGTGGTGGTGCGGCGTGACGAGGTGGGGATGTTCGAGGGGCGGGTGTCGCGGGACAAGGATCCGCGGGAGTCGTTGCATGTGGACGAGGTGGCGACGCCGGAGCTGGGGCCGGGTGAGGCGTTGGTGGCGGTGATGGCGTCGTCGGTGAACTACAACACGGTGTGGACGTCGATTTTCGAGCCGTTGTCGACGTTCGGGTTCCTGGAGCGGTATGGGCGGACGTCGCCGTTGGCTGCGCGGCATGATCTGCCGTATCACGTGGTGGGGTCGGATCTGGCGGGTGTGGTGTTGCGGACGGGGCCGGGGGTGCATGCGTGGTTCCCGGGGGATGAGGTGGTGGCGCACTGTCTGTCGGTGGAGTTGGAGCGGCCCGAGGGTCACAACGACACGATGCTGGATCCGGAGCAGCGGATCTGGGGGTTCGAGACGAATTTCGGTGGTCTCGCGGAGCTGGCGTTGGTGAAGGCGAACCAGTTGATGCCGAAGCCTGATCATCTGAGTTGGGAGGAGGCGGCGGCGCCGGGGCTGGTGAACTCGACGGCGTATCGGCAGCTGGTGTCGCGTAACGGTGCGGGGATGAAGCAGGGGGATGTGGTGTTGGTGTGGGGGGCGTCGGGGGGGTTGGGGTCGTATGCGACGCAGATGGCGTTGCGGGGTGGGGCGTTGCCGGTGTGTGTGGTGTCGTCGCCGGCGAAGGCGGAGATCTGTCGGTCGTTGGGTGCGGAGCTGGTGATCGATCGGGCGGCGGAGGGGTATCGGTTCTGGTCGGACGAGCGGACGCAGGATCCGCGGGAGTGGAAGCGGTTCGGGGCGCGGATCCGGGAGCTGACGGGGGGTGAGGATCCGGACATCGTGTTCGAGCATCCGGGGCGGGAGACGTTCGGGGCGTCGGTGTTCGTGGCGCGGCGTGGGGGGACGGTGGTGACGTGCGCGTCGACGAGTGGGTTTCTGCATGAGTACGACAACCGGTATCTGTGGATGAATCTGAAGAGGATTATCGGGACGCATTTCGCGAACTACCGGGAGGCGTGGGAGGCGAACCGGCTGGTGGCGCGGGGGTTGATCCATCCGACGTTGTCGCGGGTGTATCCGTTGGAGCAGACGGGGCAGGCGGCGTTCGATGTGCACCGCAACGCGCATCAGGGGAAGGTCGGTGTGCTGTGTCTGGCGCCGGAGGAGGGGCTGGGGGTGCGGGATGAGCAGATGCGGGCTCGTCACCTCACCGCCATCAACCGCTTCCGCGGCGTGTAGCGCCTGACGGGAGGGACCCGCACCGCACCGGCCAGGTGTGCGCGGCGGGGCGGCCGGCCTTGGCCGGCGCCCCGCCGCGGAGCTGGTAACCTGCCGGTTGAGGAGGACTGTTGCGGTGTCGGCAGAAATCACCCGACCCGCGTCGGGCGGCAGTGCTCAGGGCGGTGGAGCGGCTCCCGCCGAGCCGGGCAGGCCTCGAGCCCAGGGGCAGGGGCGGGCCCGGGTGGGTGCGCGTTCCTCCCGCCGCGAGGAGCTGCTGCACGCGGCGGCCGTCCTGTTCGCCGAGCGGGGCTTCCGCGGGGTGGGCATCGAGCAGATCGGGGCGGCTGTCGGCATCAGCGGCCCGGGTATCTACCGCCACTTCCCGAGCAAGGACGCGATGCTCGTCGAGCTGCTCGTCGGCATCAGCAGATACCTGCTGGAGAACGCCCGCGATGCCCGCCAGGCCGGGGAGAACTCCGCACAGGCCCTCGACCGCCTCGTCCGCGGCCACGTCGAGTTCGCCCTCGACCATCCCGAGCTGATCGTCATCCACGACCGTGACCTGTGGAGCCTGCCGGAGGAGGCGGCCCGTGAGGTCCGCCGGCTGCAGCGTGCGTACACCGAGCAGTGGGTCGAGACTCTGCGCGAGGCGCGGCCGGAACTTGGCGTGGCGGCGGCACGGGCCCGCGCGCACGCGTTGTTCGGGCTGATCAACTCCACCCCGCACAGCGCGAGTGACCTGGGTCGTCCGGAGATGGCCGCGATGCTGCACACCATGGCCCTCGGCGCTGCCCACAGCTGACCGCTGCCAGTTGATCGCGTCGCCCACGAGATCCGGCCCACAGCCGCGCCCGTCCGGCCTCGCGAGATGCCCTCACTTTCCCTCCCAAAGCGGAATCTCAGTCCGGAAAACGAGGTTCTGGTATCGGGGGGTGGTGCTCTTCCACACTGTGCACGCCATTCCGCCATCACAGTTCTTGCGCCACGAACGAGGCTTCTCTACGTTGCCTGATGGGTGGCCGGTAGTGCGCGGAAGCAGGTCGGACGGGCGATGCGGCCCGCTGGGCGGTGCCGCCGGACGCAGAACGGCCCCCCGCGGCGTCGCCGGTGGGATCACCGTGCGGCACCGGCCGCGCGGAGATGATCCGGGCGCGGGCCCCGAGGGCGCCCTCGCGGCCCGACATCGGTGATGAGGAGTGGACTGCAGATGCCCCAGGGAAATGAGACCGGCCCGCTGACCGTCGCGGTGGTCGGGTCCGGACCGTCCGGCTTCTACGCGGCGGCCTCGTTGCTGGAGCAGAGCGACGTGCCGGTCCGGGTGGACATGTACGAGCGGCTGGCGACGCCGTGGGGCCTGGTGCGCTCCGGTGTCGCCCCGGACCACCCGAAGATCAAGGCCGTGTCCAGTGTGTACGCCGCGATCGCCGCCCACGAGAACTTCCGCTTCTTCGGCAACGTCGACATCGGCTCGACCGTCACCCGCGAGGAGCTGACCGAGCGCTACGACGCCGTGCTGTACGCGGTCGGCGCGCAGACCGACCGGCGCCTCGGCATCCCCGGTGAGGACCTGCCGGGCAGCGAGTCGGCGGTCGACTTCGTCGGCTGGTACAACGGCCACCCCGACTACGCCCACCTGAAGTTCGACCTGACCGGCGAGCGCGGAGTGGTGATCGGCGCCGGCAACGTCGCGCTGGACGTCGCCCGCATCCTGTGCTCCCCGCATGAGCGGCTGGCCCGTACCGACATCGCCGACCACGCGCTGGAGGCGCTGCGGGACTGCGCGCTCAAGGAGGTCATGGTGGTCGGGCGCCGGGGTGCCGCCCAGGCCGCGTTCACGACCGCCGAACTCAAGGAGCTGCCCGAGTTCACCGAGTCCGGGGTGGACGTCGACCCGGCCGAGGTCGCCGAGCAGCCCGGCGAGGACGCGCTGTCCCGCCTGGTCAAGCGCAACCTGGCCATCATGCGCGGCTACGCGCAGAACCCGCTGCCGCCCGGTGCGCGCCGGGTCGCGCTGCGCTTCCAGCGCACCCCGCTGGAGATCCGCGGCGACGGCCGGGTCGAGGAGATCGTCTTCGCCCGCAACGCGCTGAAGGTCGGCGAGGACGGCTGGGTCAGTGCCGTCGACACCGGCGAGCGCGAGACCGTCGCGACGAGCCTGGTCCTGCGGGCGGTCGGCTACAAGGGCCGGTCGATCGAGGGCCTGCCGTTCGACGACCGCCGCGGTGTGATCCCGAACGTCAACGGCCGGGTCGACGGTGTGGAGCGCGAGTACGTGGCCGGCTGGATCAAGCGCGGGCCGACCGGCATCATCGGCACGAACAAGAAGTGCGCGTCGGAGAGCGTCGGCCGGCTGCTCGCCGACGTCGCCGACGGCTCGCTGCGCCGCCACGAGCGGGACGGCTCCGTCGACACCCTCGCCGACATCGAGGGCTGGCTGCGCAGCCGGCAGCCGCACCTGGTGACCGAGGCCGGGTGGCGGCTCATCGACGCCGCCGAACGGTCCACCGGCGAGCCGTCCGGGCGGCCGCGGGTCAAGCTGGTCCTCACCGAGGAGCTGCTCGACATCGCGCTGGAACGCCGGATCGCCTGACCGCGGTGCCCACGCGGCCGGGAGCTGCCGCGACCGCGGACGCCGTCGTCGTGGGCGCCGGTGTCAACGGCCTCGTCGCGGCGAACCTGCTGGCCGACGCGGGCTGGGACGTCGTGGTCTGCGAGGCGCAGGACGCACCGGGCGGTGCCTGCCGGTCGGCCGAGGTGGCCGCACCCGGTTTCGGCACCGACCTGTTCAGCGCCTTCTACCCGTTCGCGGCCGGTTCCCCTGCGCTGCGCGGCCTGGCGCTGGAGGACCACGGCCTGCGGTGGTGCCATGCCCCGCTGGTGCTCGCCCACCCCACCGCGGACGGTCGGTGCGCGCTGCTGTCCACCGATCTCGCCGAGACGACGGCCTCGCTCGCCGACTTCGCCGCACCGGACGCCGCGGCCTGGCAGGCACAGGCCGACCTGTGGGGACGGATCCGTGAGCCGCTGCTCGAGGCGCTGCTCGCGGTGCCGTTCCCGCCGGTGCGGGCCGGCCTGCGGCTCGCCCGCACGCTCGGCACCGCCGACGCGCTGCGGTTCGCCCGGTTCGCCGTGCTTCCCGTCCGCAGCTTCGCCGCGGAGGAGTTCGCCGGCGCGGGCGCCGGGCTGCTGCTGGCGGGCTGCGCCCTGCACACCGACCTCGCCCCCGAGTCGGCCGGTTCGGCGCTGGTCGGCTGGCTGCTGGCGATGCTGGGCCAGGACGTCGGCTTCCCGGTCCCGCGGGGCGGCGCCGGCCGGCTCACCGGGGCGCTGGTCGACCGGCTGCAGGCCCGCGGCGGCGTCCTGCGGACGGGAACCCGGGTGGACGCGGTGACCGTCAGCGCCGGCCGGGCCCGCGGGGTGCGGCTCGCCGACGGGACGCTGCTGGCCGCCCGTCGCGCGGTGCTCGCGGACGTCGACGCGGTCGCGCTCTACCGGAGCCTGGTCGCCGCCGAGCACCTGCCGCCGCGGCTGCTCACCGACCTGGACCGCTTCCACTGGGACTCCGCCACCTTCAAGATCAACTGGGCGTTGGCGGGCCCGATCCCCTGGGCGGACCCGCGGGTGCGCCGGGCCGGCACCGTCCACCTCGGCGGCACCCTCGACGATCTGACGGAGATGTCCGCCCAGCTCGCCCGCGGCCTGATCCCGGCCGACCCGCTGCTCGTGCTCGGCCAGATGACCACCGCCGACCCCACCCGGTCGCCGGCGGGCACCGAGAGTGCCTGGGCCTACTTCCACCTGCCGCAGCATCCGCGCGGCGACGCCGGCGCGGCGGGCGGCGCACCCGTCACCGGCCGCTGGGACGCCGCCGACGTCGCCCGCCTGGTCGACCGGGTGGAACGCCGGCTGGAGGCGGCCGCCCCCGGCTTCACCGCCCTGATCGCCGGCCGGGACGTCCAGTCACCCGCCCGGCTCGAGGCGATGGACCCGGGCCTGCGCGGCGGGGCGATCGGGGGCGGCACCGCCGGCCTGCACCAGCAGCTCGTCTTCCGCCCGGTGCCCGGCCTGGGCCGGCCCGAGACCCCGATTCCCGGCCTCTATCTGGCGTCGATGTCGGCCCACCCCGGCGGTGGTGCGCACGGCGGGCCGGGGGCGATGGCGGCCCGGGCCGCCCTGCGCGACACCGGGCCCGCCGGCCCGCTGCGGCGCCGGGCACTGGCTGCCGCGCACCGGCGGATCTACGCCGGCCCGAACGAGTCCCGCAACGCCTCGGAGACCGTGCGGGCGACCCGGCCGAACGCCCCGTCGTAGCGCAGCGACTCCGCCCGCGGGTAGTCGAACGGCACCGCGACCTCGGTGAGCAGCTGCCCGGACCGGGCGGAGAGCACCCCGACCCGGCTCGCCAGCGCCACCGCCTCGACCACGGAATGGGTCACGAACAATCCGGCGAAGCCCTCCCGCAGGTGCAGCTGCTGCAGCTCGTCCCCGAGCCGCTGGCGGGTGATCTCGTCGAGTGCGCCGAACGGCTCGTCGAACAGGTACAGCGCCGGGCGGGCGGTCAGGGCCCGGGCGAGCGAGACCCGCATCCGCATGCCGCCGGACAGCGCCCGCGGCCGGTGCCGCTCGTAGCCGCGCAGGCCGGTGAGGGCGAGCGCGTCCGCCACCAGGGCGTCACGCTGCGGGCGCGGGACGCCGTCGAGCTCGGCGAACAGCCCGACGTTCGCCGCGACCGTCCGCCAGGGCAGCAGGGTCGGGTCCTGAAAGATCAGGGCGGGGGAGCCGGGCCCGGCCAGCACCGTCCCGGACGTCGGCACGGCGAGACCCGCCGCGATCCGGAGCAGGGTGGACTTGCCCGACCCGGAGGCACCGATCAGCGCCACGATCTCCCGGTCCCCCACCTGCAGTGAGACGTCCCGCAGCACCGTGGAACCGTCGGGGAACGTCATCCCGGCCCGCTCGAACGCCAGTGCCGTGCCTGGCGGCGCCAGACCGACCGGGCGGGACGGGGGCCGCGTCGTACGCCGGGTCCAGGGCCGCATGGGGTCATCATCCCGTCATCCCGGGCGGCCCCACCACCCGGGCAGCCGGCGGCAACCAGCCTCGTGACCTGGGTATTTGACGGATAGCGGAATGCACAGTAAAAGCTTTCCGTCGTATGCGGACGGGGGCGCCGGCGACCACACGGCGTGGAGCGGCCGGCGCTGTGGAAAAATTGCTGCGAGATGGAGCGTGGATGGTCTGCCGGTTCTCCGACGATCCACTTCGGCCAATCCACTTCGACAAATCCGCTCCGGCGGATCCCGTGGCATCGCGAGGACCGCGACTAGGAGGACAGCGTGCCGAACGGCGAGCCCATCGTGTACCGCATCATGTTGGGAGCCCGCCTGCGCCGCCTCCGTGAGAGCACGGGCATCACCCGGGAGAGCGCCGGATACCAGATCCGCGCCTCCGACTCGAAGATCAGCCGGATGGAGCTCGGCCGGGTCGGTTTCAAGGAACGCGACGTCGCCGACCTGCTCACGCTCTACGGCGTCGTGACCGACACCGACCGCGCGCCGATTCTCGCACTCGCCCGGGAGGCGAACCGTCCGGGCTGGTGGCGTGCGTTCGCCGACGTCGTGCCGAGCTGGTCCGAACCGTATCTCGGGCTGGAGACCGCCGCGGCGCTGATCCGCACCTATCACCTGCACCTCATCCCCGACCTGCTCCAGACCGAGGAGTACGCCCGCGCGGTCATCCGCCAGACCAGCAGCCGAGGCGTGCTGGGCGACGAGGTCGTCGACCGGATGGTCGCGATGCGGATGACCCGGCAGCGGCTGCTGTGCAGCCCGGACGCGCCGAAGCTGTGGGCGGTCGTCGACGAGGCCGCGCTGGGCCCGCGGATCGGCTCCACGGCCGTGCTGCGAGCCCAGCTGGCGCACCTGGCCGAGCTGGCCACGGCGTCGAACATCATCATCCAGGTGCTGCCGGCCGCCTACGGCGGGCACGTCTCGGCGGGCGGCACGTTCACGATCCTGCGCTTCACCGAACCCGAGGTGCCGGACGTCGTGCACATCGAGCACCAGAGCGGCACCGTCCACCTCGACCGGGCGGAGGACGTCGACCGGTACGAGGAGCTGATGAACCGGATCGGTGTCGACAGCGTCACCCCGGACCGCACCCCCGCCTACCTGGCCCGGCTCGGCAGCCGGCTCGGCGTCTGAGCCGGTGGGCGACCGCCCTGTCGGCCTGGTGACACCGGGTGGCCACCGTGTGGCAGCAGGGCATTTCGCTCCGTAGGCTGGGGCCGCCCCGTCCGCAGCCTGGAGGTCGCCTTGCGACGCACCCCGTCCCGCACCGCCCTCGCCGCCGCCGTCGCGGCGACAGCCGCGAGCCTCGTCCTGGTCAGCGGCTGCGGCTCCGACGACGACGAGGCGTCCGCCGCGGCGCCGGCGCCGGCCGGCACTCCCGCCGCCTCCAGCGCCCCGACCGCCACCGGCGGCACCGGCGGCGGCGTGGATGTCGTCCTGCACGACGCGGGCGGCGCCGAGGTCGGCACCGTCACACTCACCCCCGTCGACGGGGCGGTGCGGGTCGAGGGCCGCTTCCACGGCCTGCCGGGCGGCAGCTACCACGGCTTCCACATCCACCAGAAGCCGGTCTGCGACCCGAAGGCCGCCGACGGGGCGTTCAGCACCGCCGGCCCCCACTTCAACCCGGCCGGGGCGCCGCACGGCGAGCACGCAGGCGACCTGCCCCCGCTGCTCGTCGACCGCGACGGCACCGCCCAGCTCACCGCCGAGACCGACCGGTTCACCCTCGACGACCTGCGTGGCGGGGGAGTCGCGCTGGTCGTGCACGCGCAGCCCGACAACCTCGCGCACATCCCCGATCGCTACCGGGCCGGCGACGCGCCGTCGCCCGGCCCCGACGAGAGGACCGACGCGACCGGTGACGCCGGCGACCGCATCGCCTGCGGGGTGCTCGCGAAGGCCTGACGGCGCACCCGTGGTGCGCCACCCGTGGTCCTTGGTCCCCCGCCCGGGCGGACCAAGGCAGGGTGACCCCGACCCGTTTCCGGTGACACCGTGAGGTACGACACCGAGGGTGGGGAGGATCTCAATGTGGAGCCGTCCGACCGTATCCACCGCTTTGGCGATGGACGTGAACGCCACCTACCTGGCCTGCGACGGGACCCGGGTTCCCGTGCTCGTCTCGCTGGGTTTCGACCCGCTGGACCCGGTCGCGGTCACCATCCGCGCCCGGGCCGGCGACCCGGGCCCGGCCACGCTCACGCTCGCCCGTGACCTGTTCACCCGCGCCACGGCTCCGGCACCTGTGCCTGTGCCGGCGCCTGTTCCGGACCCGCCCCCGGCCGGCCCGGAGGGGGGCGGGGCGCCGCAGGCCCTCGCCGCACCGTCCGGTGGGATCGGGCCGTGCGTCGAGCCGGTGCTGCGCGGCGGCCTGCGCCTGATCGCGATCTCGCTGCCCGGCCCGCAGGGCCGGACAGCGCTCGAGATGTCGGCGACCAGGGTCGTCGGCTTCGTGCGGCGGACCTACGAGGTGGTCCCCGCGGAGGCCGAGGCGGCCCTCATCGACCTCGACCTCGAACTGGGCCTCGCCGCCCTCGGCTGCACGTGACGACCCACGCCCCCGCGGGTTCCGGCGCCGGGCCGCCGGCCGTGGCCGACAACCACGGTTGGCGCGCGGCGGCGGTCGTCCCCCGCGCGGGCCTTCCCCGCGCGGGCGGTGCCTACTCGACGGTGAGGATCTCGCCGACGGGCCGGCGCGGGGTCAGCGCCGAGGCTGCGGCATCCCGGCGGGGATAGCCCACCCGCAGGATCATCTGCACGTGTCCGGCGATGCTCAGCATCCGCTCGATCACCGACCGGTACCCGTCGCTGTCCACCGGCTGCCCCATCGGGGACGCCGCCGCCCCGGCGGCGGTGACGGTGAGCAGGACCCGGGCGAGCGCCTGCCCCGCCCGCAGCCGGTCCTCGGCCTGGTCGGCATCGGTGCCGATCACGAACACGGCGGGACGCTCGACGGCCTCCGGGTCGGCACCCCGCCCGCCGGGCGGCGAGGGCGGGGCGCCCGGCACGCCGGCCGGGTCGAAGTCACGCAGCGGGAAGTCGCTGGCCCGGGACGGATGATGCGTCGAGGCGACACCGGTCGGGACCCCGTCCGCCGTCGGCCCCTGCCCGCGCCGCCACGCGGCCAGCTCGGCCCGGTAGGCGGGGTCCGTCTGCTCCGCCCAGTCCGCGCGTGCCGCGACCACCGCGGCATCGAGTCGCTGGTCGGAGTGGGCCAGCGGCATCAGCCAGGCACCCTCCGCCTCCGCGGCCCGCCGCATCTGGTCGACCAGCGCCGGGTCCAGCGGGTGCCCGTCGAACGGGCGGCGGTCCGTGTGGCGCGCGCCGGCGGCGGAGAACAGCAGCCGGTCGGCGGCGGTCGGCGGGACCCGCCCGGCGACCCCCATCGACGCGAGCACCAGCTCGTCGGACAGCACCGGCTGCAGCGCGCCGCAGCCGGTCGTCTCCGGCAGCAGCTCCACGACCGGCTCCAGGCCGAGCACCCGGAACGCCAGGCGGGCGTGCAGCAGCGCCGCGCCGCAGCTCACCAGCAGCTGCCGACCCTCCGGGTCGAGGACGGCGAGCCGCCGTTCGACGTCCGGCCGCAGGGTCAGCAGGCCGTCGGCGAGGCGCCACCGCCAGGGCTGGGTGTTGTGGATGGAGGGCGCGAGCGAGGCTGTTGTCACGACCTCCACGGCCACCTCGCGACGGACCTCCGTCGTCACCGACTCCATGATCGAGACCTCCCCTCGCCGCTCGGTGGCACGCACCGAGCGTGCCGTGCCGTGCGCGCGGACAACATCCACGGTAGTCGGCGGCGGACCACCCGACGGTCGGCCGACGGGACCATCGTGCCGGCGGCGCGGGCCGGCCGCCGACGGATCCGTCACGTCCGACGGGTACCGCCCGGCGCCCGCCCGCACCCGTCGCGGGCCCGCTCCGACCGTGGTCACGTGCGGAACCGCCGGTCCGTCCCCTGCCGCCGGACGGCCGCCTCGCGGCGGTCGGCAGGACCCCGCGGACCGGGTCGGACGTCCCGGCCGGCGCGGCCGATGTGACATGGGCGAAGGGCCCACCCCGCCCGTATGGTCGCAGCCATGGAAAAGATCCGGGTGTTCGTTCTCGATGACCACGAGATCGTGCGGAATGGTCTGCGTCAGACGCTCGCCCGGCATGACGATATCGAGGTCGTCGGAGAGGCCGGGCTGGCCGCGGAGGCGCTGCGGCGCATTCCCGCACTGCATCCCCATGTGGCGGTGCTGGACGGGCGGCTGCCCGACGGCAGCGGCATCGACGTGTGCCGGGAGATCCGGTCGGCACTTCCGGGTGTGGCCTGCCTGATCCTGACGTCCTATGACGACGACGAGGCGCTCTTCTCGGCAATCATGGCCGGTGCGGCGGGGTATGTGCTGAAGGAGATCCGCGGGAACGACCTGGTCGGGGCCATTCGCACCGTGGCGTCCGGTCAGTCGCTGCTCGCCCCGTCGGTGACGCGCCGCGTGCTGGAGCGGCTGCGGGACGGGCCGAACGAGGACCCGGCCATGGCCACGCTGAACCAGCGGGAGCGCGAGATTATCCAGCTGATTGCGGACGGGCTCACCAACCGGCAGATCGGTACCCGGTTGGGGCTGTCGGAGAAGACGGTGAAGAACTACGTGTCGAGCATTCTGGAGAAGCTCGGGCTGGCCAGCCGCACCCAGGCCGCCGTCTATCTGATGAAGCAGGCCGCGGAATAGCCGCGCTCGGAGTGTGCCTGCTCGTCGGCGCGCTCCTCGTCGGCGCGCGGGCAGCCGTCCGCCTCAGCTGGTGGGCGGTCACGGAGCTTGGCCACCAGCAGGCCCAGGCAGCGCCGCCGCACACCGGCGACACGGCGGACCGCCGCCCGAGAGGCCCGGCGGACCGCCGTCGGAGAGGCCTGGCGGACCGCCGGGGGAGAAGGACGCGTCCGCGGGGGGCCGGGTGGAGAAAGGCCTAGACACCGGCCCGCCAGGTGTGGGCCGGTGTCCCGGCGCCGGCGGCCTTACGTCCCGCGGTGGGCGGGCGGGAGGTCGATAGGGAACGGGGCGGCAGGTCACCTGACCGGACGGGACGAATGGGGGATGCTGGCGGGTGCGGGAATCGGGCCGGGGAGGAAGATCTCCACGGCTGGACCTGCCGATCGATACCGGCACCGCACGGCTGTTCCGCCCCCGATCACCATCGCGAGAAAGGCGCTTTCAGCTCCGGGCGGGGCGGTGGTGCGCGGCCGGGCACGAACCGCCCCGAAGAACGGTCTGGAGACGAAGATGTTTCTGCATGACGACGCTCCTCGAAGGCAGGCCACCGACGTACAGGCAGCACCGCCCGGAACACCGCCCGACGGTCCGGTACCCGGTCCGGCATCAGGCCCGGCGCCGCGGGAACTCCGCCTCGACACCCGGGAAACCGTCGAGACCACGACCTCTGTCGTCTTCCTCACCGAGGACCGCGCCTACAAACTGCGTAAACCGGTGGATCTGGGATTCCTGGACCTGCGTTCCCGCGGTGTGCGGCTGCGGGCCTGCGAGGACGAGGTGCGGCTGAACCGGCCGCTGGCCCCCGACGCCTATCTCGGCGTCGCCGATATCCGGGATGAATCCGGAGTGCTGTGCGACCACATGGTGGTCATGCGGCGGATGCCGGCCGCCCGCCGCCTCTCCACCCTGGTCGCAGCCCTCCCGGCCGGCGCTGACGCCGTCCTCGGTGAGCTGCGGATCCTGGCCCGGCGGCTCGCCGCGTTCCACGAGGAGTGCGAGACGTCGACCGAGATCGCCCGGGACGGTGGCCTCAGCGCACAGCAGGCGCTGTGGCTGGCGGCGATGGACGGCATCGCGCCGTTCCGCGGCCGGCTCATCGACGCCGCCGTGGCCGACGAGATCGGCCGGCTCGCGCTGCGGTACCTGGCCGGGCGCGGGCCGCTGCTGGCCCGCCGCCAGCGCGCCGGGCGGATCCGCGGTGGCCACGGGGACCTGCGGGCCGGCGACATCTACTGCCTGCCTGACGGCCCGCGGGTGCTGGGCAGCGTCAGCTCCGACCCGGCCCTGCGCCGCGGCGACGTCTTGGGGGACGTCGCCTCGCTGGCAGCGGACCTGGAGCACCTCGGCGCGCCCGCGGCGGCACACGCCGTCCTGGCCGCCTACCGCGAAGCGGCGGGGGAGACGGGCCCCGCGTCCCTGGAGCACCTCCACCTCGCCTACCGGGCGGTGGTGCGGGCCGGGGAAGCCTGCGTCCGCTCCCACCAGGGTGATCCGGCGGCGGCCGCGGACGCCCGCGGGCTGGCCGCGCTGGCCCTGCGCCACCTGCGCCGCGGCCGGGTCCGGCTGGTCCTCGTCGGCGGCCTGCCGGGCACAGGGAAGTCGACCCTGGCCCGGGAGCTCGCCGGCCCCGGCCCCGGCGAAGGCTGGCTGCTGCTGCGCTCGGACGTCGTCCGCAAGGAACTCGCCGGCCTGCCTCCCGAGGCCAGTGCCGTCGCGGAACCCGGCGAGGGGATCTACGCCGCCGACGCGACCGAGCACAGCTACGCCGAGCTGCTCACCCGCGCCCGTCACGCGCTTGAGCACGGGCAGAGCGTGGTGATCGACGCATCGTGGTCGTCGGCCCGCGCCCGCGCCCTGGCCGCCGCGGCGGCGCGGGAGTGCGACGCCGAGCTCGTGCAGCTGCGCTGCGTGAGCCCGCCTCGAGTCGCGGTGGCGCGCATCGTGGCCCGCACAGCCGCCTCGGCGGCAGGCCGCGCCGGTGCGACCGACACCGGGCCGGTCGACCCGTCGGACGCCACCGAGCGGGTCTACTTCGACATGGCGACCCGCACCGATCCGTGGCCGGAAGCCCGCGACGTCGACACCGCGACCTCCGCCGACACCGCGCTCGCCCTGGCCCGCCCCCTCGTCGACTGACCCCGGCCGGGCCGACCCGCGGCGGGACCGTTCCCACCCGCCGTGCCCGTGTCACCGCCACGCCCCTGTCGCCTGGGCGTGGCGGTGACACGGGCACGGCGGCGGCGTCCTCGACAGGCAGGGTTCAAGGCAGGCAGGGTTCAAGATAGTCAACGGTGTTGACGGTGCGAGGCCACCGTAAGTGATCTTGATGAGGTCCTCGGGGGTGGGTACGCGGCCGCCGCCGCGAACTACCGACGCATCAGCAGCGGGCCGCCGAAGAGGTGCGCGCCGACCATCTCGAAGTTCGTCGTGGCCAGGGTGATGTGCCGGGCCGCGGTGTGGATGTCGCGGAAGCAGCGGTCGAGGCCGTCGCCGGAACGCAGCGCGGCGGCGCCGGCGGCGGTGTGCAGCATGGTCACCGCGGAGACGCAGTTCTCCGCGACGCTCGCCGCGGCCAGCCGGATGACACCGCTGAGCTCCTCGCCGCCGGTCTCCCCGTGCGCCATCGCCTGGTCGGCCGCGTCGGCGAGGACCAGTTCGGCCGCCCGGACGAGCGCGGTGGCGCGGGCGAACGTGGCGTGCACGGTCGCGCTGTCGGCGAGGGAGTGCGTCGAGCGGGCCGGGACGGTGCGCCCGGCCAGCTCCCGAAACACGTCCAGTGCCTGCTGGGCGATGCCGAGCGCGGTGGAGGCCGTGGTGAACGGCGCGAAGTCGTAGTAGGCGATCGAGTAGCCGCGGGTGCGCCGCACGGCCGGTGGGCGGCGCAGCAGAGACCCGTCGACGGAGTGGCTCTCGGGGACCACGACGTTGTCCACGGTGAAGCTCCCGCTTCCGGTACCGCGCAGGCCCAGGGAGTGCCAGTCGTCGCTGAAGGACGCCGTGCTGCCGGGGATGAACAGCATGCGGATCGGGGCCGCGCCGTTCGGGGCCGGACCGTCCTGACCGCGCTGTCCGCCCGGTGAGCCGGACGCGCCGGACGCGCAGGGAGCGCAGGGAGCGAGCACGGCGGCGCAGAGCAACCAGTCCGCGTGCGTCGCGCCGCTGGCGAACGACCACGTCCCGCGCACCCGGTAGCCGCCGGGCACCGGTACCGCCTCGCCGGTCGGGTTGACCCCTCCGACGACGAGGCCGCGGCTGGTGCAGAACAGCCGGGCGGCGACCTTGTCGGGCAGGTAGTCGGAGAGACGGCCGACAGCGCCCTGTACCCCCATCTGCCAGGCTGCCGACGGGTCGATCCGGGCGAGCGCCTGGAGCACCGCGGAGCCGGTGCGCAGGCTGACGTTCGCACCGCTGAAGGAGTGGGAGACCCACATCCGGTGGAACTCCTGGGCCCGCAGGGCGTCCATGACGGCGGTGGGGGTGGCACGGTCCCGCTCGGCCTGGGCCCGCTTCTCGGCGAGCAGGCCGCTGACGTTCTCGACCCGGGACAACCATGTCCTGGTTTCGTCGGCCTGAGCCGGGGAGAGGGGTGTCATTCGCCAACCGCCGTGTCGTCGTGAGCGCGGGCGACCGGCCGGTGCCGGAGGGATCCGCATCTACGACTCGATGGTAGGCATTTTTCCGCAGTCCCACGGCTGGGTATGAGAATGTTCCGTTTCTGCGGATGACGTTCAGCCCGTCTTGGTGTCCCGGTGGCGGGGCCGGTGACCGACCTACGCCCCTTGCGCGGCGCCCCTCCGCCCGCCGCCCTCCGTCATCGCCCACAGCCCAGGCGGGTGACGGCGGTGATGGCCGAGTTCGGGGTCGAACCACAGGCAGGGAACGGTTCGCGGCATTGCTGGCTCCTCGTGGTCGTCGCGGCGGCATCGCGTAAGTTCCGCAGGGGGCTCACGCATGCCCGTCCGAGGTAGGACCAGACGGTGTGCGTGAACTCATCGGTCGGTGCCGAACCTGCCGGTGTGGCTGTGCGTTGGTCGGGTGGCTGTCCGGCCGGCCGGCCACGCGGGGTGTGCTGGTGTGGCCGGGGTGGCGTCCCCGGATCGGCGTGCGGGCGTGTCGTGCCGGTTCTGGACCAATGGGGCGGGTAGTACGGGAGAATTCGGACGTGCCGGAGAAGGCGGAGCCAGTGACGCGCAACGACCGCCCCACGGACCGTGCCGGCCTGCTGGCCGGCCGCTATCGGCTGGGGCGGATCCTCGGCAGCGGAGGAGCGGGAATCGTCCGGGAGGGCGAGGACACACTGCTGCGCCGCCCGGTGGCGATCAAGCATGTGCGGCTGCCTCCGGTGGCGTCCGACGAGGAGCTGGCGATCGCCCGGGAACGGGTGCTGCGCGAGGCGCGGGTCGCCGCCCGGCTGCGCCATCCGGGCCTCGTCGCCGTCTACGACGTGATCGAGTCCGAGAACTCGCCGTGGATCGTCATGGAGCTGGTGGAGGGGCGTTCGCTCGCCGAGGTCATCCGTGCGGAGGGCCGCCTCGCCCCGGCGGTGGTCGCCCGGATGGGGGTGAGCCTCGCCTACGCGCTGGAGGCGGCGCACCGGTCCGGTGTCGTGCACCGGGACGTCAAGCCCGGCAACGTGCTGGTGACGCCGGAGGGGCAGCCGCGGCTCACCGACTTCGGCATCGCGGTCAGCGAGGGTGACCCCGCGCTGACCAGCACCGGCATCGTCGTCGGCTCGCCGGCCTACATCCCGCCCGAGCGGGCCCGCGGCTCGCGGGTCGCGGCGCCGGGCGATGTGTGGGGCCTGGGGGCCACGCTGTTCACGGCGGTCGAGGGCGAATCCCCGTACGCCGGGGAGGGCGCACTGGCGACGCTCGCGGCCATCGTCGAGGACCGGCGGCGTCCGTTCCGGTACGCGGGCCCGCTCGGTCCCGTTCTGGCCGAGCTGCTCAACCCGGACCCGCGGCGGCGTCCGTCACTGCCGCAGGCCCGGGCGTTGCTGCGCCGGATCGCCGACGCGGAGCCCGACCCGGCCCAGGGCCTCGACGGCCACGAGCCGGAGCGGGTGGACCAGGAGGAACGGGAGCGCGAGCGGGACGACAGCCGGAGCCGAAGCCGGGGCCGCAGGCGGGGCGTGGTCGGCGCCGACCGCGGGGAGACCGACCACCGTGACGCCGACCGTGGGGAGACCGGCCCTGCGGAGGCCGATCATCGTGCCCGCCCCGCCGCCTTCGCCGGCGCCGCTCCGGCCCAGGCCCAGGACGCGCCGGCGGCTCAGGGGCGGGCCGAGCCACTGCTCGCGCCCACGGTCGTCGAGCCGGGCGCCGGTGCGGTGCCCGCCCAGACCGGCCACCGGTCCTCGGCGGGCGGGCGGCAGCGCGGCTCGTCCGATCCGGCGGACCCGTTCGGCCGGTCTGGTTCGTCCGACGGGCCGGGGCGCCGGTGGAGCCGGCGGGCGACCGTGCTGGCGCTGGTCCTCGTGGCGCTGCTGGCGATCGGTGGCGCGAGTCTCGGCCTGGTGCTGACCGACGGCTCCGGCGGCACGGACGGCGCAACGACCGCCGGGCCGTCCGCCACCGCGGCACCGGCGCCGGGCGCCACGGCGGGCTCCGGAGGCGGCGAGGCGGCACCGACCCCCGCGGCTAGCGGGTCGGCCCCGCCGGCGACGACACCCGCCCCGGCGGGGGGTGCCGTCCCCGCGCTGGACGAGATCGGCGCGGTGATCCCGAGCAGCACCGGGCCGGCGCCGGCCCCCGCCGGCCTGGAGACGCACAGCGGCGCGGCCGGCTGGTCGGTGGCCGTGCCCGGCGGGTGGCAGTACACCCGCCGCAGCCCGACCCGCGAACTGTTCACCGCTCCCGGCGGGTTCCCCGAACTGCTGGTGGAGACCCGGGCGGTCGCGGGCCCGTCCGCCATCGGGGCCTGGCGGGAGCAGGAGCCCACCGTCCGGAACGATGACGATTCCCCCGGCTACCAGCTGGTGTCGATCCGGCCGGCAGACGGCGGTGACGGTACGTCCGCGGCGATCTGGGAGTTCACGTCCACCTCGAACGGGCGCACGGTGCACACTCTGGACTACGCGGTGGTCCGCAACGGGCACGGGTACGCGCTGCGCTGGCGGATTCCGGAGGAGCAGTGGGACCCGAACTCCGAGGTCATGCGCCAGATCATCGCCAGCTTCCGCCCGGGCCCGTGACGGTCTCCCTGACCGTCGAGGTGGCCGACCCGGCGGGGGTGACCCGCTGGGTCGCGACCCGGCGGGCCAGTGCCCGCAGCTCCTCGCTGCTCAGCGGCTGCTTGTGGGCGGTGGCATGGTCGCGGACGAGGCCGACGATCGGCTCCAGGTCCTCGTCGGGGGCATCGATGCCGTCACGGTCCATCGCGTGCCGCACCGCCGCCCGTCCGCTGTGCTTGCCCAGCACGAGACGGCGGGACGCCCCGACCTCGGCGGGGTCGAACGGCTCGTAGGTCGCCGGGGCGCGCAGCACGCCGTGGACGTGGATGCCGGACTCGTGGTCGAACACGGCCTCGCCGACGACGGCCTTCCCGGCGGGCACCGGGCGGCGGGCGGCGTCCGCGACGAGACGGGCCAGCGGGCGGAAGGCGGCCGGGTCCAGATCCAGCGGCAGCCGGAGGAGGTGGCGCAGGGCCATCGCGACCTCCTCCATCGGCGCGTTGCCCGCCCGCTCACCCAGCCCGGCGACGGTGGTGCTCACCCAGGTGAAGCCGGCCTGGACCGCCGCGATCGTGTTCGCGGTCGCCAGCCCGAAGTCGTCGTGGGCGTGGATCTCCCAGTCGCCGGGAACGGCCGCCAGCAGCGCCCGGAGCCGGGTGTGCAGGTCGATCGGGTTCGCCACGCCGACCGTGTCGGCCCAGCGGAACCGGATCACGCCGAGCTCCCGCAGCTCCCCGGCCAGGTCGGTGACGAAGGCGTCGTCGGCGCGGGAGGCGTCCTCGAACCCGACGCTGACCCGCAGGCCGTGGTCGACGGCGGCGGCGACGCAGTCCCGGGCGCGGGCGCGGGCCCACGCCCGGTCCTTGCCGAGCTTGGTGCGCAGGTGCAGGTCCGAGGCCGGGATGGTCAGATGCGCGGCGGGGACGCCGCTGGCGACGGCGGCGTCGATGTCGCGGCGGTCCGCACGGCACCAGGCGACGATCCCGGCGCGCGGGACCAGGTCGACGATGCGGCGGATGACCTCCACCTCGCCCGGCCCCATGGCCGGAATGCCGGCCTCGATCTGGTGCACGCCGGCGGCGTCGAGCGCCAGCGCGATCGCAATCTTCTCCTGCGCGGTGAAGGCGACCCCTGGAGTCTGTTCCCCGTCGCGCAGCGTGGTGTCGCAGAAGCGCACCGGTGGCGCGGATTGCGGTTCACGGGGGTGGGACGACCTGCCACTGCTCATGATGGTCACCGGCACTTTCGGCGGCTGTGAAATACCCGACGCTCCGGCTGGTTTCTCCCGGCCCGCCGGACCTTCCCCATCAGGGCAGGTCGGAGGCCTGGTGCCGCCGGAATCGCTGCCGACACTATGATCCGCCGATTTCATGCAAGGATCGCACGGTAGCGGCAGGGTTAACAGGATCCTCGCCGTGAGAACGGCAACGTTATCTTTCAGGATAAGGCGGTGGTAGCCGCCAGGAAAACAACTCGCGCCGGCGGAAAGCGACGGGAAGTCGGGTGGGAATTCGCTGTGGAATCCGCGTTCTCCCGCTGGTGGAGCCGACGCGGGACGGCCCCCGCACCCTCGGATGGTCCCCGAGGGAGGGCGGGCTAACGTCGGGGCCGTGAGCGTCGATCTGCGCAGTGACACCGTGACCCGTCCGACACCCGGCATGCGCCAGGCGATGGCGCGGGCCGAGGTGGGCGACGACGTCTACCGGGAGGATCCCTCCGTGCGGGCGCTGGAGGAGCATGTCGCCGGGCTGCTGGGGCACCAGGCGGCGTTGTTCGTCCCGAGCGGGACGATGGGGAACTTCTGTGCGCTGCGGGCCAGCGCCCCGGCCGGCACCGAGATCGTCGCGGACGTCGACGCGCACATCGTGACCTACGAGCTGGGTGGGCTCGCCGCGCTCGGCGGCGTGCAGACCCGCACCCTGACCGGCCTCGCCGACACCCTCGACCTGGCGGAGGTGGCGGCGCAGCTGCGCGCGTTCCCGGGCGGGCAGACGTACAACATGATCCGCACGAGTGTGCTGGCGGTGGAGAACACCCAGGTCCGGGCCGGTGGCCGGGGGTGGGAGCTGGGGCGGCTGGAGCGGCTGCGCGCGATCACCGACCAGGCCGGGGTGGTGCTGCACTGCGACGGGGCGCGGCTGTGGAACGCGGCGGTGGCGCTCGGGGTGCCACCGGGCCGGCTGGGGGAGATCTTCGGGACGCTGTCGGTGTGCCTGTCGAAGGGGCTGGGCGCGCCCGTCGGCTCGCTGGTCGTGGGGGACGCCGATCTGGTCGAGCGGGCCCGGGAGTGGCGCAAGCGGCTCGGTGGCGGGATGCGGCAGGCCGGGGTGCTCGCCGCGGCGGGCCTGTACGCGGTGCGCCATCACCTCGAGCGGCTGGCGGACGACCACCGGCGGGCCGGCGAGCTGGCGGTGCTGCTCGCGGACGCGGCCCCGGGCCGGGTCCACCCGGAGCTGACCGAGACCAACATGGTGCTGGTGGAGGTCCCCGACGCCCACGCGTTCGCGGGGCGGGCGGCGGCCGGCGGGGTGCTCGTCGGCACCGTCGGCCCGACGACCGCGCGGATCGTGACCCATCTCGACGTCGACGACGCCGCGGTCAGCCGGGCCGGGGACGTCCTCGCGCCGCTGCTGAGCGAGCTGCCGCCCCTGTCGAGGTAAGGCAACCGGTCGGCCGGGTCAGGGGCCGTAGATCCGGGACGGGGTGACGAAGACGGCGGTGCGTCGTTGCTCGGCCATGACCCGGTCGTAGGCGTCCCAGTCGTCGTGGGTGCCACCAGCCGCGGTGAAGATCTCGCGGAGCAGCAGCCGGAGCCGGTCGGCGTCCACCGCGGGGTGCGGATCGTCCGGTCCGACGAGACTGGCGGTTCCCTCGACGGTGGCCCACCGGGACGGTCACGCTGATCTGGGGCCGCCGACGCAGGTGGGCGAGTTTCACCCGGCCGTAGGTCACGAACGCGACCAGCGGGCCCGGCGGGCCGGGTGGGACGGGCAGCAGCGGAGCGGGCAGGAAAGCGGTGTTGACCACCGACGCCTGGATGGTCCCGTCCGCCCGCAGAGTGGAGATGACGGCCAGGCCGCTGTCGGCCCGGGCCAGTTCGGCGGCCGCCTGGAACGCGGCATCGACGGTCGTCACACGACCACGTTACCGAGCGTCACGGGTCGGGCGGGTGTCGCTGGTGCCGGCAGCAGCCGGACCATCGGTCCCTGCGGCCTGGGACGTCGTGGCCTGGGACGTCGCGGCGTGGGAACCGGCGCTCTGGGAGGCGGCGGCTTCGGGGCGCAGATCCGCCAGGGTGAGCGGGTACGCGGGCGGGTCGGGCAGGGTGATCCGGGTGGTGGTGATCTGACCGGGCAGGACACGCACCAGCTCACCCGGGCGCAGCGCCCGCCAGTCGGGATGTTCGTCCATCGGTTCGCTGGCGACCACGACGGAGGCTGCGGCGGCGAGGTCCGTCGAGCGCAGCCGGGTGGTGCCCGCGGCGTCGACGTGGTCCAGCGGACGCCCGCCGTGGTGGCCGCCGGGCTGGCGGCGCAGCAGGTAGAGCGTGTTGGTGTCCGGGTAGCGCAGGGCCCACAGTTCGGTCGGGGTGGTCACCACCAGGTTGATGCTGTAGACGGGCAGGTTCGCGGCGACCCAGCGTGCCGCCGCGGTGATGCCGCGGCCCAGGTCACCGCCGGCGCGGGCGGTCTCGGCGGTGATCAGGGCGAAGAAGCGCTCGGAGTCGGTGTCGCCGGCGACGAGGTCGCGGGCTGGGCCGAGGTGGGCGTCGAGGCGGTCCAGGTCCTCGATGACGCCGTTGTGGGCGAAGAGGCGTCCGTCCTGGCTGAACGGGTGGGTGTTGCGGACCGCCAGGGAGCCGGTGGAGGCGTGGCGGACGTGGGCGACGAACGTGGTCGAGTGGCGGTGCCGGGCCTCGGCGGCGAACTGCCGGTCCTCCCAGGCCGCGATCGGGGCGCGGAAGACGTCGGGGTGGCCGGCGGTGTCGAAGACGCCCAGGCCGGTGCCGTCGGGGTTGCGGTGGCTCTGCTGATCAAGGCTGTCGGGTGCGTCGAGCAGCCAGAAGGTCGCCCGCGCGCGGGTGGGGGCGCTGGTGAGCCCCAGGAGTCGACACATTCGCCTAGCCCCCCGTTCGGTGCCTGTGCCTGTATCGCCCACCCGCCCCGGCCCGGGGACGGACGTCGGGCGGGCCGCAGTCGGCGTGCCCCTGGGTGTTCCCGCCGCCGGGCGCGGCCTACCCCCGGCCGGGCGGGGGGCCGTCAGGGACGGGGCGCGCGGCGGGTGGCGAGCTGGTCGGTGAGCGGTCGCAGCGCCGGCGGCAGCACCGATTCGGGGATGACGGCCGTGCGGCCGTGGCCCGCGCCGTCGAGGAGCCGGACGGTGAACTGGAACGTGTCCCGGGTGGTGGCCGGGGCGGGTGGTTGGTCCCACGGCAGCGCGTCGAGTGCTGTCTCGGCGGCCTGTGCCAGGGCCGGGTCGAGATCCGCTGTGTTCAGGACGGCCCGCCG
Source organism: Parafrankia elaeagni (assembly GCF_000374165.1). GTDB lineage: Bacteria > Actinomycetota > Actinomycetes > Frankiales > Frankiaceae > Parafrankia > Parafrankia elaeagni. Next base: position 21,815 of record NZ_KB893772.1, read on the forward strand.
GGTCATCCCGGCGAGCCCGCCGCTGCGTTCCAGTTCCACCCGCATGCCGTTCATCCTGCCCGCCGTCGGCGTCCGGTACCCGGCCCACGGCATGGTCTGGTCGGAGGAGGGGGTGATACCGCCACGCGCCGGTGGTCGGTCTGGGAGCTTTTGCTAGCATCCTGCACTTCGGGGGGCGGACAGGCTCGGTGGTGGAAGCGGCGCGGCGGGCCGCGCCGCCGGATGGTGGGACGGCGACGGGGAGGCCGGGCAGTGCCGATCATCGATCGTGCGCGGGTGGCCGCGGCACTGCCGGGCTACCGCCTCGGCCGGGAGCTGGGCAGCGGCAGCGTCGGCCTGGTGCTCGCCGCGCAGCAGCTGCCCGCGACCTCCGTGGAGGCGGTCGGGCTGCCCGTGGGAACAGCACCGGGCGACGGCGGCGACCAGGCCGGCCGGAGCCTCGACGTGGCTGTCAAGATCCTCGATCTGGGCGCCGGCCCGGTGCCGGCGGTCGATCCGGCGGCGGAGGCGGGGGTGCTGACCGGCCTGGCGCATCCCCACCTGTGCCGGGTGCTCGACGTCGTCCCGGTGGACGGGCTGTGCGTCCTGGTGACGGATCTGTTGCCCGGCGGCACGCTGGCCCGCCAGAACCTGACCCCACCGGCCGCGGTGGCCGTGGCGGTGGCTGTCGCCGACGCGCTGATGCACGCCCACGCCGCCGGGGTGCTGCACCTGGATGTGAAACCCGCCAACGTCCTGTTCACGGCGGACGGGCGCCCGGTGCTCACCGACGTGGGGGTCGCCGGGCTGCTGGCGGGCACCGCGCCGGTGGCCGGGCAGGTCGTCGGCACCGCCCAGTACCTGGCACCCGAGCAGGTCACGGGCGGTCGGCTGCTGCCCGCCACCGACGTGTACGGCCTGGCCGCGGCCCTGTACGAGCTGCTGGCCGGAGCGCCGCTGTTCGGTGCCGGGCTGACCGCGCCGGAGCTGTTCCTCCATCACTGCGAGGTGGTGCCGCCGCCTCCGCCGGGGGTGCCGCCGACGGTCGCGGCGGTGCTGGCCCGGGCGTTGGCGAAGGAGCCGGGGGAACGGCACCGCGGCCCGGGTCCGTTCGCGATGGAGCTGGCCGACGCTGCCCAGGTGGACTACGGCCGCGACTGGCTCGCCCAGGCCGGTGTCCCGCTGCAGATCAGCGCGGGCCTGCGGGAGCAGGCGACCGCCGCGGCGCCGGCGGGTGCCGCCCCCCGGGTGGGGGCAGCCCCGGCCATCGCGGAGGCGGGCCAGAGCCAGGATGATGATCCGGCGGAGCGCACCACCCGGCTGGGGGATCCACCACTGCCGCCGGTCACCTCCCTGTTACCCGACCCCGTCCCGCCCGCCATCCCCGCACCGGGCCACACCGGGCCGGGCCACACCGGGCCGGGCGCGCCACTCCCACCGCCATCCCCATCCGCCGATCCGGGCCACCCGCCGTTGCTCTCCGACCCGGGCGGGCTACCTGAACCCCCCGGACGGGAGCAGTCGTCCGCGCGGACGCGGCGGGCGGCGATCCTGGCCGCGGCGGGAGTGGCGTTCGCCGGGGCCGTGGCCGCGCTGACGATTCCGCTGGCGGGCGGCGGCGACGCGGCTGCCCCGCCGCGGCCGCCCGCGGGGAACAGCGGTCCCGGGCCGGCCGCACCCGCCGGCCCGCCGCCTCCGCTGCCCGCGCCGCCGCCCTTCCCGGTGGTCGCGGTGGCCGGCACCGGCACCGCCGGGTTCGCCGGCGACGGCGGGCCGGCCGGCTCGGCGGCCCTCGACGGGCCCTTCGGCATGGTCGCCGACTGGGCCGGCAACATCTACGTCGCCGACTTCGGCAACAACCGGATCCGGCGGATCTCGGCGGACGGCACCATCATCACGGTCGCCGGGACCGGCGTGGAGGGTTTCGCCGGCGACGGCGGGCCGGCGACCCAGGCCCAGCTGAGCCATCCCTCGGCGTTGGCGCTCGACTCGGCCGGCAACATCCTCATCGCCGACACCTTCAACCAGCGGATCCGCCGGGTGGATCCGGCCGGGATCATCACCACCGTCGCCGGCAACGGCGAGCACGCGTTCGGCGGCGACGGTGGCCGGGCCACCGACGCCGCGCTGTGGTACCCGGGCGGGGTCGCCGCCGGCCGCGACGGCACCGTGTTCATCGCCGACTCCGGGAACAACCGGATCCGCCGTGTCACCCCCGACGGGATCATCACCACCCTGGCCGGAACGGATGGTGAGGGTTCGGCGGGCGACGGCGGCCCGGCGTCCGAGGCGCTGCTGGCATTCCCGATCAGCGTGGCGCTGGACCATTTCGGCCGGCTCTACATCGCCGACTCGGACAACAACCGGATCCGTCGGATCGGGCTGGACGGGGTGATCGAGACGGTGGCCGGCACCGGCCGGCCGGGCTACTCCGGCGACGGCGGGCCCGCCACCGAGGCCACCCTGCGCGCCCCGCGGGGGGTCGCGCTCGACGCCCAGGATGTCCTGTACATCACCGACCGCACCAACCGGCGGATCCGCCGGGTCGACGCCGACGGTGTGATCACCACGGTCGCGGGCACCGCCCGCCCGGGCAAGCGCGACGACGTCGACCCGACGGCGATCAGCCCGGACGGTCCCGTCGCGCTCGACCCGACCGGAGACCTCTTCGTCACCGACCGCCGCCGCAACCTGGTGCTGCACGTGCACCTGACCGGCCCCGGCTGACCCGGCGCCGGGCCCACCGCACCGCCCGCACCGCCCGCCGTGCGGGCGGTGCGGTGGGCGGCGGCACCGGACGGCGGGGAACAGGCGGGCGCGGTGGGATCGCTCCGAGGACCAGGACCAGGACCAGACCAGGACGAGACGAGACGAGACGAGACGATCGAGGAGATCGAGGACGGGAGGTGAGCGGTGCCGGTTGTCGACCGCGGGCGCGTGGCCGCCGCCCTGCCGGGCTACGGGATCGGCGGCGAGCTGGGGTCGGGGGCCTTCGGGCTGGTTCTCGCGGGCTACCACCAGGAGCTCGACCGCCCCGTCGCCGTCAAGGTCCTCACCAGCCCGGACCCGGGCGCGGCGGTGGACTTCCGTACCGAGGCCCGGCTGCTCAGCCGGCTCGACCACCCGCACATCGTGCGGACCTACGACTGTGTCGTGCGCGGCGACCTGTGTCTGCTGGTGATGGAGCTGCTCTCCGGCGGCACCCTGGCGCACCGGGCGCTGCGCCCGGAGGCGGCCTGCGCGGTCGGCCTCGCGGTGGCCGACGCCCTCACGCACGCCCACGCGCACGGGGTGCTGCACCGTGACATCAAACCGGCCAACATCCTGTTCACCCGGGACGGGCAGCCCAAGCTCACCGACTTCGGGATCTCCAAGGTCTTCGAGGGGTCGGCGTCCACCGCCAGCCGGGTGGTGGGCACCCCGCGCTACATGGCACCCGAGCAGATCACCGGCCAGCGGCTCGGCCCCGCGACCGACCTGTACGCGCTCGGGGTCGTGCTCTACGAGCTGTTCACCGGCACCCGGCTGGCTCCGCCCGAGCTGCCCCTGCCGGTGCTGCTGCGCCACCACACCGAGGTCGTCCCGCCACCTCCGCCGGGCGTGCCCGCTCCGCTGGGGGCGCTGCTGCTGCGCTGCCTGGCCAAGCGGCCCGAGGACCGGCCGGCCGGGGCCCGGATGTTCGCCCTCGAGCTGGCCAGGGCCGCCACCAGTGTGTTCGGCCGGCACTGGCTCGACCGGGCCGGCCTCCCCGTCCACCTCGGGGCGGACGTCCGCCAGCTCACCACCCGGCGGCTGCCCCGGCTGCCCCGCCCCCAGGACCGGTCCGGGCCCACCGCGGCCGCCGGCACTCCGGCCGGCACCCCCGCCGGAGTGCCCGGCACAGCCGACACGGGCGGCCCGGGCAGGGGAGGTCTGGCAGGCGGGCGGGTGCCCGTGGCGGTGACGGCGGCGGCCGTCGCGCTGGCGCTGCTCGCCGGCGGCGGCACCGGCTGGGCGGTATGGGGCCGGCCCGATCCGGCCCCGCCGGCGCGGCCCGCACCGCCCCCCGCCTGGCAGCCGGCGCTGGCGCCGAACACGATCACGACCGTGTTCGGCGCCGGGTCGGACGGCTTCTCCGGCGACGGCGGGCCGGCCGCGCAGGCCGAGTTCGACTCGGCCAGCGACCTGACCGTCGATGCCGCCCGCGGCGCGGTCTACGTCGCCGACAGCGACAACCACCGGGTCCGCCGCATCGACCGCGCGGGCCTGATCACCACCGTGGCCGGCAACGGGACGGCCGGCTGGTCCGGGGACGGCGGGCCGGCCACCGGCGCCTCGCTGGACAGCCCGTCCAGCGTCGCGGTGGCCCCCGACGGCACGCTGTTCATCGCGGACAGGGCCAACCACCGCATCCGCCGGGTCGGCGTCGACGGGATCATCACCACCATCGCCGGCCGGGACGACTTCGGTTTCGCCGGGGAGGTCAGCGAGGACGGCCTCACCTACTCCGGGGACGGCGTCGCGGCGGTGGACGCGATGCTCAACTACCCGAACACGGTCCTGCTGGAGCCGGGCGGAAGCCTGCTCGTCGCCGACGGGGAGAACAACCGGATCCGCCGGATCGGCCTGGACGGGATCATCACCACCGTCGCCGGCACGGGCGCGTCCGGGGACGCCGGTGACGGCACCGGTGACGGCGGCCCGGCCGCCGCCGCCCGGTTCAGCTACCCGTGTGCGCTGGCCCACGGCCCCGACGGCAGCCTGTACGTCGTGGACCAGGACAACTACCGGCTGCGTCGCATCGACCCGGCGGGTGTGATCAGTACCGTCGCCGGCACCGGGCAGGAGGGCTTCAGCGGCGACGGGGGACCGGCGGCCCGCGCCGCCATCAACACGGTCGGCGCCGATGTCGAGGTCGATGCCGCCGGTATCGTCTATCTCTCCGACCCGGGTAACCACCGGGTGCGGCGCATCACCCCCGACGGGACCATCACCACCCTCGCCGGAACGGGCGTGTCGAAGTACTCGGGCAACGGCGGGCCGGCCGCCGACGCCGAACTGGTCTACCCCGGCGGCCTGACCCTGGACCAGGCCGGCAACCTCTACATCACCGACGCGGTGGACGGCCGGGTCCGCGCCGTGCGGGTCCGGTAGGGCGGCACGCCGTGCCCGCCGTCGACCGCGCCCGCATCGCCCGGGCGCTGCCCCGCTACAGCCTCGGCGAGCAGCTCGGCGCCGGCTCGTTCGGTCTCGTCCTCGCCGGGCGGCACCTCGACCTCGACCGCACGGTCGCGGTCAAGGTACTCGTCGCCCCGTCGGCGGCCGAGCGCGGGTTCCGCGCCGAGGCACGGATCCTCAGCCGTCTCGACCATCCACACATCGTGCGGATCTACGACTGTGTCGTGCAGGACGACCTGTGCCTGCTGGTGATGGAGATGCTCGGCGGCGGCACCCTGGCGCGGCACCGGCTGTCCGCCGCGGCCGCCCTCGCGGTCGGCGCCGCCGTCGCCGACGCGCTCGCGCACGCCCACGCGCACGGGGTGCTGCACCGCGACATCAAACCCGACAACATCCTGTTCACCGAGACCGGGCAGCCCAAGCTCGCCGACTTCGGCATCGGGAAGATCCTCGACGGCGCGGCGGGCACGGCCAGCCGGGTCGTCGGCTCCCCCCGCTACATGGCGCCCGAGCAGATCGCCGGCGGGACCGTCGGCCCCGCGACGGACCTGTACGCGCTCGGCGCCGTCCTCTACGAGCTGGTCGCCGGACGTCCGATGTTCGACGCCGCGCTGTCCGTGCCGGAGCTGCTGCGCCACCAGCGTGAGGTGAACCCGCCGGTACCCGCCGCCGTCCCGCCGGCGGTGCGCGACCTCGTGCTGCGGGCACTGGCGAAGAACCCCGCCGACCGTCCGGCGGACGCCCGCACGTTCGCCCAGGCGCTGGGCGCCGCCGCGGCCAGCCTGTTCGGGCCAGGCTGGCCGGCGGACAGCAGCCTGGTCATCCACCTCCCCGAATCCGCCGCCACCCCCGCGACCGCCGAGACCGGTGCCGCGCCACGCTTCACCCCGGCACCCGCTCCCACCACCCGCCCGGACCATGCCGCCGCCGCGCCGACGTCCGGCCCGGGCCCGGGCACGTCCACCGAGCTGCCCCCCGACAGTGCTGTGCCGCCGCTGCCCTCCCACCCGGGCCGGCACCCGGGGGCTGCCGCGTCGCGCAACCTGTTCGAGGGCACCCCGTACGCCGCCGGCCGCGGTCGGGTCCGGCGTCGCGCGGCCGTCGCCGTGGCGGCCGCGCTCGTGGCGGTGGTCGCCGCCGCGGCTGTCCTGCTCTCCCGCGGCGGTGACCAGTCCGCCGCGGGGCGGGGATCCACGGGCGGTGAACCGTCCCCGGGCGCCGCACCGCCGGCCGCCGCGCCCGTGCCGCCGGTCCTGGACGCCATCGAGGCCTGGGCGCTCGCCCCGCCCGGTGGCTTCTACGCGGTCGACCGGGCGGGGAACCGGCTGCTGCGCCTGAGCCTGGACGGGACGGTGTCCGCCGTGGCCGGTACCGGCGTCGAGGGCTCGACGGGGGATGGCGGGCCGGCGCCCGCGGCGCGGCTGCGGGGCGTGACCGACGTCGCGGTCGGCCCGGACGGCACCGTCTACCTCGCGGACGGTGGCAACCAGCGGATCCGCCGCATCGGCACCGACGGGGTGATCACCACGGTGGTCGGCGGCGGGACCGGCTCGCTACGGGACGGCTCCCGCGCCACCGAGGTCTCGCTGGGGCTGGTGTCCGGGCCGATCGCCGTCGACACCGGCGGCGACCTGTACTTCACCGGCGCGGGCAAAGTGTTCCGGGTCGACCGCAGCGGCGTGGCCCGGGCCGTCGGCCGCACCCTGGCGCCCGGCACGGTCGACGACCCGGAGCCCGCGGAGGCCGCCGTCCCGGTGGTGGCGGCCAGCATCGGGGACATCGAGGTGCATGACGGGCGGGTCTTCCTCGCCGACTACAGCGTCGACCGGGTGCAGGTCCTCGACCCGGACGACACGGTCCCGGTCCGCACCCTCGCCGCCGCCCCCGACGGCGGCGAGGGCACGTGGCAGCTGCCCAGCGGTCCGTCCGCGCTCGCGGTGGACATAGCCGGGAACCTCTACGTCGCCGAGTCCGGCGCGAACCGGGTGCGCCGCGTCGATCCGCGCGGGGCCGTGACGACCGTGGCCGGCACCGGTGAGCTCGGGTCGGGCGGCGACGGCGGCCCCGCCACCGCCGCCCGGCTGTGGGCACCCGCCCGGGTCCTCGTCGATGCCGCGGGGGTCCTCTACATCGGCGAGACGGGCGTGACGGTCCGCCGCGTGGGCCCCGACGGCATGATCAGCCGCCTCCACGACTGACCGACCACGACCGACCACGTGCCAGTCCGGGCGGCGCCGGCTCACACGGTGACAGCGCCCTGGCCGGCGGGGTTGGCGGCGACGCCGCGCGGCGTGGGAGCCGGCGGGTACGGGGGTCGGTAGTCGGGGTCGATCTGGGTGGTGAGATCGGTTCCGGTGCTGTCGTTGGCCCAGGCGTGGGCGTTGCGGCGGTGGATCTCGTGCATCTGGGTGAGGAAACGCCGCGGATCACGGATGGTGGCGTCGACCGCGGCCTGCAGCTCGCGGAGGGCTGCCCGGTTGGCCGGTTCGAGGTCGTCGAGGTGGAACGGGCGGCCCTGTTCGAGGGCCCGGACGGGGGCGGACTGGTGGAAGCAGACGCGTAGATCGTCGCCGACCTGGTCGCGGAGGAACGTGACGTCCGCCGCGTCGGTGATCTTGTTGCCGAGGACGGACATCGTGACGTCGAAGCCGGTGGCGTACTCGCGGTACTGGCGGTGCACGGCGACGCCCTTCCTGGTCGGTTCGCTGACCAGGAAGGTGTGGTCGAAGCGGGTGAACAGTCCGGAGGCGAACGCGTCGGCGCCGGCGGTCATGTCGACGACGACGTACTCGTCGGCACCGTCGGTGAGGTGGTTGAGCAGCAGTTCGACGGCGCCGAGCTTGGAGTGGAAGCAGGCGACCCCGAGGTCGGACTCGGTGAACGCGCCGGTTGCCAGCAGCCGGACTCCGTTGACGTCGGTGCCGAAGCGTTCCCAGAGCGGGTTCGTCTCCGTGACTGACAGCAGGCGTGATCCGGGTCCGGGTGGCGTGGTCTTGACCATCAGGGTGGCGGACGGGACGCGGGGGTTGCTGCCGCGCAGGTAGTCCTTGATCTCGCCGAGGTGCTCGCCCATCGGCGGCGCGACGGTGCCGGCGGTGTCCGCGGCGCCGAGGGCGGCGCCGAGGTGCTGGTTGATGTCGGCGTCGATGGCCAGGACGGGGCGGCCGAGCGAGGCGAGGTGGCGGCAGAGCAGCGCGGAGAGCGTGGTCTTCCCGCTGCCGCCCTTGCCGACGAAGGCGATCTTCATGGTGGGCTCCGAGGTCGTGGCGGCGTTGCCGCGATCAGACCAGCATCGTAACCGTTATCGTTTCCATTAATCGCGCAGGGTGGCCCGTCGTCGGAGGTGCCGCCGGGCTCGGCGGCGGATCCGCCCCGGGAACGGTCCTACGATCGGCCGCATGACACAGCCACCGTTACTCGTGCCCGCCGCCAGCGCCGTGTTGCTGCGTGACCGGCCGTCCGGGCCGGAGGTACTGCTGCTGCGGCGCAGCCTCACCGCATCCTTCGCGCCAGGTGCCTGGGTCTTCCCAGGGGGGCGGGTCGATGCCGCTGACGCCGATGCCGCTGACGGCGGTGGGGAGATCGTCGGGGCGGCGTCCGCCGAGCTGGCGGCGGCCCGACGGGCGGCCGTGCGGGAGACGGCGGAGGAGGCCGGCCTGGTGATCGACGGCGCCGCGCTGGTCCCCCTGACGCGCTGGTGCCCGCCCGCCACCGCGGCGCGTCGCTTCCTCACCTGGATTCTGCTCGGCCGCGCTCCCGAGCAGCCTGTCACCGTGGACGGCGGTGAGATCACCGAGCACCGCTGGGCGCGGCCGGCGGACGCCCTGGTCGCGCGCGACCGCGGCGACCTCGAGCTGCTGCCCCCGACCTGGGTGACGCTGTGGACGCTCGCCCCTTGCATCAGCGCCGAGGACGCCCTCATCACCGCTGCGGCCGCACCGCCGGAACTGTTCGAAACCCGGTTCGTCCGGGTGGCGGAGGGACTGGTGGCGATGTGGCATGGCGACGAGGAGTACGGCGACCCCGCGGCCGCAGCCCTCCCCGGAGCGCGCCACCGGCTCTGGATGCTGGACACCGGCTGGCGATATGAGCGCCACGTGTAGCCGAGCAATGCGAATATTCCGCCCGGGGAGTACCTGGCCGTCGGCTCCAACCGCGGCGCCCGGCGCCGTCCGGCGCCGTCCGGCCTCGGCGGTCCGGCGCACCGTCGGATGCGCATACGCTGGCCGTGTCGCCTCCAGGAGGAGTGGTCGGATGGCAGACCAGTCCGCGCGCCGTGTGGGCCGCCCGCCGTCCACGGTCGACGGGCGGACGGTGCCCGAGCGGCTGCTGGGCGTCGCGCTCAGGCTGTTCGCCGAGAAGGGCTTCGAGGGGACCTCGGTCCAGGACGTGGTGGCGGCGGCCGGGGTGACCAAGGGCGCGATGTACCACTACTTCGGCTCCAAGGACGACCTGCTCTACGAGATCTACGGCCGGGTCCTGCGCATGCAGACGGCCCGGCTCGAGAAGGCCGCCGCCCAGGAGGGGCCGATCGGGGAACGTGTGCACGCGGCGGCCGCCGACGTGGTGGTCACGACGATCGAGAACCTCGAGAGCGCCACGATCTTCTTCCGGTCGCTGCACCAGCTGAACGAGGAGAAGCGGAAGGAAGTGCGCCGCGAACGCCGGCGCTACCACCAGATCTTCCGCGCCATGATCGAGGAGGGGCAGGCCTGCGGCGCCTTCCGGGACGACCTGGACGCGGACCTGATCGTCGACTACTTCTTCGGTTCCGTGCACCACCTGCCGATGTGGTGGAAGCCCCGCGGCAGGCTCTCCGAGCGTGAGATCGGCCGGTCGTTCGCCGACCTCCTGCTGGCCGGCCTGACCCCGCGCTGACTCCACGCCGTATCCGTTGACACGCCGGGGCGCCCCCGGCATCCTCAATACCGACCAGACGGTATGTGGCCGCGGATGGTGGCGACCCGTCGAGGTTCCGTGGCGGAGTGGATCAGGCGGAGCCAGGCAGCGCCTGGTTCGTGGTAACGCCTCGTCCGTAGGGAAGGAATCGCGATGCCGGAAGCCGTGATCGTCGCCACCGCCCGTTCGCCGATCGGCCGCGCGGTGAAGGGCTCCCTGAAGGACATGCGTCCGGACGACCTCGCCGTCCAGATGGTGCGGGCGGCGCTGGACAGGGTGCCGGCACTCGACCCGGCCGAGATCGACGACCTGGTGCTCGGCTGCGGCCAGCCGGCCGGGGAGGCGGGCAACAACCTGGGCCGTGCCGTCGCCGTCCTGGCCGGTCTGGACCAGGTGCCCGGTACCACCGTGAACCGCTACTGCTCCTCGAGCCTGCAGAGCACCCGGATGGCATTGCACGCGATCAGGGCGGGGGAGGGCGACGTGTTCGTCTCCGTCGGGGTCGAGACCGTGAGCCGGTACTTCAAGGGCAACGCCGACAACCTGCCCGACACCCGCAACCCCGTGTTCGCGCAGGCGCAGGCCCGCACCGCGACGTTCGCCGCCGGTGGCCAGAGCTGGGCCGACCCCCGTGACGAGGGCCGGCTGCCCGACCTCTACATCGCGATGGGCCAGACCGCCGAGAACGTCGCCGAGCTCAAGGGGGTCACCCGGGCCGATCAGGACGCCTTCGGCGTGCGCAGCCAGAATCTCGCGGAGAAGGCGATCGCGGACGGTTTCTGGGCCCGTGACATCACCCCGGTGACCCTCCCCGACGGCACCCAGGTCACTCGTGACGACGGGCCGCGTGCCGGCGTCACGCTGGAGGCGGTCGCGGCGCTGAAGCCGGTGTTCCGTCCCGACGGCACGGTCACGGCCGGCAACTGCTGCCCGCTCAACGACGGCGCCGCCGCGGTGGTGATCATGTCGGACGTCAGGGCGAGGGCGCTGGGCATCACACCGCTGGCCCGGATCGTCTCCACCGGCGTCACGGGCCTCTCGCCCGAGATCATGGGCCTCGGCCCGGTCCGGGCCTCCCAGCAGGCGCTGGCCCGGGCCGGCCTCACCATCGACGACATCGACCTGGTCGAGATCAACGAGGCCTTCGCCGCCCAGGTGATCGCCTCGGCCCGTGAGCTCGGTATCGACGAGGACAGGCTGAACGTCAACGGCGGCGCGATCGCGGTCGGCCACCCGTTCGGCATGACCGGTGCCCGGATCACCAGCACACTGATCAACTCGCTGCGGGACCGCGACAGGCAGTTCGGGCTGGAGACGATGTGCGTCGGCGGGGGCCAGGGCATGGCGATGGTCCTCGAGCGGCTGAGCTGAGCGGAGCGGAGCGGAGCTCAGTGGAGCGGAACGGAGCCGAGTTGAGCGGAGGAACCGTGACCTGCCCGATGAGTAGCGATCAGTGTGAGGACATGGGACCGGCCCGATGAACGACGACCTGCCTGAGGAACTCCGCCGCCGGGTGGAACGCTTCCTCGCCGCGCACGACCCGGCGACGACGGAGCGCCTGACCTGGCTCCGCGCGCGGTTCGACGCCGGGCTGGCCTGGGTGTCGTTCCCCGCGGGCCTCGGCGGGCTCGGCCTGCCGCAGGCCCTGCAGGCCGAGGTGGACGGCCTCTTCGACGAGGCCGGGGCGCCGGACAACAGAAAGAAGGCCAACGGCATCGGCCTGGGGATGGCCGCGCCGACCATCCTCAGGTTCGGGACCGACGCGCAGAAACAGCGTTTCCTGCGCCCGCTGTGGACCGGCGAGGAGATCTGGTGCCAGCTCTTCAGCGAGCCCGGTGCCGGCTCCGACCTGGCCGGTGTCGCCACCCGCGCGGTCCGCGACGGTGACACCTGGGTGGTCAACGGGCAGAAGGTGTGGACCTCGGGTGCCCACCACGCCCGGTTCGCGATCCTGCTCGCCCGCACGAACCCCGACGTGCCGAAACACGGCGGGCTGACCTACTTCCTGTGCGACATGACCGACCCCGGCGTGGACGTCCGACCGCTGCGCCAGATCACCGGCGAGGCGGAGTTCAACGAGGTCTTCCTCACCGACGTGGCGATTCCCGACAGCCACCGGCTCGGCGCCGAAGGGGCGGGGTGGAAGGTCGCCAACGCCACGTTGAACAACGAACGGGTGGCGATCGGCGGCCGGGCCGCGCTCCGGGAGAGCGGCATGATCGGGGCGGTGGCCGACACCTGGCGGACGAACCCGCAGCGCCGGACGCCCGAGCTGCACGCCCGGCTGCTCGGGCTGTGGGTCGAGGCCGAGGTCGCCCGGCTCACCGGCCAGCGGCTGCGGCAGAAGCTCGCGCTCGGGCAGCCCGGCCCGGAGGGCGCGACGATGAAACTCACCTTCGCCCGGCTCAACCAGCAGCTCAGCGGGCTGGAACTGGAGCTGCTCGGTGAGGACGGTCTGCGCTACTCCGACTGGAGCATGACCCGGCCCGACAAGGTCGACATGACCGGCCGGGACGCCGGCTACCGCTACCTGCGCGCCAGAGGCAACTCCATCGAGGGCGGTACCTCGGAGATCCTGCGCAACATCATCGCCGAGCGGCTCCTCGGCCTGCCCGCCGAGCCGCGGGTCGACAAGGACATCCCCTGGAAGGAGCTGCCCCGGTGAGCGACCTCGACCTCCTCTACAGCGACGTCGAGGACGACCTGCGCTCCTCCGTGCGCAACGTGCTCGCCGACCACTGCGACCCGGCCGCGGTGACCGCGGTCTACGACGGCGACCGGTCCGGGCTGGACGGGCTGTGGAAGGCGCTGGCCGTCGACCTCGGCCTCGCCGGCCTGCTCGTGCCCGAGGACCGCGGCGGTGCGGGGGCGTCGGCCCGTGAGGCCGCCGTCGTGCTGGAGGAGCTCGGCCGGGCCGCGGCGCCGGTGCCGTTCCTCACCAGCTCCGTCGTCGCGACCGTCCTGCTCCTGGCGGCGCAGACCGACCTGCTGCCCCGGCTGGCCGCGGGGACGTCGACCGCGTCGCTCGTGGTGCCGCTCTCGACCGTTCCCGACGGGCCACTGCCGTCGGTCCGGGTCGGGGCGGGGGGCCGGCTCACCGGCACCATCACCAGCGTGGCGGGGGCCCTGGAGGCCGACGTGCTGCTGGTGCCGGTCCGCACGACCGACGGCATCGCCGTGTACGCCGTCGACACCGCCGTCGCCGAGGTGACCCCGGTCGTCTCGCTGGACATGACCCGCCAGCTCGCGGACGTCACCCTCGCCGACGCCCCCGGCGAGCTCGTGCTCGGTGACGCCGAGCCCGCGCTACGCCGCGCACTGGAGGCCGGGGCCGCGCTCCTCGCCTCCGAACAGCTGGGGGTGGCCCGCTGGTGTCTCGACACGACGGTGGCCTTCCTCCGGGAACGCCGGCAGTTCGGCCGGGCACTGGGTGGGTTCCAGGCCCTCAAGCACCGTCTCGCCGACCTGTACACCGGCGTCGAGTCCATGAACGCCGCCGCCCGCCACGCCGCCGCCGCCCTGGCGGCCGGCGACCTGGATCTCCCGGTGGCCACTGCGGTGGCGCAGGCCTACTGCAGCGACCTCGCGGTCACCGCCGCCGAGGAGGCGGTGCAGCTCCACGGTGGTATCGGGATGACCTGGGAGTATCCGGTACACCTGTACCTCAAGCGGGCCAAGGCCGACCAGATCGCGTTCGGCACGCCGGACACCCACCGGGCCCGGCTCGGGGCACTGGTCGGACTGGACAGCTGACAGGCAGCTGGTGGTCGAGACCGGGACCTTCCGCCGCCGGGCGTCAGCGGAGACCGGCAGCTAACGGGCGGGTCGCTGGGCCCGCGCCGAGAAGACCGGGACGAACATGGTGGGGCGTTCGACGGCGGCGTCCAGCTCGGTGAACGCCTTCTCCCACCGGGCGACGTCGTCGGCGTCGACGAGGCCGGCGGCCGTCATCGCGGGGACGGCAGCCCAGGCCGGCGGACGCAGACCGGGCGGCGGATCGATGATGCTGTACCAGCCCCGCTGGTGCACGCTCGTCAGGCCGGCGGCGCGCAGAAGACCGGCGAGACGCAGGCCGACGGACAGGTCGTTGCCCTTCGCCGCATGAAAGCTCCGGTAGCGGTCGTCGAGCTCGACCAGCGCCGCCACCGCCGGAGGGTCGCCGACCAGGCGTATCGCGGACGCCTCGATGTCGAGCAGGTACACCCAGCCGCCGGGCTTGGCCAGGGTGGCGAGGTGGTCGACGATCGCCTGCTCCCGGCCGCCGTTGTGGGCGAGCACGTGGCGCATCATGACGGTGTCATAGCTGCCGGCGGGTAGGCCGCTGGCCTCGGCGGAGCCCTCCGAGAGCACCACGTTGCCGGTCTCGGCGCCGGCGACGACCTGGCGGCCCAGGGCGAGCGCGGCCGGGTCACGGTCCACCGCGTGCACCGTGCCGGCCGGGGTGACCGCGGCCGCGAGGGTCACCGCGATCGCGGCCGGGCCGCAGCCGACGTCGGCGACCCGCGCGCCGGGGACGACCCCGGCCGCGGCCCATTCGGCCGCCTCGTCCTCGCGCGCCTGCGCGGCCATGATCTGGTAGCGCGCCAGCTCCTGAGGGCTCAGGGCCAGGGCGTAGCCGTTGCCGGGTTCCGGGGTGCGATCAGTCACGCGGCGAAACTACGCCGAGGCATCGCCGTACGCGTCGCGTAGTCGGCCTGCTGTCACCGTCACGGGGGCGTGCGGCGTTACCCGACGGCCTGTCGACTCGCCTCCCTGACAACTGAGTGCCGATCGCTGTCGGCAACGCGTCTGGGCTGTGGTGCTTCGTGATGTTCTGGCTAGGCTGGCGCGGTCTTGGTGATGGTCGGGGGACGGGGCGGTGGATCCGCTCTGGGACAGGGTGTGACGTGATCATCCGGCGTGAGCGGGTGCAGCGGGCGCTGCCCGGCTATGTGGTGGGTAGGCAGTTGGGGGCGGGGGCGTTCGGGCTGGTGCTTGCAGGGCGGCATCGCAAGCTGCGCCGTCCGGTGGCGATCAAGGTGCTGGAGGCGGAGGGCCCCGAGGGGGCGACGCTGGACTTCGTCGCCGAGGCGCAGGTGCTGGCCGGGTTCGATCATCCGCATGTGGTGCGGGCTTTCGACTATGTCGAGGCCGAGGGGCTGTGCCTGGTGGTGATGGAGCTGCTTCCCGGGGGGACGCTGTCGCGGCGCTGGCAGGGGATGAGCGGGGAGCAGGCGTGCGCGGTCGGGCTGGCGGTGGCGGTGGCGTTGGAACACACGCATGCCCGCGGGGTTCTGCATCGGGATATCAAGGCCGACAATATTCTGTTCGCCGCTGACGGCACGGTGAAGGTCAGTGACTTCGGGATCGCGAAGCTGTTCGATGGCACCGCGGCGACGGCGAGCGGTCGGGCGGGGACCCCGATGTACATGGCGCCGGAGCAGATCGAGGGTGGGCGGCTGGGACCGGCGACCGATCTGTATGCGTTGGGTGTGGTGCTGTACCGGCTTCTGACGGGTACCGCTCCGTTCGATCCGAACCAGTCGGTGCAGACGCTGTGGCGTCAGCATCTGACCGAGCCTCCTCCGCCGATGGTCGGGGTGCCTCCCTTGGTCGCGTCGGTGGTACGGCGTGCGCTTGCGAAGGACCCGGCGCACCGGCATCCCGATGCTGCCGGGTTTGCGGTGGATCTGGCCGAGGCTGCCACGGACAGCTACGGCCCGGGCTGGACCAGTCGGGCAGGGCTGCCGCTGCACCTCGACGAGACGGTGCGCCGCGCGGCTGATCATCCGCTCGACGCGAACGCCAGCAGGCGACCGCAGGGTTCGCCGGCCGCGGGCAGGGCAGGTGTGCGCAGAGCCCGCCGCGGGCTCAGCCTGAGAAGTCCGTGGGTCGTGGCATTGCTGGCCTCGGTGATGGTGCTGGCTGTGGTGGGGGCGGTCGTCTGGCCCTTCGGGAATGCGCCGTCGCTCGGGCGGGTGGAGATATCTCGGCGGCTGGCCGCCGAGTCGTCAAGAATCGCGGCCGAGCAACCGGACCTCGCCCGGCGACTGGCGATCGCCGCCTACCGCACCGCTCCTACCTCTCAAGCCCGCAGTAGTGTCCTGATGTTACTCACCTCCACCCACCAGTCACTGCCCATAGACCTGATCGGCTCTAATGATCTGAAGTTTAGCCCGGACGGGAATCTGCTGGCCACGAGCGGCGTCGACATCAATAATAACAGTGTAGTCCAGCTATGGGATACGACTGCTCGCGGAGACGACGCCAGTCCTCTTGTAACTTTTTTTGCTCCCGGTGCGGTCCGTTCCCATTTGGCTTTCAGTCCGGATGGGAAACTGCTGGCCGCTGGTGGCTCTGATAACACCTTCGAGGTGTGGGATACCGGCGCCCGTGGCGAGGTCGTCCAGCCGTTGACCAGTTTTGTGGGTTCCACCGATGGTCTATTGAAAATAGTCTTCAGCCCGGACGGGAATCTGTTGGCTACCGGTAACACGATCACTGCTGCCACGAGTGTTGCTGGAATCAGGATATGGGACGCCACTGTGCGTGGTCGCGTCACTCAACCTCTGGCTACACTCGCTACACCGGACGCATATATGAACTTTGCCTTCAGTCCGGACGGGAAGGTGCTGGCCACCGGCGGCTACGAAAACGTCCAGCTGTGGGATGTAGCCGGTCGCAGTGATGTTACCCGGCCATCTGCAACATTTGGAGAATCTCACAATTCTGTCGAAATTCAGTTCAGTCCGGATGGAAAGCTACTCGCATCCGGTGGCGCGGACGGCACCACGCAGGTGTGGGATGCTGGAGCGCGTGGACAAAGTATTGCTGCCATAGCCACCTTCGTAAGTCCCGCCCTCCCCGCTGAAGGTTTCGGGCAAGCCGGATTTGTGCAATTCAGTCCGAACGGTGGTCTACTGGCTGTAACTAATTCTGGTAACACGATCCAGCTATGGGATACCACGGTTCGTGGCAAGTTTTTTCGGCCGATCTCCACTCTCGTCGGTCACACCAGCTTTGTAACCGACATAGCGTTCAGTCCGGATGGTATGTTGCTGGTTTCCGGCAGTGAAGACGGCAGTAGTCGGATATGGGATACCGCCGTCCGCGGTACGAGCGCGCAATCAGTCGCCACGCTCGTCAGTCTCGCCGGTGAGGTCTCCGGCGTGGCATTTAGTCCAGACGATCTCCTGCTGGCTGTTGGCGGCTTTGGGCGTGGCGCCTGGTATTGGGATATAAATGCTGATCGTCTCGTGAGGAACGCCTGCGTGGAGCCCTCGAATCGGCTTGGTGAGGAGGAGTGGAAGAATGTGCTAGCCGATGCTCCGTATCATGCACCCTGTCCATGAACCCCAGTTATCGGCGCCGGTAGATCCGCGCGATATCGGGACTTCTGACCTCGCGATTTCCATAGGCTGCGGGGGATTGCGTCGCCTGAGTGCGATGATCATTGGTCGTCGTCGGCCTGCTTGGCAGAGATGGTTTCCGGTCGGGTGGCGATGATGGCCAGGGCTTCGCGGATCCTGGCCTCGGTGGCGGTCTTGGTGATGCCCAGGGTGGTCAGCGGGCCTGCGCCGTCCTCCACTTCCAGCAGGGCCAGCAGGACGTGCTCGGTGCCGACGAAGGTGTGGTCCAGCCGCAGCGCCTCGCGGAAGGTGAGCTCGAGAGCCTTCTTGGCGGCGGCGTCGAACGGCACCAGGGCGGGGAGGTCGTCGACGCGCGGTGGCAGGGCGGCGGTGACGGCTGCGCGCACGGTGTCGTGGGCCACGCCCTGGGAGGCGATCATGGCCGCGCCGAGGCCGGTGGGGTCGGCGAGCAGGCCGAGGGTGAGGTGACCGGGAGTGATCTCGGCGTTGCCGGCGGCGCGGGCCGCGTTCTGGGCGGCGATCACGGCGTTGCGGGCCCGCGGGGTGTAGCGGTTGAAGCCCTGTGAGGAGTCGAGGCTGGAGGGCTCGCCGGGCTCTCGGGGCACGAACCGCTTCTGCGCGGCCTGCTTCGTCACGCCCATGCTGCGGCCGATCTCCGTCCAGGACGCACCGGAGCGGCGGGCCTGGTCGACGAAGTGGCCGATGAGGTGGTCGGCGACGTCGCCGAGGTGGTCGGCGACCAGGACGGCGCCGGAGAGCTGGTTGAGAGCGTCGCTGTGGGTCTTCTTGATCGCGGCGATCAGGTCGTCGAGGCGGACGTCGTTGGTCAGGGTGGTGGGGTCCACGGAACTCATGCCGTCAACCCTAGGTTGACGATGCAGATCTCGTCAACCTAGGGTTGACGCTGTGTCAGTCGGTGGTGCGGCGGCGGTAGAGGGTGACCGCCAGCGGAGCGGTCACCGCGAGGATCGCCGCCGACCACAGCAGGGCGGCGACGACGGGGTGCTGCATCGGCCAGGCGTCCGAGGCGGCGGACGGGTTCGGGTTGCCGAACAGCTCCCGCATGGCCGCTGTCAGCGCGCTGACCGGGTTCCACTCGGCGATCGTGCGCACCACCGCCGGCATGCCCGCGGTGGGCACCATCGCGTTGGAGACGATCGCCAGCGGGAACAGCACGACCAGCGCGACCGACTGGGCGCTCTCCGCCCCCTGGCTGACCAGGCCGAGGCAGGCGGTCGCCCAGGCCAGCGCGTAGCTGAACAGCAGTGGCAGTGCGAGCGCGGCGACGAACCGGGCCGGTGAGGTGTCCGGCCGCCAGCCGATCGCGAGCCCGGTGAGCAGCACGATCGACATGCAGACCAGCGCCGCGAGCAGGTCGGACAGCGAGCGGCCGACCAGCACGGCGGCCCGCCAGATCGGCAGGGTGCGGAACCGGTCGACGGCTCCGGTGCGCAGGTCGTTGCTGAGCCCGACCGCGGTGCCCATCGCCGAGGTGGTGAGGTTCAGCGCGATCAGGCCGGGGATGGCGAAGTCCTGGTAGGAGCCGCCGGTGACGGACACCCCGCTGCCGAGGACGTAGACGAACAACAGCGTGAACAGCACCGGCTGCACGGTGATGTCGGACAGCGCCAGCGGCTCGCGGGCGACGTGCACGAGGTTGCGCCGGGTCAGCACGGCGACGTCCCGCGCCGCCCCGCGGACGGGGCCCGCGCCGGTTCCACCGGTGGCCGGGCGGGCGACGGTGAGTGTGGACATCAGGCCACCCCCACCGGGTCGCCGGCGCGGTCGGACCTGTCGCGGTCGGACCTGTCGCGGTCGGACCTGTCGCGGTCGGTGTCACCGGCCCGCCCGTCGCCGCCCGCACCGGTGCGGGCGGTGGGCGTCCCGGTGAGGGCGAAGAAGACGTCGTCGAGCGACGGTGGGCGCACGGCGACGTCGTCGACGAGGGCGCCGACGGCGTCGAGGGCCCGAATGACCTCGGTGGCCACCCCGGCCCCGGCCCGGACCGCCCCGCGCAGGTGCCGGCCGTCGCCGCCGACGTCGACCCGGCCCTCGACGAGCAGACCGAGCGCGGCGGCCGCCTCGGTGTGCGGGCGGCTGAGGGTGACCTCCAGGCGGTGCCCGCCGGTCGCGGCCTTCAGCTCCCGGGCGGTACCGCGGGCGACGACCCGGCCGTGGTCGATCACGGCGATGCGGTCGGCGAGGGTGTCGACCTCCTCCAGGTACTGGGTGGTCAGCAGGATCGTCGTGCCGGCCGCGACGAGCTCGCGGACCACCTCCCACATCCGTGCCCGGCTGGTCGGGTCGAGCCCGGTGGTCGGCTCGTCGAGGAAGAGCACGGCCGGCTGGCCCACCAGACTGGCCGCGAGGTCCAGGCGGCGGCGCATGCCGCCGGAGTAGCCCTTCACCACCCGGTCGGCGGCGTCGGTGAGGTCGAAGCGCTCCAGCAGCTCGTCGGCGCGGTCGGCGGCGGGCCGCCGCCGCAGCCCGCTGAGCTCGGCCACCATCCGCAGGTTGTGCCGGCCGGTCAGCGCCAGGTCGAGCGTCGCGTCCTGCGCCGTCACGCCGATGCGGCGCCGGACCTCGCCCGCCTGGGTGACGACGTCGAACCCGGCGACGGTGGCGTGGCCGGCGTCGGGGCGGGCGAGGGTGGTCAGGATGCGCACCGCGGTGCTCTTGCCCGCGCCGTTCGGGCCGAGGACGCCGAGGACCGTGCCCGCGGGAACGCTCAGGTCGACCCCCGCCAGTGCCTGGGTGTCGCCATAGCGTTTCGTGAGGCCGACAGCCTCGATCATGGTGTCGCCCACAGGAAGCTCCGCTTCTTCAATAACTTGCCGGCAGGTAAGATATTGCTTACCTGCCGCAAGGTAAGCAACATCGCCGAGTCCCGTCAAGTAGGTTCAGGATCATGCCCAGACCGCCCGCCCCCGTCGAAGGCGAGAAGAGCACCCGCGAACGGATCCTCGACGTGGCTCTGGAGCTGTTCACCCACGCCGGCTACGAGGCCGTGTCGCTGCGCGAGATCGCGCAGCGGATGAACTTCACGAAGGCGGCCCTGTACTACCACTTCTCCAGCAAGGACGACATCCTGCTGGCGCTGCACCTGCGCCTGCACGAGCTCGGCCGGGCCGGTTTCGAGGACCTCGAGGCGGACCTCGCCGATCCCGACCGCTGGCCGGCCGCGTTCGACCTGATCGTCGCCACGATGCTGGCGAACCGGACGCTGTTCCTGTTCCACCTGCGCAACCACAGCGCGGTGGAGCGGCTGGGGCCGCATCATGACAATGCCGAGCACGCCGACCTGCGGGAACGGCTGCGGTCGATCCTCGCCGACGAGACCGTCCCGATCGAGCTGCGGGTGCGGCTGACCTGCGCCCTGGGGGCGATCGTGGGCGGGTTCGTGCTCGGCGGTGAGGTGTTCGCCGGGCTGAGCGATGACGACCTCGGCCGGATGGTGCGCGCGGCCATCGGTGATCTGACCGGTGCTCCGGCCCGCGTCTCGGCCGAGCCGCCCGCTGGCGGTGGGTGAGCACGCAATCGGCGGCGGGTGACCGCCCGGCAGTGCGATGATCGTGACCATGAACACACCGCACCGGCCGCCCGCCAGCCGCCGCGGCTTCCTGGACACGACGCTGCGCCTGACCGCCACCGGGGCCCTGGCCGCGGCCGGCGGCCTGGGCGCCGGCTGCGACGGCTCCACCACCGCCGGCGGTGGCCCGGCCGCGGCGGCGGCACACAGCGGCGACGGCCCCGGTACGCGCCCGCCGCTGACCGGCTCCCCGGGCCCCGTCACCGCGCAGGACCTGGTGGACGTCGACACGCTGTGGAGCTGGGTCGAGCGGATGAACGCGGCCGGTCCGCGCCTGCCCGGCTCCCCGGCACACCGCGCGTTCATCGACGACCTCGACCGGCAGCTACGCGGCTACGGGCTGACCGTCACCCGCCACCCCGCCCGGTTGGAGGAATGGCTGGCCCGCTCGTGGTCCCTGCGGGTCACCGACGCCGAGGGCGTCACCCGGCCGATCCCGGTGGCCTCCTACCGGCCGCACTCCGGAGAGACCGGCCCGGCCGGCGTCACCGGCCGGCTGATCGACGCCCACGCCGGCGACGAGGCCGCCTACCAGGCCGCCGGTGCCGCCGCTGCCGCCGGTGCCACCGGGGCAGGCACCGCAGGCGGGCTCGGCGGGGCGATCGTCGTCGTCGACGCGCCGATCACCCGGCTGACGGCGTCCGTGCTCGCCGACCTGGCCTACACCGTCCTGCCACCACAGGCACGCGCCGACTTCGCCCAGGAGGACTACTCCCGGGTCTGGCTGGGTGTGCCCCCACCACCGAGCCTGCCGCTGGCCCGCGCCCACGGCGCCGCCGCGATGATCGAGATCGTCGATCAGACCCCCGAGCTGGCCGCCGGCCAGTACACCCCGCACCAGCAGGAGCACGCCGGCCTGCCGGCGCTGCGCCTCGACCGCGAGCAGGGCGCCCGGCTGCGGGAGATCCTCGCCCGCGGCCCGGCGACGGCCACGCTCGTCCTGACAGCCAGCCGACGCGAGACCACCGTCGACTACCTGCTGGCCCGCCTGCCCGGTGCCCGCGCCGCCACCGCCACCGCCACCGGGGCCGGGGCCGGCGCCGGGGCCGGTCCGGCCGGGGAGCGGCCCCGGGCCGTCCTCGTCACCACCCACACCGACGGGCAGAACGCCCTGGAGGAGAACGGCGGCCCGGCACTGCTGGCCCTGGCCGAGTACCTGAGCCGCTACCCGGCCGCCTCCCGGGCCCGGGACCTGCTCTTCCTGTTCTCACCCACGCATATGGCGGCGGACGCCGCGACGGTCAAACCCGACGCCTGGCTGCGCGAGCACCCCGAGGTCCTCGCCGAGGTGGACATGGCGCTGGCCGCCGAGCACCTCGGCGCCCTCGGCTGGGACGACCAGGGCGGCACCGCGCCCTACCGGCCCACCGGGCGCAGCGAACCGGTGGCCGTCGCCGTCGGCCACAGCGAGACCCTGCGCCGCCTCGCCGAGGAGGAGGTCGAACACGGCGGGCTGACCCGGGTCGGCATCCAGAAGCCGTTCCAGAACGGCCTGTACGGGGAGGGCACGTTTCCCTACCGGCTGGGCCTGCCCACGATCGGCATGATCACCGGCCCGGCCTATCTGCTGCAGGTGGCGCCGGGTGGCAACCTCGACAAGCTCGACCGGGCGCTGCTGCACCGCCACACGGTGTTCGTGGCCGGGCTGCTCACCCGGATGATGGCCCTGCCCGCAGGCAGGCCGTCCTGAGGGACACGGCGGCGGGGGAGCAGGCGGCGCGCACGCTGCCCGCCGGGCGGCCGAGCAGGAAGCCCTGGCCGTAGTCGATCCCGATCCCGCGGACGGCCCGCAGCTCGGCGGCGGTCTCGATGCCCTCGGCGATCACCTGGCAGCCGATCTTCCGGGCCACGCTCACGATCGCCGCCGCCACCGCCTGACGGGCGGGATCGACGTCCACCCCATGGGTGATCACGTAGTCGAGCTTGACGATCTCGGGGCGGATGCGGATGAGCTGCTCCAGCCCGGCGTAGCCGGTGCCCATGTCGTCGACGGCGATGCGGGCGCCCAGGGCCCGCAGGGCCGCGATGCCGCGCGCGACAGCCGGGTCGGTGCTGAAGTGCTCGTGTTCGGTGATCTCCACAATGATCCGGTGACACGTACGGGACGTCCCGAGCAGCCCCAGCAGGCCCGAGGCGATCGTGGCCGGGGCGGCGTTCAGCGACAGTGCGACCGGCGGCGGCAGGTCGCGGACGGCCGCCAGGGCGCGGCGGATCGCGGCCAGCTCCAGCTCCGTGCCCAGCCCGACCTGCCCGGCCACCGTGTACCAGCCCTCGGGGTCGCCGGTCGAGCCCGGGAAGCGCGACAGCGCCTCCACCCCGGCGACGGTGCCGTCACGCAGGTCGACCACCGGCTGGAAGACGATGTCCGGGCCGCCGGCGTCGATGAGGTCGCTGACGACCCGCGAGGCCCGGCTGCGGGACTCCCACGCCCGGCGCAGGTCGATGACCGCGTCGCTGAGGAACGCGGCGAGCAGGCCGACGAACCGCCCGTCGCGGGGGCGCAGCCGGGGGTGCGGCTCATGCCCGAGGCAGCCGACGAGACCGTAGACGTCCGCGTCGTTGTCGAAGACCAGCGCGGCGGCGTAGGAACCGACGCCCAGGGTGTCGACCATGCCGGTGCGCCCGAGCCGCTCGTCGCGGTGCGCGTCCGGGATGATGACCGGTTCGTCCTGGCCGAGCACCTGCGGGTGCACGGCGGCCTCCCGGCGGATCGTGCTGCCCGCCCGGACCCCGAACGACGCCGCGTCACCGTCCAGGACCTGCAGGACCAGCCACTGCTCGTCGAGGCTGCCCAGGAACGCGAGCTCCATCCCGAGGTGGCGGCGCAGCACCCCGAGCAGTTCGGTCACCGACGGATCGGCCTCGATCGCCTCGGACTCCGGGCCCAGGGAACGCGGCGGGCCCAACGGTAACGCGGCACACGCCATCCCGGCACCCCCTCGGGCTCCCCTCGCATCCCGCCCGTCCGGGGCGGCGCCCCCGCGGAGGCACTGCCCCGGACGGACGGGATGGTGTCTTCCGGGGCATGCCCGCCGTGGGTGCGCGCACACCAGGTCAGGTCCGCGCACCAGGCCCGCACACCAGATCAGGTCACAGCCACCCGTTGCGGCGGAACGCCCGGTGCAGCGACAGGCAGATGGCGGCCATCAGGAGCAGCACCGCCGGGTAGCCCCAGACCTGGCGCAGCTCGGGCATGTGGTCGAAGTTCATGCCGTAGATGCCGGCCAGCGCGGTCGGCACCGCGCCGATCGCCACCCAGGCGCTGATCTTGCGCATGTCCTCGTTCTGGGAGATCGTCACCTGCGTCAGCGTCGCCTGCAGGATCGACGAGAGCAGCTCGTCGAGGTGGGCGATCCGCTGGGTGACCTGCACCAGGTGGTCGAAGACGTCCCGGAAGTGGTCACGCACATGCGGGTCGATCATGGGCAGGGCCGTGTCGGAGAGCATCCGCAGCGGGTTGTTCAGCGGGGCGACGGCGTGCTTGAACTCCAGCACCTCCCGCTTGAGCTGGTAGAGCTTCTCCACCGACGGCCGCGCCGACCGTTCGAACACCGAGGCCTCGGCGGCGTCCACGTCGGCGTCCAGGCGCTCGACGAGATTCAGGTAGTTGTCGACGATGCCGTCGCACACCGCGTGCAGCACCGCGGACGGCCCGTGCTGGAGCATCTCGGGCCGTCCCTCGAGATCCGCCCGCAGCTTCTCCAGCGCCCCGTGGTTGCCGTGCCGCACCGTCACCACGAAGTCGCTGCCGACGAACACCATCACCTCGCCGGTGACGACGACCTCGGTGTCGGCGGTCAGCTCGTCGTGCTCCACGTAGCAGGCGGTCTTGAGAACCATGAACAGCGTGCTGCCGTACAGCTCGATCTTGGGACGCTGGTGGGCCACGACCGCGTCCTCGACGGCCAGCGCGGGCAGGCCGTAGATCTCGGCGATCGACGCCAGCTCGGTGTCGCTGGGCTCGAACAGGCCCAGCCACGCGAACGCGTCGTGCTGGCGGCGGGCGATGTTCGCCGCGGTCAGCAGGTTCGACCCGTCGGGCACCCGCCTGCCCTCGGCGTACACGTGGCAGGCGACCACCCGCCCCGAGTGCAGCTGCTCCTCGGTCAGCCGGGGGGGCCGCTTGGGCCGGGTCCGCACCAGCGACACCGGGCGGGCGAGCGCGCTGGCGAGCAGGTCCCGCAGCGACCCGCCGTCGTGGTCCTCTCCGTGCCCGTGGTGGTGGTCGGGCTCCTGGCCAGGACGGCCACCGCCCGACCCGCCGCCCGCGATACCGGTCACGACGTCCGCTTCCGCACGATGCACCCGCTCCGTTCCCGCCCGCGCCTTACGGGCCCCCGTCCATCCTTGCGGACGGCGGCGGCCGGCCCGCACCCCGCCGGGTGCCGGGTCACGGCACCCGGCGGGGTGCGGGCCCGGCGACAGGTGCGTGGCAGCGCCTCGGCGGGGCGTTCTGCGGGGTACGGGCCGGCCGCCGCCGGCAGCGGTGGCCGGCGTCGCGACGTCCGCGGCCCTCGCGGCGGTCAGGCCTTCGGGCCGCCGGCGACGTAGAGGATCTGCCCGGAGACGAAGCCGGCGGTCTCGGCGGCGAAGAACGACACCGCGTTCGCGATGTCCTCGACCTCGCCCGGACGGGCCACCGGGATCTTCTCCGCCGCCGCGGCCAGGTAGTCCTCCCAGGCGACACCGATGCGCTGCGCGGTCGCGCGGGTCATCTCACTGACGATGAAGCCCGGCGCGACACAGTTCACGGTGACACCGAACTTGCCCAGCTCGATCGCGAGGGTCTTCGTGAAGCCCTGCAGGCCGGCCTTGGCCGCCGAGTAGTTCGCCTGGCCGCGGTTGCCCAGCGCGGAGATGCTGGACAGGTTGACGATCCGGCCCCACTTCGCCTCGACCATGTACTTCTGGGTGGCCTTCGCCATCAGGAACGAGCCACGCAGGTGGACGCCCATGACCGCGTCCCAGTCGCTCTCGGTGAGCTTGAACAGCAGGTTGTCGCGGGTGATGCCGGCGTTGTTGACCAGCACGGTCGGCGCGCCCAGCTCGGCGGCCACCCGGCTGACCGCGGCGTCGACCGCCGCGGAGTCGGAGACGTCGGCACCCACGGCGAGGGCCTTCCCCCCGGCGGCGGCGATCGCGTCGGCGGTGCCCTTCGCCGCCGACTCCTCCAGGTCGAGCACGGCCACCGCGAGGCCGTCCGTGGCCAGACGCTGCGCGATGGCGGCGCCGATGCCGCGGGCGCCTCCGGTGACAATCGCGACGCGGGATGAGGACTCGGGCACGGGACCGGCTCCTTACAGACCAGGGCCACGCCGGGCGGCGCGACGGTGACGGTCGGCGAGCGCGGCACCCGGGCGGCCGATGGCCACCCGTCGCGCTGCTGCCGACACCGGGCGTAGGGGCACCCGGCGCCTAAAGTCAACCGGGTGGCCGCGCCCGACGCCACCGGTCCGGATCCCTTCGTCCTCGCGATCCGCCTCGCGATCCGCCGGCGGCTGTGCGGCGCCCCCGCTCAGCGTGCGCCGGTTCCGGCCCGCCCGGGTGCGGCCATCACGTCCGCGACCCTGCTCGTGATGGACTCGATCAGCCGCATCGCCTGCAGGACGGACAGATTCAGAACGACCTCGGCACCGCCATCCGCGGGCAATCGTACTGACACGTCCGCCATGGTTATGCCCTTCGTCGTGCGTCAGAGGTGCCTCCTCGGAGCCGAGGGGCACTGGTGACGCTACGAGGAAAACCGGCGGTGACGTCGGGAAAGTGGGTAGCAGCACGTCCGCGGACCGGGCGGCAGGCCGGCGCGGCGAGATCGTCGGCAGTCTCCGGCGGTGCCTCGTCACGTAGGGTGCTGGCGTGGCCGCTGTCGGGAAGCCGCAGCAGACCGGCCTTCGGGTGTCGACGGCGCGCGGGCGCTGGGTGCTGCTCGCGACCGTCCTCGGGTCCGGGATCGCCGCCATCGACGCGACCGCGGTCGGGGTGGCCCTGCCGTCGATCGGCCGTGACTTCGGCGCCGACCTGGCCTCGCTGCAGTGGGTCGTCACCGCCTACGCGGTCACGCTGGCCGGCTTTCTGCTGGTCGGCGGGGCGCTCGGAGACCGCTACGGCCGGCGGCGGGTGTTCCTGATCGGCGCCGGCTGGTTCGCGGTGGCGTCGTTGCTCTGCGGGATCGCTCCCACCGCCCCGGCGCTGGTGGCGGCGCGGGCGCTGCAGGGGGTCGGTGCCGCGCTGCTCACGCCGGGCAGTCTCGCCCTGCTCCAGGCCTCGTTCGCCCCCGGTGACCGGGCACGCGCGATCGGGGCCTGGTCGGGCCTGTCCGGAGTCGCCACGGCGGTCGGCCCGTTCCTCGGCGGCTGGCTGGTCGAGGCGCTGTCCTGGCGGCTGGTCTTCTTCGTCAACCTGCCCCTGGTCGTCGCAGTGATCATCATCGCGGCGCGGCACGTTCCCGAGTCGACCGCCGCGGATGCGGCCGGCCGGGTGGATCTGGCCGGCGCGGCGCTCGTCACCGGCGGTCTGGTGGGGCTCTCGTACGGGCTGATCGAGGGGCCGGACGCCGGATGGGGATCCCCGGCCGTGCTTGGCGGCCTGGTGACCGGGGTCCTGCTGCTCGCCGGGTTCGCCGTGGTCGAGCGGCGGGTGGCAGCGCCGATGCTGGACCTCGACCTGTTCAGGTCCCGGCAGTTCTGTGCCGCCAACCTGGTGACGTTCGTGGTCTACGCGTCCCTGGGCGGGGCGCTGTTCCTGCTGCCCCTGCAGCTTCAGCAGGTCGGCGGGTACTCGCCCCTGGCGGCGGGCACGGCGTTGCTGCCCCTGACGATCATCATGCTCGCCCTGTCCGCACGCTCGGGCGCACTCGCGGAGCGCATCGGCCCGCGGACGCAGATGACGGTGGGGCCGATCGTCGCCGCCGCCGGGTTCGCGCTACTCACCCGCGCCGCCGGCGCCGGCGGGTACCGGCTCGACGTCCTGCCCGGAGTCCTCGTGCTCGGGCTGGGGCTGGCCACGGTCGTCGCGCCGCTGACGTCGACGGCCCTCGGCGCGGCACCCGTCGAGCATGCCGGCATCGCCTCGGCGGTCAACAACGACGTCGCCCGCACCGCCCAGCTGCTCGCGGTCGCGGTGCTGCCGGCGGCCGCCGGTCTCACCGGCGACGTCTACCTGGACGCGAGCAGGTTCGCCAGCGGGTACCGGACCGCGCTGTGGATCGCGGCGGTGCTGTGTGCCTGTGGTGGCCTGCTGGCCTGGCTCGGAATCCGCAACCCGGCCCGGGTACGTCCCACCGCGATGCCGGCGCCGCCGGCCGCGCCGTGCCGACACTGCGGCATCGACGCGCCGCCGCCGGTCACCGACGCCGCGACCCACCTCTGACGCGCCGACTGACGCGCCGACGCTCCCCCTTCGGCCCGCCGGGCGGGACAGATCCGGCGAGGCGGCGGCGCCTGCCGGGATAGAATTCCGGCATCCGGACCGTCACTTCCGTCCATCGGAAGGCCTGGGTCCGTCGTGAGAGCCGTGAATGGAGAGCCGCCGTGGCCGATGCGCAGACCCCGCCCGGAGTCGAGATCGTCCGGCCGGACGTTCCCGGTGCCGCCGAGATCCTCACCCCGGCCGCGCTGACCCTCGTCGCCGACCTGCACCGACGCTTCGGCGCGGCGCGGCGCGACCTCCTCGCCCGCCGCGCCGAGCGGCAGCGGGAGCTCTCCGACGGCACCGACCCGGACTTCCTGCCCGCCACCCGGCACATCCGCGACGGGCAGTGGCGGGTCGCGCCGCCCGCGCCGGGCCTCGTCGACCGCCGGGTCGAGATCACCGGGCCGACCGACCGCAAGATGACGATCAACGCGCTCAACTCCGGCGCCAAGGTCTGGCTGGCCGACTTCGAGGACGCCAACACCCCGCTGTGGGAGAACATGATCAGCGGGCAGCGCAACCTGCGTGACGCCCTCGACCGCACCATCGACTTCACCAGCCCCGAGGGCAAGGCCTACACCCTCGGGCCCACCGCCACGACGATCGTCGTGCGGCCCCGCGGCTGGCACCTCGACGAGAAGCACCTGCGGGTCGACGGCGAACCGGTCGCCGGCGCGCTGGTCGACTTCGCCCTCTACGCCGTGCACTGCGGCCGCCGCCAGCTCGACGCCGGCTCCGGGCCCTACTACTACCTGCCCAAGACCGAGAGCCACCTCGAGGCGCGGCTGTGGAACGACATCTTCACCCACACCGAGGACACGCTCGGCTTCGACCGCGGAGCCATCCGCGCCACCGTGCTCATCGAGACGATCCTCGCCGCCTATGAGATGGAGGAGATTCTCTACGAGCTGCGGGAGCACTGCGGCGGGCTCAACGCCGGCCGGTGGGACTACCTGTTCAGCATCATCAAGAAGTTCCGTGACCGCGGGCCGGCGTTCACCCTGCCCGACCGCAACGCGGTCACGATGGCCGCGCCCTTCATGACCGCCTACGCCGAGCTGCTCGTGCGCACCTGCCACCGGCGCGGCGCCCACGCCATCGGCGGCATGGCCGCGTTCATCCCCAGCCGGCGTGACCCGGAGGTCAACGCCACCGCGCTGGCCAGGGTCCGCGAGGACAAGACCCGCGAGGCCGGCATCGGCTTCGACGGCTCCTGGGTCGCGCACCCCGACCTGGTACCCGTCTGCCGCGAGGTGTTCGACGGCGTGCTCGGCGAACGCCCCCACCAGCTCGAGCGCACCCGCGAGGACGTCGCCGTCGACGCCGCCGCGCTGATCGACCTCACCACCACCCCGGGCTCACCGACCCTGGCCGGCCTGCGCAACAACGTCAGCGTGGCCCTGCAGTACCTGCGCGCCTGGCTCGCCGGCTCCGGCGCGGTCGCGATCTTCAACCTGATGGAGGACGCGGCCACCGCGGAGATCGCCCGGTCCCAGATCTGGCAGTGGCTGCACAACGGCATCGTGCTGGTCGACACCGAGCCGGTCGCCGGTGCCGGCCCTTCGGTGGGCGCCGGCCCGACCGGTGTGCCGGTGACCCGGGAGCTGGTCGAGAAGGTCGTCGCCGAGGAGCTCGACGTTCTGCGCGGCGGGCTGGGGGAGCAGTACGACGCCGACGGGTTCGAACGGGCGCGGGCGCTGTTCGTCGAGGTCGCGCTCACCGACGACTTCGTCGAGTTCCTCACCGTGCCCGCCTACCAGCGGATGCCTTGACGGGCCAGCCGGCCCGGCCCGAACGGCCGCCCGGGCCCACGGCGGGGTCGGGGCCGGGGTCGGTGCAGTCGGTCGACCGCGCACTGGCGCTGGTCGAACTGCTGGCAGCCTCCGGCGACGGCGCCGGGCTGGCCGACCTCGCCCGTGCCACCGGCCTGCCGCAGCCCACCGTGCACCGGCTGCTGCGCGCGCTGCACGAACGCGGCTGGGTACGCCAGGACGCCGACCGCCGCTACGCCCCGGGCGCCCGTCTGATCGGGCTGGGCAACGCCGCGCAGAGCCTGCTCGCCACCGGTGCGCAGCCCTACCTGCGGGAGGCGGTGGCAGTGTCGGGGGAGACCGCCAACCTCGCCGTCCTGGAGGCCGACCAGGTCGTGTACGTCGGGCAGGTCGCCTCGCCGCACCGGCTGCGCATGTTCACCGAGGTCGGCAACCGGGCCCCCGCGCACAGCACCGGCGTGGGCAAGGCGATGCTCGCCCACCTGCCCGGCCCGGCCGTGCGGGAGCTGCTCGAGCGCACCGGGCTGCCCCGGCGCACCGCGACCACGATCACCGACCCGGACCAGTTCACCGCCGAACTCGCCGCCGTCCGCGCCCGGGGCTACGCGACGGACGACGGGGAGGAGGAGCCCGGTGTGCGCTGTGTGGCCTTCCCCCTGACCGACCTGTCCGGCCGGGCGCCCGCAGCGCTGTCGGTGTCCGGCCCCGCCTCCCGGATCGGCGCCGGCGCCGTCGCGGACCTCGCCGCGCGTCTGCTCCCCGTCGCCGCCGCCTGCGGCGACCACCTGCTACGCCGCTGACCCCGCCGCCGGCGCCGGCCTGGACGCGGCCGGCGCGCAGTGCGCCGAGGTCGCCGTCCCCCTCGACTACACCCACCCGGCCGGCCGGACGCTCACCCTGGGGGTCTCCCGGATCCGGGCGGCCGGCCAGGGGGCCCGCCGCGGGCCGTTGATGATCAACCTGGGTGGGCCCGGTGGCAGCATCGCGGACCTGCTGCCCGAGATCCGCGGGCGGCTCGGCCCGGCGGCCGGCGGCTTCGACCTGATCGGGATGGATCCACGGTTCGTCGGCCGCAGCGAGGCGCTGGACTGCGGGCCGGCGCTGAACCGGGAATGGGTGCGCGGCGGCGGTCCCGACCAGGACAGTTTCGAGCGGGTCGCGGCCACACAGGCCGCGGTCGCGCAGGCGTGCGCGGCGCACGCCGACGTCCTGCCGTTCGCCTCGACCCGCAACACCGCGCGCGACATGGACATCGTCCGGGCCGTGCTGGGGGAGCCGACGACGTCCTACCTCGGCTATTCATACGGCACGTACCTGGGCGCGGTGTACATGCAGACTCGGGGCCACCGTCGAGGAGGTGCTGCGCACGGTCGACCGGATCTACGAGGTGGCCGCCCGCCGCCCGCTGACCGTGGACGGGTTCCCCTACGACGCGTCCGACCTGCCGGGCCTGCTCATGGCCGCCCTGGTGGAGGACGGCGAGCAGGCCGCCGAGGTGCTGGCGCTGGGGATCCGGGCGTTCGCCGACGCCGCGGACGGCCGCACGCCCGCGGCGAACCCGTACCTCGACGAGGTCCTCGCCGGAGTCGCGACCGGCGGTCCCGACCTGACCGACCTGATCCACCCGCGGGCGGAGCGGGCCGAGCGTGCGGGCGGGGATGTCGCCGGGGGAGGGGCGGGGTGGATCAGCGCTCTGCAGAGCGCGCAGCTCGCCGTGATGTGCGGGGATGTGCCCGCCTCGCGGATCGCCGGTGACTACCTGGCCGACATCCGCCGGCACCGTGAGGCGCAGCCCCGTGTCGCCACGGCGATCTGGAACATCACGCCGTGCTCGTTCTGGCCGGTGCGCCCGTTGGAGCCGCCGACCCGGGTCGCGGGCGACGTCCCGGCGCTGGTGGTCGCCGCAGAGCTCGACAACCGGACGCCCTACGCGGGCAGTGTGGCGTTGCACCGGGCGCCGACCGCCTCCCGGCTGGTGACGTTGCGCGACGCGAGGGTGCACGGCGTGTTCGGGGGGCGCAGCCCCTGCTCCGCTGCCACAAGATAATCAACAGTGTTGACACGTCGACGTGACCAATATTGATCATGAGGGCGTTGCCCACCCCCGAGGGTGCTGCGGCCGCCCTGGCCGGGGCGGAGACCTCGCGGGCGCAGTTGGCCGGCGGCCTCGGGCTGCCGTCCTTCTTCTACGGCTCGATCGGTGTCACCGTGGCTACCCAGATCGCCGCGGCCGCCGTCGAGGTCGCCTTCGACACAGGCTGGACCCGACTGCTGGCGATCGCCGGAGCCGCCGCGTTCGCCTTGGCGGCGGGCATCCAGCTGTTCCGGTTCCGGCGGCTCAACGGGGTGCGGATCGCGGGGCTCACGAGCCGGGTCGTGCTCGGAACGGGGCGGGCCGCGGCGACCTCGTACGCGTTGGCTCTGAGCGCCGCGTTCTGGGCCGCCCTCGCCGGCCTGTGGTGGCTGGTGGCTGTCTGCGCGTGTGCTGGGGGGCTGGCCTACACGTTGAGCGGCCGACGTTGGCTGCGCCACTACCGAGGAGACCCGGCGACGCACGCTCGTGCCGAGTCGGCCGGGTGGCTGGTGGTCATCTCGGCGCTTGCGCTGGCCGTGCTGGCGCTGCTGGTGCTGGTCGGCCGCTGATGCCCGAGCTGGACGCCAACCTGCACGCACCGGCCCGGCTGAGGCTGATGACCATGCTGACCGCGGTGTCCGAAGCAGAGTTCTCGACCCTTCGCGACAGCCTCGAGGTCAGTGACTCGGTGCTTTCCAAACGCGTGGGCGCCCTCGCGTCGCTCGGCTATGTCACGAGCCGCAAAGGAGTTCACGGCGGCCGCCGGACCACGTGGATCTCGCTGACAGCGCCGGGCCGGGCCGCCCTGGGTGCCCACGTCGCCGCGCTGCGAGAGGTCATCGCCGGGGAGCACGCCGATCCGGATCGCCGCACTGATGTTCGTCCCCGCGCTGATCTTCAGGACGGGGCGGATCCGCTGCGGAACCGGCTACGTGAGCTGCGGGCCGCGCGGCGCTGGAGCCAGGCGGACCTGGCCGACCGCCTCGACGTGTCCCGGCAGATGGTCGACGCCATCGAGGCGGGCCGCTTCGACCCGAGCCTGTCCCTGGCGTTCAGGATCGCCGCCGTGTTCGGGGGCCGGATCGAGGACCTGTTCTTCCTCCCCCAGGCCACCGGCCCCGAGGCCTGATCGTCCGGGCGGCCCGGCTGCCCCACTGCTGCTCTGCACCCTCCGCCGGCCCGCGGCGCGCCGGGCCCGCTGCCCGAGGCGGCTGACCGCTGGCTGCGGCGGATTGAGGAACGTTAGGGTCCGGCTGTGGACTATGTCGCTGGCCTGCTGGCGCAGAACCGGCTCCTCACCGAACTGCTCGGCGAGGCCGATCTGTCAAGGCCTGTCCCGACCTGCCCGGGCTGGGATCTGACCCAGCTCGTACGCCACGTCGGGGGCACTGACCGATGGGCGGCCGTGATGATCCGGACCCGGGCCACCGCGGTCCTCGACCCGCGCACGATCGAGGGCGGCAGGCCGCCGGCGGACCGCGGCGGCGCGCTCGCCTGGCTTCGGGAGAGCCCGCGGCTGCTGCTGGAAGCCGTCGCCGTCGATCCGGACGTGCCGGTATGGACGTTCACCGGCCCGCGGCCGGCGCGCTGGTGGGTCCGGCGGCGGATGCACGAGGCGATGATCCACCGCGTGGACGCCGCGCTCGCGCTGGGCGTCGAGTACCCGCTTGAGGCCGCGTTCGCCGCTGACGGGATCTCGGAGTGGCTCGGCCTGCTCGTCGGGCGGCCCGGCACCGCGATTCTTCCGGACGGGGCCACTGTCCACCTGCACGCCACCGACGAGGGTCTCGGCCTCGAAGGGGAGTGGGCGATCCGCGGCGGCGTGGACGGGATCGATTGGGAGCACGCTCATGAGAAGGGCGATGTAGCGGTGCGCGGCGAAGCCGCCGACCTGCTGCTCGCGCTGCTGCGCCGGATCCCCGGCGATGACAGCCGGCTGGAGGTCCTCGGCGAGCAGGCGCACTGGACACACTGGCTCGCGAACACCAGCTTCTGACCATCCGACAGGCGCGCTGATGCACGGCACACCGGCTGGTCGGGCGGGCGAGCCGGCGGCGATCGCCCCCGCGGCTGTCTACCTGGCCTCGGATGACGCCGCCTTCGTGCACGGCACGGCGGTCGACGTCGACGGTGGGCGCGCGAGCGTGGCGGTACTTGCGAATCACATCGCCTTTCAGGCGGCCTGATCTGCATCTGCTGGCGAGTTATCCGGACACAAGATAATCAACATTGTTGACCCTACGACTTGAGATTTTCGATCATGAAACATCTGAATGATCTTGTCGGGTGGTCCCGATCGCGGGAAACCGCGATGCTCTGATGGATGAGGGCCGCTAGAGTGGCCGGCATGTACCTGCAGCAGATCTACGGCTGACACGGTCGGGGCGATGTCCCCGGCTCCCTCCGCACGCCTTCGCGTGTCCCTACCCGCGCCGACAGCCGAGCTTCTCGGAGCTGTCGGCACGCTGGCGTGTCGTGTCCTTTGCCGTAGCTCTGATCCGAGGTGTGTGATCTTATGTCCCGTCGTCGTGCCCATATCGCGATGGCCGGTATCCCTGCCGTGAGCCACGTCCTGCCCAGTCTTGAGATCATCCGTGAGCTGGTGGCTCGCGGTCATCGCGTGACCTACGCGAACGACCCGGCGGTGGGCGACCTGATCGCCGGCACCGGCGCCGAGCTCGTCCCCTGTTCCTCCGTGCTGCCGGTCGCCGACAACGACTGGCCGGATGACCCGATCGCCGCGATGGGGTTGTTCCTCGACGATGCGATCCAGGCGCTTCCCCAGCTGCGTGCGGCCTACGATCGTGACCCGGCGGATCTGTACCTGTACGACATCGGTGCCTACGCCGCGCGGGCCCTCGCCGAGGCGCAGGGCCGACCGATTGTGCAGCTGTCCCCCACGATCGTCGCGTGGGACGGCTATGACCGGGATGTCGCGGCGCATCAGCGGCAGCTGCCGGGCGCGGACGACTACCGGGCGAGGTTCGCGCGGTGGCTCGCCGGGTGCGGGGCGTCCACGACCGAGGTGGACGCGTTCTCCGGGCATCCCACGCGGGCCCTTGCGTTGATCCCGCGGGCGATGCAGCCGCACGCCGACCAGGTCGACACCGGCCGGGTGACGTTCGTCGGGCCCTGTTTCGACCTGGCTTCGGAGGCGGGTGCGTGGGTTCGGCCGGCGGGCGCGGAGAAGGTGCTGCTGATCTCGCTGGGGTCGGCGTACACCCGGGCGCCGGAGTTCTACCGCCAGTGCCTGGCGGCGTTCGGTGACCTGCCTGGCTGGTCGGTGGTGTTGCAGATCGGCCGGTACACCGACCGGCGGGAGCTGGGTGTCATCCCGTCCTCTGTGGCGGTGCATTCCTGGGTGCCGCAGCGGGCGATCCTGGCGCAGGCGGATGCCTTCGTCACCCATGCCGGTATGGGTGGCTGCTGTGAGGGGCTGCTGGCGGGTGTTCCGATGATCGCGGTGCCGCAGGCCGCCGACCAGTTCATGAACGCGGATCGGCTGGTGGAGCTGGGGGTGGCCCGCCGTGTCGACACGGCGCAGGCCACTGCCGACGTGCTGCGGGCGGCGCTGCGGGAGCTGGTCGGCGACGCGGAGGTCGCCCGCCGTTCGGCGCTGCTACGGGCCGAGGCGCAGGCCGAGGGCGGCACGCGGCGGGCCGCCGATCTACTCGAGGGGATGCTGGCCTGAGCGCCGAGTTTGTCCTCACCGTGCGCGCCGGTGCCGTTTCCGTCTGCTGATCGGCGGCTGCCGGCGCGGAGGGTGGGATGCGCGGGTTGGCTCGGCTGGTAGATGCTTTCGGTGTCGGCGACGCGGCCGGCCCCGCTGGTCGTGGTGGTGTGCGGACCGGTCCGGGCTGGGCTGTGGGATGTCTCCCCGGTGTCGGACGGTCGGATGACGCGATGCGGGGCTCGCCGGCCCGGTTGTGGGTGGGTCATGTCGAGGTCGCCTGCCGGGGTCCGCTCACCGGGGCCCGGGTTGCACGGGCGGCGTGAGTGGAAGGCGAAGGTGTTGATGATGGCGGTTTCCCGGCGTGATGTCGTGACGGCTGACGGGGTGTTGGACGTCTACCTGCAGGCTCCGGAGAATCCGGGGCCGGCGCCGGTCGTCATTCTGTTCCCGGATGCGTACGGCGTGCGGGACACGATTCTGGGGATGGCGGAGCGGCTTTCCCGGTCGGGGTATCTGGTGGTGGTGCCGAACGTCTTCTACCGGTCGGGGCCGGCGACCACCGGGCCGCTTGAGATCAATTTCAGGGATCCGGCGCAGCGGGCGCGGCTGGGTGAGGTGGTGGGCCAGGCGCCGCCGGCCGCGGTGATGGCGGATCTCGGTGTGCTGCTGGATGCGTTGGCTGCCGAGCCGGGTGCGTTGCCGGGGCCGGTGGGGGCGATCGGGTACTGCATCGGTGGCCGGTTCGCGTTCACGGCGGCGACGGCGCTGCCGGAGCGGATCGCGGCGGCGGCGTCGATTCACGGTGGCGGGTTGGCGACGGATGATCCGTCCAGCCCGTATCTGCAGGCGGGGCAGATCCAGGGCGCTGTGTATGTCGCGGCGGCGCATGAGGACAGTCATCACACCGAGGCTGATCACGCGCGTCTGGTGGCCGCGTTGGACGAGGCGAAGGTGGATTACGAGGCGGAGGTTCTGCCGGCGATGCACGGTTTCGCGGTGCCGGATTTCCCGGTGTATGACGAGGCCGCCTCCCAGCGGCACTGGGACCGTGCGCTGGCGCTGTTCGCCCGCACGCTGCCGGCGCCCGCGTCGGCGGGCTGACCGCCTGGCCCTGGCTGTGCGCATCGCGGCTGGCTGGTGATCGCCGGGCTGGTGGTTCGGAGCCGGGGCAGCCCTGGCGGCTGCCCCGGGTGCCTCATTCGGGTGATGTGGTGGGCCGGGGCAGGAGGTGGGCGCGGGCGGCGCGCAGTTCGGCGGCGAGTTCGTCGGCCTGCCGTTCGGCGCGTTCCGCGCGGGTGCGGGCTTCGGCGCGGGCGTCCGCGAGGGCGGCGAGGCGTTCGGTGGCGGTCTGTTGTTCGGCGGCGAGGCGGGCGGCCGCTTCGCCGCGGACCTGTTCGAGCAGGTCGGTGGCGGCCGCGCGGTCGCGTTCGAGTTCGTCTGCGGCGGCGGCGCGGACCTGGGCGGTCTCGGCCTGGGCGGCGGCGGCGCGGCGGGTGAGTTCGTCGCGTTCGCGGCGGGCGTCGTCGCGGAGGCGGTCGCGGTCCGCGCGCAGGTGGTCGCGGTCGGCGCGTAGTTCGGCGATGGTCGCCGCGTCACGTTCGGTGGCCTGTTCGGCGGCTTGGAGGGCGGCGGCGAGCCGGTCGCGGTCGGCGGTGAGGGTGGCGCGTTCGCGGTCGGCGGCGGCGCGGATGCGGGTGGTTTCGGCGTCGGCGTCGGCGCGGGTGCGGTCGAGGTCGGCGGCGGCCCGGTCGCGGATGTCCTGGACGCGGGTTTCGGCGTCGGTGTGGGCGGCGGCGACGTCCGCGGCGGCCTGGGTGCGGGCGGTGTCGGCGGCGGCGGCGGCCTGGGCGTGGGCGGTCTGGCTGGCGGTGAGGCGCTGTTCGGCGTCGTCGAGGGCGGCGACGGCTTCGGCGGCGA
This sequence comes from Parafrankia elaeagni, assembly GCF_000374165.1. Lineage (GTDB taxonomy): Bacteria > Actinomycetota > Actinomycetes > Frankiales > Frankiaceae > Parafrankia > Parafrankia elaeagni. The sequence continues at coordinate 59,634 of NZ_KB893772.1, forward strand.
CAGCTTCGGCCTCGGTGCGGCTGGTGTGTTCGGCGCGGGCGGCCTGTTCGGCGCGGACGGCGCGGGCGACGGCTTCGGCGACGCGTTCGGCGGCGTCGGCTTCGGCGGCTTCGACCTGGGCTTCGGCGCGGGCGACGTCGCCGAGGCTGGCCATTTCGCGGGCGAAGGCGTCGAGGGAGCGGGTGAGGTCGGTGGTGAGGGTGCGGATCTGGCCGGCGAGTTCGTCGGCGCGCAGCCGGCCGGTGGCGTGGGACCGGTGGGTGGCGGGACGTCCGCTGGCCGGGTCGGGGCTGGTGGTGGGGGTGGTGTCGCGGCGGGCGAGGTCGCGGCGGCGGCGGTAGGCGGCGAGCCGGTTGTGGGTGGGGTCGTCGCAGTAGGCGGGGGGCCGGCCGGGCCGGTCGGTGGTGGCGGTGGGGCGTTCGCAGTCGGGGTAGGCGCACCTGGTGGCTGTTTCAGCCGCCTCCGCCGGTGCCTGGGTCGGTGCTGGTGCGGTGGGTGCGGTGGGTGCGGTCGGGTCGCCGGTCGCCTCCGGGCCGGTGGGGCCGGGTGGGGTGTCCTGTTCCAGGGTGGTGGCGGTGCCGTCGACCGAGCTCATGCTCTCGTTCTACCGGATGGGGTGGGTGGGTGATCCTGCGCGCCGCGCGTGGTGCGCAGGCGGGTTCGTCATCCTGCGGCCGGTTCGTGTCTGTTCTGGCGGGAGGGGCGGGCGTGAGGCGGGCCTGGGTGTTCGGGTGGGTGTTCGGGGTGGGGTGGCGGTGGGTGGTCGTCGGGTGCCGGGGATCCTGGGTGTCATGGTGGATGGTGCGCTGACCGGCGCGATGAGTGAGACGGCCGAGATGGACGAGGTGGCGTGGGAGCGGTGGTACGCGTCGCGGGAGGGGATGTGGAGCGGGCGTCCGAACAGTCAACTGGTGGTGGAGGCGGGTGGGTTGGCGCCGGGGCGGGCGTTGGACGTGGGATGCGGTGAGGGGGCGGACGCGCTGTGGCTGGCGGAGCGCGGCTGGCAGGTGCTGGCGGTGGATTTCTCGGCGTCGGCGTTGCGGCGGGGCAAGGCGCAGGCAGTGACTCTGGGTCGTGAGGTGGCGGCGCGGGTGATGTGGATGCGCGCGGATGCGATGACCTGGGCGGGTCTGAACGCCCCGCCCGAGCCCAGCCCTACCCCGGCGTCGAATCCCGGTGCGGGTGCGGGTGCGGGTGCGGGGTCCGGTGGTCGTGCGGCGGGGCGGCTGTCACGGTTCGAGACTCGGTTCGATCTGGTGTCGGCGCAGTTCCTGCACGTGGCGGCACAGCGGCGCCCGGCGATGCTGGCGCGGTTGTGCGGGGTGGTGGCGCCGGGCGGGTCGCTGCTGGTGGTGGGGCACGATCCGGCTGATCTGGCGCTGGGGATTCCGCGTCCGGAGGCCGGGATGTTGTGTGAGGCGCGGGAGCTGGCCGGGTTGTTGGATCCGGCGGTGTGGGAGGTGCTGGTGGCGCAGTCCCGGCCGCGGACGGTCACGGGGCCTGGCGGGGAGATCGTGGTGCGGGACGCTGTGCTGCACGCGCGCCGGCGGACGTCCTGACGGGCGCCCGGGCGCAGGGCGGCTTATCCGCGGGCGGTGGCGGGTGCTGTTCGACCCTGCGGGTCATCCGTTCTGCCTGACGACGGTGGCTCCGCCGGAGTAGCCGGCCCGCACCCGTTCGAAAGCCCGGCCCCGCTATGGGCGCACCGGTGGGCGGGTGCTGCGGGTGTTCGCCGTGTGTTCGCCGACTCCCACCTGCATTGATGGGTCTGGTGGGGTCAGGGTGGCGGTACGTCGCGGTGGGCCGGGGGTGGCCGGTGGCCGTCCGGGGTCGGTCTGCGGTGGGAGGGGTGATCGGTGTGGGTGCCGATGTGGCGGCGGGTGGTGTGCCGGGTGGTGTGCCGGGTGAGCTGCGGCGCCGGCTGGGTGTGGGTGATGCGGTGCTGGTGGGTCTGGGCGCGATGCTGGGTGCGGGGATCTTCGTGGCGTTGGCGCCGGCGGCGCGGGCGGCGGGTGCGGGTCTGCTGGTGGCGTTGGCGGTGGCGGGGGTGGTGGCGTACTGCAATGCGACGTCGTCGGCGCGGCTGGCGGCGCGTTATCCGGCGTCCGGCGGTACGTATGTGTACGGGAGGGAGCGGCTGGGGCCGTTCTGGGGCTGGCTGGCCGGGTGGGCGTTCGTGGTCGGGAAGACCGCGTCGTGTGCGGCGATGGCTCTGACGGTCGGGTCGTACGTGTGGCCTGGTCAGGAGCATGCGGTCGCGGTGGTGGCCGTGGTGGTGCTGACGGCTGTGAACTATGCGGGGGTGCAGAAGTCCGCCTGGCTGACCCGCGTGATCGTGGCTGTGGTTCTGGTGGTTCTCGCCGCGGTGGTTCTCGCCGCCCTCGCCTCCGGTGAGGCGGAAGCCTCCCGGCTGAGTGTCGGTGGGGATGTTTCCTTCGGTGGGGTGCTTCAGGCGGCGGGTCTGTTGTTCTTCGCCTTCGCCGGCTACGCGCGCATCGCCACGCTCGGTGAGGAGGTCCGCGATCCGGGTCGGACCATTCCCCGGGCGATCCCGCTCGCGCTCGGCATCACCCTGGTTGTCTACGCGGCTGTCGCCGTCGCTGTTCTTGCGGTGCTGGGGCCGGGGCGGCTGGCGGACGCCACCGCGCCGCTGGCCGATGCTGTCCGCGCCGCGGGCGTGGGCTGGCTCGTTCCGGTGGTGCGGGTCGGCGCGGCGTTGGCTGCGCTCGGTTCGCTGTTGGCGCTCATCCTCGGTGTCTCCCGCACCACGCTGGCGATGGCCCGGGATCGGCGTCTGCCGCACTTCCTGGCGGCGGTCCACCCCAGGTTCATGGTGCCGCACCGGGCGGAGCTCGCTGTCGGTGCTGTCTTCGCGGTCCTCGCGGCGACGGTGGACGTGCGTGGGGCGATCGGGTTCTCCTCCTTCGGTGTGCTGGTCTACTACGCCATCGCCAACGCCTCCGCGTGGACCCTGACCCCCGGCGAGGGCCGGCCGCACCGCCTGATCCCTGTTCTCGGGCTGGCCGGCTGCCTCACGCTGGCCTTCGCCCTGCCGGCGACCTCCGTGATCGTCGGGGTGGTGGTGCTGGCCGTGGGCGCCGCCGTCTATGGGATACGCCGCACGGTGGCCCCGTAACCCCTGGACGACACGGCCGCGGGCCGGGCGCGTCACCACCGGTGTCTCTCTGACTCGCGGGACGGTGTCGGTATCCGGTACGTCTCGATGGCGGAGGGGCACCTCGTATGACACAGCTCGGCTCCTGGCCGGCCCGGTTGACCGCGACCACCGCGACCACCGCGCCGGCGGCGGTGGTCCTCATCCGCCTCTACGTCGGCGTGGTCTTTCTCTCTGAGGGCGTGCAGAAGTTCCTCTACCCTGACGAGCTCGGCACCGGCCGGTTCGACAGGGCTGGCATCCCCGCCCCCGGCTTCGTCGCGCCTCTGGACGGGGCCTTCGAGATCGCCTGCGGCGGGCTGATCCTGGCCGGGTTGCTGACCCGACTCGCCACCCTGCCGATGATCGTGAACATGGTGGGTGCGCTGCTCATCACGAAGCTGCCCATCCTGTGGGGTGACGCCCCGCTCTTCACCGACGCATCCGGCTGGTGGGACTTCCTCCACGAATCCCGTGTTGACCTCGCCCAGCTGTGCGGCAGCCTCTTCCTGCTCATCGTCGGCGCCGGCACCTACTCCCTCGACGCCCGCTGGCATCGCACCGCCGTCGCGCCTGGCACGGGTTGACCGCATGCGCCCCAGGACTTCCCGCGCGGTTCCTCAGGGTGTCTCGCCGGGGTCGGGTGGTCGGCGCGGGTGAGCTGGTGGTGGGCGGCGGCGAGCAGGAGCAGCACGGTCACGGCGAGGGTGGCGTTGGCGGCGTATTTGGCCGGGTGGGAGACGGTGCCGATCGGGTCGACGACGAAGGACAGGGCGGCGTTGACGGTGAGGGCGGCGCCGGCGACGGTGAGGGCGCGGCGGCGTCCCTGGCTGCTGGTGCGGTGGTGGCGGTGGTGCTGGCGGGTGGCGCGGTGCAGGAGGGCGATGACGGTGGTGAGGATCGCCAGGTCGGTGAGGGTTCCGGCCCAGGTGGGTGGGAGCAGCTGGTGGGTGGTGAAGGAGGTAGAACGCGCCCAGGGTGAGCAGGCCGCGGCGGTGCACCCAGGGCCGGTCGGCGATGCGGGGGGCGAGGGATTCGATGACGACGATCGGCGCGGTGAAGGTCCAGATCACGTGGCCGGCGACGTAGTTGACCAGTGGATGGGCGGCGAGCCCGGTGCCGGGGATGAGGGTGTGGGTGCGGTCGTCGTCGTACGCGGGGTCTCCGGTGACGTGCGGGTCGAACAGGCTCTGGTCGATCAGTCCGGCCTGGGCGAGTCCGAACGCGGCGGCGAGGGCGACGAGGGTGAGCGGTCCGCCGCCGCGGCGGCGGACCGCTTCGCGGATGAGGACGGCGACGGTGCCGTAGAGCGGGATGAAGAACAGCAGGCTGGTGAGAAGGTCGAGGGGACGTCCGATGCTGGAGTCGTAGCCGATGAGGTGTTCGCCGCAGGTCGGGGCGAGGACGAGCAGCCCGGAGGTGGCGGCGAGGCGTGCCCGTCCGGCCGGTGGGGTGCGGGCCGGCGCGTCGGCTGGCGGGGCCGTCGATGCGGGTGGCGGTGGGGTGGTGGTGTTCACGGCGGGTGGCGGGGCGGCGATCAGATGCGGGTGCGGGTGCGGCGGGTGCCTCTGTCCGCTGCGAGGCACAGGGCTGTCCCGGCCAGGACCATGAGGGCGTAGCAGAGGATTTCGTAGCCGTCGACGGTGAACCAGCGCAGGAATCCCAGCAGCGGCGGCATGCCGACCAGTTCGCGCAGGACGCCGGCGATGCCGCCGATGGCGAGGATCCCGCCGATGGCGCGGCCTGTGCCCGCGACCGGGCCGCGGGCGGGGCCGGAGGCGGCGGGTGGGGGCGGGGTGGGGGTCATGGTGGTGACGGTAGGGAGCGGGCGCGCCCGGCGGTATCGGGCGCAGGGAGGTGGGGCGGCGACCAAAGTCGGTGGTGGCGGGGTGGGTGTCGTCCTTTGGTATCTGATCGCGGCGGGCGGGGCGTGAGGATGTGGGGGGCCGCGTAGATTGCCGGGGCATGCGCGCTGTGCAGGCCGCCCGCCGTGCGCGGGCCGCTGATGTGGCGCTGATGCTGTGCGCGGCGGGTTTCGCCGTCTTCGTCGCCGATTCCGTTCCGGTCCTGGAGGAACGGGGGTCGCTGTGGCGGGCTGTTGACGCGGTGGCGGCGGTGGTCGGCTGTGTGGCGTTGCTGGGGCGGCGGCGGTGGCCGGTGCCGTTGGCGGTGGTGCTGCTGGTCGCGGATACGCAGACGCCGCTGCTGGCCGGTCCGGTGGTGGTGGCGGTGTTCACGGTCGCGGCCCGGTGCCCGCGGCGGGTGACGGCGTGGGTGGCGGCGCTGGCGTTCGCGCCGCTGCCACTGTTCCTGTGGCGGGTCGACAGTCTGGAGGAGGACCGGGTCGGGCGGGCGTTGACGTACTTCACGCTGGTGGCCGGGGCGGTGGGCTGGGGGCTGTTCCGGCAGTCCCGCGGGCAGCTGATCGCGTCGCTGCGGGAGCGGGCGGAGTTGGCGGAGGCGGATGCGGCGCTGCGTGGCGATCAGGCCCGTGCGCAGGTGCGTGAGGAGATCGCGCGGGAGATGCATGACGTGCTGGGGCATCGGCTGTCGCTGCTGGCGGTGCATGCGGGGGCGTTGGAGTTCAACACGGGGGCGTCGCGGGAGCAGGTGGTGGTGGCGGCGGGGGTGATCCGGGAGAACGCCCATCTGGCGTTGCGGGATCTGCGGGAGGTGATCGGGGTGCTGCGCGGCGGGGAGTCGCTGGCGTCGGGTGCGCCGCAGCCGGAGCTTGCGGATCTGGGGCGGCTGGTGGCGGAGGCGCGGGTGGCCGGCGGGCGGGTGGGGTTGCGGATGCCGCTGGCGGGGGCGGTGCCGCCGGCGACGGTGGGCCGGGCGGCGTTTCGGATCGTGCAGGAGGCGTTGACGAACGCTCGGCTGCACGCGGCCGGTGCCGCGGTGGATGTGCGGGTGGCGGGTGCGCCGGGGCAGGGCCTGACCGTGATCGTCACCACTACCACCACCGCTCCCGCGGTGGTGTCCCGGCCCGGTGCGGGTGTCGTTCTGCCGGGTGGGGGGCGGGGGCTTGCCGGGCTGGCGGAGCGGGCGCGGCTGGTCGGTGGTGTGTGTGAGGCGGGGCCGACCGGCACCGGGTTCGTGGTCCGTGCGTGGCTGCCGTGGCCGGCTGAGGACGGCGCAGACGGCGCTGCTGATGGCGCTGATGACACCGTCTGCGCCGGGCCGGAGACGGTGCCGGGACGGGATGGGATGGGGGTGGCGGGTGATTGACGTGCTGCTGGTGGACGACGATCCGCTGGTCCGGGCCGGGCTGGTGTTGATGCTCGGCGGCGCGGACGACATTCGGGTGGTGGCCGAGGCGGCGGACGGTGCGCAGGTCGCGGGGTTGGTGGCGGCGTACCGGCCGGCGGTGGTCCTGATGGACATCCGGATGCCGGGTGTTGACGGGTTGGCGGCCACGGCGCAGGTGCGGGCCCGGCCGGGTGCGCCGGAGGTGCTGGTGCTGACGACGTTTCACACCGATGCCCATGTGTTGGGGGCGTTGCGGGCGGGCGCTGCCGGGTTTCTGCTCAAGGACACCGCGCCGGGGGACATCGTGGCGGCGATCCGCACGGTTGCCGCGGGGGATCCGGTGTTGTCTCCGGCGGTGACGCGCCGGCTCATCGCGCAGGTCGCCGGGGCCGCGGCGGGTGCGGACACGGTGGCGGGTGCCCGGGCGCGGCTGGCGTTGCTCGGGGAGCGGGAGCGGGAGGTGGCGCTGGCGGTGGGCGGCGGTGCGTCGAACGCGCAGATCGCCCGGGCGCTGCACATGGCGTTGCCGACGGTGAAGACGCATGTGTCGCGGATCCTGTCCCGGCTGGGTCTGAACAACCGGGTGCAGATCGCGTTGCTGGTGCACGACGCCCGGCTGTCCGCCGCCGCCGAGTCCGGCCCAGGCCTGGGCCTGGGCCCCGATCCCGGCGGCGGCTGAGGGTGGCCGTCTGTGCTCGCCGGTATGAGTGAGCGCCCCGACGCCCCGCGACTCGGCACCGATCCGGCGCTGGCAGCGGCCCCGGGAGCAGGGGCGGCGGGCCCGGGTGGTGATCGCCGGTCGACGGCGCGTGCCCGGGTCGGGGGCGGGGTCGTCACGCTGCGCTGCCGGGGGGCGGGCGTCGAGCCGCCGTTCGCGGCGGTGACCAGCGCGTCGGTGGTCACGCTGACCGCGGCGGGGCTGCTGCTGCTTGCCGACCTGCCCCGCGGGGTGGACATTCCAGGTGGCCATGTGCAGTTCGGCGAGCGGACCGCGGAGCAGACGGCACGCCGGGAGGTGTGGGAGGAGGTCCGGGCGCGCCTCGGGCCACTGACGCTGGTCGAGGTGATCGAATCCGACTACTTCGGCGGTGACGATCTCACCTACATGATGATTTTCGTGGGTCGGGTTGTCCGGCTCGCCCCGTGGGAGGGTGGGTTCGAGTCGGCGGGGCGGGTGGAGCTGCCCGCGGCCGTGTTCCTGGACCGGTACCGCGGCGGTGATCCGGCGCTCATGCGGCATCTGGTCACCTGTGCCCTCACGGTCGCCGGTCCCGGCACGACGGGCGGCTGACGCTCCCCGCGTCCCGCGCTCCCCGCGTCTTCCTTGTCTTCCTTCTGCGTGTTCCTCGCTTCTCGCCTGGCGGTGCTGTCCGGGACGGGAGGAGATGCCGGGCGCCCGTATTGTCTGTGTTCTGATGGGTGCGACGGTTCGGGTGTACGGGCTGCTGCTGGCGGCGGGGTTCCGCCGGCAGGCGACGTACCGGCTCGCGGCGCTCAGTGGGCTGGTCGCGAACGTGACGTTCGGGTTGTTGAAGGTGGCGGTGCTGTTCGCGGCGGTGCGGGCGGCCGGTGGTGAGATCGGCGGGTACGACCAGGGGCAGATGGGCACCTACATCTGGCTGTCGCAGGCGATGCTCGGCTCGGTGAACTTCTGGGGTGGCAGCGACATCGCGGAGCGGATCAAGGACGGGCAGGTCACCGTCGACTTCCTGCGCCCGTTGGACGTGCAGGCCGCGACGATCGCCACCGAGGTGGGGCAGGCGCTGTTCGCGTTCGTGCCGCGGGGGATCCCGCAGCTGCTGATCGGCACGGTCGTCGTCGACATGACCTGGCCGGGGTCGGTGGCGGTGTGGGTGCTGGCGGTGGTGGGGCTGCTGCTGGCGGTCGTGATCTCGGCGGCGACGGTGTATCTGGTGGCGGCGGTGGGGTTCTGGCTGGTGGAGACCCGCGGGGTGCAGCTGGTCTACATGGTGGTCTCCGGGTTCCTCGCCGGGTTGTTCGTGCCGATCGGGCTGTTCCCGGGCTGGTTGGAGGTGCTGGCGCACGCGACCCCGTTCCCGTCGATGCTGATGTACCCGGTGGACATGCTCGCCGGGCAGGTGGACGCCGGCGGTGCGGTCGGGCTGGTCGCGGTGCAGGTCAGCTGGCTGGTCGGGGTCGGGGGGCTCGGTGCGCTGCTGACCCGGGCCGGCCGGCGCCGCCTGGAGATCCAGGGTGGTTGAACCGGCCGCACCCGCACCCGCACCCGGCGCACCCGGCGTGGCGGCCGTGGCCGCGCTCGCCGCTGCGGGTGCGCCGGGTGCGGGTGCGGACCGGGGTGGCCGGGGGTCGTTGACCGTACGGGAGCGGTTGCGGCCGTACCGGGCGGTGTTGGCGTCGCGGGCCCGCTCCCAGACGTCCTACCGGACGAACTTCGCCCTGGATCTGCTCAGTTCGTTGCTGTCCGCGGTGGTCGAACTCGCCGAGGTGTGGGTGGTCTTCCGTGCCACGTCGGGTCTGGGTGGGTTGGAGTTCCGGCAGATGCTGCTGGTGTTCGGCCTGGCGGACCTGGCGTTCTCCCTCGCCGATCTGGTGTTCGGGCACTGTGACCGGCTGCCGACCTATCTGCGGGCCGGCACGTTCGACGTGTTCTACCTGCGGCCGCAGCCGCTGCTGGCGCAGCTGGTCACCAGTGAGCTGAGTCTGCGGCGGCTGGCCCGGGCGGCGGTCGGTGTCGCCGCGCTGAGCGCCGGTGTGGTCGTCTGCGACGTGCCGTGGGCGCCGGGTTCGGTGCTGCTGCTGGTGACGGCGCTGCTCAGCGGGTGCGCGATGTTCGCGGCGATGTTCGTCTGGGCCGGGGGGTTGCAGTTCTTCCTCCTCGACGGCCGGGAGATGACGAACGCGTTCGTGTACGGGGGCCGGTATGCGGCGACGCAGCCGGCGTCGGTGTGGTCACGGCCGCTGGTGGTGCTGTTCGGGTTCTTCTTCCCGATGGCGTTCACCGGCTATCTGCCGACGTTGGCGCTGCTCGGCCTGCCCGGGCCGGGGTGGCTGCCGAGCTGGTTGGGCTGGTGCGGTCCGCTTGCCGCCGGGTGGACGTGGGCGATGGCGCTGCTGTGCTGGCGGTGGGGTGTGCGGCACTATCAGGGAGGCGGTGGCTGACCCGTGGGAAGTATGGGAAGCACCTGTGCGGGTGCCGGGGGCCCCGAACCTGCGACGGACGGCACGGATGGCGCTGGCGGCGCCGACCCGCCGGCGATCGTCGACATGGTCGGGTTGACGCGGCAGTTCAGCGTGCGTGACGGGATGCGCCGGCGGCGGCTGACGGCCGTCGACGGTCTCACCGTGCGGATCGGGGCCGGGGAGGCGGTCGGCTACATCGGTGCGAACGGCGCCGGGAAGTCGACCACGATCAAGATGCTCGCCGGGATCCTGGTGCCGACCAGTGGCACGGTGCACACCTGCGGGTTGCGGCCGGTGAAGGACCGGCGGCGGCTGGCGCGGCAGATCGGGGTGGTGTTCGGGCAGCGGTCCCAGTTGTGGTGGGACCTGCCGGTCCGGGATTCCTTTCGGATTCTCGCGGCGATCCACGCGCTGCCCGCGGCCGCGGGGCGGGCCCGCACCGGTGAGCTGGTCGAGCAGCTGGAGATGGGTGAGTTCCTCGCGACGCCGGTGCGGCAGCTGTCGTTGGGGCAGCGGATGCGCGCCGAGATCGCCGCGGCGCTGCTGCACCGTCCCCGGCTGATCATTCTCGACGAGCCGACGATCGGTCTGGACGTCCTGTCCAAGCAGCGGCTGCGCGAGTTCCTGATCGCCGAACGGGCCGCGCAGGGCACGACCCTGCTGCTGACGACCCATGACATGGGGGACGTCGAACGGCTCTGTGACCGGGTGCTGGTCATCGACCAGGGTCGCCTCGCCTACGACGGTGACCTGCCGGGCCTGGCCGGGTCCGCGGGTGCCGACCGGGTGCTCGTCGTCGATCTCGCCGCTCCGACCGGGGACCTGACCGCTATCCCCGCGGCCCGGCATCTGGGCAGCGAGGCGCACGGTCTGCGGCAGCGGCTGGCGTTCGACGCGGAGACGACGACCGCCGCGCGGGTCCTGGCCGCGGTGACCGGTATCGCCGACGTCGTCGACTTCACCGTGGAGGAACCCGACATCGAGGATGTCGTCCGCCGGCTCTACGCCGCCACCCGCCCGTCACCCGGACCGCCTGTGGCGTCCGTGAAACCTGTGAAACCCGGGGATCCCGGGGAGTCCGGGGAGTCCGGGGAGCCTGTGGTGTCCGGCCCGGACGCACCGTAGCGCTGCGGGCGCCTTCCTACGGCCGTTCCGTGCCGTCGCCGGCGTCGTCGTCGCAGCGGCCGGTGATGACGGCGACGACCGTCGACCCGGCCGGGAGGTGCCGGTCCCCGGCCGTGGCGTAGAGGGCGCGCATCATCTTCGCGCCGTACACCCAGTCCAGGGTCAGGCCGTGCCGGGCCGCGAAGTCGGCGATGAACAGGTCGAGGGTCCGGTCGCGGCGGGCGTAGCCGCCGCTGTGGAAGCCGTCGAGCACCGTCCAGTTCGCCGTCGCCGCGGTGAACGTGGCCTGTTGCAGGGCGGCGACCTGCCCGGGCAGGAACCCGCCGCGCAGCACCGCGACTCCCACCGCCCGCCGCCGGGCATCCCGGCTGACGTCCGGGCCGACGTCCGGGCCGGTGGTGTGCCCGGCGGCGCGGTCCCCGAGTCCGGCGAGGCCCGCGGCGAGACCTGCCAGGGTGCCGCCGGTCCCGACCGGTACGCAGACCACGTCCACTGTCGGGACCTGGGTGAGGAGTTCGGTGGCCAGCTGGGCGCAGCCACGGACCGCCAGTGGGTTGCTGCCGCCTTCGGGGAGCAGGTAGAAGCGGCCGAACCGGTCGTGCAGCTCGGTGTGCAGCGCCGGGTCGTCCCGGGCCCGGTAGCGGGTGCGGTCCAGGTAGGTCAGCCGCATGCCGTGGGCCGCCGCGGCGGCGAGGACGGGGTTGAGGGGGTGGTGTTCCTCCCCGCGGATCACCCCGATCGTCGCCAGCCCGTGATGCCAGCCCGCGGCGGCGGTCGCGGCCACATGGTTCGAGTACGCCCCACCGAACGTGAGCAGCGTGTGATGGCCCTGGTCGACGGCCGCGGTCAGGTTGAGCGCGAGCTTGCGCCACTTGTTCCCGGGGACGTCGGCGTGGATCAGATCGTCCCGTTTGAGGAGCAGTCGCACTCCGCGGGCGGCCAGCCGGTCGTCGTCCACCTCGACCACCGGTGACGGCAGCTGCGGCACCAGGCCCCGCGGGCCGGGCCCTGGCCCGGGCGGGTCAGCCACGCAGTGGTGCAGGAGGTCGCCCCATTCGGTTCTGTCCACGTCTCCACCATGCCCGCCCCGGCGGTGACAGCTGGGGACCCCGTCCCCCGTCGCGACGGGCATGGCCATTCGGATGTCAGGTGGGCGTGCCGAACCAGCGGTGCAGGTGGCGGGCCAGGTCCTGCTGATCGTCACCGGCCCACGCCACGTGGCCGTCGGGACGGAGCAGGACGGCGGGGGCGTCCAGCTCGTCACCGAGGTCGATGACATGGTCGACCCGGTCGGACCAGCCGGCCGCGGTCAGCCCACCGGTCTGGTCGAGCAGCAGTCCGCGGCCGCCGTGCATCAGGGGGTAGAGCCGGCCGTGCTCCTTCAGCGTGAGGTCGCGGATCCGCCGGCCGCGCAGGCCGTGCGCCGCCCCGTCCCCGTCCCCGTTGCCGTTGCCGGCGTAGTCGTAGCGGACACCGAACGCGGTGATCTTCTCGATCAGATACCGGTTCACCTCCTCGATGTCCATCAGCTGCGACAGCAGCCGGCGCAGGGCCTGCGGGCCCGGTTCGGGGGACAGCAGCAGGCTTTGGGCGCGGGTGTTGTCCAGGACGTCGGCGGCGACCGGGTGCCGTTCGGTGTGGTAGGTGTCGAGCAGCCCGTCAGGTGCCCAGCCGGCGACGGCGGCGGCGAGTTTCCAGCCGAGGTTGAACGCGTCCTGGATGCCGAGGTTGAGGCCCTGCCCTCCCATCGGCGGGTGGATGTGCGCGGCGTCGCCGGCGAGCAGGATCCGGCCGGTGCGGTAGTGCTCCGCCTGGCGGGTGGCGTCCCCGAACCGGGTGAGCCAGCGGGGGGTGTGCGCGCCGAAGTCGGTGCCGGCCAGGGTGCGCAGCCGGGCCCGGAACTCCTCCAGTGTCGGCGGCGCCGCCCGGCCCCCGTCGGCGACACCGTCGGCGCGGGCGACGAAGCGGTACACGCCGTCGGTGTGCGGTGCGGGGCCGAACCGCAGCCCGGCGGTGGCGACGGCGGGGTCGGCGGCCGCGGCGGCGAGCGTGTCCGCGGCGGCGGTCACCTCCACCTCGCCGAGGAGCCATTCGACGCCGGCGGGTTCGCCGGGGAAGGCGACACCGGCGGCGGTGCGGACGGTGCTGCGCCCACCGTCGGCACCGATAAGGTACCGGGCGTGCAGGCGGGTGCCGTCCGCGAGCTGGGCGCACACCTGCTGGTCGTCCTGGTCGAGGCCGACCAGGGTGTGGCCGCGGCGGATCTCGGTGCCGAGTTCGGTGGCCCGGGCGGCGAGCAGCGCTTCGGTGCGATGCTGCGGAATGCCGAGGATGTACGGGTGTGCGGTGTCGAGGTGCCCGGTGAACGGTGTCGTGATGCCGGCGAAGAAACCACCGAGGGGGTGTTTCACCCCGTGTGCGAGGAAACGGTCGAGCAGGCCACGCTGGTCCATGATTTCGATGCTGCGGACATGCAGGCCCAGTGCCCGGGCGTGCCTGTTCGGCTCCGTTTCCCTTTCCAGGATGACGGTGTGCACGCCGTGCAGCCGCAGTTCGCCGGCGAGCATCAGCCCGGTCGGCCCGCCACCGACAATGATCACATCAGGCATGGATCCCCTTTCGCTGTGAGCGCGCGGATTCTCGGTGGGTGCGGGTTTCGGCACCCGGCCTGCGATTCTGCGGTGCGCCGGGGGTCTTGCGGCAAGACCCCCGGCGTGCTATATGTTGAAAGTGGTGGAAAGGGGTTTCCTGTCTCCCGTCACCCCGTTGTTCTGCCGCTGTCAGTCGTTGCGGGGTTTCCCGAACTCCTCGATCAGCACGGGGTACTGCTCCGCGCCGTGTCCGGCGGCGATCGAGCGGTCGGCCATCGTCTTGATCAGCGTGGGTAGTGCGGTGCTGACGCCCACCGCCTCGCTCTCCTCGATCAGGTGTGTCATCGCCCGCGCGTCGGTCTCCAGCGCCGACACGGTGGCGGGGAAGACGCCGCTGTCGATCTGCTCGGCGTAGCCCGGCAGCCAGGTGGCGACCACGGTGGCGATCTGCTGCGCGAACGGTGCGTACGTCGCGGCGTCGACGCCGGCGGTCCGGAGCATGGCCGTGCCCTGAAGCCAGGCGTTCAGAACGCTCCACATCATGGCCAGGCCGGCCACGTCGTACAGGGACGCGAGCCCCGGGTCGGCGCCGAGGTAGGCGACGGTGCCGAGCGCGCCGAGTGTCGGCTGGTGGGCCTCGGACTCCGCCTGCGGGCCGCTGAGCAGGATCACCGCCTCGGCGGTCCCGACCGCCGGCGGAACGGCCATGATCGCGCCGTCCAGGTAGCGGGCGCCGTGCCGCTCGGCCCAGCGGGCGGTGTCCCGGGCCTGGGCCGAGCTCCCCGACGTCAGGTTGATCAACGTCGCGCAGTACCTGCCGTGAGCGCGTCGCCGACCGTCGGCGCCAGCCGCGCGCCGTCGGCGACCAGCTGGTCGGTCCTGGACGTCGTACGGTTCCACACGGTGGTGGGATGCCCGGCTTTCAGGAACGCGCCGGCGAGTGCCCGGCCCATCAGTCCGAGACGGGTGTCAACGCCCACCAGTTGCGCTACTACGAGGCCCGGGGCCTGCTGGAGGCGGACCGCCGCGGAAACGGTTACCGCGAATACGACGAGTCCGCCGTGCTGCGCGTGACGCAGATCCGGCACCTGCTGGGCGCCGGCCTGTTCTCCGAGGACATCGCGTACCTGCTGCCCTGCGCGGTCGGCGAGGCCCCGGAACTGTCCGGCTGCCCCGAGTTGCTGGCCGCGATGCGCGCACGGCTGGCGCAGCTGAACGACCAGCTGGACCGGCTCGCCCAGTCCCGCGACGCCCTTGCCACCTACATTGATGCGGCCGAGCGGACAGGCGGCGAAAGCTATCCGCCCTTTGACGGTGCCGACCTGGATCCCGTCCCCGTCTGAGGAATGCTGTCGGCGGCGATGACCACCAGGTCACGGTGCTGCCAGGCGACCGTGGGCCACAGACCCGCGTCGCGCAGCCACCGGCCCTCGCCCCCCGGCCCCTGGATTCACCCGGCGCGGGCCTGCCTCGACCGCGGTCACCGGGCATCCGAACGCTGCCCGCGGCCGCGTCGCCCGCCCGGTACCGCAGCCGACTCTCAGCGCGGTGGGGGCTGGATCCCGTCGGTGCGGGCGGCGTCGAGGAAGGCCGTGTAGGAGATGACGCTGGGAATGGGAACGTCGAGCGCCCCGGCGGTGGTGGTGAGCGTCTGTTCCTGCCCGAGGAGACGGCCGTCGACCGGGTCGAGGAGCAGGGCATAGCGGGTCGGCAGCCCGGACATGGCACTGTCGACCGCGACCGCGAGAGCGGGCCGGCCGGCCCGGTCGACGGTGCTGCCCTGCACGTACAGGTCCGCGGTGGCGGCGAGGATGTCGAGGAGAGCGGCGCGGACCGATGCGGGCGGAACCTGTTCGAGGTAGAGGTCGGTGACCGCGACAAGGGTCTCCGCGGGGCCGTTCTCCACCGGATGACCGGCGGTGAGAAGGTCCGCCAGCGCGGACGTGGCCGCGGGCAGGTCCACCGGGTACAGGGAACCCAGCCCGCCGGCCGGGAAGGTCTCGTCGGCGGGGTCTGCCAGCGGACGCCCCTCCTGCTCCCAGACCAGCTCCCTGTCCTCGGTGGGGAACCACGGCTCGCCCGGGACGGTCCGGAGGCTCCCGGAGCCGTCGGGGGCACGCCAGACCTCACGGATCTCGGGAAGCACCACCGAACGGACCTGGATCCCGTCGACGCGGGTGGACAGGCTCCAGCTCTGCGTCCGCACGTACCGGTAGCGAGCGCCGCTCCGTGCGGGGTCCTCGGTCGCACGGATGCGGCCGGCGAGGGCCAGCAGCACCTCCCGGGCGCTGCCCGCCACGGCCTGGTAGGCCAGCGGGGGTGGCGTCGCCGCCTGGGCCACGGACGGGGCGGCGTGGCGCGGCAGGCCGACCTGCGTCACCATGATCGCTACCAGGGTGGCGGTGATCCCCACCGCCACCAGCCACCGCGCGCGGGGCCGGCGGGAAGGCCGGACGTCCCCATCCCCGCCCCCGTCCGCGTTCGGGTCCGCTGCGGTGGCGAGGATGCGCGCGAGGACAGCTGTGCGCTCCATCCTCGTGGCCCTCGTGGCGTCGATGTCGCCGGCCGGGTCGTGACCGGCAAGGATGCGGCGGACCTTCCGAACATCGCCGATCATGATGCCTCCCCGGCGGTGGAGAACGGATGATGCGGTTGGTCCGGACCAACCGGCGCCGCCGCGGGGGCCGCCAGCTGGTCCTGGAGACGGCGCCGGGCACGGTGCAGGCGGACGGACGCCGTGCCTGCGGGTATGCCCAGGACCTGGGCAGCCTCGCGGACGCTCAGACCATCCCAGCCGATGAGCGTGAGCAGCTCCCGGTCGGCGGCGGACAGCCGTCCCAACGCGGCGCGCACGGCGTCCCGTTCGACGAGCGCCTCGGCCGGGTTACCTCCGGTCAGCGTCGCCTGCTCCCACACGGCGAGCTGCAGCCGCCGCCGACGTGTCTCGCCGCGGCGCCGGTTCGCCACCACCCTGCGCGCGACACCCAGCAGCCACGGCAGCGGCGGATCAGGCACGTCGGAGAGGCGCCGCCACGCGGTCATGAACGTCTCCGCGACGACATCATGAGCTGCGTCTCCGGCTACCTCCCGCAGGGCGTACCGCAGTACCGGGATGTAGTGGGCCTCGTACAGGACGGTGAACGCCGCCCGTGGATCCTCGGTGCGCACCACGTCTCCCCTCGGGTCCCTACCGAGAGGATGTCCGGCATCCCCCGTTCCTTACAGCTCCGCCACTGCCCAAGGGCGGCCAGCTCACCATCTGCCGTCAGGCACTTCCTCAGCTGGTCGGGCGTGGGGCCGCGGTGGGCTGTGGGTGCACGAACGCGGCGAGGTCGGGACGCATGCGGCGGGTCAGGTCGGCCAGGTCGGCCAGGGTGGGCACCGACGGTGCGGCGGCGTCTCTCGGGATGAGGGGGAAAGTCTGGCCGAACGCGTCGGCGGTTACCCAGATGCAGGTGGGTATGGCCACGTCCGGATCCGAGGCGTGCGAGGAGCAGGCGGCCCGGCCTCCGCCCGTACCGGGGTCGATGTCCGTCACCGTGGCGCCGTTACGGGCCGCGCCGGTGCGGAACGCGGTCAGCAGGCTGTCGGCATCGGTCACCGCCCCGCCGAAGAACAGCACCTCGCCCCAGACCGCGCGGTAGACGGCGTGGACGATGCTCTCCGTGTCGACCGCGTTCGCCGGAAGCTGGTCCTGGGCCCGCGCCGCCAGATCGGCGACCGCTGCTTCCGTGGCCTGGTCGCGCCGCAGACCGCCGGCGGTCTGCGGCGCGACCAGGCCATCCGGGTCCGGGGACAGGGACGGCCCGGTGACGGGGGTGGGCGGCCGGAAACGGTTGTCGTCGAGGTCGACGACGGTGCCGTTGTCCACTCCCACGCCGCAGCTGACTCGTCCTGTCAGCAGCGCCACGGCGCCCAGGAGGATCGCGGCGCCGCCGGCAAGGCGGCGCACCACCGATCGCGGTTCACCCTGCGGATCACTCATCGCCGGCCCCCTACACGCATCCGTTTCGTCACTCAGGGTGGTGGCTGCCGCCAAGGCGCTCGCGCTGGGAGTTGACGCTCGGCGCTTCTGATCAGCTATGTAAAGCTAGCGTGGTGGGATCTCCGCAGACGCTCAGCGAAGCTGATCGGCGTCTTGTCGCCGCGTGGGCCGCCGATTGCGCAGAGCGGGTTCTGGGGCTGTTCGAGGCCGAAGCTCCCAAGGATGACCGCCCTCGCGCTGCCATCGCCCGGACCCGGGCGTTCGCCCGGGGAGAGCTGAACACTGCCGAGGAGATTCGCCGTCGATTCGTGGGTGGCGTCGCTGCCGGTGATGTGAAGGCTCCCGCGGCAGCTGCCGCCGCCCGAGCCACCGGTCAAGCCGTGGCCATCTGCCACATGGGCGCGCACGCACTGGGCACCGCCGCGTATGCAGCCAAAGCGGCCGGCCTGGCGGCCCCCGGCAGGCCAGGAGCCGTCGAGGATGAGATCCGCTGGCAGCTCGATCACATGACGGCGGAGGTCCGGGCCGCCCTGCGAGTCCTCCCACCTGTCGGCGAGAATCGGTCAGGTCCTCTCGGGCCCGGGCTCCTCACATCAGGCCAACTCGGCACGATCATTCGTGACCTTCAAGCCGGTCTTGCCCTGCCCGACCGGGACTGACCCGAAAATGCTCGTTGTAAACGTAGTGCGATCGGCGGCCTTCGACCCCTTCGCACCATTACTCAGCGTGGTGGTAGCTCGTCGCGGCGTCGTGCGACGTAGTGCTGGCTGGACGGTGGAGTAGGAGACGTCGGTCATCCCGTGGTCGGCCCCGAGCCGGTCGAAGATCCTCTGGATGGTGAGGGGCCGCTGGGTCGGGTCGTCCCGCTCGGCGCGCAGCATCGCGTCGAGCGCGTTCTTGAAGGGGTCCAGCCGGGAGCGGCGAGGCGGTGGTTTCTTCCGCGCCGGGAGCGTGGGTCACGCGAGGGCTTGGCGGACGGTGCGGCGGTGGACGCCGTGCCGGTCGGCGAGAGCGCGGATCGAGTGGCCAGTGTCGTGGGCGTCGTCGCGGATGGCGGTGAACAGCGAGGGTTTGTCGGCCTGGCGTCGGATCGGGTCGGCGAGGGCTCGTTCAAGTTCGGGCACGGTCCTGCCGGCCAGGGCGGTGAGCCAGTCGAGGCGGAGGGTGGAGTCCTGGCCGGGCTGGCTGTTGAGGTGCGGCGCAGGTAGCCGCGGATCAGGTGCGACAGGCTTCCGATCATTCCACCGGTGCGCTGGTGCAGGTAGCGGTCGAGCTCGGTCAGGGTTCCTTCGATGTGGTGGTGCAGCCGCAGCGCCTGTTCGAGGGTGGCGACGAGGCCCTTCCATTCGTCGGCGTAGGGGAATGGCGCGGTCTCGATCAGGCTGAACCGGCCGGCGATCTGACGGCTGCGGGTGCCGGAGAACAGGCCGTTGCGTTCGACGTCGATGCCCCGGCATAGATGAAGGTGGCGGGGATGCGTTCGGAGAAGTACTTCAGCGTGTCGGAGACCTCGGCGCCGGCCCGGGTGGCCAGGGTCAGGTTGTGGATCTCATCCACGCAGATGAGGCTGACGCGGGTGTCGACGGCGACACCGCAGACGGCTTCGATGACGTCGGTGATGTTCGCCCGGGTGGTGAGGGGCAGGCCGAGGAACCGGGCGAACTCGACTGCGAGCATCCGCGGGGTCGCGGCGGGCGGGACGGTCACGTAGACCACCGGGATGCGGCCGTCGACGCCGGGGTGGCGGCGGCGGTCGATCGCCTGGTGGGCTTTGCCGAACTGGGTGATCGTGGTGGTCTTGCCGGTGCCGGCGGCCCCGGACAGGATCAGGCCGCGGCGGGCCGAGACGGCGTGCCGGTTGAGCAGGGTGAGGCGCCGGCCGGCGTTGACCACATGCCGCAGGGTCGAGGTGCCGACCGCGGTGAGGCGGGTGTGGTAGTCCAGCCGCTGCTCGTCATAGAGGGTTCGGTCCGGTTCGCTCAGCGCCGCCCAGCGCGCGGCGCCAAGCAGCTCTGGCGGGATCGTGGCCGTGCTCGTGAACGCCCGCCAGCCTTCGAGAGTGGTCAGCTGCCGGTGGTCGTCGGCGGTATCGGGTCGTGCGGGTGACGGCGCGGTCGGGGTGGTGGTCACCAGCGTTTCTCGGCTTCGGCGAACGGGTCGAAGACCGGCAGAGGAATGACCTTTGCGGGCGGGCTGACTGTCGCGGCGTCGGAGTCGGTGTCCTGATCGGCAGAGACGGCGCCGTCTGGCCGGCGTGGGCTGGTGGCGCGGGTGCGCGCAGCCACCCGCCGTTCTCGCCGTGACGGTATGGGCCCAGCCGCCGCCTCAGGTTGGGCGGGGCCGCGGTGAGCGCGTTCGAGGAGGTCCGTCACCGCGTCGGCGATCTCCTGTTCGGTGCTGTCGGGCAGGCCGCGGACGTCGTAGGGATCATGGTGGATCTCCCAGAGGTTCTTCTTCTCCGTCACCCCGGAGGGCTGGCGGCGCAACGGGTTGAGCGCCTCGGCGCCGTAATGCGGCTTGTCGGTCGGGGTCCCCTCATGGGCCGGCTGGAGGTTGATCCCCAGGAAGCGGCAGGAGGCGCGGAACGTCCGAGACATGAACACCTTGCCGTGGTCGCAGCAGAACACCAGCGTCGACGGCCTTCGCCGTGGGTCGCAGCACCGCGGCGGCGATGGTCCGGGTCGCGACGTCCACCATCCCGGTCAGCTCGACCCGTCCCGCCGTCCCGTCGTCGAACCGGACCAGCACGTCCAGCGGTGTCGAGTCGATCTGCATCAGCTCGCCCGGCGCGGCGACCAGCGCCTGGGAGAACGGGCCTTCGGGACGGGCGGCCAGCGACTGCCGAGCCCGGACGGAGCCGGTGATGTGCCGGCCGTGGGCGAGTTTGTCGAACAGCCGGTAGAGGGTCCGCCGCGACGGCATAGCCACCTCCGCGTCGGCGGCGAGGATCTGCTCGGTGCGCCAGAGGATGAACCCCGCCGTGCGCGACGAGGCGTCTGTAGCCTCCTCGATCGCGGTCCGCATCGCGGCAACGACCCGATCGTCGACCCGGCCGAACACTGCCGTCCGCATGCCCGCACCGGCCCGGCGACCTCGAACGGCACATCCCAACACGCCGTCAGCGTCTCCCGGCGCCGGGCCCCGGACGCGTCCACGAACTCCAACCCGAACTCGTCTTCGGCGCGCTCGACGGGGACAGCGGACACCTGGTCGACGCTAGACCACCAAGATCAGAGACGGGCCAATTTCACTTGATGACCTTTTGGTTCGGGTCGCGGCGGGGGACGGGGGAGCGGCGTTCGGCTGCCTGTTCCGCAGGCACTTCACCGCTGTCTATGCGTACTGCTTCCACCGGCTCGGTTCGTGGAGCGCCGCGGAGGACGCGTCGTCCGTGGTCTTCCTGGAGGCGTGGCGGCGTCGGGCCGACGCGGTCGTCGTGTCGGGGTCGCTGCGACCGTGGCTGCTGGGCGTGGCGACGAATGTGATGCGTAACCAACGCCGGGCGGCTCGCCGACGAGCGTCGGATGACCGAGGTGCTGGGTGAGCTCAGATCACTGAAACGCAACGAGCTGGAGGTGATCATGATGGTGGCGGTGGAGGGCCTGACGTACGCCGAGGCGTCCATGGCGTTGGGCGTTCCCGTGGGGACGGTGCGTTCGAGGCTGGCGCGTGCGCGTGCGCGGCTCGCCGCCCGGCGGCCTTTGGTCGTGGCTGCGGCCGAAGGCACAGGCGAGCCTGCTCCCACTGTGCGGGTGGACCGCGCCCGGGGAGTGAGGTGACATGTCCGATCCCGATTTTCCGCCGATTCCCCCGGGTCGATCGATCCCGGCCGACCGGCTGGCCCAGCGACAGCTGCTGCTCGAGCGGCACATCGCCGACGAGGAGAAAGAGGAGAAAACTGTGATCGTCGTGCCGATGCCGCTCAGGTGATCCGCGGTGGCCGGCAACGGGAGGCAGGTCACCGCGGGTGTGTCAGTGCGGTGATGGTCCACTTGCGAGGATGTCCGGCCTGTCGGCCCGCCCGGCATCGTCGAAGCCCTCGGTGCTCGCGGAGCCGGCTGGGTGGGTCCGCGGCACGGGTGGGTTCCCGTCCGGTCCGCGTCGTGGCGCTTCCATCGAGCGGATGTCGATGAGGACGGCGGCGGCGAGGACGACCAGCATGGTGACGATGGCGGTGCCGACTCCGGCGAGGGGACCGGCGATGAATCCGGCGTCGACGAAGGCGTCGGCCGTCAACTCGGCGGGTGAGCGCAGGACGTTGATCCCTGCGTTGATGCCGGTGGCCGCGCCGACACAGGCGCCGCCGGCGAGAGTGGCAGAAGTGCCGGGGTAGGCGTAGGTCATGCGTACCGCGCCGACCGCGCCTGCGCAGACACCGGCGACGATCCCGGTCGTGACAGCTCCGACGCCGAGACCGTGGGCTCCGACGCCGAGAAGGACCCCGGCCACGACACCGACCGCGCACGCGACGACGAGGACAGCGGGGCGTGGTCGGGCAAGGGCCTCGCGGGCGGCGGTGGCCCCCTGGGCGGTGAACCGGACCACTGACCGCGCCGGTCGTTCGCGTTCGTCCGGCGCTGCCGCGTCCCCCTGCTGGGATCTCGACAGCCAGCCGGCAGCGCCCAGCCGGCCCAGGACCGACTGGGCCGCGCCGGTTGGGAGCCCGGACTTCCTGACGAGGTCGGCCAGGTCATGGGTCGCGAGAGGGTCGCGCAGCATCGGCCGGAGAACCATCGTGGTAGTCAGGGTTATCCGCGGCTTCGCCTGCTGATGTTGTTCCACGCGGACGACCGTACTGATACGACCGTTACCGAGCCGGCCCGTCGGGTCCGGGGCGGGCGAACTCGGGCTGGTCGAGCAGTCTCAGCCAGCTTCCGTCGGGTTGGCGGCGGGCGACCTGAGCCCGAGCTCCGGTCCCGTCGGCCGGCGGGGTCGAGGTGAGGGCGATATCGCCGCTGACCAGGGTCGGCAGCGGCGGCTCCGGCTCGAAGTGAGGACGGCCCGCCAACACCTTCTCCCACAGCGCGCGGATGGCCTCCCGGCCCACTGTCTGGGCGCCCGGCGGGTAGGCCAGCACCGCGTCGGGTTCGTACAGCGCGGCGACCCCGGCCGCGTCACCGGCATTGGACCGTTCGACGAACAGGCGGGTGATGTCCTCGGGACGCCTGGCCTTCTCGTACTGCTCGTAGTCCGGCATGGGGATCCTTCCAGGGGTCGGGTTCGGCCGCCTCCCACCCTGACCGCCACCCCGACCAGAAGTCCAACAGATAGATCTTCTGATAGCTAGAATTTTCGCTCATGGAACTGCGTCAGTTGGAGTACTTCGTCGCGGTCACCGAGGAGCAGACCTTCACCCGGGCGGCCGAACGGGTACACATCAGCCAGTCCGGGGTCAGCGCCCAGATCCGCCAGCTCGAACGCGAGCTCGGCACCGACCTGTTCGACCGCTCGACCCGCACCGCCACCCTCACCACAGCCGGGAAAGCCGCGCTCGAACCCGCCCGCGCCGCACTCGCCGCCGCCGCGGCCCTCCGCCAGGCCGTCGACGCGGTCACCGGCCTCCTGCGTGGCCGGCTCACCGTCGCCATGGTCACCGGCTGCACCGTCACCCCCCTGTTCGATGCCCTCGCCGCCTTCCACCAGGCCCATCCCGGAGTGGAGATCCTCCTGCTGGAGGGCGCATCCGACCAGCTCGTCCACCAGGTACGCGCCGGCCAGGCCGACCTGGCCCTCGTCGGATGCGCCACCACCACCCCTGACGGGCTGGAGGCACTGACAATCACTTGTGACCAGCTCGTGGCCGCTGTCCCGCCCGGCCACGCCCTCGCCCGGCAGCGGCACGTCACCCTGGCCGACCTCGCCGCCCATCCGATCGCCTGCATGCCACCGGGCACCGGCCTGCGCACCGTCTTCGACCAGGCCTGCGCGGCACACGGCGTGACACCGAGAATCACACTGCAGGCCAGCGCCGCCGACGCGATCGCCGACCTGGCCACCCGCGGGCTCGCCATCGGGATCCTCAGCACCTCGATGGCCGCCGCCTACCGCGACCGGCTCACCGCCCTGACCCTCGACGCCGGCACCCCCGCCCTGCTCGCCCTGATCTGGAAGAACACACCCAACCCCGCGGTACGAGAGTTCCTCACCCACAGCCGGGACGCCTTTTCAGCGCCCAGACCGGCGTAGAAGAGCATCGCTCGGGGTGGTGGAGTTCCGGTCGAACAACGACACCCGGCTGACGTACTTCCCCATCGGGGAGACGGTCCCGACCCACATCGGCGAAAGCGGCGCTGTTCACCGCTAGCCGCCGGCCGACGGAACGACTGTCGGATCAGGTCAGAGGAGTCCTTCGAGCTGGGCGGCGACGTGGCGGTAGCGGCTGACGGGGACAAGGTGGACGCCAGCGAACGCGGCGCTGTCGCGTAGGCGGAGGATCTGTTCGCAGGCGGCGTCGACTCCGGCGGCCTGGTCGCGTTCGACGCGTTCGACGAGGTCGGTGGGGATGTCGATGTCGGGGATCGCCGCGGCGAGGCGCCGGGCCATCCCGGCGCTGGCGAGGACCATCACGCCCGCGTAGACAGGCCGATCGATCGGGTGGGTGTCGCGCCAGCGCACAAGGGCGTCCACCGAGTAGCTGACCTGGACGAAGACGAAGTCGGCCGCGTGCTTCCAGGCGGGCAGCGGTCGCAGGCCCGCCGCCGTGCCGACGCGGAAGGCGGGCCGGCCCGCGTAGACCGGGTCGTCGGCGACCGCGCGAACCTCGTCGATCATGGCGCGTACGGTGAGGTCACCGGCCCGGTTCCCAGCGGTGGGCTTGTCGCCCTGGACGAAGAGGAACTCCTCGACGCCGTAGGCGGCGGCGGTGAGCAGGTCGCGGCGGAATCCAAGCAGGTTGCGGTCACGGGAGTTCACGCAGGCGATGCTGCGCCCACCCATCGCCTGAACCTCATGGGCGACGGCGATGCTGGACACCGTCGCACGCCCCAGGTGATTGTCGGGAATCAGGAAGGCGTCAGCGACCGGGGCAAGAACGCCGATCTGGTGGCGGGCGTGGGTGAGATCGGGCCGAGTCGGCGGTTCGATCTCACAGATCAGCTCGAAGCCGTTCGTCGAGGTTCCTCGGCCCGCCTTGCCGATCTCGTTCCGGGCCACTCTGCTCAGTCAATGCCGCCTCCACGTTCCCAGTGCGAGTCCGCCCCGACAGTAGCCGCGCCGCCGCCGCCGACACAGCCGCCGCCGGCACGGCGCACCTGCGCTGACCGACCGGGGGTCCGCCCGCCTTCGCACACCACCACCACCCACCAGTTCCGTATCGTTTCGATACGTCTCACTGTGAGAGTGAAACGGATACGGTCGTCCCCGCGCGCCCGTCCGCGGACGGGCGCGCTCCCCCAGGCACCCTCACAGACCTGACGCCCGATAAGCCTCCCTTCTCGGGCGTTAGAAATCGGGGGAGTGACGGCTACCCACCGCTACCAGCCCTTGTTTCGTTTCATCGTTACGTCGTCTTGATACGTAACGATGAAACGGAACGGGTGGATGGTGTCGCGGCGGGCGCGCCGACTGGGAACGTGGCGTGAGTACACCCGTCGTCATCGCCGACTACGACCTCGGCATCGTCGGGCGGGACGCCTCACCAGCCCCGCCGCCGCGCCCGCGCACCACCTCTATGTCTGCGTGGCGGACAGCCCCGAACTGGCGCGCCATCTCGCCTTCCGTGACCATCTGCGTACGCATGCCGCCCAGGCCCGCGCCTACGCGGAGCTGAAACGAACCCTCGCCGCGCAGTTCCGTGACGACTGGGACGCCTACAGCCACGGCAAGACGACCTTCGTCGAGCACGCCCTCGCCGCACACCAGGCCTGCCGCCTGTGAAGGGATGTCGGTAGGAGGAAAGCCGGGATCCGTCCTCGATCCTCGATGACCGTGGCCGGGCCGGCATCTCCTATCGCCTGGTGCCAGCCGGACGGACGGGTCTCATGTCAGGTGCCGGGTGAGGAACCGGGCCGCGGCGTCCCCCGCGAACTGCGGGACGCCGGTGTGCCCGCCCATATTGGGCGTGCAGCGTCTTCTCCTTGGAGCCGAAGGCGTCGAACAGGTCCAGGGCCAGCTGCCGGTCGTTTCCTTCGTCGTCCCACTGCAGCAGGACGTGCAGCGGAAGGGTGACCTGGCGGGCCTCCTCGAACATGGCGTGGGGCACGAAGCTCCCGGCGAACAGAACGGCGGCCGAGATGCGTGGCTCGACCACCGCCAGCCGGATGCCGATGGAGATCACCCCTCCCGCGTATCCGACGGGGCCGCCGATCCCGGGCAGCGAGAGGAGGGAGTCCAGGGCGGCCTGCCATTCCGGGACCGCCTTCTCGACCAGTGGGAGGACGAGCCGGTCGATGATCTCCTCGTCGACCGGCTCGCCGGCCTCCAGCGCCCGGTGCAGGTCGGCGCGGGCCTGCTCGGCGACGGCGGAACGGGGCCGGTCACCGCTTCCGGGGAGTTCGATGGTGGCCGCGGCGAAGCCGTCCGCCGCGGAGCGCTGGGCCCGGGCCACCAGTCGGGGGTACATCCTGTGCAGTCCGCCGGGGTGGCCGAGCAGGACCAGCGGGGCCGGTGCCGGTGCGGATGCGGGCGTCCACAGGATGCCGGGGATCTCGCCGAGGGTGAATGCGCGTTCGAGGACGCCGTCGTCGAGGCGCTGTTCAGAGGTGAATCGCATGGTCGTGCCTTTCGGGAGTGCTCGCGAACGGCGCTCCCGGACGACCTATCGCCCGACCGTGACCCCGGAGGGGAGCACCCATGTCGATACTGCGTTCACGGGTACCACCTCCTCGTTCTCTCGCACGGCCTCGGGCAAACTAGCAGCGGTCACCGTGTTCCGCCAACGGGTTTTCGCGCAGGCTCCGTGGCGCCGGATGCCCACGGGAGCCAACGGATCGCCACCGGCGCCGGGTCCAGTACAAGGTTCCATGGTCCGATGATCGCCC
The DNA here is from genome assembly GCF_000374165.1 of Parafrankia elaeagni. Classification (GTDB taxonomy): domain Bacteria; phylum Actinomycetota; class Actinomycetes; order Frankiales; family Frankiaceae; genus Parafrankia; species Parafrankia elaeagni. The sequence continues at coordinate 85,878 of NZ_KB893772.1, forward strand.
GCTACCGCTCCCTGACTGCCTGTATTGGGGGGTTACGGCGCGCTGTCCGGCAGGGGTCCCAGGAGACCTGCGAGAAACGGCCCGGGGGTTAGAGAAGGTCCTCAAGTCGGGTGGCGACCTGGCGGTAGCGGCTGACCGGAACGAGGTGCACACCGGCGAAGGCGCCGCTGTCGCGCAGCTGTAGTACCTGCTCGCAGGCCGCTTCGACCCCGGCAGCTCGGTCCCGTTCGACCGCGTGGACGAGGTCGTCGGGGATGTCGATGTCGGGGATGGTCGCGGCGAGGCGGCGGGCCATCCCGGCGCTCGCGAGGACCATCACGCCGGCGTAGACCGGCAGTTCGACCGGGTGGGCGTCGCGCCAGCGCAGCAGGGCGTCCACCGAGTAGCTGACCTGTACGAACAGGAAGTCGGCCGCTCGTTTCCACGCGGGCAGTGGACGTAGGCCGGCCGCGGCGCCGACCCGGAACGCCGGCATGTCCGCGAAGACCGGATCCTCGCCGGCCGCGCGGGCCTCGTCCATCATCGCGCGCACCGTCAGGTCGCTGGTCCGGTTCCCGGCGGTGGGTTTGTCGCCGTGGACGAACAGGAACTCCTCGACGCCGTAGGCCGCTGCGGTGAGCAGGTCGCGGCGGAAGCCGAGCAGGTTACGGTCGCGGGAGTTCACGCAGGCGATGCTGCGTCCGCCCATCGTCTGCACCTCGTGGGCGACGGCGATGCTCGACACGGTCGCGCGTCCGATGTGGTTGTCGGGGATCAGGAACGCGTCGGTGACGGGGCTCAGGACACCGATCTGATGGCGGGCATGGGTCAGGTCCGGCCGGGTCGGCGGCTCGATCTCGCAGATCAGCTCGAAGCCGCGTGCCGGACGTTCGTGACCCGCCGTGGATTCCCGCATCCGAACAGGATAGGACGCCACGATCCACCGACGACTCGTGGGCGTGACGCTAGCGAACGGTGCCGTCTGCCCGTAGACCGTCGAGGGTGAGCGTGAGGAGCCGGTCGACGTGGAGGTCGACATCGACGGTGCCCGTGCTCTGCTCGCAGGCCCATGACAGGCCGCTGACCAGGGCGAACAGCTCGGGGGCGGCCAGGTCGGCGCGGATCACGCCGGCCTGCTGCGCACCGGCGAGCAGGGTCGCTCCTGCCGCGCGCACGGCCGCGCAGGCGGCGTACAGCTCGGTGGAGGGGTCGCGCAGGGTCTGCAGGAGTGCGGCGGTGAGTCCCCGGTAGGCCCCGGTGAACTCGACGAACTCGCGGAGCCAGACGGTGAGCGCGACACCGGGCTCCGCGGTGGCCGCCAGTGCGTCGGCGCGCGCGCTGAGACGTTCGAACCGGTCATGCAGAACGGCTTGCAGCAGGGCGTCCCGGGAGGGGAAGTGCCGGTAGAAGGTGCCGGTTCCCACCCCGGCCCGCCGGGCGATGTCCTCCAGGGACGCGCCGGTGCCGTGTTCGGCGAAGGCGAGGCGTGCCTGGGCGAGCAGCCGTTCGTAGTTCGCGCGGGCGTCGGCACGCAGGGGCCGTGCCCTGGTCGCACCGTCCATCGCTGTTCCCTCCCCTGCCTGACGATCGGAGGCTACCCGCACCCCGCACACACATGCGGAGGCTTCCTCCGGTTAGGCTGTGCCCCCTTACAGGAGGCTGCCTCCGCTTCTGGCGGGGCGATGCCGACGGCGACGGCGGGAGTAAGCGGTGGGGACGGTAGTGGAGACACGGAGCCGGCTGGGCAGGTTCGGGGTGTGGGTGGCCCCCTTCACCTTGCTGGAAACTCCGGTGGCGGTGCAGCGCAGCCAGTTCGCCCGGATCGAACGGCTCGGCTACGGCTCACTGTGGAGCGGGGAGACGCCACCCGGTACGTCCACCGGCGGCCGGGAGGTGTTCACCCAGCACGGGCTGATGCTCGCTGCGACCGAACACATCGTCGTCGGCACGGGTATCGCGAACATCAGCAGCCGCGCGGCGGTCGCGATGCACACCGGCGCCGCGACGCTGGCCGAGGCGTATCCCGGCCGGTTCGTGCTCGGCCTCGGTGGCCATGCGGGCGAACGGCCCCTGACCCAGCTGCGGGAGTACCTCGACGCGATGGACCAGGCCGCGCAGCGCCTGACCCAGCTGCCGGCTCCCGCCTACCCGCGTGTTCTCGCCGCGCTCGGACCCCGCGCCCACCACCTCGCCGTCGACCGCGCCGACGGTGTCCACCCGTTCCTGCAACCGGTGGCCCATACGGCGGCGGCCCGCGCGGCCGTCGGGCCGGACCGTCTCGTCATCGCCCATCAGGCCGTCCTGCTCGACACCGACGCGGACACCGCCCGGTCGCGGCTGCGGGCCGTGCTCGCGATGGGCGCGGGCGCTCCGCTGTCGCCCTACACGGTGCACTACCTGCGGCTCGGCTACGGCGAGTCCGACGTGACCGGCCAGCGCAGCGACCGGCTGGTCGACGACCTTCTCGCCTGGGGCGAAAGGGCGGACGTCGCGGCCCGGCTGACCGCCCAGCTCGACGCTGGCGCCGATCATGTGCTGGTGCACCCGTTCGCGGCGGACCTTCCCGCGGCCGTCGACCAGCTCGAACAACTCGCTCCCCTGCTGTTCGACGCCGCCTGACGCTCAGCCTCCGGAAGCCGGCCGCGTGCAGCCAGCCGATCTGCTCACGCACACCGCTCGGCCGGTCGTGCTCGGCGTTGGTCGGGGTGACGGCGTCCCGAGGACCGTCGGGGACCACCACGTCACCGTCGAACACGCTCTCGGCCGGGCATCAGGCCCGTCACGCGCCGGGACGGCGGGGGTGTCAGTCCCGGTCGGGGGTGTCGACGGGGATCCCGCTCTCCTTGGCCCAGACCAGGTACTCGGTGCGCCAGGTCGCCCAGCCGGCGAGCCGGATCCGCCCGTCGCCGCTGGTCTGGGCGGGTTCGGCGTAGCCGAACTCCTGGAAGAGCAGGGTGGTGAGATAGTGCGTGGCCGCGACCAGCCGCGGTCCGTCCTCGGCGAGATCATCGATGTCCGCCCGGCCGGTCGAGGACGGGAAGTGGCGTCGCGAGCACGGTGTCCATCCAGCGCAGGTCCCCGGTGGAGACAGGCACCGGCGCGACCGTCGCCGCCCGGCTGACGAGGAGCCCACCGGCACTGTTCGCCAGCGCCGCGACGTCCCGCGCCAGGGCGTCGCGGCCACGCTCCCGCGCCTCACCGTGCCGCGCGCGCCCGGCAAGATCAACGCGACGGCCGCACGCCCACCGGCAATCGTCGGTGGCGTTCGTCGGTGGCGTTCGGGCATGCGGCGACCCCCGCGACGAAGGCACGGCGGCGGCACCGGCCGGGTCGCCCCGTCCGGCCGGACCCCCACCTGTGGTGCTCCCCGCCGGCCCGGGAGGCGAGCCGGTCACGCTCCGCTTCGTCGAGACCCGGCGGCTCCTCGACGCCGACGCCGAGGCGGCGGTTGTCCACCGCTGCGTCCCGGGGAACAACCGCCGCCCGGGGCCGGCGGACAGCGGCGGCCGGCTGCTCTTCGCGGGCGACGGCCCCCTTGTGCTCGTCCAGAACAGCCAGGGCCTGGCCGCCTGCCTGGTCGAACGGGTCGGCCGCGACGGCCCGCCGGACTTCTCCTGGTCTGACAAGCCCATGCTCCAGTGGTGGCAGTCGGACCGCAGCCCCGACTTCTCCCAGCCACCGCAAACGCCGATCGAGGTGTTCAACACGAGCACCGGGGACGGCGGCACCGTCGAATGGGTCCACCCGACCTGGTTCTGGCACGCCTTCGGGCGGGTGTCCCCGCAGGTGAAGGAACTGCTCGCTGTGATCCCGAACGGGGAGGCGATCAACCTCCCCGTCGCTGCCACGGGCGCGTTCGCCCTCTACTGGAACAGGACGGTCGACACGTCCGAGCAGGTGCCGCTGCGGCCGCCGCTGTCACTGTTCGCCCGCGACGGCGCCGGCCAGGTGCTGCACTCGGCGACCCTCCCCCGTTGACGGCCAGCCTCGACCGGTGATGGTCACCGAAACCGGGGCCTTACTCCGGCGGGCGCGCCCAGGGGCGGACGATCAGTGACACCGCCTACGAGGCGGGCCTCGCCCGCCTGCGCGCCGCGGCCGAGACAGAGCCCGGCCCGGTGGTCGACACCATGGACCTCCTCGTCTTCGGGACGGTCACGGCGACCCGCCGACTGCTTAGTGGTCGTCGCCGCCGCGCCGCTGTTCGCGTACGCGATCGAGAAACGGACACAGGACGGATCCGGATCGGACTGTCCCGACGCCTGCACCAGCCGCATCGTCAGCACAGGTAGCGGCGGCTGGGTCATCGGCGGGACGTACGGCGCCGTGGGAGGCGGCGGTGCAGGGTCCGGTGGCCCGGGAACCGGCGGCGGCGGTGGTGCCGGGGCCTGGTGGGGAGTCGGCGTGCCCGCCCGGGGCGGCGGGGCGGGAGCGGCCGCACCGCCGGCTCCCGGCTGCGTCATCCGACCCGCCGCGGGCCGGGTGGGGGTGGCGGCCGGCTGACCTGCCGGTCCAGGTGTCGTCCTCGCCGCGGGCCGGGGACTGGCACCGGAGGCGGGCCCGCCGGGTTGCAGGTTTCCTGCCGTAGGCACTGTCCCCGCCACCTGACCGCCCGCTGACACTGCCGGCGCGGTGGGCGACACGGCGGTGGGCGAGGGCGACCCTGGCGGCGGGGCGTGGGTCGGCGAGGACCAGCAGGACCTGCGCCCTCACCTGGCCCGCTGGTTCGGCACCCCCACCCGGCCTACCGGCGGGTCCAGGGGCTGACGGCCAGCGTCCCGGTGGCACCGAGGTCAAGGTGCGGCGTCAGGGTCACCGGGGCGGCGCCCTGCTGGGCACGCACCCTGAGATACGGGATGTCGGTGGAGTCCATGCGCCACGCGAGACCCGCATAGGCACTCTCGCCCGGGGCCAGAACCAGCGGACGGGCCGGCTCGTCGAAGAAGCCCGGCCCCATGCCCCACACACCCCCGCTGCCGTGCCGGATCTGAACTCCGTCGAGGCGGGCGCGGTCGGTGTCCAGCAGTTCCAGCAGCGGGTAGCCGTCGAGGGCGTGGTCACGCGTCCCGCAGTTCTCCAGGCGCAGACCCAGCTGACGCAGACCCATCGAGCCATCCCGGCCATCGACGGTGAGTCGCAGGCCGCCCGGTGGGCACTCATCGGGCCCGGGTGGGGCTTCGGTAGTGGGTACCCGGGTCACCCCGGTGACCCTGACCCGGGTCACCGGGCAGTATGCGTGGGCGATCATCCCCTGCCGGACCGTGCCGCGCACGGTCACACCCGGCCCGACCGCACGCACGGTCTCCTCCTCGCTGGCCTCGACCTGGCTGAGATTCTCCTCGTTACGGACGCCGTCGCGGGGATCCGCGATGAACGCGAACCGGATCGTGTACGTGAACGCCTCGGTGTCGGCGTTGGTGACCTCGTAGGCGGCCGAGATCCTGCGCTCGTCAGCGGGCTCGATGACGGGATACGTACGGTCGTGCAGATCCTTGCCCTCCTCGGGGCACGGCGGAAACCGTCCGGAGAAGACGGTCATCGACGTGATCCGGACACCGTCCACCGGTGGGATGGTCACGGAGGTCTGGTGCACGCCGTAGTCGTAGCCGTAGCCGCAGGCGGCGAGCAGCAGAAACGCGGCGAGGGCCGGAAGGCGGCGGGCGGCTCCACGCATCTGGTCATCCCTCCGATACCCATCGGATATCCGTCCGAACACGATCCGTGGCACTCTACGGTGAGAGTCCGTCTCTGTGCGCAGCGCGGACGACGCGTCCCGTCCGGAACCCGATCGCACGGTGCGGGGTGAGCCGGCATGTAACAGCCGTCGGCTGTAGCGCAGGGCGAGACGGGATCTTCAAGACCGGTGAGGTCGACCATGGCAGACATGGCCTCCTCGAAACAGGAGGATGGCGGGGTGGGTAACGACGAAGAGCCGCTGCCGGGACATGTCACCACCGGCGTGGTCCGGGCCGGCGGCACCGTGCGCCGTCCGGTCGGGCCCTGGACCGACGCGGTCGACGCGCTGCTCGAACACCTGCACCTGGTCGGTTTCGCCGACGCCCCCCGCCCGCTGGGCCGGGACGTGCAGGGACGCCAGGTGCTCGAGTACCTACCGGGGGAGCTCGGCGCGCCGGCCGGCACCAATGCGACGGCCGAACTGGTCTCCATCGGCCGGATGCTGGCCGATCTGCATCAGGCTCTCGCCAGCTTCGTGTCCCCGGCCGGGGCGGTGTGGAACAGGATCATCCCGCCGGACCGGGAGGATCTCGTCTGCCACAACGACGTCGCGCCGTGGAACCTCGTCCGGTCCCCGGGCGGCTGGGCCCTGATCGACTGGGATGGCGCCGCGCCCAGCTCCCGCCGAGCCAGGGCGATGTACGACCTGCTGCGCGAGGGCGCCAGCCGCAACCACCAGCCTTGAGCTGATGCGCTGAGTACGCCGTACCAGCGGAGTCGTCGGATCAGCACGATGTGGGGCATGACCGCACCTGTACTCCTGATCACCGGCGCCTCGTCCGGGATCGGTGCCGCGACCGCACGCCTGGCAGCACGCGAGGGCTTCTCGCTCGTGCTCGCAGCGCGGTCCCGTCACCGGCTGCACGCCCTCGCCGACAGCCTCGGTGGCACCGCGACCACGCCTCTCATCGTGACCTGCGACGTGCAGGACTGGGAGCAGGTCGCGGCGCTGCCCGCCCATGCGGAGAAGGCCTTCGGTCGGCTCGACGCCGTGTTCGCCAACGCCGGTGTGTTCGCCCCGACGTCGTTCCTGCACGGCAGCGGTTCCCCCGAGCAGTGGCGTGAGATGGTGCTGACCAACGTCTACGGCACCGCCCTCGTCGCACGCGCGACCCTGCCGGCCCTGGCACGTTCCCGGGGGCATCTGGTCCTCACCGGTTCGGTTGCCGGCCGTGTCACCGTCCCCGGTCAGCTGTACTCGGCAACGAAGTGGGCGGTCACCGCGATGGCCCAGTCGATCCGCGCCGAAGCCGCCCACACCGGCATCCGGGTCACCCTTCTGCAGCCCGGTCTCGTCAACAGCGGTGAGCGGGCACCCGAACGCGGCGCCGACCCGGCGCTCGCCCCCGACGACGTCGCCCGCGCGGTCCTGTTCGCCCTCAGCCAGCCTGACAGTGTCGACGTCAGCGAGCTGGTCCTTCGCCCCACCGGCCAGCACCCCCACCGCTGACCGCGGCGCCTGCCCAGCTACTACTGTCATGCCGTGATCGTCGGATCGGGATCGGAGCCGTCCCGTGAGCGTGTGGTGGGCGCGCTCGCTGACCTGCTGGTGGGCAGCTACCCGGGCCGGGTGCTGCGGGTCGCGGTCGACGGGCCGGACGCCGCGGGGAAGACCACCCTGGCCGACGAACTCGCCGGCGGGATCGCCGACCGCGGCCGGCCCGTCATCCGCGCCAGTGTCGACGGCTTCCACCAGCCGCGGGCCGTGCGGCGCCGCCGAGGTTCCCTGTCCCCTCAGGGCTACTTCCTCGACGCGTTCGACTACACCGCGCTGCGGCGGCTTCTGCTCGACCCGCTGGGCCCGGGCGGGGATCGGCGCTACCGCACGGCCGCGTTCGACTTTCACCACGACTGCCCGCTCGACGGCTCGACCCGCGAGGCGCCGGCGGAGGCGGTGCTCCTCGTCGACGGGGTCTTCCTCCTCCGCGACGAGCTGCGCGGCTGCTGGGACCGCACCGTGTTCCTGCAGATCAGTCCGGCCGCGTCGCTGCGCCAGGCGTTGGATCGCGACGTCGCCCTGTTCGGCTCGCCTGCCGCGGTCCGCGAGCGCTACCAGACGCGTTACCTTCCCGGCCAGGAGCTGTACCGGGCGGCCGCGGCCCCGGCTGACCACGCCGACGTGCTGATCGACCACGAGCGGCCGCAGGCCCCGCACGTTCTGCGCTGGCCCACCTGACCCGCTGCGCGGCCGGGACATACCCGGCGGGGCGGTGCGGGTCAGGTGAAACGGTCGGCGAGGTCGCGCAGCCGGCGGACGGCGGCGAGGACGTCGCGGGCCTGGTCGCCGCCGAGCAGACCCGCGGACTGTTCGATCCGGGTGGCGTAACGCAGGTGCCGTTCGCGGGCGTGCCGCCGGCAGGGCAGGCAGGTGACGTGTTCGGGGCGGGCGGACGTCGCCGCGTAGGGGACCTGCGCGTCGCAGCCGGCCCGCACCGTACGGGGGGTGTCGCCGACGAGGCCGAACACCGAGGCGGTCACCGCACGCGCGGCGGCGGTGGTGTTCGGCGCGGTCCACTCGACGTGCACATGCGGATCGTCCACATCTCTATGTTCTCGCCACGGCCGGGACCGTCAGGTCGGGACCGTCAGGTCGGGACGGCGGGCATTCCTGACAGGCTGGTGGGACGTCGGACGGCCGGCGGGGCTGGTCCCGGTGCCGCCGTCACCGGTGGTCGAGGTGACAGATGATGCGACACCACCACCCGGCCCACCGCAGGCCCCCGGATCCCTTGACCGGACCGGGGTCGGGGGCTTACCTGAAGGACCATGGCTGAGGAGACGGTGGCCCGGCGGATGTGGCGGCTGTTCGAACCGGTGTACGCGCTGACCTCCCTCGCCCCGGCCAGCCTCGCCGCGTTCCAGGACGCCGGCCTGCGCGGTTTCTGGCGTGCCTACTTCGCCGGCCGCGCAGCCCCCCTCGGCCCGGTCGGCGCGGCACCGGTCATCGGCGCCTTCTTCAATTTCGCACCGACGATGGTCGCCCGCGCCCTGCCGGGCGTGTGGACACGGATCTCCCCCGACGCAGCCCTCACCGCCCGCCTCGCCGGTGCCCGCACCGCCCTCGCCCCGCTGCTGGCACCGACGGACCCCGACGAGCTCGCCGACCTCACTGCGCTGATGCGGGCCGCCGCCGAGCAGGTGACGGTCGCCGGCCGGGTCCTCGCCGCCGCGAACACGGCCCTGCCGTGGCCGGATGACTCGGCCGGTGTCCTGTGGCAGGCGGCGAACATTTGACGAGTGGGCCGCCGCCTCCCGTCGGCTGCGCGCCCGTGGCTGGCTCGACGACACCGGCCGACCGTCACCGCCCGCGATGCCCTCAGCCGGATCGAGGCAACCACGGACCAGCTGGCCAGTCCGGTCTGGGACGCCCTCGGCGGGGACGCCGTCGACCGCTGCGCGGCGGTCCTCACCCCCGTCGCGACCCGCGTCGCCGCCCACATCGCCTGGCAGGCACCGCTTGGCGTGCCCGACCAGTCCGCGGCTGACGCCAGCTAGCGAGGAGAAGGGACGGGATACGTCAGGCGGCGGCGCGGGTGTGGGCGGGGCGGCGACGCAGGTCCGCCTGCTGCAGTGCCGGGGGCCGGTAGGCCTGGTCGAGGGTGCCGACGTCGGTGCCCGGCGCGACGATCGCGTCGATCCGGTCGAGGATGTCGTCGGTGAGGGTCACGTCGAGGCCGGCGAGAAGGTCGTCGAGGTGGCTCATCGTGCGCGGCCCGACGATCGCGCTGGTCACACCGGGATGGGTGATCGTGAACGCCGTCGCCAGGTGTGTCAGGGGCAGGTCCGCCTCCGCGGCGAGGGAGATGAACTGTTCGACGGTGTCGAGGCGGCGCTCGTCGCGCAGGTGGGTGAAGAGGCCGGCGCGGCGCAGGTCGTTGTGCTGGCCCTTGCGGACGCGCCCGGTGAGCAGGCCCTGCCCGAGCGGGCCCCACACCAGCGTGCCCACCCCGTACCGCTGGGCGACCGGGAGGATCTCACGTTCGATGCCGCGGGTGAGCAGCGAGTACGGCGGCTGCTCGGTGTGGAACCGTGCCAGGCCGCGCCGCTCGGCCACCCACTGGGCTTCCACCAGGTCGGACGCCGGCATGCCCGACGTTCCGATCGCCCGGACCTTCCCGCTGTGGATCAGGTCCGACAGTGCCGACAGGGTCTCCTCGATGTCGGTGGTGGGGTCCGGGCGGTGGATCTGGTACAGGTCGATGTGGTCGGTCTGCAGGCGGCGCAGCGAGTTCTCGACCGCGGTCATGATCCAGCGCCGGGAGGCGCCCGCCTGGTTGGGGTCGTCGCCCATCGGGCGGCTCACCTTGGTCGCGAGGACCACATCGTCGCGTCGTCCCCTGAGCGCCGCGCCGACGACCTCTTCGGAGTCGCCGTAGGCGTCAGCGGTGTCGATGAGGTTGATGCCCGCGTCCAGCGCCCGGTGGATGATGCGGGCCGAGTCGTCGGGGTCGGGGTTGCCGATGGGCGTGGCGAACATCAACGCGCCGAGCGCGTAGGGGCTGACCTTGATACCGGTCCGGCCGAGTGTGCGGTACTGCATGCGGGGTCTTCCTTTCTTCGCGGGAGCTGGTCTCGTCCGCTGGGGTGCCCGGCCCGACGGGCCTGGGGGGGCACCGTCGGTGCGCCGAGCCGGGTTTCAGCCTGCGGCGGTGCGGACGCCGGCGGGAGAGACGTCCCTGTCCGGGGACGGGCGGTCCCTGGCTGCGCGCGGCGTCGCGGGGCATGGTGGAAAGGTGGACACAGCGGTGGGCAGGGCAGCGGTGGGCAGATCCGAGCTGGCCGACTTCCTGCGTCACTGCCGTGCCCGGCTGACCCCCGCCGCGGTGGGGTTGTCGCAGGGCGCGCGGCGGCGCACCCCGGGGTTGCGCCGCGAGGAGGTGGCGCAGCTGGCGGGCATGTCGACCGACCACTACACGCGCCTCGAGCAGGCCCGGGGTTCCCGGCCGTCCCGCCAGATGCTCGCCGCCGTCGCCCGCGCGCTGCGGCTGACCGGCGACGAACGGGACCACCTGTTCCACCTCGCCGGTGAGGAGCCCCCGCGGGCCCGGTCGACGACGGAGCATGTCCGTCCCGGCCTGCTTCTCGTCCTGGACCGGCTGGTCGACGTCCCGGCCCGGGTGGTGAGCGACCGCGGGGACGTCCTCGCGCAGAACGCGATGGCCGGTGCGCTGCACGGTGACCTGTCCGCCCGCCCGGCGGCGGAACGCAACATCGCCTGGCTCTACTTCACGAACCCGTCCGCGCGGGAGCTGTTCCCGGCCGAGGACCGGGACCGGGCCGCCGGCAACCTCGTGGCGGATCTGCGTGCCACCGTCGCCCGCCGCCCCGACGACGTCCGGCTGGCGGAACTCGTACGCCGGCTCCGCGCCCGCAGCGAGGAGTTCGTCGGCCTGTGGGACGCCCACTGCGTCGCCGTGCGCCGCGCCGACACGAAACGTTTCGTGCACCCGGTCGTCGGCCTGCTGGAACTGGACTGCGAGGTGCTGCTCAGCCCGGAGCACGACCAGCGGTTGATCGTCTACACCGCCCGGCCGGGTAGCCGCTCCGGCGAGCGGCTGGAGCTGCTGCGGGTGATCGGCCTGCAGGAGCTGACCCACAGCTGACCCGCTACCCGCCACGTCGCCGGCAAAATGTGTGGCGGAGGGCGGCGGTTCCTGCTCGGGTGGTCAGATGCGCCAGCGTTACGACGACTTCGCCGACTGGTACGACGCCTATGCGACCCGGGGCATGGGGCTGCCGTTCGCCCGCGCCGCGGACCGGCTGCTGGCCGGACTCCTGGGCGCCGGCCACGGTCGCCTGTGCGCCTTGACCTCGGCTGCGGCGGCGGCGGCGGTGCGCACGCCCCCGCGTTGACCGGCCTGGGCTGGCAGCCGGTCGGCGTCGGCATCTCCGCACCCCAGATCTCGGTGACGGGATCCGCTCCCGGGTCGGGGTCGTCAACGTCCCGCTCCCCGTGCTGCTGAACGCGCTGATGGGAAACGTCCAGTATGGGTGGCGCCACCACGGTGGCCCCGGTGCCCGTCCCCGCCGACTGCGTCGACGGGTTCGCCGAGGCGTTCTACGGCCGACCCGAATGTTTCCTCGACCCGGCTGTACGGCGCTGCCAGTCCGCCTGGAGCTTCGTCGACGACACCGTCACCGACCGGGCGCTGACGCGGCTGCGATCCGATCTTGCCTCCGGTGTCTGGGACCGCCGCTACGGCACGCTACGCCGCCAGCCGACGTTCGTCGGAGCGCTGCGGCTGATCACCGCCCTGCCGGTGGACGACACCAGCCCCCGATGACGACGCGCGTCCCGCGCCGCCCCGGCGCCTACCCTCCGTAGGGCCGGGTGATGATCTCCATGGCGTGTCCGGACGGGTCGAGGAAGTACAGGCCGCGCCCGCCGTCATGGTGGTTGATCTCCCCGGGCTTTCTGCTGTGCGGGTCGGCGTAGTAGGTGACACCCGCCCGGGTGATGCGGTCGAAGGCCTGGTCGAACTCGTCGTCCGACACCAGGAAGGCATAGTGCTGCGGGGTGAACGGTTCGCTGATGCTGGCGAAGTCGAGGGTGACGCCGTTGGCGGTGTCCACGGGCAGGAACCGCCCGGTCGGCGCCCCGATCTGCAGGCCGAGGATGTGCGCCAGGAACTCGGCGGACTGCTGCCGGTCGTGGCAGTGGACGATGGTGTGGTTCAACGCGATGGACATCAGCGCAACGCCTCCGTAGGACGCCGCCGGCACTCCCGGGGCGCCCCGGTTCGCGGCACCTCCATGCCTCACCCTGCCGGTGACCGACACGCGATTCCGCCGGACCATCCTATGGGCCGTCCCTGGGCTCCGCTTCGCGGACGAAGGGACGGCCGATCAGTAGTAGAGGGCGCTGCCCAGCCCCAGCACCGCGAGTCGGCCTCCGCTCGGCGCAGGCTCGGAGGCGCAGCGCCGGTAGCTTTCGGTGGAGCTGCGCCCAGGCTGCAGTCCGGCGGTGATGGTCGCGTTGAAGAAGGTGGGTTTGGCGGGAATCCGTGAGCCGCCGACCTGCCACGCGAGGTTGACCGCGATGGAGCCTCCGGTTACCGCCGCTGAACCGCTGTTCGTGTACGCGATCGTGAGGCGGGCACAGGACGGATCCGGATCGGATGAGACCTCCGCCAGCCGTGCCGTCAGCACCGGCAGCCCCTGGCGGGTAGTCGGTGCGGCGTGCGGCGTCACCGGCGGGGCTGGCACCGGAACCACGCGGCGGGTCGACGTGCCCGCCGGCGGCGGTGCGGGAGCGGGCGCAGCGCCGGCTTCCACCTGCGTCGCTCTCACTGCGGCGGACCCGGTGGGCGCAGCGGGCAGCCGATCGGGCCCGGTCCGGCCCGCCGGGCCCGCGGGCGCTGCGGGCTGGGGACGGATACCGGCGGCGGGTTCCTCGGGCTGCGGGCTTCCCACCGTGGGCGCTGCTCCCATCACCTGGCTGCCCGCCGACACCGCCGGTGCGGTGGACAGTCCAGTGGTGGGGAACACCGTGGGCGAGGGCGCCCCGGGCGGTGGGCTCACGGACACAGCCCGACCGGTGCGGGCGGGTTCGGCGTCCTCAGCCTGGCATCCCGACAGGGCCGCGCTGACCAGCGCCACCACCCCGCCGGCCGTCCGCGCTGTCATACGCCGTCGGCCGTGACCGCTCCGGATCCGCATCTCCTTCTCCGCCCCAGCCACCGCTGACTCCCTGGAAACAAAGGGGAACAAACCTGCATCACGATCCCATACCGGATCTTCGTCAACGTCGGTGGACTCGGCGCCGTGTCCAGCAGCGGCGGGTGGCGGAACGGAAGGCCTGGAAGGGGGGTGGGAGGGACCCCGGTGGGTGAGGGTCGTCACCCCGGTGACGGCGGGTGGATGGTGCCGCGCAGGAGCCGGTGCGGCCGGTGACCAGCCCCGGGGGGTGATGGCGCGGCGGGTGGGGAGGGCCTGGGCCGGTGGGGGGCGGTCGCCGCGCGGGCCGGTCGGCGTATTGGCTGGGGTGGTCGTCCTGTGACCGGCGCCGGGGCGTGGCCGCGGGGTGGGCCGGGAACGGGCAGGGCGACGTCGACCGACGGGACCGCCGACGCCACCCCGCCCGGGGGGGCGCTCGGCGGGCGGGCAGGGGTGGGGATGACGACGGGCCAGGTGCAGGTGGAGGTTGTGGAGACCTCGACGTTGGGTGACCGCAGCTATCTGGCGCATGACGGGCGGGTGGCGGTGGTCATCGACCCGCAGCGTGACATCGACCGGATGCTGGCGCTGGCGGGCCGGCTCGGGGTGCGGATCACCCATGTCGCGGAGACGCATCTGCACAACGACTATGTCTCCGGCGGGTTGGCGCTGGCCCGGCTGACCGGGGCGCGGTATCTGGTCGCGGCCGGCGACCGGGTGGGTTTCGACCGGGTGGCGGTCGCCGACGGCGACGAGGTGGTGGTGTCGCCGTCGCTGCGGCTGGTGGTGGTGGGCACCCCGGGGCACACGTTCACCCACCTGTCGTTCGTGCTGGCCGGTCCGGACGGGCCGGTGGGGGTGTTCACCGGCGGGTCGCTGCTGTTCGGGACGACGGGACGCACCGACCTGCTCGGGGCGGACCAGGCGCACACGCTGGCCGGGCGCCAGCATGCGTCGGTGCGGCGGCTGGCCGATGCGCTGCCGGGTGGGGCGTGGGTGTGGCCGACGCACGGGTTCGGCAGTTTCTGTTCGGCGACGCAGGCGGACGCGGCGGCGTCGACGATCGGGCGGGAACGGTCGGTGAATCCGGCGCTGCGTCTGGAACGCGACGACTTCGTCGCCGAGGTGCTGGCTGGGTTGGACGCCTACCCGGCGTACTACGCGCACATGGGGGCCCGTAACGCCGCCGGGGCGGGACCGGTGGATCTGACGCCGGTGCGGCGCGCGGCGCCGGCGGAGCTGGGGGCGCGCCTCGCGGCCGGCGAGTGGGTGGTGGACCTGCGGTCGCGGGCCGCATACACGCAGTGTCATCTGGCGGGGACGATCAGCCTGGGTCTGGATGGTCCGATGGCGACGTGGCTGGGTTGGCTGGCGCCGTGGGGGGCGCCGATCACGCTGCTCGCCGACACGGAGGCCGATCTGGCGCAGGCGCAGCGGGAGCTGGCGCGGATCGGGATCGACCGGCCGGCGGCGGCGGCGACGGGCAGCCCGGTGCGGTGGGCGGGTGGTGAGGCGGGGCGGCTCGCGGCGCTGCCGGCGGCGACCTTCGCGGAGCTGGCCGCGGCCCGGGTGGGGACGCCGCCGCGTGGGCTGCCCCCGGCGCAGGTGGTCCTCGATGTGCGTCTGGGTGGGGAGTGGGCGGCGGGGCATGTCGACGGGGCGGTGCATGTGCCGTTGCCGGAGCTGGCGGGTCGGGTCGGGGAGGTGCCGGCGGGGGTGGTGTGGGTGTACTGCGGGTCGGGGTACCGGGCGGCGATCGCGGCGGGGCTGCTGGCGCGGGCCGGGCGCACGGTGGTGCACCTCGACGACGGTGTCGGCGGGGCCGCCGCGGCGGGTCTCGTCGTCCGCGGCGGGGTCGTCCGCGGCGGGTAGGTCCCCGCCCGGCGGACGTCGTGGGTGTCGTGGGTGTCGGTGGGCTGCCGGGCGGGGTCGGTCTGTCCGTCATCGCGCACCTGGTCCTCCCCCGGCGCCTGTCCGGCGCCGCCCTGGTGGCTGCGGCTACGCGGGGATGCCGCGGCGGACGAACGGCTGGAAGCCGTCGAGGCTGGTGGGGGTGCTGCCCACCGCACCGAAGTCGCCGCCGGGTGGCGCGAGGAGTTTCCAGTCGCCGTCGACCCAGCGGACCGTCAGCCGGTACACGACGTACGTGTGCTGGCTGCCGCGGGTGGCGACGAGCAGGTAGCTGATGGTCGCCTCGTCGTCGGTGTAGGTGTGGAGGGTGAATCCGGCGGAGGCGACGCCGGTGCCGTCGGTCTGTTCGCCGGCCGGGGGGACGTCGGGACGTCCGTCGCGGTGCACCCGGCGCAGTATGATCACCGCCGTGACCTGCGGGTACGGCTGTCAGCCTGAGGACACCGCACCGGTACCGGACGGTGCGGTGTCCTACCGGCCGGTAGGGGCCGGTGTGCCACCGGGTCCGCACCTACCCGGCGATTACGATCACCGTGGCGTTGGTGGACGTCCATGGCCCGCCGGGGTGGGCGGGCGCGGGTCGGGAGGTGACCGAGGGTGCACGGGGACCTGACCGGGGACGGGGTGCGGGGCGAGGCGGGGTGCGAGGCGGTGCTGGCCGGGGAGGTCGTCACCGGGGAGGTGGTGGGGCCGGCGGCCGGTGGGGCCGGGGCGCTGGTGGGGCTCGGTGGTCCGCTCGCCGGCCGGGTCGGGGACTATGCGCGGGCGTCGCGGTCGGCGGCGACGTGGCGGGCCTACGACGCGGACCTGCGTCACTTCCGCGGCTGGTGCGCGCAGGAGGGGCTGGGTGACCTGCCGGCGTCGCCGGTGACCGTCGCCGGGTACATCGCCGCGCTGGCCGACGCCGGGTACGCCCCGTCGACGATCCGCCGCCGGCTGGCGGCGATCTCGGTGGCCCACCAGCTCGCCCACGCGGTCAACCCGACGGGCGCGGCGGAGGTGTCGGCGGTGTGGAACGGGATCCGCCGTTCCCGCGGCGTCGCCCCGTCCCGCAAGGCGGCGCTGGACACCTCGCTGCTGTCGCGGGTCGTCGCCGGTCTGGACGACGCGGTGCTCGCCGATGTGCGGGACCGGGCGCTGCTGCTGGTCGGGTTCGCCGGCTGCCTGCGGCGCAGCGAGCTGGTCGGGTTGAACACCGCGGATCTGGTGGAGACCGACGACGGGCTGGTGGTGACGGTGCGCCGGTCGAAGACCGACCAGGAGGCGGCCGGCGCGCAGGTCGGTCTGTCGTACGGGTCGTACCGTCCGACGTGCCCGGTCCGGGCGTGGCGGGGCTGGGTGGCGGCGGCGGCCGGGGCGGGGGTGCCGCTGGCCGGCGGGCCGGCGTTCCGGGGCGTCAACCGGCATGGGCAGGTCGGCGCGGGGCGGCTCTACTCCGGGTCGGTGGCACGGATCGTGCAGCGCCGGGTGGCGGCCGCGGGACTCGACCCGGCGGACTTCGCCGGGCATTCGCTGCGGTCGGGGTTCGCGACGGCGGCGGCGCGCGCCGGGGTGACCGACCGGTCGATCATGCGGCAGGGCCGGTGGCGGTCGGCGGCGTCGTTGGAGTCGTACGTGCGCGCCGGGCGGCTGTTCGACGCCGACAACCCGTCGGGTCGCGTCGGCCTGTAGCCCCCACCGCGGTGGGGGCGCGCACCCCCGGTATCCCCCGATGGTGCTGCTGGGGGCCGGTGGGCCGGAACGGGGCGTGGGTCTCAGGCGGGCCCCGGGGAGATGCCCGATGTGCCATGCTGAGCGCCGGACGGTCGGGCAGGAAGCCGGTGTGAATCCGGCGCGGTCCCGCCACTGTCACCGGGGAGTCGACCTCAGCACACGGTCACGGCGGCGAGGATGGCCGCTGGAAGGCCGAGGGCAGGCGTTGATCCGGGAGCCAGGATACTGCCGCCGTCCGCGCTGGCTTCGAGGGCGAGGACACCCCGGGGAGGACGTTTCGCCATGCCCACCATTGTGCGTACCGCTGTGACGGCAAGGCCGGCGATGCCGGCGAGGCCCCGGCCACCCGCGTTGCCACCCGGCGAGCGACCTGCGGGGTCGGGGTGCGGGTGGGGGTGTGTGGGCCGGTGGTGACGTTTCCGTTCAGTGCCCTGGTCGGGTTGGACGAGCTGCGGCTGGCGTTGCTGCTCAACGCGGTGTCCCCGGCGGTCGGCGGGGTCCTCGTCCGTGGGGAGAAGGGCACCGCGAAGTCGACGGCGGTGCGGGCGCTGGCGTCGCTGCTGCCGGCGGTGACGGTGGTGGCGGGCTGCCGGTTCTCCTGTGATCCGCAGGCACCGGCGCCGCAGTGCCCGGACGGGCCGCATCCGTCCCCGACCGCGCTGACCCGCCCGGCGCGCCTCGTCGAGCTGCCGGTGGGGGCGTCCGAGGACCGGGTGACCGGCGCGCTGGACCTGGACCGGGCGTTGGCCGAAGGGGTGACGGCGCTGCGCCCGGGGCTGCTCGCCGCCGCCCACCGGGGGGTGCTCTACGTCGACGAGGTGAACCTGCTCGCCGACCATCTCGTGGACGTCCTGCTCGACGCGGCCGCCCTCGGGGTGGCGCAGGTGGAACGGGACGGGGTGTCGGTGCGCCACCCGGCCCGGTTCTGGCTGGTGGGGACGATGAACCCGGAGGAGGGGGAGCTGCGCCCGCAGCTGGTGGACCGGTTCGGGTTGACGGTGACGGTCGCCGCCAGCCGGGATCCGGCGGTGCGCGCGCAGGTGATCCGCCGCCGGTTGGCGTTCGACGCCGACCCGGTGGGTTTCACCGCTGCCTGGGAGGGTCACGAGGCGCAGCTGGCCGCCCGGATCGCCGACGCCCGCGACCGGCTCGCCGGCATGGTCCTCGCCGACGCGGCGGTGGACGCGGTGGCGGCGGTGTGCGCGGCGTGTGATGTGGACGGGATGCGCGCCGACGTGGTGCTGGCTCGTACGGCGATGGCGGTGGCGGCGTGGGAGGGCCGCGAGGAGGTGCTGGCGGACGACATTCGGGTCGCGGCCCGGTTCGTGCTGCCGCACCGGCGCCGCCGCGGCCCGTTCGACGCCCCCGGTGCCGCGGACGACACCGGTCTGACGCAGACCGTCGACGACGCGTTGCGGGATCGGATCAGCCCGCCCGACGGGGACGACGACGGTCCAGGCGGAGGCGGAGGCGGAGGGGCACCGGGGCCGCCGGGTGGCGGGCAGCGCTGGCCCACCCAGACCCCCCACCCGGACCAGCCCTCCTCCACCGAGCCGGCGGGAGCGGGCTCGGCGGGTGCCGGTGGCGGGCAGTCCTCGGCGGGTGGTGCGGCGTCCCCGCCGGCCGGTGGCCTGCCCGCCGGCGCGCACCCTGACCGTGGCCCCACGGGCGACGGCACCGGGAACGCCGGGAACGGCGACGGGTCCGCCCCCGCCGGGGCGGGGGCGGCGGGACGGCAGGTCGCCCGGTCGGGGCGGGAACCCGGATCCGGGCAGGGGGCTGCCACGGGCACGGTCGGGGCGGCCGGGGCGCCGTTTCGGCCGCGGCTGCTGCAGGTCGCCGGCGTCGGCGCGGGGGCGGCGGGTCGCCGTTCGGCGGCCGGCGGGCCGCGTGGCGCGGTGACCGGCGCCGGGGCAGACGCCCCCGGGCTGCACGTGACGGCGACGCTGCGGGCCGCCGCGCCGCACCAGCGGCTCCGCGGGCGCACCGGCCCGGGGCTGGTCCTGACACCGGCGGACCGCCGGGGGCCGCACCGCCGCGGACGGGAGGGGAACCTGGTGCTGTTCGTCGTCGATGCCAGCGGGTCGATGGCGGCCCGTACCCGGCTGCGGCACGTCGCGACCGCGGTGATGTCGCTGCTCGTCGACGCCTACCAGCGCCGCGACCGCATCGGCATGATCACGTTCCGGGGGGTGGGGGCGCAGGTGGTGCTGGCACCGACGTCCAGTGTGGAGGTGGGGGCCCGGCGTCTGGCGGGGCTGGCGACCGGCGGGCGGACCCCGATCGCGGCCGGGTTGGACGCCGCGGCGGGGGTGCTGCGCGCCGAGGCCCGCCGTGATCCGCACCGGCGTCCCCTGCTGGTGCTCGTCACCGACGGGCGGGCTACCGCCGGGCCGGATCCACGGGGGGCGGCGCGGGCACTGGTCCGCGGCGCCGGTGGGGTCGCCACCCGGACGGGCCGGCCGGCCGGCGCGGCGCCGCGGCGGGCGGGGCTGACCAGTGTGGTGGTCGACTGTGAGACCGGCCCGGTGCGCCTGGGCCTGGCGGGCCGCCTCGCCGTCGCCCTCGGGGCGTCCGTCGTCGGCCTGGACGCGCTGGGTGTCCCCGGCGCCGTGGGCGTGGGTGCGGCGACGGGGTGGGTGGCCTGATGGCGCCGCAGGGGCAGCCGGAGCGGGTTCCCGACGACGGGCTGACGACGCGGCAGCGCCGTGACCGTCCGCTGCTGATCGTGCACACCGGGACGGGGAAGGGGAAGTCGACCGCCGCGTTCGGGTTGGCGTTGCGTGGCTGGGCGCAGGGCTGGCCGGTCGGGGTGTTCCAGTTCGTCAAGTCGGCGAAGTGGCGCATCGGTGAGGAGAAGGCGCTGCGGGCGCTGGCGGACACCGGCCAGGGCGGGACGGTCACCTGGCACAAGATGGGGTCGGGGTGGAGCTGGGTGCAGCGTCGCCTGGAGCTGGCGGAGGACCCGGCGGGTGCGGCGGCGGAGGGCTGGGCGCAGATCGCCCGTGACCTGGCCGCGCAGACCTACGGGCTGTACGTCCTCGACGAGCTGACCTACCCGCTGCGGTGGGGCTGGATCGACCTCGACGAGGTCCTCGCCGTCCTCGCCGCCCGCCCCGGCCACCAGCATGTGGTGATCACCGGCCGCGACGCGCCGGCAGCGCTCCTCGACGCCGCCGACCTCGTCACCGAGATGACGAAGGTGAAACATCCGATGGACGTCGGGCAGAAGGGCCAGCGGGGTATCGAATGGTGACCCGGTGAGCCCGCTGGACATCCCCCGGCTGGTGATCGCCGCGCCGGGCAGCGGGTCGGGGAAGACGACGGTGGCGACCGGGGTGATGGCGGCGCTGGCGGGACGGGGGCTGGCGGTCTCGGCGCACAAGGTCGGCCCGGACTACATCGACCCGACCTACCATGCGCTGGCCACCGGGCGTCCCGGCCGCAACCTGGACATGGTGCTGTGCGGGGCGGGGCGGATCGCGCCGCTGTTCGCGCACGGCGCCGCCGGTGCGCAGGTCG
Organism: Parafrankia elaeagni; assembly: GCF_000374165.1. Classification (GTDB taxonomy): domain Bacteria; phylum Actinomycetota; class Actinomycetes; order Frankiales; family Frankiaceae; genus Parafrankia; species Parafrankia elaeagni. The sequence goes on from NZ_KB893772.1 coordinate 106,395, forward strand.
CGGTCGTCGAGGGGGTGATGGGCCTGTTCGACGGCGTCGCCACTCCCCGCCCGGGGCAGGAGGCCGACCACGGGTCGACGGCGGCGGTCGCGCGGCTGCTCGACGCACCGGTGCTGCTCGTCGTCGACGGGTCGGGCCTGGGCCGGTCCGTGGCCGCCCTCGCCGCCGGGTTCGCCCGGTTCGACCCGCGGGTGCGGCTGGCGGGGGTGATCCTCAACCGGGTCGGGTCGGCGCGGCACCGGCGGATCCTCACCGAGGCGCTGGCCGACGTCGGGCTGCCGGTGTTCGGGGCGTTGCCCCGCGACGACGCGGTGCACACCCCGTCACGACACCTGGGTCTGGTCCCGGCGGCGGAACGGTCGGCCCCGGCGCGGGCCGCGGTGGACCGTCTCGGCGCGCTCGCCGCCGCCGCGGTCGACCTGGACGGGCTGCTGCGCCTGGCCGCCACCGCCCCACCGCTGCCCACCGATTCGTGGGATCCCACCGCGGCCGCTGGCCACGCCGGCGCACAGGCACAGGGTCGGGGTCGGGGGCGGGGGCGGCCGGTGCGGGTCGTGGTGGCCGGCGGGCCGGCGTTCACGTTCGGCTACGCCGAGCACGCCGAACTGCTCACCGCCGCCGGCGCCGACGTCCTCACCGTGGATCCGCTGCGTGACGAGACCCTGCCGCCGGGCACCGACGCCCTCGTCGTCGGCGGCGGTTTCCCCGAGGAGCACGCCGCCGCCCTCGGCGCCAACACCCGGCTGCGCGCCGCCGTCGCCGCCCTCGCCGCCCGCGGCGCGCCGGTGATCGGGGAATGCGCCGGGCTGCTGTACCTGGGCCGGTCCCTGGACGGCACGCGGATGTGCGGTGTCCTCGACACCGACGCGGTGATGGGCCCGCGGCTCACCCTGGGATACCGGCGGGCGGTCGCCGCCACCGACAGTGCGCTGGCCGCGGCGGGCACGGTGGTGCACGCCCACGAGTTCCACCGCACCCGGCTGACCGTGCCCCGCGGGGCGCTGGCGGACCCGCCGGCCTGGCGGATCGACCCGCCACCGGGCGCGGACCGCGACGACGGGGCGCCCGACGGGCAGCACGACGGGCAGGTGGAGGGCTTCGTCCGGGGCGGGGTGCACGCCTCCTACCTGCACCTGCACTGGGCGGGAGTGCCGGGGCTGGCGGCCCGGCTGGTCGCCGCCGCCCACACCGCCCGCCCGTCGGGGGCGGATCTGCAGACACCTGGTGCGAACGGAGAACGGGAGGTGGCGTCGCGGTGAGCGGCACAGTGAGCCCGCGGCTGGTCGGGGTCGGGGTCGGGCCGGGAGACCCGGACCTGGTGACCTTCCGCGCGGTGCGGGTCCTACGGGACGCCGATGTGGTGTTCGTTCCGGTCAGTGACGGTCACGGGCCGTACGGGCCGGGCGCCGGTGGGGACGGGACGGCGGTGCCGGGCCGGGCGGAGATGACCGTCCGCAGCCATGTCGATCATGACCGGGTGGTGCGGTTGCCGTTCCGGATGACCGGCGACGCCGACTACGCGGGCCCCGCCCGCACCGTCGCCGACGCGCTCCGCCGCGGCCACACCGACAGCCAGCGGACCGTCACCGCGGCCGCGGTGACGGTGGCGTTCGCGACCATCGGCGACCCGAACCTGTACTCGACGTTCACCGCGCTCGCCGCGGCCGTGACCGCGCTCGTCCCCGACCTGGTCCTGGACACGGTGCCGGGGATCACCGCGATGCAGGACCTGGCCGCCCGGTCCGGGACGGTCCTCGCGCACGGCACGGAGACCGTCGCGCTGCTGCCGCTGACCGCCGGGGTGCCGGCCTACCAGGCGGCCGTCGACACGTTCGACACGGTCGTCGCGTACAAGGGCGGGCGGGCGCTGCCGGCGCTGCGCGCGGTCCTCGCGGCCGCGGGGCGCCTCGACGGCCCGGCCGGGCACGCCGTCTACGGGGCGGCCCTCGGCCTGCCCGAGCAGGACATCCGCCCGGCCGGCGACCTTGACGTCGACGCGACCGGCCCCTACCTGTCCACGGTGCTGGCGACCCGCCGGCCGCGCTGGCCCGGGCGGGCCCGGTGACCGGGCGGCGGGGTGAGGGACGGGTCAGTTTCGTCGGTGCCGGGCCCGGCGCCGCGGATCTGATCACGGTCCGCGGCGCGGCGGTGATCGGCGCCGCCGACATCGTGATCTGGGCGTCGTCGCTGGTCCATCCGGACATGTTGCGGTACGCCCGCGCCGGGGCGGAACTCGTCGACTCGGCGGCGCTGCCGCTGGAAGGGGTGGAGGCGATCTACCGGCGGGCCGCCGCCGACGGGCTGCACGTCGCCCGGGTGCACTCCGGGGACCCGGCGCTGTGGGGTGCGGTGCAGGAGCAGGTGGAGATCTGCGACCGGCTCGGGATGGCCTGCGACATCGTCCCGGGGGTCAGCAGTTTCACCGCGCTGGCCGCGGCGATCGGCCGGGAGCTGACCGTGCCGGAGATCGCCCAGTCGGTCATCCTGACCCGTCTCGGGGGTGGGAAGACACCGATGCCACCCGGGGAGGAGGTCCGTGACCTGGCCCGGCACGGCACGACGATGGCGCTGTTCCTGTCCGCCGCCCGGTCCACGCAGCTACGCGAGGAGCTGCTCGCCGGCGGCTACCCGCCGGACACCCCGTGTGTGATCGCCTACCAGGTCAGCTGGCCGGATGAGCTGATCGTGCGCGCCACCGTGGACACGCTGGCCGACACCGTCCGCGAGCACCGGCTGTGGAAGCACACGCTGATCCTCGTCGGGCCGGCGTTGGATGCCGGCGGCCGCCGCTCCCACCTCTACCATCCGGGGCACTTCCACACCTACCGGCGGGCGCAGCCGGCGGCGCGCAGCGCCCTGCGTGATCAGGACCGGGCGCTGGTCGCAGCCGGCGGCACCCAGACCCCGGCCGGACCGGTGTCCACCACCGCGCGGACCGCCCCACCCGTGCCTGTGCCCTCGGCCGCGGTCGAGGCGGCGGAGCTCGGTGGGCCGGGTGGAACAGCGGGACGGGTGGCGCTGGTGGCGGTGACCGCCGCCGGGCGGGCCGCCGCCGCCGAGCTCGCCGCCCGCTGGCCCACCGCCCGTCTGTACCCGGGCCGGGCACGTGACGCGCTCGCCGCCGCCGTCACCGACGGTGTCGACGGAGTCGTCTGTTTCCTGGCGACCGGCGCGACGGTGCGGCTCCTCGACGGGCTGCTGCGCGGCAAGGACCACGACCCGGGTGTGGTGTGTGTGGACGAGGCACGCCGGTTCGCCGTCGCGTTGTGCGGCGGGCACGCCGGGGGCGCGAACCGGCTCGCCGAACAGGTCGCCGACGTCTTCGACGCCACCCCGGTGATCACCACGGCCAGTGACGTGACCGGCGTCGCCGCCCTTGACGGCCTCGGCGCCGAGGCCGGGTTCACGGTGGACGCCGGTGCGCAGCTGGCCGCGGTCGGCACGGCGATGCTGTCCGGGCAGCCGGTGACCCTGCACACCGACGCGGTGTGGCCGCTGCCGGCACTGCCCCCGTCGGTGCGCGCCGCCGACCCACCCGGCACCGACCGGCCCGGCACCGACCGGCCCGGCACCGACCCGGCGGCCTTGGACGGCCCGGCGGACGGGACCGTCGCCGGGGAGATCCACATCACCGACCGGCTGCTGCCCGACCCGCCGGCCGGTGCCGTGCCGCGGGTCGTCTACCGGCCACCGAGCCTGGTCGTCGGGGTCGGGGCGAGCCGCGGGGCACCCGCCGCGGAGATCGACACGCTGATCGACGCCGCGCTGGCCGGTGCCGGTCTGTCTCCCGCCGCGGTGTCCCATCTGGCGACGGTGACGGCGAAGGCCGACGAGGCCGGGCTGCTACAGGTCGCCGCGCGCCGCGGCTGGCCGCTGGTGGTGCACACCGCCGAGGAACTCGCCGGGGTGACGGTGCCCCATCCCTCGGAGGTCGTCCGCGCCGCGGTCGGCACCCCGAGTGTCGCCGAGGCCGCCTGCCTGCTGTCCGCCCCGGCGCGCCGGCCCGACGGCCCACCCGGCCAGGTCGCATCCGCCGGTGCGGGCACCGCCGCGGAGCTGGTCGTCGCCAAGCAGGTCAGCGCCCATGCGACGGTCGCCGTCGCGCGGCACCGGCCCCGGGGGCGGCTCGCCGTCGTCGGGCTCGGCCCGGGTGACCGGGGGCTGCTGACCGGGCGGGCCCGCGCCGAGCTGCGCCGCGCCGGCGTCGTCGTCGGCCTCGACCAGTACGTCGCCTCGGTGGCGGATCTGCTGCCGGCCGGGGTGCGGGTGCTCGCCAGCGGGCTCGGCGACGAGCAGGCCCGCGCCCAGGCGGCGGTGGACCAGGCCCGCGCCGGTCATGCGGTGGCGCTGATCGGCAGCGGGGACGCCGGGATCTACGCGATGGGCAGCCCGGCGCTGGACCTGGCCGACGGGTCGTTCGACGTCGTCGCCGTGCCGGGGGTGACCGCGGCGCTGGCCGCCGCGGCGCTGCTCGGCGCCCCGCTGGGCCATGACCATGCGCTGATCAGCCTGTCGGACCTGCACACCCCGTGGGAGCGGATCGTGCACCGGGTGCGCGCCGTCGCCGACGCCGACCTGGCCGTCGCGTTCTACAACCCGCGCAGCCGCACCCGCCGCCACCAGCTGCCCGACGCGCTGGCCGCGCTCGCCGCCGCCCGCCCGCCGGGCACCCCGGTGGGGCTGGTCACCGACGCGTTCCGGCCCGGGCAGCGGGTCACCGTCACCACCCTCGGTGCGCTGACCGGCGGGGAGGGCGGCAGCGCGGACGCGGCGGAGCGGGAGCGGCTGCTGGACCTGGTCGGGATGACCACGACGGTGGTGGTCGGCTCGTCACGGACCCGGCTGCGCGCCGGGCTGGTGGTCACCCCCCGGGACTACGCATGGAGCTGATGGAGCTGATCCGTTCCCGCCGCCGTGCCGGCCGAGCCGCAGGAGGACCGTCGAGGTGACCGTCGAGCACACCCCCACCCCCACCCCCATCCCCACCGCCGCCAGCCGTCCCGCGCCCGCACCGGCGCTGCTGATCGTCGGGCATGGCACCCGGGACCGGGACGGCGCCGAGCAGTTCCGCCGGTTCGTCACCCGGGTGCGGGAACGGGCCGGCGGGCTGGCGGTCGACGGCGGGTTCATCGAGCTGTCCGCACCGCCGGTCGCCGACGCGGTGACCCGCCTGGTCGACGCCGGGCATCACCGGCTTGGCGTCGTCCCGCTCACGCTGATCTCCGCCGGCCACGCGAAGGGGGACATTCCCGGGTCGATGGCCCGGGAGCGGGACCGTCATCCGCAGCTGACCTACGCCTATGGACGTCCCCTCGGCCCGCATCCGTCGCTGCTGGCCCTGCTGGAGGAGCGCATCGACGCGGTGTGCCCGCCCGGAGCGCGGTCGGCGACGACGGTGCTGCTGGTCGGGCGCGGGTCGACCGACCCGGACGCCAACGCCGAGGTGGTCAAGGTCGCCCGGCTGCTGTGGGAGGGCCGCGGGTTCGCCGGGGTGGAGGTGGCGTTCATCAGCCTGGCCGAGCCGTCGGTGCCCGCCGGGCTGGAGCGGATCCGCCGCCTGGGCGGGACCCGGGTCGTGGTCGCCCCGTACTTCCTGTTCACCGGGGTGCTGCCGCGGCGCACCGTGGCGCAGGCACAGGAGTGGGCGGCGGCGCATCCGCAGGTGGCGGTGGCGTGCGCGGGGCTGCTCGGGGACGGGCCGGCGCTCGTCGACCTGGTACTGGAACGCTACCGGGAGGCCCTCGGCGGGGACATCCGGATGAACTGTGACACCTGCCTGTACCGGATCGCGCTGCCCGGGCATGCGCATCGGGTCGGGCAGGTGCAGACCCCGCACGACCATCCCGACGACCCCACCAGCCCCCACGACCACTCCCACGGGCACTCCCACGGGCACGGGCAGCATGCTCATGACGAGGGGGGCCGGGTGGTCGGCGTCGCCTCGGCGGGGGGCGTCGCCCGCGGAGGCGACTGACCCCCGCCGGCCTGGACGTCCGCCGGGTGCGCGCTGGTGTCAGCCGCCGGCGCCGGCGCCGGCGGTGACGGCGGGCAGGCCGGCCGTGGCCGCCGGCCGGGTGGTGGACGTGCCGTACGACGGGGCGTCGCAGGTGTGGGCCAGGGTGTCCAGGGACAGGTCGAGGGCCCGCGCGAGCGCGGCGACGGTGAAGAACGTCGGGGTGGGAATCCGTCCGCTTTCGATCTTGCGGAGGGTTTCGACGGACAGGCCGGCGGCAACGGCGATCTCGGCGACGGCGCGGGCTCCACGGGCCTCCCGCAGCAGAGCACCAAGACGGCAGCCGCGGGCACGTTCAGCCGGGGTCAGCGCGGTGCGTACCATGCCCATCACACTAACTCCGGTATATAAATACCGGAGCCCGGATCAAGGGCGTCGATGTCGACGGACACGTACACCAGACGGTCCCCGATCCGCGCCCGGAGACGCTCACCCGCGGTCCGGACACCCTCCATCTCGGCCGAGAGCCCACACCCGACCCGAGGCCGGCCACCCCCGCCGCGGGTGATGCCCTCAGACGGGGGGAGGGCCGGCAGTCAGCTGCCCGTAACACACCACAATCCCGCTGAAACCTGTACTCCGCACCAGGACGTGGACAACAATCGGCGTGCGGGGGGAATCCGGCCTGGCAGCTGCGGCGCGATGGTGCCAGGCCACCACGACATCACACCTTCATTTCCCGCCGTGACGGCGAACACGGTAGCGTGCGAGAGTCACTGATCCAACGGAGTGGGTGACGCACCGCAGCGCACAGTCCGGTTCACCTCCGACCCCAGGCCACCTCGGCCCGGGGTCGCGCCACGGACCGTGTCCCCGGCCCACGCCGGGAACGCATCACGGCCCCACCGCCCACACCAGGCGGGCCCGGGGCGGGGAGGAGGGGGATGAGCCACGTGGAGCTACCCGACTCCGCCCGTCCCGACCGGCAGGGGATGGCGGCGGCGTCCCGCGCCGCCGCCATGCTGTCCCGCGAGATCGCCTACGCCGACCCGGACCCGCTGACCATGGCCGAGTTCGACGACCGGCTGCACCGCTACGCCACCACCCTGCTCACCCTGCCGCACACCCTGCTGGTCCGGCCGGTGATCGCCGACTGGCGCCGCGCGCAGGCCGCACTGGGCCGCCGGCTGTCCCCGGCCGTCCACCGCGAACTCACCGGCGTCGCCGGGTTCCTGTCGTTCTACCTGGGGGTGCTCGCCGTCGAAACCGGCGACGACCCGTCCGCGCGCCGGTTCGCCACCCTCACCGACCAGTTCGCCGCCCAGCTCGACGACCCGCTGCTCACCGGCACCGCCGCGACCCTCGACTCGCTCGTCGCGTTCGTCACCGGCCGCTACGACGCGGCGGCGGGTGCGGCGCGCCGCGCCGACGCCGCCGGGCATCCCTACCTGCATGGCTGGGCGGCCGCGCTCGAAGCCGGCGCCGCCGCGACCCTCGGTGACACCGACACCGCGCTGATCGCTCTGGACCGGCTGACCCAACGCCCCAACGTCCAGGGGCTGCGCCACCCCGGCTGGCCGGCGTTCGACGAGGTCCGCGAAGCGTGCGTCGTCGCCGACGTCGTCAGCCGCATGGGCGGCGAGGGAGCGGCGGACCTCGGCCGCATCGCGGTCGACATGACCAGCTCGGGAACGGTGGAACGCGGCTGGGCGCTGGCGTCGCTGGCCGGGGCACTCGCCCCCGACGACCCACCGGAAGCCTCGCGGATGCTCGGCGAGATCGTCGACATCCTCGACGTGCACCCGTCCCGGCTGCTCAGCCGCCGCGTCAACGAGATCGTCTCCATCGCCGGGCCGGGCCTGCTCCCCCTGACCACCCACCCGGACGGCGCCGACACCACCGCCTGACCCCCACCCGACCATGGCCGCCGGACGGGCTCAGGCGGACAGCTGCCGCGGCGGCTCCGCCGCGGTGAGACGGTCACGGCGGCGGGCCAGCAGCCGTGCGGCGAGCCTGTCGGCGCGTTCCATGTCGTCCAGCGTCGCGCGGGTGCGGTCCTCGATCTCCAGCATCGCGGCGAGCAGCTCGGCGGACAGCCGGGTGCGGGCCGCGACCCGCGCCACACTCGGCGGCAGGGTGGACGGGGCGCGCGTGGACGGTGCGGGCCGCGCGGTGGGACGGCCGTCGGGGCGCGGGAACCGGTGCAGCAAAGCCATGCACACAGTGATACCTGTGACACCCGGCGAAGTGACGCCTTGACTTCCCGCCCCCGCCGGGGGTCGGCCGCGACCCACAGGTCATCCCCAGGCCGTCCCCCGCCACCCACCCCCCTGTGAACAGGGTTATCCACAAAACGATCTACGCGTGAGGAGCGTCACACTGTGGGGGAGGGTCGGGTCAGTGCTCCCACGGCGACCGTGACCGTGCCGGCACCGGAGGCTCGGTGGCCTCCCACACCCGCCGCCACCGCGCCACCGGCACCGCCCCACGCCCGCCGGCCGCACCCACCCGCGGGGTGGCCGCAGCACCGTCGGCGGCCGTGGCGTCGGCCGCCGCGCCGGGGCGCAGCGACGCCCACCAGCTCGTCGCGTCCTCCACCCCGAGCCGGTCCACCTCCGCCGACAACCGGGCGGTGAACGCCCGTACATCCTCCCCGTCACCCGGACGCATCGGCTGGCCGAACCGCACCGACACCCGCGGCCGGCCCGCCACCGGCCACGCCCGGCCCCGCGGCATCGCCGCGTACGCCCCCCGCACCGCCGCCGGGACGACCGGCACCCCCGCCGTCACCGCCAGATACGCCGCACCGAGCCGGAACCGGCCCCGCGCCCCGTCCGCCGACCGGGTGCCCTCGGGAAACACCACCAGGTTCCAGCCGTCACGCAGCAGATCCACCGGCGTCGACGACGGCGCCCCGCCGCGGCGCTCGATCGGCACCGTCCCGAACGCCAGCGCCGAGGACAGACCCCGCCAGGTGCTTTCGAAGAAGTAGTCCGCCGCCGCCGTCACCGCGGTGCGTTCCCGCACCCGCCGCGGCAGCGCACACAGCAGCATCGGCGCGTCCAGATGACTGGAATGGTTCGACACCACCAGCACCGGGCCGGCACCGACCGCGTCGAACACCTCCGCCCCGGCCACCGTCGGCGTCAACGCCGCATGCAGCAGCGGGCCCATCGCCGACTCCAGGAACACGGTGCGCGCCGCCCGCGCCGGGCCGCTGCGCGCCCACGCCGTCGGGAACTCCCGCGCAGGCACCGCCCGGCGGTACTCCTGCGCCGACGCCGGGACCAGCCGCCGCCCACCCCAGCGGAACCCCCGCGCCAGCTCCCGCGCCCCCACCCCGGGACGCGGCGGACCCCCGAACACCCCCGCCGCGCTCATCGCACGTCCGCCAGCGCGTGCGGCGGGGAATGCAGGTAGGTGATCGACGGGTCGCGGCCCACCGTGCCCGACACCATCTCCAACGCGTCCGCGAACGTCGACGCCGCCCGGAACCCCAGCCGCGCGCACGCCGCCCGGTCACCACCCACCCACACCACATCACCCAGGTGGTCCATGCCGTGCGCCGCCCAGTACCACATGTAGAACGGGTGGACACCGTGATAGGCGTGCGACGTCCGGTACAGATGCGTGTACCACGGATCGGTCGCGTACTGCTTCTCGAACTTCGCCTCGATCGTCGCCGGGTCCGTCGACTCCGCCAGCACCTCGGAGAAGAAGTCCACATACGACGGATGGTGCAGCTGGGAGAACTCCGGCGTCACCGGATGGTAGAGGATCATCGCCCCCTGGTGCCGCACCAGCGGCTTCCCCCGGTACATGTTGAAGAAGTACCCCAGCCCCACACACGTCGCGAGGATCGGGTTCATCACCGAGTTCACGTTGTACGGGCCGACGTAGGGCACGCCGACCACCAGCACGTCGGACTGCCCCTGGACCTCGACCAGCTGCTGGCGGTGCACGCTGGCGATCGTCTGGTCGTGGGTGGCCTCCGTCTCCCCGGCGAACACCCCCGTCACCTGGTAGTCGGCCAGCAGGTCGTGGAACAGCCTGCGACGCGGCCGGGTCGGCATCACCGACAGGCCCCGGCTCATCCCGTACGCCATCGCCTGGTCCCGCACCGACCACTCCCACTCACGGCGGGTCAGGAAGCTGTACCGGTCCGGGAAACAGTCGTTGTTCAGCGTCGTCTCGACATGGAAGATCTTCAGATGGTCGGCGAGGAGCCGGCCCATCCGCCACGCCGAGGAATGCATCTCCGACCGGGTGTGGTCCATGAACGACCGCGACCGCAGCATCGTGTGACTGTTGTGGTGGTGACGCAGGCTGTTGTACGACGCCAACCCGATCGGCACCGACTTGTGCCCGCCGTCCATCGCGACCAGGTTCACGTTCACATAGACCAGCAGGTCACTCTCCGCGGCCCGCCGGTTGATCTCCACATCCTCACCGTGGCCGGTCACCCCCACATGCAGGAGGTTGTCCCGGTCCTCGGCGTCGTGGTTGTACAGGTTGTCCGGCCAGAACGACCGGAAAACCCGCTCCCCGACAATGTGCTCGATCTCCGCCGCCGTCATCCGCCGGTGCAGCGCGTTCGCCGCGATCAGCTGCACGTCGTCGACCCCGGCCGCCGCCGCCAGCGTCAGCACCTGCTCGATGATCCGCTGCCGCACATCCGGCCGGCGCATCCGCGGCAGCGGAATCGACAGATCGTCAAACGCGATCGTCAGCCGCATCCCCGGCCGCAGCAGCACCCGCAGCGGCTCACAGTTGTACGGATGCTCCAACGCGTCCGCGATCGCCGCGTCCACATCGCCCACCCCCGGCAGCGACTCCGGCGGATACACCACCCGGGTGCCCAGCGGGAACCGCTCCAGCGTCAGCCCCTCACCCTGGTGCACCAGCAGCGGAGGAGTGCGCTCGTCGACCTCGAGCACGAACCCCGGTCTCACCTACACGTTCCCCTCGTCTGTGAGTCGCCCCGGCCCGACCCGGCGCCCCCGCGCCCGCCGCGCCCTCGGCGGCAGCAGCCGCCACCACCTGGGCAGACAGTCCCGTATACCCCGACCGTGCCGCCTCCCGCGGCACCCCAGCCCCCGGCCCGCCATCCCGGCACGCCACCGGCGGCACTCCACACGCCGACGCGCCTCACGCCGACGCCGCCGGATCGAACACGATCTTCACCGCGCCGAGCCGACCCGCCGACAGCGCATGGTCCAACGCCTCCCGCCACCGTGCCAGCGGATACACCGCCGACACCACCCCGTCCAGCGGGGCCGTCGCGGCCAGCGCCAACGCCCGACCGAAATCCGACCCGTCCCCCGGCTCACCCGGATCCCCCGCCGGGCCCGGCCCACCGGCTCCGGCCGCGGTGTCGTCGCCGGCGCCGCGGCGCCGGCCCCCCGACGACGCGTACGTCCCGACCAGTTCCAGTTCCCGGAACCACAGCGGCGTCAGATCCACCGACCCCGACGGCACCCCCGACAGCACCACCCGGCCCCCCGCCCGGGTCACCCGCAGCGCCGTCGACAACGACGACGCACTGCCCACGCAGTCCATCGCCACATCCACCCCGCCGAGCAGGAAATCGCCCCCGAGCTGCGGGGTCAGCCGCAGCGCCCGGTTCGCGCGGCGCACCCCACCGATCGTGTCATCCGGTGCCAGCACCTCGTCGGCGCCGAACCGCACGGCGAGCTCCACCTGCCGGCGATGCTTGGCCACCATCGTCACATGCTCGGCCTTCGTGAACGCCCGCACCGCCAGCAGCGTCAGCAGCCCCACCGCCCCCGACCCGACGATCAGCACCCGGTCCCCGGCCACGATCCCGGCCCGGCCCGCGGTGTGCACCGCCGTCGCCAACGGCTCGACCAGCACCGCACGCTCGTCGGCAAGCCCGTCGGGCACCGGATGCACCTGGCTGTGATGCGCCACCAACGCCCGGCTCCACCCCCCGCCGGTGTCCGCGCAGTACCCCGTCTGCAACCCCGGCGACAGATGCCCCACCGTCACCCGGTCACAGCGCGACGTACGCCCCCCCGCGCACGCCCCGCACAGCTCCAAGCCCCGCGCCGCACAGCCCAGCACCGGGTCGATCACCACCCGTGACCCCGCCTCCAACCGCCGGCCGTCCCCCAGCATCACCGACTCCTGAAGATCACCGACGATCTCGTGGCCGGGCGTGAACGGCATCGACACCAGCGGCGAGAAGTAGAACGAGCTCTGCCCCGTCACCGTCGCCAGATCCGACCCGCAGATCCCCGCCAGCCGCGGCCGCACCGTCACCCACCCCGGCCCCGGCAACACCGGATCCCCCCGGTCCACCAGCCGCAGCGGCGCCGCGGTCGTCGCCGCCGCCCCCGAAAGCCACGGCAACCGGCCCGACACCACCCGCGCCGCCGCGTACCGCGGCAACGACCGGTACAGCTCCAGACCGCGCGTCACCGCACCTCACCCGCTCGCACCGCATCCCCCTGACCCACCGAACGATCCCGACCCGCGGCCCGGCCCCGGCCCTGCGCCACCGCCGCCGCCGCGAACAACCCGCGTTCCACCCGGCTGCCCACCAGCAGCCGCGGCTCACCCGGCGTCGACGGCCACTCCTCGATCGGCCAGCCCGCCGACCGGGCGAACCGGTGCAGCGCCACATCCGGGTTCACCGCCACCGGATTACCGACCGCCCGCAACATCGGCAGATCCGACAGGCTGTCCGCATACGCCCACGACGCGGCGAGATCCGCCCCCCGCCCCCGCGCGTAATGATCCACGAACGCCGCCCGGGAATCCCCGACCAGCGGTGAGGACTCCAACCGGCCGGTGTACCGGCCGTCCGCCCCGACCTCCAGCTCGGTCGCGACGATCTCGTCGAACAGCGGGGCCAGCGGCACCGTCAACGCCGACACCGCCCCCGTCAGCAGCACCGTGCGATGCCCCGCCGCCCGATGCTCCCGCACGCGGCGCACCGCCGCCGGTTTCACCCGCCGCAGCACCACATCCGCCCCCGCCTGCGCCACCACCGCCGCCAGCTCCGCCGGATCCACCCCCGCGTACCGGCCGTACACCGACCGGATCAGATGCCCCCGGTCACGGCGCTCCGCCCGCAGATACCCCGGCAGCGCCCGCGCCAGCGACACCACCTCCCGCGCCCGACCCGCCGCCGACGCATCCGCCAGCCGCAGCCACAGATACGACTCGACCACCGTCGAGGACACCAACGTCCCGTCCAGGTCGAACACCGCCAGCACCCCCTCCCCGGCCGGAAGGTTACGCGCCAGCCGCCGCGGCCCCGCCGCGTCCCGCGGCCGGCGCAGCACCGCCGTCACCGCCGGGCAGTGCACCTCCTGCAGATAGTGCCGCCAGTCGAAACACGACGGGTCGAACCCGAAATCCGCCTGGTCCGACGGCTCCATCGCCGCGTGCAGCGCCGCCGTCGCGTCATCGACGTAGACCAGCTCCGCGCTCGTGTACGCCCGGTACACATCCGAATAGCGCCGCAGGAACGCCACCCGACCCTCGGAACGCTCCAGATCCACCGCCCACCGGCGCACCCGCTCCGACCGCGGCGCATGCGACAGCGCCCGGTTCGCCCACTCCACCGCCTTCTCCCCGCGGCGCAGCTGCGCCTCCACCGCCACCGACCCGGCGAACGGCCACTCCGGCACCGCCGCCGACCCCCGGCCCCGCAGCGGCAGCGGATGCTCCAGGAAATACCCCCGCACGTAGTCGTACAGATCACGGAACAGCAACGGGTTCCGGAACCCCGAACACACCGTGTAGTACGCCGGGACGTCCACCGGTGGCGGCGGGGACCCCGCCGCCGCCAGCAACGCGTTCACCACCAGATCCACCGGGATGATGTCCACCACCGCGTCCGGCGACGCCGGGAAGTCCGGCAGCTCACCCCGGCCATACGCCAGAATCAGCGGCTCGGCCATCTTGAACCCCTCGATCCACCCCGGGAACGGCTTCGCCAGCGCGCTCTCGATGATCGACGGACGCACGATCGTCAACGGCAGATCGCCGTGCGACTCCTCCAGATACCGCTCCGCCATCGCCTTCGTGAACGTGTACGCATCCGTCCACCCCAGCACCTGCGCCCGCTCCGCACCCGCCGACACCAGCCGACGGGCCACCCACGCCCGCCGCGCCGTCTCCGCCTGCGCCGCCACCGTCTGCGCCCCGGCCCGCAGATGCTCACCCGCGGCCTGCACCCGCAACCCGGACAGCGTCTCCGGGGACCGCGACGCATCCTCCGCCGCCACCCGCGCCCGCGCCGCCCACGCCTGCTCGACCCGCCAGTCCACGTCGTGCACCAGCCGGCCCTCGGCCACATGCCCCGACCGCAACCCGGCCACATACGCCGTCGACACGTGCACCACATGCGGACGGGCCCCCGTCGCGTGCACCGCCCGCAACAGCTCCTGCACCCCACCCACGTTCGTCGCGAACCCCTCGTCGATCGACGGGTCGAACGACACCTCACCCGCGCAGTGGATCACCACATCCAGATCGGCGGGCAGACCACCCATGTCCGCCAGATCACCCTCGATGACCGTCACCCGCTCCGCGAGCAGCGCCGCCAGGCCCTCCCGGCCCAGCCGCTCCCGCAGCGCGCGAAACGCCGGCTTGCGCATCATCCGTTCCAGGCGAGCCGCCCCCGAATGGCTGCCCCGCGGCCGCACCAACGCCACCACCCGGGTCTCCGGGAAGTCCGACAGCAGCCGCTCCAGCAGCGCCTCCCCGACGAACCCGGTCACCCCGGTCACGAACACGCGCCTGCCCGCGAGCCGCTCACGCAGCCCCACCCGGTCACCTCCGCCTCACCGCAGCCCCACCGGCGCCCCCGTCGGACGCCCGGTGCGCAACAGTAGGCGACCCCGGCCCGTCCGCGAACGAACCCGTCGGTCACCTGCGTGTACACGCACGCTGCCAGATGAGGGGCAACCTACCGTCACGGCCGGTTCGGCCGCGCCGCCGGCCCACACCGACCCGCCCGGCGGGCCCGCCCCGGTGACCCTCCGTACCACCCCACGCCCGGCCACCCCGCCCCGGACCAGGGCATCCTCACCCGCCGCCCACACCCCCCGACCCGGCGCCCGCAGCCGCCCTCTGCGCCGCCACCGCGGCCAGGGCCGCGGCCAGCCGGCCCACCGGACCGTCCAGCCCATAACGCCGCGCCAGCTCCCGCACCGCCCCCGCATCCACCGCCCCCGCCGGCAGCGCATCGGCCACCGGACCCAGCGGCACATCCCGCACCACCGCCACCACCCCGACCGCCGCCGTCAGATACTCCCGGGACGCCTCCAGTCGGCCCCGCGCCCGCGCCGGGAACCCCTCCACCACCCCCGCGTCGACCGCCGCGAGGACCCCCTCCAACGACCCGAACCTGCCCAGCAACGCCGCCGCCGTCTTCGCCCCGATTCCCGCCACCCCCGGCAGCCCGTCACTGGGATCCCCCCGCAGCACCGCGAAATCCGCGTACGCCCGGCCCGGAACCCCGTAGCGGGCGGTGATCGACGCCTCGTCCACCCGCACGAACTTCTCCACCGCGTACCGCACCGCCACCCCGGCCCCGTCATCCACCAGCTGGAACAGGTCCCGGTCCCCGGTCAGGACGTCCACCGGCCCCCCCGGCGTACCCGACCCGCCCGCGCTGTGCCGGGTCGCGAGCGTGGCGATCACATCGTCGGCCTCGAACCCCGGCGCCCGCACCCGCGCGATCCCGAACGCGTCCAGCACCGCGTCGATCACCGGCAGCTGCGCCTCCAGCTCGTCCGGCACCTCCTCCGCCACCGCCACCTCGGCCCCCGCACCGGCCACACCGGCCACACCGGCCACACCGGCCACATCCGCCGCGTTGCCGGCGCCTGCCGGCGGCCCCGCCACCCGGTGCGCCTTGTACGACGGCAGCAGCGCCACCCGGAACGCCGGCCGCCAGTCCGCGTCGAAACAGCACACCAGGCGCCGCGGCCGCACCTCACCGATCTGGCGGGCCAGCACGTCCAGCAGCCCCCGCACCGCGTTCACCGCCATCCCGTCCGGCGCCCGCACCGACCGCGGCACCCCGTGGAACGCACGGAAGTACAACGACGGGGTGTCCGCGAGCAACAGCCGATCCCCACCCGCCCCGCCACGCGCCCCGCCCACCTGGTCATCCACGATGGTCATCTTGTCAGACTGGCATGCGCAATCGACAGCCCAACCCGACCCACACCCACCCGCGCCAGACCCCCACACCACCACCCCACATCCCCGCACCGGACCCCCACCCCGTCGGAGACGCCCGCCGCACCCTCCCACCCCGCACCGCCACACTTCGCCACATACACCCCACCGCACGTAACCGCAACCACCTGGCGAAGGCACCTGATGTCCCCACGGGACCAGGCCTCGCCGGCACCATCCGCCGATCTGTGCATAACCTCCGGAACGTGTTGGAGGATCTAGACCGTCAGATCGTGCAGCTGCTGTGCCGCGACGGCCGGATGAGCTTCACCGATCTCGGACGTGCCACCGGCCTGTCGGTGTCCGCCGTCCACCAGCGGGTCCGCCGTCTCGAACAGCGCGGGGTCATCACGTCCTACGTCGCCCTCGTCGACCCCTCCCAGGTCGGCCTGGCCCTCACCGCGTTCGTCTCCATCAAGGAGATCGACCCCAGCCAGCCCGACGACGCCCCCGACCGGCTCACCCACCTGCCCGCCGTCGAGGCCTGCTACAGCGTCGCGGGGGAGGAGAGCTACCTGCTCAAGGTCCGCGTCTCCGACCCCGCCGCCCTCGAGGCGCTCCTGCAGGAGATCCGCGCCGCCGCCAACGTCTCCACCCGCACCATGGTCGTCCTGTCCACCCCCTACGAAGGACGTCCCCCCAGCCTCTGAACACCCCCACCGCCCGGCACAGTAGGCACCGTGCCCCCCACCCGCCCGGACCCCCACCCCCACGCACCCCGACGCGTCCTCTACCAGCACGGACACGTCCACAGCCCCACCACCGCACACGCCACCGCCCTGCTCGTCGACGGCGCCACCATCACCTGGATCGGCACCGCCACCGACACCCCGCCCGGCGGCCCCACCCCCACCACCGTCGACCTGCGCGGCGCCACCGTCACCCCCGCCTTCGTCGACGCCCACGTCCACACCACCGCCACCGGACTCGCCCTCGACGGCGTCGACCTCACCGACACCCCCACCCTGCGCCACGCCCTCGACCAGCTCCACCGCGCCGCCCGCCGCCGCCCCGGCCAGCCCCTGCTCGGCACCGGATGGGACGAGACCCGCTGGCCCGAACAGCGCCCACCCACCGCCGCCGAACTGACCCGCGCCGCCGGCCCCGTCGACGTCTACCTCGCCCGCGCCGACGGCCACACCGCCGTCATCTCCCTGACACTGGCCGAACGCTCCCGCGCCCCCCACGCCCCCGGCTGGCTCGGCGACGGGCTGTGCCGCGACGACGCCCACCACCGCGCCCGCACCACCGCCTACCACGACCTGCCCCGCACCAGCCGCCTCGACGCCGCCCGGCGCGTCCGCACCCACGCGGCCACCCTCGGCATCGCCGCACTACACGAGATGGGCGGACCACAGGTCTCCTCCGCCGACGACCTCGCCGACCTGCTCACCCTCGCCCGCGACGAACCCGGCCCCGCCGTCACCGGCTACTGGGCCGGCGACCTCGCCACCGCCCTCGCCCTCGCCGCCGAACCCGGCGTCGGCCCCGTCGGCTACGGCGGCGACCTGTTCGTCGACGGCTCCCTCGGCTCCCACACCGCCGCCCTGCGCACCCCCTACCACGACCAGCCCACCCACCACGGGCAGCTCCACCATGACGCCGACGACATCCGCGACATCGTCCTCGACGCCACCGCCGCCGGCCTGCAGACCGGCTTCCACGCCATCGGCGACGCCGCCCTCGACACCGTCCTGACCGGCCTGCACGCCGCCGCCGCCCGCCTCGGCACCGCCACCGTCGCCGCCGCCCGCCACCGCGTCGAACACGCCGAACTCGCCCACCCCGACCAGATCAGCGCCATGGCCCGCCTCGGCCTCATCGCCAGCGTCCAACCCGCCTTCGACGCCCGCTACGGCGGCCCCGACGGGCTCTACACCACCCGCCTCGGCCCGGCCCGCGCCACGGCCATGAACCCGTTCGCCGCCTACACCGCCGCCGGCGTCACCCTGGCCCTGTCCTCCGACAGCCCCGTCACCCCCCTCGACCCGTGGGGCGCCGTCCACGCCGCCGCCCACCACCACAACCCCGCCGCCCGCATCAGCACCGCGGCCGCGTTCACCGCCGCCACCCGCGGCGGCTGGGTGGCCGCCCGCGCCGCCGCCGACGGCTCCGGGCGGCTCACCGCCGGCGCCCCCGCCACCTTCGCGATCTGGGACACCCGCCCCGGCCACCGGGCCGGCACCGCCCACGCAGCCGAAGCCTCCGACGGCCCGGTGGACACGGCCGCGCGCACCCGGCCGGCATGCCTGCGCACCGTGCTGCGCGGCCAGATCCTGCACGACCGGTTCTGACCCCGCCCGGCCGGAACCGGACCCGGTCCGGACCCGCGGGACGGGGTCCGGACCGCCCTTCGGACCGCCACCACCCGCGGACACACCATCACGGCGGCGCCGTTGTCTAACGGACGGCCCGGACCCCCACCACCCGCCACACCGGCCCAGTGACCGGCAAGGCACCGCGCGATTCGACCACACCCACCCCTCCCACGAAAGCGCCCCACCCCACCCCACCCCGAAAACCTCCTGGTAGTCCCAAACGTGGTCCCCGACTGCGGCGCAGACCGACCCGCCGCGGCACCACCCGCAGCTCACCCGGCCACACAACGCCCCCGCGCGCCCGCCCGGACAAACCGCACACAGCCCGGGGTGCTCCCAGCCACCGCCGTGCCGGACACTGGACCGGTGACCCACGCGCCCGCCACGCCACCCCCACCACCCCACACGGCCCCGGCCGGCGCGCCCACATCCAGCAGCCCCACCCCACCCCGCCGCCCACACCGCCTGCACGGACTCCACCGGCGCCTGGCCCGCCCCACCGCCGCCACCGCCGCCGGGCTCCTGCTCTACCTCGCCTTCCCCCCCGTCGGCCTGTGGCCGCTGGCACCCCTCGCCGTCGCCCTGCTCACCCTCACCGTCCACAACCGGCCCCTACGCGCCTCCTACGGCCTGGGCCTGCTGTTCTCCCTCGCCTTCATGCTCCCGCTGCTGCGCTTCGTCTCCTTCGTCGGCGCCGACGGCTGGATCGTCCTGTCCGCCGCCGAAGCCGCCATCCTCGCGCTCATCGCCCCCGCCACCACCCTCGCCCACCGCCTGCCCGCACCCTGGCTCTGGGCCGGCGCCGCCTGGGTGGCCCAGGAAGCCCTCCGCGGCCGCGCCCCCTTCGGCGGCTTCCCCTGGGGCCGGCTCGCCTTCAGCCAGCCCGACAGCCCCTACACCGGCCTCGCCGCGCTCGGCGGCGCCCCCCTCGTCACCTTCGCCGTGGCCACCACCGCCACCCTGCTCGCCACCACCGCGCTCACCGCCCGCCGCACACCCGCCCGCCGCATCGCGGCAGCCGCCGCCGGCGCCGCCGCCCTCACCCTCGCCGGGCTCACCGTCCCCCTGCCGACCGGACCCCAGCGCGGCACCCTGCAGGTCGCCGCCATCCAGGGCAACGTCCCCGAAGCAGGTGGCTACGACGCCCTCGGTGAAGCCTTCCAGGTCACCGCCAACCACGTCACCGGCACCGAACGCCTCGCCGCCGACGTCCGCGCCGGCCGCACCCCCCAGCCCGACCTGGTCCTGTGGCCCGAGAACTCCTCCGACATCGACCCCCTCACCAGCCCCACCGCCCACGCCGCCCTCACCCGCGCCGCCACCGCCGCCCGCGCCCCCCTGCTCATCGGCGCCGTCCTCGACGGCCCCGGCGACCGCCACGTCCGCAACGCCGGCCTCATCTGGACCACCGACGGCCCCACCGGCGCCATGTACGTCAAACGCCACCCCGTCCCCTTCGCCGAATACCTCCCCGGCCGCGCCCTCCTCGAAAAACTCGTCAGTCGCTTCGCCGAGGAAATGCCCAACGACTTCCTCGCCGGCACCGGCCACGGCGCCCTGCCCGTCGCCGGCACCACCATCGGCGACGTCATCTGCTTCGAAGTCGCCTACGACAGCCTCGTCCGCGACAACGTCACCCGCGGCGCCGAACTCCTCGTCATCCAGACCAACAACGCATCCTTCGGCCGCAAGGGCGAAAGCGAACAACAGCTCGCCATGAGCCGGCTGCGCGCCGTCGAACACGGCCGCGCCACCGTCCAGGTCTCCACCAGCGGCGAAAGCGCCCTCATCGCCCCCGACGGCACCATCCTCACCCAGACCGGCCTGTACGAGGCAGGCGTCCTGACCGCGCCACTGCCCCTGCGCACCAGCCACACCCTCGCCACCCGGCTCGGTATCGTCCCGGAGGTGGTGCTCACCGCACTCGGGGCACTCGCCATGATCGCCGGACTGGCTCACGGTCGACGCGCCCGCCGCCGCACCGACCCGACCGCCGCCCCGACAGACGGCAACAACCCTCCGACCAGCACCGGCGACACCCAGCACCCCGTCGAGACGCCCCAGCCCGCCGCCGGCCCCGACCAGAAAAGGAGAGGCGTGGAAGCCACCCGCGTCGTCGTCTGCGTCCCGACCTACAACGAACGGGACAACCTGCCGGACACCACGCGCCGGCTCCGCACGGCGAACCCCGCGGTCGACCTGCTCGTCATCGACGACGCCAGCCCGGACGGCACCGGACAGATCGCCGACGAGCTCGCCGCCGGCGACAGCCACATCCACGTGCTGCACCGCGACGGCAAATCCGGCCTCGGCTCCGCCTACATAGCCGGTTTCACCTGGGCCCTGCAGCACGGCTACGACATCATCGTCGAAATGGACGCCGACGGTTCCCACCAGCCCGAACAGCTACCCAGGCTGCTCGACGGCCTCACCGGGGCCGACATCGCGATCGGATCCCGCTGGATCCCCGGCGGCACCGTCCACAACTGGCCCCGCAGCCGACTCGTCCTGTCCCGCGGCGCCAACGCCTACGTCCGCGCCGCCCTCGGTGTGCCCCTGCACGACGCCACCGCCGGCTTCCGCGCCTACCGCGCCGACGTGCTGCGCGCCCGCGACCTCGACCAGGTCGCCTCCCAGGGCTACTGCTTCCAGGTCGACCTCGCCTGGCGCGCCTGGCAGGCCGGATTCCGCGTCATCGAGGTTCCCATCGACTTCGTCGAACGCGAACGCGGCGCCTCGAAGATGAGCCGCGCGATCGTCGCCGAGGGCTTCTGGCGGGTCGGCTGGTGGGCCCTGACGTCCCGCCGCCGCGGCCCCGCCCGCACCCCGCGGGCAGCCCAGGCCACCGTCCCACCCGCCGTGTCGACCATCCCCACCCCGGCCCCGCCCGGCGACCCCGCGTCCACCCCGGCCGCCGCCGACCAGGCGCCTACCGCTGACACCGGTCAACCGCCGACGAACGCCCCCGCCGGGCGCTCCTGAACCACCGGGCGCCCCACGGACGGCCTTCCGCCCGCCTGCCGCGCCCCGGCCCCACCGGAAGAAGACGCCCGAGGCCCGCCCGGGCCTCGGGCCCCGACATGCGTCGAGGGGGCGACAACGTAACGTTGTCGCCCCCTCGACGCATGTCGACGAGCCTGACCGACAGTGCCTGGTCGAGATCACAACCGACCAGGCACGGCAGGCCCGCTAGGGGCCTGCCGCCATCGGTGGCGTCTCCCTAGGCGGACCGGCGGTCCGCCCCGGTGCCCCGCAGCACCGCGAGCCGCTCAGCGAGGACCTCTTCCAGATCGTCCGTCGTACGACGCTCCATCAGCATGTCCCAGTGGGTCCGCGGCGGCTTGCTCTTCTTCGGCTCGGGCCGTTCACCGTCCACAATCACCGAAGCCGCCCCGCACACCCGACACTCCCACACCGACGGCACCTCGGCCTCGGCCGCGAACGGCATGGTGAACTGGTGCCCGTTCGGGCAGTCGTACGACGCTGTCTGCCGCGGGGCAAGCTCCGTGCTGCGGTCAGTCTCGTAGGACACTGCACCGAGACGGCTGCCCCGCAGAATGCGCTCGCCCATATGACTCCTCAGAGCGTCGTGGCGTGTTGACCTCAACCGAGTCCAACGTACGAACAAGCGAAGTCGTTCCCACCCCGGAAGGCCAGGTAACGAGATCGTGATCACACTACGTGTTCCCTCGACCGCAAAGGATACACGCCGGGTGACCAGTCGGGCCCAGATCCTGCTGAACGGCATCGCACGCTCCGCCGTCGGACTCACCGCCATCACCAGACCCGTCCCGATCATCCGCCTCGCAGGCGTCGACCGTGTGACAGCTGAGAAAATTGCCTGGCTCGCGCGTATCGCCGGGATCCGGGACCTCGCCCTCGGCGTCGGCCTGCTGCACGCACAGGCGACCCATCGACCCACCCGGGCCTGGCTCGTGGCCGGGATGTGCGCCGACACCGCCGACACCGCGGCGTTCGCCCACGCCGTCGCCCACCGCCAGCTCCCGCCCGCCGGCGGAACTCTCATGACCGCCGCGGCCGCCGGCGGAGCCGCGCTCGCCGCCGCCACGCTGCGCACCGCCCACCGCGAGCACAACGACGACCGTACCCACAACGATCATGCCCGTGACGATGACGCCCGCGCAGAACAAACCGGCGCGACGTCGCGTTGACACGCACTGAGCCGTCACCGAACTGACCCGTATCCGAAAGGACACGACGTGAGCGACAAGCAGGCCACCGGCAAGGTCGTCCGCAGCGACAGCGAGTGGCGCGAGCTGCTCGGCCCCGACCGCTACGCGATCCTGCGCCAGGCCGCCACCGAGGCCCCCTTCAGCGGTGCCTACACCTACGACAAGGCAGACGGCACCTACCACTGCGGCGCCTGCGACGCGCCCCTGTTCATCTCCGACACGAAGTACGACTCCGGGTCGGGCTGGCCCAGCTTCTACCAGCCGGTCACGCCCGACGCCGTCGCCCTCGTCGAGGACCGCGCGCACGGCATGGTCCGCACCGAGGTCCGCTGTGCCCGCTGCGACTCCCACCTCGGCCATGTCTTCGACGACGGGCCCGCCCCCACCGGGCAGCGCTACTGCATGAACAGCCTCGCGCTCAACCTCGACGCCTCCGACGGCAGCACCGGGGCCGGGACCGGGACCGGGACCGACTGAGCCCGCCGACATCCGCCCTGGGCGGTTGGTAGGGGCGGCCGAGACCGGGCATGTCAACCACTCACGTCAACCACCGTGATCCCATCAAGATCCACAGTCACGGATCCGGTCAGGCCGCCCGATCACCCACCGGGGCCCGCATACGGTTCACCCACCCCACAGACTGAGGTGAACCCATGACCCCCGGCCACCACCACCGCCCCGACGACCACGCCTGCTGCCCCGGTTGCGACGTTCCGGACGACGACCCCGCCGCCATCGCCGCGTTCATCGCCGAGCAGGACGCCTGGCTCGCCGACACGATCCGCAGTTACGGGTGGGCCGTGCAGTCCGTGCTCGACGACGGCCCCGAGCATCCGCCGTACGCCTACACCATCGGGCTGCACGCCTTCGATCACCACCCGGAACTGCTTGTCAGCGGCCTCCCCGGCACGTCGTCCGCCAGGATCCTCAACCTGCTGGGGGAGCGGGTGCGTCACCACGAGCGCCTCAGCGCCGGCCAGCGGCTGACCCTCGCACCCCTGCTGACCATCGAGCTGCGGTCCATCACCCCGCTGGCCAGTGACCAGCTGCTCCTCGGCGCGAACCACCTCTATCGCGATCCGGACGGCCCGGCCGTTCCCGCCCTGCAGGCCATCTGGGCCGATGGGAGGGGGCGCCTGCCATGGGAGCCCGCCGCGCTGCACCGCGGCGGGCAGCCTCTCGCCACGGCACCACCAGCGGAACACGGCACCACCGGCGACCTGGTGTGGCACTTTCCCGGCCGGCCAGGTCGAGCTGTCCGAGGGCCGGCCAGGCCGCTGCGCCTGCCACGTCCGCGCCGTCCTCCCGAGATCCGCTGAACCGTGCCGACCAGCTGCCGCTGCGGACTTAACCGGCCGGGTGGCGCAGAACCCCTCGAGGCAGCGGGACCATCGAAAAGTTCTCTTTTGGAGAGGGTTCCTGTTCCGATTTGATCTTGTTTTGAATGTGACGATCAAGATCAAATTTTGTCAGGCCAGGTTGTCAACACCGTTGATTATCTTGGTCATCCGACCCACCGGACGAACACCGCCGCCATCCGCCCGCACCGCAACCACCGCGGAGCCCGCCCCCACAAGGCCGGCCGCGCCGCGCCGGAAAGTCGCCGGCCGAGAGTCGGGAGTGGCGTATATCCCGGACATGACACCCTCTCCCCCACCAGTCGCGGATCCGCCCCACCCACCCCTTGATCAAGTATGGGCGTGGTCGCGGCGTCAACAACGTTGACCACAGCGTGGGCACAGGTAAGATCAGAACCCGTGACAGCAGCGGACGACGATGAGCAGGCACCTCGCAGGGGCGCACCGGCTCCCCCGCAGCGCACGCCCCGCGGCACGCTGTCCCGGGAGGTCCTGCTTGACGCGGCGATGGAGATCGTGCGGATCGGCGGGGCCGACGCCTTCAGCATGCGGGCGCTCGGCGGCCGTCTCGACGTCGACCCGACGGCCTTCTACCGCCACTTCCGCACCAAGAACGAACTGCTCGACGCGCTGGCCGACATTCTGATCGAGGGCGACGAGCCGCTGCCGGCGACTGGCGACGCCCGGGCGGACCTGCGGGCGAGCCTGCACCAGTTGCGTCACTCGCTGTTGCGTCATCCGACGATGGCCGCCGTCATCCTGCGCCGGCCGCCGGGGGGCCGCGCCTACTGGGCACGTGCCAACCACGCCCTGGGGCTGCTACGCGGGATGGGTCTGAGCCCCGAGGAGGCCACCGCGCTCTACCAGACACTGCTGTTCTACTGCCTGGGCCATGTCCTGTCCGAGGCGCGCGCCGTGGCGGCCGCGGTCGCCCGGGACCGCCGGCCCGGCACGCCCACCTCGACGTTCAATCCCCCGGCCCACCAGCTGCCCGACCTGGCTGCGGCCGTGCCGTTCCTGCGCTCCGACACCCGCACCCAGTTCGACACCGGCCTGGACCTGATCATGCGAGCGGCACCCGCATGATCAGGCCGCGCGGGATGCGGGCCCGGCCCGCATCCCCCGTGCCGCGGGCCGGCAGCAGGGCGTCGGGGGACATCGAGCGGCACGGGTCACAAAACCGCCCTCGGCCGGCGCGGAGCGGCCCTCTCGCACCCCGGGTGGCGATCCACTTGCTACGGTGCACTCCGGCCAGCGTCGGTGTGCTGCGGGGGGCAATGCACCCGGACGGCAGTGCACACGGACATGGACCTTGAACGAGGGGGAGTCGGAGACGATGGCGGACGAGACGCTCGACGGGTTCCTCGAGGCGCTCGCCTCGGCGGCCCCCGCACCCGGCGGCGGTGCGGCGGCGGCGGTCCAGGTCGCGCTCGGCGCTTCCCTGGTGAGCATGGTCGCCAACCTCACCATCGGCAAGCCCCGCTACGCCGAGCACGAGGCGACGATGATCGGCGCCCGCGACGAGGCGACCCGCCTGCGCCGTGACGCCCTCGCGCTGGCCGACGCCGACGCGGTGGCCTTCACCGCCGTGACCGACGCCTACCGGCTTCCCAAGGAGACCGTGCAGGACAAGGCGGCCCGCACCGCCGCGATCCAGCAGGCGCTGATCGGCGCGGCCGAGGTGCCGCTGCGCACCGCCGCCGCGGCCGCCGAGGTCGTCGGCCTGTGCCAGCGCATCCTCGACGGTGCCAACGTCAACGTCCTGTCGGATGTGGCCGTGGCTGCCGCGAGCGCCCGCGCGGCGCTGGACTCGGCGGCGATCAACGTCCGGATCAACCTGGCGTCGATGACCGACGCGGCCACCCGCGACGCGACCGCCGCCGAGCTGGACAAGTACCTGTCGTCACTGGCCGGCGCGGACAGTGTGGTGCGCGCCGTGGGAGATCGGATCGGGTCATGAGGTTGCTGGATGGGCGGTCGATGGCCGCCGACATTGGTCGGGCGGTCGTCGACGAGGTCGAGC
This sequence comes from Parafrankia elaeagni, assembly GCF_000374165.1. Taxonomy (GTDB): domain Bacteria; phylum Actinomycetota; class Actinomycetes; order Frankiales; family Frankiaceae; genus Parafrankia; species Parafrankia elaeagni. Next base: position 132,461 of record NZ_KB893772.1, read on the forward strand.
GGCTGGCCGCCAGCGGCGTCACCCCGACGCTGGCGGTGGTGCTGCCGACCGTCGACGAGGCGGCGCGGTCCTACGTACGGGTGATCGAGCGCAGCGCCGCCAAGGTCGGCGTGGCGTGTGCCGTCCATGAGCTTGCCGGTGACCCGGCGCAGCTCATCGACACCGTCGACCGGCTGGCCGGCGATCCGTCGGTGCACGGGATGATCGTGCAGACCCCGTTGCCCGGCACACTGACCGCAGCCGAGGTGGGGGCACGCATCCCCGTCGGCAAGGACGTCGACGGGATGAACCCGCTGAGTCTGGGGCAGCTCGCGCTCGGTCTGCCCGCGTTCGCACCGGCGACCGCGGCGGCCGTGCTGGAGATCCTGACCCGGGCGGAGGTGCCGCTGGCCGGCGCCAGAGCCTGCGTGATCGGCCGCAGCTCGGTGGTGGGCAAGCCCGCGGCGCTTCTCCTGCTCGCCGAGAACGCGACCGTCACGGTCTGCCATTCCCGGACGAAGGACCTGGCGGCGGTGGCGCACGAGGCCGACATCGTGGTCGCCGCCGTCGGTCGGCCGAAGATGGTGGGCGGCGGGCATGTACGGCCCGGCGCGGTGGTCATCGACGTCGGCACGAACTGGACGGACGCCGGCCTGGTCGGGGACGTCGACGCGGAGGCGGTGGCGTCCGTCGCCGGGGCGTTGACCCCGGTGCCCGGTGGCGTCGGCCCGGTCACGACGATGCTGCTGCTGCGCAACACGGTCCGCGCCGCCGGCGCCTGAGCACGGAGACACCGCCGGGATCAGGGGCCCGGGCCCCGGGTGGCACGGCGGGCCCGGTCCACAGCGGGCCTCGGTCAGGGCGCCGGAGGCGATCCCGGTGCGGAAGGCCGCCAGACGGACGCCGTGGGCGGGGCCGGCGGTCCGCCCACGGCGTCCGGCCCGCCCGGCCCGGGCGGGGCGGTGGCGGACGGCTCGGTGGGTGCGGGCGGGCTGGTGGTCCTGGCCGTGCACACGCGGTCCCGTCCCTCGCGTTTCGCGCGGTAGAGCGCGGCGTCCGCTCGTTCGAGCAGGTCGGTGACGACCGCGAGGTCGTCGTCAGCGGCGCGCGGCGCCTCGGCGGTGACGGTGGCCAGCGCCCGGGCGGTGTTCTCCCGCGGTGCCGGGGCGATGCTGGCCACCCCGACGGACACGGTGACGCTCGCCTCCACACCGGACAGGTGGATGCGGGCACCGGCGACCGTGTGGCGGATGCGCTCGGCGACGGTGGCCGCCGCGTCCAGGTCGGCGTCGGCGAGCAGGACGACGAACTCCTCTCCCCCGAAGCGGCCGACGAGGTCCTGCGGGCGGGTGGCGTGCCGCAGCACGTTGGCGACGGCCACCAGGACCGCGTCGCCGTTGAGGTGGCCGTGGCGGTCGTTGACCTGCTTGAAATAGTCGATGTCGACCAGCAGGACCGACAGCGGCCGGCCGAGCCCGCGGGTGCGGGCGGTCTCCCGCAGCGCGACCTGCCGCCAGTAGGCCATGGTGGCCAGCTGTGTCTTGGCGTCGGTGCGGGCGGCGGTGAGCAGTTCGGCGTGGGTGAGGCCGCGGCGCAGCAGCAGGACGAGCGGCGCCGCGATCACCAGCAGCACCGGGCTCGCCGCCCACACCACGGTGAGCACGAGCGCGGCGCAGATCTCCACGGTGACCGTGGCGGCGTGTTCCCGCCCGCCCGGCCAGCGGCGGGGCCGCAGCAGCCGGTCCACAGCCGGATACGCCGCGACCGCGGCGAGCAGTGCCAGCAGGTCGCGGGCGGACGCGGCGAGCCCGTCGGCCGAACCGGGGTCCGAAGCGGGGGCGAGCAGGTGGTGGACGGCCGCGGCCACCGCACCGGCGAGACCGAGAGCGACGCAGTCGTGGATCTGGCTGTGTGCCCCGCGCCCTCCCGGTACTCCAGGGGGATGCTCGGGCTGCGCCGATCGCGCCACGCGCCCCCGCCCGGGCAGGGCGGCGAGCCAGAGCGGCAGGCAGGCCAGCAGCGCGTACAGCGGGGGCAGCAGCAGGGCGATCGGCAGCGTCCAGGTGGTGGTCATCGCCGGGTAACCGCCGCGTGAGCCGCTGTCGGGTTCGTCTCCGCGGGGGCTGCCGGCCCAGGGACCGGTACCGACCAGGCCGGTGAGCGCCGCCAGGCTGGTGAAGGCGGCGAACGCGGCGATCTCGACGGCGCGGGGCGAGCCGGCTCCGCTGGCGACGGCGTCGGCGGCGAGCAGCCCGGCGACGACCAGGAACGCGGCGTCGGTCAGCAGGGTGCGGGCCGGTGTCGCGGGCGGCGGGGCGGCGGGGCGGCGGGGCGCCCGCCACAGCCACCGGGCCAGCCCGCGGAGGGTGCCGGCTCCGCGCACGGCGGCGTGCGGGTCCTCCCGGGTACAGGGACGGACCCGTTCGACGGGTGTCCACGGAGGCTGGTCGCGGAGGAACAGCGAGGCGCCGAGCCCGGGGTCGCCCGGATGGCTGCCCGGCGGGACGACGGCAGCTTCGACCGCGAACGCGGGTTCGGCTGGGCCGGCAGGGCCGGTCGGGCCGGCAGGGCCGGCAGGGCCGGGATGCCGGGCGGGAAGCGGCCGGCGCGGGGCTGATGCCAGGGGGACCGGATCCGTCGGCCACAGCGCCGGCCCGGGCAGAGCGTCAGGCCCGGCTCCGGAGCCGGGGGTGGGGGTGGAGCACGGCGCGGGCCGGGACCCGATTCCGCGGCGCGAGAGCAGGCGACCCGCGGCACGGGCCGCCGTCCGAAGGGCAGTGGGAACACGCCCCTGCCCGGGCCGCCCTGACACCTGTCGTAACGACATCCGCACCTGGCCCTTCTCGTGTGCCGCCAAAGCTGCTACACACAGTGAAGCCTCGTGGACGAAGGGTATGAAGGCTCTTCGGGCATCCGCAACTAGTTCGCGGATGTCGGACATGCAGGGTGCGGTGGGGGCAGGGTGTCGACGCCCCGCGGCCCGGCGCCGGCGGCGGCCCGTCCCACGGCCGTGACCTGCGCCGTCGCCGACCGCGTCACCCGTGGCGCACGTGCGCGGCCGGGCCGGAGGTCCTGCCGGGCCGTGAACAGGAAGACCACAGCCGGCGCGCCGCCGGGGCTACTTCGTGGTCGCCTTCGTGGTCGCCTTCGTGGTCGCCGCGACCGCCTCGACCATGGCTCCGGTCAGGGTGCTCACCTCGGCGGGGTCCATCACGAACGGCGGCATCGCGTAGACGAGACGTCCGAACGGCCGTATCCACACCCCGAGGTCGACCAGCAGTGGCTGGATGACTGCCATGTCGACCGGGTCGCGGGTCTCGATCACGCCGATCGCGCCCAGCGTGCGGACATCCACGACGCCGGGCAGGTCCGCCGCGGGGGCCAGTCCGGCGGCCAGCGCGTCGTGCACGGCCGCCACCCGTTCCCGCCAGGGGCCGGCGAGCAGCAGCTCGATACTGGCGCGGGAGACCGCGGCGGCCAGCGGGTTCGCCATGAACGTCGGGCCGTGCATGAACGCGCCGGCGGGTGAGGCGCACACCCCGTCGGCGACCTCGGCCGTGCACAGGGTGGCGCCCATCGTCAGGTAGCCGCCGGTCATCGCCTTGCCGACGCACATGATGTCGGGCGTGATCCCGGCGTGGTCGCAGGCGAACAGCTCACCGGTGCGGCCGAAGCCGGTGGCGATCTCGTCCGCGATGAGCAGGACCTGGTGGCGGTCGCACAGCTCCCGGACCCGGGTGAGCCACCCGGGGGGGTAGAAGCGCATCGCTCCGGCGCCCTGCACCACCGGTTCGCAGATGACCGCGGCGATCTCGCCGTGGTGGGCCGCGAGCAGCCGCTCGACGTCGGCGAGGTCACGGTCGGTCACCGGGTCCCGGTAGCCGCTGGTGGGGGCGGCGGCGAACAGGTGACGGGCGAGCAGGCCGGTGAACAGGTGGTGCATGCCGGTGTCGGGGTCGCACACCGACATCGCGCCGGAGGTGTCACCGTGATAGCCGCGGCGGATGGTGAGCAGCCTGGTCCGGCCGGGCCGGCCCCGGCCCGTCTGGTACTGCAGCGCCATCTTGATCGCGACCTCGACGGAGACCGACCCGGAGTCGCAGAAGAAGACCCGCTCCAGGCCCGGGGGGGTGATCCGCACGAGCAGTTCGGCGAGGGCCACCGCCGGCTCGTGGGTGAGCCCGCCGAACATGACGTGGGCCATCCGGTCCAGCTGGTCGCGGACGGCGCCGTCGAGGACGGGGTGGCGGTAGCCGTGGATCGCGGACCACCACGACGACATGCCGTCGAGCAGCTCACGGCCGTCGGTGAGGGTCAGGCGCACCCCGCGGGCGGACGCGACGGCGAACAGTGGCGCCGTGTCCCCCACCGCACCGTAGGGATGCCAGACAACCGCCCGGTCACGCGCGACGAGGTCCGAACCGTGCATGCCTCCACCTTCTCCCAGCGGGGGCGTGGTGCCGCACCGGCGTGTCGGAAGAGCCACATGCGCCCGGGGCCGGTGCCGGGCCGGGCCGGGCCCCGTCGAAGATGGGACGCGCACGCATGATCTCGCCGAGGCGAAGGGACATCGCGATGACCGGTCAGCGGGCGGGCGGCGGCGCGGGCGGCCTGCCCGGGGGTGCGGAACTGCTCGCGGCGGTCCTGCCGCCTCCCACCTCCGGCGCTGGCCGGACGGCGCTCGCCGCCGTGGAGAAGTACGACGACGACTTCGGTGACGCCGTGGACGCCCGGCTGTTCCCCGAGGAGGCCGCCACGTTGACCCGCGCCGTCGACAAGCGGCGCCGGGAGTTCACCACCGGACGGATCTGCGCGCACCGGGCGCTCGAGGCGCTCGGGGAGCCGGCGGTGCCGATCCTGCCGGGTGAGCACCGGGAGCCGCGCTGGCCGGGTGGTGTCGTCGGCAGCATCACCCACACCGCCGGCTACCGGGCGGCGGCGGTGGCCCGGCAGGTGCCCGGGGCGACGGTCAGCGTGGGCATCGACGCCGAGCCGAACCAGGCGACCCCCGGCGGGGTGCTCCGTGAGATCTCGCTGCCCCAGGAACGGGACCTGCTCGCCGAGCTGGGGCGGGCGCATCCCCAGGTCTGCTGGGACAGGCTGCTGTTCAGCGCCAAGGAGTCCGTCTACAAGGCCTGGTTCCCACTGGCCCGGCGCTGGCTCGGCTTCGACGACGCCGAGCTGGTCCTCACGGTCGACGACACGGTCGATGACACCCCTGTGGCGGCGTCGGTGACCGTGCCGTCGACCGGGGGCGGTGTGACCGCGCGTGGACGGTTCCGGGCTCGGCTGCTGGTTCCCGGCCCGGACCTGCCCACGGGTGAGCTGACCGGGTTCACCGGGCGCTGGGTGGTGGGCCGTGGCCTGATCGTCACCGCGATCGCCGTCGGCTGCTGACCGCGGCCCCGGCCGCTGGCGGGTGAAGAATCGGCCGGCCCGGCCTACCGTGGGTCAGTGTGAGTGTGGTGTTCCTGGATGTGTCCGGGCCGGCGCCACCGCAGGTGTGCTGGGAGCGGTACGCCGTGCCGGCGGTGTGGCCCAGTTGGGCCCCGCAGATCCACGCCGTCGTCCTGGACGGCATCCCTGCCGAGGCCTGGTGTCTGCCGGAGCGGGCCGGGGGCCCGCGGGGCATCGGCCCCGCGGTCTCTCCCCCGCTGCCCGCCGCGTGGGAAACCCTGGAGCGGGGTGTCACGGCGCCGCGGCCCGCGGTGCGGATCGCGCCGGGGCTGCGCGGCCGGGTCCGCGCGCTGGTACCGCCGGCGGCCCGGTTCGTCGTCACCGCGGTGGATGAGGTCGAGCGGACCTGGAGCTGGCGGGTCGGCGTCGGTGCTGTGCGGCTGGAGCTCGACCACGGGGTGGACGCCTGCCTGGACGGCGGGACACTCACCTGGCTGCGGGTCACCGCGCCCGGGCCGGTGATCCGCGCCTACGCGCCGCTGGCCAAGGCCGCGTTGCGCCGCCTCGTCCGGTAGCCCGCCTCGTCCGGTGGGCGGGGCGGTCTCTCACGGATGTGCCTCGCCACCCGGGCCTGCGGGCCGGGCGGCGGGCCCGGGACGCTGATCACGGGGTGGAGAGGGGTGAGTGCTGGCGAGCTAGGATGGCGGCTACTCGCAGGGCGCGCCGCCACCGCCCGACGAAGGCAGGCCATACAGCGGCAGGCCAGACAGCGAGCGCCACGCTGGATGGTAGATGAGAGGGCTGGGTTTGTCAAAGCAATCGGTGCCCACCGGGTCAGCGGACACTCCCGAGCCCCGAGCCCCACAGCCGGGGGACGGCGGCGGCGGCGAGCAGGAGCGGGAGCAGCAGTACCTGACCATGCTGCACGACCGGCTGGACCAGCTGCGTGCCACCGCATCCGCCGAGCTCGCCCAGGTGCTGCTGCGCGACGACCCCGAACCCGGCGCGCGTGCCGACCGGGACGCCCTCGCCGCCCGGCACGCGGACCAGGTGGCGCGGTTCGACGCGGTCCGCGACCGGCTGCTGTTCGGCCGGATCGACATGGCCGACGGGGAACGCCGCTACATCGGCCGGATGGGTGTGCTCGATCCGGACACCGGCTACGACCCCCTGCTCATCGACTGGCGGGCCCCGGCCTCCCGCCCGTTCTACCTGGCGACCGGCGCCACCCCGCTCGGCGTGGCCCGCCGCCGCCACATCCGGACCGTCGGTCGGCGGGTGACCCATCTCGACGACGAGACCCTCGACACCGGAGCGCTCGGCGACGGCGTGCTCGGCCTGCTGACCCTGGACGGCCTCGGCGCGGAGGGAGGCGACCGGGGCAGCGGTGCCGGCACCAGCGGCGGCGGCGCGCTGGCCGGAGAGGTCCCCCGCGACGCCCTGGTCGGCGAGGCCACCCTGCTGGCCACCCTCGGCGCCCAGCGCACCGGCCGGATGCGCGACATCGTCGCGACGATCCAGTCCGAGCAGGACCGGATCATCCGCTCCGGCCAGGACGGCGTCCTCGTCGTCGACGGAGGGCCGGGTACCGGCAAGACCACCGTGGCGCTGCACCGCGCCGCCTACCTGCTGTACTCGCGCCGGGAACACCTCGCCCGCCGCGGCGTGCTGATCATCGGGCCGAACCCGGCCTTCCTGCGCTACATCGAGCAGGTGCTGCCCTCTCTCGGCGAGACCGGCGTGCTGCTGTCGACGATCGGCGACCTGTTCCCCGGTGTGCGCGGGCGTTCCACGGAGAGCACCCTGGCCGCCGAGGTCAAGGGGCGTTCGAGCATGGTGGACGTCCTCGGTGCCGCGGTGCGTGACCGCCAGCGGCTGCCGGAGCAGCCGCTGGAGATCACCGTGGCCGACGGGGTGGCGCGTCTCGACGAGACGATCGTCGTGCCGGCGCGGGCCGCCGCGCGGCTCACCGGCCGGCCGCACAACCTGGCCCGGCCGGTGTTCGTCCGCGAGGTCATCGCCGGGCTGACCCGCCAGATCGCCGACCGCTACGAGGCGTCCATCGACGAGGTCGACATCCCGGACTTCGTCGACGACTTCATGCTCTGGCCGGACACGGACGCCGCCCGCGAGCACCAGAACGACAGCGCGGCCGTGGGCGCCGACTGGTCGGAGACCGCCCTCGCCGCGGCCGCGGCCGCCTCCGAACGCCCGGTGCTGGACGCCGCCGACCTCGCCGACCTGCGCCGGGACCTCAGCTCCGACCCGCGGCTGGCCGAGGCGATCGACAGTCTGTGGCCGCTGCTCAGCCCGCAGGCGCTGCTGACCGACCTGTTCGCCGACGCCGACGCGCTGGGCCGCGCCGCCCCCGAGCTGGCCGGCGACGAACGGGCGGCGCTGCTGCGCCCGCCGGGCCAGAGCTGGACCGCCACCGACGCCCCGCTGCTCGACGAGGCCGCCGAACTGCTCGGCGACGACCCCCGGCTGGCGATCGACGCCGCGGTGTCGGCGCAGCTGGAACGCCGGGAACGCATCGAGTACGCCGGTGGGGTCCTCGACATCCTCGCCCGCGGCGACACCGAGGATCCCGACGGGGAGCTGCTGATGGCCAGCGACCTCATCGACGCCGACCGTTTCGGCGAGCGGCACGCCGAGATCGACGCCCGTACCACCGCGGAGCGGGCGGCCGCCGACCGCGGCTGGGCGTTCGGCCATGTGATCGTCGACGAGGCGCAGGAGCTGTCGCCGATGGCCTGGCGGATGGTGATGCGCCGCTGTCCGAGCAGATCGATGACGCTGGTCGGCGATGTCGCGCAGACCGGCGACGCGGCCGGGACATCCTCGTGGGACCAGGTCCTCGCCCCGTATGTCGGGCAGCGGTTCGTCCTCGAGCGGCTGACCGTGAACTACCGCACCGGCGCCGAGATCATGGAGGTCGCCGGAGACGTCCTGGCGCTGCAGGGCCGAGGGCTGCGGGCACCGCGGTCGGTCCGCCGGTCGGGCCACGCACCGTGGCGTCTCGCCGTCACCGAGCAGGAGCTGGCTGCCCGCCTCGCCGACCTGGTCGCCGAGGAGCACAACGCCTGCGGCGGCGGGCGGCTCGCGGTGATCGTGCCGACGGCGCGCCGCGACCAGCTGACCGGCCTCGCGCGGGCGCTCACCGGTGGCGTGCCCGGCACCGTGTCCCGCGACGGAGCGGCGGGCGACGAGGCGGCGGGGCCCGACCCGGAGCAGCCGGTGGTCGTCCTCACGGTGCGGGAGTCGAAGGGGCTGGAGTTCGACGCGGTGATCGTGGTGGAGCCCGAACGGATCCTGGCCGAGTCCCCGCGGGGCGCCGGCGACCTGTACGTGGCGCTGACCCGGCCGACGAACCGGCTTGGCGTCGTTCATGTCGGCGAGCTGCCGGTCGCGCTCGGGCGGCTGTGCCCTCGGCTGACGACGTCCGAGGAGGTGCCGATCGGTCCGTCCCAGGGCGGGTGAGAGTGCGCCCGCCCTGGGACGGAGGGGACAGTTCAAGATCAGATTTCACCATGGGCGGCCGTCAACAGCGTTGACTATCTTGTGCCGGAACGGGCCGGCGATCAGACGATCAGCTCACCGCCGATCACCCGCTTCGGGCGGTCGAGGCCAGCAGGCGGTGCCACCGGTCAGGCTCGAGGTTCAGCCACCGGTCGATGTCCTCGCGCCACCAGATACGGGTCCCGTTCCAGGCGGACGTCCGGTTCACGACCCCCGCGGCCGCGGGCGCCGCCGGATCACTGCGCAGACGGTGATCGACAGCCTGTCGGGTCACGCCCAGCGCACGGGCGATGTCACCCGACCCGACGAGCAGAGGGAGCTCATCCACCTCGCCGACGCTAACCGCACACCGGGCATCACCGACCGCCCGCGGACCCCGGTAGGTGGGGCGGGCGCCTCACGCCAGAACCAACGGACAACACACCGACACACACCTGCCCTGCTCACCCGCGGTCGCCGTGCCGCGCCGCGGGAGCTGTGACGACTCCGTCACGACACCACCCAGGAACCGCCGTGGGCGCCCCGCGCCCCGCGCAGCGGCGGCGTGCGGCACGATCGAGGACACCATGACGTACCAGCCCCGGACCCAGCCCCAGACCCCGCCACCGAGCAGTCCCCGCGGTGAGCCCCGGCCCCAGGCCGAGCCACCGGCCGAGCCACCGGCAGCGCAGCCCCAGCAGCCGGCAGCCCCGACCCCGGGAGCCCCGGGAGCCCCGGGAGCCCCGGTGACGCTGACAGCGCGTCTGCCCGCCGGCGGGCCGGACCCGGAGGCGGACGCCGACGCCCTGTTCGACGCGTTCGGCGCCTGGGTGGTGGATCAGGGTCTGGAGCTCTACCCCGCGCAGACCGAGGCGCTCATCGAGGTGGTCAGCGGCTCGAACGTCATCCTGGCGACGCCGACCGGCAGCGGGAAGAGCCTGGTGGCCACCGGGGCGCACTTCGCGGCACTCGGCTGGGGCCGGCGCACCTTCTACACCGCGCCGATCAAGGCGCTGGTGTCGGAGAAGTTCTTCGCGCTGTGCGCCGTGTTCGGCGCCGCCAGCGTCGGGATGATGACCGGTGACGCCTCCGTCAACGAGGGGGCGCCGATCATCTGCTGCACGGCCGAGATCCTCGCGAACATCGCGCTGCGTGACGGGGCCGCGGCGGACGTCGGCCAGGTCGTCATGGACGAGTTCCACTACTACGCCGACCCCGACCGGGGCTGGGCCTGGCAGGTGCCGCTCATCGAGCTGCCGCACACCCAGTTCCTGCTCATGTCGGCGACGCTGGGCGACGTCACCCGTTTCGAGGAGGACCTGACCCGGCGCACCGGGCGGCCGACGGCCGTCGTGCGTTCGGCGCAGCGACCGGTTCCGCTGTTCCACCGCTATGTGACCACCCCGCTACACGAGACGATCGAGGAGCTGCTCGAGACGCGGCAGGCCCCGATCTACGTCGTGCACTTCACCCAGGCCTCGGCGCTCGAGCGGGCGCAGTCGCTGATGAGCATCAACGTCTCCACCCGGGCGGAGAAGGACGCGATCGCGCAGATGATCGGCGGCTTCCGGTTCGCCTCCGGGTTCGGCAGGACGTTGTCGCGCCTGGTCCGGCACGGGATCGGGGTGCACCACGCGGGGATGCTGCCCAAGTACCGCCGGCTGGTGGAGCTGCTCGCGCAGGCGGGGCTGCTCAAGGTGATCTGCGGCACCGACACCCTCGGAGTCGGCATCAACGTGCCGATCCGCACGGTCGTGTTCACCGCGCTGTCCAAGTACGACGGGACCCGCACCCGGATCCTGACCGCGCGGGAGTTCCACCAGATCGCCGGGCGGGCCGGCCGGGCGGGGTTCGACACGGTCGGCAACGTGGTCGTGCAGGCGCCCGAGCATGTGGTCGAGAACGAGAAGGCGCTGGCGAAGGCCGGTGACGATCCGAAGAAGCGGCGCAAGGTCGTGCGCCGCAAGCCGCCGGAGGGGTTCGTCTCCTGGGGCGTTCCCACGTTCGAACGACTGGTCGGCGCCGAGCCGGAACCGCTGGTGTCCCAGTTCGCCGTGAGCCACTCGATGCTGCTCAACGTGGTCAACCGCCCCGGGGACGCGTTCACCGCGATGCGCCACCTGCTCACCGACAACCACGAGCCGCGCCCGGCGCAGCGCCGGCACATCCACCGCGCGATCGCGATCTACCGGGCGCTGCTGGCCGCCGGGGTGGTCGAGAAGCTCGACACTCCGGACGAGACCGGCCGCTCGGTGCGGCTCACCGTCGACCTGCAGCTCGACTTCGCGCTCAACCAGCCGCTGTCCCCGTTCGCGCTGGCCGCCATCGACCTGCTCGACCGCGACTCCCCCGCCTACGCGCTGGACGTCCTCAGCCTGCTCGAGTCGACGCTGGACAACCCGCGGCAGGTGCTGTCCGCGCAGCAGTTCCGCGCCCGCGGCGAGGCTGTCGCCGCGATGAAGGCCGACGGTGTCGAGTACGACCGGCGCATGGAGCTGCTGGAGGAGGTCACCTGGCCCAAACCGCTCGACGAGCTGCTGCACGCCGCCCTGGCCACCTACCGGCGCGGCCACCCCTGGGTCGACGACTACGAGCTGGCGCCGAAGTCGGTGGCCCGCGACATGTTCGAACGGGCGATGACCTTCGCCGAGTACGTCGACTTCTACGGGCTGGCCCGCTCGGAGGGCCTGCTGCTGCGTTACCTGGCCGACGCGTTCAAGGCGCTGCGCCAGACGGTGCCGGAGGAGGCACGCACCGAGGAGCTCGTCGACCTCACCGAATGGCTCGGGGAGCTCGTCCGCCAGGTCGACTCCAGCCTGCTCGACGAGTGGGAGGCGCTGCGCGATCCCGAAGCCGGCGACGGAGCCGGCACCGGCGGTGGCCCGGGGGCCGCGGGCATGCTGGTGGAGCGGACCACCGCAGTCACCGCGAACACCCGCGCGTTCCGGGTGCTGGTACGCAACGCGCTGTTCCGGCGGGTGGAGCTGGCCGCGCTGCGCCGCTACGACCTGCTCGGTGAACTCGACGCCGAGGCCGGTTTCGACGCGCAGGCCTGGCGGGAGGCGCTGGAGCCCTACTTCGAGCTGTACACCGAGATCGGGACGGGGCCGGACGCCCGCGGACCGGGTCTGCTCATCGTCACGACCGCCGCGGACCGGTGGACGCTGCGGCAGATCTTCGACGATCCGGCGGGTGACCACGACTGGGGAATCAGTGCCGAGGTCGACCTCGCCGCCTCGGACGAGGCGGGAACAGCCGTCGTGCGGGTCACCGCCGTCGACCAGCTCTGATGCCGAACCGTATCGCGGCAAAGGCGGGCGGCGGCAAAGGCACAATGGGCATGGCACCGAAGTGTTCACACCCGTTCGGGCCGACCCGCAACCGGCACTTTCGGTCCAGCCCTCTCGCGTAGGTTCGGGAAAGGGCGCCAACGCGGTGCGGTGTGGCACGGTGACCGAACGACGCCGGGAGACGGGCCGACCGGACGGTGTGGCTTTCCCACGGGCGCCGGTCCGACCGGGCCGCCCATCGCCCACCGGCGTCCACCCACGACCAGGGGTGACGGCGGCAACGGCACCGGCGGCCGACAGCGGAGGCCACCGGCTGGTATTTACCCACCTCCCACCGCCGACATTCCCATCCCAGAGACACCGGATTCACAACCACCGCGTGCCGCAATAGCGGATTCACCCACCTGGCGACGGCCATCGCGGTCCTGTATCAACGGAGAACGAACACAGGATCACCGCCACCCCCGCCCCGGCCGGTCGACGCGGAGCCGCGCCGGCCGGGGCGGACGGGTCCACCCCGGCCGGGGTGACGGCCGGGGCGACGGCGACCGTGACGGCCCTCGCCGACCGGCCGGCCCGGGCGGGCGCGTCCGGGCCACCCCATACACCTCCGCCCGATCACAACCCTCACTGCGCGCGTTCGGCACCACGGTGCACAATGCGCCGATTGCCGGGACGAAGATCCCCTTGCTAGTCTCATTTCTCGGCAAGGAGATTTGTCTGTCGTAAAGGGCCGCGCCGACCCGGCTGCGCCGGCCCCTCGACACGGAACCGGTTTCCGTGGCCCACCTGCGTCCCCGGCCGCTTCAGGCGGCGGAAACCGGGCAGGCCAGCAACACCTTTTGCCTGCTTTTCCGTTTTGTTTCGTTCTTAGTCCGCGAGACCCCCGGACGAGAGGAAGACGATGACATCGGGCACTACCGATGGCTGCTCGGTCGAGGCGATGCTGCCTCGGGCCGTCACCCGGCTGCGCGCCCGTACCGGCGCCGATCTGGCCTACGGCGGATCGGTCGATCCCCGCTCGCGCTACCTGACCATCAGCGCGCTTGACGGGAACCGCACGAACGCGTTGCGCGGGATGTCCCTGCCGCCGGGCCACGGCGTGGGCGGACGGGTCGTGGCCCTGGGCCGCCCCGTCGTGATCGACGCGGGCACCCGCCCGCGCTATACCGAGGACCAGCGCGACTGGGCCGTCCTGGGCGAGGACATCTCCTCGGTCGTCGCCGTGCCGGTGCGCGCCGGCGGCATCGTGCACGCGGTGCTGTACTGCGGTGTGCGGGCGGACAACCCCGTTCCGCCGGCCGCGGTGGAGACGGCGCTCGGTGTCGCGCGCCGCTTCGAGGCGCTGCTCGCCGAACGCGCGATGGCCGCCCGGCCCGACACCGCCGCGGCGACGCCGGGCGCCTCCCGGCTGCGGACGCTGTGCCGCGTCGACGCCGAACTGGAGGAGCTGACCTTCCAGACCAGCGACCAGGCACTGCGGGAGCGGATCATCGCGGTCCGCGACCTGCTGGAGGACCTGTTCCCCGACGCGGCGCCGCCCACCCGCGCGCAGCCGTTCGGCCTGTCACCGCGCGAGCTGGACGTCCTGCGGCTGGTCGCGGAGGGCATGTCCAACGCCGAGACGGCCCGCCGTCTCGCGGTCAGCCCGGAAACGGTGAAGGCCTACCTGCGCAGCATCATGAACAAGCTCGGCGTGCACAACCGGACCGCGGCGGTCAACGTCGCGCGCCGCTCCAGCCTGCTGCCGTGAGCACGGCAGCAGGCCGGCCATAACAGGTCCCGAAACAAAAACCGGGTGCGGGCGAGATTCTCGCCCGCACCCGGTGTCTTTCACACGGCGCTGGTGCCCGTAACCTGCAGGACAAACGCCTTTCCCGCCCCGGGACGTCCTTCACCTGGGGCGGCTCGGCCTGGGGCAGAACGAACGCCCGACGGGGCGTCGGGCCGGGCCGGTGGCCGCGGGCCCCGGTGCCGGCAGGGCCAACGGCCCGGTGATCGCGGGGCTGCCCGCGCCGCCCGGCTCGCCGGCTGCTCCCTGCTCCTGGCCTGGTGGTGGTGCCTGACCGGGGCCGCCGCGGCGCGGCTGGGCGCCGGGGCGCGGCCGGTCCGTGTTGTCCGAGCCGGCCTCCTGGCCCCGCTGGGCATCGTCCGGACGGCCCGCCCGCTCCCCCGTACCACCCCCGTGCGGCTGGGCTCCGTACCGCGGCCGGGGACACCTCCCCCGATGCGACGGCGATCCGCCGCTGTTGTGCCGTTCGAACTTGTCTGCCACGACGAACTCCCCCTCCTCCGGATACCGACTGGCGTGACTCACGACGTCATCGCGGTACTGGCGCCATCGGCGTGAACATTAAAGAGGTATTCGCGGCTTTGGTACCCCTCTCCGGGGGTAACACCAAATCTTTTGCACTTCTACGTTGAACTCATGTCATTTCCCGTCGATGTCACGCGGCGGTTCAGGGGCTCGACGGGGCGCCCCGACAGCCACCGGTCACCCGCCCACGCGGGAACGGTCGGCGCGGCAGCGGAGGCATCGCCGCCACCGTTCCCCGTGCACACGCCGCCGTTCACCACGCACACGCCGCCGCCCGCCGCCGCCGCGCTGCCGGCGGCCACCGCGCTGCCCGCCGGCGGCGTCCGGCCGTCCGCGACCCTGACGGCCTTCGCCACCGGCCTGCCGGCAGCCACCACGCCGGTGCCTGCTCCGGATCCGGTGCACGGTTCCGCCCGTCCCGGCTCCGCGCGGCGGGGTGTGTCCCGGCCTGGTGCGCGGGCCGGTGCCGCCCGCCCGGGGCCACGCCGAACGGACCGGAGCCACGAACCGGCCGGGCGCACACCGGCCCAGCCCGGCAGCTCGGGCCGGTCCGGCCGGACCGGTCGGTCGAGGCGCTCGGGCGGCGGCGGCACCGTCGGCGACGCGGGTGGCGGGGGTGGCGCGGCCTCCGGCAGCGCGGGCGACGCGGGCAGCGCCGGTTCCGGCAACGCGGGCAGCGCCGGGAACGCCGGGAACGCGGGGAACTCGGGGCGGTCCGGCGGGGCGGGTGGGCCCGCCAGCGCGGCGGCGGGTGGGCGCGGCGGCCTGTTCGCCCTGCTCGCCCGACTGGCGGTCAACCGCCCGGGACGGGTCCTGACCATCACCGGGCTGCTGGTCATCTGTCTGCTGCCGTGGGCCGGCGGTGTCTTCGACCGGCTCTCGACCGGAGGCTTCTACGCCGCCGGTGACTCCGCCACTCATGCCGAGGCGCTGCTGGACGCCGAGTTCCCCGGCGCCCCGCCGAACGTGGCCATCATGGTCACCGCACCCGGCACCATCGAGGGGCCGACCGCGCGGCGGGTCGGTGAGAACCTCACCAGCCAGCTGCAGCGCGAGCCCGGGGTCAGCGGGGTGACCTCCTACTGGTCGCCGGACGCGCCGGCGGGCCTGCTGCGCTCCCAGGACGGGCGCAGCGCCCTGGTCCTGTTCCGGCTGACCGGCTCCGAGGACGCGATCGCGCGCCATGTGGCCGATCTGCACGACCGCTACGCCCACGACGGGCCCGGGGTCACCGTCCGGTTCGGCGGGGCGCCGGCGGTGATGCTGGACGTCACCGAGCAGAGCCGCGCCGATCTGGAGCGGGCCGAGCTGGTGACCGCACCGCTGGTGCTCGGCGTCCTGCTGTTCGCCTTCGGCGGGACGGCCGCGGCGTTGCTGCCGGTGGTGGTCGGTGGCAGCGCGGTCATCGCCAGTCTCGCCCTGCTGCGGCTGCTCTCCGAGATGACCCACATCTCGGTGTTCTCGCTGAACCTGACCACCGCGCTCGGGTTCGCGCTGGCGGTGGACTACTGCCTGTTCATCCTCCGGAGGTTCCGTGAGGAGCGGGAGGCCGGGGTGCAGCGGGAGGCCGCCCTGCACACCAGTCTGCGCACCGCCGGGCGCACCGTGCTGTTCTCCGGGCTGACGGTGGCCCTGTCGCTGACCGGCGCGCTGCTGTTCCCCCTGCCCTACCTGAAGTCCTACGCGTACGCGGGCATCGCGGTGGTGGTCACCTCGGAGCTCGCCGCGCTGCTGGTGCTCCCGGCGGCGATCATGCTGCTGGGCGAGCGGGTCGAGCGGAGCCGCCGCCGCGGCCTCGGTTTCGGCCGGCGCCGCGGCGGTGTCCGCCGGCGCCGCGAGCCGGGGGCGGTGTGGACGGCGGTCGCCCACCGGGCGATGGCACACCCGCTGCTGTTCGGCGGGGCGGCGGTGGCGCTGATGGTCGTCATGGCGCTGCCGCTGGGCGGCCTGCGGGTCGCCCTCGCCGACGACACCGTGCTGCCGACGACGGCCCACTCGCACGTGGTGAACGACGCGATGCGCGACGACTTCACGGTCTGTCTGCCCTGCCAGATCCCGGTCGTGGTCCCCGGGGTCGACGCCCGCGAGCCGGCCGTCGTGACCCAGCTGGGCGGGTACGCCGCCGCCCTGTCGGACGTCCCCGGCGTCGCCCGGGTCGACACCGTGGCCGGCAGCTTCACCGACGGGCGGATGATCGCGCCGGCGCCGGCCGGCGGCCAGCAGTTCGTCGGCACCCACGGTGGTGCCTGGCTGTCGCTGTGGCCGACCGAACCGGACCCGATCTCGACGGCGACGCAGCGCACGGTCGGCCTGATCCGCGCCGTCCCGACGCCCTACCCGGTCGAGATCGGCGGCCTCGCGCCGCACCTGGTGGAGACCCGCGAGACCGTCATCCGCGGCCTGCCCGGCGCGATCGCCGTGGTGGTGACCGCGACGTTCGTGCTGCTGTTCCTGTTCACCGGCAGCCTGCTGCTGCCGCTGAAGGCGCTGCTGCTCAACGCGCTGAACCTGGCGGCGGTGATGGGCGTGATGGTGCTCGTCTTCCAGGACGGGCACCTGCAGTCGCTGGTCGGGCACTTCCAGGTCTCGGGGACGGTCGAGCTGACCAGCCCGGTCCTGATGTTCTGCGTCGCGTTCGGGCTCAGCATGGACTACGAGATCTTCCTGCTGGCCCGCATCCGGGAGGAGCACCTGCGCGGCGCCGGCAACCGGCGCGCCGTCGCCCGCGGCCTGGCCGCGACCGGCCCGCTGCTGACCTGCGCGGCGCTCGCCCTGATCGTCGTCATGATCGGCGTCGCGACGTCCCAGATCAGCATCATCAAGATGGTCGGGCTGGGTCTCGCGCTGGCGGTGCTCCTCGACGTGACCGTGATCCGCGCGGTGCTGGTCCCCGCCTTCATGGCCCTCGCCGGCCGCTACAACTGGTGGGCGCCGACGCCGTTGCGTCTCCTCCACGAGCGCCTCGGCCTGCGCGAGGGTGTCGAGCCCGGCGAGTTCGGTGGGCCGGACGGGCTCGGCACCGCCGGGGCACCGGACGGGCTGGCCGTCCCCCGCGGGGTGTTCCCCGCGGTCCTGCCGGCCGTCCTGCCCACCCGGGGGACCGTGGCCTCACCGCCCCCCGCGGGCGGGGACGTCCTGGCCGGGTCGCCCCGGCACAGCGGCCTCGGTCCGCCCGGGCCGAGGCCCCCGGCCCGATCCGACGGCGCCGGGCCGGCCCTGTTCTCGGCGAGTACCTACGGCCGGGCGGAGGACGGGCTGTTCGATCCCGACGGGTACGGCAGTCTGGCCGGGCCCGCCGGGCCATCCGGGACGCACCGGCCGTCGGACCCGCCCGCGGACCCGGAGCGCCTGGCCCGATCGGGCCAGGCTCCGGAGCGGACCTCAGGTGAGCAGGACGCCTCCCCCGAGAACTACGTGCCCACGCTGGGTGAGCGGGAGAAGACCGAGGGCTGCTGGTCGGCGAACGCCTGGTTCTCCCCGCACGGCGACGCCCCGGCCGCCGATCCCCGCCGGGACGGCTGACGCAGAGGGTGGGGTGCGGCACAACGCCGGGTGCCGGGCGGCCGTGATGCAGTATGCCGGAGCAGTGGCCCGCTCCACGCAGGGCCGCGACCGGGGACGTTCCCGCCGCACGGGGTTGGCGGGGCTCCCGGGCACCCGGCCGGCCCGGGGCCCGGGTGACCCGCGCCCGGCCGACCCGAAGGTGGAAGATGCGACCTGCTGCCGTCACCCGTCCGGTGAGCGTCACCCCGTCCGCGCCGACGGTGCTGGACCTGATGGACCTCGAGGAGATCGACCGCGATCTCTTCCGGGTCCGGGTGGTGTTCGACGACCGGTACGCGCTGTACGGCGGGCAGGTCGCGGCCCAGGCCCTGCTGGCGGCGGGGCTCACCGTCCCGGAGGGACGGGTGCCGCACTCGCTGCACGGCTACTACCTGCGCCTCGGCGACGCCTCCCGGCCGACGATCTTCCGGGTGGACCGTGACCGCGACGGCCGCTCGTTCTCCGCCCGCCGGGTGGTCGCCGTCCAGGGCGGCAAGGTGATCTTCAACATGTCGGTGTCGTTCCAGGTACCCGAGCCGGGCGTCGACGTCACCGCCGAGCCGATGCCGCCGCTGGCCGCGCCGGACACCCTCACCGAGGTCAGGCTGTCACGGCCGGTGTCCTTCGAGGCGCGGGCGGAGCGCGCACCCGCGCCCGGCGTCGACTTCCCGACCCGGCTGTGGGCACGGTGCACCACCGCGCTCCCCGACGACCCGCTGCTGCACGCGGTCATCCTGACCTACCTGTCCGACAGCGTGGCGGGGCTGGCGCCGTACCACTCCGCCACCGCCCGTTCGGGCTCCAGCCTGGACCACGCGGTCTGGTTCCACCGGCACATCCAGATGGATGACTGGGTGCTGATGGACCATGTCCCGCGCACCATCGCGGGCGGCCGGGGCTGGTACACGGGCACCATCCACGCGCGGGACGGCGCGCTGGGCGCGAGCCTGGCCCAGGAGGCGCTCTTCCGCCCGCCGTTGGATCACCCTCGGCGTCCCTGGAGCGGCGACCAGCCCTGACACCGGCAGGGGGCGCGGGTCACCCACCTCCGGACCGGGGCGCCCCGCGCCCACCGACCCAGCGCCCGCGTGCCATCACAGCGGTGACGGCCAGCTCGGCGTCGAGGACGACGAGGTCGGCGTCCAGGCCGGGGGCGATCGCCCCGCACCGGTCGTCGAGGCCGAGCACCCGCGCCGGGTTCGTCGCCGCGGCGGCGGCGGCCACCTCGATCGGCAGGCCGGCGGCGACGGCCCGGCGCACCGCCTGGTCCATCGTCAGGGTGCTGCCCGCGAGCGCACCGCCGGTGACCAGCCGGGCCTGCCCGTCGCGCACCCGCACCGGATGGCCGCCCAGCACGTACTCCCCGTCACCGGCGCCGGCCGCGTCCACCGCGTCGGTGACCAGCACCAGCCGCTCCGGTTCGGCGGCGACGAGCCGCAGCAACGCCGGGTGCACGTGCACCCCGTCATTGATCAGCTCGCAGGCCACCCCCGCGTCGAGGGCCGCACCGGCGGTGCCGGGCTCCCGGTGGTGCAGCGGGCGCATGCCGTTGAAGACATGGGTCGTCAGCGTGATCCCGGCGGCGAAGGCGGCGCCGGCCTGCGCGTAGGTGGCATCGGTGTGACCGGCGGCGGCGACCACTCCCGCCTCGAGCGCGGCCGCGACGACCGCGGCGGCACCGGGAAGTTCCGGGGCGACGGTGAGGACCCGCAGCGCGCCGGCGGCCGCGGCCTCGAGGTCGGCGAACACCGCCCGGTCGGGCCGGCGCAGATGCTCCGCGGGCTGGGCCCCGCGGCGCTCGGCCGCCAGGAAGGGACCCTCCAGATGGGCCCCCACGACCTGGCCGTCCGACCCGGGCCCGGCCGCGGTCAGCGCCGCGACCCAGCCGAGCTGCTCGGCGAGCCGGGCCACCGGCGCCGTCACCAGCGAGACCAGGGTGCGGGTCGTCCCGTGGGCCTGGTGGAAGGCGACCGCCCCGGCCATGTCCGCCGCCGACGCGGCTACATCGTGCCCGCCACCGCCGTGCATGTGCAGGTCGACGAAGCCGGGCAGCAGCCAGGCTCCTGTCAGGTCGACGCGCTCCGCCCGCTCCGCCGACTCCGCCCGGCCCGGGTCGAGGCCGAGGTCGAGGTCGAGGTCGAGGTCGAGGTCGAGGTCGAGGTCGAGGCCGCCGCGGCCCACCTGCGCGATCAGCCCGTCGCGGACCAGCACCCGACCCGGGTCGAGGACGCCGCCGGGGGTGACCACCTTCGCGCCGGTCAGCAGGGTCATGGCGCCACGTTAGCGAGACCGGGCGCGCCTGAACCTACCGCCGGAAGCGGCGGCCACCGCGGCGGACGGCCGAGCCGGCCCCGCCGCGGCCAGGCCGGGCGGGACCGGCTCCGGTCAGTTCTCGACCCAGCCGTACTTGCGCGCCACGCTCGCGAGCTGACGGCGCACATGCAGGATCTGCGTGCCGGTCAACGCCGGCTCGGTCGCCAGCAGCACCTCGGTGATCTCCTGCGTGAACTCGTCCAGCGGCAGGACGTCACACAGCCCGTCGCCGCCGTCGTCCGGCCGCGCCGGTACCGACACCGGGCCGGCCCCGCCGATCGAGGAGACACCCGCGGGCACCGCCGCGGGGCTGCGCAGGATCCTGGCCGACGAAGCCTTCCGGCCGCGGTCGCTGTCCTCGACGTCGAACTCCATGACCACGCCCGGGACCACCAGACTCTTCTCGACGAGGAGGTCGTTCGCGTGCAGGAAGACGTCCTCACCGCCATCGCTCGGGGCGATGAAACCATAGCCACGGACATGATCGAAACGAAGAACTTTACCCGTACTCACAACTCACCCACAACCCCTAGGAAAACCCCATATCGGCACACTGCCGACCGCGCCCGCCCGTCACCACGAGACCGGACCGTGGCAGTCGCCCGACATCTTAGGCAAGCCACGCTCCGGCGTCGCCGGGTTTCGACGCCACGGGAGCCACGGGGGCCACGGGGGCCACGGTGGCGGCGGTGGCGGCGGTGGCGGTGGGACGCCGGGGGGCCGGCGTGACCGCGACAACCACGGCGGCCGCCGGCGCCCGCCCCGCCTCAGGCCCGGGGCCCGGACCGGGAATGCACAGGCCGAGCAGCACCGCCAGGACCGCCGCACCGGCGCCCAGCAGAAAGACCGCCTGGAAACCCGCCGCGGACGGCACCCGCCCGCCGTCGAAGACGACGGTCATGCTCGCGAGCATGGCGCCGACGACAGCGGCCGACGACGAGGTGCCCAGGGAGCGCATCAGTGTGTTCAGGCCGTTCGCCGCCGCGGTCTCGGTGTCGGGCACCGCCGCCATGATCAGGGTGGGCATCGAGGCGTAGGCGAGCGCCACCCCGACCCCGGAGATCAGGCCGATCAGCACCGTCTGCCAGATCGAGTGCATGAACCACGCGCTGATGAGGTAGCCGACGCCGATGATCCCGGACCCCAGCACGAGGGTCACCCGGGCGCCCCACCGTGCGGAGACCCGGGCGGTGAACGGCGAGGCGAGCATCATGACGACGCCGAACGGGGCGAAGCACACCCCGGCGACGATCATCGACTGGCCCAGCCCGTGGCCGGTGGCTGTCGGCAGCTGCAGGATCTGCGGCACCGCCAGCCCCATCCCGTACATGGCGAAGCCGACGACCACCGAGGTCAGGTTGGTCATCAGCACCCGGGGGCGGGCGCTGACCCGCAGGTCCACCACCGGAGACGGGTGCCGCAGCTCCCAGGGTCCCCAGAGCAGCAGGAGCACGGCCACCGCGGCGAGGGCCGTACCGACGGTGGCGGGAGACACCCAGCCCCAGGTGCCGCCCTTGGAGATCGCCAGCAGCAGACAGCTCACCCCGGCCGCGAGCCCGAGCGCCCCGACGACGTCGAAGCGGCCCGGCGCCGCCTCGCGGACCGGCGACTCGGGCACGACCCGCCAGAGCAGGAGCAGGATCGCCAGGCTGAGCCCGGTGGCCATCCAGAACAGCACGTGCCAGGTGAAGGTCTGGGCGATCACCGCGGCCACCGGCACGCCGAGCGCGCCGCCGATGCCGAGCGAGGAACTCATCAGGCCGAGGGCGGAGCCGAGCCGCTCGGCGGGCAGCTCGTCACGCAGCAGGCTGATGCCCAGCGGGATCAGCCCCGTCGACAGGCCCTGCAGCCCGCGGCCGACCACCATCGGCGCCAGCGAGGTGCTGAGCGCGCAGACCAGTGAGCCGAGGACGAGCAGCCACACGCTGCCGAGCATGACCCTGCGCTTGCCGTACATGTCGCCGAGCCGCCCCGCGACGGGCGTCGCGACCGCGCCGGCGAGCAGGGTGATCGTGATGATCCAGCTGGTGTCCGCCGCCGGGGCGTGGAACAGCCGCGGCAGCGCCGGGATGATCGGCACGACCAGGGTGTGCATGAACGAGGCGACGGTGCCCGCGACGGCCAGCACGGCGATCAACAGCCGGGGGCCGGGGGTGCTGGAACGGGACCGCCGCCCCCGGAAGGCCGGTTCCGCTTCTGCCGTCACAAATATGCATGGTACACGCACCATGCATAATGCACATCCGCGAACCCGCCGCCGTAGACTGGGGAAAAGTCACACCCTCCGCCCCGGCCGCGGAGACGTCGCACGGAGGCACGGGTGCAGGACAGCCTGCGGGATCTCGAACGAGAGCTGATGCTGCTCAGCCGGCATCACATCCTGCCCGCGGCGGCCCGCCGCCGCCGCGCTCCGCACCTCGACCGCTCCGCCTACCTGCTGCTCAGCCGGCTCGAGGCGGAGGGGCCGATGAGCATCGGCCAGCTCGCCGAGGCGTTCTCGCTCGACGTCTCCACCGTCAACCGGCAGACCGCCGCGATGCTGCAGGCCGGCCTCGCGGAGCGCATACCCGACCCGGACGGCGGCCTCGCCCGCAAACTGGCGATCACCCCCGAGGGCACCCGCCGGGTCGCCGAGTACCGCGAGATCGTCCTGAGCCACCTCGGCGACCTGGTCGGCGACTGGTCACCGGCCGAGGTGCGCACCTTCGCCGACATGGTCGAGCGCCTCAACGCCGGCATCGAGACCCGGCACGGGCAGCGCGTCTGGCCGCGCCCCGCGCGGCTGCCCGCGCAGTAGAACCCACCAGCGACCACGGGGACGGACGCCCGCCAGGCGGGCGGGCATCCAGCGCACGCCACGGAGGGTGAAACCAGGGCACCCCTGGGCTACCCTTCGACCCTCCCCGATGGTCCATGTGCCCCTGCCGACGGGACCTTCGACGTTCCGTCGAGGACAAACGGCGCGGACCTGGCAGGTTGTTCTCCGTCCAGACTCGAATTAGACCTGATTTGCGCCGAATAGTCGCAATTTGACGGGACGCCATCGCCGTCCCGGGCAGGGCCTGGGCACGTCACCCGACCGAACAACACACCCGAGCGCACGACGCATCGGAACCACGGAGGACGACACGGTGAGCGACGACAGCCCGACCGGCACGACTCCGCTGCATCTCCAGGGCCGGGACGCGGTCATCGCCGCGTGCCCCGACGCCCGCTGGCGCCACGGCGCCCCGCCCGACTACCACCTCTCCCGGGAGGTCATGCCCGGCGAGCGCACCACCCGGCACGAGCCCGGATCGCTCGCCGACATCGTCGAGCAGCTCGTACAGGTCTTCGAGATGGAGCTGTCCCACAAGGCCGACCCCGCGCAGTGGGTCAGCATGGTCACCGACCGGATCAAGGTCAGTCTCAACGGCGGCCCGCCCGCGGACGCCGCCGAGCTCGCCGAACGCGGCAGCTACAACATCCTGATCGGCGAGAACCCCTACTACTCGGCCGCCGAGGAGAGCTTCGAGTCCTCACACCAGGTCTTCCACCAGGCCTTCCCCGGCGGTTTCTTCTGGGAGGTCCTCGAGGTGTACTCGCCGCCGCCCGTGATCACCTTCAAGTGGCGCCACTGGGGCACCTTCAGCGGCCCCTACAAGGGCACCGAGCCGACCGGTGAACGCATCGAGCTCTACGGCGTCACGGTCGCCCGCTGCGCACCCGACCTGCGCCTCGTGGAGACCGAGCACTTCTACGACAACACGACGTTCCTGGGGAGCCTGTCCGGCGTCACACCCCGGCCGGGGTCGGCCCAAGCCTGAAGATCGTCCGCCGGATGTCGTCGATGGTCGAGTCGAGTCCGGTGATGGCGGCGTTCAGCCGGGCCGCGGTGACGTCACCGACGGCCCGGCTCAGCGACTGCAGGTGCAGGCCGATCGCGAACAGCCGCTGGATGACGAGGTCGTGCAGGTCCCGGGCGATGCGCTCGCGGTCCTGGACGACGGCGGCGCGGGCACGGTCGCGGTGCACCTCGGCGAGGTGCACCGCCATCGCGGCATCGTGCGCGAACGCGCCGGCGAGCTCGGTGTCCCGCGCGGCGAACGGGGTGGCGTCCGGGCTGTTCCCCAGAACGAGCGCACCCATCGGTCGCTCCGCGGCCGTGAGCGGGATGACCAGCGCCTCCCGCAGCCGCGCGGCGGTGGCCAGGTCCACCGGCCCGTCCTGATCCGCCTCCGGCCGCGCCGCCCTCCCGCCCCGCGCTGTCTTCGCATCCCGGGATGTCCTCCCGTCCCGCGCTGTCGCATCGTCCCGCGCGGGCGCGTCGTGGGCGGCCGGGAGCGGGATCGGGCCGCTCCAGGAATCGGAGTCGTCCAGCCCGTCGACGTGGACGGGCCGGCCGGCCAGGAACTCCGCCCGGCTCTCCGCCGCCTCCAGCGCCAGTGCCAGACCGTGCAGCGTCTCCGGATCGCAGTGCCGGTGCGGGGCCGCGTCGACCTCGGTGGCGATCAGGTTGCCCGCCTCGTCGGGCAACGCGACAGCGCCCACATCCGCGGACGTCACCCCACGTGCCAGCGAGGCCAGCAGCATCAGCGCCTGCTGCTGGCCGGCGGCCATCGCCCCGGCGGTGACCTCGGCACGGGCCGCGAGCCACGCCCGGCCCCGCTCCGCCTCCTCGTGGCGCGTCCGGGCGTGGCGCTCGGCCGCCTCCCGGTCGGCCGCGGCACCGAGCAGGTGCGCGACGGCCTGGACGAAGCGTGCCTCGTCGGCGGTGAACCGGCGCGGCATCGTGCTGGCCGCGGCGAGCACCCCGAACGGCGCGGCGGACGAGCCGACCCGGGCGGCGAGCGCCGCCTGCGCCCGGCCCGCGTCCGACCATCCGCTGCGCAGATGCGGACTGGCATCGAGGTTGTTCGCGACGACCGGCTCGTCGACGTCGAGTGCGAGGTGGACGAGGGACCGGGCCTCGATCGCGAGCGGCCCGGTGAGGTAGATCGGCCCGGTACCCAGGGCGGCGGGCGCAACCGACGCGGGCGGTTCGGCCACCCGGGCGAGCCCGCCGGACGCCGCGGCGTCGCCGGCATCGCGGATGACCTCGCAGACCGTGACCTCCAGGGTCGTGGAAACCAGCTCGACCGCCTCGGTGAGCAGCGCCGGCAGATCGGCGCCCGCCAGCGCGTGCTGCCCCAGCCGCGCCAGGCCCGCCTGCTGGCGCTCGGCGCGGCGCAGATCGGTGACGTCACACAGCGACACCGCCGCCAGCTCCTCGCCGCCCTCCTCGTACGGGATCACCGAGGCTCGCAGCGACCGGCCGGCCCCGCCCGCGCCCACGAGCTCCAGGTCGCCGAGCTGGGCACGGCCCGTCCGCAGCGCTACCGGAACCAGCCCCCAGTTCCCGCTCAGCGAGCGGGACCGCCAGTCCGCCGGGCGGGCCCGCTCGGCGAGCCGGTCCAGCGGGTCACCCACCCGCAGCGGTACGTCGACCAGCCGCTCGACCGCGCCCGAGGACCGGCGCAGCCGCAGGTCCCGGTCATAGACGGCCACGCCGGTAGGCAGCTCGTCGGAGCGGCCGGCGGTGACGGACTCCAGCAGCGTGGCGTGCTCCCCGACCACCTGGACCGCGAACCGCGAACCGGACACGTCGACGATCGTCCCGGTGTTGCCGAGCACCTCCCCGGCGGGGCCGCGCAGCACCGTCGCCCGGATCTGGACCCGCCGGTAGCCGCCGTCACGGGTCCGGTAGCGGGTCTCGTACAGGCACTGGCCCGTGGTGCCCCGCGCCAGGTCGGCGAACACCGCGGACGCGTAGGCGGCCTCGTCCGGATGGACGTAGTCCAGGAAGCGCGCGCCCAGGCTGGGGCCGACCTCGTAGCCGGTCAGATCCGTCCAGGCCCGGTTGAGGTAGATCCAGCGGCCGTCGGCGTCGGTCCGGAAGACGACCTCGCTCAGCAGGTCCAGCAGGTGCACGGCGGACGTCTCCGCCGCCCGCCCCGCCCCGCCGCCGCGGGACCAGGGCCGGCCCGCCGCCTGCGCGTGCCTTGTCTCGGACGTCACCGAAGACCTCCATCCATCACGGCTGCAGTCGTCGCCCGCACCCGGCGCGAGGGGACGGGAGATCCTCTTCGGAAATGCCACCGTACGCGCCGGCGGAAGTGCCCGCCGGCAGAACAACATCCTCCTCGGTTCACTCCGTGTGATCTCTCCCGGGGCTCCCCGCCCGCGCCCCGGAACCACTGCGGCCACAGGCCGCGGAACCCCACCGGTCACAGCCCTGACGGTCTACCGTGAGCGCCGTGGAGCGGCCGCCGTACATCGAGGTCGACGGCCGTCCCGCCGACGGAACCGGCCTGCGGGACCTCGCGCTGTCCAATGACGGACACCTGACCACGATGCAGGTCCGCGCCGGCCGGGTCCGCGGGCTCGCCCTGCACCTGAGCCGGCTCGACCACGCCAACCAGGAGCTCTACGGCGCTCCCCTGGACGCCGGCCTCGTCCGCGACCGGATCCGCCACGCGCTCGCGGCCGCATCGACCGTCACGGCACCTCCGACCGTGATGGCACCTCCGACCGTGATGGCACCGGCCGGGGCCGGGCAGGGGGCCGGCGTCCCGGCCGGCCGGGTGGACGCGACCGTGCGGGTGGTGGTCTTTCCCACCGGGGAGGCGGGCGCGGTCTCGGTCCTGGTCTCCGTCGGCCGGCCCGCCGAGCCCGCCGGCGCACCGTTGCGGCTGTGCTCGCTGCAGTACCAGCGGCCGTTCGCGCACATCAAGCACCTCGGCACCTTCGGCCAGCTCCACGGCAGCCGGCTCGCCCGCCGGCGCGGCTTCGACGACGCCCTGCTCGTCACCGCGGACGGCCGGGTCTGCGAGACGACGGTCGCCACCATCGGATTCGTCGCCGCCCCGGCCCGCCACCGCCCGGCAGCCACGGCCACGGCCACGGTGATCTGGCCGGAGGCGCCGTCGCTGTGCGGTGTGACCATGACGCTGCTCGACGAACAGCTCCGCGCCACCGCCCTCACCAGCGCGTCGGCGTCGGCGTCCGCGTCAGGCACGGGGCCGCCGACGGTCGCGGGAACGCGGCGGGAACCGGTCCGGTTGACCGAGGTCGGCGGGTTCCACACCGTGTTCGTCGCCAACGCGCGCGGGCTGGCGGCCGTCGAGCGCATCGACGACACCCTCGTCCCCCCCGACCCCGAGGTGATGGCCGCACTGCGCCGCCTGCACGCCGCCGTCCCCTGGGACGAGATCTGACAGCGGGCGGCAGGGGCCTGCCCGCCGCCGGCCATGATGAGGCCATGACGGGCGACTCCCCCGCGGCGACGGTCGGCTGGCTTGACGCCACCGGCGGCATCAGCGGCGACATGTTCCTCGGCGCCTGTGTGGACGCCGGGGCCGACCTGGCTGTCCTGCGCTCCGCCGTGGCCGCTCTCGGGCTGGCCGACACGGTCACCCTGGACGCCCGGACCGTGCACCGCGGCGGCCTGCGGGCGACGCAGGTCCTGGTCCGCTGCGCACCGGCGGCCGAGCAGCCCGCGCGGGGGCTCGGTGACATCCTCGGCCTGCTCGACGCCTCCGGCCTCGACCCGGTCGTGCGGCGACGGTCCACGGACGTGTTCCGCGCCCTGGGAGCCGCCGAGGCTCACGTGCACGGCCGCCCGGTCGAACAGATCCACTTCCACGAGGTCGGCGCGCTCGACAGCATCGCGGACGTCGTCGGCGCCGTCGCCGCCCTGCGGGCACTGGGCATCGAGCGCCTGGTGTGCAGCCCGCTGTCGCTCGGCGGCGGGCGGATCGGCACGGCCCACGGGGCGATCCCCCTGCCCGGACCAGCGGTGCTCGAACTGGTCCGGGCCAGCGGGGCGCCGGCGGCCGGCGGGCCGGTCGACACCGAGCTGGCCACCCCGACGGGTGTCGCACTGGCTGTCACCCTCGCGGAGAGCTTCGGCGCGATGCCGCTGATGCGCACCACCGCCGTCGGTCTCGGTGCCGGCGGCCGTGAGATCCCCGGGCACCCGAACGTCGCCCGGCTCGTCGTGGGCCGGCCGGATCTCGCCGGGGCCGGGCCGGCGCACGGCGCCCGCCACGGCGACAGCGTCGTCCTGGAGACCAACGTCGACGACCTGGACCCGCGGCTGTGGCCGCCCACCCTCGAGGCGCTGCTCGCCGGCGGGGCTGCGGACGCCTGGCTCACCCCGGTCCTGATGAAGAAGGGCCGGCCCGCACACACCCTCTCGGTACTGTGCGAGCCCGACGCCGTCGACCGCGTCCGCGACGTGCTCTTCCGCCACACCACGTCGATCGGGGTCAGGGAGCACATCGTCACGAAGACCGCGCTGGCCCGCCGCGCGCTGCGGGTCGAGGTGGCCGGCGGCCGGGTCGGTGTGAAGGTCGCGTCCTCCCACGGCGAGGTCGTCAACGTCTCGGTCGAACACGACGACGTTCTCGCGCTCGCCGCGTCCTCCGGCCTGCCCCCGAAGGTCGTCCTGGACCTGGCCCGCGCCGCGGCGGTCGC
Organism: Parafrankia elaeagni; assembly: GCF_000374165.1. Classification (GTDB taxonomy): domain Bacteria; phylum Actinomycetota; class Actinomycetes; order Frankiales; family Frankiaceae; genus Parafrankia; species Parafrankia elaeagni. The sequence continues at coordinate 161,294 of NZ_KB893772.1, forward strand.
GCACCTGCACCCGGGCCGCTGATCCACTCGGGGCATCCATACGAGCTCCGGGCATCCGTCCGAGGGGCGGACAGGCGGGCGGGCCGCGCCTACGCTGGGCCGGACCGCCGCGTTCGGCCCGGGGCGAGGGCGCCCGGAGCCGACCTTCCCGAGGGGCCGCCGTGACCGTCCATCCGAGCCAGGACGGCGCCGCCGTTTCGAAGCACGCCGCCGACAGCGCCGCTGCGGCCGCGCCCGTCCGGCTGTCGAAGGGCGGGTACGAGAAGGAGCTCGCCCGGCTGCAGACGGAGCTGGTGCGGATGCAGGAGTGGATCGTCGCCACGTCGACCCGCCTGGTCGTCGTGATGGAGGGCCGGGACACCGCCGGCAAGGGCGGCACGATCAAGCGGATGACGGAGCGGCTCAACCCCCGGCACTACCGGGTGGTCGCGCTGGGCAAGCCCGACGAGCGGGAGCGGGCGCAGTGGTATTTCCAGCGGTACATCACCCATCTCCCGGCCGGCGGGGAGATCGTCTTCTTCGACCGCAGCTGGTACACCCGCGCCGGGGTGGAGCGGGTGATGGGCTTCTGCTCCGACGAGGAGTACGAGGAGTTCCTGCGGTTCTGCCCGCAGTTCGAGCGGGCCCTGACCCGGTCGGGCATCAGGCTGGTCAAGTACTGGCTCTCGCTGAGCGACGACGAGCAGGAGCGCCGCTTCACCGAGCGGATCAGGAACCCCGAGAAGCGGTGGAAGCTGTCGGACCTCGACCTGCAGGCCCGGGCGCACTGGGTCGACTACGCCGAGGCCAAGGACCACATGTTCGACTACACCGACATCCGGGAGGCGCCCTGGTCCGTGGTCGACGCGGACGACAAGCGCAGCGCGCGGCTGAACCTGATCAGCCATCTGCTGTCGACAGTGCCCTACGAGCGGGTCTCCCACCCGGACATGACACTTCCGCCGCGGCAGAGCCGGGGTTACCAGCGACCGCCGATCGACAGCCAGACCTGGATCCCCCGCCGTTACATCGTCGGGTAGGCCGGGCAGTCGGGTAGGCCGGGCATCTCGCCGGGTGGACCGGACGTCACCGAACTCGGCGCTCGCCGAACCGGGCGCTCGCCGGGCACAGCGCTCGCCGGGCACGGCGGCCCTCGGGCCCGGCCCCGGTTTCCGGCGTCGCCGAAGGCCGGCGACACCCGACCGGTGGCGGCGCCTGCTGACCGCACCGGCCACCGACGTCGCCCGGTGAACGGGCGGCGCCGGTGCACCGGCGGTGTCAGAGGTGGGACATGCCCTCGAAAGGGCTGGGGATGCGTTCCTGGCGGGAACCGAAGTCCACCAGGACGGCGCTCTCCCCCTCGACCCGGGTGACCCGACCGAGCCCATAGGAGTCATGCACGACCCGGTCACCCTCGGCGAACCGGGGGGTCGGCACCACCACGGGTGCCTTGAACGGGCTGGTCGGCAGGTGGCGTCTGGGAACTGCTGACTGGCTCATCTCTGCCAGTATGCAACGCGTGGGCCCGGCGCGGTTGGTGGCACACCGCCGGATCCGGGCCACCGGCCCCTCCGCACCGCGTCCGCACCGCATCTGCCCTGGTCACCAGCGCCTCAAACGGTCGTTCAGCATTTCGCGAATGTTGCCGGATCGGACCCGGCGCCCCGTCTACGCTGTGACAGACAGGTGACTTACCGCCAGTCGGCCCCGGGCCCGCCGCCTTCCCGGAGCGCGCCGGGCGCACGGCCGGCTCCCCCGCCCCGGCCACGCTGCCACCGGCCAGGCACCGGGCAGCACCGCGACGACCCGGCGGGCCGCCGGCACCCACGAGAGGACGACGATGATCCGTCGAGGACGATTACTCGCCACTGCCGCCGCCTGCTGCGCCGTACTGGCCCTCGGGGCCGCCTGTGGCGGCGGGAGCGGTTCCACCGCGGCGCCGGGGACCGCCGGTACGGGCAGCGCGGGCGGGCCGGGTGGTGAACCGGTGGCGGGTGGCACAGCGCAGGTCATGCAGATCCGCGAGCCGTCCTCGATGGACCCGGTGACCATGACGAACGCCTGGCAGATCAGCGGGTTCCTCGGCAACGCCCTGTACGGCACGCTGCTCGTCAACGACGCGCGCACGGACGAGATCCACTACACCATGGCCGAGTCGTTCGCCTCGACCGACAACGGCGCGACCTTCACGCTGCGGCTGCGGCCCGGCCTGCTCTTCTCCGACGGGACCGCGCTCGACGCCGCCGCCGTCAAGGTCAACTGGGACCGGCACCGCGACCCGGTGCTCGCCTCGCCGTACCTGTCCGAGGCCTCCCTGATCGCCGCGACCGAGGTGGTGGACGCGACCACCCTCGCGGTGCGGATGACGGAGCCGGTGCCGAGCTTCCCGCGCGCGCTGCTCACGACGTCCATGAACTGGATCGCCTCCCCGGCCGCGCTGGCCGGTGACCGCGCCGCGTTCGACCGGGCGCCGGTCGGTGCCGGGCCGTACACCCTGAAGAGCTGGACCCGCCAGGACCGCATCCAGCTGACCCGCAACGCCCGCTACTGGGACGCCCCGCGCCCCTACCTGGACGAGATCACCATCCGCACCTCGAACGACGCGGGGCAGCGCTACAACACCCTGGTCAGCGACGGCGCCGACATCGTCATCGAGACCAACGCGGACAGTCTCGCCCGCGCGGCGGAGGCCGGGTACACGACAGACGTCACCCCGCTGAGCGGCGGGCTCTTCCTGGCGATGAACATGCGGCGGCCGCCGTTCGACGACCTCCGTGCCCGCCGCGCCGTCGCTGCCGCGATCGACCTGGAGGCGTTCGATCTCGCGGTCTACAACGGTGCGGCGACGACCGTCGACACGCTGTTCTCCGAGACGTCGCCGCTGTATGTCGACACCCCGCTGCGCCGGGGAGACCGGGCGCTCGCGCAGCGTCTGTTCGACGAGCTGGCCGCCGAGGGCAGACCGGTGTCGTTCACGTTCACCGGTTACAACACCTCGGAGATGAAGGACACCGCCGAGAACATCCAGGCGCAGCTCAGCTCGTTCGACAACGTCACGGTGGACGTCCGGGCGGTCGACTTCGCCGAGAACACCCGCCTGGCGATCACACACGACTTCGACATGCTCGTCTGGTCGGCGAGCTTCATCGACCCGGACCCGCGGGTGTGGACGGCGTTCCGCGGCGACTCGCGGGGCAACTTCCCCGGTGTCGACGACGACCAGCTCGACGCCGCCCTGCGGACCGGCCGCACCGCGACCGCCACCGAGCAGCGCCGGGCCGCCTACGGGACGTTCCAGGACCGCCTGGTCGCCCTGGTGCCCGGCGTCTTCACCGTCCGGGCGAACCCGGGCGTGATGGCCGCCAGGGACGTCGGTGGCGTCACCCAGTACGGGCTGGGCTCACTGCTCCCCGAACGGCTGTGGATCACCCCGTGACCCGGCGGGCGGTCAGGACATCCAGGCGGAGGTGACGGGGACGGCGGTGTCCCCGGTCGGGGCGGCCTGGCCGCGGGCCGCCCCGACCCGGACCAGGAACTCCTCGACCAGGCCGAACAGCTCGCGGGCCAGGTCGAGGGTGAGGTCCGGGGCGAGCACCGCCGGCAGCGGCAGGTCGGCGGCGCCGGCGAAGCCGCGGTTGTTCACTTTCAGCATCGCGTCGAAGACCGGGATCCCGAGCTGGCGGGCCCCTTCGATGTGCGGGCGCAGGAAGCGGGTCGGTGCCCCGCGGTAGTACTGCACCATCGTCAGGACGACCCCGAGCAGCCTCGGTTCGAGCGGCTTGACCACCGGGTGCAGCCCGGACTGGAGCTCGGCGACCCGGTTGTACTCCCAGACGAAGCGGCCGAGCCGGCGCATCAGGTGCTCGACGCCGAGGGTCGACTGGTTGTCCGGCCGGGACGGGATGAGCAGGTGGTCGCAGGCGGCCACGGCCGCCCGGGTGATCACCCCGAAGTGGGACGGGCAGTCGAGGATGACCAGGTCGTAGTCGGACGGGTCGAAGGACGCCAGCCCCAGCGCGAGCTGCTGGTAGACGTCGAAGTAGTACCGGGTGGACCGGTGCGCCTGCGCCCCGCCGAGCCGCCCGACGAGATCCATCTCGATGTCGCCGAGGGCGGTGTGCGATCCGAGCAGGTCCAGCCGGCCCCCGCCCCCGGCGATGACGCCGGCCGCGGCCGGCGGGGTCGTGACGTACCCGGCCAGCGGCGGTGGGGCGGTGTGCGGGCGCCAGGACTCGAACCAGGCCTTGACCGTGCGGCGCCGGTCGGCGAGGCCGGCCTGCCAGGTCTCGGCGTCGTAGAAGTTCAGGGTCAGGTTCGCCTGCGGGTCCAGGTCGACCAGCAGGACCCGCCGCCCCATCCGCGCGATCGCCGCGCCGATGTTGGCGGACAGTGTGGTCTTGCCCACCCCGCCCTTGTAGCTGGCGATCGTCACGACCTTCACCGCAGCCTCGCTCCCGGTCGCGCGCCCTGACGAGATGCACACTACGGCCCATTCCACCGCTGTCACGCATTCCACCCGCAATCGTCACGCATTCCGCGGGCAATACGGCAACACCCGGACAGCGGGCCGCCGCGGCCGGAGACCGTCTGCCGCCGGGGTCACGGACCGGGTGCACCCGGGCGCGCACACGCACAGCCCGCTGGTGCGGACGGCACCGGAGTGGTGGCCGGTCCGGCCCGGATTTCGCGTCATCCGTACTGCGTGTCATCGTTTGCGGAGAGAACTTGCCGGACTTACGGCTCTAAGCCGGAAATCAGGTGATCGGTGTGGAAAACGGCAATGCGGCGGCAGCGCCACGACGGGCCGCCGGACGCTCCGACCGGGCGATCCGGATCACGACCGTGGTGGCGGTGGCCACGGTCGCCGCCGTCGCGGCGTTCGTGTCCTATCGGCACATGCGCGGTGTCGCTCTCCTGCACGGCGAGGACACGGTGACCGCCACCGTCCTGCCGTTCAGCGTCGACGGGCTGATCGTGGCCGCCTCGATGGCGATGCTGGCGGACCGGCGGGCCGGGCGGCGGCGGTCCTGGCTGTCCGCCACCCTGCTGGCGGCAGGCGCCTGCGCGTCGCTCGCCGCGAACGTCCTGCATGCCGATCCGACGGCGACCGCCCGCATCATCGCCGGCTGGCCGCCACTGGCGCTGCTCGGCTCGTACGAGCTGCTCATGCGGCAGATCCACCCCGACCGCCGGACGGCCGCGACCAGCACGGCCGCCGAAGCCGCGGACGCCGCGGACGCCGGGGCCACGGCGGACGCCGAAGCCGTCGCCGCCGAGGCGGTGCATGCCACCACCACCACCACCACCGCAGTACCTGTCACCGCCCCCGCTGCCGCCGCCGCTGGCTCCACCGGCCTCGCCGCGGCTCCCCCCGCGGCTCCCCCCCCGGCATCCCCCGCCGCCGAACCAGGCGGTCCGGCCGCGCCGGTCAGTCAGATCACGCCGGTCAGTCAGGTCACGCCGGCAGCGGACAGCGCCGGGAAGACCGTCGACGCTCCGCCGACGCCCGTCACAGCGGCCGGGACGGGCACCTTCACAGCCCCGGCAGCGTCAGCCGACACCCCCGCGCCGGGCAGCGGGCCGCGGCGCCTCACGCCGGTTCCGTTCAACGGGCTCGACACGACGGATCCGTCGGTGAAGCGGGCGGCGATCATCCGGGCACTCGACGAGACCGGTGGCTCGGCGACCGCGGCGGTCGCCCTGCTCGGCCGGTGGGGCGTCACGGTCAGCAAGAGCTGGGTGTACCAGGTCCGCAAGGAGACCCGGTACGCGAACCTGCAGACCGGGCCGCTGCCGGTTCCCGCGCCGCGGGCGCCCCGCGGCGGGAGTACGGGGCGGCGCCGGGGCATGGCGGCCGCACCGTCACTCACGGTCCCCTCACGCTGACGCCCGCACCGCCGCCGGATGTCTCCGGCCCGCCGGCACCGATCGGCGCCTGTGTCAGCCAGCGTCGAGGTGCGGCGCCTGCGTCTCGGAGCGGCGCAGGCGGATGACGGCGGTCGCGTCGAGGCCGCCGTCACCACGTTCCTGCGCCGCGGCGTAGTCGGCCTCGGCGCGGGCGGCGAACGGGAGCGGGATGCCTCGGCGGGCCGCCTCGGCCAGGCAGATGCGCAGGTCCTTGCGCATCCAGTCGACGGCGAAGCCGAAGTCGAACTCGTCACGGACCATGGTGTGGCCGCGGTTGTTCAGGTACCAGCTGCTGGCCGCACCGCCGCCGACGGCGGCCAGCACGAGATCGGTGTCGAGGCCGGCCTCGGCGGCGAAGTTGAGGGCCTCGGCGGCGCCCGCGATGGCGGCGGCGACGAGGATCTGGTTGACCATCTTGGTCAGCTGGCCGCTGCCGACCGGCCCGATCCGGGTGATCGTGCTGCCGTAGGCGGCCAGGACCGGGCGGACCGTCTCGAGCGTCCGCGGGTCGGCACCGCACATGATGCTGAGCCGGCCGGCCTGCGCACCGGCCTGGCCGCCGGAGACCGGGGCGTCGACGAACCCGACGCCGGCCCGCGCCGCCTGGCCCGCGATCTGGACGGCGAGCTCGGCGGAGGTGGTGGAGTGGTCGACGACGGTGGCCCCGGGGCGCAGCGCGCCGAGCGCGCCCGCCGGGCCGGTGAGCACCTCGCGGACGTCCGCGTCGGCACCGACGCAGACGCAGACGACGTCCGCGCCGGCCGCGGCCGCGGCGGGGGTGGGGGCGGCGGTGCCGGAGTGGCGCGCCAGCCACCGGTCGGCGGTCGCCGCCGTGCGGTTGTGGACGACGGTGGTGAAGCCGGCCGCGGCGAGATGCCCCGCCATGGGGAAGCCCATGGTGCCGAGACCGATGAAAGCCACCTTCATGCCGGCCCGCTCCTGTCCCGCCGCCACGGCGGCTCGGTCGCCTCTGGTACCCGGCCTGGTGCCCGGTCGTTTGCCCGGCCTCGTGCCCGGTCGTTCCCGGGGCCTCGATCGCCCGGGCCGGCGCCGGTCAGAGGGCACCCAGCAGGGTGCGCAGGGCGTCGTCCAGATGCTGGCGCTGTTCCGGTGTGAGGTGGTCGGCCAACCGGGCGAAACGCGTCACCTGCTCGGTGAACGCGGCGTCGATGATGACCCGCCCCTGCTCGGTGAGCCCCACCCGGAAGCTGCGCCGGTCGGCCGGGTCCAGCCGGCGCTCGACCAGCCCGGCGTCCTCCAGCCTGTCGAGCCGGTTGGTGATGCCGGCCCGCGACATCATCAGCTTCTCGGACAGCTGGGACGGGATCAGCACACACGGCGGACCGACCGCACGGAGCGCGGCGAGCACCTCGAAGTCGCCGGAGGTGAGTCCGTACTGCTCGAGGGGGTCGCCTTTCGAGCCGAGCGCGGTGACGAACACCTTCATCCGCGCGAACATCCCGAGGGCACTGATGTCGAGGTCGGGGCGCTCGCGCTGCCAGTGTTCGACCACATCGTCGATCTGGTCCGGAGCATGCCCGTCGATACACGCGTTCCAGGCGCCGTCCACGGCACGAGTGTATTTGATCATCGTCCTCTCGCGCGAGAAATTAGTTTGATGCAGTACTATCAGCCCTCGTACTATCTCGTGTCGAACCAACGGCGGCCGCCCCGTAGTGGCCACTCCGACAGACCGCAACCACCGGACACCAGGAGATCTTTCCGTGACCGCATCCACCGACACCGTCGGCGACGGGCAGTCAGTCGCCTCGGACGGGTCACCGGGGACGAGCCCGCAGGTCGACCCCCGGCGCTGGCTCGCGCTGGGCATCATCGCCATCGCTCAGCTGATGGTCGTCCTCGACGCGTCGATCGTGACCATTGCACTCCCCCACGCCCAGGCTGACCTGGGCATCTCCACCGCCGACCGGCAGTGGGTCATGACCGCCTACACGCTCGCCTTCGGCGGCCTGCTGCTCCTCGGCGGCCGCATCGCGGACTTCCTCGGCCGCAAGCGGATCTTCATCTGGGGGCTCATCGGTTTCGCCGGGGCCTCCGCGCTCGGCGGCGCCGCCCCGAACGCCGAGCTCCTGTTCGCAGCCCGGGCGCTGCAGGGTGCCTGCGCGGCGCTGTTGGCGCCGGCGGCACTCTCGCTGATCACCGTGACCTTCACCGAGGGCAAGGAGCGGGCCCGGGCGTTCGGCGTCTACGGCGGGATCTCCGGCGGTGGCGCGGCCATCGGCCTCGTCGTCGGCGGCCTGCTCACCGAGTACGCGTCCTGGCGGTGGTGCCTGCTGGTGAACATCCCGATCGCGCTGGTCGCGGCGGTCGCGGCGCTGCCGATCGTCCGGGAGAGCAAGGCCGAGGGCAAGGCGAGCTATGACATCCCGGGCGCGGTGACCGTCACCGCCGGCCTGGTCGCGCTGGTCTACGGCTTCACCGTCGCCGCCGAGGACGGCTGGGGTTCCGCCACCACGATCGGCCTGCTCGTCGGGTCGGCAGTGCTGCTCGCCGCGTTCGTCGTCATCGAGACCCGCACGAAGGCCCCGCTGCTGCCGATGCGCGTCCCCCTGGAGCGCAACCGAGGCGGGTCCTTCCTGGCATCGCTGCTCATCGGCGGCGGGCTCTTCGCGATGTTCCTGTTCCTCACGTTCTACTTCCAGTCGACGCTGGGGTACAGCGCGCTGCGCAGCGGCTTCGCCTTCCTGCCGTTCAGCGTGGGCATCATCGTCTCGGCTGGTCTGGCCAGCCAGTTCCTTCCCCGGGTCGGCCCCAAGGCACTGATGATCGGCGGCAGCGTGCTCGCCGTGGCCGGCCTGCTGCTGCTCAGCCAGATCGGCGTCGACTCCAGCTACGTCGCCCTGGTGCTGCCGGCGGAGCTCCTGATCAGCTTCGGGATGGGCTTGGCGTTCGTCCCGATGTCCAGCGTGTCGCTGCTGGGGGTCGCCGAGCACGACGCGGGTGTGGCCAGCGCCCTGGTCAACACCACCCAGCAGGTCGGCGGGTCGCTCGGGGTGGCACTGCTCAACACCGTCTACGCCACGGCCGTGACCGACTACCTCACCTCGCACGGCACCGGCCCGGCCGCCCAGGCGCAGGCGGCGGTCGAGGGGTACACGACCTCGTTCCTGTGGAGCGCGGCGCTGATCGCACTGGCTCTGATCGCCGTGATCGTGCTCGTCAAGGCCGGCCGGGACGACGTGCCGCAGGGTGACGGGATCCCGGTCCACGCCGGCTGACACCGGTCATCACGGCCTGACGGCGGACAACCGGGTCAGGCGGCGGTGGTCATCCCGGCCCGGGGGTGCGTGGCGGGCCGGCCGCCGCCTCCCCGGGGCCGAGGCCGCGACCCAGGTCACGGACCTCCTGGTTGGCGGCGAGCAGTCCCTCGTGCAGCTGGCGGAGCACTGTCCGGGTGCCGGCCGGGTCGGCGGGCCGGGCCTGGGCGTCGGCCGCGACCAGCACGAGCTCCATCAGCCGCCGCTGCATGCCGTCGTGCAGGTCGGCGGCCATCCGGCGGCGCTGGGCGGCCTGCGCGCCGGCAACCTGCCGGTGGGCCGCGTGCACCTCGACCAGTCGGGCCCGGGCGGCGGCCTGGAGCTGGGCGTTCTCCAGCGCCAGCTGCCCGGCCCGCAGGGCGGCCTCGGTGTAGGCGTTGTCCGTGCCGAGGGCCGGGTCACCGGTCACCACGGCGAGCACGGCGCCGTCTCCGGTCCGCACCTCCCGGGCCCAGCGGGGCGCCGCGGCCAGGCCACGACCGCCCACCTCCGCGAGGTCCAGGTCGGCGGGGTCCCGGTCGGTCAGGTCCAGGTCGGTGAGGTCCAGGTCGGCGGGGCGGCCGTCGACGTCCACGTAGCCGGGCAGATCGGGCAGCCGGAACCAGATCTCGACCGTCGGGTCACGCAGCACGGTCCGCAGCGCGTCCCGGACGCTGCGGACGGTGGCGGGGTCGGTGAGGCGCAGCACCCGGTCGGCCGCGGTGACCACCCCGAGCGCCCGGCGCGCGGCGGCGACCACGAGCACCACCGGGAACACCGCGAGCACGATGCTCTGCATGGCGATCCCCCGCATGACGCCGTCCAGGCCGTCCACCTCGATCGGCGGGGTGAGCACCGCGACGGTGACGATCGCGCCGCCCACCATGCTCAGGACGAGCGGGGCCACCACCCGCTCCGGGCCGCGCAGGCCGCGGACCCGCCGGGACAACAGGACCGCGAAGCCGACCGCCAACAGTGGGATGATCACCTGGAATCCGTCACTCAGCGCGCCGAACACCGACCGGTGCGCGAGCCAGCCGGGCCACCAGGCGTCCGCGGCGTAGCCGTTCCACTCCGGCCGGGAGGTGACCACGCTGAGGGCCATCACCGGGCCGAGCGCGACGGCCGTCGCGGTGACGAGCACCCGGTCCGCCCGGCCGGCCAGCCGCCCCTGCGGGTAGCGCAGCAGCGCCAGGCAGAACAGGACGTAGAAGACGCAGTTCCCGGCGATCCCGAGCACCGGCCCGATCCCGGTGTTCCAGCTCATCGCCCAGGTCGCGAGCCAGGCCAGGCCCGCGCCGACGAGCGGGCGGCCACAGCCGCGCAGCGGCCCGGCGGGCAGCATCAGCACGCCGGCGCCGGTCAGGCCACCCGCGATCAGGACGTTCACCACCGCGATCGCCGGGGCGCTCCCCAGGTAGGGCCACCCGGCCGCCAGCGTCGCCGCGCCGGCCGCGGCACCCGCTCCAGCCGCGGCCGCCACCCGGCCGTTCACGGCGCCGCGGCGGTCGGGACGGTGACCCGCACCGTCGTCCCGGCTCCCGGCGGGCTGGCGAGGTCGACGCTGCCGCCGGCCGCCTCCGCCCGGTCGCGCAGACCCGACAGGCCCCCGGACGTTCCCTCGGCGGCGCCACCGCGCCCGTCGTCCCGCACCTCCACCACCAGCCACTGCGCGCCTCCCGACAGCCGCACCCGCGCCGACGCCGCCCCCGCGTGCTTGACGACGTTCGCCAGCAGTTCCGAGACGGCGAAGTAGACCGTGCGCTCGGCCAGGTCGCCGTAGGGGCCGGGGCCGGTCAGGGCGATCTCGACGTCCACCGGCAGCGTCAGCCGTCCGGCGGCGGCGCGCACGGCCCCGGCCAGGCCCCGGCTGCGAAGGATCTCGGGGTCCAGGCCGCGGGCGATCGTGCGTACCTCGTCGTTCGCGGCGAGCAGGCCGGCGCGGATGTCACCGAACACCGTCTCCGACGCCCCCGGGTCGTCCGCGGACCATTCGGCGGCACTGACCATCATCGCCAGGGCGAGCAGCCGCTGCTGGACGCCGTCGTGCAGGTCACGGGCGATCCGGTTGCGCTCGGCTGCCTCGGCCTCCTCGACCCGCCGCTGCGCCGCCCGGGTCTCGACCACCTGCGCCTGGATGGCCACCTGCAGCTGGGCGTTCTGCAGCGCCAGCCGGGCGGCCCGCAGCGCCGCCCCGGTGAACGCGGCGGGCCCGCGGCGCAGCACCGACCGGCCGGTGACAAGGGCCAGCATCTCACCGGACGGAGCTGACACCGGCTGACGCCAGGCCGGCCCGGGATCGCCGTCGGGCTCGGCGGGCTCCCCGTCGACATCGACGAAGCGGCTCTCGTCCGGCAGCCAGAAGTACAGGTCGACGGTGTCGTCGCGCAGCACCCGGCGTAACGCGTCCCGGACGGCGGTGACCGTGGTCGGGCCACCGCCGGGCCGCAGCATCCGGTCCGCGGAGGTCGCGACCGTGACGGCACGCCACAGCTCGCACAGCACCAGCGCGAACGGAAGCACCGCCAGTGCGGCGCCCTGCTCTGCGATGTTGTCGGCGTTGTGGCCGGGTTTCCGGTTGTCCAGGGTCGGCGAGAGCACCGCCAGGCCGATGACGACGAGGCTCAGCGCGACCAGCGCCGGGGCGAGCACCGACCGCTCCAGGCCGTACAGCCGGGCCCAGTGCCGCCCGACCAGCGCCACGAACACGGCCGCCAGCACCGGGTTGACCACCAGGTAGACATCGCTGACCGCGCCGAACAGCGCCTCGCTGGCCGCCAGCGTCGGCCAGGACGCGCCCGCGTCGAAGCCGTTCCACTCCGGCTCGGAGGTCAGGATCGACAGCGCCGCCAGCGGGCCGTAGGCAAGGGTCGTGAGGGCGCCGGCCCACCAGTCCAGGCGGCCGGTGGGGATCCCGTCCGGGTAGAGCAGGACACCCCAGCCGAAGGCCACGAAGAACAACGCGTTGGCGAGGAGACCGAGGGCCGGCAGCGGGCCGACGTCCCAGCCCAACAACCAGGTGAGGGCCCAGCACAGGCCGGCGGCCACGGCCATCCAGCCCGTCCGGCGCAGCGACGGGGAGCCGGCGAGCAGGACCCCGGAGACGACGAACGCGCCGGCCACGAAGGCGTTGACCGCCGCGAGGGCGGGCTCGCCGCGCCAGTAGGGCCACCCGGCGGCCACAGTGAGCGCCGCTGCCGCCGCGCCGCAGGCGATCGCGGCCAGCAGCAGGCGATACCGGGACCAGCGGGGGACGGAGCTCGTCGACACGGGTCCCTTCCTCAGCCAGCCGGCACCGCTGTCCGGGCGGCCGGGGCCGCCGCACGCGCCGGGGCCGCCGCTCCGTGTGACGATCATTCCACGTACACCCGGCTGTCGGCCGGCCGGGGAGCACACGTCGGGCAGCCGCACCGCGGGTCGCGGCCGCCCCGTCGGGTTCCGGCCGGGTAGCGTGCCTCCTCACATGCGCGAGCCGGCTGTCCGCAGCCCTGTTCCGTGCCGCGGTTGCGCTGCCCCCTGTGCCCGCCCCCGCGATGCCCCGTACCGGCCCCGCGACGTCCTGCGCCGGTTCCGCGGCGTCCAGCCCCTTCCACCGGTCGCGCCAGTGCGCCGGTGCCGCCGTTCCGCGGCTTCGTCCCCGGTCCGCGGGCAACGGCTCCGCTCCGGCCCCGCCCGCGCCGCCGAGAAACAGAAAGCAGGTCATGATGCCCCGTCGGCTGTTCACCTCCGAATCCGTCACCGAAGGCCACCCGGACAAGCTGGCCGACCAGATCAGCGACGCCCTCCTGGACGCCTACCTGAGCGCCGACCCGACCTCCCGGGTCGCGGTCGAGACGCTGCTGACCACCGGCCACGTGCACGTCGCCGGCGAGGTCACCTCCGCGGCGCTCATCGACGTCACCGCGGTCGTGCGCCGCACGCTGACCGAGATCGGCTACAACGCGGCGACCGGCTTCGACGGGGCGACCGTCGGTGTCCTGGTGTCGATCGGCGCGCAGTCCCCCGACATCGCCCAGGGTGTCGACCACGCCTACGAGGCACGGCGGTCCGCCGCCGGCGGGACGGCCGCCGGCGGGACGGCCGCCGACGACGCGCTCGGCCGGCAGGGCGCGGGCGACCAGGGGATCATGTTCGGCTACGCGACCGACGAGACCCCGGACCTGCTGCCACTGCCGATCACGCTGGCGCACCGGCTCGCCGAGCGGCTCGCCCGGGTCCGCCACGACGGGGTGCTGCCCTACCTGCGCCCGGACGGCAAGACCCAGGTCACCATCGAGTACGACGGCGACCGGCCGGCGCGGCTCGACACCGTGGTCGTCTCCGCCCACCACGCCGCCGGAGTCGACCTCGAGAGCCAGCTGATCCCGGACATCCGCGCCCAGGTCGTCGAACCGGAGCTCAAGCGGCTCGCCGAGGAGAGCCTGGGCCTCGAGGTCGACGGCTACCGGCTGCTCGTGAACCCGACGGGCCGGTTCGAGATCGGCGGCCCGCAGGGTGACGCCGGCCTCACCGGCCGTAAGATCATCATCGACACGTACGGCGGGTACGCCCGGCACGGCGGTGGTGCCTTCTCCGGCAAGGACCCGTCCAAGGTCGACCGCTCGGCGGCCTACGCGCTGCGCTGGGTGGCCAAGAACGTCGTCGCCGCGGGCCTGGCCCGCCGCGCCGAGCTGCAGGTCGCCTACGCGATCGGGAAGGCGGAGCCGGTCGGGTTGTTCGTGGAGACGTTCGGTACCGAGCAGGTACCGGTGGAGCGGATCGAGCGGGCCGTGGACGAGGTGTTCGACCTCCGCCCCGCCGCGATCATCCGGGACCTGGACCTGCTGCGCCCCGTCTACCGGCGGACGGCCGCCTACGGCCACTTCGGCCGTTCGCTGCCCGAGTTCACCTGGGAGCGCACGGACCGCGCCGACGCGCTGCGCGCCACCGCTTCCGCCGCCTCCTCCTCCGCCTCTGCCACCTCCTCCGCCTGACCGTCCCGGGCTGGCCGCTTCAGCTGCCGGCGTCGGCGAGGGCGGCGCGCACGACCTGGCCGACCGCCGCCGTCTCCAGCAGGAAGCCGTCGTGGCCGAACTCGGACGACACCAGGTGCGCCTCGGTGCCCAGGTGCCGGGCGAGTTCGGCCTGCAGCCGCGGCGGGTAGAGCCGGTCGCTGTCGATGCCGGCGATCGTGACCGGGGCCCGGCAGCCGCGCAGGGCTGCCGGGATCCCGCCGCGGCCGCGGCCGACGTCCTGGCTCATCATCGCCGTGGTGAGCGTGACGTAGGTGCCGGCGTCGAAGCGGCTGACCAGTTTCGCCCCCTGGTGCTCCACGTAGGACGCGGCCGCGTAGCGGCCGTCGCCCTGCACGGTGTTGCCGAACCGGTGGGCGAACTCGGCCTCGCTGCGGTAGCTGACCTGGCCCATCTGGCGGGCGAGCGCCAGACCGGTGTGCGGGCCGCCACCAGCCGGCCGGTGGTGGTAGTCCCCGCCCAGCCAGTGCGGGTCGGCGCGGATCACCGCGAGCTGGGTCGTGTAAAGCGCGATCTGCTCGGCGGTCGCCGCCGCGCCGCACGACAGCACAACCGCCCTGGCCACCCGCTCGGGCAGCGCCACCGCCCACTCCAGCGCCCGCATACCGCCCATCGAGCCGCCGACGACCGCCGCCCAGCGGGTGATGCCCAGCGTGTCGGCGAGCAGCGCCTCGGCCCGCACCTGGTCACCGACGGTGATCTCCGGCCACCGGCTGCCCCAGGGCCGCCCGTCGGGGGCCGGCGAGGCCGGTCCGGTGGTCCCCTGGCAGCCCCCGAGGACATTCGGGCAGACGACGAAGAACCGCTCGCTGTCCAGCGGAGCGCCCGGGCCGATCAGGGCATCCCACCAGCCCGCGGTGGGATGGCCCGGCCCGGCCGGGCCATGGACGTGACTGTCCCCGGTGAGCGCGTGCAGCACCAGCACGGCGTTCGACCGGTCCGCGGCGAGACGCCCCCACGTCTCGTAGGCGATCGTCAGGCCGGGCAGCGAGCCGCCTCGTTCCAGCGCCAGCGGGCGGGCCGGGGTGGTGAACCGCCGCAGCCCGACCGGGTCACCGACCCGCCACGCGGCGGAGGCCGGCGGCCCTGCGGCTGCGGGCGCGGGCGGCCCGGGCGCGGGCGTTGCACACGCGGGCGCAGGTAGCTCCGGCGGGATGACGAGCGGGCGGTGCCCGGGCTGCGCGGTCATCCGGCCTTCGCGGCGCGGAACCCGGCGTCGAGGTCGGCGAGGATGTCGTCGATGTGCTCGATGCCCACCGACAGCCGGATCAGGTCCGCGGTCACCCCGGTCGCCGCCTGCTCGGCGTCGGTGAGCTGCGAGTGGGTGGTCGTCGCCGGATGGATGACCAGCGAGCGGACGTCCCCGATGTTCGCGAGGTGGCTGAACAGCTCCAGCCCCTCGACGAACCGGCGGCCCGCCGCCGCGCCACCGGAGATGCCGAACGCCAGCACGGCCCCGGCACCCCGCGGGAGCACCTGCTCCGCTCGTTCGTACCAGGGCGAGCTCGGCAGCTTCGGGTAGGCGACCCAGCTCACCTCGTCCCGGGCCGCCAGCCATTCGGCGACCCGCAGCGCGTTGGCGCTGTGCCGCTCCATCCGCAGCGACAGGGTCTCCAGACCCTGCAGGAAGAGGAACGAGTTCAGCGGCGCCATGGCCGGCCCGAGGTCACGCAGGAGCTGCACCCGCGCCTTGGCGATGTAGCTGCCGTGGCCGAGCGCATCCCAGTAGACCAGGCCGTGGTAGCTCGGATCGGGGGTGGTGAAGTTCGCGAACCGCCCGCTGGCGCCGTAGTCGAACCGGCCGCCGTCGACGATGACCCCGCCGATGGACGTGCCGTGCCCGCCGATGAACTTGGTCGCCGAGTGGACGACGATGTCGGCGCCGTGCTCGAACGGGCGGTACAGGTACGGGGTGGCCAGGGTGTTGTCGACGATCAGCGGCACGCCGGCCTCGTGGGCCACCCCGGCGATCCCCGCGGTGTCGAGAACGTCCAGACGCGGGTTGCCGATCGTCTCGCCGTAGAACGCCCGGGTCTCCGGGCGCACCGCCGCCCGCCAGGCGTCCAGGTCGTCGGGACTGTCGATGAACGACACCCGCACCCCCAGCTTGGGCAGGGTGTAGTGGAACAGGTTGTACGTGCCGCCGTACAGGTTCGCCGAGCTGACGATGTGGTCCCCGGCCTCGGCCAGGTTCAGGATCGCCAGCGTCTCCGCCGCCTGCCCGGACGCCGTCGCGAGCGCCCCGGCCCCGCCTTCGAGGGCGGCGACACGCTGCTCGAAGACGTCCTGCGTCGGGTTCATGATCCGGGTGTAGATGTTGCCGGGTTCCCCCAGCGCGAAGAGCGCCGCCGCGTGGTCGGTGTCGCGGAAGACGAAGCTCGTCGTCTGGTAGATCGGGACGGCGCGCGCCCCGGTCGTCGGATCGGGCTGCGCACCCGCGTGGATCTGCTGCGTCTCGAACGACCAGGTCGGCTCGGTCATGGCGGGGCTCCCCTCGGACACTGCCGGCACGAGACACTGCCGGCACGAGACGTTGCTGGTACGGGATGGTGCTGGTACGGGATGGTGCTCACACGGGCGGCAGCCGGTCAGGCCGTGGCCGCAAGAAGGATGCCCCGCACGGAACGGAATCGCGCGCATACACGCCCGGACCCCTCCGAACGGGCCGTCACACCGGGCAGCGGGCCAGACCGGGGACGACGACGAGCGGCCCGTACGGGTTCCCGCTCCCGGTGACCCGCCGTGCCCGCGGCTGGCCGGGCCGGCAGTGCGGCCGGCGGTGCGGTCAGTCGCTGACGGGCGCGGTGGCTGGATCGACGCGGTGCCACTCGCGGGCGCGTTCGTGGTGAACATCGGCGAGATGTTCGAGTTGGCCACCCAGCGCTACTACCAGGCGACCGTGCACCGGGTGGTGAGCCCACCGAAAGGCCACGAACGCGTGTCCGTGGCGTTCTTCTACGGGCCGGGTCTGTCAGCGACCCTCGAACCCGTGCCTCTGCCCGCCGACCTCCGCGCCCAGCTCCCCGCCAGCGAGGAGCCACCCGACCCCGACAACCCGATCTTCGCGCAGCACGGGACGAACACGCTGAAAAGCTGGCTGCGCAGCCATCCCGCGGTCGCTCGCCGGTACTGTTCCGACCTCGCGGCCGACCTGGCACCGCCCGCCGGATCCGCCCGGTGAGCGAGCAGACCGATGCCGCGACCACGCCCACCCGGCCGCCCGGCGCGAACCCGTCGGCGCACCGGGCCTCGCACCCGACCGACCGGGCCGCGTATCCGCCCGGCCGGGCCGCCGAACCGCCCCCCGTGCCACCCGCCGGGCAGCCCGCCGGGCAGCCCGCCGCGCTCCCGGGTACCGCGGGTGTCACGCCCGCGCAGCGCGGGCCCGCGGTCTCGACATGGTCGTTCGAAACCCGCCAGATCCACGCCGGCACGCAGCCCGATCCGACGACCGGGGCGCGCGCCGTCCCGATCTACCAGAGCGCCTCGTTCGTCTTCGCCGACGCCGAGCAGGCCGCCGGCCTGTTCGCCCTGACCGAGACCGGCTTCACCTACACCCGGGTCGTGAACCCGACCCAGGACGCACTCGAACAGCGCATCGCCGACCTGGAAGGCGGCGTCGCCGCGCTCGCGACCGCCAGCGGGCAGGCCGCGCAGACCCTGGCCCTGCTCAACATCGCCTCGGCCGGCGACCACCTCGTCTCGTCCGCCTCGCTGTACGGCGGCACCTACGCCCTGTTCCGCCACACCTTCGCCGACCTCGGCATCGAGACGACGTTCGTCGACGACCCCGACGACCTGGACGCCTGGCGGGCGGCGGTGCGCCCGAACACCGCCGCGTTCTACGGGGAGACGATCGGCAACCCGCGCGGCAACGTCCTGGACATCGCCGGGATCGCCGCGGTCGGCCACGACGCCGGCATCCCGCTCGTCGTCGACAACACGCTCCCCTCGCCCTACCTCACCCGCCCGCTGGAGCACGGGGCCGACATCGTCGTGCACTCGGCCACGAAGTTCATCGGCGGGCACGGGACGTCCATCGGCGGTGTGATCGTCGACGGCGGCCGGTTCGACTGGGGCAACGGCCGCTACCCCCGCTTCACCCAGCCCGACCCGTCCTACGACGGCCTGGTGTTCCTCGACGTGTTCCCGGAGACCGCGTACATCCTGCGCGCCCGCGCGCGGCTGCTGCGTGACCTGGGCCCGGCGCTGTCGCCGATGAACGCGTTCCTGCTGCTGCAAGGCCTGGAGACACTGTCGCTACGGATGGAGCGGCACTGCGCCAATGCGCTGCGCGTCGCGACCTGGCTGCGGGGCCACGAGGAGGTCACCCGCGTCGCCTACCCCGGCCTGCCCGACAGCCCCTGGCGGGACGCCGCGGCACGGTACCTGCCACGGGGGGCGGGCGCGGTGGTCGCCTTCGGGCTGCGCGACGGCGAGCGCCGCGGCCCGGCCTTCATCGAGGCGCTGCGCCTGCACAGCCACCTGGCGAACATCGGGGACGTCCGCTCGCTCGCGATCCACCCCGCGTCGACGACCCACGCCCAGCTCACCGAGGCCGAACGGGCCGCCAGCGGCGTCCCCGCCGACCTGATCCGGCTCTCCGTGGGCCTCGAGGGCGTCGAGGACATCCTCACCGACCTCGACACCGCGTTCCGCGCGACCCACTGACCCCGCCTGACGGGCCTCACCCTGCAGACTTCCTCGGCCGGACCACCACCTGAACGCAGGATGCACCGCGCGAGATCGCTGCCCCGGTATGCGGGGACAGCTCGCGCTGTGGCCACGGCCGGGCGGAACAGTGGTCCGGGTTCGTCGACGCCGGTTTCGCATTTCGCAGGACCGCGATGGATACCATCCCGCTCGGCGAGACGGCGGCCAAGGCAGATGGTGGCAGATCGCACTACGGCTGGATCACGAGGGCAGTTCCGTTCTCAGTGCTGCCCTTTAGGGCCGTACAACAACGGTCCGAGCGTGACCATAACCCGTGAGGCATGCTGTCGACACTGCTACAGTGCGGAACGGGTGTCCGGGAGAAACGGGCGTCATCTCAGTATGCTCTGGTGGTCGGTTTCCATGTGGGAGGCGGCGGCGGGTGGGGTGGCGTGAAGAGATCGTCGCAGCCCTCGGCGAATGGATTACGGCCGAGGGAGGCGCGGGAAAGCCCGCGCGCTGGCGCCGCCTTGGCAGGGCGGCCCGCACCGGCGGGCCCGGTACCTACGCGCTGGACCTACGCGGCTCCGATATCGGACCCGACCAGCTCGACGCGCTGAAGCTCGCCGGCCCTGAACCTGACTCCCTACGAACGACCGGGTTCGCCGTTTCCGAGGTCACGCAGAACGGCTCGCTGCTCACGCTGAAGGTCGCCGAGTTCGCCGACATCAGCGACCCGTACCTCTGGATGTTGAAGCAACCGCCGACGTTCCTTGTCGAGGCTCTGCGCGACGGGCTTCAGGGGCTGGGCGAGGCGGCTCTGGCGTCCGCGCTGGCCGCCGGATCGATCGGTGGCGAGGCTTCACCGGTGTCTGCTCCGGCGGGTTTCCACCCGGCGCAGGGGGACGCCTACCGAGCATGTCTCGGCACGGGTGTGCGGCTGGTGTGGGGACCGCCGGGCACCGGCAAGACGACCGTCCTCAGCCGTGCCATCTGTGATCTCATCAGCAGGGGTGACCGGGTGCTGCTGGTCTCCGCCACCAACATCGCCGTGGACAACGCCTTGCTGGGCGTGGTCAGGCAGAACCGGCACGCTTCCGGCGACATCGTTCGGGTCGGACCACCGCAGCTGAAGGAGATCGCCGACGACCCCACGGTTTCTCTCCCGCTCATCGTGCGGGAACGCCTCACCGAGACCACCGGGCGCAGCAACAGAATCGAACGTGAACTGGTGGCGATACGCGACCGTGCCGTGGAACTCGCCGCGCTGGGTGCAAGGGCTGTCGGCTTCGACCCCCCGGCCTACTTCGCGGCGCTGAAGCTGCTGCGCACCCCCGGGTTCGACGTCGCCTCCGCCAACACCCGGTCGGATGACGCGGGTTCCCTGCTGGTCGCCGCGATACAGACGCTGGTGCGGGCTGAAGAAGTTCTGGTCAAGGCTCGTCGGGGCGTCACGGCCGTGGAATCCTCGCGCCGGCAGTGGGACGAGGTCGACGAACTGCGCTTGGAGCAGTCCCAATTGCTGGACGCGGCCGGCAGGAGAGACGCCGCGGTGCTACTGAGCACCGACCGCTGTCATCGACTCCGAACCGCACTGGAGGAACTCGAGAACCAGCGCGGCATCGCCCGATGGCGCGCGAAGGATCGCAGGGAACAACTCGTGCAGGACCTGCGTGAGGCCGAAGAGCAGGCCAGCCGAGACAAAGATGATGCCGCAAGCGCTCGCGTCACCGCGCAAACCCGCCACAGCGCTCTCGAGCAACAGGTACGCGGTCTCATCGCTCGCATCCCACAAACCCGCGAACAGATCGGCACACGCCACGCGGAACTCCGCGCGGCGCAGGCGGCCCACCAGAGCGCCGAGCACCAGGTCCGTCGCCTGCGGCGTGAGGCAGACGAACGCGAACAGGAGGCGCGGCGAGCCCGGGATGCGCACGCCCTGACCACACATGCCGAGCGGCGGGGCTGGCCGAGCTGCCACGCCGAGATCGAACGCCTGCAGCCACAAGCTGCCACGGACGCCCGACGGCGGCCCGAACTCGAGAAGCAGTTCGAACAGGTTCAGGAGGAGCACGAGCGACTTGTCCGCAACGCCCAGAAAGAGATCATCGGCTCCGCCAGACTCGTCGCGACCACTCTCGCCAGGTTCCGGACCAACAAGGCTGTCTTCGAGGGCCCCTACGATGTCGTGCTCGTCGACGAAGCAGGAGCGGCGACACTGCCCGAGGTTCTGCTCGCCACCGCGAAGGCTGGCCGCGCCGCAGTGCTACTCGGCGACTTCATGCAGCTCGGGCCGGTCATCCCGCCTGCGCTCAAGGATCTCAAGAGGCCAGACGTCGAACGGTGGCTGCTGCCAGACATCTTCCAGCACTGCGCGATCCGTGACCCGGAGGATGCGAGACGGCATCCGGGCTGCGTGTCTTTGGTCGAACAGCATCGGTTCGGCCCGACGGTCATGCGGCTCGCCAACGAACTGGCCTACGGCGGATCGCTCCAGCACGGACGTCGGGCTCCGGCGCCACGACCGGCCGATGACCCGGAGATCGTCCTCATCGACACCGACGGCCTGCACGAACTTGCACACGTCCACCTCACAGGCCGCAGAAAGGGATGGTGGGCAGCGGGCTCGCTGATCTCCCGCGCGCTGGTCGAGCTGCACCACGAGGGAGGTGAGGAGACAGGTGTCGTCACTCCATACGGTGTGCAGGCCGAAGCCACCCTCGAGGCCCTCCGAGATGTCGAGGTGACCGGCCGCCCGCTGGCCGAGGTCGGTACGACTCACCGCTTCCAGGGGCGGGAGTTCCCCATCGTCATCTTCGACACGGTGGAGGGCGCGGGCAGCCGCGAGCTGTGGATGGCCCGAGCTCGAATGGGAACGGACGAATGGGAACGTGAGGGCGCCCGGCTCTTCAACGTCGCAGTCACCCGAGTCCAGACTCGTCTCTACATCATCGGCAGTGAGGAACGTATTACCGAGGCGAAGCGCGGGACAGCCTTCGCGTACCTGGCCGCGATGATCGGCACGGCTGGCGTACGGCGCCTCCAGGCGAAGCAGCTGATCACCCCGCCGAGCGGAGTCCCCGCTGCCCTCGGTCAGTTCGGTTCCACCCTTGCCGACGTGCTCAGCCGGCATGTGGAGGTCACGGACGTCGACGACGAGCATGCCTTCTTCACCACCTTCGAGGACCAGATCCGCGGCGCCCGCGCCTCGTTGTGGCTGTGGGCACCGTGGGTCGCGAAACGTATCCGCGGCATCCTTCCCCTCCTGGAGGACGCCGCACGGCGTGGAGTCCGGGTTACGGTCTTCATCCGTGACAACTCCGACCAGGTGCAGCGCACCGAAGTGAGTCAGGATCTCATCGCGGATCTGCGAGCCGTGGTGCACACGGTTGTTCCGATCAACGTGATGCACCAGAAGGTCGTGGTGATCGACGAACGGACCGTGATGCTCGGCAGTCTCAACGCGCTCTCGCAGAGCTGGACTCGGGAAGTGATGCTGACGATGAGTGGCGCGCACTTCGCTCGCAAACTGCTGGCGCATCTGAACGCCGAGGATTTTGCGCGGCCACCCCCGTGTGGCAGGTGCGGCGGCACAAGTATAGAAGTCAGGCGCCGCAGCAACGGCATCTGGTTCTGGCGTTGCTACGACACCGTCTGTAAGACGGACCACAAAGGCAGAAGCAACGCCTGGAACCAGAACATTCGACTGGCCAGCGCCCGTTCGCAGTGAGCGGCCGGTTTTCCCTCCGGGATACCAGCGCTGTCGGTGACGAGGAGGACGGAACAGGGGGCCGCAGAGGCGGACTCAGGCCACTGCCTCCTCGCCGACCAGGGTGGTGCGGTGCATCAGGCGGTGGGACTCGGCCGTGTAGGGCTGGGCCCGGTGCAGGATGCCGGTGTTGTCCCAGATGACCAGGTCGCCGTGGTGCCAGTGGTGCCGCAGCGAGAAGCGGGGCTGGGTCGCCCAGACGAGCAGGCGGTCGAGCAGCTCTCGGCTCTCGGCCTCCGACAGGCCGACGACCCGTTCCGCGGTGGCACCGACCAGCAGCGACCTGCGGCCATTGCCGCGGGTCCACACCAGTGGATGCTCCCGGGACGGGACCTTGTCCCACGATGCCCGCATCCTCGGCGAGGCGTCGGGGTGCGCCAGTCGTTGCGTCGCGGCAAAGCTGTGCACCACACGAAGTTCGGCGTACCGCGCCTTCTCCTCGTCGGACAGCCCTTCGTAGGCCGCGTAGAGGTTGGCGAACTCGGTATCGCCGCCCTCGGTCGCGACCTCCAGCGCGGTCAGCAGGGTCGCCTTCTGCGGGACGAGGTCGTTGGCGCCGTCGATGTGCCAGAAGAACGTGCCCGACCGGTAGGCGGCCAGCGCGCTCTGCGCCGGATCGAGAGAGATCGAGGAGACCTCGATCGCGCTGGTGCACCGTTATCTCGACGCGGGCGGTAACTTCCTCGACACTGCGGATGCCTACGGCAGCTCCGAGGACATCATCGGCCGAGCCCTGAAGGGGCGCCGCCACCGCGTGGTCGTCGCGACCAAGGCCGGCCTTCCCGTCGGCCGCGGGCCGCACGACAAGGGCACCGGCCGCCTTCACCTTCGCAGGACCTGCGAGAACAGCCTGCGCCGGCTGCAGACCGACTACCTCGATCTCTACCAGATCCACTTCGACGACCCGACCACCCCGATCACCGAAACCCTCGACACCCTCGACGATCTGGTTCGCGAGGGCAAGGTCCGCTACATCGGCGCGTCCAACTTCCAGGCCTACCGGCTCATGAAGGCACTCGCCACCAGTGACGCCCGCGGCGAGGAACGTTTCGTATCGCTGCAGGGCCAGTACAACCTGATCGTGCGCACCCTGGAGCGTGAGCACCTGGCCCTCCTCGAGGAGGAGGGCCTGGGTCTCATCGCGTGGAGTCCGCTCGCGGCCGGCATGCTCACGGGCAAGATCTCGGCCGGAGCAAAACCGGAAGGCACCCGGCTCGGCCAGCGTGAGGTCGAACTCGACGCGCTGGTCAGGAACGACCGCGGCTTCGCCATCGCCGCCGCCGTGGTGAAAGCCGCCGCCGAACTCGGCTGCACCCCGGCGCAGCTCTCCCTCGCCTGGCAGCGCACCCGCCCGGTCACCGCCACCATCATCGGGGCCCGCACCATGGCCCAGCTCGAGGACAATCTCGCCGCCCTGACCATCGCGGTTCCCGAGGAGATCCTGGCCGAGCTGGACCGCCTCACCGGTCTCCCCGACGAGTACCCCGGCGCCTTTCTCCGGACCATGCACAGCTGGCTCCGCCGCTGACCGGCCCTGCCGCTGACGAACTCCGCCGACGAAGCCTTCCTCGGCGGTCAGTCGGAGGCCGCGTCCTCAGGGGCGACGAACGGGTAGATCGCGGTGAAGTCGGCTCCCGGCCGCTGGTCGGCGAACCTCCGCCACAGGGCCGCCACGGGGCGTCCGACCTCGTCGGGTCCGCCCGCGGCGGCGACCTCGTCGAGATAGAGCCCGACGTCCTTGGCCATCAGGCTGTTGGCGAAGCCTGCGGCGTAGCGGCCGGTCAGAACGTGGTTGGGGAACTTGTCGCTGGTCGCGGAGTTCTGCCCACTGGAGGTGTTCAGCACGTCGAGCATCGTTGTCATCGACAGACCCGCCGCCGTTCCGAAGGCGATCGCCTCGCTCGTCGCGGCGAGCGCGGTGGCGGAGAGGTAGTTGTTCGCGAGCTTCATCGCCTGGGCCAGGCCGGGCCGGTCACCGACCTGGATACGGCGGTCGGAAAGGCCCGCCAGCACCGGCACGGCCCGGGCGCAGCTGGCCTCGTCGCCTGAGTACATCACCGTGAGAGTCCTGGCCCGGGCGCCTGCGACCCCGCCGGAGACCGGTGCGTCGACGAGGCTCATGCCGGCGGTCTCGAGGAGTGCCGCGTTGTTTCGCGCGTGGACGACGCCGATCGTCGAGGTCTCCACGACCGTCAGGGCCGTCCGCGCGACGGTGCCGACGATCTCGCCGACCACCTGTGCTGACGCGAGGCCGTCCGGAAGGCTCAGGACGACCGTGGCACTCGCGGCGGCGACAGCGCCCACCGAGGCCGCGAAGCTGGCACCGGCCGGTGCGCGGTCAGCTCCGGCGAGGTCGTGGCAGACGACCACGTGACCGGCCTCGACCAGGTTGCGGGCGAGGACACTGCCCATGCTGCCGAGACCGATGAAGCCGACCGCGCTGGTCACCGCCGGGTCAGCCGCTCGTGGCGGGCGCTGCTCAGACATCACCGTGACTCCATTCGTGCGCTGGTCGGGATGCCACGCCGGGTGCCGCCTGCGCGGCCGGGCCGGTCAGGTGTTGCGGCCGCCGTTCACGCCGATGATCTGGCCCGTCACGTAGCCGGCCTCGTCGGAGACGAGGAACGAGCAGGCGGCGGCGATGTCCTCCGGCCGGCCCGCGCGCCCGACCGGGGTCCGGGAGATCGCCTCGTCGATGCCGCCGGGGCCGAACCGCCCCTTGCCCTCGTTGCGACGGGTCATCGGGGTGTCGATGAAGCCCGGCGGAATGGTGTTGACGGTGATCCCGGCGGGGCCGAACTCGAGTGCCAGCGACTTGGTCAGGCCGACCATACCGGACTTGGAGGAGACGTAGTGCGCCATGTACGGCTGCCCGCTGTGCGTGCTGGACGACGAGATGTTCACGATCCGCCCCCAGCCCGCCTCGATCATGTCGGGAAGCACGAGCTGACAGCAGTGGAACGTACCGGTGAGGTTGATGGCGAGCAGCTCGTTCCACGACTCGGGCGAGATGTCGAGGAACCGGCGGAAGCCCTCCTTCCCGGCGTTGTTGACCAGAACCGTGATCGGGCCGAAGGTCTCGCGCACCCGCCGAAGGCCCGTGTCGATCTGGTCACGGGAGGCCACATCGACACCGACCGCGATCGCCGCACCGCCATCGCCGCGGATCTTCGCGGCGGCCGACTCGGCCGCGGCCGCATCGAGATCGAAAAGACCGACCGCGATGCCGTCGAGAGCGAGGCGCTGCGCGATTCCCAGCCCGATACCGGATGCCGAGCCGGTGACCACGGCCACTTTCTCCTCAGGGCTCTCGGCCATGGCAATCCCTTCGGGGACGGTCAACGTGATGTGCACTGCATACCGATGCGACAGTCGCGCGGAACGCCGGAAGTATACTGCGATGTTTACTTTTGGTCAATGCTTAGAAGAGGATTCAGGCTGCCCGCGCGCCGGTGTGCGGGCTCCGGCACGGGCGGATTCAGCCGGTGCGAGAATCGAGGACCATGACGCAACCCGCGCGGGCCGGCCGACCGACCCGGACCGGGTCGGCCGAACTCGAACAACGGCTGCGCCGGGCCGCCTTCGAGGTCTTCTGCGACCGCGGCTTCGAAGCCGCCTCCATGGAGGAGATCGCCCGCGCCGCGAACATCACCAAGCGCACTCTCTACGCGAAGTATCCAGACAAGCGCGCACTGTTCACGAAGATTCTTCCCTGGGCGATGTCGTCGCTGCAATGGGATCCGCCACTCGTGGCGGCGCCCGAGGGCGACCTCCGTGGCGAGCTCATGATGATCGCCCAGGCGGCGGTCGCCCGGGCCGTGGATCCCGCGATCGCGCAGCTGATCCGGATGGCCATGAGCGAGGCGCGCCGCTTCCCCGAGTTCGCGCGGGCGGCTCACTCGATGGCCTGGTCGCCGCGGCTGCGTTCGGTCGTCGAACTCCTCGATCGGCACGCGCGGGCCGGCACCATCGTCGTGGATGACCCAGAGCTCGCCGCCGAGCAGTTCCTCGCGATGGTCGCGGGTTTTCCGTCCATCCTCGCCGTGTTCGACCTGCGGCGCGGCACCGATGTCGAGCAGCGTCACATCGAGCACGCGGTCGAGCTGTTCCTCTCCGGCGTCGAGCCGCGGCCTGAGCGGGCGCCAGGCAGGGACTGACGGACTGGAGAACGCTGACAGGCTGGAGAACCTGGTTCTCTCCGGGGCGACCACTGGTCAGGCCCGGCCTATCGGGTCGATGGGGCAGCACCCGGCCGGCAGGCCAGCAGCTGTGCCTGCCGACCTCGCTCCTCGCCCGTCGGTGCCCGCACCAGCTGTGCGACCTCGACCAGCCCTGCCTGCCTCGCCAGCCGGGCGAGGTCGTCAGGCGGCCAGCGGTAGGCGGGCGCCACCCGATGGTCGTAGGCCTGCACCCCGGCCGCGGATTCGTCGGCGGCCGGGAAGCCGAGCAGCAGATGGCCGCCTGGTGCGAGGACCCGGTGGATCTCGGCGAGGACGGCGAGGATGTCGGCGGGCGGGGTATGGATGAGCGAGTACCGGCAGAGGACGCCGCCGAGCGTCTGGTCCGGCAGGTCCAGCGCGGTCATCGAGCCCACCTCGAACCGCAGCTCCGGGTGGGAGCGTCGCGCCAGGGAGACCATCTCGGCCGACAGGTCGAGACCGAACACCTCCAGCCCCGACCTGTGCAGACAGGCCGCGGCGTAGCCCGGCCCGCAGCCGAGGTCCGCCACCGGGCCGCCGCGTTCGCGCACGATGTCCGCGAACGCGACCAGCAACGCGCGCTCCAGCGGCTGGCGATCGAGAACGTCGGCGAAAAGCTCGGTGTAGAGCCCGGCCACGCCGTCGTAGGCCGCCGCGACGCCGGCCAGATAACTCGGGAAAGGCTCAGCCATGGCCGATCACCCTATTATCCAGCCAGGCGCACGCCGATCGAGGGCTGGCTGACCGCGCGAAGACGCATCCGGGAAGACCGCACCGACCACCTCGTCCAGTTCGCCGAGGCCAGCCGCGCCTGACAGCCGAGCAGTCACCAGCCACCAGCCACGGCCGCGGGAGCCACCGTTGCCGGTCACGCCGAGGCCGGTTGTCGTCAGAAGACCGGGTTGGTCTCCGCGTACAGCAGGCAGCTGTTGCCGAAGGTCTTTGTCCAGTGGACGGCCTTCTTCCCCCAGCGGCCGTCGGCCGTCGCCGTCACCGGGTCATAGATGAACGGACAGAGCACGGCGGGATCTATCGGGAGTCTGTCGAAGTCGCCGCCCGCCTTCGCGATGGCCGCGCAGGCCTGAACCGGGTTCGGATGGCTCGTCGCGGCGTTCGGCGGGCAGATCAGAACAACCGGCTTGCCCTGGTAGGGCTTTTCTCCCGCCGAGACGGTGAGAATGAACGCGCCACGTACGGGGCCGGGCCCCGCGTACGCGGACGCGGACGCGGGTGCAACGGCGACGACGGCGATCGCGGCCGCGAACGCGAAGGCCGCCCACCTGGCCGCAAATCGGGCCGTAAATTTTGACACAGACAACAGAAACCTCCGAAATCGGAATTTTTTTCTCCCCGAAGGGGGAACTTCTCACCACGCCGGATGTCTGGAAAGTGACGATGGGTTGAACAGAGAAAGGACTGGAACCGCGCGGGGCGACCAAACACCGACGTCAATCGCCGGGATATCGCCACACAAGCTAGAGCAGCGCTCGACGAGCGTCAAGGGTCGTATACGTTCAGTCAACACCGCGGTCGACGAGCACCATTACGCTGGAACGCCTACGCCGCGCAGGGAAGGCGCCAGACACGAATCCGACCATCGGTTCCGCGGCCGCGGGCCTCGGTTCCGAGTACCGCGCGCTGGCGTGGGCGCGTGACCACCCGCGGTGGTTGGATCGGTTGCATGATCCGCGCGGTGCTGCCCGCCCGGCGCGCGCCCGCGCCGCCTGGGTACTAACGCCCGCGCCGCCGGGACAGGTCGGGCAGCGTCACGGGCAGCGGCATGGTCGGCGCCTCGACGACGGCCGCCGTCGCCGCCGTGCAGCCGGCGGCGCGCGAGGAGCGGCCGGCGGACGGAGCCTGCCCGGCAGGGGCGGCATGAGCGGCGACGGCCCGCAGCGCGGTGCGGTCAAGCGGGCAGGTCTGCTCCCCCGCACCGGACGCCCCCCACCCACCGGCTCCGCCGAGGACGGCCAGGTCGTCCAGCCCGACCTGTACGTCAGGCAGCGCCGGGCGCCACCCGGCGAGGATCTCGCCGATCTCGACCCGGGGCAGATCCACGTCCAGGACTGGGCCTGGGCCGGTGCCGTTGCGGGCGAGGCGCACGGGGCGGTGCCGGGGTGCGGGAGCGGCGGGAACCGTGGCGGTGACCGGCTGCTCCGCCAGGGCCGTCAGCTGCTCGGGGGTCGGGGGGAGCTGCGGGGGGATCTCCACGCCGTTGCGCCCACGGTCGCCGCGGTCGGCGGGCGGCGTCATGGCGGCGGCGGCCCCGTCAGCGACGTCCTGCCACAGGTCGTTCGGGCCCGCGGCGGGACCGGAACGTGCCATTCCGAGGGCGTCGCCGAGGACGTCGCCCGGGCCGCCGACACCCATTCCGGCCGCGGCGGCGACGATCGCGACGACTCCGGCGGCCGGGACCAGCCGGCGCCCCACCACCGCGGAGCGGCGCCGCCGGGAGGACAGCGGCGGGGCGGGGACATCCGTTTCGCCCGGGATGGCCGTGGCGCCCGTGGCGCCCGTGGCCCTGCGGGTGGCGGCGACGTCCAGGAACTCCAGGGCGGGCTCGCGGTGGCGGGCGCTGCCCGACCGCATCCGGCCGGTGCCCGTGCCGGCCGGCGCACGCACGCTGCCCGCCGGGTCGGCGTCCGGTTCGGCGTCCACATCCAGGCCGGGGTCGGGGTCGGCCGCCAGGTCAAGACCGTCGGGAGCGGTACCGGAGGCCAGCCAGCGCAGGAGGGCCGCCGCGTCGGGCCGGCGCTCCGGGCTCGTCCGCAGCGCCGTGGTGACCGCGGGGCGCAGGTCGGGCGGGACTCCGTCGATGTCCGCGTCGCCGCGGACCGTGCGCAGGACGAGGGCCTGCAGCGGCCCGTCGCCGAACGGGGCGCGGCCGGAGGCCGCGTACGCGACCGTCAGCGCCCAGCAGTAGACGTCCGCCGCGGGGCCCGGGCGGACGTCGCCCGAGATCAGTTCCGGGGCCATGTAGCCGACACTGCCCAGCACCACGCCGGACGCCGTCATCGTCCCGGGCAGGCCGGCGGCGATACCGAAGTCGATGACCTTCGGGCCGTCGCCGGCGAGGATGACGTTGCTGGGCTTGAGGTCGCGGTGCACGACGTCGGCGTCGTGGATCGCACGCAGCGCCTCGGCGAGACCGGTCGCCAGCGTGCGCAGGGCGTCCGGCGACGTCGGCCCGTCGTCGGCGACGGCGCGCAGCAGGGTCGGTCCGTGCACGTACTCGGTGGCGATCCACGGCGGGTCGCCGTCGGGCTCGGCGGCGAGCAGGCGGGCGACCCGCGGGCTGTCGATCGCCGCGATCGCGGCGGCCTCGCGGGTGAACCGGCGGCGGAACCCCTCGTCGTCCAGGAACTCGTCCCGCAGCACCTTGACGGCGCCCTGCCGGCCACCGGAGTCGACCCCCAGGTAGACGACGCCCATCCCGCCGCTGCCGAGACGGGCCGCCAGCCGGTACGGGCCGACGACGAGCGGGTCACCGGCCCGCAGTGGCTTCACCGGCACCAGCTCCGCCGACGGCCAGCATCCTGCGCCTGTGTGTCGGACGGGTACACGGTCACCACCGGATCGTCGTGAGTCGGACAGGTCGCTCGACGGACCCGCCCGCCGCGGGATGACCGCGGGGGCCGGCGCCTCCACAGCTAGATACGCGGTGACCGGCCGGCTACCCGCGTACCACCTCGGATCACTTCCGGGCCGGCTCCGGATCACCTCCGGATCGCCTCGGGTGCAGCCGTTCGCGGGCTCGTACTTCCCTCATGGGACAGGTCCATGAGTGCATCGACGGCCGGCTCCGGGCGTTCGTCGAGGCGCAGAAGATGTTCTTCGTCGCGTCCGCGCCACTGGCGGGAGACGCCCGGATCAACGTCTCGCCGAAGGGCCGGGACGGTTCGCTCACCGTGCTCGACGAGCGGACGGTGGCCTACCTGGACTTCGGGGGCAGCCACGCGGAGACCATCGCGCACCTGCGTGAGAACGGGCGGATCACGCTCATGTGGTGCGCCTTCGACGGGCCACCGAAGATCGATCGACGGGCTGCCCGCGCTCCCCCTCCCCCTGCCGCCCCGGCCCCACCCGGCGCGCTGACCGCCACGACGCGTCAGCTCCACCCGGGCCAGCGCCCGGGCTTCGGCCCGGCCGGGCCCGGAACGGGCGGCGGCAGCCGGCGGCGAGGCGGCAGCACCGGGCCCGAGCCGTAGGCCGCCCGGGTCGCGGGGGCCGCGGGCACCGATCCGGGACGGTTCAGCAGGCTCTCGGCCTCCCGCTCGGTCAACACCCGCAGGAGGCTGCCGCGGCGCAGCTCGATGCGCGGTGAGCGCGGCGCCCGGGCGGTCCGGGTCAGATCAGCGCTCGACGCGGCGCGGCTCCCAGCCTGCGCACGGCTCCCGCCCTCGGCGCCGCTGCCACCCTCGGCGCCGCTGCCAGCCGGGCCGCTGCTGCCAGCCGGAGCGCGGCTGCCGGCGGAACCCATGCCCATGCCCATGCCGGGCGGGATCCAGCCTCCGTACTCGTCCGCCAGGTCACCCCGGTCGTCGACCACGATCTGGCCCACCATCCGGACCCAGACGCCCGCGAGAGCGGCAAGGTCGCCGTGGCTGGCGGTGAGTTCTCGACTGACCCGGTCCCAGGCGATGACCTTGAGGCTGCCACCGCGCGGATTGCCGAAGTCGAGGATGGTCACCGTCCCCGTCCGGCGGACCTGGCGCACGCCCTGGATCCTCCCGACGACCATCACCTCCTCCGCGCGGCGGGCGAGCAGCCCCGCGCGGTCCCGCGCGGACAGCACCGTCGGCGCGGGGACGACCACCGGTGCCGGACGCAGCGGCCGGGTGCGCAGATACCGCGCCGCGGACACGGTGCTGACGACCCCCACCGCACCCGCGGCCGGCCCGGCGGCAGCGGGTACCGCCGGCATGGCCGGTGCTGCCGGCATGGCCGGTGCTGCCGGTGCGGCCGGTGCTGCCGGTGGGCCGGGGACGCCACGCGGACG
Source organism: Parafrankia elaeagni (assembly GCF_000374165.1). Classification (GTDB taxonomy): domain Bacteria; phylum Actinomycetota; class Actinomycetes; order Frankiales; family Frankiaceae; genus Parafrankia; species Parafrankia elaeagni. Next base: position 193,069 of record NZ_KB893772.1, read on the forward strand.
CGGCACAGCATGCGGACGCGCCACGCCAGGCGGCCGCGGGGCAGCAGGCGCGCGCGGGAGGCCGTGCGGGAGGCCGTGCGGCCCGAGTACCGGAGGCGGGGCGGGTGGGCCCTGCCAGGCGGGCGGGACACCCGGCGCCCGGCCAGGACTGCCGTGCCAGCCACCGGCCCGGCCACCAGCACCAGCACCAGCACCTTCGTAGTGGACGTGGGCCTCGGCGTCGAGGATCGCGGCGGCGTCGGCGTAGTCGACCAGGCAGGCGTCCCGGAGCCGGCGGGCGGCGGCGGCGACGCCGGGCATCTGTTCGAGCCGGGCGAACAGTGCGGAGGCGGACGGGTCGGCGAAGTCGGCGGCGGAGAGGAGGAGGTTCTCGCCGGTGTTGAACTCGCGCCACAGGTACGGGTCGCGGGCGAGCGCGGCGAGCGACACCGCGATCACCTCCTGGGCGAAGCGGTCGAGCGTGACGTCGTACTGGTTCGAGCGGTCCGGATGCTGGTAGTTGCGATGGCCGCGTTCGGAGGCGCCGAGGGAGCCCAGCGCGGGCAGGTACATCCCGTCGTAGTCGACGAGCCGGATGGACGCGTCCGGCAGGACGAGGATGTTGCCGTGCTGCAGGTCGCCGTGGGCGGCCCCGCGGCGGCGCAGTTCCGCCACGGCGGTGTTCAGGCTGAGCCGGGCGCGGTCGAGCCGGGACGGGCGGTCCAGGTTCTCCTGCACCCAGTCGTCGAGGCGGGCGCCGTCGATCCACTCCATCCGCACGATGGGCCAGGCCCGGTCGCGGACCCGGATGCCGGCGGGCAGGTAGTCGACGCCGACGAGGAAGTCGAGGGAGGCGGAGCGGACGAAGTCGGCGATGCAGGCGTAGCGCAGCTCGAGGTTGTCGCTGTGCCGGTGGAAGCACCGCACCGCGTACCGCCGGCCGGCCCGGCTGACGTCGAAGGTCAGCGCGAAGCCGCCGGTGGCGACCGCGGGCATGCCGAGCGGGGTGAGTCTCGGCACGCTCTCACGCAGCCGCTCGTCGAGGAACGCCAGCCGCGGGATCTGGACGGCCTGCTGGTAGTCGAGAAGGGTGGGCAGCTTCATGCACGTCCCTCGCGCCGTTGCGGGGAGCCGGCAGGGGCCGGGGAAACCACGTGGTGCGGACGGGGGCTCACGTCTGGACCACGCAGATCGTCGTGTCGTCGTTGGCGAGGCAGCCATGGTGCCGGTAGGCGTCCACGGCTCGGGCGAAGCGCGCGGCGGAGTGGGCGAGCCAGCCGGGCGACGGCATCCGCCCGCGGGCCTCGACGGCGCGCAGCAGGAACTGTGCCAGCGCATCGGTGGCGAGAACGAACACGTCCCCCGGCCGGTAGGCGCCGCCGAGGACAACCGGCTCCGGACGGGACGGGCCGCGGCTGCCGACCAGCTGGGCGAAGCGGCTGAAGTCCGTGGAGTGCTCCACGGGCCCGGCCGCGCAGGTCCTGCCCGCGCTGACGTGGAACACGCACGAGTCACCGACGCAGGTGGCCGCCCACAGCTGGTTCCCGACGTCGACCGTGAGACCCAGGAAGGAGGCGTCCGCGCCGAGCTGGAGCTTGGCCCGGGCGTACCAGGGCAGGCCGGGACGGTTCACCTCGGCCCACCACCGCTCCCGTAGGCCGGGCAGCACCTCGGCGGCGAGCGGGTCGACCGCGTCCCGGACGAACGCGTCGACCAGCAGCCGGCTCCACACCTCGGGCCGGGCCGAGGTGGAGGCGCCGTCCGCGACCGCGAACCGGCCTCGTTCCGGGCAGGTGGCGCAGCGGTCCTCGTTCTCCTCGGCGCCACGGCCGAGCTTCGTGACCGTGCGGGACGTCGCGGTGAGGGCCACCGCGACCGCCGTGGACCGCGATGTCATCCGCCCGACCGCGGCCCGACGCTCAGGTCCCGCAGGCCGGTCGGGGTGACCGCCCGGGTGCCGATGTCGAGGAACTCGATCAGGGCGGTGACGTCGGCGTTGTAGAGGAAGCCCTTGGACGCCGCGTCCGCCGGGTAGCCGAGGCTGTCCGCCGCCGCCACCATCGTGGGCGGCAGGTGGCTGGACATGTCGAACAGCACCCGTGCGAACTCGTCGGGCAGCTCGTCGCGGTCGTGCGGGAAGGTCACGGCGCGCCGCGCGGTCGCGGACAGGTGGGCGTTGAACAGCAGGGCCTCACCATCGGCCGTGCCGGCTGCCCTTACCTGCGCGGCGGCCTCCCGGGGATCGCCGTCCGTGCTCTGCCCGTCGGTGACGTTGACGACGATCGGCGGGAAGCTGGCGGGGTGCTGGCGGCACCAGCCGTCGGCGATCCAGGCGGCGACCCGCAGGGCCTCGACCATCGGCGTCCAGCCGTCGGCTACCGGGTCGACCCAGGCCGGGATCGGGGTCTGGATCTCGACCAGGCCACCGGCGCCGTCGGGGACCCTGCGCAGCACGTGGTCGACGCGGTTCGGATTCAGCGCGACCTCGCTGATAGGCAACAGCGGTCGACTCACGCTGGAACCATACAGGACCGGCGCGACACCCCGGCCATAGCCCAGAATTCCTACCTCGAAATAGTCGTAGACACGATCGTCACCTTTGCTGCACAGCAGGACCGCGTTACCGAGGAGCCGGTTGACGGCGAGCGCGAGCTGGTCGGCCTTGCTCATGGTCCCGCCGGCCCAGGTCTCGGACATCGACGTCGAATGATCGATGACGAGCAGCAGACATGCCGGCTGCCGGCGATTGATCTCGGCGGAGTACATACCCTTATCGTTCCATATCGCGCGGGCATTCCGACGTTCCGGCCACAGCAGACCGCGCTGTCGGGGTGACCAGACAACACCTTTTGATGAATCCACCTCGTTATGCGGATCCGGACTGCCCGGACGTATCAGCCGGGCGGCCGGTGGCGCCCGCGCGGAGCGGCGAGCGCGGGCAGCTGCCCGTCCCGGGTGGCCAGTCTGCGCCGCAGGTCCAGCGGGGCCAGGTCGTCGCGGTTCGTCCGGCCGCAGCGGGGGCACGTCTGCTGGCCGAGCGGGAGCAGGACGCCGCAGCCACCGTCCCCGGCTCCGCAGCGGCGCCAGTCGTTGCCCACCTCGATCCGCGAATGCGCCTCGACGCGGCGCCCGGTGCCGCCCAGGCCCAGTGCCCGCACCAGCCGCCGCGCCGAGGCTCCCGGCCGGGAGCTCCGCGCGGCCGCCTCCCGCCCGCCATCGGCATCGCCCCCGTCGCCCCCGCCGCCCTTCTCGCCCCCGTCGCCGTCCGTCCCGGTTCCGGCCCTCGCCGGGCCGGCGGTACCCGTGGCGGCCGGTGCGGGCGCAGGGGGTTCGGGGGTCGGGGGTTCAGGTGTCGGGGGTTCAGGTGTCGGGGGTTCAGGTGTGGAGGAGCCGGGCGTGGGGCGCGGGGGGCCGGCGGCCGGGGCCGCGCGAGGCGCGTCGCCGCCCGCCGCGACGTCCCGCGGGGTGATCTCTCGCATGCGCGTCCTCACTCCTCGCCTCGGGCGGAAAGCGACACTACGGACCGGTCAGGAAATCGACAATCCATCGGTGCCAACCAATAGCCCGAACGGCGCACGACGGCAAGGGTGGATGTGTCTCCCACCACCCGGCGAATGACCGAGGACCTGCCCACGGCGGGACGGAGGACCACCACCATCCCCGTTCCGCCTAGCCTGAAGGCGCCATCCCGGTTTTGAGTGCACAACTGCTCTGGGGCAGGATTCTCAGGGAACCGACTGGCCGGCTGTGCCACCGCGGGGCGGGGTACGTCCGGAACGGAACCGGCGCGCCCCGATATCGCGCCGACAGACCCGGGAGCACCCGGGAGAACAGCCTCCCGGCGCGGGTCCGCCCGTACGCCGGCACATTCTTCGGCCAGCAGAGATTTCCCGACCGGGCATTTCCCGGCCGGCCGGGAACCGCAGAGGGAACCGAACACGGGAACGAGCCCAGAGAACGGCGCGGGGTTCCACCCCGCCACGGCACCCCCGCCACGGCACCCCCGCCACGGCACCTTCGCCACGGCGCCGTCACGGCACGGCGTCACGGCACGGCGTCATCGCACCGGGGCGCCGCCAGCCGCCTCGCCGCGCACGTCAGGAGCGTTCGGATGAACAGCAGCCTCCCGGAGCAGTCGCCGTCCGGCCCGCCCGCCGCGCAGGCCCGCGACAGCTGGCGGGCCCGGCTCGCCGGGCTGGAGCCGGCCGCCCAGGCGGAGGTCCTGCTCGAACTGGTCGCCACCCAGGTCGCGGCGGTGACCGCCGACGACACCGATCCCGGGCACGGCGCCGGCCCCGGACACGGCGCCGACAGGCAGCTTGACCGCACGGCGCCCTGGCGCGCGCTCGGGGTGTACCGGCGCACCGCGGATGCCCTGCGCGGCCGCCTCGCCGCCGCCACCGGCATCCCCCTGCCCGCGACGCTGCTGTTCGAACGGCCGACGCCGGGCGCCGTGGCCTCGTTCCTGCGCGCCGAGATCCTCGGGGTATGTGAGGAGACGGCTCCGGTGCGAACCCCGCGCCGGCCGGCCCGGCCCGGGCGGGACGACGACCCGGTGGTCATCGTCGGCGCCGGCTGCCGCCTGCCGGGCGCGGACTCCCCGGCCGCCCTGTGGGACCTGGTCGCGCAGGGCCGGGACGTCATCGGCCCGCTGCCCGCCGACCGCGGCTGGGACCTGACCGGCCTCCACCATCCGGACCCGGACCATCCGGGAACCACCTACGCCCGGGGCGGCGGCTTCCTGCCGGGCATCGACCGGTTCGACGCCGCGTTCTTCGGCATCGGCCCGCGTGAGGCCGTGGCGATGGACCCCCAGCAGCGGCTGATGCTGGAGGTGTCGTGGGAGGCCCTCGAGCATGCGGGGATCGACCCGCTCGGGCTGCGCGGCAGCCTCACCGGCGTGTTCACCGGGGTGTCTCTGCAGGACTACGGAACGGCCTGGCACCAGGCCCCCGCCGAGCTGCAGGGACACCTGCTGACCGGCAACGCGGCGGGCGTGATCGCCGGCCGGGTCGCCTACACCCTCGGTCTCGAGGGTCCGGCGCTGACGGTGGACACCCAGTGCTCGGCGTCCCTCGTCGCCGTCCATCTGGCGGCGGCGTCACTGCGCGCCGGCGAATGTGATCTCGCTGTCGCCGGCGGGGTGACCCTGATGTGCAGCCCGTCGATGCTGGTGGAGTTCAGCCGTAAGCGCGGCCTGTCCCCCGACGGCCGGTGCCGGCCGTTCTCCGCCGACGCGGACGGTACGGGGTGGGCGGAGGGCGCGGCGGTCGTGGTGCTCACCCGGCTCTCCGACGCCCGGGCACGCCGGCTGCCGGTGCTCGCCGTCATCGCCGGCAGCGCCGTCAACTCCGACGGCGCCAGCAACGGCCTGACCGCCCCCAACGGCCTGTCCCAGCAACGCCTGATCAGCCAGGCGCTGGCCGCTGCCGGACTGCGGCCGGCGGAGGTCGACGTGGTCGAGGCCCATGGCACCGGCACCCCCCTCGGAGACCCGATCGAGGCCCGCGCGCTGCTGGCCGCCTACGGGCCGGGGCGCTCCCCCGACCAGCCGCTGCGTCTCGGCTCGCTCAAGTCCAACCTCGGTCATGCCCAGGCCGCCGCGGGCGTCGCCGGTGTCATCAAGATGGTCGAGGCCCTGCGCCACGAGACGCTTCCGGCGAGCCTGCACGTCGGCACCCCCACCCCGCACGTCGACTGGAGCACCGGCGCCGTCGCCCTCCTGACCAGCCCCGTCGCCTGGCCCGCGGGACGCCGCCCGCGCCGCGCCGCGGTCTCCGCCTTCGGCATCTCCGGCACGAACGCCCATCTGATCCTCGAGGAACCACCCGCCCACCCGCGCATCCCCACCCAGAACACCCCCAGCCAGAACACCCCCAGCCCGAACACCCCCGTTCAGGACACCTCTCAGGACACCTCCGCCGTCGACCCGCCGGCTTCCGGCGAGGGCTCCGAGCCGGCGCCGGTGACGGTGGTCCTCTCCGCCCGCGGTGCGGCGGCACTGCGCGCCCATGCGGGACGTCTCGCCGCGCACCTCGGCCGCCATCCCGAGCTGCGCGGCGACGACATCGCGTACACCCTCGCCGCCCGCGCCCAGCTGCCCACCCGGGCGGCGGCCGTCCTCGACGGCCCACCGGCCCAGCGGACGTCCCGCCTGGCCCGGGTGCTGACGGCGCTCGCCGCGGGCCGGACGGCGCCCGGTCTCGTCCAGGGCACCGCCCCGCCCGCGCGCCCCGGCGGCCGGGTCGCCCTCGTCTTCACCGGCCAGGGCAGCCAGCTGCCCGGCATGGGGCGTGACCTGCACGCCGCCCACCCCGCCTTCGCACGGGCGCTGGACGCCGTCTGTGCCGCGTTCGACACCCACCTCGACGAGCCGCTGCGCGATGTCATGTTCGCCGCCGCGGGCACCCGGCACGCCGCGCTCCTCGACGAGACCCTCTACACCCAGTGCGCCCTGTTCGCCTACCAGAGCGCACTGACCCGGCTGCTCGGCACGGCCGGCGTCGTCCCGCAGCTGCTGCTCGGCCACTCCGTCGGGGAGCTGACCGCCGCGCACGTCGCCGGGGTCTGGACGCTGCCCGACGCCGCGGCGCTGGTCGCCGCCCGCGGGCGGCTGATGCAGAGCTGCCGCGGCGGCGCCATGGCCGCGCTCGGCGCCACCGAGGACGAGGTCCGCGCGTCCCTCGCCGGCCTGGAACGCCCCGCGGACATCGCGGCGGTGAACAGCGCGGCGTCCGTCGTCGTCGCCGGCGACCCCGACGCCGTCACGGAACTGGTGGCCTACTGGGCCGGCCGCGGCCGGCCCACCCGCCGGCTCGCCGTACGTCACGCGTTCCACTCCGCCCACATGGACCCCGTCCTGGACGCCTTCGCCGCCGTCGCCGCGGGGCTCACCTACCATCCGCCGACGGTCCCGGTCGTCTCCGCGCTGACCGGCCGGCTCACCGGCGACCCGGCCGAGACGCTCTCCCTCCCGGGGACCCTCCGCGACCCGGAGACCCTCTGTCACACGGACCCGGCCTACTGGGTCCGCCACATCCGGGAGACGGTCCGCTTCGGCGACGCCGTCGTCCGCGGCGGGCGGGAACATCCGGTCGCCTACCTGGAGGTCGGCCCACGACCGACGCTCACCGCGCACCTCGACGGCATTCTCGCCGACACCGCCGAAACCGACACCGCCGAAACCGGCACCGCCGAACGGGACCCCGGCGGACCGTCGGCCGGCCACGAGCCGGTGGACGTTCCCCTGGTGACGGCCACGGCGGCGAACCGGCTGACCGAGCCGGCCGCGCTGCACACCGCGCTCGCCACCCTGCACACCCACGGCATCCCGGTGGTCTGGTCCGAGATCAACCATCCGGCGGTTCCCGGTTCCCCGTCAAGGGCGGGCGCGGAGGCCCGCCGGCCGGCCCACTGCGACCTGCCGGGCTACCCGTTCCAGCGGCAGCGCCACTGGATGCGCCCCGCGCAGGGCCCCGCGTCCCCGGCGGCCGGAGCCGCGGCCACAGCCACAGCCACCGGTGCAGCCTCGGTCCCGACATCCGCGAGCACCGCGGCGGGGACGGAGACCTCCCGGCCGGGCCTGTCGCGCTACCGCACGATCTGGCGCGCGCTGCCCCCCTCGGCGGCGCCGCCGCTCGCCGGGACGCCCGGCGTGGCCTCACCGCTGTCCGGCCGGTGGATCCTGCTCCTGCCCCCGACCGGAGTGAGCGCCGCCGAAGTCTCCCGCATCGGCTGGATGGTCGAGCGTCTCGGCGGTACCGCGGTCGAGGTCGGGCCGGTGCCGGCGGAAGCGGACGCGGACGCCGACCGACGCAGCCTCGCCGACCGGCTCCGCGCGCTCGGCCCGTCCACCGGCGTCGGGGGGATCCTCTCGCTGCTCGCGCTGGACCCGACCCCGCATCCGGGGCAGCCGGCGCTCACCACCGGATTCGCGCTCACCTGCGCGCTGGCGCAGGCGCACCATGACCTGGGGCTGCGGGTACCGCTGTGGGTCCTGACCCGCGGCGCCGTCGGGACCGGCCCCGGCGACCCGGTCCGGGATCCGTCCGCGGCGCTCGTGTGGGGGCTGGGGAGGTCGCTGGCGCTCGAGCGTCCCGACGGCTGGGGTGGCCTCGTGGATGTGCCGGCCGACCTGGACGACGGTGCGCTCGCCTGGCTCGGCTCCGCGCTGGCCGCCACCGGCGGCGAGGACCAGTTCGCCGTGCGGACGTCCGCCCTGCTGGTGCCCCGCCTCGTCCGGGAGGGCCCGGCACCCGACCGTGGCGTCGACATCGACGTCGACCGGGCCGCGGGGCTGCCGGTGGAGCTGCCGCTGGCCGCCGCCGGCACGACGGTGCTGATCACCGGGGGCACCGGTGCGCTCGGCGCCCGCATCGCCCGGGATCTCGCCCGCACCGGGAGCGGCCGCCTCGTGCTGGCCAGCCGCCGCGGGCCCGACGCTCCGGAGGCCGCCGCCCTGCGCGACGCGCTGGCCGCACACGGCACGGAGATCATGGTCCGGCGCTGCGACACCACCGACGGCGAGCAGCTCGCCGCGCTCGTCGGCGAGCTCACCGGCGACCGGGACGCCCCGCTGGGCGCCATCGTCCACGCGGCCGGTGTCAGCGGGCCGTCCGCCGACCTGCACGAGCTCGACCTGGCGCGGATCTCCGCCGTCGTCGCACCGAAGGCCGCCGCCGCCGAGCGGCTCCACCAGCTCGCCCCCGAGGTTCCGCTGGTGCTCCTGTCCTCGATCTCGGCCACCTGGGGCAGCGCCGGCCAGGCGGCCTACGCCGCGGCGAACGCCCACCTCGACGCCCTGGCCGACGCGCGGCTGGCCGCCGGCCTGCCCACCGTCTCCGTCGCCTACGGCCCGTGGGCCGACGCGGGGATGGGCGCGGAGCCGGCCCGACGCGACTACCTGCTGCGGCGGGGCCTGCTCCCGATTCCCGCCGACCAGGCTGTGGCCGCCCTGGCTCAGGCGCTGCGGGCCGAGGGCGGCGCTGACGGCGGCGCGCCGACGAAGATCGTGACGGTCGCGGACGTCGCCTGGGATCTGTTCCTTCCCGCGTTCACCGCCGCCCGGGCGTCCCACCTGTTCGACGAGATCGCGGCCGGGTCCGGGATGGCGGCGCCGGATCCGGCCCTCGGTCCGGGCCTGGAGACCGCGCCGGGACCAACGTCGCGGCCGGGAGCAGGAACAGGAGCAGGAACGGGAACGGGAACGGGCGACTTCGGACGGCTGCCGGCCGCGGAGCGCGGCCGGGCGCTGCGGGACCTCGTGCAGGCGGCGGCCGCCGACATCCTCGGCCATGACGACGCCCAGGCGGTCGAGACCGGCCGGCGCTTTCTGGAGCTCGGCCTCGACTCGGTCGCCTCCGTCCAGCTCAGCCGCCGTCTCGCCGCCGCGACAGGGCTGCGGGTGGCCACCACGGCCATGTTCGAACATCCCACCGTCGCCGATCTCGGCGACCACCTCGCCGCGCTGCTCGCGGCCCGGCCCAGCGGCGACACCGCCCGCGGGAGCGGGACACGGGACGGCGGGGAACAGGTCGGAGTCCGCGGGCTCTACCGGCAGGCCTGCGCGGACGGCAGGTTCGCGGCGGGCGTCGGGGTGCTGCGCGCCGCCGCGAGACTGCGGTCGACGTTCACCACCTCCGACGATCTCCCCAGCCGACCGGTACCGGTCACACTCGCCGCCGGCCCGGCGCAGCCGGCACTGGTCTGCCTGCCGTCGATGGTCGCGCCCTCCGGACCGCACACCTTCGCCCGGATCGCCCTGCACCTGCACGGCCGGCGGGCGGTGCACGCGCTGGCCCACCCGGGCTTCGGCGACGGTGAGCTGCTGCCCGCCACCGCCGACCTGGTGGTCGACCTGCATGCCGACACGATCGCCCGCCATCTCCCGGACACCCCGGTCGCGCTGGCCGGGTACTCGTCCGGTGGATGGCTCGCGCACGCCGTGGCGGCCCGTCTGGAGGCACGTGGACTGGCCCCGGCCGCGATCGTCCTGCTCGACACCTGGCTGCCCGGCGACCGGATCCCCGAGGCCGACGTCGCCGAGGAGCTGCGCGGCATCGCCGTGAACGACCAGGCCTTCGCGCTCATGACGGAGGCGCAGGTGACGGCGCAGGGCGCCTACCTGGACCTGTTCGAGGGATGGCGCCCGGGCACGGTCCGGACGCCGATCGTCATGGTTCGCGCGGCCGAGCGCATGCCCCGGCGCGACACCGACACCGACACCGACACCGACACCGAGCCGGGGCCGGCGGCCCGGCCCGCGGCATCCCGGGTTCCCACGAGCTCGGCAGGCCCGGTGCCCCCGGTTGCCGGCGGTGCCGACGCCTGGGAGCTGGAGTTCGACCTCGTGGCCACGGCCGGCGACCACCAGTCGATGATGAACGAGCACGCGCGGTCGACCGCCGAGACCGTCCATGCCTGGCTGAGCGGTCCCGGCCCGGGCGGCGGGGAGGGCGGATTCGGCGGACGAGCCGGGGCCGGCGGACGAGCCGGGGCCGGCGGACACGGTGGCCGTGGCGGCCGGCACGGCCACGGCCGCGGTGCGGTGTCGCGGCCGGTCGGCAGCGGAGCTGCCCGCTAGGGCACGGCCGAGTGGTCGGACGAATGTTTGCCCCGGGGTTTCCGAAAGCGCCAGCCGGAATACGCCGTGCTCGTTAGACTCGGTTCACGCAACCCGACGGTGAACATCCGGAGGCAGCGTGCCCGACCTGAGCGGTCTCAACTTCGGTGCGCCGGCGGCAGAACGCGACGTCCGGCGCGGGCTGGACTCGTATTTCATCGAATCCGCCGCGTATCGCAACATGAACGCGGGAACGAAGACGATCCTGGTCGCGAACCGCGGCGCGGGGAAAAGCGCCATTCTCAAGACGATGGCGCACCGCAATCGCGACCGCGGCGAGTCGGTGATCGAGCTCTCCCCGGAGGACTACTCCTACGAGTTTCTCAGCGGGGCCATGATCCGCGAGTCCGAGGGGGCCTGGGCCAAGCTGGGCGCGTACGCGGTGGCCTGGAAGTACCTGCTGCTCGTGCTCATCATGAAGGAGCTGACGAAGCGGCACGGCCGGATCAGGCGTGGCGCCGAGAGCCAGATCTACGCCTACCTGCGCGACAACCACCCAGGGCTGCGCGAAGATCGCCTAGTGTGACGATCCATTGCCCTATGTAGCCAGGTAGTGGAGTGCCCGGTAGCGGTCGCCGGCGATGCGCTCGAGGGTTTCCTTGACCTTTCGGACTCCGTGGAGGCGGAGGAGACTCAGCGCGAGGTTGCGGATGGTGGCGAGGTTTCTGGGCCCGTTTCCTCGGGAGGCGTGGCAGGCGTCCTCGCGCCAGGCGGTGTCGCGGATGTAGTGGAGGCGGTTCTCGATTCCCCAGTGCAGGCGGACGTGGGTGTGGATG
>NZ_KB893773.1 GCF_000374165.1 Parafrankia elaeagni
CTGCCGATCATCGCCGTCCTCGTCCTGCACGCCTCCGCCTTCGAGGTGTCGTTGCTGTCCGGCCTGGCCGGGCTCACCGCCGCCGCGGTTCTACTGCCGCTGGGCGCCAGCATCGAACACCGGCGCAAACGACCCGTCATGATCGCGGCGGATCTGGCGCGGTTCGCCGCGTTCGCCAGCGTGCCAGCCGCCGCCGCACTGCACCTGCTCACCTACCCGCAGCTGGTCGCGGTCGGTGCGATCTCGACGGCCGCGTCGATCGCCTTCGGTGCCGCCAGCGGGGCGCACCTGAAAGCGATGACGGATCCAGCAGGGCGTTTGGCGACAAACAGCTGGTTCGAGACCGCCGACTGGGTGTCAGGTACGGCGGGGCCGCCAGTGGGCGGACTGCTGATCGGTGGCATCGGGGCCACCGCGACGGTGGCCATCGACGCCGCGTCCTACCTCGGCTCCGCCCTGGGCGTGCGACGCATCCGCGCGAGCGAACCGCCGCCGCCCGAGCGCTGCGCCGATTCCGGCATCCGATCAGGATGGCGCTACCTCCTCACCCACCCTGAGCTGAGGCCCCTGTTCTTCAACGCGATGCTGTTCGGCGGCTCCGTCGTCATGACCTTTCCGCTGCTCGCGGTCCTCATCCTCGACGAACTCCGCCTGCCCGCGTCTGCCTACGGCCTGGCGCTGGGCGTGCCGTGCCTCGGCGGGATCGTCGGGTCACGGCTCGCGCCCGTCCTCGCGCGCAGGTTCGGGCAGCAGCGTGTGCTGCTCGTCGCCGGGGCGGCGCGCGCTCCCTGGCTGCTGCTGTACCCGCTCGCGCCCCACGGCCCGACCGGACTGGTGATCATCATGGTGGCGGACACGGCCATCCTGACCTGCGCGGGAGTGTTCAACCCGGTCTTCGCGACCTACCGAATGGAGGTCACCGCCGACGCCTACATGGCCCGCGTACGGACTGCCTGGGGGATCAGTTCCAAGACCGTGCAGCCGCTGTTCATCTTCGCCGGCGGCGGCCTCGCCGCCCTCACCGACGTCAGAACCGCGCTCCTGATCGCAGGGCTCGCCTGCACGGCCAGCGTCGTCCTGCTGCCATACCGGACCTTGCCGAAGAAGACTCGGCCCTGAGCATGATCCGCCCGGAAGGATGGCGGGCCCGCCGGAGGTGAAAGCGGTCCGGCCCTCCGCCATCCCCCGCCAGACCAGTCCGGGTAACTAAATCTGCGAGCAACTCGCCTCGAACAGCTTGACGGGTTCCGGCGGCGCTGGTCCGGTGCTCGAGGAGCAGGATCGCCGATCGGTGCCCGGTGAGTCGTAGCGGTACGGCCACTGCCACGGCGAGAGTCAGCGCCGGGTGGGAACGGCTCGGCTTCCTCGTCGGTGCAAGGTCTCGACCATGACGCTGATCCACAGGGGGAGACGGCAACCGCGGTGGCGAGCAGGGCGGGCCGTCACCTGGCGATATCTGGTTTGACCATGGTGAGGTAGGCGATGGGGGTTTCCAGGATGATGGGGCGGCGGCGGGCGGTCGAGCGCCACGCATCGGCGTAGCGGCGGGCGAAGGAGACGCCCAGGACGCGGCCGATTGCCTGGTAGGAGGACTCGCCAGCTGGGCCCGTGGCGCGCAGCGCGGCGTCGGCCGCGGCCACCCCTATCAGGGGGACAGTCACCGTTTCTTCGGTGTGTTCGATCTGGGTGAGGCCGGCGAGGCGGCCGTTTCCGACGGCATGCGCCACGGTGAAGGCGTGGGCGGCTGGCCGTACGCCGGCGAGGACCCTTTCGGCCTGGGTCATCTCGTGTGCGCTGAGGCCGTCGAGGTTGACGGGTCTGCGCTGGCCCAGTAGGAGTTCGCAGACCGACAACCGTCCTCCCGGTGTGAGGACACGGGCGATGTCGATCAGCATGCGGCGGGGGTGTGAGAGCGGCGCGAGGACGCTGCGGCCGATGACCGCGTCGACACTGGCATCAGGCAGCGGCAGGGGGCGTTCGGCGAGGTCCCAGACCGAGCCCCAGGTGTGGCCGTTCTCCGGGGTTGGTCGGATCTGGTGCAGCGCGGCGGCGGTCGGGGTCAGGGTCGTGACGCTGCCGCCGGGGAGGACGGTCCAGAGCGCGGCCTGCGTGAGGGTCGATCCCTGGCTCAGGTCGACCAGGTCCTGCCCGGGGTGGGCTCGTGCGCCCGCGAGGAGCGTGGTCTCGACGGGAGACAGTCGGCGGCGGGCGTCAGGCTGGTCCTGATGACGGCGCACGATCAGGAGGTCCGCCTCGGGCTGTTCTGCGGCGGAGTAGCTGCCTGGCCGGCTGCTCCGTGCGGTTTTGGAGGGACGTTTTGAAGTCATGGTCATTCCTCGGATGTGCGGGCGACGGACGGTCGCCTTCCTGCCTGGCCCTCGTGGAGGAATCGGCACAGGCGGACTACCCCTCCCGCGAGACGGTGTAGGTGACCGTTGACACGGGCCTCACAAGGTGGTTTTCCGGGGGCGGGAGCAGGCTCTACGAGATGTTCAGGCACGGTGGCGAACACCGCCGCGGTGTCGTCGCCTGTGCTCATGGGTCGGATCGCTGCCGATCACCTTGTGTGACGTTGCTCAGGCGGTGTGCGTTGTGCCGGTACGCGGCACCAGGTGGGCCTACCGGGTGGGGCGTGGCCTGTCGTGCCGGCGAGCAGGGCGACGGCGGCGATGTTGACCTGGGTGCGGGCCGCGTCGACGTCGGCCTGGGCCTGCGCGGTGTCGTAGAGGTTGAGGGCGGCGCGTAGCGCGGCCCATTCCGGGGAGGCCGGATCGATCGGTGGGGTGAACGTGGCAAGCATCCGGCCGATCTCCTCCGAGGTGATCTTGGGTAGGGCGGCCATACGTGCGATGAGCGCGATCGGGCGCAGGGCGACGGGAACGAGAGGGGCAGGGGAGGTCATGCGGTCCGCCCACCCGGCAGTGCCCCGCCGACGTGGGCATCGAGGCTGGTCGTCGTCCACGCGGGCGTGACCCATCCGTCCCCTGCGGCCAGCGGACGGAAAAGCTGACGTGGCGGGCGCCACCGCCGGGCCGGGAATGTGTTCAGGGCAGGATCGGGGGTCGGATCACCGGTCCAGCTCTCTGCCCTGACGATCAGGGTGTTTCCGCTGCGGTCACGCTGGTTGCTGGGCGTGGGCACGTGAACGATCAGGTCCCGTGCGCGACTCCGGGGGCCGGGCCGGCGGTGGGTAAGGCCGACGAGGGGTCGGAACGGCGGCACGTCGAACGTCAGTGCCGCCACGGGCAACGTCCGCGCGCCGGCCGATGTCCGCGGGAACAGGAACCGGTCTCCCTGGTCGATCAGCAGCGTGGGGGCGGCGGCCTGCGGCGAGCGGCTGGAATCGGTCAGCACAAGCGCCCCGCCGTCATCCGGGCTACCGCGGCGCGCGGCGTGCGCGTCCTGGGCAGGGCGGCCTCAGCGTCGGGAAGGTGCCAGTCGTCCAGGGCCCGCAGCCTGTCAGCCACCCGGCGCAGCAGCGTCGGATCCTCCTCAAATGCCACCGGACTCATCGGGTCCGGCACAGGCTCGGCCGCGCGCTGTCCCAGCGGCACGATGGCCCTCTCGGCCCACGGTCGTACTGGCGGCATCGTCGCGGGTAGTGCTGCCCAGACGACCTTTCCGCCGGATTTCGCCCGATACCAGGACCATCGGCTGCTGAGCGCATTGACGAGGACCAGGCCGCGCCCGTCCTCCCCGTCGCAAGCCGGATCCCGCAGGACGGGTGGGGCGACGGTGTTGTCCCAGACCTCGATGAGGAGGCTGCTGCTGGCCGTGAGCCGCACCGCGACGATGCCCTCGGCTGCGCTTGCCTTCGCCGCGTTCGCGGTGAGCTCCGAGACGATCAACTCGGCGGTGCTCACCGCGTCGGAGTCCAGCCGCCATCGCCGCAGCACACGGACAGCGGCAGTACGAGCGGCGGGAACGGAGCTGAGGAGGGCGGGGAACCGTTCGACCGCCACGCAGATGGTCGGTGACCGTGCCGGGTTCTGACCGACTCCCGAGGATCGTGGTGGGTGCTGCTGGCCCGGTGGAACGGCCTGAGCGGAGACGTGGGACGGCGGGACGAGCGACACGATCGCGCCGCCGCGCGCGGTCACCGCATCCTCGAGGGAACGACGCACGTCCGGGGAACGCGGGAGATGGGTCGGGTCGGGGACCAGCACGACGGCCCGGTCAGCGCGCCCGACTGCTTCGAGGAGGGTCGTCAGAGCGGGGCGAGTGGCGTCGGTCGACCGGTTTTCCTGGTCCACATAGATGGTGTCCAGGCTCATCCCCTCGACGGCGGCATAGTGGCTGATCATGTCGCGCAGGCGGTGTGCCTCGCTGTCCTGGGCGCTCGCGACGCGGAGGTATCCGAACGCGGTCCGCATCACACGCCCCCCATGATCTCGTCGTTGCCCCACGTCAACGTCTGTCTGCGCGACCGAAGACCGTCCCGTTCGCCTCGCGCGCTGCTCCGCACCGTTGGCATCCGCACCATCCCGCTCCGGTCCGCGCACACGACACGGACACGCCCTCTGGCCCGAGCGCGGCGAAGCATGCGCAAGTGGCTACGCCATGCCGGACGTGGTCGTCACCCCCGTCACCCGCGAGCCCGTGGGCGGACCGTGGCGGGGTGGTGACGGCAACAGAATGCCTGCAATGCACGTCCCGTGCAATGCACGGGAGCTACCATGCGTAGGAATTTTCGTGCCGTTGGCTCCCCCTGCAGGGCGGTGCACGTGAAGGTGACAGACTCCAGCCGGGTTGAGCGTGACGAGGAGGCAGTCGTGGCCGGCGAAGCGACCCCGACGATGCGACGCCGGCAGGTCGGCGCGGAACTGCGCCGACTCCGGGAAGCAGCTGACGTCACGATCGACCAGGCCGCAGCCCACCTGCAGTGCTCGGCCTCGAAGATCAGCCGGATGGAGACGGGCGCGGGGATACAGCGCACCCGCGACATCACAGCATTGCTCGACCTCTTCGGCGTGACCGGCGAGCAGCTGCGCGACGAGCTGCTGGGGATGGTGCGCTCCGCCCGCCAGCAGGACTGGTGGCACAGCTACACCGACGCGGTGCCGCGCTGGTTCGAGCGGTTCATGGCCGCCGAGAGCAGCGCGGTGAGCGTCGAGGAGTTCGAGAACCAGCTCGTCCCCGGGCTGTTGCAGACACCGCAGTACGCGCGTGCGGTGCTACGGGCGGCGAACACCAGCCTCGACGACGACGAGATCGACCGCCGGGTGACCGTCCGGATGGAACGACAGAAGCGGCTCGCCGGCACCGACCCGCTCGCGCTCTGGGTCGTGCTCGACGAGTCCGTGCTCCATCGCCATGTCGGAGGGTCCGATGTCATGCGCGGCCAGCTCGCTCACCTGGCTGAGCGCGCCGCACAGCCGAACATCACCGTGCAGGTCCTGCCCTACGCCCTCGGGGCATACGCCGCGTTCGGCTACCCGTTCACGATCCTGGCCTTCTCCGCCCCACCAGGAGGGGAAGTCGTCCACATGGATCAGCTCCACAGCGGCCTGTACTTGGAACGGGACGCCGACCTGCGCCGGTATAAACTCGCCATGAACCGCCTACGGGCAGCGGCGTTGGACCCGGAGCGGTCAAGCAAGATGATCATCGAGGCCGCGGAGGAGATGGGATGAACAGCACCCCACCCGGCCCGACCAACCCCCTGCCGGGGTTGACCTGGCGCAAGAGCAGCTACAGCGGCGGGAACGGCGGGAACTGCGTCGAGGTCGCCGAGCTCCCCGACGGCGGACGAGCCGTCCGACACTCCAAGCACCCCGACAGCAGCGTCCTGTCATTCACCGCAGCCGAGTGGGAAGCGTTCCTCGCCGGCGCCCGCGACGGAGAATTCAACTAGACAACGGATACGTCGACTGCCGCGAACTGAGTGCAGCAGCCACCACCCGTCACGGACAAGGGCTGCAGTCTGCGCCAAACGGCTGGTCGGGTGGCCCGGGGGTGCGATCCCCCCGGGCCACCCGACCAGGTGTTCACCACCCGCCTGCCCGTCGGGAAAGACGGCCGTAACGCCCTGGAGACCGAACTACGCCACCTCGGCATCACCCAGAAGAACTCCCGCCCGAACCACCCCACCACCTGCGGCAAGGTCGAACGCGTCCAACAGACTATGAAGAACTGGTTGCACGCCCGACCCGCCCCGCCAGCCAGCCACCGTCGCTGACCTGCAGGTCCTGCTCGACGGGTTCGTCGGTGTCTACAACCACCACCGGCCCCGCCGCTCGCTCCCACACCGCGCGACCCTCGCCGCCGTCTACACCACCCTGCCCAAGGCCACCCCGAACCCCCCGGCTTGATCCGCCGACACCCAAGACCGCGTCCGCCGCGACACCGTCGACACCACCGGCGTCGTCACCCTACGCGTCGGCGGACGCCTCCACCACATCGGCATCGGCCGAACCCACGTCCTCCTGCTCGTCCACGACCTGCACGTCCGCGTCGTAGCCGTCGCCACCGGCGAACTCCTGCGCGAGCTCACCATCGATCCCGCCCGCGACTACCAGCCCACCGGCCGGTCTCCCGGACCAGCCCCGAAAAGCACATGGCCCTGAACCCAAGATCGTAGGTTCAGGGCCATGTCGATGTCTTGAGACATCACACTGGTAGCGGGGACAGGATTTGAACCTGTGACCTCTGGGTTATGAGCCCAGCGAGCTACCGAGCTGCTCCACCCCGCGTCGGTGCCCTTTACTCTACAGGGGCGCTGAGACCAGATGTCAAACGAGCGGGCCGACCCGTTTTTCGACCACCACGGGTCGGCCGATAATCCTCACTCCCCTGGCCTGCTGCGCCTGGGCGCATCGCCACCTCGACGTCCCCACCCTGTCGGTACTGGGCCTGCCGGCGGCCGGTGGGACCTCGGGTGGGACGGACGGCCGTGTGATCAATCTGCACTGGCCTGCTCGCGGTCGGGGTCGACGGCGACGGACTTTGGGAGATCATCGGCCTCGGCGTCGTGAGCAGCGAGGATGGGGCCGGCAGGTGGGCGTTCTTCCGCGGCCTGTTCGGCATCCGCCTGGTGAGCTCCGATGCCCACCGCAGCCTGGTCAACGCGATTGGGTCGACGCTGCCCGGTGCCTCGTTGCGGCGCTGCCGGACGCGTTTTACCTCCGGGTGGCGGTGAAGTCGCGGCGGACGTGGTCGGCGGGCGCCGGGGCCTGGCAACGACACTGACCAGGACGTCCAAGATTGGTCATCCGTGGGCTCCTCATGCCGAGGCTTGTCTCACACCCGGCATAGGACGGACTCAAAACACGCGCTCGCCGTCCTGGCGCTAAACAAGATCGCCAATGTCGCGGATACCCTCCGAGACTGTATGGGACCAGAGGACTACGGTGTGAGGTCCGAGTTCAGGGTGCTTTGGGGGTGCGCCGGTGGACGTGTTTGCGGTGCGCGACCGGCTGGTGCGGGACTATGAGGAGTTCGTTCGGGGGTTCCTGACGATCCGGAGCCCGCGGATCCGTGAGCACGTCGAGGACGCGGTCGCGGGCGGCTTGCTGTGGCCGGAGGCGTGGCTGTCGCTGAATCCGGCGTTCGAGCCCGGCGGGGAGATCACCGAGCTGGCTTACGGCGGCCCCGACGGCCTGCATCCAGGATGCGCGGATCTTTTTCGGATCGGTGGGCTGCCGATTCGGCTGCACCGGCATCAGCGGGACGCCGTCGAACTGGCCCGGGCTGGGGCGAGTTATGTGGTGACCACGGGGACCGGCTCGGGGAAGAGCCTGACGTACCTGGTGCCGATCATCGATCATGTGCTGCGCGTGGGCACCGGCGGCGGGATCAAAGCGATCATCGTCTATCCGATGAACGCGCTGGCGAACTCGCAGTACGAGGCGCTGCAGCGCTTCATTGGCAGCGACCCGCGGGTGACAGTCGCTCGTTACACCGGCCAGGAGAACGAGGAGCGCCGGCGGGAGATCCTGGCTGACCCGCCAGACATTCTGCTGACGAACTACGTGATGTTGGATCTGATCCTGACCCGGCCGGGGGAGCGGCGACAGCTGATCCAGCGGGCAGGCGGCCTGCGCTTCCTGGTCCTGGACGAGCTACACACCTACCGCGGCCGGCAGGGCGCGGATGTCGCGATGCTGGTCCGCCGGGTCCGGGAGGCGTGCGGCAGCCCTGCGGTGCAGTGCGTGGGCACGTCGGCGACCCTGGCGACCGAGGGCAGCCGCGAGCGACAGCACGCCGAGATCGCCCGTACCGCGTCCACGATGTTCGGTGTCCCGGTGGTGTCCGACCATGTGGTCGCTGAGACGCTGCGCCGGGCGACGGTTGACGTCCCCGCCGATCCCAACCGGCTGCGCGCCGCAGTCCAGCGGGCCGCCCCGCCCGGGGATCTTCGGGCTGATCCGCTGGCCAGCTGGGCGGAGACGCAGATCGGGCTGGCGGAGGAGGGCAGCCGGCTGGTGCGGCGCCGACCGCGGAAGCTCCTCGAAGTGGCGGCCGGTTTGGCCGAGGCCACTGGCCTGCCAACCACGGACTGCGAGCGGGTGTTGCGGGAGACGTTGCTGGCAGGTAGCCGGCAGGTGGACGCGTTCGGCCGGCCGCTGTTCGCTTTCCGGCTGCACCAGTTCGTCGGCAAGGGCGACACCGTCTATGCGTCCCTGGAGCCGGAGGATATCCGCTATCTGACGACCCGCCGGCAGCTGGCCCGTCCGGACAACCCGGACGCGACCCTCGTTCCGCTGGTGTTCTGCCGCGAGTGCGGCCAGGAGTATCTGGCGGTGACCCATCGGGGCGGCCGGTTTGGGGTGGCCGGCACTTCAGCGGAGGTGGAGAACGACGAGCAGGGCGGTTACCTGTATGTGTCGGCGGCGGATCCATGGCCGCGCGGGCGGGACGGGGTGGCCGGCCGGCTGCCCGACTCATGGCTGGCAGCGGACGGGTCAGTGTTGCCGAACCGGGCGAAGCTTCTGCCGGAGCCGGTCCGGATCGCCCTGGACGGCAGCCAGCTCGGCGAGCACGACCGTGACGGAGCTGGCGGGCTGGCGGCGGTGTTCGTCTCCGCGCCGTTCCGGTTCTGCCTGAACCGGGCTTGCAGGGTGTCCTACGAGTCGCCCCGTCAGCAGGATTTCGCGAAGCTGTCGAGCCTGGGTTCGGAGGGCCGCAGCTCGGCGGCGACGGTGCTCAGCTCCAGCCTGCTGCGTGCTCTGCACGGCCAGGACGGGTTGGACGACGACGCCCGCAAGCTGCTGGCGTTCACCGACAACAGGCAGGACGCATCCCTGCAGTCCGGCCATTTCAACGACTTCGTGCAGGTCAGCCTGGTCCGCGCTGCCCTGTACCGGGCG
This sequence comes from Parafrankia elaeagni, assembly GCF_000374165.1. Classification (GTDB taxonomy): domain Bacteria; phylum Actinomycetota; class Actinomycetes; order Frankiales; family Frankiaceae; genus Parafrankia; species Parafrankia elaeagni. Next base: position 9,309 of record NZ_KB893773.1, read on the forward strand.
TGCGTGGCGGCGGGCCCCGACGGGCTGACCCATGAGGAGCTCGCCCGCTCGGCGGTTCGCACCTTGGCGCTGCCCCGAGAGCGGTACGCACAGGCACCGAAAGCAAAGGGATTTGCCCGGGAGGAGGCAGACCGGGCGCTGCGGCAAGTCATCGAGTACCGCCTTTATCTGGATCTGCAGCGCGGAGTGCGGATCACCATGCCGAACCTGGAGCAGACCGGCCTGCTAGTCGTCGGCTACCGCTCGTTGGACGAGGCGGCGGCCGACGAGGAGGCCTGGCGGGGCAGCGCGATGAGCGCGCTGCCCGACACCGACCGGCTGCGGCTGTTGACGGTGTTGCTGGACGAGATGCGCCGGGGTCTGTCTCTGCGCACCGAGGTGCTCTCCGCCGAGGGGTTTGAGCGGGTGCAGTCGCTGGCCGGTCAGCATCTGACCGAGCAGTGGCGGCTGGAGGAGCAACCGTTCCTCGCCGGTCGGCTGTTGCCCCGCCCCAAGCGTCCGCACGAGCCGCGGGTGGATCAGCACCTGTCGGGCCGGTCCGCCTATGGGGCGTTCCTGCGCCGCGAGGTGGGCCGGCTGACCGGTCACACCCCGTCCCTGGACGAGACGGAAGCCGAGATCGTCACCATGCTGACGATGCTGGCCGACGAGTATGGGATCGTCCACCGCCTCGAGGAGGAACCGACCCGTTCGGGCAGGAGCGGGAGCGGGGAGTCCGCCACCGATCCGGCGGAGGCCGGCTACCAACTGAACGCGGCGGCGTTGGTCTGGAAGGCTGGGGACGGCACCCGCCGGGCCCCGGACCCGCTGCGGGTCACCGTCAGCGGCCAGCCCGACTCGGACGAGCAGGGTGGCCGCAATGATCACGGCGGACGTCCGAACGGCTACTTCGTTCGGCTGTATCAGGAGCAGGCCCGGGAGCTGGCTGAGCTGTCATCGGCGGAGCACACCGCGCAGGTGCCGGCTCTCGTCCGGGAGCAGCGGGAACGGGACTTCCGCAGCGCGGAGCTGCCGGTGCTGTTCTGCTCGCCGACCATGGAGTTGGGCGTCGACATCTCGTCGCTGAACACGGTGCTGATGCGCAACGTGCCGCCGACGCCGGCGAACTATGCACAGCGGTCCGGGCGGGCGGGCCGGCAGAGCCAGCCGGCGCTGGTGGTGACGTACTGCACCAGTGGCAGCGCGCACGACCAGTACTACTTCCGCCGCTCGCAGGACATGGTCGCCGGTGCCGTCGCCCCGCCACGCCTGGACCTGGCGAACGCGGATCTCGTCCGCGCCCATGTGCAGGCGATCTGGCTGGCCGAGTGCACCCGGGAGGCGCTGGGCAGCTCGCTGGTCGACATCCTGGACGCGGCCGGCGACAACCCGCCGCTGACGCTGCGGGCCGAGGTCGCGGCGGCGATGTCGGACGATGGCGCCCGGCGGCGGGCGGCGGAACGGGCCCGCCGGGTCCTGGAGCAGACCCCGGAGATCACCACCGCCCCCTGGTATGACGAGGGCTGGGCTGGGCGGGTCGTGGCACGGGCGCGGGAGAGCTTCGACCGGGCCTGCGACCGGTGGCGGACGCTGTACCGCAATGCGCAGACCGAGTTCGCCGAGGCCAACAAGGTGATCACGGACGTGTCGGCGTCGAAGGACGCGGTGAAGGCGGCCCGGGCCCGGCGCAACGAGGCCGAGGCCCAGCTCGACCTGCTCCGTAACTCCGACACCTCGCTGGACCAGAGCGACTTCTACACCTACCGCTACCTGGCCTCCGAGGGTTTCCTACCCGGCTACAGCTTCCCTCGGCTGCCAGTCTCGGCGTTCATCCCGGCCCGCCGTGGTCGCCGCCAGTTCGACGGCGACTATCTCTCCCGCCCGCGGTTCCTGGCAATCAGTGAGTTCGGCCCAGGCGCGCTGGTCTACCACGAGGGCGCCCGCTACGAGGTGTACAAGGTAGCTCGGTCGCTGCGGGCGGACACCGGCAGTCAGCCCCGGCTCGCGCTGGAGTCGGCGAAGGTCTGCGCGACCTGCGGCGCGCTGCACGACGCCGCCGACGACGTGTGCACCACCTGCGGCTCCGAGCTGGCCCCGGCCTGGAACAACCTGCTGCGAATGACCACCGCGAGCACGATCCGCCGGCAGCGGATCAGCTCTGACGAGGAGGAGCGCCGCCACCAGGGCTTCGACATCCGCACCGCGGTGGCGATGCCCACCGAGGGCCCAGACCGCCGCGTCGAGGCAACGGTGCGCGCGGCGGACGGCACCCCGCTGGCCCGGCTGTACTACGCGGACACCGCGACGATTCGCCGGATGAACATCGGCCTGCGCCGCCGCCGGAGCAAGGAGCAGACCGGCTACCGGCTGGACGCCGCCACCGGTCGCTGGGCGCGGCGAACCGAGCAGCCCATCGACCCCGACGACCTGCCCGGCACCACGGCCACCGCCGACACCGCCGGCTCCGCGCGCGGCGAGCTGGTGATTCCCTTCGTGCAGGACAGCCGCAACGCGCTGATCATCGACTGGGTGACCGAGCTGTCCCCTCAGGCTCTGGCCAGCCTGCAGTACGCCCTCAAGCGGGCCGTTCAGGTCGTCTACAACCTAGAGGACTCCGAGCTGGCCGCCGAGGCGCTGCCGCACCTGGGGGAACGCCGCCGGATCCTGCTCTACGAGTCGGCCGAGGGCGGGGCGGGTGTGCTGCGGCGGCTGACCACCGACGGCGAGCTGGACACGGTGGCCCGCTGTGCGCTGGAGCTGCTCCACTTCGACCTGGACGGCGGAGACCAGGGCGCACCCGACGGGGTCACCGAGCGCTGCGCCCGGGCCTGCTACGACTGCCTGCTCTCCTACAAAAACCAGATCGAGCACGATGTGCTCGACCGGTTCCTCGCCCAGTCGCCGCTGCTTGCCCTGGCCGACAGCACCACCCACCGCGACCAGCCGGCCCCCGCCGCCCCGGCGACTGGCCTCATCCCATCCCAGCCCGCCGCCCATCCCACCGCGGACCCGGCCGACCCCGAGTGCCTAGGAAATACCGGGAAGCCGGACGATCCGACGGCAGGCGAGCCGGCTGCGGGCGACGGCGAAGAGGAGCCGGCCGAGCGTTTCATCGGCTGGCTGCGGATTAACGGCTACCGACTTCCGGACGCGACCGCCGTCCTGGTCCCGGAGGCGAATGCCCGCCCGGACCTGGTGTACCGGCTGGCCTACGGCGAAGTGGGCGTGTTCGTCCGCCGCGACCAACTCGGCGGGGCCGACAGGCACGCCGACGACGCGGCGATCGACCGGCTGGACACACTTGGCTGGACTGTGATCGAGATCGGTGACGAGAAGGAGTGGGCCTCCCAGGTGGCAGAGGTGCCGAGCGTGTTCGGAACCGGAGGTGCGGCATGACCGCCGCAACCTCCCCACAGCGGGCGTCAACCGACCATGCCCCGGCGCTGGTGTTCGCGGTCGGCTCGCTGGTCCGGGCCCGCGGCCGGGAGTGGGTCGTGCTCCCCGGCGGCAGTCCCGGCCTGCTCCTGCTGCGTCCCCTCGGCGGAACGGATGAGGAGATCGCCGGGGTACTGCCGGCCGTCGAACCGGTACAGCCGGCGACGTTCCCCCCGCCGGACGCCGCCGACCTCGGGGATGCGGCGAGTGCCCGGCTGCTGCGCGGCGCCCTGCGGCTGGGGTTCCGTTCGTCCGGCGGTCCGCTGCGCAGCCTTGCCGGCTTGGCCGTCACCCCCCGCTCGTACCAGCTGGTGCCGCTGCTGATGGCGCTGCGGATGGACACCGTCCGGCTGCTGATCGCCGACGGCGTCGGGATCGGGAAGACCGTCGAGGCCGGGCTGGTCGTCGCCGAGCTGCTCGCCCAGGGCAGCGCGGCCCGGTTCACGGTGCTGTGCTCGCCGTCGCTGGCCCAGCAGTGGCAGGGGGAGCTGGCCGAGAAGTTCGCCTTGGACGCCACGCTCGTGCTGGCGTCGACCGCCGGCCGGCTGGAACGCGACCTGCCACCCGGCGAGTCGCTGTTCGAGCACCACCCGTACACAATCGTCTCCACCGACTTCATCAAAGCCGCCCGCCGCCGCGACGAGTTCCTCCGCGCCTGCCCCGACTTGGTGATCGTCGACGAGGCGCACACCTGCGTGGCGGCCGACGACGGCAGCCGGGCCGGTCAGGCCGCCCAGCAGCGTCAGACTCTGCTGACCGGTCTGGCCGCCGACCCGGACCGGCATCTGCTGCTGCTGACCGCGACCCCGCACAGCGGCAAGACCGCTGCCTTCCGGGCGCTGCTCGCCCTGCTCGACCCGGCCCTGGCCGACCTGCCCGAAGACCTCTCCGGCCCGGCGCGTCGTCGCGACCGGGAACGGGTCGCCCGGCACCTCGTCCAGCGGCAGCGGGCCGACATCCGCGCCTACCTGGACGAAACCACCTCGTTCCCGGACCGGCTGACCACCGAGGAGACCTACCAGCTCAGCCCGGCCTACCGGGCGCTGTTCGATGACGTCCTCGCCTACGCCCGCGAAACCGTCCAGGACACCGGCGGCGGGCAGGTGGCCCGACGGGTCCGCTGGTGGTCGGTGCTGGCGCTGCTACGCGCCCTCGCTTCCTCCCCGGCAGCCGCGGCCGCAACCCTGCGCAACCGCAGCGGAGTCGCCGACGCCGGCAGCGTCGCCGAGGCAGACGCGATCGGTGAAGCCGGCGTCCTCGACCAGACCGACGCCGCCTCCCTCGACGGCGCGGACACCAGCCCGGGCGCCCAGCTCGACCCGGACCGCCATCGCCTACTGTCGATGGCCAACACCGCCGACCAGCTGCGCGGCAAGGCGGACGCGAAACTTACCACCGGCATCGAGATCATCCGGAAACTGGTGGCCGGCGGGGACACAGTCGTCGTCTTCTGCCGCTACATCGCCACCGCCACCTATCTGACCGACGCCCTGCGCGCCGAGGCGGCAAGCTCCACCGGCGGGGCGCTGCGCGGAATGGAGATCGCCTCGGTCACCGGGGCGATGCCACCCGACGACCGGGCCGGACGGATCGCCGACCTGGCAACGAAGACGGCCGGCACCACCCGCCGGATCCTCGTCGCCACCGACTGCCTGTCCGAAGGCGTCAACCTGCATCCCTACTTCACCGCCGTCGTCCACTACGACCTGTCGTGGAACCCCACCCGGCATGAGCAGCGCGAAGGCCGGGTCGACCGGTTCGGGCAGACCGCCCCGGTAGTGCGGGCAGTGACCTACTTCGGCGCGGACAACCCGATCGACTCTCTGGTCCTAGGGGTGCTGCTGCGTCGGCACGAGGCGATCCGCCGCGACACCGGGGTATCCGTGCCCGTGCCCGCCGACTCGGACACGGTGCTCTCTGCCGTCTTGGAAGGCCTGCTCGCCACCACAGCCACCCCCGATCAACTGGAACTGGACGGGATCGGTAGGGCGGCCCGCGCGGACCTGCTAGCCCGCTGGCAGTCCGCCGCCGAGCGGGAGAAACGTTCCCGCACCCTCTACGCCCAGGAACAGATCCGACCCGAGGAAGTTGGCCGGGAGGTCACGGCGATCCGCGCCAGCCTCGGTGGCCCGGCCGAAGTCGAGGAGTTCACCCTGACCGCCCTCGCCGCCCTGCGCGCCCCCGCCCACCCCGCGCTGGTGCCCGTCGCGTCCGGCGGCTCCGCGCCTGTTCGGGACGGCGGCGCGAAGGAGGGGGAGATCTACCGGGTGCTCACCGCCGGCCTACCCCCGGCGCTGCGCACTCAGCTCGTCGCGGCCATCGCGGCTGGCGCCGGCACCGGCGCGGACGGGGAGCTGTGGCTGGCCCGCGCGCTGCCGGCCCCGGCTGGCGTGGCGGTGTTGACCCGCACCGACGAAACAGTGGCCACGCTCGCCCGCTACATCCTCGACACCGCCCTTGACCCGGTCGGCGTCGACGAGGCGGACCGGCCGGCCCGCCGCTGCGGCGTCATGATCACTGATGCGGTCGACCGGCGCACCGTGCTGCTACTCGTCCGCTACCGGCTGCACCTGACCCTGCCCGGTCGGGACGGCCTGCGCCCCCAGGTCGCCGAGGAGGCCCGCGTCCTCGGCTTCACCGGCACCCCCACCGACCCGACCTGGCTCGACGACGACCAGGTCACCGCCGCCCTCGCCGCCCGCCCGGTCGCCAACTACCCACGCGACCTGGCCGTCGCCGACCTGCGCCGGCTCACCGGCCGCCTCGACACGCTCACCGGCCACCTCGACGAGGTCGGTGAGTACCTGGCCGCCGACCTGCTCGCCAGCCACCGCCGGGTCCGGGAAGCCGCCGGCAGCACCGGCAACCTGATTCGCCGTGGCCTGACCGTCACCGCCCAGCGGCCCGCCGACATCCTCGGCGTCTATCTGCACATTCCCCAGCGCAAGCCGGCGGTCCAGCCATGAGCGCGACCACGACTCCGGCCGCGACCGCCCCGATGATCGGTACGTTCACGACCGTCCGTAGCGTCGGCGGGCTGCTGCCCGTCGACACCCTCACCGCCATCCTCGCCGGCCGCGGTGTTAGCGGCCTCGACCCCGCCGACTACGGGCTGGTCGGCCGGGAAACCCTGCGAGAGGCGGCGAACCGATCGTTTACCCGACTGCAGGCCGCCTGGGCAGACTTCCGCCAGCTCGTCCCCCCCGGCCCCGTCACCGGCACACAGACCGAGGCCACCCGTAGCCGCTGGCTGCGAGTGCTGTTCGAGGAACTCGGCTACGGCCGCCTGCCCACCGCTCCCGCCGGTGGCATCACCGTCACGACCCCCACCGGCAGCCGTACCTACCCCGTCTCCCACCTGTGGGGACGCAGTCCCGTCCACCTGCTCGGCGCAGGTGTCAGCCTCGACCACCGCACGACCGGCGTGCCCGGGGCGGCGGGCGCGGTCCCGCACTCCCTCGTCCAGGAACTGCTCAACCGCTCACCCGACCTGCTGTGGGGGTTCGTCGCCAACGGCCTGCGGCTACGTCTGCTGCGCGACTCAGCCTCCCTCGTCCGCCAGGCCTATATCGAGTTCGACCTGGAGGCCATGTTCGACGGCGAGGTGTTCGCCGACTTCACCCTGCTGTGGCTGGTCGCCCATGCCAGCCGGGTCGAGCCTCGCCCCGACGGCGACGCCCGCCCTGACACCTGCTGGCTGGAGACCTGGCGCACCGAAGGCGTCACCCGCGGCACCCGGGCACTGACCGCCCTGCGCGACGGGGTCGCCCAAGCACTCACCGTTCTCGGCCGCGGCTTTCTGACGCACCCCGACAACACCATCCTGCGCACCGGACTCGCCGACGGGACCCTGCCCGGTCGGGACTACTACCGACGGCTGCTGCGCGTCGTCTACCAGCTGCTCGTCCTGTTCGTCGCCGAGGACCGTGATCTGCTCCACCCGCGAGAGGCCCCGCCCGCCGCCCGGCAGGCCTACGCCGGTTACTTCTCCACCGCCCGGCTGCGCCGACTCGCCCGCCGCCACCTCACCGGCGGACGTCACCGGGACCTGTGGGAAGCACACCAGCTCGTCCTTCGCGGCCTCGGCAGCGAAACCGGCCTCCCGGACCTGGGCCTTCCCGGCCTCGGCGGCATCTACGAACCCGACCAGCTCGGCCCGCTCGCCACCGCCGCGCTGACCAACGCCGACCTGCTCGCCGCCATCCGCGCCCTGTCCGTCATCCGGGACGAGACCGGGCTGCCCCGCCAGGTCGACTACCGCAACCTCGGCGCCGAAGAGCTCGGCGGCATCTACGAGTCGCTGCTCGAACTCGTCCCGCACATCGACCGGGAAACCGGCGAGTTCACCCTGGACATCACCGTCGGCCATGAACGCAAGACCACCGGCTCCTACTACACCCCACCCGGCCTGGTCGAAATCCTCCTCGACGAAGCACTCGATCCCGTGCTCGACGCCGCTGCGGCAGCGGCCGCCACCGACCCGGCCGCCGCGGAGAAAGCACTGCTGAAGGTGACGGTCTGCGACCCGGCCTGCGGCTCCGGGCACTTCCTCGCCGCCGCCGCCCGCCGCATCGCCCGCCGCCTCGCCGCTGTCCGCACCGGGGAGGCGGAACCGCCAGTCGAGGCCACCCAGCACGCCATGCGCGACGTTATCGCCCACTGCATCTACGGCGTCGATCTCAACCCACTTGCCGCCGAACTCACCAAGGTCGCGCTGTGGCTGGAAGCCCTCGACCCTGGACGGCCGTTCTCCTTCCTTGACGCCCACATCAAGGTCGGCAACGCCCTCATCGGCACCACCCCCGACCTGGTCGCCGCCGGCCTGCCCGAAGCCGCCTTCACCGCCCTCACCGGCGACGACCGCGACCAGGTCAACGCCTACCGCAAACGTAACCGCGACGAACTGAAGAAAGTTCGGGGCGGATACGATGAACTGCCCTTCGCCGACCCGTCGCAGGCGTGGCGGGCCGCGTTCCAGAAGTTGTCGAAACTGCCCGAAAGCAACCTAAGCGCCATTCACAACAAGCGGGACGAATGGCTGCGTGCCGAAACCGACCCGGACATCGCCCGTGCCCGTCTGGCCGCCGACGCCTGGTGCGCCGCCTTCGCCTGGCCCCACCGCCTCGACCCTGCCAAGGCCGCGCTCGCGGCGGAGCGCACCAGGAAGACAGGTCGGGGCACCCCGCACGCGGTCACCGAGCTACGAGCGGACCCGCCCCCGCCCACCACCACCGACATCACCCAGATCGACGAGGTCGGCGCGGAGGCCCTTACCACCGACCAGCTGCGGGTACTCGCCGAGCTGCGCGACCGGTACCGCTTCTTTCACTGGCCGTTGGAGTTCCCCGACATCCTGCCCGGCGGCTTCTCCTGCGTCCTCGGCAACCCACCCTGGGAGAAGATCAAGCTCCAGGACAAAGAGTTCTTCGCCGCTCGCGACCCCGAGATCGCGGGCGCCACGAACGCCGCCACCCGCAAGAAGATGCTCGCCAAGCTCCCAGAAGAGCGCCCGGCGCTGTGGGCGGAGTACCAGCGCTCCCTACGCGACTCCGACGCCGCCAGCCACTTCGCCCACGCCTCCAGCCGTTACCCCCTCACAGGCCGGGGTGACATCAACACTGCGCAAATCTTCACCGAACACAACCTGACGGTCACGGCACGGCGAGGTCAATTCGGAATCGTCGTCCCTAATAGCGTCACCACCGGAGACACCACCGCACCCTTCTTTCGGTATCTGATCAAGGGCTCCACCCTGGCCGGGATTTTTGACTTTGAAAACGAAGGAAAGATCTTCCCGGGCGTGAACAACCGGGTGGGATTTGCGCTTCTGATCGCCACCGGTGGGGAAGTCGTCGAGAATGCGTCCTTCGCATCCTTGGTGCAAAACATCAAAGATCTTCCGGATCGCCGGTTCAGTATCTCGCCGCAGGAACTTCTGCATGTGAACCCGAACAGCGGGACAGCTCCAGTCTTTCGGTCCCGTAGGGATGCCGAGATCACTATCGAAATCCATCGGCGAGTTCCCGTCCTGGTCAAAGAGGCCACGGAGAAAAACCTCGAAGAGAACCCAGGGCTGCGCAGAGATCGCACCAGGTTGTGATCAGTGACGTTCCGTAGCCACGTTGTGGGGCGCCTCAAGGTGCCTTGCGCGGAGCGGAGCGAGTTGGATGCGATCCCGCCACGCTCGCCCGGGATGGGCCGCACAAATCAAGGCCACGCACACCCGGATCAAATTCCGAGGAAACGACGCAGAGCTTCACCGGAGAAACTCCGGCAGCCGAATTACCGAAAACGTGGCCAGCCGTAGTGACGGAAGTGGCCTTCCAGTCGGATGATGAAAGCGCGACCAAACAAAACCC
>NZ_KB893774.1 GCF_000374165.1 Parafrankia elaeagni
TGAACCTTTCCCCGTAACGAGTCGTCACGCTCCGCGTTTGGTTGCTGTGAGTGACGGACGGGCGGTGCGTCGGGGGTGGTAGGCGACGAAACGCGAGGCCTCGGTAGGAAGTAGTCCTTCCACAGATCAACTTCCGAGAGGCCCCGCGTCGCGATGAGCATCCCATATGTCTCCTACCTGCCCGTCAGCGATCACACGTTCTGGGGTCTGGTCCGCATCCTGGCGGCGGAACGCGAGCGCATCGGCACGCGGAACGGGACCCGGAAGCTCGGCTGCGCCGACCAGGCCACGGTCGTGATCCGCTGGTTCTGCGACGGCACCAAGGTCAGAAGACTCTGCGAGGATCACGGGATCAGCAGGAGCGTGTGCTACCGCGCGATCCACGAGGGTCGAGCGCTGCTGGCCTGGCAGGCGCCTGACCTGCGCAATGCCCTGATCGCCGCGAAGATGGCCGGCTACGACCATGTGATCGTCGACGGCACCCTCGTCGAGACCGACCGCCTGTCCATGCCCGGCCCGACGAAGGGCGTGGACCTGTGGTGGTCGAAGAAGGCCCACAACCACGCGGGCAACATCCAGGTCGTCACCGCCCCGGACGACGGCTTCCCGCTGTGGGTCTCCGACGTCCGGCCCGGCCGGGAGCACGACCTGACCGCGCTGCGTGCCTCAGGCGCGATCGGGGTCCTGCGGGAGTGGACAGGCGACGAGCTCCACCGGGTCCTGTTCGACCTTGGTTACGAAGGGTGCGCGACCCAGGAGGGCCCGCTCGCGATCCCGTTCAAGAAGCCGAAGGGTGGCACCCTCACCGACGAACAGAAAGGCCACAACAGGATCCACAACGCGCTGCGCGCCGTCGGCGAACGTGGAAACGCCCTACTCAAGGGCACCTTCGGCGTCCTGCACAACGTCACGATCGACCCCTGGCAGATCGGCTCCGTCGCGAAGGCCTGCCTCGTGCTGCTCCACATGGAGCACCAACGCACCACCTGAAGGTCAACCCACACACACGGAGTTGTCGCTACCGAAAGCGACGACAGGTTACCGGGAAAGGTTCACTGGCGACCGCGTTGGCGACGGTGGTGTCGCTCACCGCGGTGCTCACCGCGTGCGGTGGCGACGACGACGAGAGCGCCGACTTAAGCGGCGGCCTGACCGGGAACCCGATCAGGATCGCCGCGATCGGGGGGCTGAGCGGCGGGGTGAGCAGCAACCCCGAGTACGCCTCCGGGGCCCGAGCGGCCGTCCGCGCCATCAACGCCAACGGGGGGATCGACGGGCGTCCGCTGGACCTCAGGCTCTGCGACAACCACCAGAACGGCACGGACTCGGCGAACTGCTTCCGCGAGATCCTCTCCGACCGTGAGATCGTCGCGATCGCCGGCGCGTCGGACAACTACCACGACGCCACCCGAAGCCAGATCGAGGCCGCGCAGATGCCGATCATCGGGCAGTACCCGGTGTCCGGCTTCGACCTCACCAACCCGCTCGCCTTCAACGTCAACGGTGCGGTCGTCGTCGGCTTCCACGGCCTTGCGCAGGACGTCGTGGCCAGCGGCGCCAGGCGGGTGGGTCTCGTGACCCTGGACATCCCCACCGCCGACGTGATCCGCAAGACCGTCGGTGACGTCTTCCGCGAGGCCGGGATCGAGGTCGTCAACAACGTCCAGCTCGCGCCGTCCACCGCGGATCTCAGCGCCCCGGCCCAGCAGGCGACCCGCGACAGGCCGGACGCCGTCGTGTGGCTGACCTTCGCCGCCCAGACCAGCGTGGCCGTCAAGGCACTGCGGGCGACCGGTTATGACGGCACCGTCGCCTTCGCCGGCGCCGGTTTCGAGAAGGATCAGCTCGAAGGAATGGGGGAGGGAGGGCCGCTCACGGTCGGCCTGGTCCTCCCGCCGGCGTGGGACACGTCCAGCGCGTTCGGCAAGCAGTTCAACGAGGACATGGCCGCCTACGAACCCGACGGAAAGGTGGACGAGCTCAGCCTGAACAGCTGGCTCGGCGTCCAGATCTTCGCGCAGGTGGCGTCGTCGATCCCGACCGTCGACCGGGCATCGGTCCTGGCGGGGATCCGGAAGCTGAGCGAGGTGGACACCGGTGGGCTGACCCCGCCGATCGACTTCACGGTGAAGAGCGGGCTGCCGTATCCCGCCATCTACAACCCTGCCTACACCACCGTGCATGTGCGCGACGGTGAGATCGAGTGGGACGGCACACTGCGAGAGTTCGGGACCGGCAAGGAACTCGCGACAGCGTCGTAGCAGCACGTAGCAGCACGTAGCAGCACGTAGCAGCACGTAGCTGCACTTTGCGGCCCGGCCGCCGGGTGGGGACAGATGCCCTCACCCGGCGGCCCGCCCGGCGCCCGGGCGGCTTCGAACCGGTGGCGGCGCGCCGTCAGCGCTGCGCGAACTGACCGCTGAGCTGCTGCGTCACACCCGGCGACAGGGCGACGGTGTGGACGAGCCGCTCGCCGTGGATGTCGGTGATCCGCACAGTGAACGGCCCGGCCCCGAGCCCCTGGGGTGCGACGAAGTAGTTCCACATCTCGCGTTGCAGCGGCTTCCACACCCCGTTGGCCTGGACCTCCAACAAGGCGATCGGGTTGCGGTGCTGGCGGACCTGCAGGGCGAGCCAGTACGCCGACGAGCCCTCCTTCACCCGGTACTGGACGGCTCCGATGCTCGCCGGGCTGACCAGGCGCCAGGTGACGTCGACCCGCCCCGGCACGCCACCGGCGATCCGGGCGAACGCCGGCTCGCTCAGGTCGACGTGCCCTGGCGGGCATTCGGGGCACCGGTCGGTCACCCGGACGACGGTGCTGCCACCGGGCCCGGTGACCTCGATGTATGCCCCGCAGGCGCGGGCGGTCTCGTAGTCGGTCTCGTTCATCGCCACGACCGGCATGGCCGGGTCGCTCAGCGGGTCGAACATGCAGTTGCCGCCGCCGGTGGCGCCGTAGTGCGTCGCCGGGCCGCGGTAGACGACCCCCGGCCGGATCCGGCCCGGAGCCACGGGCACGAGCATCGCGGACGGCGGTGTGGCGGGCGAGGTGGTCCGCGGGTCGGCGGGTGTCGTGACCGGCACGCCGCCCGGTGTCACCGGCGGCCGGGTCGCCGGGTTGCCTGCCGGGGAGGTGGCCGGGCTGCTCGTACCGGACGTCGGTGTGGTTGTGGCGTCGGGGCCGGGGCCGGGCGGCTGCGTCCCCTGCGAACCCGGGCCGCCGGTCGGTGTGGCCGTGGGAGCGGTCGTCGCCGTTCTGGTCGGCGGAGCCCCCGAACCCGCGGGCCCCCCGCCTGCGGACGGCAGGCAGCCAGTGATGACGGCGGCGGCTGCTGCGGTGATCACCACACAGGGCAGGATGCGCCGACGGCGGGAACGTGGGGTGGCGGCGCCTCGAAAGGGCGGCATGAGGAGGGACCTCCGCGACCGGAGCGTGGAGCCGTACCGGCTCGACGCGCTGGGACCCCTCCCGCGCCGGCAACGATAACGTCATCACCGCCGACCCGTCGAGCACTGCCGGTGAAACTGTGGATGCGTTGTGCATCCGAATGTGATCGCTTGAGGGTGTGAATTCGTCCGTAGTCGGACAAAATGACCTGCGGGTGGCTGTCGAATGCGGGAATCGTGTGGTGCCGTGGCGGGCGGGAGAGTGGCTGTGGGGCGTGCTGCCTGTGGGTAAGCGGTGATCTATCAGGATTTCTTATCGGTCTGATCGGGGGGGCAGGCCTGGACAGCGTCGGTATTTCCCACCATTCTGATGAACATGTCGGGGAGTCCAGGGGGGGAAACGCGCGGGCCGCGTCAGGCACGCGGCGGCGCCCGTCGTCCGGTGAGCCTGTCGGGCCCCGGGCGGGTGCTGACCCGCCGCCGTTTCGTCGATTTCGGGCTTCTCACGTCCGCCTGCTGTCGTCCCTGCTGAGGAGTCTCCCCGGCCGTCTGCTCCGGACCGCCGGGCCTTCCTCGCCGGACGGGCAGAGCCCTGCGCGTGCCTCCACGGGGTGATCCGGACCTGGTCCGCCGGGCCGGTATCCGTGTCAGCCGTTTCTGACCCGATCACCCGGACCCGACCACCCGGCAGAGCCCGACCACCCGGCAGAGCCCGGCCACCTGGCCGGCTCTTCGTCTCCTGGCCGTTTCGCCCCGGCCGTTCGTCTCGGTGCGGACAGCTGTCCCGCCCCGTGGAGGTACCTCGTGACCGTCGAGTTCATCAGCGCCATCAATGTCAATCCGTCCAACGAGCTGAACCAGCTGCGGCAGGCCGCGCTGGACCCTGCGTATCTCAGGCGGTACGCCCGGCTGCTCGACGAGGGTGGCTTCGACTACACGTTGGTCCCGTACTACTCGGCAGGGCACGACCCGTTCACGATCGCGGCGGCCCTCAGCCAGTACACCGAGCGGCTGCGGCCGATCATCGCGCTGCGGCCGAACACCATGTACCCGACGGTGGCGGCCAAGCAGCTGGCGACCCTCGACCAGCTCAGCGGCGGCCGGGCCGCCGTGCACCTCATCGCCGGCGGCAGCGATCACGAGCAGGCCCGCGAGGGTGACCGGCTGGGCAAGGACGAGCGCTACGCCCGGCAGGCCGAGTACATCGAGATCCTGCGCAGGGTGTGGAGCTCGACGGCGCCGTTCGACCACTCCGGCGCGTACTACTCGTTCGAGGACTTCGTCTCGGCGGTGCGCCCGGTGAACGGGACGATCCCGGTGTCGGTAGGGGGATCGTCGGCGCAGGCCTACCAGGTCGGCGGTGCACTGGGCGACATCTTCGGCCTGTGGGGCGAGCCGCTGAAGGAGACGAAGCAGCAGATCGACGCGGTGGCCGAGCAGGCGCGTCTCGCCGGCCGCACCGACACCCCGCGCATCTGGGTGACGTTCCGGCCGATCATCGCGCAGACCGAGGAGCTGGCCTGGGAGAAGGCGGCGCGGATTCTCGGTGTGCTGAAGAGCGACAGACCGGCGGCCGCCGCGTTCCGGGGGGACGTCAACACGTCGCCGTCCAACGTCGGTTCGCAGCGGCTGCTGGCGGCCGCCGCCGCCGGTGAGCTGCATGACCGCGCCCTGTGGACGGCGCCGGCCGCCGCGACGGGGGCCACCGGCGCGTCGACGGCGCTGGTCGGCACGCCGGAGACGGTGGCTGCGGCCATCCTCGACTACGTCGATCTCGGCGCGGACCTGATCTCCATCCGCGGCTACGACAACTTCAACGACGCGCTCGACTACGGCCGCTACATCCTGCCGCTGGTCCGCCAGGAGCTCGCGCACCGCGCGGCCACCGGGCAGCGGGGCACCCTGCAGGACGAGCACCCCGGGGCGTTCGCGCCCGCGTTCGACCTGGCCGCACCGGCAGGTGCCCGATGACCGCCGTGGTGGGGGAGCACGCCACCACGCTGCCGGTACCCGACCTGTCGCCGGAGGCACTGGCCGCCGTGACGGCCCAGATCGCCGCGGTGGCACCCGGCTACGACCGCACGGGTGCGGTTCCCGTCCGCGGGCTGGAGGCCGCGCACCGGGCCGGGCTGCTGACGGCGACGGTCGCCACCCGCTACGGCGGGCCGGGCCTCGGGCAGCTCGACACCGCGCGCATTCTGATGGCGCTCGGCGAGGGCGATGCCTCGGTCGGGCTGCTCGCGGCCAACAACCTCATGATCCACCTGCTTCAGGCCTCGGCCTCGTACTGGCCGGAGGCCTACTACGCCGAGTACCTGCGCCGCGGGCTGGACGGGCCGACGCTGGCGAACGCCGTCCGGGCCGAGCCGGAGCTGGGCGCCCCCGCCCGCGGCGGCCTGCCGAAGACCACCGCGCGGCGCACCGCGGACGGCTGGGTGCTCAGCGGCCGCAAGGCGTACGCCACCGGCGGCACCGCGCTCGCCTTCCACATGGTCTGGGCGGTCGCGGACGAGCCGGACGGTGACCCGGAACGCCCCCGGGTCGGGCACCTGATCGTCCCGGGCGACCTGCCCGGGATCACCTGGATCGACACCTGGGACCACCTGGGCCTGCGGGCCTCCAACACCCATGACGTCGAGTACACCGACGTCGAGCTGCCGGCGGAGGCGTTCGTCGAGATCCCGCGCGGGCCGGACGGCGTGTACCGGGACCCGTCCGCGGCGGCCTCGGCCGGCAACTTCGGGCACCCGGCCCTCTACATCGGCGTCGCCCGGGCCGCCCGCAGCGCGTTCGTGCGGTACGCCCACGACCGGGTGCCCACCGCGCTGGGACGCCCGATCGCGACGACCGAGCGGATCCAGGTCGTCGCCGGCGAGATCGACGCGCAGATCGCGCAGGCGGAGACGCTCCTGTTCGGCGCGCTGCTGCGGATCGAGGCCGGCGACACCACCCACCTGCCGCAGCTGTCGCTGCTGAAGGTCCAGATCGCGCGTTCGGTGATCGCGGCGGTCAACACCGCGGTGGCCGCGCTGGGCAACCCGGGCCTGACCCGGCACCTGCCCTTCGAGCGTCTCCTCCGTGACGTCCTGTGCGTGCGGGTCCACCCGCCGCAGGAGGACGTCGCCCTGCTGGCGGCCGGCCGCCGGCTGCTCGGCCAGTAGCCGTTCAGGCACTGGCGTCCTTTCCATACGAGAGCACAAGAAAGAACGGATTCGATGACGAGACGCGTGTCCCGGCGCGGCATTGCCGCGACAGCCCTGGCCGTTACGGCAGCGCTGGGCCTGACTGCGTGCGGCTCCTCCGACGGGGAGGGCGGCACGGCCGCCGCAGGAGGGGAGCCGGTCGCCGGCGGAACCCTCAAGGTCGCCTTCTGGCCGGACAATCCGTCGTTCACCTGCGTCGACCCGTTCCAGACCTACTGGATCGAGCACCGCACGGTGATCCGCAACGTGGCCGACTCGCTGACCGACCAGGACCCGGAGACCGGGGAGATCAAGCCCTGGCTCGCCGAGAGCTGGGAGATCAGTCCCGACGGGAAGGAATACACCTTCCACCTGCGGGACGGTGTCACGTTCAGCGACGGCACCCCGCTGGACGCCGCCGCGGTGAAGGCGAACCTCGACGGCGCCCAGGCCGTCGTGAAGGAGACCGGCGGCTCCGCCTACGGGGCCAGCTACATTCTCGGCCTCGACCACACCGAGGTCGTCGACCCGAGCACGGTCAAGGTCGTCTTCTCGGCGCCGAACTCGTCGTTCCTGCAGGCCAGCTCGACGACCAACCTGGCGATCATCTCGCCGGACTCCTACCGGAAGACCAGCGAGGAGCGCTGCCTCGGGCAGTACCTCGGCTCCGGGCCGTTCACCCTGGAGAGCTACAAGCCCAACGAGCTGACCACGCTCAAGAAGCGCCCGGGCTACGCCTGGGGCTCGGCACTGTCGGAGAACACCGGCGAGGCCCACCTCGACACGGTCGAGTTCAGCTACGTCGCCGAGGACAGCGTCCGCACCGGCAACCTGGTCAGCGGGGCGATCGACATCGCCTGGCCGCGCAACCCGTTCACCGTCGAGGACCGTGAGCTGATCACGAGGTCCGACGGTGTCCTGGAGTCCCGGCCGCTGCCGGGAGTGGCCGCCGCCTTCTACCCGAACACGACGGCCGGCCGGCCGCTGGCGGACGTCAACGTCCGCAGGTCGCTCTACAAGGCCCTCGACCTGCCGACCTTCGCCAGTACGATCTACGGTCCGGACTATCCGGTCGTCGCCGGTGCCTTCGACTCCACGACACCGTTCTTCGCCCCGCAGACCGACAGGCTGCGCCACGATCCGCAGGGGGCGGCGAAGCTCCTCGACGACGCCGGCTGGAAGCTCGGCGAGGGCGGCTACCGCTTCAAGGACGGCAGGAAGCTCACCCTCGTACACCCCACCACCGCGCAGTCCGCGTACGGCACCGAGCTGATCCAGGACCAGCTCAAGCAGGTCGGCATCGAGCTGCGGCTCGAGGTCATCACCGGTGCCGAGCTTCCGGCGGTGCTCAGGAACGGCAGCTACGACCTGGCCTCCAGCTACTTCACCCGCGCCGACCCCGGGGCGCTGCAGTTCCTCCTCGACCCGGACTACGCCAACTCCAAGGCACTGGCGACGAACGCCTCGGCACCCGAGACCACCGCCGAGATCAAGGGGCTGTTCGCCCAGGCCCGTGAGACCACCGACGAGGCACAGCGCGAGGCGGCCTACGCCGAGCTGCAGAGCCTGCTCATCGAGCAGGGCGTCGTCTTCCCGTGGTTCGAGCGGGTGCAGTTCGCCGGCCTCGGCAGGAGCGTCCACGGGTTCGCGTTCACGTCCGAGAGCTTCCTGAGGCTCAACGACGTCTGGAAGCAGTAGCCGGGCCGCGGGGGAGAGAAGAGAAACACAATGACGCGGTACATCCTCGGTCGGTTCGCACAGGCACTCGGAGTGCTCTGGGCCGCCTACACCGTGACCTTCGCGGTCCTCTACCTGCTGCCGAGCGACCCGGTCGCGCTGCAACTGGGAGCGGCGGGGATCGAGACCGACAAACTCTCCCCCGCGGAACTGCACACCGCGAAGGCCAGGTACGGGCTCGACCGCCCGATTCTGGAGCAGTACTTCTCGGACCTGTGGGGCTTCCTGCACGGCGATCTCGGTGAGTCGATCGCCAAGCAGAAGCCGGTCACCGCACTGCTCGGTGAGCGCCTGGGCCCCACGCTCACCCTGACGGTCACCGCCGGCGTCCTCGCGCTGCTGGGGGGGACGGCGCTGGCCTACCTGGCGTCGTACGTGCGCTGGCGGCCGGCCCGGATGTTCCTCACCCGGCT
The DNA here is from genome assembly GCF_000374165.1 of Parafrankia elaeagni. Lineage (GTDB taxonomy): Bacteria > Actinomycetota > Actinomycetes > Frankiales > Frankiaceae > Parafrankia > Parafrankia elaeagni. The sequence continues at coordinate 8,723 of NZ_KB893774.1, forward strand.
GCCGTCGTTCGGGGCCTCCTTCCCGCAGTTCTTCATCGGGCTGCTGATGATCCAGTTCCTCTCGTTCAACCTCGGTGTGCTGCCGGCCACCGGAACCTACGGCTGGAAGTCGATGGTGATGCCGGCGATCACCATCGCGATCCTGGCGGCGTCGCAGCTGGCGCAGGTGCTGATGCGCAGTTTCGACGACACGCTGGGCCAGCCCTATGTGGCGACGGCCCGGGCGAAGGGGCTGTCCCGCGCGGCCGTGCAGTGGCACCACGGCTTCCGCAACGCGCTCCTGCCGGCGGTGACGATCCTGGGTGTCCTCATCGGCCTGACCGTCACCAGCGCGATCGTCGCCGAGACGGTCTTCTCCCGCAACGGCGTCGGCAAGCTCGCCCAGGAGGCCGTGCTCGCCCAGGACGTCCCGGTGGTCCTGGCGATCGTCACGCTCGCCGCGGCGATCTTCGTCTTCGTCAATCTCGTGGTCGACCTGCTCTACCCGCTGCTCGACCCACGCATCGTCCACGGTCAGCGGAAGGCGGTCGCCTGATGACCCTCTCGGTGAGCACCGAGCCGGGCGGGCGCCGGGCCGACCTCGTCGCCTCGCTGCGCACCCTCGGAAGCAAACCCGGCTTCGTCGTCGCGGTGCTGTTCATCGCGTTCGTCGCCATCACCGCGTTCGCTCCGGGCCTGTTCACCTCGCGCGGCCCCTTCGACACCGCACCGGCCGAGCGGCTGTCCTCCCCGAGCTTCGACCATCTGTTCGGTACCGACGAGATCGGTCGCGACCTGTGGACGCGCATGCTCCACGGCTCGGCGCTGACGATCAGGGCGGCGCTCATCGCGCTGGCGATCGCCGTCCTCGCCGGGCTCGCGCTCGGGGTGCTCTCCGGGTTCTGCGGCGGAATCGTGGACGCGCTGCTCATGCGGGCCGTGGACGTCATGCTCGCCATTCCCACACTGCTGATGGCACTGGCCATCGTCACGGCCCTCGGCTTCGGGACGGTGCCGGTGGCGATCGCCGTCGGCGTCGGCATCATGCCGGGCTTCGCGCGCACCACCCGAGCGGAAGTGCTGCGGATCAGGACCCTCCCGTACGTGGAGGCCTCCCGCGCCGGTGGCGCCTCGTGGCTGCGCGTCCTGCTGACCCATGTGCTGCCGAACTCCTGGGGCCCGGTCGCGGTGCTCGCTGTCCTCGACACCGGTGTCGCGATCATCTACATCGCGTCGCTGAGCTTCCTCGGCTTCGGCGCGGCGCCGCCGGCCGCGGAGTGGGGCACCCTCATCTCCGCCGGCCGTAACTACCTCGTCACCGCCCCCTGGGTCTCGCTGCTGCCCGGGCTCTTCGTCGCCGCGACGGTGCTGAGCCTCAACCACATCTCCAAGACCCTCCAGGAGCGCGAGCGATGACGGACACAGCCGCCGGCCCGCTGGTGACCGTGACGGACCTGCAGGTCGGCTACGTCCGGCGCCGGCGCACCGTCCCCGCCGTCCGTGGCGTCAGCCTGTCGGTCGCCCGCGGCGAGACCGTCGCCCTGGTCGGCGAATCCGGCTCCGGCAAGTCGACGATCGCCAACACCCTCATCGGGCTGCTGCCCGACAACGCCCGGGTCACCGGCGGCAGCGTCATCGTCCACCCCGGTCATCCCGGTCATCCCGGTCATCCCGGCCATCCCGGTCATCCCGGTCACCCGGGTCACCCGGGCGATCTGGGCGATCCGGGTCCGTCGGGCGACCTCGGCCGGCCGGCCCGCGCCGTCGAGGTGGCCGGCGCGCGCGAGCGGACCCTGCGCGGGCTGCGCGGCCGGGTGATCAGCCTGGTGCCGCAGGACCCGATGGTCGGCCTCAACCCGACCCGCCGCATCGGGCCGCAGGTCGCCGAGGGGATCAGGCTGCGCGGGGTGTCCGGTGACCGGGTCGGGGCCGAGGTGCGGGAGTTCCTCGCCCAGGCCGGCATCGACGATCCCGAACTGCGGGCCCGCCAGTACCCGCACGAGCTCTCCGGCGGCCTGCGCCAGCGGGTGCTCATCGCGATCGCCCTCGCCGGGCGGCCCCAGCTGATCATCGCCGACGAGCCGACCAGCGCGCTGGACGTCACCGTGCAGCGCCGCATCCTCGACCACCTCGAGAGCCTGGTCCGCCAGTCGGGGATCTCGCTGCTGATCATCACTCACGACCTCGCCGTCGCGGCCGATCGCAGCGACCGGGTGATCGTCCTGCGCAGCGGCGAGATCGTCGAGCAGGGGAACCCGCGGCACATCCTGGTCAGCCCCGGGCAGGACTACACCCGGCGCCTCATCGCCGCCGCACCCGGGCTGGCCCACGGCGGCCGGATCGTCCCGCGGTTCGCCGTGCCCGCCGAGCGGGTCAGCACCCCCGACCCGGTGATCCGCCTGGAGAACATCACCAAGCGCTACCCGCTGCCCGGCCGGCAGACCGGGTCGTTCCTCGCGGTCGACGACGTCTCGCTGGACGTCGCCCGCGGGCGCACCCACGCGCTCGTCGGCGAGTCGGGGTCCGGAAAGACCACGACCCTGCGCCTCGCGCTGGGGCTGGAGAAGGCGACGAACGGGCGGGTGCTGCTCGACGGCGTCGACATCACCGATCTGGGCTGGCGGGAGACCCGCCCGCTGCGGCGCAAGATCCAGCTCGTCCACCAGAACCCGTTCGCCTCCCTCGACCCGCGGTTCACGATCGGCCGCAGCATCACCGAGCCGCTGGTGGCGTTCGGGATCGGTGACCGGCGCACCCGCCGCGCCCGCGCCGTCGCCCTGCTCGACCAGGTGGCGCTGCCCGCCTCCTACCTCGACCGGCTGCCCGCGGAGCTGTCCGGCGGGCAGCGCCAGCGGGTCGCGATCGCCCGGGCCCTCGCCCTGGAGCCCGAGCTGGTGCTGCTCGACGAGCCCGTCTCCGCGCTGGACGTCTCCGTGCAGGAGCAGATCCTCGCCCTGCTCCGCGACCTGCAGGAGCGGCTCGGCCTCAGCTACCTGTTCATCTCCCACGATCTGTCGGTCGTCGCGCAGATCTCGCACACCGTCACCGTGCTCAACCGCGGCCGGGCCGTCGAGTCGGGTTCCGTCGCCGAGGTGTTCGGCGCGCCGAACAGCGACTACACCCGCGAGCTGATCGAGGCCATTCCCGGTCAGCGCAGCGCCGCCCTCTCCGCACCATCCCGCGGGCCAAACACACCAAACACACCAAACACGTCAACCGCGGCAACCGCGGCAACCGCCGGGCTTCCCGCACTGTCCGCCGGATCAGGCGTGCCCGTGGATGCCTGACCGGCGGGCGGTCGTCCACCGCTACCTGGAACTCGGATACCTGGAACTCGGACTGCCGTCGCACCGGCGGCACCCGCCCGGGCAGGCCGCCGAGGCCCGATAGCGTGGGGCGCATGCCGATGTCGATGGCGAAGATCGAGGCTGGTGCGCCGGGCCTGCTCAGCCTGGCGAAGGACGCGCGATCCAGGCTGGCGAAACAAGCCCTGGACGGCGAGCAGGCCAAGGTCGCGCTGTGTGTCGACCACAGCGGGTCGATGCGGGCGCTGTACACGAAGGGCGTCGTCCAGCGGCTCGCCGAGCGGGCTCTCGCGCTGGCGACGCAGTTCGACGATGACGGCGCGATCGACGTGTTCATCTTCGACACCGGGGCCGTCCACGCCGGCGAGCTGCGGATCGCTGACTACATCGGGGGAGTGGACAGACTGCGGGCCGGCCGCCGGATGGGCCGGACCGACTACGCCGCGGCGATGCGGCTCGTCCGCGAGCACTTCCCGTCCGACGGACTTCCGGTTTACGTCCTGTTCGTCACCGACGGTGCGCCCGACAGCCGGACCTCCGCGAAGGAAGAGCTGGTCCTCGCGTCGCAGCGGAACATCTTCTACAAGTTCCTCGGCGTCGGTGAAGGTCCGTTCGACTTCCTGCGCCGCCTTGACGACCTGCGCGGCAGGCCCGTCGACAACGCGCACTTCGTCGAGCCGGACGACGTCGAGGCGATCGGCGACGAGGAGTTCTTCGATCTGCTGCTGGAGGAGTATCCACAGTGGCTGACTGACGCCCGTGCCGCCGGCCTGACGCCGCCTGACACCGGGCCCGAGGCCGGTCGCTGAGGCCGATCTCGTGCAGCTAATGGTTTGGCGACCTGTGTCCGGCCGGTGTCACGGTCAGGCCTGAGGCAACTTCGCCCGGTGACGGGTTTCTCGTGGTGCGTGGCATCACACCGGCAGCCCGCTCGTTCCCCGTAGGAGAGCCCGGCCGGGGGTGCGCCACGGGGCGTGCCGGGGGTGGCCAGGCTGTCACCGCCCGGTCCATGCGGAGGTTCTGATCAGCGTGTCCCGCCAGGCGGGTGCCCGTGCACGCAGCGCCGGGCCGCCCGCGGGATCTGGTGCACGGGAGAGGTCCAGTACATGGAACAGCCGGGAGGCAGCCACCGCCATCACCGCGGCCGCAGCCACCACAGCAGGACGCCGGCACCGGGCGCGGTGGCGGCCGGGCCACCCGCGAGGGCCGGCGTCCTCGCGCCGGAGGCACCGCTGCTGTCACCGCCGGCACCGGCGCCCGCGGGCACGCCGGTGCCCGGCCGGGCGGGGCGTCGGGAGCCGGTGCGGCGCGCGGTGAGCGACGGGTCGGTGCCCGCGGACGGGGCGATGCCCACGGACGGGTCGGCGCGCACCGACCGCGGTGCACCCGCGGGCGGCTCGGCCTGCGAGGAGGACGGGTCGATGTCACGGCTCGCCCAGTCACTGGAACTGCTCGACTTCACCGAGGGCCTGAGTACGGCGCTCACCGTGGAGGAAGTGGCCCAGGTCGCGTTCCGCAGCATCGCGGGCCTCGGCGTCACCTTCGTCGGAATGGTGCTCTTCGACGACGACGGGGACGTCGGCGGAGACCTCGGCGGCACCGAAGCCGACATCCCCCCACCTGACCGCACCGGGGTGCGGACCCGGGTGCTCGCCTGGCCCCGCCCGCCGATCGTCGATCGGTTGTGGGCCGGCCCCGGCGGTTACGGCCCAGCCGCCGCCGTCGAGGTCATGCGGACCGGGCGGGCCCGTTTCGACGACACGAAGGACACCTACCTCGGCGACTACCCGGACCGCACCGAGGTCTTCGCCGCACTCGGCATCGACGCGACCGCCAGCCTCCCGATCACCGTTGACGGCCGGACTCTCGGCGTGCTGCTGCTCTCCTGGCCCGATCACAGGACGTTCGAGGGGCCCTGCCGCTCGTTCCTCCTCGCCATCGCGGCCGCCTACGGGCGCGCCGTCGAGCGGGCTCGCAGGTACGAGCGCCAGATGTGCATGGTCGAGACCCTGCAGCGGGCTATTCTCCCGCCGCAGCTGCCGCGCGTGGACGGCGTCCAGCTCGCCGCCCGCTACCTCCCGGCCGGCCGGGATGTCGGCATCGGCGGCGACTGGTACGACGCCACCGTCCTGCCGGACGGGACCCTCGCCCTGGCCATCGGGGACGTCGGCGGCCACGGCCTGCGCGCCACCGCACTGATGGCCGAACTCAGCCACTCGGCCCGGGCCTACGCCCTGCACGGGCTCTCCCCGGAGGCGACCACCACGCAGCTCTCCGCCAACCTCGCGCGCAGCGGCAGCGAGATCCTGGCGACCGCGGTGATCGCGCACCTCGACCCCGTCACCGCCCGGTTCACCTGGTCCTGTGCCGGCCACCCGCCGCCCCTGCATCTCGCCGGCAGCGACGGTGGCCCGCGGTACCTGTCAGAAGTCCACGGCCCGATGCTCGGGGTGCTCTCCGACCACCACTACGGCCAGAGCAGCCTCACCCTGACAGGGCCGGGCCTGCTTCTCTACACGGACGGCCTCGTCGAGCAGCGCGGGGTCTCCATCTCGGTCCGCCTCGCCGCACTCGCCGCCGCCAGCGCCGCGCGGCTGCCTGGCACCACCGCGCTGCTGGCCGCCGCACCCGTAACGCCCCCGGCGCTGGCGGGACTCACCTCGGAACTCGTCGGCGCCCTGGAACTGGAGAGCGCGCCCAGCCCACCCCGTTCCACCCTCGACGGACTGTGCGACGCCCTGCTGGCCGAGATCGCGGGCCCCGCCGAGCGCGAGGACGACATCTGCATCCTCGGCATCGCACTGACCGGCCGGGACGTCCGCTGACAGGTCACAGGATGTCCGTGACGGGTCAGGGGACGTCCGCTGGCGGGTCAGGACGTGCCCGTGCCGTCGAGGGAGGCGGGGCGGGAAGCCGCCGCGGCTGATCGGGCCCCAGCCGGCGGCGCCGATGCTAGTGGCGGCCCTCGCGTGCGGTCTCGGTGTACCAGCCGCCGACGACCGCCCCGCCGATCAGGACCACGCCGAAACCGATCAGCCAGGACAGAATCGTGAACACCACGCCGATCGAGCCGTAGGTGCGCTCGTTCGAGACGATGGACGCGGAGAACGCGAAGCGGCTGACGACACCGAGACCGGTCAGCCCGATCGTTGTGGCAAGCGCCGTCGGCCAGGCGTCCCGCCAGCCCAGCCGGCCCATGGTGAGCACCCGGACCCCGGCCCACAGGAAGAACGCGAGCATCACGGTCGCGATCAGGCCGTAGCAGATCTGCCCGGCCACGCTGCCGGTCAGGACGGCGCCGAGCGACGTCGACACGGCCAGAAAGGCGATCAGCCCGCACAGCCAGCCAAGCTGGCTGGGAAGGCCACGCAGGCCGGGCGCCGGCAACCGAAAGACCCGCATGTACACCACCTGGACGGCTGTGGCCAGGCTCACCCCACCCAGCACCAGCCAGAGCACGCCCACCACCGACCAGCCGGTGACGATCGTTCCGCCCCGCGGGGCGAACAGCCGCTCGACAGCCATCGCCGCCTCGTGGTTCAGTCCCATGCGCCTGATCACGATGTCCGCCGCGCCTCCACTGCGCAGCGGAGACGCCGCTGCCAGTGCGATCACGAACGGAAAGAACATCATCAGGATGAGCGCGGCGAGGTTCATCGCCCCGTTGATCAGGTCCGCCGCGCGGAGCCTGGACGCCAGATCCCCGCGCAGGGATTCGCGGACCCGTCGGCGGAACACTCCGAATCCGGTACCGACCGCCCGGAACCGGCGTCCCAGGAACCGAACCGCCCTCGCCGCACGGCCAGGCCGGCGCCACTCCCCACCGCTGCGTGCGGCGGCACCGGACTGCCGCTGCACCCGGCCATCCTCGCCGATGCGGCGCGGAATGACGCGGACCCGGGCTGCCCAGACCCGCGCGCGTGGCCGACAGTCCGGTCCGGAACGGCTCGGTGACCCGGTCCGCCCGCGACAGTCCCGGTCCAGGGCCTTCGTCGAAAAAGTTCGCAAACGGCCCTCCGGATTCAAAGAATCATCGCCGAAGTCGCGGGCCTCCCCCATTTTTTGGGAATGCAAACCAGGAGATGTGACGCTACCGTGGAATTCTGACCCAGAGTAGAGTGGCGCCGCGCCACGGTCTCGTCGCCGACCCGGCCTCCCGTGCGAGCATTTATCTCGAGGAATGGCAGTCCGCCGGCCTCGAATCCGGGAAGTTCTTCCCGGCGAGGGAGCCCGGGCTGAAGGACCCGTTCGCACCGGATGACGTCTTCAACGACACCCCGCCCGCCGACGGGAAGATCGCCAGTGCCGGCCAGGGCTACGCCGCCGAACTGGACAGGCCGGGATCAGACTGGCAGAAGCACTCCGTCCGGTCCGGTCAGCAGCTCGTCGTGACCTGGGGTTTTCACGCCCCGCACAAGACGCGGCGCTGGAACTACTTCATCACCCGGGAGGGCTGGGACCCGAAGGCCCCGCTCAGCCGCGCCCAGTTCGAGTCGCAACCCATCCACCAGGTCCAGAACAGCGGGCAGCCCTACTGGGCGGCCGACGACCTCGTACCGGCGGATCCCACTCGGCACACCATAATGCTGCCGCAGCGGCAGGGGTACCACGTATTGCTCGGAGTCTGGGAAGTAGCCGACACATCCAAGGCTTTCTATCAGGTCATCGACCTGAACTTCACCCGGGTGACACCCGGGTGACACCCGAGTAATACCGGCGCCCGAGTAGTACCCGAGCCCCGTCCCGGACCTCTCTCGGTCCGGGACGGGGCCTTTCCCGGGGCCTTTCCGGTCGAGACCGCGGGCCGGACCAGACCTCGGCCCCGAAACCAGACCTCGGCCCCGAAACGGCGAATTCCAGACATTCGACATCCGCGCGCCGCAGAAGAAAGAGCGCCGCAGAAGGAAGAGGTGGTCAAGCATGCGCTACGTCAACCACGGACGACTCCCATGACCGCGCGAACCGCCGCCGACGCACTGCGCGAGGCGATGATCGGCCGGGGCGGGCCAGAAGCGACAGGCTGGTCGGGCTCGTTCGAGCAGCCCCCGGCGCCCCGCGCGGGTGCCACCGTCGCCATCCTCGGCGCCGGGGTCGTCGGGCTCACCGCGGCCTACGAGCTCAGCAAACTGGGCTACCGGTGCACCGTGCTGGAAGCCGCGGACCGCGCCGGCGGCCGTAACCGCACTGCCCGCAACGGTGACGTGCTCCGCGAGCTCGGGCCGAGCGGGGAGCCGGTCACCACCCACGAATGCTCCTTCGACGAAGGGCTCTACCTCAACCTGGGCCCCGGCCGCATCCCGCACCATCACCGCCGGGTACTCGACTACTGCCAGGCGTTCGGCGTAGCCCTCGAGCCGTACATCAAGGAGACCACAGCGAACGTCATTCACCTCGCCGATGGCAGAATCGTCCGCTGGCGGAACCGGCAGGTCGCCAACGACACCCGCGGGCACATCGCGGCCCTGCTCGCCGAAACCCTCGTGCAACGGGACGCCATGACCGGAGAGCTGCTGGATCTGCTGCGGGTCTTCGGCTCCCTGGAGGTAGCTGTTCAGCTCGGTTGAACGGGTGTCTTGCGGATCTTGTCTGTTGATCGTTCGGCTGGTTGCCGGCCGGCGGGTCAAGATCGGATAGTTTGTGGGGGTGGAGTCCGCGGGTCAGCCGAGCTACGAGGAGCTCGTGCGCCTGGTCGCGGACCAGGCCGCGCTGATCGAGCGGCTGACGGCCCGGGTCGCTGAACTCGAACGCAGGCTTGGTGCGGACAGTTCGACGTCGTCGAAGCCGCCGTCGTCGGACAGCCCGTTCACGAAGGCACCGTCGCGGTCGTCGCGGTCGTC
>NZ_KB893775.1 GCF_000374165.1 Parafrankia elaeagni
TCGCTCGGCTACGACGTAGTCCTCACCAAACGGCCGGCACCGCCCACCGGCCCCGCGAGAGCTGCCTGACAAGGAACTGAACACAGCGTCACCCATGCCCGGGCCCAGCCCACGGCGGGCGTCAGCCCGCCCGCCAACGCCCCGCGCCCCAGGCAGTGGGTGACTCGGCGTGGCCCCGGCACCGACGCGCCCTGTCCCAGCGCGGTCACCACCTGGCCTTGCCCGTTCCAGCGTGGTCACCAGCGCCGTGGGCCCGTCACGACCACCAGTCACCTCATTTTCCCTCGAGCGGGAATGTGGCTGCGGGGCCCGGACGAAGGCGACCCCACCGGCCGGGGTGGACGCCCCGGTCCAGTACGGGCCGCGGGTGACCGCGGCGGCGGTCTACCTGTATTCCGGCCAGTTCCTGTCGAAGGACCGGACCGCGACCGCGCTCGCCGAGCTGGTCGGGATCCCCCTGTCCGCGGGCACGGTCGCGGCGATGGCCGCCCGCGCCGCCGCCGACCTGACCGGTTTCCTCGCGGCTGTGCGCGACCTGCTCGCCGGCGCCGAGGTGGTTGGCGCGGACGAGACCGGGCTGCGCGTCGCCGGGCGGCTGCACTGGGTGCACTGCGCCCGCACCGGGAAGTACACCCTCATCGACTGCCATCCCCAGCGCGGAACCGGCGGGATCGACGCCCTCGGGGTGCTGACCGGCTTCACCGGGGTCGTGGTCCACGACGCCTGGGCGCCGTATGAACACCTACACGTCCGCCACCCATCAGCTGTGTGTCGCCCACGTGCCGCGTGAGCTGCAGGCCGTGAGCGACGCCGCCCCGGCCGGGACCTGGTGCTGGGCCACCCAGGCCGCCGACGCCCTCGTCGCCCTGCACCGTCTCACCGTCGACGCCGCCACCACCGGCACGCCGGTCGACCCGAAGGCGCTGGCCACCCACACCCGCCAGCTGCGCCACGCCGCCCACATCGGGATCAGCCAGACCTCACCCCGCGGCACGAAACTCATGGCCGCCCGCCACGCCACGCCCTGGCCTGCCGCCTCGTCGACCGCGAGACCGACTACCTGCGCTTCACCCGTGACCTGCGGGTTCCCGCGGACAACAACGGCTCGGAACGCGACATCCGCATGATCAAACTGCGGCAGAAGGTCTCCGGGTGTCTCCGCACCCTCACCGGCGCCCGCCAGTTCTGCGCGATCCGAAGCTACCTGTCCACCGCCACCAAACACGGCATCCCCCAGTTCTCCGCCCTCGTCCAACTCGCCGAGGGCCGCCCCTGGATGCCCGCAACCACCTAACCAAAGATCAAAGCGGTACCTGACCAGTTACGAAAATTAAAGCTCGGTAACGCTCCGTCACCACCGAAAGTGGAGCAGAGCCGTTTTCTCGACACTCCTGGGAGCGGACACGACTCGGTCCTCTCAAACGGACCGGTCTCCACCGAACCCGGGGCGGTTCACACCGGGATCCCGAGGACATGGGAGCGTGGACGCCGGTCAGTTACTTCTCTGGCCGGGAGTACCCGACGGAAGGGGAGGCCGTCGATGCCGCGTGCGAAGCGGTGCCGTGGCTCGGACCACTCGTGGGCCGTTGATCGCTCACGATGAGTAGCTGATCTTCGGTTTTCGTCCCGTTCCGGGGGTCGCGGCCATCGCGCTGCTCTGTCGTGTGCCTCACAGAGGTCCAGGCGGATCGCGGGGTGGTTGTCGCGCACCACGGATTTCCGCACACAGAAAGTCGTTTTGTGGTAGCTGTGCGTTATTGAATGGCGCGCACTGGTCGGCTATGGAGGTCTGTGGACCGGTGTGAAACCTGCCGTGTTGGATGTACCTCATACGTGTTATCCGTCGGGATGGTGTTCTGTGGCGGCTGGTAGCCACCATAAGTTCAACATTGATAGTTGTTTGTAATCTCCGGTACATGTCTTGTTTCTTGACCGTGTATTTATCGATCGATAAGCTCTTTCTGGGCACCTTCGGGCATCGTCCGGAGTCGGTCCAATCCATGGCTGTTCCGAATGTAATATCGGCGCGGATTTTGCCGCGACGTCGGAAACACGTTACCTCTCCGCGCTGTGTCGACTCGGTGGTCGCGAGTGGCGGCTCTGGGGGAGACCGACGCATGGAGGGCGACACGCAGTGTTTGTCGAACGAAAACAGCAGGTCGCTGTCCTTGAAAAGGTCCTGGACCGTGCCCGAACGGGGTTTGGCAGTTCCATTGCAATCACCGGTCCGATGGCAAGTGGCAAGACCACCCTGTTGCGTCTATTCGCCACGTTGGCCGCGGAGCGCGGATACCTCGTCCTGTCCGGTTCCGGTACCCGCGCGGAACGCGGGCTGCCGCTGGGCCTGCTGAACCAGCTCTGTCATGACGTCCCGCTTCAGTCCTACCCGCTGGCCTGTGGTGAGCCGATCGCGCGGTCCATGCCCGCGGTCGCGACCCTGGTCCGCAGGGTGCAGCGGACCGCGGTGTTCCCGGTGGCGGAGCCTGAGCAGGGCGACGGCCGACGCTTCGCGCTGACGGTGCACGCCACCTTCACCGCGTTGCAGAATCTGAGCGAGCGCACTCCCGTCCTCCTGGCCATCGACGATCTGCAGCACGCCGATCCTCTCTCGCTGCGTGGCCTGCTCTATCTCGCTCGCCGTATCGGCCACGAACGCCTGGTCATGGCGCTGTGCGGCAGCGAACTCGGTGATCCGACGGATCCGTTGATCTACCGTGAGCTGCTCGAGCAGAGCCCGTGGGACCGGCTCCGGGTCCCGGCGCTGACCCTCGACGAGGTCACCGAACTTCTCCAGGCGCGCCATTCCGACGTCCCCCCGGAGGTCTCGCAGGCCTGTCATGCCGCGACCGGCGGCAATCCGCTGTTGGTGCGGGCACTGGCGGCGGACCTGGAAGCACGCGGTATCCCCGGCAGCGTCAGCGAGGCCGGGCTGATAGCGACCGGCAGCGACTACGCACGGGCGGTCAGCCGTTGCCTCGGCCGCTGCGACACCGAGACCCAGCAGGTACTGCGTGCCTCTGCGCTGCTGGACAAGGAGCTTCCCTCCGGCCTGGTACCGCTGGCTCGGCTGGCCGGCCTGGACACCGCCGTCGTCGCCCGCCGCGCGGCCGAGCTGGAGATGTCCGGGCTGCTGAACAGGGGTCGGCTGCCTCACCCGTCCGCCCGCGACGCCGTTGTCGACAGCACGCCGGCCGCGGAACTCGGCGAGCTGCATCTGCGCACTGCCCGGTTGCTGCACGAGGACGGCGCCGCACCGCTCGTCATCGCGAACCATCTGCTCGCCTCCGGGCTCGCCGTTGATGCCTGGGCGGTCCCGATCCTGCGGGTGGCGGCCGAAGAGCTGCTGGACAACGGCGACAGTGCGGGCTGTGCGCTCGCCAGGCGCCTGTTGGGCCTGGCCAACGACGCCAGCCTCACCGAGACGGACCGGGCGGCGGTCCGGGCGTTGCTGCTGGTGGCCGAATGGCGCATGAACCCCCAGCAGGCCCGGCATCGTCTCACCCAGGTCAGCGCGATGGCGTGTGCCGGCCTCCTGTCGGTGCGGGACATGCTGATGACGTCGGACATTCTGCTCTGGTTCGGTCAGCACCGGGAGGCGGTGGCCATCCTCGACCGGGCGGACGTCCAGGACATCGAAGGAAGCGACGGTGCCGGGATCCGACTCAACCGGGTGTCGGCCGCCTGTTTCCACCCCGGCGTCCTCGACTGGCGCAGGGTGCCGGAGAGCGAGGATTCGGTCTCTTGCCCTGCCGGCACCCGTGAGCTGCTTGCCGACCGGCTCGAGACGATGTTCAGCAAGGGCGTGGACAAGCATGCCGTCACGGCTGCCGAGCAGGCACTTCGACAGTGCCGGCTGGGAGACCGGACGATCTCGTTGGTCGTGGTGTCGCTGGCCATTCTGATCCATGCCGACCAGCTGGAGACCGCCGCGCTCTGGTGCGACCGGCTGGTCACCCAGGCGGCGGACCGCGAGGCCCCGACGTGGGACGCGATCCTCTCGACGGTCCGGGCGGACATCTCGCTGCGGCAGGGCCATCTCCTGGACGCGCAGTGCTGCGCCGAGAGCGCGCTCGCCCGGCTCTCCCCGGAGAGCTGGGGGGCGGCGATCAGCTGGCCGGTGTCGATCGCGCTGATGGCGATGACCGCCCGCGGAAGGCTCGACGACGCTGCCCGGATGCTGGAGTACCCGGTACCGGACGAGACCGTCCATGACATCCGGGGACTTCGCTACCTGCGCTACCTGCAGGCACGCGGCTGCTTCTATCTGGCCACCAGCCGGCCCGAGGCCGCTCTGCACGACTTCCTGACCTGCGGTGAACTCATGGACCGCTGGAACATGGACCAGCCGGCGCTGATGCCGTGGCGTCTGGACGCCGCGCGGGCCCACCTGGCCCTGCGGCAGCCGACGCACGCCCGTGACCTCATCGAGGCGCAGCTGGGCCAGCTCACCGGCGAGCTCACCCGAACCAGGGGCATCGCACTGCGGCTACTGGCGGCTACCAGTGATGTGGCGAGCCGGGTGGCCCTGCTGCGGGAGTCGGCCGAGATCCTGCGGCCGGTCGGCAGCAGCCTGGAACTGGCCTACACGCTGGCCGACCTCAGTCATGCCTATCGGGCCGTCGAGGACTCGCACCGGGCCCGGATCACGGTGCGGCGGGCCTGGAGCCTGGCCGCGGCAGGCCATGCCGATGCCCTGTGCCAGACGCTGTTGCCCGACCTGAGTGAGGCGGACGAGGACGGCGACGCGCCCTCTGAGGTCGACACCAGGGCACTGCTGATGGCCCTGAGTGATGCGGAGCGGCGGGTGGCGGTCCTGGCGGCCCAGGGCAGTACCAACCGGCAGATCGCGAACAAGCTCTTCGTGACGGTCAGCACGGTCGAGCAACACCTGACCCGGGTCTACCGCAAGCTGCGGATAACCCGCCGTAACGATCTGCTGGCCAAACTGCCGGCGGACATCAGCAGCATCGCCTGACCGGGCTGCCCGGCTGGGCCGCCTACCTGGGCCGCCTGGCCGGGCTGCCTGGCCAGGCCGGCTGACTGAGCTGAGCCGTCGCGGTGCCCCGTTGTCCATCTTAAGGAGGACATGTGTCAGCCAGCCGGTGGTCCCGGGACGCCCCCGCGGCGGGTCATGCTGCCCGGGTGACGACCGACGCTACGACTGATGCCATACACGTGCGCGGGCTGCGCAAGAGCTACCGGGGCGTGCCCGCCGTCGACGGCATAGACCTCGACGTCGGCGACGGAGAGATCTTCGCCCTGTTGGGCCCGAACGGCGCCGGCAAGACCACCACGGTCGAGATCCTGGAGGGCTTCCGCAAGCGGGATTCCGGCGAGGTCCGGGTGCTCGGCGAGGATCCGGAACGAGCCCCGATGAGCTGGCGCCACGGCATCGGCGTGGTCCTGCAGAACGCCCACGACATGGCCGAGCTCACCGTCGGCGAGATCCTCCGGCACTTCGCCCGGTACTACCCCGACCCCCGGGACCCCGCCGAGATCATCGAGCTCGTCGGCCTCACCGACAAGACCGATCAGCGGATCCGGACGCTCTCCGGCGGCCAGCGGCGCCGGGTCGACGTGGCGATCGGCGTCGTCGGCCGGCCGCGTCTGCTCTTCCTCGACGAACCCACCACCGGCTTCGATCCCGAGGCCCGGCGCCAGTTCTGGCAGCTGCTGCGCACTCTTGCCGCCGAGCAGGCGACCACCATCCTGCTCACCACCCACTACCTCGACGAGGCCGAGGCACTCGCGGATCGGGTCGCGGTCATCGCCGGCGGCCGGCTCGTCGCCGTCGACACCCCGGACGTGCTCGGCGGCCGCGCCGAGGCGACCGTGCGGGTGCGGTGGCTGGAGAACGACGAGTTCCAGGAGATCGAGACCCACGATCCGGTGGGCACGACGATCAGACTCGCGGAGCGGTTCGGTGGCGACGTGCCCGGCATCACCATCACCAGACCCTCCCTCGAGGACGTCTACCTCGACCTGATCGGAGGTACGGCGCGATGACAGCCATTGCGGAGCCGTCCATCACCGCGAAGCCGTCCCTTTCCAGGGCGCCGTCGCTCCCCGCGCTCGCGCTGTCGAGAGGCGCGCTGGAACTGAAGATGTTCTTCCGGGAGCGAGACGCGGTGATCTTCACCTTCGCGCTGCCCGTGGTGCTGCTCATACTGCTCGGCTCGATCTTCGACCGGGCGATGCCGAACGGTCCGGAGGCGTCCGGAGTCAGCTCCAGCCAGCTGCTCACCGCCGGCATGATCGCGGCCGGTATCGGTTCGACCGGCTTCGTGAACCTGGCCATCGGCATCACCAGCGACCGCGAGGACGGCACGCTCAAGCGCCTGCACCGGGCGCCCCTGCCACCGGCGGCGTACTTCGTCGGCAAGGTGATCCTGGTGCTGGTGACCGGGCTCATCGAACTCGCGATCGTGCTGGTGCTCGGTGCGCTGGTCTTCGACCTGCAGGTGCCGACGGATCCCACCCGGTGGCTGACGTTCACCTGGGTCTTCCTGCTCGGCGTGACGGCGTGTTCGCTGCTGGGCGTGGCGATGAGCAGTGTGCCGCGGTCCGTGCGCAGTGCCGCGCCGATCGTCAACCTGCCGTTTCTGGTTCTGCAGTTCGTCTCCGGCATCTTCATCGTGCCCATCAGTCTGCTGCCCTCGGCGTTCCAGCAGGTAGCGGCTCTCTTCCCGTTGAAATGGCTGGCGCAGGGATTCCGTTCGGTCCTTCTCTCGGATTCCGCGGCGGCGCTGGAGCCCGCCGGCGCGTGGGAGCACGGACGAATCGCGCTCGTCCTGGGCGCCTGGTGTATCGGAGGCTTCGTGTTGTGCCTGACCACCTTCCGCTGGCAGAGCCGCAAGGACGGCTGAGTCCGCCACCGAGAAATCCGCCACCGAACTCCTCGGTGCGCGCGGGCAACGACGAGTGGGTGCGCCGTCTCCCGATCTGGGACGGGTACTTCGCCCTCGTCGCGATCGCGAGTACGGCACTGACGCTGACGGACGACCCTCCGGTGCCCCACCGGGTCGGAGCCGTCCTGCTGCTGGGGCTGCTCACGGCCGGATATCTCGCGGTGGGGCGACGCCTGATCGCGGTGCCCGGAAGAGGCTGGCCACCGCTGCTCTACCAGGCTGCTGTCGTGGCCGTGTTTCCCGTGGCGGCCTGGCTGGCACCGGCCAGCGCGACCGCGCTGTTCGCACTGTGCGCGCAGGCGTTCCTGATGCTCGGGGCCACCGGCGGAACGGTGACCGTGGTGGTTCTCGGCCTCGGCTGGTTCGGCACGGCGCTGTGCTACGCGCCGGATGTCGGCAGCGTGCTGACCGGCCCGTTCCTGCCGGCGCTGATCGGGCTGGCGCTGTCGGCGGTGATCGGGGCCTGGGCCCAGTACATCATCCGGCAGAGCGCGGAGCGGGCCACCCTGATCCGCGATCTGGAGCGGACCCGGGCCGAGCTCGCCCGGCTCTCCTACGAGGCGGGTCAGGCCGCCGAGCGGGATCGGTTCGCGGACGTGATCCACGACACCATCGCTCAGGGGTTGTCGAGCGCGCTCATGCTCATGCAGGCCGCCGACACCATTCTGCGGGCCGACCCGGAGCGCGCCCGTCGACACCTCGCCGTCGCGCGGCGGACCGCCGAGGAAAGCCTGGCCGACGCCCGCTCACTGATCGCCGCCCGGCCGGCCACCGAGGCGATGCCCGCCGCGCTGCCCGACGCGCTCCGGCGCGAGCTCGACCGGCTCGGCGAAGTGCACGAGGTGGACGGGACGCTCAGAGTCGAGGGCGCCCCCAGATCCCTGGACACGCCGCTGGAGGTGATGCTGTTGCGCGGCGGTCAGGAGGCGCTCGCCAACGTCGGTAAGCACGCCAGGGCCACCACGGTCGACATGCTGCTGCGTTTCGACGCCGACGAGGTGACGTTGGAGGTGCGCGACAACGGCTGTGGCTTCGCTCTCGACCTGACCGAACCCGGCCACGGGCTGCGGTCGATGCGTGAGCGGGTCAGCCAGGCCGCCGGCCGGCTGACCATCGAGTCACAGCCCGGAGCGGGAAGCACCGTGCGGCTCGAGGTGCCGGCCGGGTGATCACCGTCCTGCTCGTCGACGATCACCCGGTGGTGCGGATGGGGATCCGGGCCATGCTCGACGCCGCACCCGGGATCGAGGTCGTCGGCGAGGCGTCCTCAGGCTCCGAGGCCGTCCAGCGTGCCCGCGCCCTCGCGCCGCGGGTCGTGCTCATGGACCTGCGCATGCCCGGCGGCGACGGGGTGAGCGCCACGGCCGAGATCCGGGCGGCCCTGCCGGCGACCCGGGTGGTGGTCCTGACGACCTACGAGAGCGACGGTGACATCCTGCGCGCGGTCGAGGCCGGTGCCGCCGGCTATCTCCTGAAGGACACCCGGCCGGCCGACCTCGTGCAGGCGATCCAGGCCGCTGTGCGCGGGGAGACGGTGCTGTCGCCGGCGGTGGCGGGCCGGCTGCTGCAGCGGGTCCGGCGCCCCGAGGCCGAGCTGCTCTCGCGGCGGGAGGCGCAGGTTCTCCGGCTCATCGCACGAGGGCTCACCAACGCGGACATCGGGCGGGAACTCTACATCAGCGAGGCCACGGTAAAGACCTACGTCCTGCGTATCTTCAACAAACTCGACGTGTCGGACCGCACCGCGGCGGTGGTGGCCGCACTCGACGCGGGACTGATCCCGCGATCGACGATTGAGGAATCATAGCCCACTGCGCCCACTGCGCCCACGGCCTGCTCTTCGCCGATTCGGCCGTCGAATACAGGTTGGCACACGGCGGCACACGGCGGCACGCGGCCCTACGGGGCGGTACGGGGCGGTACGGGGCGGGCCAGGTCGAGCAGGGGTCGCTAAGGGGTTGGTCAGACAATCGGGGGCGGTCAATAGTCTGCGAAGGCGCATTCCGCATGGGCGGATTCCGAACCGAGTCCTAGGGAGCGGCGTGATCGAGTCCGGCGACCACGAGGCCTGGAACATTCCCGTTGACCGGTCGGCGGCACCGAAGCGCGAGCCTGGCCCTATCGATCTGCGACGAAGCTACGTGCAGGCCGCCTACAGCGGAATTCCGACCTTCATGGGCGTGCCGTTCTGCCTGAACCAGGAGGATCTGCGGGCCGGGCAGGTGGACGTCGCCGTGTTCGGCGCGCCGCTCGACTCATCCTCCGGTCACCGCGGGGCGGCGTACGGGCCCCGGGCCATCCGGGCGGACGAGCGGTACATTTTCAACACCCCTGAGCTTCTGGTCAGCGCGAGCACCCGGGTAAGCCCGTTCAACGTGTTGCGAGTGGTGGATTACGGGGACGCGCCGGTCGACATCTTCAGTGTGGAGAACTCGCTGCCGTCGATCGGCGGAATGGTCCGCGAGGTGGTGGACGTCGGTGCGGTACCGGTCATCATCGGCGGCGACCACTCGTTGATGATCGCGAGTGTGGGGGCGCTCGCGGACCTCTACGGCCCGGACAAGGTGGGCGTCGTGCACTTCGACGCCCACCCCGACTGTCACGAGCACATCTTCGGGCACCGGGTCACCCACGGAACCCCGATCTGGCGGCTGATCGAGGAGAAGGCGATGCCCGGCCGCAACTTCTTCCAGATCGGCCTGCGCACCCCGAGCGGCCCCGACGACCGGCTCCTCAACTGGATGCGGCGCAACGGGCTGCGGACACACTTCATGGCTGAGATCGACCGGATCGGCGCCGCCGCGGTCATCGACCGGGTGATCGAGGAGATCCAGGCGGGGCCCGAGTTCGTGTACCTGTCCCTGGACATCGATGTGCTCGACCCGGCGTACGCGCCCGGCACCGGAACCCCGGAGCCCGGCGGCCTGACGCCCCGCGAGCTCTTTCCCGCGCTGCGGCGCATCTGTGCCGAGACCAACGTCATCGGTATCGACGTGGTCGAGGTCGCGCCGCACCTCGATCCCGGCTACAGCACCACCATGAACGCCCGCCGCGCCATCTTCGAGGGCATCACCGGGCTGGCGATGAAGAAGAGCGGTATCACCACCGCCGACTACCTCAATCCCATCGTCTCGGGGGATCTGAAGTTCCCGCTGGCCTGAGTGCCTTTCCCGCTGACCTCAGTTGACCTCAGTGCCTTTCCCACTGGCCTGAGTGCCTTTCCCGAGGCATGATCCGCTCGGATCGGAAGGACGTCACAGCCGATGACCGCCACCATCTTCGGCGCGGACTCCGCGCAGACGCTCGAGGACTTCGAACGTACCGCCACCGCCGTGGCCCTGGTGCTCCGCGAGCGCGGGGTCACCGCCGGGGCGCGGGTGCTTCTGAAGGCGGGCAACTCGGCCGGGTACGTGACCACGCTCTTCGCACTGATGCACGTCGGCGCCTCGATCGTGCTCGTCGACCACCGGGAGCTGGGCGAGGAGACGACCCGGATCTGCGAGGTGGCCACCGTGTCGCTGTGCATTGTGGACGACGACGCCGTCCCGCCCACCGGGGTCACGGTCAGCCACATCTACGAGCTGCTGGCCGCCGCGGCCGGGCGCAACGGCGAGGCCCGGGCACGGATCCGCATCGACACCTGGTGCGGCCTTCCCGACGGCCTGATCATGTGGTCGTCCGGCTCCACGGGTGCACCCAAGGGCGTGGTCAAGACCGGCGCGCGTTTCATCAGGAACCTGGAACGCAACGCCGCGCACATGGGGCACCGCCCCGACGACGTGCTCCTGCCGCTGCTCCCGTTCAACCACCAGTACGGCCTGTCGATGGTGCTCATCGCGTGGATCGTGCGGTGCTCGCTCGTCATCGCGCCCTACCGCCGTGTCGACCGGGCGCTGCGGATGGCCGCCCAGACCGGCGCCACCGTCCTCGACGCGACGCCCGCCACGTACCGCACCCTCCACAACATCGTCAGCCGGCGAGCCGAACTGACGGCGCAGCTGGCCACCGTACGGATGTTCTGCAGCGGTGCCGCCCCCCTCGACCCCACCCTGGTCGACAGGTATGTCGACCTGACCGGACATCCGCTCCTGGACAGCTACGGCAGCACCGAGCTGGGCAACATCTCCTTCGCCACCCCGGAGAACCCGATCGGCACCGGCCGGTCCATGGCCGGTATCGGTGTGCGGATCGTCGACGACGAGGGCACCGAACTGGGGCACAGCCAGGTGGGGGAGATCGTGATCGACACCCCGGACCTGATGGAGGGCTACCTCGACGAATCCGGTGAGCTCCGACCGGAGCCGCGGGGCTGGCGGCCCACCGGCGACCTCGGTCATCTGGACGCCGCCGGCAACCTCTTCGTCGACGGGCGCAAGCTCGCCGTGCACCGGATGGGCCACACGCTCTATCCGGAGGTCATCGAGTCCCGGGTCGCCGCCACCGGCTGCTCGACGAAGATCATTGCGCTGCCCGACGAGCGGCGCGGCGCCTCCCTCGTCTTCTTCGTCGAGGACGAGCGCTCCCGCAGTGCCGCGTACTGGCGGGAACGGATCTGCGCCGTGCTGCCGGTGTACGAGCAGCCGAACCGGGTGGTGGTCCTCGACCGGCTCCCGCTCAACCGCAACGGAAAGCCCGACCGTCACGAGCTCACCCGCCGCGCCGCGGAGCGCAGCGGCGCGTCCGAGCTGGGCGCCCCCTCCGAGCTGGGCGCCTCCGCCGACCAGAGCACGGGTGAGCCCACGAGCATCGTGGCATGAGCACGGCGATTCTCTTCCCGGCACTCGGGCCGGTGCGCCGCAACGAGCTGGGCAAGTTTCTGATGATCGACCCGGCAGGCCGCCAGCTGGTCGCCGAGGCGAGCGACGCGCTCGGGTACCACCTGGCCGACGCTCTCGCCGAGGCCGGGGACGACGACTACGCCGAGGCCGTCCAGGTCTCGTTCGCGGTCGGGTCGCTGGCACTCGCCGCCTGGGCGGAACGCGAACTGGGCGCCGAACCGGCGTGCTGCGTCGGGCCGAGTTTCGGCGAGCGGCCGGCGTTGGCCTACACCGGGGCGCTGCCCGTCGCCGACACCGTTCGCCTGGTGGCGGAGATCGCCCGGGCCGAGCGGGAGTACTTCGGCGCGGAGCACGGGGATGTCGTGACCCAGTCCTTCACCCGCGTGCCCGAGGAGCGCCTGCGGCCGCTGTTGGACGGGTTGAGCGACTGGTATGAGATCTCCGGCTATCTCGACGCGGACTTCCACATGGTCTCGCTCCGCGAGCACGAGCTGGACCGCTTCAAGGCGGGCGTCAGCGAGGCCGGCGGCTACTGCCTGTACACGATGCGTCCGCCCGCTCACGCCGGCATCTTCACGGGCCTGCGCGACCGGATCGCCGCCCACGTGTCGGCTCGGTACGAACTCGCCGCACCGCGCGTCCCCGTCGTGTCCTACCAGGACGGCACTGTGCTGAACGACCCGGACGCGCTGCGGGAGGCGTTGGCCGACGGTTTCGTCCGCGCCATCCGCTGGCCTGACACGGTCCGGTCGCTCCGGGCCCAGGGGGTGCGCACGCTGTACATCACCGGCCCGGACAACATGTTCCACCGCGTTCGCCCGACGCTCGACAACTTCGAGATCGAACTCGTCGACCTCCGCCGTGTGCTGCGCCGCCCCAGGTCACGCTGACCTCATTGCTGGGAACGGCCTGGCAGGACATCAGTCGGACGTAGGGGAGTTCGTCAGACGTAGGGGAGTTCGTGCGGGGCGATGGCCGGGAAGGCGTCGCCGGGGCCGGGATTGGAGCCCGGGGTGTGGCCGCCCAGGTGGTTGAGGACTCCCCAGACGGCGTTCAGACCGGTGGTCACCGCGCCCTCCGCGAAGCCACCGGTCCAGGAGATGTCGTCGCCGGCCAGGAAGACGCCGCGCTGGTGCTCGGGCAGCGCATCCTGCATGAAGTGGCCGAAGAGCCGGCGCTGGTAGCGGTAGTGGCCGGGCAGGTTCGCCTTGAACGCGCCCATGAAGTTCGGCTCGCTCTCCCAGGTCACGGCCACCGGGTCCGCGATGATGCGGGCACGGATGTCGAGGCCGGGATAGACGCGGCCGAGGCTGCGCAGCATGATGTCGAGGCGCTCGTCCGGCGGCAGGCCGACGACCTTGAGCGAGTCGTCGTTCCAGGTGTAGGACAGGCACATGACGCCCGGTGCCTGCGGCCCGTCGTCGAAGAGGTAGACCCCGCGCGGAGTCCGGTCGGTGAGCGTCATGCCCATCAGCGGCCGGCCGGTGGCCGGGTTCACCGTCTGCCAGAACGGCCGGTCGGTCAGGGCGAACACCTTCGACGCGCCCATGTAGTGGGTGCGCTCGATGGCCGTCCACACCTCGGTGGGAAACAGCGACTCCGCGCAGTCCACCCTGGTCAGCAGCAGACGTACCTGGGGGGTCAGGACCACGGCGGGAAAGGTCTGTGTACCCGCCGCCGTCGTGATCTGGATGCCGCCGTCGACGCGGCCCACCCGGGTCACCGCTGGGCGCGGACCATCCGGATGCAGTGCCGCGAGCGAGGTTCCCCCGGGCCAGTGCGCAACGCGGTCGGGGATGTGCTCCCACAGCCGCAGCGGCAGCTGCTGGGAGCCGCCGAGGATGCGGACGTGCCGGTCGTCCGCGCCGGTGTAAACCACCCGAAGGATTTCCAGCATCGAATTCGGGAAATCCGTGTCCCAGCCGCCCGTGCCGAACCCCACCTGGCCGAAGATCTCGCGGTGCCGGAATGAGGCGAACGGCGGCGAGGCGGCCAGGAAACCGTAGAAGGACTGGTCGTCCAGTTCCAGGACGAGGCGGTTCCAGATCGTTTTGATCGTGGTGACGTCCCGGCGCCGGATCGCATCCTCCATCGTGGAGAACGCCGCGTTCTCCTCCAGCACCTTCGCCCACGCGTCGCCCACCTCCTGAAAGACGCCGGGCAGGTCGTCCGTGCCGCGGGCCCAGTGACCGCGGCCGTTGAGATCGATGAGTGTCGCCTGCGTGGCTGCCGCCAGCGGGTTCGGGAACGGGGCGGTGGACAGCCCCACCAGGTCGAGGTAATGGAACAGCGCGGTCGCGGACGGAGGGAACCGCATCGCGCCCAGTTCGGCGACCGCGCCGGGATGACCCTCGAACGTGGTGGAGCGCATCCGTCCGCCGAGCTGCTCCGCCTCGAACACCACCGGACGCAGGCCGAGGCGCATCAGCTCGTAGGCCGCCACCAGGCCGGCCATCCCACCGCCCACGATCGCGACGGGTGTCCCGTGGCGTGCGGGGGGCATCACACCCAGCCCGGCCGGATGGCGCAGCCACTCGTCGTAGCCGAACGGGAAGTCGGGCCCGAACATGGTGACCGGGTCGGACACACGCTGACCGGCGGGCCGTGGGCCGGAGGTCGCGATCGTCATGAGGATTCCCTGGAGGCGGGCGCCTGACGGTCGGTCAGCGCGCCGTAAAGGTCTGGTCGGCGGTCGAGGAGGTACGGCGTGGCCCGCCGGGCGGCTGCCAGGGCGGCCGGGTCGAGGCGGCCGATCAGGACGGCCTCACCACCGGCGGCCTCGGCCAGCGGGAGGCCGTCGGGCCCGACCAGCCGGCTCAGCCCGCAGTAGCCGTCGGGTTCGGTGTCGGTCCAGTTCACATACGCGATGAAGAGCTGACTCTCGAAGGCCCGGGCCGGTACCAGCGTCCGCGCCACGAACTCCCAGGGACGCGTCAGCGCGGTCGGTACGGCGAGCAGCTCGGTGCCCGCCAGCGCGTGCGCGCGGACCAGCTCGGGAAACTCGACGTCGTAGCAGATGACCAGCCCGACGGTGCGACCGCCGATCCTGGCCTGGACCACCGGATCACTGCCGGCGGCGAAGGTACCCGCGTCGAACTCGCCGTAGAGGTGGGTCTTCCGGTAGTGCGCGGCGACGCGGCCGGTGGCGTCGATCAGATGCACCGAATTGTAGAGCACGCCGTCGGCGGCCTCGGGCCAGCCGTAGACGATCGACACGCCGCTGGCCTGCGCCAGTGCGCTCACCGCGTCGCGCAGCGGGCCGTCGGCGGGCTCGGCGACCTGCCTGGTGCGGCCCCTGCCGAGCTGGTAGCCGGTGGCGGACAGCTCCGGCGTGACGAGCAGCGCGGCACCCGCCTGGGCGGCTTCGGCGACCACGTCACGCAGGCGCGCCACGAAGCCGCGCCCGGCCGGGCGTCGACCGGCTTGCCAGCACGCAATGAACCTTTCCCGGTAACCTGTCGTCGCTTTCGGTAGCGACAACTCCGTGTGTGTGGGTTGACCTTCAGGTGGTGCGTTGGTGCTCCATGTGGAGCAGCACGAGGCAGGCCTTCGCGACGGAGCCGATCTGCCAGGGGTCGATCGTGACGTTGTGCAGGACGCCGAAGGTGCCCTTGAGTAGGGCGTTTCCACGTTCGCCGACGGCGCGCAGCGCGTTGTGGATCCTGTTGTGGCCTTTCTGTTCGTCGGTGAGGGTGCCACCCTTCGGCTTCTTGAACGGGATCGCGAGCGGGCCCTCCTGGGTCGCGCACCCTTCGTAACCAAGGTCGAACAGGACCCGGTGGAGCTCGTCGCCTGTCCACTCCCGCAGGACCCCGATCGCGCCTGAGGCACGCAGCGCGGTCAGGTCGTGCTCCCGGCCGGGCCGGACGTCGGAGACCCACAGCGGGAAGCCGTCGTCCGGGGCGGTGACGACCTGGATGTTGCCCGCGTGGTTGTGGGCCTTCTTCGACCACCACAGGTCCACGCCCTTCGTCGGGCCGGGCATGGACAGGCGGTCGGTCTCGACGAGGGTGCCGTCGACGATCACATGGTCGTAGCCGGCCATCTTCGCGGCGATCAGGGCATTGCGCAGGTCAGGCGCCTGCCAGGCCAGCAGCGCTCGACCCTCGTGGATCGCGCGGTAGCACACGCTCCTGCTGATCCCGTGATCCTCGCAGAGTCTTCTGACCTTGGTGCCGTCGCAGAACCAGCGGATCACGACCGTGGCCTGGTCGGCGCAGCCGAGCTTCCGGGTCCCGTTCCGCGTGCCGATGCGCTCGCGTTCCGCCGCCAGGATGCGGACCAGACCCCAGAACGTGTGATCGCTGACGGGCAGGTAGGAGACATATGGGATGCTCATCGCGACGCGGGGCCTCTCGGAAGTTGATCTGTGGAAGGACTACTTCCTACCGAGGCCTCGCGTTTCGTCGCCTACCACCCCCGACGCACCGCCCGTCCGTCACTCACAGCAACCAAACGCGGAGCGTGACGACTCGTTACGGGGAAAGGTTCA
>NZ_KB893776.1 GCF_000374165.1 Parafrankia elaeagni
ACAAAGATTCTGCTGTTCTGCGTCCACTGTGCGGTTCTCGGGCTGCGACCGGTTCCGGGTCGGGTCTGATAGTGTTTCGGTGGTTTTGGCGAAGGGGAAACGCCCGGTTCCATTCCGAACCCGGTAGCTAAGCCCTTCAGCGCCGATGGTACTGCGCGGGGTACCGCGTGGGAGAGTAGGACGCCGCCGGACTTCTTTTGGTGGGGGCTGTTTCTGGCTTGGGCCGGGAGCAGCCCCTACCTGTATTGGGGGCACGTTTCCTCAGGGTGCCCCGGCGCCCTGGACCGCCCCGGGTTTGACGCACGTGATCACTCCGGTAGCGCATGGAGGTCCTGCGGGCCGTTGACGCTAGCCGGCCGTGCGTCGAGGCCGGTGTGTGGGGCTGGCTGCGGTCACGTCTGCGGAGCGCTCGCGGGGTGCGGTACGTCGAGGAGGGCTTGTTCGATGAGTTCGGTGAGGGCTGGGTGGATGTAGAGGACGTCGCGGGCGACCTGGTCGACGGTCTGGCCCAGTGACATCGCCTGGATGAGCGGCTGGATCAGGATGGCCGCGTGCGGGCCGAAGATGTGGGCGCCCAGCAGGGTCCGGGCGGTGGGGTCGACGAGCAGTTTCGCGAAGCCGGTCGTGTCCTCCAACGCCCAGCCGTAGGCGGTGTCGGAGTACCGCCGCAGGGCCACCACATGCTCCACCCCGCGGGCGCGGGCGTCCTGCTCGGTGAGGCCGACACTGGCGATCTGCGGTTCGGTGAACACCGCATGAGGAGCGACCCGGCTGGTCAGCCCCCGCTCCGCGCCGGGGTGCTGCAGGTTGTGCGCGACGACCCGGACCTCGGCGTTGGCCATGTGCTTGAGCTGGAAGTGGTTGGTGACATCGCCGAGCGCCCAGACACCGGGGACACCGGTGCGGTACGCCTCGTCGGTGATGACATGGCCGTGCTCGTCCAGGGTGAGACCACCGGCCGTCGCGTCGATCAGGTCGGTGTTGGGCCGGCGCCCCGTGCAGATCAGGAGCAGGTCCGCGTGGACGTCGACCTCACCCGCCGGGCCGGCCACGGTGGCGGTGATCCCGGCCCCGCCGTCCGGGCGCACGACGCTGACCTGGGCCTCGAGGAACAGGCGGTGCCGCTGGGCGGCGGCTTCGGTGAACGCTGCTGAGACCTGTTCGTCCTCGGCCATGAGCAGCCGCGGTCCGCTCTGGACGATGGTCACCCGCGAGCCGAACGAGGCGAACACGTGGCCGAACTCCGCCGCGATGAACCCACCTCCGACGATGAGAATCGACGGGGGGATCTCGTCGATTCTCATCACGGTGTCGGACGTGTGATAAGGGACGTCCGACAGCCCGGGAATCGGTGGCAGCTTCGGCCGTGAGCCGGCGGCGACGACGATGGTGTCGGCGGTGAGCTGTTCGGATCCGACGAGCAGGGTCTTCGGGGCGACGAAACGGGCCGGCTCGGTGTACACGTCGATCCCGTTCTCGCGCCGGTAGGCGAGCGCCTTGTCGTGCAACGGGTCGATCCGCCCGAAGATCCGGTCCCGGATCTCCTTCCAGTTGACCGTTTCGACGGTGGCATGGACGCCCAGCCGGGCGGCGGCGCGGGCATTCGACGCCGCCTCGGCGGCGACCACGGACATCTTCGTGGGAATGCAGCCCCGGTTGAGACAGGTGCCGCCGAAGCGGTCCGGTTCGACGATCGCTGTGCGCAGGTGCCGCAGATCGTCACCGGGCAGCATGTTGCCGCTGCCCGCGCCGAGGACGATCAGGTCGTAGTGGCTCATCTGGCGCAGTCCTCCGGGTCAGGCTCGAGTCGTCAGAGCGACGGCTTCTCGATCAGAGCGATGGTATGGCCGTCGAGATCGGTGACGGAGACCGGCGTCGCGTCTTCGCGGGCCGCGGCCGGCCGGTACCTCGACGAGACCCGCCTGGCGCGAGCAGCAGCCAGGCCAGGTCGCCAGGTGGCCGTGTCGTCCCGGATGCCCGGCCGGTGCCCCGCGGGGCCGTCCGCTGCTTACGTAAGCTCGCCGGTGAGCCCTGTGGGGATACCCGAGCGCGGGGCTCCGGGGAGTGCCGATGCTGGTTGTGCACGGCATCTGCGCGCCCACCGGCGGGGCCTGGCTGTGGGCCGAGGACACGCGGCGGTGGGAGCAGACGCCGCGGGGGTCCGCGCCGTCACCGCATCCGCATCCCTTTGCGGCGACCGCCGCGGAGCTGGCGCTGCTCGCCACCGACGGGTCCGCCACCGACGGGTCCGCCGCGGGCGGGTCCGCCGCGGGCGGGCAGCTTGCCGTGCTGCTGCCGAGTACGGCAGCCGGGCCGCTGCCGTCGCCGGAGCTGCTGGCATCGGCGAGGGCAACGGCGCTGGCGGACGACGCGCCTGGGCCGGCGGGGGAGGGGACCGCCGTGGACGTCCACAGTCCGGTCCTCCGCCGCTGGCTGGTCGACACGATCCGTCCTGACGTCCCGCCCGCGCCCGGCGGCCCGTGGTGGGAACCCGGCGAGGCGTTCCAGCTCGGGGCGTCCGCGCTGTTCCTGCTGGCCGTCGACACCTTCGCGGTGGATCTGGTCGACCGCGGGCGGGTCCTCCCGGCGGTCGGCTGGGACGGGGCGCGGCCCGTGGCCCGCTGGTCACCCGTCCTCGCCGGGCCGGATGCCGACCGGTTCGACGAGCTGCTCGCGGCCATGCCGCCGGCGTTCCGGGCCGCCGCGGGCCCGGCGACGGCGGATCAGACGACCGCGGGCCAGGCCGCGGGGAGTGATTCGGCCGAGGCGTTGGGCGCCGCGCTCGACCAACGTGTGGATGCCCACGTGCGTGGCCGGCTTCGGCCTGCCCGCCCTGCGGCGGGCGCCTCGGGAGCACGGCGGACCTCGCTGGCCCGGGCGACGGCCGGCTGGCTGCGTGCCCTCGACGGTGTCGACGGTGTCGACAGCGCCGACGGTGCCCCGCACTTCACCGCCACCGGCAGCGCGGCCCGCGAGCTTGCCGCGAAGGTCGAGACGTGGCGTGCGGGCGGCAGGTGGACGTCCCCGATGCGGGTCTGTTTCCGGCTGGGTGAGCCGGGCGCGCT
Source organism: Parafrankia elaeagni (assembly GCF_000374165.1). GTDB lineage: Bacteria > Actinomycetota > Actinomycetes > Frankiales > Frankiaceae > Parafrankia > Parafrankia elaeagni. The sequence continues at coordinate 3,066 of NZ_KB893776.1, forward strand.
GTCGCGGACGTCCCCAGGTGACGACGAGGCCTGGCGGGTCGATTTCCTGCTCCAGGCGGTCGACGATCCCGGCGTCCAGGTGCCGGCCAGCCAGATCTGGCGCCGTCGGCGCGCCGGGCCTGCCGCGTGGACCACCGACGCCGAGGAGTCGCTGCTCGGTGGGCTCGGACGGGCTGCCGCCGTGTGGCCGGCGCTGGACCGGGCTCTGCGCGAGACCCGGCCGGCCGGCCTCGACCTGACCGTCGAGCAGGCGCAGCGGTTCCTGGACGTCGCCGGTGCCCTCGATCAGGAGGGCTTCGGGGTGTTCGTGCCGTCGTGGTGGACGAGGCCGGCGCGGCTGGCGTCCCGGCTCACGGTGCGGGCGGTGAATCCGGTGGCGCCGATCCTGCGCGACGTCACGACGGACCTCGGCCAGATCGTCGACTTCCGTTGGGCGGTCAGCCTCGGCGGCGTCGAGCTGAGTCGCGCCGAGCTCGAGGGGCTCGCGAAGGCCAGGGCCGAGCTGGTCAAGGTCCGGGGCAGGTGGACGCGGGTGGATCCCGGCCAGCTCGCCGGTCTGGACCTGGCCCGGCAGACGGCTGGCGGCCGGATGACCGTCGGTGAGGCACTCGCCCACACCGGTCTCGGCCCCGGTCTCGGCCCCGGCCCGGGTAGCGACGACGCATCCGGCGCGGACGTCGAGGTGGTGGCGGACGGCTGGCTCGGCGCGCTGCTCACCGGTCCCTCCGGTCCCTCCGGCCCAGCAGGCCGGCCGGGCATCGGGGCCGGGCCCGGAGCGGGTAGCGGCCCGCCGGCCGGGCTGGGTGTGCGGCTGCGTCCCTACCAGGTGGACGGCCTGGCCTGGCTCGCCCTGCTCGACCGGCTCGGCGTGGGTGCTGTGCTCGCCGACGACATGGGCCTGGGCAAGACCATCCAGGTCCTGGCGCTGGAGCTGCGCACCCGGGCCGCCGCGCGCCGGGGGCCGACCCTCGTCGTCTGCCCCACCTCGGTGCTGGGGAACTGGCGGCGCGAGGCGGCGCAGGTCGCGCCCGGCCTGACGGTCCACACCCACCACGAGGCCCGCCGGCGGGCAGCAGGCGTGGACGTCGCCGAGGCGTCGTCCGGGCATGATCTGGTTCTCACGACCTACCCGCGGCTCACCCGCGACATCGACGAGTTCCGCGCGGTCACCTGGGAGCGGATCGTCCTCGACGAGGCACAGCAGATCAAGAACTCGGCGACCGCGCAGGCCCGCGCAGTCCGCCGGCTGACCGCCCGCCACCGGATCGCCCTGACCGGCACCCCGGTGGAGAACCGGCTCGGCGACCTGTGGTCGATCATGCACGCGGTCAACCCCGGGCTGCTCGGCTCGGCCGCCTCCTTCCGGGCGCGCTACGCGGTGCCGATCGAGCGGTACGGCGACACGGACGCGACCGCCCGGCTGCGCCGACGGATCCGCCCCGTCGTGCTGCGCCGGGTGAAGTCCGACCCGACGGTGCTGCGTGATCTGCCGTCCAAGGTGGAGCTGCGCCAGCTGTGCACGCTGACGGCGGAGCAGGCGTCGCTGTACCGGGCGGTCTTCGACGACATGATGGAGCGGCTGCGGGACCCCTCGTCCACCGTGCGCCGCAACGGCGTCGTCCTCGCGGCGATGACGAGACTCAAGCAGGTCTGCAACCACCCGGCCCACCTGCTGGGGGACTCCTCGGCGCTGCCCGGCCGGTCCGGCAAGCTCGCCCGGCTGGAGGACCTGCTCACCGGAATCGTCGCGGACGGCGAGCGGGCGCTGTGCTTCACCCAGTTCGCCCGCTTCGGCGCGATGCTCGCCCCCTACCTCTCCACCCGGCTCGGGGTTGACGTCTCGTTCCTGCACGGCGGCCTGCGCGCCGCCGAACGGGACGCACTCGTCGAACGCTTCCAGACCCGGCGCGGCCCCGGCGTCTTCCTGCTCTCCCTCAGGGCCGGCGGCAACGGCATCAACCTGACCGCCGCGAACCACGTCATCCACATCGACCGGTGGTGGAACCCGGCGGTGGAGGCGCAGGCGACGGACCGCGCCCACCGCATCGGGCAGCGCCGCGACGTGTGGGTCCGCACCCTGCTGTGCATGGGCACCCTGGAGGAGCGGATCGACCGGATCCTCGTCGACAAGGCCGCGCTGGCCCGGACGGTCGTCGGCGGCGGGGAGAGCTGGCTGGCGTCGCTGTCCACCGACGAGCTGTGGGATCTCGTCGCCCTCGCCCCCGAGGCCGTCGATGACGACTGAGCCGGACGCCCGCGGACGCCGGGACCGCCGGGCCTGGTGGTCGTCGCGGTTCCTCGCGCTGATCGAGGGCATGAGCCTGCCCGAGTCACTGCGCGCCGGGCGCGCCCTGATGCGCACCGAGGCGGTGCTGAGCGTGCGGCGATCCGGCAACCTCGTCGTCGCGATGGTCCGCGACCGCGGTGACGAGCTGTACAAGCCCCGGCTCGCCGTCCGGACGTTCGGCGACGCCGACTGGGGCCGCCTCGAGGATGCCCTCGCCGCCGAGGCCCGGTACGCCGCCGCGCTGCTGGCCGGCTCGATGCCGGCGGATCTCGAGGACGTCTTCGCCGCGCACGAGCTCTCCCTGTTCCCCCGGCGTGCCGACGACCTGGCGATGGACTGCACGTGTACCGACTGGCAGCGGCCGTGCGCGCATCTCGTGGCGGCCTGCCACCAGCTCGCCGACACGATCGACCTCGACCCGTTCGCGCTGCTCGCCCTGCGCGGCCGGGAACGCGACGCGCTGCTCGCCGAGATCCGGCGCCGCCGCCCGCGATCCACCTCCCACACCGAGGAAACAGGCAGACGCTCCTGTTCCTGGCCGGCCGGCTCAGCCGGCGGAACCGCCGAACCGCTGCCGACCGCCCCGTCCGCCTTCTGGACGTCGCCGGTCCCCGCCGTCCGGTCATCGCCGGTTTCCGCCAGCCAGTCGTCGCGGAGCCTCGCCGGCCGGCGAAGCTCCGCGCCCGATCAGCACGCCCCGGCAGTGCGCCCCGACATCCTGCTGCAGCTGTGCGGGCCGCTGGTGGTGGAACCGTTCGGCGACCTCCGCGACGAGCTGCGCCCCGCCTACCGGATCTTCGCGACCCCCGGTGCCGGACCGGCCTGCTCGGTGGAGCCGGGGATGTAGTCCATGCTCCTCGCCGGGAACCAGGGTGTGACGTGGCCCGTCCGCCACGCCATCATGAGGTGGTGGGCAGGGAGGAGCCGGTCGCGTGGGCGCCGGGGATGTCGTTGTCGTCCGACACCGGTGCGGCGGCGTGGGTGGCGGCGGCGCTGACCGCCACCACCTCGGTCGGGACGGTCGCGGCGATGGTGCCGCCCGTCTTCGCGGCCTATGCCCGGGTGTTGCCGCCGACGTACGACCGCGAGGATGTGGGACCGCGACACCGGTGGTCCGAGATCGCCGCGGCTCGGGGAGTGCCGCTGACCGCCGACACCCGGTTCGACGACCTCGTCGCCGGTTCCGACCGCTGGGGGCGGCCCTCCGACGGAGGGCTGGACGCGCGGGAGACAGCTGCCCTCGCGCGGATCCTGTCCGGGTTCACCGACTCCCCGGACCGGGCGTACTTCTCCCTCTGGGAGGGGTTCGGTCTCCCGGAGACAGATGCCTGGTGGGACCGCCCGGTGCGGGTGCGGACGCCCCACCGCGCCTACCACCTGCTCACCGGCCCGGTGCGCGCCGCCCCGGTGTTGCCGACACCGGTGGAGTGGAGGTGCGCGAGCCTGTGGTGGCCCCACGACCGGTCCTGGCTCGTCGCCACCGAGATCGACAACTATCTCACCTACGTCGGTGCCAGCCAGGCCGCGATCGACGCGGTCCTCGCCGACCACGCACTCGACGCCGTGGCCGTGCGCCCCGAGACCCCGCTCGACCCCAGCTACGGCTGACGTCCATCCCCTCGGCCCGACCACGGTTGGTGGATGAACGCCCCGCTTCGCCGCGCTCGCCGAGTTCAGCGAAACGCCACCACGGATCCCGTGACGGCCGGACATCTACCCCAGCTGGGCGAAGAACGTCACCAGGCTGGGTGAAGAACGTCACCAGCACCGCGAACCCGAGCCGCGTCGGCCCGCGCCCGCCAGCGATCAGATACCGCGCCTGGCGCCACCGGCGACATTTCGCGATGCCGCGCACATTCGGAAATCGCCTGATACATTTCTTCGTATCATCTGAGCGGCGCGAAATAGTAGCTCGGTCAGGTGGTAGCCGTTGTCGTCGTGGCGGATGACGTGGGGCGAGGTGGGCTGCCGGTGGAAAGCGCGCGCATGAGGGCCAATGCCGACTTCCTTCTGCAGGCTTCGGTGCGTGAGCTGCAGAGCGGCGAGAATGTGCGGGCGCTGGCGCACAGCACCGAGTTGCTGGCGGTTCTGGCCCGGCTGCGCGACGCCGAGCCCGAGGACACCGAGCACCGCTTCATCGAGGCCGAGGCCCAGTACAACCATGCTGCGATCCTGGACCGGGTCGGCCGTAGCGCAGAGGCGACCGAGGCCGCCCGCGCCGCGCTGAACCTGTATCTCGAGCTCGGCGCTCCCACCACCGCCCGCGAGCTGCACGCGCTCGACCTCGCCGCCATCATCAGCCCGGCCCAGGTGACGAAAGTGTCGAGTTGGCGCCTGGCGCTGCTCGCGGCGGACGCGCAGGCCCGGCTGGCCCGGCTGACAGCCAGGACGGCCGGGGCCGCGGCGCTGTCCGAGATCCGTCGGCTCGGCCAGGCCGCGATCCAGATGTACACGGCGGCGCGTGAGACCAACCCGGAGCACGACGAGGGGCTGCGCCGCGTGGCGCAGCAGTACGCGACGGCCATGGACACCCTCGCCCGCGCCCGCTGGGTCGCCGGGGACGCCCGAGGGGCGACCCGGCTGTACCAGGAAGCGCTCGACGAATGCCTGCGGTGCCTTGGGCCGCGCCATCCGGTGACCGTCATGATCCACGCGGCGCTGGACCGGGTCCGCGCGGGAGTGGATCCCGACCCCACCGCCGCGCGGATGACCGGGGCGGAGAAGACCATTCCGTCCGCCGGGGACGAGCGCGGGGGCGGACGCGGGGGCGGCATGCCGGGCCTGCTGCGGGCAGGCGCCGTCGCGCTGTTCGTGCAGGCGGTGTCAGGTCTGTTCGTCGCCGTGGCCCTGCTGTTCGCGGTGCAGGACGAGGCCGAGCACGGTGGCACCGGGCAGGCCACCCTGATGGGCCTGCGCCTGCTGGTGCTGCTCGGGATCGCCGCGTGCGCCGCGGCGACCGTCTGCGCGGTGCTGACCCACCGCCGCTACCCGTGGGTGCGATCGACGGTGCTGGCGCTGGAGTCCGTCACGCTGATCAACGTGCTGTTCGGCCTCGCCAACGGGCAGTTCCTCGCCGCCGGGCTCGGTTTCGTGGTGGCGGTCTTCGTGCTCTTCGGGTACAGCACCGAGGAGTCGGTCGCCTACCTGCGCGGCTGAGGCGGCCCGAACCAGTTCCGACCGCTCCAGAGCTTTCGAAGTGGTCGATGCAGGAGACGAGCGCGGCACCCAACGCGGCCATGAGGCGAACCATCCGGCGACTCCGCACCACATGCATGATCGGGTACGCAGGACGGGCGATCAGGAGGTAACCGGCGGGGAGGGCGTTCTGTCTACGCGGGCGCCCCCTCGTGTGGTGCCAGCTACCGCCGTACCCCCCCTTGAGGTGCCGACATGTCGATGAAGCTGGACAACCGGGATGGTTCCGCCGAGCAAGAAAGACCGAGGTGATCGCGAGGCTCCGCGGCCGTACCGTCCGGTCCGCCAGGACGTGCGTGAGAAGGAGCCTCGATGATCCACCCCGCGTCGGAACGCGTCACCCTCGTTCAGGTCGGTGTCATCGGTCCTGGGGCTGGCGACGTGACCGCAACCCAGTACGACCTCGCGCGCCAGGTGGGGGTCCTGGTGGTGCGGGCGGGTGGGCAGGTGGTGTGCGGCGGCCTCGGCGGGGTGATGGAGGGCGTCGCGCGAGGGGTACGTGAGGCGGGTGGCACCTGCGTCGGCGTCCTTCCCGGCCATGGCCGCGCCGAGGGCAATCGGTACCTGAGCGTCGCGATCTGTGCGGGCGTCGGCCAGAAGCGTAACGAGATGGTCGTCGACTCGTCCGACGCGATCGTGGTGATCGGCAGCAACGAGGGCACCCTCATCGAGGTGCTGCTCGCGAAGCGGGCGGGGGTGGCGGTGTTCGGGCTCGACTGGTCGCCGGTGGGGGTGGCGGAGCAGCGGATCGATGGCGTGGTCGTTGTGGCCGACCCGGCGGACGCCGTGGCCGGCGCGGTGGCGGCGGCCCGGGCCCGGGTGGTCCGGAGCAGATGACGGGCGGTGGATCCACCGCCCGTCCCGCCGGCTGCCCGTCCCGCCGGCTGCGCGTCCCGCCGGCGGGGCGCTCCGGCGGTCCGCTGCTACCCAGGTCAGGGGTGGTTTCCGGCCGGAACCGGGGCGTGTTCGGTGGGCCCCGGACCGGTCGCCGGCCTCCCGTCCGAGCGATGGCCGGTCGCGGAACAAAGCGCGAACTTCCTTGCGGAATTCGTCGGCCTGTGCCTATCCTCTGGATGCCTTCTTGCTCGGGGTCCGCGTTGGCGCGCGGGCTGACTACGCACGCGGTGTGACGTTCCTCGGAAACGATTGGACTGTGGACTGCCATGTCCATCCAACTGGTCGGGTCAGGTAACGCTACGCGGGGGACTGGAAACAAGAGTGGGTCCGCACGCCGGGCATCCACGGCACATGATGGTGTGGCGGGTTGATTCCCGTGCACGGGTTCAGAAGCGCGATCGGCACCTGGTGACGAGAGGCCGGCGACTGTCTGGCTATTGCCGCACAGTGGTGGCCGAGGGGACCTCCCGGCGGTACACGCCGCGGGTGCGCCGTGGCGTTCCGCCCGCTCCGCCCGCGCGGTGTGCGGCCGTATGAGAGGCGCTTCCAGCTGGGTCGTCGCGGCGGAGCGTGCTGCCCGGGCTGTTGCCGGCGGCTCGGATCGCGGGCGTCCCGATCGGTTATCGGGTCTTCTTCCGGACTGATCGTGGCGTTGCGGATCTGCCGGCCGGGATAATGCTCGGAGGAGCGGTCCGGGCACGACATCGTGCCTGATGCCGTCGTTGTTTCCGTCCTCGGCTGATACCTGTTCTCGGCGGCCCGATATCAGGGCGTCTGATATCGGGCCGCCGGGTCTGCCTCCATGCGTCGGACCTCCATCCTGGGAGAGAAGTGTTGGCTGGACAGCACGGTTCCACCTGGCGGGAGATGTTCCACGGGCTGGCGGAGGCCGAACAGCGCCGGATCCTGCTGGACCTGCTGCGCCGTGAGGTCGCCCGCGCTGTCGGCGAAGAGGCGGCGGCCGGTGAACAGCTGGCGGGGGAAGACCAGGGGGCGGCGGGTGAGCGGCCGGCTGCCTTCGACCCGCAGGTTCCGTTCCGCCGGCTGGGGCTCGGCGGTGGGAACACCGCCGGCTTCCGGGACGCACTCGGCGCCGAGCTGGGCCTGGAGCTGCCCGCCACGCTGCTGTTCGACCATCCGTCCCCGGAACGTCTCGCGGGCTACCTCCGGGAGCGGGTCCTGCGGTCGCCGACGCCCGACCAGCCCGGTCGCGACCAGCCCGGTCGCGACCAGCCCGGTCCCGGTCAGCCAAGCCAGCCCGGTCCCGGTCAGCCAAGCCAGCCCGGTCCCGGTCAGCCAAGCCAGCCCGGTCCCGGTCAGCCAAGCCAGCCCGGTCCCGAGCGGCCTGGTGCGGAAGCTCGTCCGGGCGGGAGTGCCGCGGACGACCCTGTCGTGATCGTGTCGATGGCGTGCCGGTTCCCCGGCGGTGTCCGCGGACCCGAGGACCTGTGGGAGCTGGTTGCCGACGGGCGCGACGCCGTCGTCGACCTGCCCACCGACCGCGGCTGGGACATCGTCGGCAGCTTCGACCCCGACCCGAGCCGCTCCGGCACGTTCTACACCAGCCAGGGTGGCTTCCTTGACGACGCCGCCGGCTTCGACGCGGCGTTCTTCGGGATCGCGCCCCGCGAGGCACTCGCGATGGACCCGCAGCAGCGGCTGCTGCTGGAGGTCTCCTGGGAGGCGCTCGAACGCGCCGGCATCGACCCGTTCTCGCTGCGCGGCAGCCCGACCGGGGTGTTCACCGGCATCGCCGTCGCCGACTACAGCCCGCCCTGGCGGGACGCCCCGGCCAGCGTCGAAGGCCATCTGATGAGTGGGACGCTGCCCAGCGTCGCCTCCGGCCGGGTCGCCTACACCCTCGGCCTCGAAGGCCCGGCGATCACCGTCGACACCGCCTGCTCGTCGTCGCTGACGGCCCTGCATCTGGCGGCGCAGGCGCTGCGCACCGGCGAGTGCACACTGGCCCTCGCCGGTGGCGCGACCGTGATGGCGACGATCGACGTCCTCGTGGAGTTCAGTCGCCAGCAGGGCCTGGCGCCCGACGGCCGTTGCAAGTCCTTCGCGCAGGCGGCGGACGGCACCGGCTGGGCCGAAGGCGCCGCGGTGGTGGTGCTGGAACGGCTGTCGGACGCCCGCCGCCGCGGTCACCCGGTGCTCGCCGTCGTCCGCGGCAGCGCGGTGAACTCGGACGGGGCGTCCAACGGGCTGACCGCGCCCAGCGGGCCGGCGCAGCAGCGGGTGATCCGGGCGGCCCTGGCCAGCGCCGGTCTCACACCGTCCGACGTGGACGTCGTGGAGGCACACGGCACCGGGACCCGGCTCGGCGACCCGATCGAGGCGCAGGCGCTCCTCGCCGCCTACGGGCAGGACCGGCCGGCCGACCGGCCGTTGTGGCTGGGCTCGCTGAAGTCGAACGTCGGGCACACGGTCGCCGCCGCGGGCGTCGGCGGGGTGATCAAAATGGTGCTGGCGCTGCGGCACGGCCAGCTCCCGCGCACCCTGCACGTGGACGCCCCGTCGTCCCGCGTCGACTGGTCGGCCGGCCAGGTGCGCCTGCTGACCGAGCCGGTCGCCTGGCAGCCGGACGGCTCCCGGGTGCGCCGCGCCGGCGTGTCCGCCTTCGGGGTCAGCGGCACCAACGCCCACGTCATCCTGGAGGAACCACCGCCAGCCCCGACCACCTCGGACGCCCCGAGCACACCGACCGTGCCGTCCTCGTCCTGGCTGCCGTGGTTGCTCTCGGCCAGGTCGGAGCCGGCGCTGCGGGAGCAGGCCGCCCGGCTGCTGACCCGGGTGACGGGCGAGCCACGGCCGGGCCTGGTGGACGTCGGCTGGTCCCTCGCGACGGGTCGGGCGACACTCGAACACCGTGCCGCCGTCGTCGCCGCGGACCGCGACGGCATGCTGCGCGGCCTCGAGGCGCTGGCCCGCGGCGAGTCGGCGGCCGCGCTGATCCGGGGCACGGCGCGCCCCGGGCAGCACACCGACCGTCTCGCGTTCCTGTTCACCGGCCAGGGGGCGCAGCGCCTGGGCATGGGCCGGCAGCTGCACGCCCGCTTCCCGGTGTTCGCCGCCGCGTTCGACGCCGTGTGCGCGAGCTTCGACCGGCACCTGACCCGACCACTGCGTGAGGTCGTCTTCGGCGCCCAGGCCGCGGACTCGCCCGCCGGCGGCTCGGGCCCCCTGGACCGGACCGAGTTCACCCAGCCGGCGTTGTTCGCCCTGGAGGTGGCACTCTTCGAGCTGCTCGGCTCCTGGGGCGTGCGGCCGGACTTCCTGCTCGGCCACTCGATCGGCGAGCTGGCCGCCGCACACGTCGCCGGCGTTCTCACGCTGGACGACGCCTGCACGCTGGTGGCCGCCCGCGGCCGGCTGATGCAGGCCATGCCCGACGGCGGCGCGATGGTCGCGCTGCGCGCGTCCGAGGAACAGGCACGCGACCTGATCGCCGCCTGGCCCAGCGCCGGTCAGGTGGACGTCGCCGCCGTCAACGGGCCGGCCTCGGTGGTCATCTCCGGGGATGCGGAGCCCGTCCTGGAGATCGCGCGGCGGTGGCGGGCGCAGGGCGGGAAGGCGACCCGGCTGCAGGTCTCGCACGCGTTCCACTCGGCGCACATGGACGGGATGCTGGCGTCCTTCCGGGCCGTCGTCGGTGGGCTGGGCCTGCGGCCCCCGACGATCCCCGTCGTCTCCAACCTCACCGGGGAGATCGCCACCGCCGACGAGCTGTGCTCCGCCGAGTACTGGGTCCGCCAGGTCCGGTCCGCGGTGCGGTTCCGGGACGGCGTCGATCGCCTTTACGAGCGGGGCGTGCGGACGTACCTGGAGCTCGGCCCGGACGCGGCGCTGACCGGCCTGGGGCAGGAGTGCCTGCCGGACGACGCCGGCGCCATCTTCGTCCCGACCCTGCGCCGCGACACCGCCGAGGAGCCGGCCCTGGCCCGCGCCCTCGCCCACCTGGGCGTCTGCGGGGTGGCCGTCGACTGGTCGGCGTACTTCGCCGGCACCGGCGCCCGCCGGGTGGATCTGCCGACCTACCCCTTCGAACACCGGCGCTTCTGGCTGGGCGACATCCTGCCCGCCGCGCCACGGCTGAACAGCGTTTCGGGCGCGGCGCGCGGGCCGGGCGCCCTGGGCGTGTCGGGTGTGTCGGGTGTGTCGGGCGCCGGCGGCCAGGCGGGCGAGGCGAGCCGCGCCGTCGACGCGGCCTTCTGGGACGCGGTGGACCGCGGCGACCTCACCGAGGTCGTCGACGTTGATCCGGACGCCGCCCTACGCACCGTCCTGCCCGCGCTCGCGGCCTGGCGCACGGGCCGCCGTGACCAGGAGGCCCTCGCCGGATGGCGGTACCGGGCGCTGTGGCGGCCGGTGGCGCTGCCGGCCGCGGACACGCCGCTCGGGCGGTGGCTTCTGGTCGTCCCGGGCGCGACCGTGCCCGGAGGCTCCGGGGCGGAGGCCGACGAACCCGTCGACGGTGAGCTTGTCGACTGGTGCGTGCGCGGGGTCGAGAGCGGTGGCGGCCAGGTCGCCGCGGTCCTGACGCTCGACACGGATGCCGACACCGACACCGCCGGGGCCGACCGCGCCTCGCTGGCCGCCCGCCTCGCCGAGGCGGCCGGCGGCGACGTCCCGCTCGCCGGTGTGCTCTCCCTGGTGGCTCTCGACGAGCGCGAGCGGTCCGATCATCCGGCGCTTGCGCGTGGGCTCGCGGCCACCCTCGTGCTGCTCCAGGCACTCGGCGACGCCGGTGTCGCGGCACCGCTGTGGTGCGCCACGCGCGGCGCGGTGCCCGCTGCCGACAACGCCGGCAGCGCCGCTGGCACTCGCACTGGCGCTGGCAACGCCGGGCGCACCGGCGACGGGGGTGCGGCATCGAGCCCGGTCCAGGCACAGGTGTGGGGCCTGGGACGGGTCGCCGCGCTGGAGCTGCCGCGGGCCTGGGGCGGCCTGGTGGATCTGCCCGCCACCCCCGACGAGGCGGCGGCCCGCCGGCTCGCCGCGGTGTTGGCGGGCACCTCCGGCGAGGACCAGGTCGCGATCCGCGCCTCGGGGGTCTTCGCGCGGCGGCTCACCCGCCCCCGGCCCGACGACTCTGCGGAGGGACACGCCTGGCAGCCCCGCGGCACGGTGCTGATTACCGGCGGGACGGGGGCGCTGGGTGCAGCCGTGGCCCGTTGGTGCGCCGACCGGGGCGCCACGCGCCTCGTCCTGACAGGCCGGCGCGGCGAGGCGGCGCCCGGCGTGCCCGAACTGGTGGCGGACCTGGCCCGGCGGGGCACCGAGGCCACCGTGGTCGCCTGCGACGCGGCGGACCGGGACGCGCTCGCCGCCGTGCTCGCGGGCGTCCCGGCGGACTGCCCGCTCACGGCTGTGGTGCACGCGGCCGGCGTCGCCGGCGAGTTCACGGCGTTGCGCGACGTCGACGTCGCCGCGTTCGCCGACGTGCTCTCCGGCAAGGTCGCCGGCGCCCGCCACCTCGACGAACTGCTCGGCGACCGGGAGCTTGACGCGTTCGTGCTGTTCTCCTCGATCGCCTCCACGTGGGGCAGCGGCGGCCAGTGCGCCTACAGCGCGGGCAACGCCTACCTCGACGCGGTGGCGGTGGGCCGCGCGGCACGGGGACTGGCGGCGTCCGCGCTGGCCTGGGGCCCGTGGGCGGAGGGCGGCATGGCCGTCGACCCGACGGTCGCCGGCCACCTCCACGACCGCGGGCTGATCCCGCTGCCCCCGGGCTCCGCGGTCGCCGCGCTGGAGCAGGCCGGCGGCAGCGCCGGCTGTCTGACGGTGGCGGACGTCGACTGGGAGCGGTTCGCGCCGACCTTCACCGCCGCCCGCCCCAGCCCGCTGCTCGCCGACCTTCCCGAGGCCGACGCCGCCCTGAACCCGCAGCCCGCCACCGCGTCGGCGGGCGGCGCTGCCGCTGTGCCCGGTGGGCGCGGTGCGGCGGCGGGCGGTGCGCCGGAGCTTCTCGGGCGGCCCGCCGGAATGCCCGAAGCCGACTGGCGGCGGCTGCTGCTGGACGTCGTGCGCTCGGAGACCGCGGCCATCCTCGGCTACGACTCCGCGGACCAGGTCCCCGCGGACCGCACGCTCAGCGAGCTCGGCTCGACGTCGCTCACCGCCGTCCAGCTACGGACCCGCCTGGCGGAGCGGACCGGGCTGCGGATACCAACCACCGTCGTCTACGACCATCCCACCCCGGCGGCCCTCGCCGCCTACCTCCAGGACGAGCTGCCCGGCGCCACCGCCACCGCCGGCGCCTCGGACAGCTCCAGCAAGCCCACGGACGGCAGCGCCGCGGCCGGCGTGAAAGCTGCGACCGCGACGCCTGTCGCCATGCCCGCGACGGCGGACGATCCTGTGGTGATCGTGGGTATGGGATGTCGTTTTCCCGGTGGGGTGGGGTCGCCGGGGGATCTGTGGCGGGTGGCGGTCGAGGGTGTGGACGCGGTGTCCGGTTTTCCGGTGGACCGCGGTTGGGATGTGGAGCGCCTTTTCGATCCGGTGCCGGGTCGCCCGGGCCGGTCGTACGTGCGGTCGGGTGGGTTCCTGCACGACGCCGGTGACTTCGACGCGGAGTTCTTCGGGGTGTCGCCGCGGGAGGCGTTGGCGATGGATCCGCAGCAGCGTCTGTTGCTGGAGGTGTCGTGGGAGGCG
>NZ_KB893777.1 GCF_000374165.1 Parafrankia elaeagni
AAAAGTGGAATAACATCAAAACCAATACGTCAACTATCTTCAACACTGTGAAAACAACAATCTCAAACATTTGGGGTGAAATAAAGACCTGGCTTTCCACAACGGCTGAGAATATCAAAACTACGGTTACTGAAAAGTTCGAAGCGTTAAGGGGAGCAATACAAGAAAAGCTATTTGCAGTAAAAACAAAGGTAATTGAAATCTGGAATGAGATCAGCACTTGGCTTTCCACAAAGGCAGAAGGTATTAAGAACACCGTAAAAGAAAAGTTCGAGGGGCTTCGATCAGCGATACAGGAGAAGATGCAAGCAGCTAAAACCAAAATCGAGGAAGTTTGGGGAGAGGCAGAATCATTTTTCTCTAATATCGATTTACTGCAGGTTGGAAAAGACATTATTCAAGGATTGATTGATGGAATAGGTGCAAAAGCTTCAGAGTTATGGTCAAAGATCCGAGAAATGGCTGCTGGGATAAAAGATACTTTCACCGATATTATGAAAATCCATTCTCCAATCAGAAAGGCTGGGAGAAGAACGAAGAGAGAAGCTAAAAAATTGAAAGCCCTTATTACATCAATTAATAAAAATGGACCAATTAAGCAGGTGATTGTCACATGACTTTAATATTGAATTATAGCTTAGGTGATGTTATTAGCGTTGTAACCAGTGATACTCGAAGAGTTTTGAATTTCTTGGATCAAAGATTGGAAACATTACCTGACGGAGATAATAAAGCTGTAAGATTAACCTTCTATACAATGTACGCTGGCGGAGGTAAAACTAAGCTGGTTGATGAGATTAAGAGAAGGTTATCGGATAAACTTTCTCCAGATGATGATTTAAACGCTTGTAGAAACTGTTTAACAAAAGTTATAGAAGACATGAAAAGCATAAAAGAATTCGAAATGAAAATGCGTAAAGAAGAAGATGTCCAGGTTATAATTACTGGTTTCTATGAAGATTGCAAAACAGGTATAGTTGCGTATAATCCCGGGATGGAAGAACCAATTATTAAAAAGTACGATTCCTTCAAAGAGGATTTACAAGTTATCGCACCATCAACAGATCATATGGAAACGATATTGAAAACAGCTGAACACAAGCCAGTGGAAGATATATTAGAGCTTCCTAACAGCATAGTTTCTTACCTTGCGACAATTCAATTCTTGCATTATAAAATTAATCCGGATGATGTCTCAGAAAAATGCAATTACACAATTTTGTTTAGAGATCCGGATAATCGATTGAACTTTTATGAAGGACAAGTTGACATGTCTGATTGGGAATAAATAAAGGGACGGGGAAGCGCTAGGCTACCCCGTTTTTAATTTCAAAGATCCTCCTTTAACCTGTATTTCATCTGCATCTGCAGTTTTGATTAGCTCAGATATATTAGAAATTTGAATGAATTTTATATTTGAGCTTTCAATTTTATACCTGGTTTCTGTAATCATAATTACAGCAGGGAACACTTTTTTATTTGCCGGCTGCCAGGGCTCCTGCTGCCATTCGTTGCTTATAAAATATGACTCATATCGTTGCACCTTCTCATTCATAACTTTTTCGGAGTAAATAGATCGCTGAATCTCCACAAAGAACGGGCCTCCCTTCCAGATCATAAAGGCATCCGGCTCCATATACCCTTTTCCATACTTAGGTTCTACAATAAAGGTTTTAGGGGTATCCCATTTTTGGGTCACCTTATAAAACTCCACAATCTTCAGGAAGTGAGGAATCTTTGTAGAGTCCTTCTTAATGCCGGCTGGGGAAGTAAAGTATATATAAGGCTGCCGGTCTTTATTAACCTCGATATACCCATCCCTTCGCAACCTCTTCAGAACCGTATTACAGCATGTAACCGGCTGTTTTAATCCTTTGAAGTGTAAATCTATAATGTCATCCCTTGTCATGCAGCGGAAGCGATTCAAATCGTTAATAATAGCAAGATCACGCTTTTTCATTCGTCTAACACCCCGAATATATTCTCTTGGATTTCCGTTGTTTCTAGCTCCTTCTCAAAGTGCATAGAAGGGGTTTCTTTAGCGTTTCTACCCCTAATAGACTTATAGGGTTCCAATATCTTTTCGACTTCATCCTCATTTAAATATGGAGCCTGCAGTTCGATTAGCTCATCAAGATTCAGCAGGAATGTTCCAGGCGAATCCTTGCTTATTTTTTCACTGCCCGGGGTTTCACCCATCAAGGCATTCCGGAGGTCAACTGTTCGGAAGCCCATCCGAACGGATATAACACCTCGGATATCAGAATCAAGTATCTTGTGAGAAGGACGCTGCATAGAAAGAATTACGTAAATGGCATATGCCCTCCCCAGCGAAGCGATTTGAAGAATCTCGGCCATGATCTCTCTATCCCGAATCATAACAAACTCATCTAAAGCGAATACAATAGCCGGCCTTCTATCATCTTCCGGAACCTTGCTCATATGCCTTACTCGGTATTTCTTTAGTAATTGCCCTCTGAGTGTAAGTTCGTTCATTAAATAGGCCAGCTGGGGCTTTAAATCCTTGGTGGTATAGCATACACCTCTAACATGCTCCACGCGTTCATAAACACAGAATTCACTCATTTTAAAGTCGGCTAATACCAGCTGCAGTTCTTCTGGAGGGAAGTATTGAATCAATGTGGATAGAATGACATGTAATATAGAGCTCTTACCACTGCCGGGCTGGCCGAATATTAAAAGGTTTGGATTGTTTTTTGCATCGTATATATGAAGTTTTTTGTTTCTGTCCTGGCCGCAAATTATGGGAAGGGAATAGTTTTCTTTTTGGATAATCTCTTTCAGCTGTTCGAAATTATAGGGGAGGATATCTTTTTGGGAGTTGTCATTAATTATTAGGGTGAATTTTTTTATTTCTCCTTCCAGCTGAGCTTTCTTCCCGAATTCTTGCTGAAATACATAGAAGTTTTTCTTTAATAACTTAGGGTCTAACCCATTGGGTAGGGTGAAGGTTATAGTTGTAGTTTTTCCAATTACAACCCCATGAATCTTAGGGAAAATGGGACGTTCTAAATCGCCTAAATATAACTGGCCAGACTTGAAGACTTTAACCATCTTTCTGCGGACCTTTAATTTCTCCCACATGCTCATAAGATCCACCTGATTAATGAATTAGTTTCGATAAAGTAGATTCCAGCAGCAAAGCCGGCCAATGGAATAATGATCTTTAAAGCTGTATTAAGACCATGAAAGCCCAGGTCACTTAATGTCCTGTCTAATACAGCCAGGGCGATAGTTGCACCACCGGCCAGGATAATCGTGGGTGAAAATAACATAAGAAGTCCTCCTTTATTTTGGGTTGGACAAAAATGTCTAACTGTTAGTCTTTTTTTGCTAAGAGTAATTGTCCGGCTTTTGCACAAAAATGTTCAAAAGTCCTGTATAAAGTTTGTTGAGATGGGCATTGGTCGCTTTCCATTCACTTCGTTCACTCGCTCCCTTTAAACAGATTTTAATTTGTTGGGTTATCGTCAATTCTGAAGATATTACTTTGATAGTGATACTTTGGTAAATACTTTGGTTGAAACTATGGTCAATTTTTGTTTACTGCTTTGGTAGCTACCTTGATAAAGCCTATGATGCACTGGTTGTCCACGTTTCATATTTTTTTGAAGTTTAGAAAATTAAATTCTTGGCCAAGCTGTTATTAAAAATCAGGGAGGTAAGGAGTATGTTTGATTGGTTTTCATTAGGCAAAAGAAGGTCTAAGTTTGGAAGGTTCTTGGATAAGCATGAATTAACTCAGCAGCAAGTTGTAGAAAAAAGCGGTGTCAGTAGGGGAACGATCAGCAGGATATGCCAGGCTGATAATTTGGCACCGACTATGAAGAATGCCAGAAAGATTATTCAAGCAGTAAGGGATCTGACCGGCAAGAATGTCGATTATGATGATTTTTGGAGTATGTAAATGAAGGATAAAGAAAAGGAAATCATTATTAAGTCGCCTCATATAAGTGAGAGTACACAAAGGGAAATGACTAAGTTTTTTTGGAAGACATCTATTCCGAGGATATTGAAAGAAAGAGCTAAGAACAAACAAGATTATGAAGATGAGAAACCCTGATAATATCAGGGTTTTTTTGTGCTACTTTGATGGCGTTCGCCACACCTCTAGTCTACAAAAGAATCCTTTAACCAAGCTTAAATTCTTGGATTAATACGGAAGGGGTTCTTCCTCGTCCAAGTTTATAATCTTTAGGTATATCAACTACAATCTCTTCAAACAACTCATTTATAAAACTCTTCTTTTCAATTTCATTTGCTGTTTCCCATGAATCTCTGAAATCCTTCAGAAGAGAAATAATGGTTTCTTTATCCAGAGGTACTTCATTTGATGAATAATGTTCCAGCTGCTCTTTTAACAGGACTTCACGTTTTGTATCTTCTTGAGTCATAGAAATATATTCATCTTGACTCATTACTCCGTTTCCTAAAGCTAAAAGCCAATTCTTTTTTCTTGTTTTAATTGAATCTAATTCATGCTGTATATCTTGCAGCATTCTTTCTTGTTCAATCAGTTCCGGCTGATTGATCTCAAAATCCTTAACTAAGTTGAAAAAACGGTCTGGATCATCCGGAGAAAGACTTCTTAAAAACACTTCAACCAATGCTCTTTCGGTGAACATCGGCAAATCACAAGTACCTTTGTTTTTCTTTGAGATACAAATGTAATGTTTTGTTCCCCGTTCTTTTTTGTAATATCCAGAAAGAGAGGATCCGCAGCGGCCACATTTCAAAACACCTGAAAAAGGGTAGGGGGATGTGGTTTTTTTTCCTTCTATACTTCTTTTTTTTCTCAGCGCCTGCGCTTGCTCAAATAACTCAGTATTTATTATGGGTTCGTGAGTTTCTTCAGCAAAGATAATAGAATCCATCTTTGAATTATTAGCCCATCTTAATTTTCCTGTATAAACGGGGTTCTCCAGCATACGGCTTATTGTCCTTATATCTTTGTTAATACCAAATTGATTTAGGTATAAGACAATTGACCTTATTCCTTTACCGTTGGTATATAATCGAAAAATTTCCCTAACAAAGCGGGCTTCCTCTTCGTTGATGATTAATTTACCATTGTGAAGCTTATAACCATATGGAGCTTTTCCTCCATTGCGTTCACCTAATGTAGCTTTTTTCATCATACCCATTTGAACGCGCTCAGCAAGCTGTTCACGCTCGAATTGAGCAAGTGAGGCAAATATGTTTATAAGAAGCTTTCCTTGCGCTGTAGTAGTGTCATAAGGCTCTGTGGCACTTTTGAATGAGACTGAGTTATTTTCAAATGTTTGTAGTAACTCATTAATATCTGCAACGCTCCTGGAAAGGCGATCTAACTTATACACCAGGACAACATTAAATTGATCTAATTCCTTTATTAATAACTTTAATTGTGGACGATTAGTATTTTTTGCTGAGTGTCCTTCTTCTATATAGACCTTTTTAACTTCCCAACCTTGTGAATAACAAAAGGCTTCTAGCTTATCTTGTTGAGCTGCTAATGAAAAACCTTCTTTCGCTTGTTCATCGGTTGAAACTCGTATGTAAATGGCCGTTCTCATTATCCTTGTTCCTTTCGTTCCTTTGCACGGGTAATCATCATTTTAAAATGGTCGTTTATTAGACTTATATCTTCCTTATTCAATTGTTCCCATTCACTAAAATCAAAAATTTCTAACACAGGTTCATCATCTCTAAAACCAGCCAAGTATTGAATAAACCACCCTATATTATCCATTTCGGTTTTCATTTTTTCTGGATCAATTATATTCTCTTCGTCCATTTTAAAGAAATAAGGTTTATCTGATCTGCCTAATAAATAATCTGAAGATACTCCCAAAACTTCGGATAAGTCTAATAACATTTCATTGGAGGGAGTACTATAATTCGTTTCATAATTAGATATTGTAGACTTTTTTGTCTTAACTTTTTCGGCTAACTGCTCTTGTGTATATCCCTTGGCTTTTCTGGCTTCTCTTAGTCTTTTTGAAAACATTAAAATTCACTCCTTCTATTAAAGTTCAAATATATTGTACTTTATATTTGAGAAAAATCAAATATAGTTCAAGAAACTCATACTTTTATATTGACATACAAGATACTTGGACTTATACTTAGGTTAAGTTCAAAAAAGTTGAACACGAGAGGTGAAATCGAGGTGAAATCCATGAGGAAAAACTATGCTCTGATAAGAGCAAGAAAAGAAAAAGAGTTGACACAACAAATGTTAGCGGAATTAATGGATTGCCAAAAAACCACAATAAGCAATTGGGAAAATGGTTATGCGAGGCCGAACTTAGCTGACGCTTTTAAACTCTCTAAGATTCTAGAAAAAAGGTTAGACAGTCTTTTTTTTAATACAGAAGTACAAGAATCTCATACTTTTAACTAAAAATAATATGAGTATATTGGACAATGCCATCCACATAGAATCTGCCAAGGAGGGATTTGATGATAATAATACCGGCTGAAAAGTTAGCTTTAGCGGTTCAAAAGCATTTGTTGCCTGGAGTTATCCGAAAATTAGCTAAGGAGCAAGAAATGGCGAACCAGAATGAAAGCACTACCCGGGAAAAGATCGGAGGTTGATAAAAACATGAACAAGTGGCAGCAAAGGCTAGAAGAAGCGCAAAAGGATTTAGCTTCTTCCAAAGAATGGATTGATGAAAATTTCTTGTCCTTACCTGATTCAGTGAGATCAATAATTATCAGCGGATTGGGAGCTACAGAAAGAAGCATTGAAACTTATAAAGAGCTTGCTGCTAAGGCTGAAGAACAGGAGGGTGAGAATATTTGAAAAAACCTGAGATCTCCATTGAAACTCAACAAACTATAATTCTCTTACTATTGCAAACATCGGTGCCGCGGATATTGGAAAACAAGAAAGTTAATTAAGCCTTCATAGGCTTCTCTTTTTTACACACCATGCGAAAAAACACGATTTTTATTAGGAATAAAAAACCAAGGAGGAAAATCAAATGCCAGCAGACATCAAAAACTTATCTTTCGAATTAGAACATGAATTAGATGCTATGTCCGTCAATTTATTAACTCTTCAAGATACAGAAGTTCTTTTAAGTCAATTGTTGGATGACATGGATAAGGCGGTATATCTGGGAGAGGAAAAGGCTTATTATCCAGAAAATCATCGCACAGTAAGGGTTTTGTGGAATCTCATCAGGCACACATTGAGTGATTTAAACCTCCAGGTTGAAGAGTTAGACAAGATTGCCGCCTCGATTAGGCAGCAAGCATTAAACCAAGTTGATACACAAATCGAATCAAGGAATGCTGTTTAAATTTAATAACTCTACATCAATGCATTGCGCATGGGAGGGAGACTTGATGAATAGTGAACCAGACAAAATATAGTTTTAGCAATATACCTGACGAACTCAAGCTCACTAATCAGTGGGTCTTATGGAGAATCGAGAAACGGAATGGAAAGGAAACAAAAGTACCTTACCAGGCTGATGGATCAATGGCTAAGTCTAACGATAGGCGCACTTGGTCCTCATTTAATGCTGCTGCAAACACCTATCTTAATGGTGGATATAACGGAATCGGCTTCATGTTTTCGAAAGAAGATCCTTTTATAGGTCTGGATTTGGATAAATGTATCGCTGATGGAAAATACTCTGATCTTGCTGAAGAAATATCGGAAATGATGGACAGCTATACCGAGATTTCACCAAGCGGTAAAGGCATCCACATCATTGTTAAAGGGGAGCTTCCCATTGATAAGGGAACCGGCAATAAGAATTCTTCCCTTGGATTAGAAATCTACAGATATGGAAGATACTTCACTTTCACCGGAAATTCGCAGAATGTAACTGAAGTTATGGAGAGAACAGACGAACTAAGGCAATTATTCCAGAAATATTTTTCAGAAAAAGAAAAGAAGGTTCAAAGCTATAAAAAGCCAGCCATAAACAGCACTCAAAATTTATCAAATGCAGAATTGTGGGAGAGAATGTTCCGCAGCTCAAATGGACTGGCTATCCGATCACTATTCGATGGGCAGCTGATAAATGGCGATCATTCTTCCACAGATATTGCTTTGTGTAATCATTTAGCATTCTGGACAAATAAAAATGCCTTTCAAATGGATTCAATGTTCAGGGAATCTAGTCTTATTCGAGAAAAGTGGGACAAGCAGCATTCTTCCGATGGCCGTACATATGGCGAAATGACAATAGAGAATGCTATTCGATCAACGAATACTGTTAGAGAGGATTTCCAATCACGTGAATATCCAAAAGGAACTTCAAAACAAAAAAATAAAAAAAAGTCATTCCCCAAAACCGACTTAGGTAATGCTGAACGATTAATTGACAGATATGGTGAAAATTTAAGATATTGTCCGCCTTTTGCAAGTTGGTTTGTTTGGCAGGGTAATAGATGGCTTCAAGATTTGACGAATGAAGTTGAACTATATGCCAAAGAAACTGTTCGTCATATGGGGAAGTCAGCATATGACATGGAGGATCCTGACCTTGGCTTAGTAAGTCATGCTGTTAAATCAGAGTCTATGGGAAGGATTATGTCAATGATCTCATTAGCTAAATCAGAAATGGGAATTCCTATACTTCCCCAGGAATTGGATAGTGATACTTGGAAGCTAAATTGCGAAAACGGAACAATTGATTTAAAGACAGGCAAATTGATACCGCATAATAGGCTCGATTTAATCACTAAAATTGCACCAGTTGTTTATGATCCGAATGCAAAATGTCCTAACTGGATTTCTTTTCTAAAGAGCATCATGAAAAATGAAAGAGGAGAAGAAAGTCTAGAACTAATTAATTACTTACAGAGGATTATTGGATATAGCCTTACTGGTGACACAAGTGAGCAAGTAATGTTTTTCCTATATGGATCCGGACGAAACGGGAAAAGCACCTTCATTAATACAATCAAGGAAATGTTGGGGGATTATGCAAGTCAAGCAAACTCAGATACTTTCATGGTCCGAAACAGCGAAAGAATAAACAATGATATAGCCGCACTAAAAGGAGCCCGACTTGTTTCAACTGTAGAAAGTGAGAAGGGAAAAAAGCTGGCAGAATCATTAATTAAGCAGCTGACAGGCGGAGAAACAATTAAAGCTCGTTTCATGCATAAAGACTTCTTTGAATATCTACCTCAATTTAAAATTTTCTTTACTACTAACCATATGCCAAACATTGATGGCACCGATACAGGAATTTGGCGAAGGATTAGGCTAATCCCTTTTACTGTAACTATATCTGAAGAAGATAAGGATAAAAAGTTGCCGGAAAAATTACAAGCTGAATTACCAGGCATACTCCGCTGGGCTGTGGAAGGATGCCTGAAATATCAAAAGGAAGGCTTAGGGCTTCCGGCCGAAGTAATTGCAGCAACCAAACAGTACAGAACTGAAATGGATAAGCTTGAAGGATTTTTATCTGAGTGCTGTACTATTGATCCTTCCCAAAAAACTACCACTAAAAACCTTTGGCTTACTTATGAATGTTGGTGTCGTGATAACGGGGAGGAAAATGACAAACTGAGTAAAAAAGCCTTTTTAGCTAGTTTGAAAGAAAAGATGAATACAGAAGGACGTTATTATGAGCAAGTCCGAATTGGTTCAAAAGGCGATAGAGGATATCAAGGAATCGGGATTCCACCAGCTTATGCGTCAGTTCAGTCAGCATTTCAAATTTAAGTGTCAGTAACTCAAACCCTTGGTATATAAAGCATTATATCTATTATTTATTTTTTCTGACACAACTGACGTAAAAAAAAGAAAGTATATATAAGAAAAAATATAGGGATTTTACAAAAACAGCGTCAGTTGTGTCAGTTGTGTCAGTAAATAAATCAAAATCAAAAGAAAGGTAGGTCGAAGAATGAATAAAAGACGATTATTAGCTTTTGTGTTACCAGGACATAGCGAATATGATGATCAACTGTGGGATTTACTAAAGGATGCACAAAATACGAATATAGAAGGTTATGATCATGCGAAACTTTTTCCTTATTTCTTATTAGCGGGAGCAGAAATAAAGAATGAGCAGGATACGTTCATTATCACGGTCGATTGGTCATTTGAAGAAACCTTTTTTAAATACCTTCATGAGTTGTTAAAGAAGCACGGTTACGGAGGTTTCGAACCCTTATCTTTATATTAATTTAAGAAGAAAGGTCGTGTAAGAAATTGAAGAAAAAACATGATGCTCCAGTCTTATTAGGAATTGAAAGAAGTACTGATGGATGTATGGCCGTTTGGTGTCCATATTGTGCGGATTTCCATCGTCATGGAAATGAGCAGGGCCATGTAAGAGCACATTGCATAGATGATAACAGTCCGTATCACGAAACCGGCTATTACATCAAAAAAGCTAAGTATTATGGACGAAATGTGCTAATTGAGGAAAAAGAAAAAAACGCCACCTGGTAGGTAGACGTTTAAGGGGACACTGAATCGTTATCTCATACTCGAAATATACCATACGAGGTGGTGTCTGTGGAACTGCTAAAATCTTTATCTGCTGCTGAGAAAAAGAAAATTAGAAAAGCTGTTGAAGGTGAGTTGGAACGGTACCGTATTTATAAAACTACAGCTTTAGTAAGGCGAGAGGTTCAGAGTACACCCTCTTATGAACCGCGGTACCATGGCCCAACAAATAAACGCTCTGATCAAACAGCAAGGGCAGCAATCTTCAATGTGGAGGAAGAACGGAAACGAGAGGGATTTTGCAATCTCATTGATCAAGCTGTAGGAAGCCTTCCAGAGAAGGAACGCTTTCTCATTGAACAACGCTATATCGGTAAAGACAGTGAGTATATATCTGATTGCAAATTATACTCATTTATCTTTGATCCACCAATAAGTGAGCCTACTTACTCAAAAATAAGAAACAGAGCGATTATCAAGCTTGCCTTATCATTAGGAATCATTGATTTCAATGGAGAGGTGAGCATTACATGAAAACATCCAGGAAATTGGTTGAATCAGCATTAGAAAAGTACCGAATGTATTTACTAACCATTCCGGAATATAAGCTGCCAAAAATCACAGCTACATACACCTTTGTTCCTAAAGGGACATCAGACCCCAGCTATTCCGGAATTGAAAAAGCAGTCATTGAAAAAGTGGATTATGAACGTGAAAGACTCGAGTACATCACATTGATCCAGAAGGCTGTAAACCGATTAAACAGTAAGGAAAGGCAACTGATCATTAGGCGCTACAAGATGGATGAGGATGAAGATGCTTTCGATTATGAAATATACAACGACATGGGTGTCAGTGAATCTCATTACTACAAAGTAAAAAGAAAAGCATTGGATAAGTTAGCTATTATTTTGGGGATCACGAATGATATCTGATAAGGAGCTCCAAAGAATAATAGCTCAGGAGTTAAAGCTGTATAAGACATACAAGGTGGCCATAGAAAACAAACGTGAATTAACTGCAGCAGGGCTAAATAAAGTCTTTCCCGTCTTAGTCGATA
Source organism: Parafrankia elaeagni (assembly GCF_000374165.1). Classification (GTDB taxonomy): domain Bacteria; phylum Actinomycetota; class Actinomycetes; order Frankiales; family Frankiaceae; genus Parafrankia; species Parafrankia elaeagni. Next base: position 11,496 of record NZ_KB893777.1, read on the forward strand.
GTGATGCAGCTAAGGAGCTTAAATGCAAGCAGATTGACCGCGCGCTCTCTGATGCTTTAACAAATGATGAGCGAATGATCTTAGAAAGAAAATACTTTGGCCGCCAACAAGAAACGGATCTATCCCTCTACTTAGATTTAGGGTTAAGCAAAGGACAATACTATGAAATCAAAAAGCAGGCGATAGAGCAGCTGGCTATAGCTCTGGGGATTATTTAATGTTCATTGTCCATAAGAATTACTTATCTATTTTTCGAAATAACATAAATTTATTGAATGCCTTTAAGGGGGTGGTGTTTCAGCTAAACAATCAAACCTGGAGGAGGTGGGAACAAAAAAATAATTTTTATATAGTCCCCCCCACCAAAAAATTTCAAAAAAATTTCAAATTGGGGCACCGGGGGTGGGGGTCGATTCTCCAAATTTTTTCGGATATTACGCGCGTATAGGGGGGGACCCCGAATGAAAGAGCTGAAAATTATTTAAAACAAAACTAAAAATTCGGAGGAGAAACAAATGGAAAACATGAACCCGATTGACGAAAATCAATATTTCGTAGAATCCAAGAAAGCTATTCAAGTAGTTTTGGATAAGGAACAATACTTGGCCAAACAGATGCCAACCGCAGACAAATTGAGATTATTAAAAGAACATAAGGAATCCACAAAGTCTCCGGAAGAGTATGAAGACCTTGAGAAACTCGAAAAAGAACTCGAAAGAAAAATCCGGTTTAATCAACTTATAGAACCAGCGGTGCCAGAAGAATACAGGGAGACTCTGAAAAGGAACGCTGTGGTCGAGAAGCTGGAAGTTGATAATAAATTAAATGAATTGAAGGCGGAATTAAAGGACCGTATTGAATACCTGGAAAATGAGTTAGTGCCTTTAATTGATAATATAAGGCAGCTGGAAAAAATGAGCAAAATCCCTAATCAAATTGATGCTATTCTCGATTTAACTATCGGGGAGGGAGCACCGGTAACAGCCAATTATAGATTACAATTATTAACCCAGACGAATGATGAAACGCAAGCTGGAGAAGCTCTACAAGCTTTGAGCAATGTAATAAAATCGCTAAAAAAAATTGAAGTACCAATAGAAACAAAAGGCTTATTAAACTTTTTGAAAAGAGGTAAGAAATAATGCACGCATATGAAAAAGAAATTGCTAAAAGAGAAGGATTAATGCCGTTGTGCAGCTACCCTTACAAAGTGATTCCAGTCTCAGATCAAGCCAAATTATTTTTTGCTCTTTTTAACAAGAAACGGGGTCCGATCGAGAAAACGACTCCACAATTTATTGAGAAGTACCTGAAAACAGATAAATTCCCATTCACGGGTAAAATTTCTTTTTATTACGATAATCCGAATGAATCCGAACGAGGAAACGAAGTTAGATCTTTAGTTAATTGGAATATGGCTGAAAACTGGGTGCCAGGTATTCAACATCCGAAAAGTGGCAAAATCTCTACTCAAAGAACCTTAGAAGAAGGTAAAGATTATCGGATTGAAATTGGCGAAAAGATTATGAATGAACAGCCGAAAAAACTCAGTTTTAACGATATTAAGGCTTTATAGGCAGTTACTCCCCCCTCAACCTTAAATAAAACATTAAACCCGGGGACCGGGGAGGGGGAAGTTCTTCCAATAGCGCGGCTTTTTGAACTTGGGGAGGGGGTGTGACCCAAGAAAAAGCTGTTAGTAAAAAAATTAGTAGCAATAAAAAGGGAGAGATTGAATTGGAAAAAACAATTGTTATCGATGGCCAGGAAGTTAAATTTAAATCTACTGCAGGTACACCAACACGTTACAGACAGCAGTTTGGCAAGGATCTTTTAGGTGATGTCATCAAGCTAGGTGAACTGGCCAAGATCAACGAAAATGATTCGAAAGATTTGAACTCAATTAGCGAAGCAGATTTTCAGACCTTTTATAATCTGGCCTGGATTTTTGCAAAAACAGCAGATAAGGAAATTCCAGATCCATTAACATGGATGGATCAATTCGATTCATTTCCAATACTCGATATACTTCCCGATATTCAGGAAATGTTGATGTCATGTATCGGTGTGAGGAAAGCTTAATAATTCAAATGAATCAATACAGTCAAAGGAGGGGCAATAAAAGTCAAACTGTCCTTCCTTTTTATTAAAAAGTTAAGAGGTGAAACTATGGCAAGCAGCAGAATTAAAGGAATTACCGTTGAAATCGGTGGAGATACGGTTGGACTTCAGAATGCTCTTAGAGATGTAAATAATCGGACCAAGGAAGTCCAGCAGGAATTAAAAGATGTTGAACGACTTCTCAAATTTGATCCTAACAATGTTGAACTTCTTGCTCAGAGGCAGCAATTGCTGACAGAAGCTGTTCAATCCACAACCGATAAATTAAATCAGCTAAAAAGTGCTGAAGCACAAGTGCAGGCACAATTTGAACGTGGTGAAATATCACAGGAACAATATCGGGGTTTCCGTCGGGAATTACAGCAGACTGAACAGCAGTTAAATGGCTATCAGCAGGCTTTGGTTGATATGGACGCGGAGCAAGGAAGGGTAGAACAAGGCACGCGTAATCTGGAAACTTTATTTCAAGCTACAGGAACCTCTGTACAGAATTATGCAAACGTAATAGGGCAAAGGTTAGTCAGAGCGATTCAGGACGGCACAGCGACCAGCAGGGACTTGGAATATGCTTTTCAACGTATTGGCAGAGACGCAATAGGTGCTAATGGAGATATTGAACGACTTAGGACAACTCTTCAATCTGTGGATAACGGAAGCTCTATCCAAAGTGTTCGCCAGGATCTTATGAACTTGCAAATGGAGGCCCAGGAAACAGAAGAAGCGGTTGAAGGGATTGGTGATAGTTTACAAAATGTCGCAGGGGCTTTGGTTGCCGGTGGTGGTATAGCGGGAGCTATCAGTGAGGCATTGGACGTTTCTGAACTAGATACAAAAATAGACGTTTCATTCAATGTTCCTGAGGAATCTAAAGCATCCATTAAAGATGCAGTAAGAGGAGTAATGGCTTACGGTATTGATGCAGAGGCTGCCCTGGAGGGTGTAAGAAGGCAATGGGCTTTAAATAAAGATGAAAGCGATGCGGCTAATACAGCAGTAATAAAAGGCGCACAAACTATTGCTAAAAAGTATGCACAAATCGACTTTGTGGAGTTGATCCAGGAAACGAATGAAGTTGCTGCAGCATTGGGGATTTCAAATGAAGAAGCATTGGGTCTAACCAACACGCTTCTTGATACCGGCTTTCCTCCTGAACAACTTGATATTATTTCTGAATATGGAACACAGTTAAAAATGGCTGGGTACGATGCTGAGACAATACAAAATATCTTTGCTGCAGGGGTAGATACAAAAACTTGGAACATTGATAACCTTTTGGATGGTCTTAAAGAGGGGCGAATTGGACTTGCAGAGTTTGGTTTAGAAGTTCCACAAGCTTTGAAAGATGTGCTGTCTCAAACTGACATCTCCGAAAAGCAAATTAAAAAGTGGGGCCAAGCAGTAGCAGCTGGAGGCGAAGAAGGAAAGACAGCCATGTTTGAGGTATCAAAAGCCTTGGCGGGAGTGAAAGATGAAACTGTTCGAAATGAAATGGGTGTGCAACTTTTCGGCACAATGTGGGAAGAACAGGGAGTTAAAATTGTTGATACCCTTATGAACGCTGAAAAGGGTACAGCGGATTTAAGTGAAGGTATGAAAAAGCTTAAAGAAGACGGAGCGGCAATTGATGCTTCTCCAGTTGTTTCCCTCCAGCAAGCCTTCCAAGATATAAAGAAGGCTTTAGAACCTTTATTAGCCATAATAGCCGATGTGATTGGCAAATTCGCTAAATGGATCTCTGATAATCCCACATTAGCAGCTACCATAGCTGCAGTAGCAACGGCAGTAGGTGTAATAGTCGGAGCCTTAATGGCGTTAGCACCTATAGCCACATCTATTATAACTGCCATGGGGACGCTGGGCTTAACATTTAGCGCGATTGCGGGACCAATCGGAATTGCTATAGCTGCAATTGGAGGATTAATCGTTGCTGGTATAGCAATTTATAAAAATTGGGATGACATTAGTGCTAAGGCGATTGAAATATGGGGTTCAATAACGGATTGGTTTTCGCAAACCTTGGCGACTATTTCAGAAGGATTTTCAGTGACTTGGGAAGGGATCAAAACATGGTTGGGCGAAACTTGGAATTCCATAAAAGAAACTGCCGCCAATGTGTGGAATGGCATTAAAGAATTTTTCCTAACCTGGTGGGATGAAATTCTTGCAGCTTTCGGTGGACCAATAGGCATCCTTGTTTATCTCATTGCAAGTAACTGGGACACAATTAAATCTAAAACCACTGAGGTTTGGAATAGTATTAAGTCATTTTTCAAAGAAACATGGGATGGAATCAAAAATACGGTTACCACAATCGTAAACACTGTCACCAGTTTCATCAGTGAAAAGTGGAATAACATCAAAACCAATACGTCAACTATCTTCAACACTGTGAAAACAACAATCTCAAACATTTGGGGTGAAATAAAGACCTGGCTT
>NZ_KB893778.1 GCF_000374165.1 Parafrankia elaeagni
CTTCACGGAGGTCGACGGAGGCGGGTTGGCCGGTGGGCCGGCGGTCGAGCCGGGCCTTCCGCCAGGCGTGCAGAGCCGGGGCGATCAGCTCCCAGCGGGCGTCGGACAGGTCGCTGGGGTAGGGCTTGCGGGGGCTTCTCATGTTAGATGCTCCTACCTGCCCGGTGGGCCCTCAACCGCGGGAGCGAACACCGTCTCCCGGCCGGGAGGGAGTTTCCGGCCCATCGCCGAACCAGACGGGCATCGAGCCGCATATCCACACTCGACGGATGCTGTGATCGCAGTTCCGGGACGCACGGACATGCTCCTACAGGGCGAAAGACACAAAAGCCGTCGGCATCAAAGGTGATTTATCGTCACCAGGACTACGTAAACATCCAGTAAGAGCGTGTCTCACGTCGAGTGCGGGAGTTTCTTCCAGCAGGTGATCGCGGCAGCGAGGCAGACGAACCCGAGGAAGTTCCGGCCGTTGCGTTCGTAGCGGACGGCCGGCAGTACCCACCCAGCCAGGCCAGCGTTCTTTCGACTTTCCACCGGTACCGACCAAGGCGTTCGACGCTGTCCACACCTCGGCGGGCGATACGCACCGCGATACCACGCCGGCGCAGGAAACGCCGCAGTTCCGGCTGGTCGTAGGCCTTGTCCGCCCGCAGCTTGTCCGGCCGGCGTCGCCGCGGCCCGCGGCGGGAACGGATCGCCGGGATACTGGCCACCAGCGGGACGAAGGCCCCGCTGTCGTGCAGGTTCGCCGGGGAGACCGCCACGACCAGCGGCAGCCCGTCCGCGTCGGTCAGGACATGGATTTTCGAGCCCGGTTTGCCGCGATCAACCGGGTTCGGACCGGTCAGGCTTCCCCTTTTTCGCGCGGAGGCTGGCCACGTCCACGATCACCGACGACCAGTCGACCTGCCCGGCCACACCGTGCAGATCAAGGATCTTCCGATGCAGCCGGGGCCAGACACCCGCCCGGGTCCAGGCCTGGAACCGACGGTGCGCCGTGGGCACCGACACCCCGAACTCGGCCGGCAGATGCCGCCAGGCACACCCCGAGGTCAGCACGTAGACCACCGCGGTGAACACCGCCCGATCCTCGATCGGGGCAGTTCCACCACCCTGCCAGCGATTTTCGAACCGGGGTAGCAGCGGTTCCACCAGCTCCCACAACTCGTCCGGGACCAGCCGCCCGGCGAGGCTGCTCTCCAACACATCCATGATCAGATATGTGCCCGGAGCGGCCACGCAAGACACGCTCTAAGGGCCAGCGCAACGCTGCCCGGTGGCCGGTCGCCCTGGCACTCGGCCTCCGGCGGGGTGAGGCCCCGGGGCTGCCCTGGGACGCGGTGGACCTGAAGACGGTCCCGGCCACGCTGACTGTGCGGCAGGCACTGCAACGGCGGCCCTGGGCGCACGGCTGCACCGACCCGAAAAGCTGCGCCACCGCACGTCGGTGCCCTCGTCGCACCGGCGGCGGCCTGGTGGTCGTCCGTCCGAAGAGCCGCGCGGGTCGGCGGACGATCGTGATCCCGCCGAACCTGGCAACCAGCCTGCGGGCCCACTGATCCGCGCAGCGCGCCGAGCACCAGGCGGCCGGCGGTGAGTGGGCCAACGAACATGACCTTGTCTTCGTCCAGCCGAACGGGCGGCCGCTCGACCCACGGGCGGACCACCGGGCCTGGCAGGACCTGCTCTCACAGGCCGGGGTACTTGCGGTCGGCGGTGAGGAGCACGCCTGGCTCGCAGGCGTCGAACAGCGTGGCCGCGAGCGACCGCTCGTCGCTGGTGGCGGCGGTCTTCGGTCTGTTACTGAAACGGCCGAACTCCTCGACGTTCTCGGCGGTGTCCGTGGCGTCGAGGTGGACACCGTCCACGGAGACGAGTCTGCGGGAGCCGAGCCAGGCGCCGGTCGGGCGGACCACGTGGAGGGGTTCACCGCCGAGATCAGCACTTCGGACGTCTCCTGAGCTGAACCCGGCGATATCCGGCCACTGATTCCCTCTCGTTCCTCCCGTTTCGCCTGTCGGCGGTGCGACATATTTCCGGCATTGCGTGCCCCACCCCTGCCGGCCATCGTCCTCACCATGTATGCGGCGTTCTCCTCGTGGAGCGTCTTCGGGGTGGTCAGCCATGCTGTGCTGGCCGGCCCCGCGCTGGCGCTGTTAGCGTTGGGGCTGAAACTGATGGCCCTGCGATTACGGGTCGCTTTCCGGTACCGCCTCCGCTGGGGTCCACCCCCCTCGTGGATAGCACCGCCGGAACCTTCCATGAACACCGATGGCGGTGAGGGCTCGGACGCCCGTGAACGGGAGAAGCTGCTGGAGGCGGAACTGGCCCGGCGCCGGGCTGAATGGAGGGCCAGGTACTGGGAGCCGGCCGTCGGGGCGACCATCCTGGACCTGGCCCACCGGGGCTACGTCCACCTCTGGCGGGACGGCCCGCACGGCCCGCACGGCCTGCTTGCCCAGCGGTCAGCCAAGCCTGTCGACGAACCGCTGGCCAGGCACGAGACCGCCGTGCTCGACCTCATCGCCGCGGAGACGGCCACCGGCCCGCTTCCCGCCGACGCGCTTCTCGCCGAGGCCCAGCCCGGCGCCGAGGAATGGCATGATCTGGTCACGGCCGACGCGCTGCGCCGGCCGCGGCAGTACCAGCGACAGATCATGATGCTGTGCATCGCCTCCGCCCTGTTCGGTCTGACCTACGCGGTCATCAACGGTCTTATTGAGGCGGACCTCTGGATCCCGCCCGAGGTCCGCGCCGAGGAGACGGTCAACTCCAGCTTTCAGGCATGGTTCCTCGGATTCTTCTCCGGGGCCCTGCTGACCGTGGTGGTGACCGGTCTGTTCTTCGCCTGGACGAACGGGTGGCGCCGCTCGCTCCACAACGCACAACTGAGGAAGACGGCCAGAGCGATCGATGCCGAGCCGGCGCTGGCGACAGCCACCGCGGACGAGATCGACCGTTTCGGGATCGTGCTCGGGTATGCCGCCGCGCTCGGCCGCGCCCCCGCCGCGGTCGCTCCCTTCACCCGCGCCGCCGCCCCCGCCGCGGGCTCCTGGACCTCCCGCGGCGGCACACCCCGGTTCGTCGCCATCGACCAGCCCTCGCCAGCCCCCGAGGCCGGCGCTCAGGCTGATCCGGTCCCGCGGGTCCCGCGGGTCCCGCGGGTCCCGTCCGGCACCGACGGTGCCCATCACGACGGCGCCGACCACGGTTCCGAGACCGTGGTCGGCCACGTGCTGCGTTCGTGGACCGACTCGTCCGGGAGGTGGGTCGCCCTGGATGACGGCCACAGCGATCGGACGGCCGCCCGTCCGATCGGCGACCTGGTCGGGCCGCTGCCGAGGCGCCACGCCCAGGTGCGCCTGACCCGCCGCGGCGGTGCGGCCACCTGGGCGGTGACCGTGATCGAACACGCTCCCGGACCACCGGTCGCCTGGGTGCTGCCGTCCGAGCTGGTGTCCATCACCGAGCTGGAGCAGCTGGTGCCTGGGGGCAAGGCCAGGTACAGCGTGCCGGGGCGGTGGGTGGTCGGCCGCCCGGGCGCGCCGACCGTGAGGATCAGGATCGCCCTCTGGGGAGACCGCCGCTCGCCAGGCACCCTCCTGCTCAGGCTGTCCCGCCACCGCCACCAGCAGCCCCCACCCGGCACGGCGGACGTCGCGGGCCGCCATCACGCCGTCGTCCACGTCGGGGGCATCATCGCGCTTGCGCTGGTCGCCGATCGGCGCAGGACGGATCACCGGGCCACGATCGCCGCCCTGACCTGGCTCATCGCTGCCCGTCTCGGCGCGCCCGTCGGCGCACCTCCGCCGGTGCTTGCCGACCCCTCGGCCGATCCACCGCCGCCGCGGCCGTCGAGCCCTCCGCGACCGGGTAATTCCACGTTCTGACGGCCCCTGCTCGGCGCGGGCTTGCTGACCGGAACGCGCCCGTTGACGACAACCGGTGACGAGGCTACTCTGGCGGCGCGGGAATGCGCTTTCCCAACGTAGGTCGCGAGTAGGTCGGGTCTCCTGCCCCGTTGACCGCCGGCGACAGTGGTCGCGTCGCCCAGGTACCTCATGTCATCCATTCACGGTGGGGCTTCCTTCCCGTGGGTCGCCTCTCTCGCCATCCGGAAATCCATCGTCACCAATTCGTATCGGATATCTCGCTCGATGAGCGTGATCGCCCCCAGGGAGTGAAGGATGAATCTCGCCGGCGCCACCCCTCCGGCTCCCCCACAGAGACGCCGTTGGCGCTTACGGATTATCGCGACGGTGCTGAGTATGATCGCGACCGGATTCCTGTCAGTGGTGGTGAACATGGCGCCCGCATCGGCGGTGACGCTGGACACCAATGCCTGGTACGTGCTGGTCAACCGCCACAGCGGCCAGGCGCTGGACGTCTACGACCTGGCCACCAACGACGGCGCGCGGATCGCCCAGTGGCCCCGCAACGACGGATACTGGCAGCAGTGGCAGTTCGTCAACTCCGGCAGCGGCTACTACCGGCTGAAGTCCCGGCATTCCGGCAAGGTCCTCGAGGTCTACGAGTGGTCCACCGCCAATCTCGCCCCCGTGGTCCAGTGGACCGACCTCAACGGCGCCAACCAGCAGTGGAGGCTGACTGACACCTCCGGCGGCTACGTCACCCTCACCAACCGCAACAGCGGCAAGGCACTCGAGGTGTGGAACTCGTCCACCGCCAACGGCGCCGACGTCCTCCAGTACGACAACTGGGGCGGCAACAACCAGCAATGGCAGCTGGTGAGGGTGGGCGGAACCTCCACAACCCCGCCGAGCTGGCCGAGCGCCAGCGGCACCCAGTCCGTCTCCAGCACCATCTCGGTCAGCGGCACCTATGACGGCGGCATGAGGCGCTTCTACGGGAGTGGCTCCCTCGGCAGCGGCAGCCAGGACGAGGACCAGGGCCCCCTGTTCAGCCTCGCCAACGGTGCGACCCTCCAGAACGTCATCCTGGGTAGTCCCGCCGCCGACGGCATTCACTGCGCCGGCACCTGCACTCTGCGCAACGTCTGGTGGGAGGACGTCGGCGAGGACGCCGCCACCTTCCGCGGCAGCGGCTCGCCGACCTTCCTCGTCGACGGCGGCGGCGCTCGTGCCGCCTCCGACAAGGTCTTCCAGCACAACGGCGCCGGTACCCTGACCGTCCGCAACTTCCAGTTCCAGAACTTCGGTACCGCCTACCGCTCCTGCGGGAACTGCTCCACCCAGTACACCCGCCATGTCGTCTTCGAGAACATCTGGGTGACCACTCCCGGCAACCGTATCGCTGGAATCAACACCAACTACGGTGACAGCGCCACCTTCTCCGGGGTCACCGTCATCAATGACGATGACCGCGACATCACCGTCTGCCAGAAGTACATCGGCAACGACGACGGTGACGAGCCCAGCACCAACGGCAGCAGCGCCGACGGCACCTACTGCCGCTACAGCAGCTCGAACATCACCTACGTCGACTGAGTTCTCCGCGGCTATCAGGCACGACCGAGCCCGCTGGTCGGAGGATTCCCTCCTCCGACCAGCGGGCCCCCGACGCGGCCGGCAGCCGCCGGAACCCTTGCCCTGTCGATCGCAGGAGGATCCCGTCCATGTCACCTACAGCGCCATGCACGCGGATGAGGGCCGGGAGCCGTCCGCCGTCGAGCGCCCGGGCCGGCCTGCTGGCCGTCGTCGTCACACTCGCCTGTCTGCTTCTGCCCTTACCGGGCCCCGAGGCGCGGGCGGTCGGGGAGACGACGTTCACCAATCCCCTGCTCGCTGACGGGGCGGACCCATGGCTTACGTACCACAACGGCAACTACTACCTGGCGACGACGACCTGGACCTCCCAGCTCGTCATGCGCAAGTCCCCGACTCTTGCCGGGCTGGCCACCGCGGCGCCGGTGCACGTCTGGTCGGAGACGAACCCGAGCCGTTGCTGCAACTTCTGGGCGTTCGAGTTCCATCGCCTCAACGGCCCCAACGGCTGGCGCTGGTACATGATGTTCACGGCCGGGACGGCGGGCACCCTGGACAACCAGCATCTCGTCGTGTTGGAAAGCGCCGCCGACGATCCGATGGGCCCGTATTCCTTCCGGAGTGAGCCGCTGGGCACCGCCTGGGGAATCGACGGCAGCTACCTGCGGGTCGGCGGTTCCCTCCACCTGCTGTACTCCGCCTGGAACGGTGCCTACCAGAATCTCTACATCGCTCCCATGAGCAACCCGTGGACGGTCAGCGGATCGTCCACCATGATCTCGCAGCCCACCTACAGCTGGGAACAGCAGGGCGGCAACACCAACGAGGCCCCGGTGGCCCTGCAACGCAACGGCCAGACGCACATCATCTACTCGGCCAGTTCCTGTAACACGCAGTACTACCGGCTGGGGCGACTCACCCTGACCGGCTCCAACCCACTGAACGCCAGTTCGTGGACGAAGGCGTCCAGCCCGGTCTTCCAGGCCGCGAACGGGGTCTACGGCCCGGGGCACAACGGCTTCTTCACCTCCCCGGACGGCACCCAGGAATGGATCGTCTACCACGGGAACGCGACGAGCGGCCAGGGATGCGGAAGCACCCGCTCCACCCGGGCGCAGTCGTTCACCTGGAACAGCGACGGCACCCCCAACTTCGGCTCACCCGCCTCCACATCCACCTCCCTCGCCGTTCCCTCCGGCGAGCACGGCCCGATCACGACGGCGGTGCGCGGCGCCGCCTACCAGGTGGCCAACCGCAACAGCGGGCTGTGCCTCGGTGTGGCGAGCTCGTCGACGGCGGACGGCGCCAATGTCGCCCAGGCCCCGTGCGGCGGCACGGCGAACCAGTGGGTGCTCGACCCCACGGCGGACGGCTACTACCGCCTCGTCAACAGCCACAGCGGCAAGGCACTGGACGCCGCCGACTGCGGCACCGCCGACGGCACCGACGTCCGCCAGTGGGCCTGGCTGGACAACGCCTGTCAGCAGTGGCAGCTCACCCCGACCACCGACGGATGGTTCCGGCTGACCAACCGCAGCAGCGGCAAGGTCCTCGACGTCAGTAACTGTGGGACGGCTTCGGGAACCAACGTGCGGCTGTGGAGCTCGCTGGGTAACACCTGCCAGGAGTGGCGCCTGGGGCCGGTGGGAACCAGCGCCGTGGCAAGCACCCAGAGCGGCAAGGTTCTGGATGTCACCAACTGCTCCACGGCCGCCGGGGCAGACGTGCGGCAGTGGGAGTGGCTCGGCAGCGGTTGCCAGCGGTGGAGCTTCACGCACACCGACAACGGCTACTACCGCATCTCGCCCAGTTCCAGCACCACCAGCTGCCTGATCGTCAGCGGTGCGTCGACGGCGGACGGCGCGGGGGTCGTCCAGGGCGCCTGCTCCGGCGCCAACAGCCAGTGGCGGCTGGCGCCGCTGGCCGACGGATCGGTCCGTCTCCTCGCGCGGCACAGCGGCAAGGCGCTCGACCTGTCCAACTGCGGCCTGGCCAACGGCAGCGACATCGCGCAGTGGGCGTGGCTCGACAACATCTGCCAACGGTTCCACCTGCTGCCGGTCTGAACCGGCCAGGTCGCGGAGGGTGCCGAACGCGCGGTCCTCCGCCCCCTCCCCCCGCGATACCACCACCCGCGATACCACCACCCGAGGCCACCCCCATCGCGCTTCTTCCAGATTCCAGGGAGCAGACATGAGACACGGTCAACGCGGGCGATTAGCCTCTTGGCGGAAGAGCGCGACAGCACGTTCCTGGTGGCAGGTCACGGTCTCGGTGGCGGTCACCGTCATGGTGGTGGTGTGCGCCGCGGTCGTCCCCGCGTCCCCGGCCCGGGCCGCCTATCCGGGGCCGGGCTACGTCACGGGAAACGTGACTGTGCACGACCCGTCCATGGTCAGGACCTCGTCCGGTTACCTGCTTTACTCCACCCACAACGGCATTGAGATCCGTTCTTCGGCGGACCGGGTGAACTTCAGCTACCTGGGACGAGCCTTCCCGACGATTCCGTCCTGGGTGTACTCCTACAACAGTTCCGGCGATCTGTGGGCACCCGACGTCTCCTATCAGAACGGGCAGTACTGGCTTTACTATTCGGCGTCCAGCTTCGGTAGCAACAGGTCCGCGATCGGGCTCGCGACATCCACCACCGGCCTCCCCGGAAGCTGGACGGACCGGGGGATCGTCATCAGCTCCACGACGTCGAGCACCTTCAACGCCATCGACCCGGCGCTGCTCGTCGACAACGACGGCCGCTGGTGGCTCTCCTTCGGTTCCTTCTGGAGCGGGATCTACATGATCCGCATAGATCCCTCCAGCGGAAGGCAGCTGGCCACCGACACCACCCGTTACCATCTTGCGCATCGCCCGCCCGCCCCCCACGCGGTGGAAGCGCCGTACATCGTCTACCGGAGCGGCTACTACTACCTCTTCGTCTCCCACGACCTGTGCTGCCGGGGTACGTCCAGTACCTACCGAATCATGGTGGGACGTTCGGCGAGCCCGAACGGCCCGTACCTCGACAGGTCGGGGGTTCCCCTGACCAGCGGCGGTGGCACCGAGATCGTGGCCACCCACGATGCCGTGGTCGGGCCAGGTGGGCAGAGCGTTCTGCGCGACGTCGACGGATCCCTTCTCGTCTACCACTACTACGACGCAGGCGCCGGTGGCCGGGAGACCCTGGGCGTCAACCGGATCGGATGGTCAGGAGGCTGGCCCAACGTCTGGTGAGGTCGGAGGACCTGGCCGAGTGCTGATCCGTCGGCTGGCCGCGCACCGAATCGTGCCGCGCCGCGAACCGCGTCACGCCTTCCCCCACGTTCCACGGCCCAGTAATTGCCCGCGGCTGTCAGGGGGAAGGCGTGGTGCCCGTCCTCCAGCCACGGAACGCCGCGAGCAGTTTGTCGCGCAGGTCCGGCCGAAGGTCGTCCTCGCCCAGCGTGCCGGCCAGCCGGACCGTCTCCCGCATCTGCTCGACGTACTCGGCGCAGCCGGCGCACAGCGCGAGATGCTCGGTGAAACGGCGGTGGGTGGCGGGATCCAGCGCGCCGTCGAGGTATTCCGTCACGAGCTCTACCAGCTCATCGCAGTCCATCTCCAGGCCGAGGTTCACCGTCGCGCCTCATCCAGGTAGTCCTCCAGCGCCTGCCGGAGTCCGGCCCGTCCCCGGTGCAGCAACACTCGCTGGTTGCCCGGCTCGATGCCGAGCAAGGCGCAGACCTCGGCCGCCTCCAGCCCCTGCACGTCCCGCAGGTGCACCACCGCGCGCTGTCGGGGCGGCAGCGCGTCCAGCGCCGCCCGCAGCCGGGTGCGGACCTCGTGCGACAACAGAGCCGACTCGGGCAGGTCCCAGGGCCGAGGCGGGGTCGCCCAGTGCCCCGGCCACTCCTGCCCTGGCGGGCGGAACCGATCCGGATCGACTGTCGGACCGGCATCATCCGCTGGAAAGGCGCGGCTGAACGGGACACTGCGGCGTTCCCGCACGCCCCGGCTCCTGGCGACATTGAGCAGAATGCCGAACACCCAGGTCCGCAGGCTGGACCGGCCCTCGAACCGGTCCAGCCCGGTCAGCACCGCCAGCCACGTCTCCTGTACGACCTCCTCGGCCACCGTCCGGCTGGGCACGTAGCCCTCCGCCACGGCCAGCATGGCCGGCGTCATCCTTTCCACCAGCGTCGCGAACGCCCGCTCGTCCCCGCCCCGCAGCGCCCGCACGAGCCCGGCGTCCTCGCCACACGGAGCCACGCTCGGAGCCACCCCCGGAGCCAACCTGACCGGCGCGCTCCGTCGAACATCCACGAACCGGAAACTAGGCGAGACCGGCACCGGCCACAACCCTTTCCCTGGTGCCCTTCACCGGATGAGTGCGGGGCCGCGTCGCCGTACCCGTCCGCCGGGCCGGGCCGGGCCGAGCCGAGCCGGCCCGCCCGGCGGCCGGGCGGCCGGGGAGTATCGGGAGCAGCGTCCTCGGCCCGTCGGGTGTCAGGCGGACGACTGTAACGGTCGGCGGGGCCCGGAGGACTGCACCGGCATGACCACGGTTCGACGTAACTTCCGCCCGCCCTCCTCGTCGCTGGTCGTACCCGCGGTAGCGGCGCTCGGGACGGCAGTGTTCTTCGCCTGGAAGCCAGGTGTCGCCCGCTCGATGCTGGGCAGCCCTCGGGCCCTCGGCTTCGGCCTGGTCGTCGGCCTGCTCACGGTAGGATTCGGGCTGCTGCTCCCGCGGCTGCGGCAGGGGCCCTGGATCACCGGTCTCGTCCAGGCCATACCCGTAGCCGTCGCGCTGGTGCTGGCTGTCGTTCCTTCCTTCCGCAACGTCACGGTGACGGACCCGTTTCCCACAGCAGTGCCAGCGGCGGCCTCGGGGCCGGCCGGCAGCACCGCTGTCCCGGCTCCGCCGCGGGAGCCGGCCGGGGCTGTGACGTCGTCCCTGCGCGGTATCGACCACCAGGCCACCGGTACCGTGCTGCTCCTCACCACCGGTTCGGCGCCCGCCGGCGACGAGTCGTTCCTGGTGCGGTTCGAGGCGCTCGACGTCGAGGCCGGCCCCGACTACCACGTCTATCTGGTCGGCCGAGCCGACGCGACCAGCCCTGACGGCGGGACCAGGCTCGGCGCGCTCCGCGGCAATCGCGGCGCGCAGAACTACCCGGTGCCAGCGGGCGATGCCGCCTCCATCGCCGCGGACCGCCCGTTCACCGTGCTGATCTGGTGCAGAGCCTTCGGGGTGCCGATCGCCGCCGCCACCATCGCCTGACCCACCTCTACCCTGACGGACACGGCCGCCACCGAGCGGCGGCGGCCGTGGTAAACCTTCCTCCAAGCGGACTGTTCTCCACCTTGGCGACGACTCGGGCTTCCGGGCGACGCCGTTCCCCACCACCGGCCGGCGAGGTGCACGTTGAGCGAGTACCAGTACTACGAGTTCCTCGCCGTTGACGAACCGCTCGACGCCGACGCGCAGGACGAGGTGCGCGAGCTGTCGAGCCGGGCCACGATCACCGCGACCAGCTTCGTCAACGAATACCACTGGGGCGACTTCCGCGGCCGCCCAGACGAACTGATCGAGCTTCACTACGACGCCCATCTGTACTACGCGAACTGGGGCTCGCGGCGGTTGATGCTCAGGCTGCCAACCAAGCTGCTGCCCCTGGAGGCGGTGGAGCCGTACTGCGTCGACGAGCACGCCACCGCCTGGACGACGGACGAGCACCTGATCCTCGACCTGTCGAGCGAAGACGAGTCCGGTAGCGAGGAGCTCACGACGGAACGGTCGTTGGCGCCCTTCGTCGGCCTCCGTGACGAGCTCGCCGCCGGCGACCACCGGGCGCTGTACCTGGCCTGGCTGGCGGCGTACGGAACCTGGGAACGCGACGAGGACGCCTTCGACGACGACGCGGACGGCGACCTCGAACCGCCCGTCCCCGCCGGGCTGGGCAGCCTCACCGCGCCGCAGCGCGAGCTGGCCGCCTTCCTGCGCGTCGACGACGACCTGCTCGCGGTCGCGGCCGAGGCGAGCCCGTCGCTCGACCGGGCGCCGGGTGACTCCGAGCGCCTGGAGGCCTGGGTCACGGGCCTGCCCGCGGCGGAGAAGGACCGGCTGCTGCGGCGCGTCGTCACCGGCAGCCCGGCGGCCGTCCGCGGCGAGCTGCTGCGCCGGTTCGGAGCGGAGACCGCGCCCGTCGCCTCCGGCGCGCCGCGGCGGACGGTGGCCGATCTCCTCGACGCCGCGGCGAACAGGCGCGCCGGACCTTGAGCTCGACGGCCTCGGACGCGCGGGCCGTCCTCGACGCGGCGAAGGGCCAGCGCAACGCGGCCCGATGGTCCGTCGCCCCGGCACTCGGCCTTCGGCAGGGTGAGGCCCTGGGGCTGCCATGGGACGCGGTCGACCTGGAAGCGATCCCGGCCATGCTTACGGTTTCGTGATCTACCGTGGCATCCCGCCCTTCCACCAAGAGCACAAAGTGGTCACACCAGTGGATCTCCTGGGTCGACGGCCACCCACGGCCGTATCCTGTGCTCCGTGAGCACCTTGCGAGACGAGTTGCACCGGCTCATCGACCGGCTTCCCGAATCCCAGGTGGCACCGGCCCTGGCGCTTCCGCAAGAGCGCACACCAACCGAGGGCGGAAGCGACGAACGGCCGTTGCCGGACTCCGTTGCCACCCTGTCCAGTGGTAGGGGCGACCTCGCGGCCCGCGCCAGTGGGCTGTACTCCGCGTGGAGGAGGCCGTCATGACGCCAGACTCCGATCGTCGCCGGGTGGTGACGATGAGCGAACTGCGTCGTCGTCGCGCGGACGTCTACGCGATCGCGCGACGCTACGGCGTGAGCAACATCCGTGTCTTCGGCTCCGTCGCCCGCGCCGAAGCAGACAACGCGAGCGATGTCGACCTCCTTGTCGATCTCGCTCCAGGACGAGGCCTGTTTGACCTCGGCGGCTTCATCAGCGACACCGAAGCGACACTCAACGTCCACGTCGACGTCACGACGGTCGCCGGGCTACGCCCTCGGCTCCGTCCACGGGTCCTGGCCGAGGCTGTCGCCCTGTGAGATCGGACGATGAGCGCCTCCGCGACATCGTCGAGCATGCGGAGCTGATCAGCGCACATCTCCCCACCTCTCACGCGGAACTCGACCAAAACGTTGTTCTGTCCGCCGCCTTGATCAGATGGGTAGGAATCATCGGAGAAGCCGCAGCACGACTGTCGGACTCCTTCCACGCAGAGCACCCCGAGGTACCCTGGGGCGCGATCACCGGCATGCGCAACCACCTCGTACACGGCTACTTCTCCGTGGACACGAACCTGTTGTGGACCGCGGTCACCGTCGAGATCCCCGGGCTTTCCATCACCGTCAAATCCTGGCTGAACGGCTGACCCAGGCGAAGCTTCTCCGGCAGCCAAATCCTCGCCACATTTCTCGGATCTGACCCCAAACCCGACACAGTGAACGGCCGCCAAGGAGCACGCCAAATGCGCTCATGGTTGTTCGCGAAATGCGAGACGAATACGGATGATCTCGATTGAATCGAGATCGTCGATCTTGCGAAAGGGGCACGCACCATAAACTCACAGTTACGTTGAGGCGGTCGCGTCGGCGGCGGGCGCCCTGAGCCTGGATGCACCGATCGGGTTCCTGCGCCATTCCAGCCGATCCGTAACGATAGTTAACTGTGGGTAGTTGTTTGTGGGTGTGGCTGGCCGGCCGCTCACGGTTCGGCGGGATGCCGGGGTCCTGGGACGGGGTCGGGGGTGGGGTGGTGCTGACCTGGTGCGTGGGCGTGGCGGGTGTGGCTGTCAGCCGGCGCGGGCGGGTGGGGGCGCGTGGACGGCGGTGAACAGTCCGGTCAGGGCGTTCTCGGCGTGCCAGCCGGCGGGCAGGTGCAGGGTGATCTGTCCGCGGCCGTGGCGGGCGAGCCGGGCGGGAATGTTGATCAGGTGGGCGCGCAGGGTGGCTCCGCGGGCGCGGGCGTGGAACGGTGAGGCCAGGGTGCCGGCGGCGCGCAGCAGGTTGTGGGTGAGTGCTGCCAGGGNGAGCCAGGCGGCGTTGGCGGTGAACACCCCCGACGGNAGGTGGGCGAGCGGCCCGTTGATCAGGTCGGCGTTGACCTGCTCGATAATCGCGTGGTCGCGGTGCTGGGCCTCGGTCTGGGCCAGCGTGAACGGGCTGTCGGTGAACACGGCGTGGTAGCGCCAGGCCGGGAACAGCTGCCCCTGGGCGGGGTTCGTCTCCCGGTGGAGTGCTTTGACCCTGCGGACGATGAGGCGGGCGGTGACCGGCTGGCCGGTGTGACCGAACGCGGTGTAGCTGGTCTCGGCGATCTGGGCGTCTGANGGCGCCGTAGTCGGTGTCGGTGTCGGTGGGGGAAGCCTGCGTGGGGATTGCGGGGCCTCTGGTGGGGAGAGCGACCGGTGAGGTGGGCGCGCCGGGTGGGGTGGGCGCGCCGGGTGGGGTGGCGACGGGTGCGCCAGGCCTCGGTGGCCGGCGTACCACGGGGCCGCGTGATGCCGTCAACGTCGTGGTTTGGTGTTCAACCGTGCTGGTCGTGTCGTCAGGCCCGGCCTGGTCCAGCATGTTTTCTCCTCTCGGTCTGTTCGCGCATCCTCCCATCTGCTTGTTTCGCTCTTGTCCGTGAGGTCACCGGTAGCCCGTTGGTGGCGCACTACCCGTTCGTGCCAGTTCGGCGCAGTGGTTGATCCGTCTACGGTGCGGTGAACTGCCTGGCGTATCGCAACGTTCGTACCCTCGGGTGAAAATGGTGCCTGCGCAGTGGCAATTTTCATAAAAACATGCATTGATATCATTGGATGGTGGGGCTGGCCACCCGGATGCGGGGCTGGGATCGCGCGGCCCCCTTGGGGGCGAACGCCGGTGGGTTCGGCGACGAGAAGCACCCCGTCGGCGGCCCTGTCGGACGCGGGGCTGGTGGGCAGGCCCGGCTGGCGCGCCGGTGAGGCGCCCGCGGGCCTGCACCGACAGATCCTTCGGTGACTCAGGATGTTTGAATAATCACGTTACGTGAAAAAATTGTGTGCCGGGTGTACCGAGCTCCGCGCCGCCATCTGTTCGATGCGTGCGTTGGATGTGCGTCTTGCGAGGAATTTCGAGAATCAGGGCCCTGGGCCTGATGGTCGGGGTGGGCGCGACGCTGGCGGTTGTTCCCATCGCACCGGCGACTGCGGGCACAACAAAAAATCCGCTGAGGGTGGCGGATACCGTCCGGTGTAAGGGCGGCTCGCCCGAATTCATCCGAATCCATCCGAATCACCGCTGGTGGAGAGTCCAACGGCGCGTCCGTCGGCGTGGGCGGGCTTTTCTCGGTAACCTTCGGAAACTCGCGACTCCCCAGTGTCGAGGAGTCGCTGGCGAATCTTCGTGAGGCGCTGGAGCTGTACTTCGAGGACCAGCCGTTCCCTGTGACCGCTGCGGACGGTCCCATCGTTGCCCAGCTGGACATCCGCCTCTCGGCGTGACGCCCGCGCTGCCTCGGGTCTCCGGGGCGAAGGTGGTGAAGGCTTTGGGGCGTGTCGGCTTCGAGGAGGTCGCCACGCGTGGCTCGCACTGCAAGCTGAGGCATAAGGAGAACGCCCGGGTCGTGATCGTCCCACTTCGTCGGGAGCTGGCGACGGGCACCCTCGCCTCGGTCCTCCGTCAGGCGGGCATCGACGCGGAGGAGCTTGGGACGTTGCTACGCGGGATCACCAATGGTCGCTACCGGCTCAGCTGAGCTCTATCGGTCCGCCACACGGTCCACAGTTCTGACAATTCCTCGGTACTGGATCTGGGCCATGCTGTGCCGGTAGTGGCTAGTGCCTGCGAGGGCACCAGACTGCGGGTAACCCGCGGGAGGAGCGTCCCGCGGGAGAGGCACATATCGATGATCGACTAAGGCAGGAGGGTGAGCGTCCGATTGGCTTTGACGACGGTGAAGTGTCGGCGGTCGACGGTGGCGACCTCGTCGACACCGAGTCGTTCGGCGCAGGCGATCACCGATGCGTCCACGGTGCCCAGGGGCAGGCTGCGGTACTGGTTGACCAGGTCCGCGATCCGCAGCCAGTCGGTCGGTCGGGTGGACGGTCTCGACATCGAACGCCCCGGAGGCCAGGTCTGCGAGGAAACGTAGTTCAGCCTGGGTGCCGAGCCGGGCACCGAGTAGGTAGACCACCTCGGTGATCACAAGGGTGGGAACGATCAGTGGTCCGGGGGGGATCTCCAGCAGGTCCGCGCAGGCCTCGTGATGTTGGTCATCGGCGTCGACGTACGCGTAGAGCGGACCGGCGTCGATTACGAGGGCTATGACGCCACCTCGTTGGCGAGAATCTCCTCCATGCGTTCGGAGATGTCCTGCCGGCCGCTGCGGCCGGCGCCCCGAGCGCCGAGCACCCGCCGACCGTTGGTCGTCTCACCCCGTTCGAGGAGTTCGGCGAGACCTGCCGGTACGATCGCGGCCAGCCGCCGGCCCTTGTCCGTCAGGTAGACGACCTGACCAGACGCGGCAGCCTCTCGGACGACCTCGGCAAGTTGGTCGTCGGGGGGGAGCGGCATCTCCGTCATGGCGACATCGTAACTTTGGTTCACCCGCTTCACCCTCCATCGATCTTCTCGCTCTGGGTGGGGCCCCGATGGTTCCGTCGATGCAAGACCGCCTGAGCCTGGATGCACCGATCGGGTTCCTGCGCCATTCCAGCCGATCCGTAACGATAGTTAACTGTGGGTAGTTGTTTGTGGGTGTGGCTGGCCGGCCGCTCACGGTTCGGCGGGATGCCGGGGTCCTGGGACGGGGTCGGGGGTGGGGTGGTGCTGACCTGGTGCGTGGGCGTGGCGGGTGTGGCTGTCAGCCGGCGCGGGCGGGTGGGGGCGCGTGGACGGCGGTGAACAGTCCGGTCAGGGCGTTCTCGGCGTGCCAGCCGGCGGGCAGGTGCAGGGTGATCTGTCCGCGGCCGTGGCGGGCGAGCCGGGCGGGAATGTTGATCAGGTGGGCGCGCAGGGTGGCTCCGCGGGCGCGGGCGTGGAACGGTGAGGCCAGGGTGCCGGCGGCGCGCAGCAGGTTGTGGGTGAGTGCTGCCAGGGNGAGCCAGGCGGCGTTGGCGGTGAACACCCCCGACGGNAGGTGGGCGAGCGGCCCGTTGATCAGGTCGGCGTTGACCTGCTCGATAATCGCGTGGTCGCGGTGCTGGGCCTCGGTCTGGGCCAGCGTGAACGGGCTGTCGGTGAACACGGCGTGGTAGCGCCAGGCCGGGAACAGCTGCCCCTG
>NZ_KB893779.1 GCF_000374165.1 Parafrankia elaeagni
CGTCGGCGAGCTTGACCTGCCGCATCACCTCGTCGTAGCCATCCGAGGGGAACAACGCCAACGCGACCACATAGCGGACCATCAACGCCGCCGGCAGATCCCGCGTCCGCCGCTCACGCCGGCCCGCCTCCGCGACCACCCGGTCGACCAGCACGTCCGGGAACTGCGCGGCCAGCACCCCCAGCCCGACCCGGTCCACCAACCGGTCCCCGGCCTTCTCCTTGACCTGACCACGCCTCGGCACAGCCAGAACCTACACGATCAGACCTTAAGTTCCTGGTATTGAGCCACGGCCACATCGTGCAGGGCCGTGACCACCCGCTCGTCCAGACCGGAGGTCTCGGCGAACTCGGAGAGTGCGCGCCAGACCCGCCCGGAGCGGTCGAGTCGGCCCGCAACGGTCTAGGCCTGCTGGTGGTAGGCAGTCAGGTTGAACCGGATCCAGCTGGAGACGTCCTGGTCGGGGAGGTACGTCGGGCCCCGGTCGGCGAGTTCGCGGTAGTACTCCCAGGTGTTGCCGGGGCGGCCGAGCCACGTCTCGAACGCGCCGGCTGTGGACCGCGGACGCCGAACGCTCGGGCCAGCCGCGAGATCGCCAGCCGGGCTCGGGAGTGGCACGGCCGACCACACCGCGGGGCCCATACGCCGTGTCACCCCTGTCGCCCCGGCGCCCCGCCACTCCTAGGCACCTCCGTCGTTCGAGACGCCCGGACCGCATTGACCCGGTGGGCCATCCCTGACTGTCCACTTGCCGACAGGTCTTTCTGTCATTGACACAAAAAGCTAGTCTTGCAACGTGATCCATGATCTGTGGGAGCCTCCAGGGGTTCTGATCGCCGTCGACCTCGTGATCCTCACCCTGCGGGGGACGAGCCTGCAGGTGCTGTTGATCAAACGTGCGATCGAGCCGTACCAAGGTGCGTTCGCGCTCCCGGGTGGCTTCCTGGCACACGTCGAGGAGGACCTCGACGCGGCGGCACGGCGGGAGCTCGTCGAGGAGACCGGCATCGAGGCCGGGAGCTTGTATCTGGAACAGCTCGGCGTCTACGGCGAGCCCGGCCGTGACCCGCGGGGGCGGGTTGTCTCGGTGGCCTACCTCGCTGTCGCGCCGCGGTTGCCGGAACCGGTCGCGGGATCGGACGCCGCGGATGCGAGCTGGCAGCCGACGAACCGTGTCCTCTCAGGCGAGTTGGTTCTCGCTTTCGACCATCGTCGAATCATCACGGACGGCGTCGAACGCGCCCGGGCCAAGCTCGAGAACTCAGCACTTGCCACCGCCTTCTGCGGTCCCGCCTTCACCATCGGTGATCTCCAGGATGTGTACGAGGCGGTCTGGGGGACGCCACTCGACCCCAGGAATTTCTACCGAAAGGTCCAGAAAGCCAGCGGGTTCATCGTTCCGGTGGGCGGGGAGCAACGGACCACTGTCGGGCGGCCCGCCCGCCTGTTCCGAGCGGGCCTCAGCTCCGTCCTCTCACCACCGATCACCCGGCCCGTCGCCCCTGCGGCAGATGCCGCCGACACGCACCCGGAAGAGGAGGGATGAGCGTGGCGAACACCCGGACGATCGTCGTCCTGACGGCTCTCGACCTGGAGTACCAGGCAGTTCATGAACATCTGGTAGACGCGCGGCTGCACCGCCATCCGCAGGGAACCCGTTTCGAGGTCGGCCGATTGGCCGGCGGCCGATGCCGGGTGGCGCTGGCACACGTCGGCGTGGGCAATCAGTCGGCAGCGGTGCTCGCCGAACGAGCCATCGCCGAGTTTGCACCGGCGGCTTTGCTCTTCGTCGGCGTCGCCGGCGGCCTTCATCGCCACATCGCACTCGGTGACGTCGTCGTGGGCACTCACGTCTACGCCTTCCACGGCGCCACCAGTGAGGGCGAAGGGCTCTGGGGGCGACCCCGCACGTGGCCGCTATCGCACCGCGCCGAACAGATCGCACGCCACCTGTTTCGGACGAGAAGCTGGGCCCGGCCGCCAGTCGAAGCGGACTCCCTCCCACAGGTGCACTTCGGGCCGATCGCGGCGGGCGAGGTGGTGTTGAACTCCACCGTGTCGGCCCTGGCCCGTTGGCTTCACGACCACTACAACGACGCACTCGCCATCGAGATGGAAGGCGCGGGGGCCAGCCAGGCTGGGCTGCTGAACAGCTCCCTGCCCGTGATCGTGATTCGTGGCGTCAGCGACCACGCCGACGGCACCAAGGAGTCGACCGACCGCCACTTGTGGCAGCAGCGAGCCGTGGCGAACGCGGCCTCGTTCGCCGTGGCACTCGCCGAGGAACTGGCCGTGGACATCGGAAAGGCCGATGCCGCGGAGACGAGGATCGGGAGGAGATCCACCATGCAGGTACCGAACCAGAACATCCGCAACACCGCGTCGGGAAACGCCCAGGTTGGCGTGCAGGCCGGAGCCATACACGGGGGCGTGACCATCGGCGCGACCGGTGAGCGGGTCCCGGCGGACCTCCCGGCGGCGCTCGTCGGCTTCCGCACCGACCTGCAGAACGCACGCAGCGCCGGAACCGTGGACGAGGACACCTACGAGGCCGCCGCAGCCGAGCTCGCCGCAGCCGACGAGGCACTCCAGACGGATTCACCAGCGAACCGCCGAGCCCTGCTGGTCGCCCTCAAGAAGGTCCGTGGGCTGATCGGTGACGTGGCCGACCTCACCACGAAGATCGGGGTAGCCATCGCCATCGCGCAGGGATTGTCGTGACCGATGACTGGGGCTTCGCCTCCGGGTCGGGCTCCCAGCCCAGCCCGGTTTCGTCCTCCAACATCGCCGACGGTTTCTCTCAGGTCGGAGTCCAGGCCGGCGTCGTCCACGGCGACGTCAACCAGTACACGGTCGCCCCTGATGCGAGCCCCGAGGAGAAGTTCGAGGTCGGTGTCCGCCACCTGGACGGGCGCATGGCCGACCAGGCACGCCAGCTCATGCGCGAGTTCGTGGTCAGCTCCGCGAAGTCCGACCGAGTGCGTTTCCACTGGCTGCTGGCACTGGTCAGCGGACGATCGAGGAACGAACTGTCAGCCGATGAGTCCAGGCAGCTACGCGACTTACAGGAAGCTCAACCTGAGCAGAGCGATGGCCCCTGGGCGCAGGGCCTGCGTGCGGTGCTCCTGTTGCTGGAGGCGACCGAAGGTCGGAACACCGACGTCACGGTGGCACTCAAGGAGCTCGACACCCTGCCCGACCAGCAGAAGGGCATGATTCTCCGTCACACGGAACAGTTCCTCGAGGGTCCACTCGAGGACGAAATATGGCAGCGCGCCATCGTTCAGGCCCGCAACGAGCAGAAGATTAACGCACGCACCGATCGGGTGAAGAAGTTCTTCCATCCGGACCCGGTCGCACCGCGCACACGCCCTCCACATCCAGTCGACATCTCCAAACAAACTCGCCTACGTGCCGTAGTTTCGGCAGTGTTCTTCGCAGCCTGGTCGGTACACGTCGCCGTGCGCCTGACGGCGGCCGGAAAAGCCTGGACGATGCTCGGGTGCACACTGGTTCTCACCATCGGTGCACTCGCCGTCCGACACGGAGCGACCTGGAAGATTGAGTACATCGACACCGCGGACGAAGTCGGTTCCCTGCAGCCCTCCGGAGCGTTCGCGAAGAAAATCGACCACGATCTCAAGCACCGCGTCGCCACGAACCCGCCGAGTGGTATCGCCCCCACCGAGTGGCTTCAGTGGACGGCCAGGACCCGACGCAGCATCGCCAACGAGATCATCAACCTCTACTGGGAACGTTGGATCGGCGCCGATCGTATCGCGTGGCTGCTACAGCATGAAGCATGGCAGATGCAGAGGATGTGGAGGGGAGGAACCCACCTGTCCTACACGAGAGCACAGCGTGCCGTGCCGGGCCTCGGTACGTACGGGCTGGTCGGGATCGCCGTACTGGTAGGCGGAGGTCTGTGGACGCTGGTCGCCACAGCCGGAGTCGAGGTTCTCCTGGCCCTCGAGACAGCGCTCTTCGTCACCGCCGCGACTTACATCCATGTTCTCGCCCGACTGGAGAAAGAATGCGAGAAGCGGCGATTCGCCGCAGAGCAGGATCAGCACGAAAAAGTCAGGGCGGCACGACAGACAGGATTCGATCGGTGGAAGGCCTACCTGGCAGACCGGCCGGACGATCAGGAGATGGCACGGTGGCTCGACTGCGACCGCAGAATACTCCTCGACCGGGCGCTGCACCATTACCGACTGACAGCGAGCAACGTCATCGCCCACGCCTTCATCGAGACACAGGCCACGTCAAGTAAACGAGGGCGAGTCCACCGAGGTCCGTTGCGCTACAAGAAATACCAGATCTCCGTTTTTCTCCTCACCGCCGACGGAGTCCGGAACTTCGTGTCGGTGCTGGACTTCGAGACAGGAGAGTTCTCCGATAAGGGGCGCCTGAACTACCGCTTCGACTCGGTCGCCTTCATTCGCGTCGACCGGGGCGCCAGGAACGTACAGAAAGTCGAAATAGTCCTCGTTAACGGCCAGATACTCCCGATGCAGATGACAGAAACCGCACCGGAGGAGATCACCGCGGACGAGACGCCCGAACTGGTGGCCGACCTCACGCAGGACGCCGGCGGACTGCAGCACACCATTCACGTCCTCGAAGGAATCGCCGCCGAGGGCAGGAGATGGTTCCGGCGGACGGCATCCGGCTGGTGACATAACCTCGCCGATGAGGAACGACCGTGATGGATGGGCGCTGCCGGGGTCTGTGGGTGCCTGTGGCCGCCGGGTCGTAACGCGACGTCGGACTTTCCGGCATGGAAACCACGTCTGTGGTCGCAAGAAGATCGCGAAATCGCTTCCGCCGGAGCATCGGCTGCCGTTCTCGACCTGGAGCCTGTCGAAAATGGTGAGCCCCTGGCCACCAAGGAGTGATTGACGATATCAGCCAGGATGGCGTGTCGTTTCTACGCCATCGCCGACGAGCAGGTCACCCCGGTGCCCGTCGAGCCGACGGCGGTTTTCTGTCTGTACGAGTTCGGCCCGCTCAACCTCCAACCCGGCCCGGACGGATCCTGTGATCCCGGTTCGGGAGACCGGCTCAGACCGGGGTATAGAAGACGCGGATCACTTTGGCGTTGAGAGCGCACCACACCGTCGACCTCCCCCCGATGCTGACCACCGTACCTTTGTGACGGTAAACGCTGTGATCGTCGAACTTTTCGCAGTCGACGGAAGCGAAGAATTCGTCGCTCCCCCCACCTAGGCACACGACATGTGCCCCCTTGTGCCCTCCGCTGCCCTCGTCATCCTCGACGGTGCAGGAGAGGTGCGCCGAAGCAGTCGCCTGTGTCCGCGACGCGGTCGCGGGCGGTGCGGGAAGCAGAGTAGCGGTGGCGATCCCGGCCGCGGTGCTGCCATTCGGGGTGGTCGCCAGCCCACTTTTGGGACGGGTCAGACTGTCCAGATATCCCCATGCGAACACGCTCAGCACGGCCAACGCACTAGCAATGATGAGACTCGCGAGCGCAACCAGGTAACGTCTCGAACCCGCACCGTCGGCGCGGTGCGGCGGGTCGCTAACGGGGCCGCTGGTCGGGAACTTCGGGCCGGGGCTGGTGCCGGGGTATGCGGATGTGGCGGGGGGTATGAACGTGTCGGGGAAGGCGGGCTCGGTGAGGGGTTTAGCGCGCCCTTTCACCGTGGCGGTGATGCTGTCTAGCAGCCGGGCGCGGGCGGTGTCGGCGTCCAGACCGTAGAGGTCGAAAGAGACGACCGCGCCGAGGAGGGTGGGGCGGGGGCAGTCCTGAATGCGGATCGGGATGACTTTGCGGGCCTGTCCGTGGGGGTCGGCGCGGAACGCGGCCTCCCATTCCACGCGCCCGTAGACCGAGGTGAGGTAGGCGTGGGAGAGGACCGCAATGACTTTGCGGCTGCCGCGTACTCCGTCCTCCATGCGGCCCATCCAATGATCGCCGGGGACGATGTCCCATGCCTGAATCAGCACCTGGTAGCCGGAATCTTCGAGCTGCCAGGCGATCCACTCCGCCCAGGCGCGATCGGAGGCGGTGTAGGAGACGAAGAAATCCCAGCTGGCTCCGTGCTCCCGCGCGCTCACAGTAGGTCAGATTGCCACAGTCGCCGCCAGTCTGGCGCACGGCCTGTCCACCCAGCTGCGGGGTCTGCGGGCGTCACTGAACTGGACGGCCCCGGCCCTCGTGCTCGACGGGATTTTCAAGCGATGAAGGCCGATGCCGGGCAGTGACCGCCGATCGGGCATCGGCGGGTCCGCGGGTTGTCTGTCAGCTGGTGTATGGGTTCCTCATGGTCATCGGCGCGTGTGCGATGTCGAGCGCCGACTGCGGGAAGCAGGGCCGGCCGTGAACCGTTCCCGTCGGCTCAGGGGTGGATGGACACCAGGTGCAGATGTGCCATGGCCGCGCGCCAGCAGGTGGGTGCCGTCGTCGGCGTTGAGACAGTCGACGAGTTTCCCCATAGCGCGGGGACGGTGTCGGCGTCCGGAGCCGTGTGGTGGGCGGCCGACGCGGACTGAAAGCTCAGGAGCGCCTGGCGTTCGCGTTGCCGGCGTAGCCGGCCCGGCGGATCTTCGCGTGGGCGGGTTCGATGGATACGGTCTGCCCGTTAACCTGCAGGTTCAGGTTCGCATTAGTGCTGGTTGGGTGCACTGGTCACCGTGACCATGAGTGCGACCTGGGCATCGGCCAGATCGGGCATCGTGGCGACCAGCACTAATGCGAACCTCCATAGCGTGACCGGGCAGACGCGGAGCGCTGCAACTATGGTCCGCATGCCCAGGCAGCGCTCCCGCGACTGTCCATCCGGTGGTGATGAACGACCAGCATGCGGCAGATGGGTCCGCGCCAGATAGGGGCCCGTGGGCAGGCTGGCGTCCCGGTTCTTCCGCACGCAGCGACTGATTCCCTGGCCGGGCTCGCACCGGCTACGACGCGGGAAGACCGTCGGCCCTACTGGCTCGTCCAGGCCGAGGCCCGCCTACAACGCACCCGATCTACGCCCTGAGCGAGCGCCGGACGCCAGCGGGTGCTTCAGGCAACCGACCCACGTCGGGTAGCCGTTCCTGCTGTGACGCTGGTTCGTCGCCCGCGGGCCCGCCCGCGACTCCCCGGCTCGGCGCATGCCGTCGAGGTGTCCGTGTCGTCAGGCGGTCCGGGCGCCGTGGATGATGCCAAGGTCGAGTTCGATGCGGCGTCCGTGGACGGTGACGACGATGCTCGCGGTGTCGGCGCCAGTAGCGGTGAGGTAGTCGTAGAGGGTCGACAGGAGCATGTCCTCACGGCTTTCGAGGCGCGAGACAGCAGCTTGGCCGACACCGAGCTTCTTGGCGACCTCTGCCTGGGTCATCTGCGCCGCCTTGCGGATCATCGCCAGGTTCATGGCGTGGACCCGGTCCATCTCCTCGGCCGCCACGTGGGCCTCGGCGACATCGGCGGCGAGCTGGGGGTCGGCCAAGAGCCGGTCCAGGTGGTCGTTGCCACGGACGAACTTCGATGGGAGCCGCGGGGCGTCCTCTGTCATGGCTTCTCCTCGTAGGAGGTCTCGCGCTTCCACTGGTCGATCATGGGGTCGGCTCTGGCGGCTACTCCGTCGTAGAAGACGTCTCCCAACCTGGCCTTGTCGGCGGCGAACAGCGCGACGACCACGGTGCCGGTCCCGGGAGGAAACCAGCAGATCAGCCGGACAGCTACCCGTGGGTCGTAGGCGTGCGAGACCCGCCAGAGCGGGTAGCGGCGCGACTGCCGTACCCAGCGCAGGGTCGCTGTCTCGCTGTCCCGAGTGGGCGGATCTGTCAGGTTCCGCAACTGGTCGAGGGCACGAGCGGCGTAGGCCAGCAGGAGACGCGAATTTTCGTCGCCTGCGCGCACCTCCTCCTCCAGGCGGTCGAGCCACCGGCCGAAATCCTCAGGCCAGTCAATGTCCACTGCAACAGCATTACATCGAAGGCATATTCCATGCAAGGCATGGCGCATCGATCGGCCCGTCGGAGCCGGTCACATCGGGCCCCAACACCACACGAACCGGCTTCCCATGCCCGCAGACCTGCGCCTACGGAACCTCGCCAACCACCCCCGACCGATAGGCCGAACCTATCCGCCCAGACAGGAAGCCCACTACGGAGCGTGATAGATCTCGGCTACTCGATCCCGCTTGCCAGCTGGAGCCGAATCTCGAGCCAAGATTTTCTGGCGACACGCGGACACACCGCTCAACCCCTATCCCGTCCTCCTGGCGTTCGTGTTGCCGGTGTAGCCGGCCCGGCGGATCTTCGCGTGGGCGGGTTCGACGGACACGGTCGGGCCGTTGACCTGCAGGTTTAGGTTCGCATTAGTGCTGGTTGGGTGCACAAACCACCGTTGACCTGCGCTGGACCCGACTAATTGCGATCATGGACGTCGGGGACAGCGCATCTGCACGTGTTAACTTTCCGCGCATGGCCGATCTTCGTGAGGGCTTGGACCCTCTCTGGGGACTGCTGCTGACGAGCTGGAACCGCTCGATGGAAGCGGCACGCAGGGCCCCCAAGACGCGCAAGCTCTACCTCGACGCCGCCACCGCGCTGATCAACTACTTAGCCGACTCCGCCGGCCCTCCCGCGGAGGCTTCGGAGATCACGAAGGCGCAGATCGAGGAGTTCCTCATCTGGTTCGGCACCGTCCCGACCCCCCCGACGGCCCGAAGGCCGTGGCGACGCCTACGTGAACCAGACCTTCCGCGCCTTACAGCAGTGGTTCAAGTGGCTCCTCGACGAGGACGAGATCACGCACTCGCCGCTGGAGCGGATGTCGCCGCCGAAGGTCGACGAGAAGCCCGTCCCGGTGCTGCACGAGGACGAGATCCGGGCGATCCTCGCGACGTGTGCCGGCAAGACGTTCGCGGAACGTCGCGACAATGCGATCATCCGCTGCTTGCTCGACTCCGGCGGACGCCGCACCGAGATCGCCAAGCTCCGCGTCGAGGACGTCGACCTCAACCGGAAGGTGCTGCACGTGCTCGGCGAGGGACACCGCCCGCGACCGGTCCCGATCGGCAACAACACCGCGCTCGCCCTCGGCCGCTACCTGCGGCTGCGGGCCCGCGACAAGCACGCGAGCCGTCCCGAGCTGTGGCTTGCCGACCGCACCCGCGGCCCGCTCACCGGCGACGGTCTCGCCCAGATGATCGGGCGACGGGGAGAGCAGGCGGGCATCAAGGGACTGCACCCACACCAGTTCCGGCACACGCTCGCCAACGACTGGCAGTTCGCCGGAGGCAGCGAAGGCGATCTCATGCGGATCATGGGCTGGAGCTCCCGGCAGATGGTCGACCGCTACGCCAAGATCGCACAGGAGAAGCGCGCGCAGATCGCGCACGAACGCCTTGCCCTCGGCGACCGCTTCTGACCGGCCGCCGTCACAGGCGGGCCGCCGGGGCGCTCCCCCGTAGGCCTGAGACGCACCAGCACCGATCACGTGCGCTGCCGCGCCGGACAGCCCGTCAGGAGTCGCCGCGCCACCCCGCGCGGTGCTGATCGCACCACGCCTCCACGTCCCGCCTGTGCCACAGGCGGATGCGCGGCTTCACCACCGCCGGAGTCGGGAAACCCGCGTACCGGGTGAGCATGTCGGCCCGTGATCGACTCACGCCCAGCATCGACGCGAAGTCGCTGACGTCGATCAAATCGAGGACACATTCACTGCTCACAAACACGTGACGCTATGTGATGCTCATCGTCTTGCCCGAGAAGCTTTCCTTCTTGTCCTGTCTACGTGCTGTTGCTTCTTGTCTTGTCGATATAGCCTGTGCTCCCGGTCGCCCGGCCGGGAGCACAGGACGGGCCCGGTCAGGTGGGCAAACACCGGACCGGGCCCTGGGCACCGACCTTCGGGAGGTCAGAACCGTGCCTGACAGTCAACCAGCAAACATCACGAAGGCCCCTTCGCCGGCCGACGCTTCGAGCGTCCCGGACGTCACGGTCCGCGAGACGGGAACCGGGCCGTTCCGGTACGTCGTGGTCGACATACCCGCCGGGGTGCATCCGGTGAGCCTGGCCAAGGCGTTGCGCAACCTGCCGATCGGATGCGAGTTCGCGAACATGTCCGACCTGGCCGGTACCCGCTCCGGTGGTGAACTGCGTTTCCGCGTTCACGACGACCATGGCCCCGCACACGGCCACCGGAGCGCCTACGACGACATCGGGACGCGGGTGCCCCGGCTCGACACGGACAGCCCGTTCAGCTTCGAGGGACCTACGGGCAGCCCCCGGTGAGCGCGCACCTGGTGCTGCCCGCCGCATCCCACCGGGTGCAGGTCGCCCGGCGACGGGCGGCGGCATCCTCGGACCGTCGTTCGCTTCTCGTGGGCATCCTCGTGGTCGACGACGCCGGTGCGCCGGTCGAGGTGGTCAGCCCGTTCGGCAGCGAGACCGCCGCGCGGCAGTGGGCCGACCAGTACGGCGTCACGACGTACCAGCTCCTTCCCGCCCGGATCGCGGGCGGACGTAGCTAACGCCCGTCTCACCACCGCCCGCCGCCAGGCGGTACCGAGCGGCCTCTCATCCCTTCCGCGGGTGAGGGGCCGTTCGCATGTCCACCAACCCCCAAGCGCGATAATTACTAAGAGCGACGATCCACATCGCGGATAACGAGCTCAGCGCCCAAGGCGGACCGGGGCCACAGGCCCCTGATTCCAGGGTTTCAAGGGTTTCGCGACTCACCCCGCTAACAAGCATCTCCCCAGGTCATCGGCCATATCAGCCGCTAACGGGGGTGCTAACAGTTAGCAGGAGACCCGCTAACTGTTAGCACGGCTGGGACCGCACCAGCGATCACTCTTGGTGACCGCACCGGCCTGCTCGACGGTCAGCCGGCCCTCTAACGAGTCCGCATCCCACAGGCTCCGGGCTCCGGGCTCCGACACGAATCGGCGTCATCCGACGCGTCAGGGACCACCCAACAGGGTGTAGTGGACGAGATGGGTGTCGTCCGGGTCACCTGCCCAGATGATGGTCGTGCACAGTGTCCCGCCAGCGACTACGGCCAGGTCCTTGGAGCGGAAGATGGTCGCGCCCCCCGGCGTGCGACCGGCGGCCACGAGCTCCAGATCGATCTCTGCCCTCGCCTCCGGACTGCCTCTCAGGTAGCCGCGACCGTCGCAGTACGTCAGCCTCTCCGGGAACCGCCCCGGGAAGAACTCGCCGTACTCCGAGTGCCGCCGCTCAAGGACGACACCAGCCGCGACGACCAACCCGAGGGCGATCAGCCCGCCTGCCGCGACGACCACGGGCAGAAACCGTCGCCGCAAATCCCGTCCCCGCGTCAAGATCGCCGCCATGCTGGCAGTGTCACACATCCAGCTCTCGCATGGCGGACAGTGACGGGTAAGGAAACATCGGGGCAAGCCAGCGGGCGCTTGCTGTAAGCGGCACGGGTGCTTGCGCAAGCACGCCTGTAAAGCGGGAAACAACCGCTCTGAGCTGCTGGTATATGTGTAAGCACCTTTGCCGCCAGATCATGAGAATCAACGAAAACCGGCCTTGCGACCCCTCCCGCGCCGAGTCACTGGCCGATCCGGGTGATCGGATTTCTTCCACGTGATCGATCACCGAAGGTAGCCGACGAAGTCATCTCGCCCCAGGCTCGGCGGACCTGCCCGTGGTCGCTGCCACCGTCGAGCAGCTCAGCCAGATTCAGGCGCCCGGGATGCCGCAGTGCTGAGCGGGCCGAGAACGCTGATGAGCAGCCGCTCCTTGTTGACGGCGAGGAAGCTGAGAGCGGGTCCGGCGTCGATGACCGGCCGTACGGTCACCGTGTGGGGGCCGGGGAAGACTCGCCGGCCGCATCGTCGAGGCCGCTCAGACCGATGTCGACGTCCGGCAGGTCGGTGCTGTCAGTCCACGTCCGGGGTGGCTCTCCGGCTTCGATGCCTGCCTCGCGTAGCTCTGTGGCCACAGTCGCGACGTCGACGCCGCGGAGCGTGGCCAGAGCCTGCGCGGAGACAACGTGTTCCAGATAGCCGTTGATCGCACGGGCGAGGAGCCGCTGAGGAGCCCGCCGCCGGTCGGACTCGGCCTGCAGGGCACGGTACTGGTCGATCCAGCCGAACCGCGCCGCCAGCCACGGCGTGGCGACGGATCGCCATTCCGCTTTCACGGCTTCCGTGATGTAGCCGGCCTGCTCCAAGGCGATCACGGCGATCGGCGAGGATACCAGGAACCGTTGCGTCACCTGCGAAAGCAGCGCGAGGTCCATGTCTTCAGGGCCGTGGTCGCCAAGGAACCCGCGCAGCCCCTCCGTCGGTATGAGTAGGTGTCGAGCGAAGGCATCCGCTCGTACCTCCTCTGGCCGACGCTCGCTCCATGTTCCTTCGGCCGCGTCCGACCAGTCCTCGAACAGGACATGCGCCAGTTCGTGGGCGAGGGAGCTGCGCTGCCGCATGGGCCGGTCGGTCCGCGCCACGCCGATGAACACCGCGTTCCGGAGCGGATCGCGCACCGTGAGCCCGTGTTCGTCCGGGCCTGCGTCGAGTACGGCCACGTCGATCCCGGTGGTCTGCTCAACGAGCGACACGAGATCGCCCAAGGCCTGCGCCCCCAGGCGATGGTCTCGACGGAACCGCGCCGCCGCGACCCTCCCGTCCGACTCGGCGCTCACTGGTGCACCGTCCTCACCTCGGAACTCATGCCACCACCGGGAACGGCGGGATGCCCTGGTCATCCAGATAGGCGTCCAGATCCAGGTAGTGCAACAGCTCCCGGCGCATCGCGGCCATCTCGGCGTCGTTCGTGGCGCGGGCCGCGTACTGGGCACGGTCGGCCACCGATCCGACACCAGTCAGTTCCGCCACGGAGTGGCCGGTTGCGCCCGCGATCGCGATGATCTCCGTCATCTTGGCTACCCGATCACCAGCGACGATCCGAGACAGCGTCGGCTGCGAGATACCCGTGACCTGAGCCAAGGCCCGTTGGGTCAACTGGGCAGCACTCATGGCATGCCTGATCCGTTCACCCACACCGATCAAGTCCGTACCACCACCCCCTTGAATCAGATCAAGCATACCCGATTCAGAGCTGGTTCCAGCCCGTTCGACCGCATGCCTTGCAGGTCACCGAATCCGCCTCACCTTCGCAGGCTCGGCGGGCATCGGAGATGCACCGCCAGGCTGCACCTTCAACAGCCCTGATCACGCGACGAAACGCGTCAGCCGTGGACTGCGGACACCGAAACGCTCGGGCCAGCCGTGAGATCGCCAGCCGGGCCGGGCGTGGCACGGACGACCACACGGCAGGGCCCGTACGCTGCGTCACCCCTGCAGCCCCGGCGCCCTGCCTGTCCGCCCACAGTCAGGTGGAGGCTGAACCCGCTCCGACATCCGCATGTCCCTTGCCGGGAGGCGATGGCGGTGTCAGCGGCGTGCGGTCAGCTCGTGGAGAAGGGTGTCGGTGGCGGCGTGGTGGTCAAGCAGGATGCGGGCGGCGTGGTGGCGGTGGAGCCAGAACTCGTCGAGGGCGTCCTGTGAGTGTGCCAGTCTGAAGTGGCCCCACTTGGGGCGGTTGTGACAGCTTGATGTGGCTCCACCCCCGATCCGCCTGTCCGCTACTGTGCGTGACGTCTCGCGAGGACTGTCACGGAAGGTAGCAGGTTGAAGGAGATACCGAGGGTGGAGTTGTACGAACGTATCCGGCGGGCCTGCCGCGAGGCGGGCCTCGGCGATGTCCGTGAGGCGGTCGATGATCGCGGCAAGCTTGGCGATGTCGACGGCGAACCAGCTGCGCGCCTGCGTGGAGGTCGCGGCGCTCGCGGGCAGGGTCGCGAAGGTGGTGTGGATGCGGCCGAGAGCATTGCCGGCGCCATGCGCCTGGCCCGCGGTGAGCGCGGTGGTGACGACCGCTCCGGGCATCCACTCCCACACGGACACCGGGTACGGGGAGCTGGCGTCGATCAGGTCGCCGGCTTGGCTGCGCAGCAGATCGGCGACCGGCACGCTGTGTCGCCCGCTGAGGGCCGACAGCCAGATCGCGTCGGCCTCGCCGATCAGATCGCTGCCTGGCGGATAGTTCTTGACGAAGACGTCACGGTCCGTGCATGTCGCCCGGTAGTTGATCGTGCCCTGCCCGATCGGTAGCTGGACCAGGCGCCACGGGGTGAGTCCGTAGCGGCACGTGAGAACGTCTGCGACCGTGACCAGCGGTTCGGTGGCGGGGTCGGTCATCGACGGTGTTCTCCGGTCAGGTGTGGACGTGGCCGGTGCGGGGCGGCTCGCCCGGGAACAGTTCCGCGGCGAGCGAGGGTCACGCGGCAGCACGCTCCATACCCCACACCCTGGACTTGGCCTCCCTCCGCTCCAACGCCCTGGCACCCCCGATCTCAGCCACCTGCAGGCTGACCAGGACGGCACCGTACTAACCGACCACATGGGCTGGAACTCCATCCAGATGGCCGCCTGGTACAGGGCCATCGGCTGGGTGGAGCGCGCACAGCGCG
Organism: Parafrankia elaeagni; assembly: GCF_000374165.1. Taxonomy (GTDB): domain Bacteria; phylum Actinomycetota; class Actinomycetes; order Frankiales; family Frankiaceae; genus Parafrankia; species Parafrankia elaeagni. The sequence continues at coordinate 14,462 of NZ_KB893779.1, forward strand.
AACACGAGCGCCTGGGCTTGGGCGACCGCATCGACACCCCGCGCGGCCCACGGCGTACTTCGGCGAAGTCCTGTCCGCGCCTCGATGCGTCAGTGCTGGAGCAGGCGTGACAATGTCACAGTTGCCTGCCGACTTCACGACGGCGCAGCTCCTCCAGCCGGGAGAACTCGACTCCCAACGCCTCGGGGGTCGCTCCGAGCTGCGCGTTGCGCTGCTGCTGCCGGGCGAACCGCGCTGTCCAGCCGGCTTCGTCCAGGCCCGGGATGGTGGGAGGCGGGATGGTCACCTGCTCCGGCGTGCCTTCCCAGGCCGCTCGGATCCTCTCGATCGGCTCGTCGTCTTCGTAGAAGTCACCGGAGATCGCCGTCAGGGGCCCGGCCGTCTCTCGTGCGGGATGGGTGGCCGCGTAACAGGGACCACACGGAGATGCTTTTCCAGACCCGTGTAGTCGCCGGGGTTCGCGGTGAACAGCGGCAGGCCCTCGGCGATCGCGGTGGACGCGATCATCAGATCGGCGACGCGGCGGCGCGGCTTGCGGCCAGCGGCGATGACAGCCGCCGACAGCCGGCCGTAGGCGCGCGCGGCCTCGACACCGAACGGGATCGGGTCGAACTCGTTCTCGGCGCGCTGGAGCGTCTCCATCCGCCGGGCCCGTTCCTCGTGCTCGTCGTAGAGGCCCTGTTCGTCGTTGCGGCGGACCTCGTGCGGGCCGGAGGACAGCTCGGCGAGCGTCACGGCGCTGATCGCGACCTCGGCGGGGAGTTCCGCCGGGTCGATCCACGGGCGCAGGATCACGATGTTCGTGTCGAGCAGGCCCTGGCGGGGGGTCTCACTGGTCATAGGCCCCGCCGGCTTCATGGTCGATCGTCGCATCCTGGTCGGCGCGGAACGCCTCCAGGTCGATCGTCGGTGCGTTGCGGGACATCGCGGCGAACTCCTCACGTGGGACGAACCTGCGCCGGCGCCGGATCGGGACCAGCTGCCCGATCTCCCGGCCATCCCGGGTGACCGTGAACGACTGCCCGCGCTCGACCGCGTCCATGATCTCCCGCGATCGTGACCGCAGGTCCCGCTGCGTGATCTCAGGAATGCTCACCCCTTGACCGTAGCACCCTGTGGCACACCGTGACCCGGCCCTGTCGTTCATCAGGTTGCGTGCGACTGGTACCGCCTCCCGTGGACTCGGCCATATTCCCCCACCTCAGGGCCTCCCCCGACCCCCAGGGCGACTCTGCTGCTTAATTCGCGGTCGGGGTTGTGCGCTGCTGGCTGAGGCGGGTGAGTCTGCTGGTGCGGGGTGTGAAGGGCGGCTGGTGGGGGTTCCAGTGGGCGTCGAGGCGGATGACGTTGACCGCGGTGGCGGAGAAGGCGTGTTGGAGGCGGGTCTTGGGCAGGCCGCGGTAGCGGGCGTTGCGCAGGCCGGTGACGTCGAGGGCCTGGTTGATGGTTCCTTCGATCCCGGC
>NZ_KB893780.1 GCF_000374165.1 Parafrankia elaeagni
GGACAGGCATGCGCGGGACCTTTCGCGAGGGATGCCGGACAGGTGGGGCCGGTCGGCGGGGTGGTGCGCCCGCTGGTCGGGCGCACCACCCCGGGGCGGGCAGGATCAGGCGGAGGTGCCGGCCGGCGCGGGGTCGGTGTCGACCGGGCAGGAACCGTTCGCGGGCGTCGCAGGCACCGGCCGCAGTGCGACCCACGGGAACATCAGGGCGAGGGGGGTGCCGGCCGGGACCGTGCGCGGCTGGGACACGAGGTGGTCCGCACGCCACGACTCGACGCAGCCGGGGCAGATCGTGCTCGCGTGCGGCGCCTCGTAGTCGACCGTGTCGAGCGGCCAGCCCTCAGGCGCCTCATCCGGGCAGCCGCCCGGGAAGTACGGGACCAGATCGGCGGCGTTGAGGGTCGGGTTGTCGGGATAGTCACCGGCGTCGCGGAGCTGGGTCAGGACACGGCTGGTGACATCGGAAACGTGCATCGGGAACTCCGTTTCACGGTGGGGGTTTTTCGGCGCCTCGGCGTACGCGGGGGTGCTGAAAGGAATGCGCGCCGTAGGCATCGGACCGAACGCCGGATAGCAGTGCGCGGCGGAATCGTAGCTCGCCATATCGGCACGGTAAAACGATCCGCATCACATGATGGAAATACGAAACCGTTTTCTTTGGGGATTTCTTTAGCCTGCTGCGGCTACTTTTTCTTCAGGGTGTTCGGGCAGGTATCGGGAACACGTGCCGGAAGGGCGGCCGGTTCAGGCCCTCACGGTGGCGGTGTCGGCGGTGCGGCTGCAGGTCTTCGCCGCCGGTGAGGCGCTGGAAGACAGGTGGTGCCTCTGGCGGAGGTGCGCGGTGCCGGGTGGTGTCACTCTCCCGCGGCGTCCCGGGCGTTGGCGATGGTGATGTCTGCGGCGCGGAGACGGTCGAGGAGCTGTTCGCGCTGGCGGAGGAGATCACTCACCTCGCTCAGGGGCGATTCCAGTTCGTCGGTGTCCACGGAGCTGTCGCCGTCGTCGTGGATGCCCTCGATGGCGGTGTTCAGCGTGGGGATCACACGGGCGCGTACCAGGTCCAGCAGGGTCTGACGCACGTCGGCGTAGTCGACCACGGCGGCGGCCAGGTCCTCGTCGCCGTGCACTTCGGCCAACAGATCGGTCGGGTACATGAGGATTCCTTCGTCGTGTGGGAGGTGATGAGGGCTCGTGCCGGCGGCGTCGGGGGTCAGGTGATGGTCAGGACGCGGTGCGCCCGGCTGAGGAGGTGGGTGGCCAGCGGGTCGAGGTGCTCCTGGATGTCGGTGGGGCTGGTAGCGGTCTGCCGGTGCCAGCGGTCCGGGGGGTCGGCGAGCAGGAGGCTCCAGCCGTCGGCGGTGAGCAGGCTGGCGGCGGCGTGTGACTGGAACGCGTAGTCGTTGCGCCGGATCTGTACCTGCACCGTGTGTGGGGGAAGGCGGTAGGTGCGGGTCAGGGTGTAGGTGTGGGCGGAGCGCCCGGCGCTTGCGTCGAGGAGACGCGCGAGCAGGTCGATCGTGTCGGCGGGGCTGGTGAGGTACTGCGGGCCTCCGTCCTCGGGCCGGCCGGCGGGGTAGGCGTGGAGCAGGTGGGCGGCGTCCTTGTCCTCGTCCGCCGTGTCGGGGTCGGTGGGGTCGCAGGGGGCGGTGAGGGTGAACGGTGAGGTGACGACCCACAGGTCGGTGTCGTGTTCGGCGCGGTCCCGGGCGGCTTCGTCGGGGTCGGTGTGGCGATACAGGTCTGCGGCGATCAGATCGGCGGCGGTGCGGTGGTCCGACTTCTGGGACATGAGGTGCTCCTCGCGGGGGCGGGTCGGTGAGGGGTGGCCCGGGGCGGGGCTGTCCGACGCCGGGCCGGGGGATGCCGGTGTCAGCGGGGGCTGGTGAGGGCGAAGGCGAGGCTGCCGTCGGGCATCTGCGCGGCGGTGATCCGCCCGGTGTGCAGGGCGGTGAGGAGTGCCGCGTCGAGAGCGAGGGATCCCCGCGCGGCGCCGGGGTGGTCTCCGGTGGTGATCAGGTGGGCCGCTTCGTCGGGGGTGAGGAGCCGCCCGCCGGGTGGTGGTGCGGGGTGCGCGGGGATGGTGGGCGGGGTGCTGTCGGTGTCGGGGTGGTAGCCGCCGTCGGCGAGCAGGACCCGCAGCTGGACGGGACCGAAGCGGGGCCCGAGGTGGGCGTGGAACCGGCGGTGGGTACCAGGGCGGCGCAGGTGGAACTCCAGGCCACCGGCGTGCAGGATCACCCGGGTGGCGTCCGCCGGGTGATCCCAGACGAAGGTGTCCTCCAGGCCAGGCAGGGGCAGCCAGCCGGCGCGGGTGAAGCCCGCTTCGTCGAGGCAGGTGGCCAGCTCGAGGCTCACACCCCGGGCCGGGGCCGGGGCAGTTTCGAGCAGGATCACCAGCGGGCTTCCGGACGGGAGAAGGTTCGGGTAGGGGTCGCTGACGTCCGCGTCGCGGCGCCAGCGGGGCAGGCAGTCGGGGCAGACGGTGCCCTGGTGCGGGCTGTACACGCCGTCGATCGGCGACCAGCGCGGCTCCACCACCGGGCATCCGTCAGGCAGGTACGGCACGGAGAACTCGGGGCGCTCGGCCCGGTGGGGGTCATCGGTGTGGGGGCGGACGGCGACGCGTAGGCGGACCAGGTCCATCTCGGGTCTCCTTGATCGGTGCGGTGCGGGAGGGGCCGTGTGCGGGTCCGGGTGCGGCCCCGAGGTGTGGGGCCGCACCCGGGAGGGCTAGGGGGTGAGGACGCCCAGGGCTGCTCGGGCGATGGCGGCGGCGACCTGCGCGGGCATGGGGAGGGTGACCCCGCGTGCGGGGGGGATCGGTTCGTTCTCCTCTTCGGGTTTGATCCACAGCAGGTGGCAGCCGCTGGCGGCCAGCCGGCGCAGGCGGGTTTCCCCGAGGGCCCGCCGGTCGGTGCCGAACACGCCATCGGAGATCACGACGAGGAGGCGGGTGGCGCCGCCGGGCCGGTCGAGGCGGAGGGTGCCGGTGAGGGCGTCGACGGCTTCGGGGAAGGCGTGCCTTCTGTCGTCGCAGTGGAACTCGGTGACTCGGCTGGGTGCGGCCCCGGGGTGGGTGATGGTCCGGACGTGCTGCCCGAAGATCACCGTTTGGGTGTGGGTGCCGGGGACGGTGGCGGCGGCCGTCGCGGTGATCCACGCGGCGGAGGCGACGGGGCGGGCGAAGGCGCTCATGGAGCGGGACACGTCGAGGGCGATCCCGAGCCGTAGCGGCGCCTGGGGGACCCTTGTGCGGACGGTGCGGGTGAACGGTCGGGCGGTGGGGAGGGCACCGGCGGCGCGTTGTGCGTCGGCGGCCAACGCTCCGCGCATCCGCAGCCGGCCGGGTGGTGTCGGGCTGGTGAGGGTGGTCGCGACCCGTTCGGGCTGGGCCGCGCGGCGCAGCGCTCGGGCCAGCTGCCCGGCTGCCTGCCGTTCGATGCTGGTCGGTGCCCGCGTTCCGGCGGTCTGTGTCTGCCCGCCGAAATCTCCGGCGGACGGCAGACCTGTACCGGGCTCGGTCCGGGTCGCCTGGGTGAGGGCGTGGGCGATGGCTTCGCCCAGGGCCGTGGGCTGCGCCGGGGTCCCGGCGGGGGCGGGCTGGTTCGGGTCGGTGGGGCTGTCCTCGTCGTCTCCGACGATGTCGACCCACTGCTGGCCGAGGTGGAGCATCGTGGCGCTGTCGTCATCGGCGACCTGCTGGGCGGCTTTCCAGATCCGCCGCAGCTCGGTGAGATCATCGCCGAGGATCTGCGTGCACACCTGCTCCAGCGGCCCGGTCTCACTCGCGGTGAGGATCCCGGCGTCGGCGCGGGCCAGCAGGAGGGCGGCGGCCTGGGCGGCGGCGGTGCGGGTCATCGGGGCCGGGGGTGCGCTCGCCGGGGAAGGGGCGCCGGGGGGCGGTGCGCTCCCGGGGGCCGGTGAGGGTGGGCCCGCCGCCGTAGAGGGGTCGGGCGGCGGATCCGGGAGGATCTCGGGAAGGATGATCGTCGTCGAGGCGGCCCGTAGCCACCTGCGGTCGCCGGGTCGCCGTCCGATCTGCGCGGCTTCGATCCGGGACTCTTCCAACAGTGCGGCCGCCTGCCCTGCGGGTGTGTTCGCCTCGGCGACGGTGCGCCACCGGGTGTGGGCGGCATGCGCACCTTCGTGGGTGAGCACCCCCCACAGGGCCGGGTACCGTTTCGCGTCCCAGGCGGTGCCTTCCACGGTGGTCGGGTCCATGCCGGCCGGGAAGTTGGTGGCGTCGATCTCGATCACGCCGAGGGCGCCGATGTGCACGCCCGGGGCGCCTCGGCCGGCACCGGGTGCGCAGGTGACGACCAGGTCTTCGCGGCCCGCGATCGAGGCGATGTCGCGGGTCATGGCGGCGGAGATCCGTAGCCACTCCCCTTCGGGGTCGGCGGCGGGGATGGTCGGGTCGGTGTGCACATGCTGCTGTTTCACGGCAGGACTCCTCCGGGGGGCGGGGCGGCGGGAGGGCAGGCGTCGCCCACCCGCCGCACGACACGGGTAGAGGGGTGGGGGTTAGATCTGGGTGCCGAGGGAGAGGGGCGCGAACTTCTCCCCGAACACCTTCTGGACGGTGTCCGCGACCACGGGCCGGTCCTCGAGCGGCGCGATCCCGATCAAGTTCGCCGCCGCCGCCCTGAGGCCCAACACGTCCGCGATCTTCTGGAAGGCGATCAGTTCCCGCAGCTGGGGTGACCAGCCGACGTCCCCGGACTCACGACGCCGGGCAAGGTTCCGCGCGACGTTCACCGCCCACCGGTTGATGTTGAGGCGGTTGGCCAGGTCGAAGTCGGTGGACACCTCGACCTGCACGGAAAACCTGCTCGACAGCGCCTCGGTCAAGATCGCACCGTGCACACCAGGGTTGTGTCCGGCGACGATGTAGAAGCCGGGGGCGGCTTCGATCGTCTCGCCCTTGTGCGCCTTCACGATGATCCTTTTTCGGCCGTCCATCGCGGGATACATCACCGCCAGCACCGCCGGGCTGATCAGGGTGGCGTCGTCGACGAGGAGGACCTTCCCCTCCTGCATGGCGGTGATCAACGGGCCGTAGATGAACTCGTACCGGCCGTCGGGGGTCTGGGTGTACTCCCCGATCAGGTCGGAGGTCTGGGTGTCCCCATCTCCGGCGATGGTGATCAGGTCGTCGCCGAACGCGGCTTCGATCACCGAGGTCTTGCCGGTGCCGGGCGGGCCGTAGAGCAGGACCGGTACCTCCGCCGCCCGCAGCTTGCGCAACACCTCCACATCGGGCAGGTCCGCCAGCTTCCGTGGCCGGTACACCTGCCCGGACGGGCGGATGATCCCCCCATCCGGCGTGGTCTTCGGCACCGCCGCAGGCCTCGGCTTCGGCGGTACCGGGGCCGGGGCTGGGGGGGCCTTCGGCGGCAGGACACCGGCCTTGATCGAGAGTGCGTCGCGGGTGGTGTCGGTGGCGGCATACCGCAGCGGCTTCGGGCTGGTCAGGACGGCCTGACCCGCCTCGGTGAGGCGCTCCAAAGCGTTGCCGACCGCACCGGAACTCCGCCCGAGCGCCTGGGCCACCGCTGTCGGTGCCTGCGGGCCTGGGTTGTGCAGGAGGTACTCGGCCACGAGACGACGCAGGGCGTAGGGGGCGAGGCGTAGCGCCTCGGCGGCGGGGGGCGGGGCAGGGCTCGACATCCTGATCTCCAGGCAGGTGAGAAACGGCGGGGGGATGGCATGCGCCACCCCTGGACTGACGGCCTAGCTGGGGGTGTGGGTAGGACCGAACGCTTCGGTGATCGCCTCGTGGTGGCCCTCGTGCTCGGCGTAGGTGATCCACTTCTCGGCGGTGCGGAAGGGCCGGACGATGGCGTCCTCGTTGCCGCGCACCTTCCGTAGCCGCGACGCGACCTGTTCGACGTCCAAGGCGTCGATGGGGTGCGGCATCTCGGCGACGGTGTTGATTCCGGCGTCCGGATCGACCAGGTGGGCGTAGTAGAACCCGCTGGGATGCGGGAACACGGTGATCAGGGGGCGCTTCGCAGCCATCGGAGCCTCCGACGTCGGGGGTGGCGGCCGGTCCGGGGGTGCGCGGGGCCTTGACACCGCGCACCCCCGGACCGGGTCACCACGGGTAGACGCGCTCGATGTGGACGGAGTCACCGTCGACGAGGACCTGCAGGTCCATCGCGTGGTACGGGTCGTCGTTGTGGATCTTCGGGGTGTCGATGAAGATCGCGGTTCCGGTGGCGGTGCGGGTGAAGGAGATGCGGATCTTCGGACCCGGCGTGCCCGGCGTCCAGGCCGCCATGAGGTTTCCGGCGGGCAGGGTCCACGATTCGAGGTGCCCCTCGGCGGCGGATCGCCGCGCGGGTCGGGGGCGTAGGCGTGGCATACGCATGGGGGTTTCCTTTCGGGCGGGGGCACCGTGGGATGTGCACGTCCGGGCGCCTGTGGCGTTCCCGTATCCCGGTGGGTTTCGCGTTTCGCGTTCCCGTTCGGGCGGTGCGTTTTCGGTGTGGGACAACATTAACCTCGTCCATTCGCGAATGGGAAGCGGTTTTCCATGACTCTTTAGGGAATGTTTTCGAAAAGAGTCATGGAAATGCGCTTGCCTGAACGGGAATGGCGAGCTATTCGCGTGCACACACGGATAGGCAATGGGCGGAAAGAGTCATGAAAACGGGGATGCGAGTGCCGGGGCGTCGAGATAGAATGGTGCTAACGGAATGGACGCGGCACACGGAAAGGGGGTGGTGGGATGGCAGAGGCGACCGGCGGGCCCGCCGCCGCCCGGCGAGCCGGGGCGTAGCCCCGGCCTGACGCGGGCCCAGGCGTGCGGGCGCGGGCGGGCCCCTGGGGCCGGCGGGACGCCGGCCCCAGGGGCCGGATAGCCGCCCGGAGGCGGAAAACCGTGTGGTGGCCTGGTGTCCGCCCCCAGGGCGGGCGCCGGGCCGCCGCACGTGTTTTCCAGGCCTCCGGGCGGCGTAGCCTGGACCACCATCGGAGGGGTCCGTGGGCCGCTGACCTGCGGTTTTCCTAGCCGACTCCCCCTCCGGCCCTAATTGGAGGGAATATTGGAGGGAATAGCGGCGGGAATAATGGTGGGTATAAAGGAGGGTAGGGGTTCGGATTTTCCCTGCATGGCTGGAGGGGGTTCCGCTGCAAGGGCCTTGCGGGCCGTCCGCGCCGCCTCCGGCCGGGCGTGTGCGGACGGCGCGGGGTCAGGGAAGGTCGGTGGGTGCGGCGGCGGGGCGGGTGGCGCCGCGGTAGGTGGGGCGGATGTAGGTTTCGGTCCGTACCGGGGCTCCGCGTCGGGGTGCGTTAATCATGTTCCCGCTGCCAAGGTAAATTCCGACGTGGGTGATGTCAATGTCGGACGGGCCGTAAAATACGAGGTCTCCGATTTCCAGTGGTGTTCCGGGTGGCAGGCGCGGTCCGGCGTCGAACTGGGCCTGCGCGACCCGGGGGATGACGATTCCGGCGGCGGCGTAGGCGGCTCGTGTGAGACCGCTGCAGTCGAACCCTTTCTCGCCATAGTCAGGGCCGTCGCCGCCCCATAGATAGGGCAGGCCGAGCTGCGCGGTGGCGTAGTCCACCGCGGTCAGCGCCGCGTCTGACGGCCCCGCGGTGGCGGAAAGGCCGGTGACGGAAAGGCCGGTGCTGGTGGTGGGGTCGCGGGTGGTGTACACGTCGGCTTGGGTGAGGACACGCGTCACGTACGAGGTGTCGTGGTTATAGGCGTAGAGCGCCCCGGTGATATCCGCGCCGTCCCGCGCGCCGGAGGCACACAGATAGTGCGCGGCGGAGTAGATGGCGTCGGCCGGGTTGTTGATGTCGCGCGTGCCGTCGGCGTCGCCGTCGACGGCGAAGGCGGCGAAGGTCGCGGGCAGGAACTGCATGGGCCCGACCGCCCCGGCGTCCGACGTCCAGTCCGGATTCTGCCCGTGGTCGGTCTCGACTTTCCCGACCGCGGCCAGCACCGTCCACGGCAGTCCGGGGCAGGTTGCGGCGGCGGCAGCATACAGCTGCTGGTAGCCGGTCGGGATTTCCCGCGCCGCGGCCGGGGACGGCGGTTGCTGTCCTGCGTCCCCGAACCCGCTGCCAAGGCCCCCACCGAGGAGGGCCGCGGCGGCGGCGCCGGCGAGCAGTGGCACGGCGAACAGCAGCGCGCACAGCCCGAGGACGAGCCGGGTCACCCGGGGCCGAGGAGGGACCGCGGCCCGAAATGCGGCGCGGGTGGGCGCGGTACCGGTGCCTGGTCGTGTTCGTCGTCGCCCGGGGGGTCGGGGTCGTCGAGCGGGGACCGGCTGACGATCGGGGTGCCATAGCGGTCGGTGAGCCCGTCGAGGTCGGTGCGGGTGGTGGCGTTCAGCGGTAGCCAGACCGGGCGGGCGGGCGCGAGGTCGGCCGGTTCGGTGGCCGGCGCGGTGGGAGTGAGAGGGCTGGTCGTGAGGGGGGCAGGGGCGGCGGTGACGAGGACGACCCCGGCCGGGGTGGTGGCGAGCCGGGCACGCAGTTCCCGTTCCCGGGCCGCGGACGGCAGCCAGATCAGGACAGGGCTGGTCAGACCGCTGGACGCGGCGAGGCGGGTGTAGCCGGGGATCTTCCGCGCCACCTGGGACAGCGATTCCGTGCCGGTGTCGAACTCGACGAAGAAGTCGAGCCGGCGCCGCGGCGTCTGCCAGGTGCCGTAGCCGTCGGGGCGGATCCACTGCCCCCACAGCGCGGTGGCGCGTGGTTCGGACCACCAGACGGTCAGCCCCTCCTGCGCGGGGCGGGTCCGGCTGGCGTGGACCCAGGCGGTGAACACCGCGTTCACGCCGAGGAGGTGACCGATGCGGGGCGAGTTCGCCCAGGCGTGCAGCTTGTCGCGGCGGTAACCGAGATCGGCGACGGCGAGGCCGCGTTCGGCGGCGAGGATCGCCGCGCCGGCCGGGCCGAGGGCGTAATGGTACGGGCCGGTGCCCCGTCCTTGGCCGTAGTAGGTGCGCAGCCGGTCGACGGTGCGCAGCCGGGTCAGGGTCGCCAGGCGCAGCCGGGTCATCCGGTCACCGGTGAACGCCAGGCGGGTGATCTGGTGGCGGGTCAGGACCCGGTGTTCGTGCAGCATCGCGAAGATCCACCGGTCCCGGCTCGTCATCCGCCCGGACACCTCCAGCAGGGTCTGCTCACCGCCACTCACTGGCCACCCCCGGCCTGACCTGACCGGGGACCGCGCCCGGCGTCGCGGGCCGCGGTGTGCCGACGCGCGGCGGCCCGCAGCGCGTCGGCGCGGCCCGGCACGGGTGGTGGGAGGGGTCGGGTGCGTAGGGTGAACGCGGCGGTGTCGGCCTGGTCCACCACCAGGCGGGCCGCGGCCGTCCACGCGGGGAGCCGGGCGAGGTCATGCTGGGTGAGGACCGGGCTGACATGCCGGGACAGGTCCGTGGCGTCCTTGGGTGAGACCCCGAAGAACAGCTTGCTGCGCGCGTTCGTACTCAACGCGTCGGCCAGATCGTCGGGCAGTTGGCGCAGGTGCTGGTGGGCCAGCGTCATGGACAGCCGGTAGCCGCGGGCCTCGGCGAGCATGTCCTCCACCGCCCCCGGCATCGTGAGAAAGTTCTGGGCCTCGTCGAGGAAGCAGGTGGCGTCGGGGCGCTGGTCGGGGTGCAGCCGGGCGCGGTGCAGGACGGTCTGCCAGATCTTCGCGAGCACGATGCTGCCGACGATGCGGGAGGCGTCCTCCCCGATCACCCCCTTGGGAATGCGAACGAGGAGGATCCCGCCGTGGTCGAGGACCTGCCGTAGGTCCACGGTCGAGGGGCCGGCGGCCAGGGCCTGGCGGGCGAAGCCGCGCAGCAGCAGCGCGCGGAGCTTGTTGAGGATGGGGCCGATCGCCGCGGCGCGGGCCCCGTCGGAGAGCTGCTCGTACCAGCCCCAGAAGCTTTTCAGGATCGGGTCGGTCACCCCCGTGGTGGCTTTACGGCGTTCGGTCGCGCTGGTGAGGACGTCGACGATGTCTTTCAGGGTCGGGGTGATCCCGGTGCGGGTGCGGCGTTCGAGCAGGGTCAGGCAGGTCGCGCGGAGCAGGTCATCGGTCCGCGGCCCCCAACTGTCCGCCCAGATTCGGCGGAAGATCCCCACCAGCTGGTCGGTCGCGAGGTCCGGATCACCGCCGTCGAGGATGTTCAGGCACGGCGGGGCCGCTGAATCCTCCGGGTCCAGGAGCACGACCCGGTCGGCGGCGTCCGCGGGCAGCCGCGCCAGGACGTCGTTGACCAGGTCACCCTTGGGGTCGAAGACAGCGAGGCCGCGGTGGGCTTCGGCGTCGGCGAGGATCATGTTCGCGAGCAGCGTCGACTTTCCCGAGCCGGTGGCACCGACGACGTGCACATGGTGGCGGGCGTCCGCGACGTTCAACCCCACCGGACGGCGCCGCCCGGCCTCGGTTTCCCCCAGCGGCTTCACCCGGGGTCCAGCCTCGGGGATGCCGGCGGGGGGTGCGACCGCGGCGGCACCCGCACGGGACAGGCCGGGGACCGCGGTGTCCAACGGGAGATGAGCGAGGGCGGCGAGTTCGGCCACGGCGAGGAGGTCACCGTGGCGCAGCCGGCGGGCGGCGAGCAGCGGGACCGGGTGCGGCAGGCGCAGGCGGCGCAGATAGTTGTGCCCCGAGTAGAGGGCGTAGGCGGACGCCAACGCGTGCGCCCGGCCACGCAGCATCGTCACCGCGGCCTGCTGGCCGTCCTGGGTCATGGGTGGGGCGAGGTGGGCGGCGGCGTAGGTGACCGTGGCCTCCCACCGCGGGCCGACCGCCTTGAGGCCCATGGCGCGGGACGCGGCGGAGTCCTCCGGCGGCGTCGGCCCGGCCTGGCCCACGACCTGTCCGGCGGCCGGGCGGGGCCCGGCGTGCGGGGTGATCAGGTCCAGGGCGCGGCCGGCGAGGCTGGGGGTGTACTGGCCGCGCTGACGCGCCGCCGCGCGCCGGGCCAGGGTGAGCCGGCGGCCGGTGACGGGGCGGGCCAGGAGCTGCACGACGGCGGCCTCGTTGTCGTCGAGTTCGGAGGCGGCGGACAGCAGGGAGCGGATCGGGTCGCCGGAGGTGTCCGCGCGCAGCGGGAGCACATCGACCTGGGCCAGGCGCAGCTGCCCCCCGATCGCCAGCGCATGCTCGGGCAGGGGTGCGGTCGCGGGCCGGGTCGTGGTCCGCGCCCCCGGCCACGCGGCCTGCACCGCCCGCTCGACCATCCCGGGTGGCACGGGGCCAGGGACCCACAGCCGGATGATCGTGCCGGCGCGGGTGGCGAGCAGTTCCCAGCCCAGATGCGGCTGGCCGTACAGGAGCCGTTCCCAGAACGGGCGCTGCAGCCCACCCATCTGACCCCAGAAGATCTCCGCCGCGGAGGCGGACACCTCGGGTGGGGTGAGGATCTCCACTGTCCGTGCCCCCTTGAGGAGTACCGCGTGCCGGTGGGCGCGGACCCGGCCGCGGGCATAACCGGCGGCCAGGAGCAGGACGACGGCGGCGAGGGCGAGGGGCCACCAGCTGGCATGGCCAGCCAGCCACGATTCCAGGCCGGTGAGGATCTGGCCGGGGTCGGTGAGCCACCCCGGCGGCTCCGGAGCCGGCGGAGGGGGCGGTGGAGGGACGGGGGGAAGCCCCGCGGAGGGGACCGAACCAGCGAACATCACGAGGGTGCCTCCAGGCATGGGAGCAGGACAAACACGACGTGCGGCGGGGTTGGGGATGTGTGCTGTGGTGCCGCCGCCAGCAGTTGCGGCGGCACCACAGCGGGGCGTGTGGGGCAGCGGGTTAGAACGGGTCGGTGTCGTCGTCCACTGGCCGTCGGAGGGCCGGGCGGTGCGCGGCACGGCTCCGGCCGGGGTCCGCGGCGGCGGGGGTGTCCTGCGGCCGGGGTGGGTCGAGCGGGTCGGTGCCGCCGGGGCTCTCGGCGCTTTCGGCCGGGTCTGTGGTGATCAGGGCGTGTTCGGCGGGTGAGGCGAGGGTGTGCAGGGCGGTGCGCTGCCCGGTCCCGGTCAGCAGGAGCGCGTCGCCGGGGCCGGCGGTGAGGAGCTGGGTGGCCTCGCCGTCGGTGAGCTTGAAAACCTGACGCAGCTCGTCGATCACGCTGGGGTCCTGACGCAGCAGGATCTGCGTCGCGCTGTTCGCGACGACCGCCCGGCCGAGGTCGGAGCCGAGAAGGTCGGCGGAGTCCTGGGTGACCACGGCCAGACCGGCCCAGTGCTTGCGGGCCGCCTTCGCGAGCCGGAAAAGGAACTTCGCGCCGGCGGGGTGCGCCATGAGCAGCCAGCCCTCGTCGACCACGACGAGGCGGCGGCGGCGCCGTGCCGGGTCGGCGACGGTGCGCCAGATCGCGTCCAGTGTGAGCAGCGTCCCGGCCGCTTTCAGCTCGTCGGGTAGGGCACGCAGGGAGTAGACGACGAGGTGCCCGGTCGGCTGGGTGGTCGTCGCATGGGCGAACAGCCCGGCGTGCGACCCAGTCACGAACGGGGCGAGACGGGCCGCGAGTGTCGGCCCGGCCGGATCCTCGGCGCCGTTCAGGGCGGTGGTGACGTCGGCGAGGAGTGGGGCGGGCCGGGTCCAGGTGTCGGGGTCGTGGGTGATCCCTGCCTGCTGGTAGGCGGTGAGGATCGCCGTGTCCAACACCGCCCGACCGCCCGCGTCCAGACCGCCGTCACCGGCGGGGTCGGCGAGGAGGGTGGCGACCAGGGTGTGGCAGAACAAGGCCCGCCGCGTCAGCAGGTCCGGATCGTGGCGGGAGTGGGCAGGCAGGTCCAGGGGGTTGAGGTGCACCCCGGACTCCCCCAGCGCGAGGCGGGTCCCGCCGATCGCGGCGGCGAGCCGGGCGTACTCGTCCTCTGGGTCCACGATCGCGACGTCGACGCCCTGGTATCGGGAGCGCAGAACGTCGAGTTTCGCGAGGAAGCTCTTCCCCGCGCCGGAGGCGCCGGTGGTGACCGAGTTGTAGTTCGGCTGTGCCCACCGGTCATGCGCCACGATCCCGGCGGAGTGCAGGTTCGTGCCGTAGACGACCGGGGCGGCGCCGGGGCGCTGCGGGTCGGGCAGGGGTAGGTCGGGGGTGGTGAACGGGATCCCCGCGGCGAGCGCCTGGGTGTCGAAGGCCCGGCGGATCCGGAGCAGGTCCAGGCCGAGGGGCAGGGTGGAGACCCAGCCCTGGATGGTCCGGTACCGGGCCCGGCGCACCGTGAGCAGCAGGCTGTGCGCGAGAGCGGTGACCCGCGCCGCTTCCTCCCCGAGGTCTTCGCGGGTGTCGGCGTAGACGGTGAGGTACAGCCCGACGCGGAACAGCCGTGCCTCACCACGCGCGACCTGACGGGCCAACTCGCCTGCGTCCTGGGCGGCGGCGTCGAGCTCGGGGTCGGCGAGCCGGCCGGCGACGGCATCGGCGCGGCGGCCGGACTCGAGCCGGCCCAGCTGGCGGCGTAGCCGCAGCGCCGCCACCGCGGGCGGCGTCGGATCGATGTGCAGGGCGACGTCGAGGCGGCCCGGGTAGGCCAGCAGCGGCTCCATCCACCCGGGTCCCACCTCGCGCGGGTAGCCGACCACGGTGATCGTGGTCGCGCACAGGCCGCTGACCTCGATCTGGCCGGCATCCACCACCAGCGCAGGCGGGGTAAACAGCGCCGGACCCTCCACTGGCAACCCCGGGCCCGTCCCCTGCCCACGACCGGACAGCAGAGCCCGACGGCTGCGCGACCGCGCGCCGGGCGCGGGGAGCTGCTCGCGGGTGCGGCGGCTCATCGCCGGCCCCCCACCAGCGTGCGTCCGCGCACCGAACCGGCCGCGGTGACACCCTCGGGCGGCGGTGGGCCCCCCGGGTCGGCGGCGGACGCAAGCAGACTGGTCAGCTCAGGGCCGGACAGGATCCGGCCGCGTAGCCCCGCGGCAGCCAGCAGGCCGAGGGCCTCCTCAAGGCGGCGTGCCGCCGCCTCCGCAGCGGTGTCCCGGCCGCCACGCAACGCCGGAACCGGTTCGTAGGCGGTCAGCAGGATCTGCCGGCTGCGTAGCCGCCGGGTCGCCGCGAGATCGGCGAGGAAGGTGGCGTGGTCACGGGCCGCGGCAGCCAGCGCCGGATGAGGCGCCTGCTCCGCAAGGGCACGCAGCTGATCCAGGTGCGGGTCGAGACGGACCGGCACCCCGCGGATCGTGATCTGGATCCGCCCAGACAACGCGTTGAGCATCCGCCCATACCCGGCGACCTTCCGCGCGGTGTCGCTGTCACCGGCCAGCGCCAGGTTCACCCCCGCCACCTCGGCGACGACACCGACCGCACC
>NZ_KB893781.1 GCF_000374165.1 Parafrankia elaeagni
GGACAGGCATGCGCGGGACCTTTCGCGAGGGATGCCGGACAGGTGGGGCCGGTCGGCGGGGTGGTGCGCCCGCTGGTCGGGCGCACCACCCCGGGGCGGGCAGGATCAGGCGGAGGTGCCGGCCGGCTGCGGGGTGGTGCCGGGGCGGGATCCGTTCCCGGGCGTCGCGGGCACCGGCTGGGAGGCGGCCCACGGGAAGTGCAGGCTCAGCGGCGTGCCGGCCGGGACCGGGCGCGGCTGGGACACCCGGTGGTCCGCACGCCACGACTCGACACAGCCGGGGCAGATCGTGCTCGCGTGCGGCGCCTCGTAGTCGACCGTGTCGAGCGGCCAGTCCGTGGGCGCCTCATCCGGGCACCCGTCCGGGAAGAACGGGACCAGATCGGCCGCGTTGAGGAACGGGTTGTCGGGATAGTCACCGGCCTCACGAAGCTGGACCAGGACACGGCTGGTGACATCGGAAACATGCATCGGGAAAGCTCCGTTTCACGGTGGGTGGCGGTTTTCCGGCACCCCGGTGCACGCCGGGGACTATCGGAATACACGCCGCGCGTATCGGACCGGACGATCGGATAGCGGCGCGCAGCGGAATCGTAACTCGACATACCGGGGCGGTAAACAATTTCCGGATCGCATTCCGGGAACGTGGAAGGCGCGCATTCGAGGATTCTTTGGTCCTGCCTCGACGGCTTTTCCTTCGGGTGTTCCGGCGATCAGGTGGCGGTGAGGATGCGCTGGGCGCGGGTAAGGAGCCGCGTGGCGAGGGGGCTGAGGGTGTTCCGGATGTCGGTGGGGTTGTACGGGGTCGCGGCGTGCCAGAGGCTCACCGGCTCGGCGAGCAGGTGCGTCCACCCGGACGCGGTCATCAGGTCGGCGGTGGCTGCAGACTGGTGGCTGTAGGGATTCCGGGTGGCCTTGACGCGCAGGGTGTGTTCGGGAAGGCGGTACACCCGGGTCAGCTGATAGGTCTCATCGCTACGGGAGGCGGTCTCGTCAAGAAGGCGGGCGAGGCGGTCGACCTCGTCGGTGGGGTGTGTGTAGTACTGCGGTCCGTCGTCCTCGGGCTGGTCGACGGGGTGGGCGTGCAGGAGGGCCTCCACATCGTCACGGTCGAGAAGGACCGGCGCCTTGAAGGCAGCGGTAACGATCCAGAGGTCAGTGCCGTAATCGGCGCGATCACTGGCCTGGGCCTTGGGGGAGGCGGGGCGGTAAAGGTCACCGATGGCAAGTTCGGCGGCCGTGATACGAGATACGGGAGATAGAAGGGGCTCCGCTTTCGCAGGCGTACCGGTCAGGGCCGGGGATGGGCTCGGTGCCGGCTTCTGCTCACCGGCGGGCTTCTCGCCGTCGGCGCGCTGGCCGGTGGGCGGCTGGTTCATGGGGTGCTCCTTGCCATGTGGGGTGCGGGTGGTGGGCGGCCCGGGGCGCAGGGGGCTACTTCCTGGCCCCGGGCCGAGGGGCTGGGTCAGCAGGGGTTGGCGAGGGTGAAGGCGAGGCTGCCGTCGGGCATCTGCACGGCGGTGATCCACCCGGCGTGCAGGGCCTCGAGGAGCACCGCGTCCAGGACGAGGGATCCCCGCATGGCGCCGGTGTGGTCGCCGGTGGTGATCAGGTGGGCGGCTTCGCCGGGGGTGAGGGGCCGCCCGTCGGGCGGCGGTGCGGGGTGCACGCTGCGGGCGGGTGGGGTGCTGTCGGTGTCTTCGTCGGGGCGGTATCCGCCTTCGGCGAGCAGGACCCGCGGCTGGACGGGATCGAAGCGGCGCCCGAGGTGGGCGTGGAACCGCTGGCCGGTGCCGGGGTGGCGCAGGTGGAACTCCACTCCGGCGGAGTGCAGGATCACCCGCGTGTGGTCGGTGGGGTGGTCGAAGACGAAGGTGTCGTCCAGGCCGGGCAGGGGGAGCCAGCCGGCGCAGGTGAATCCCGTCTCGTCCAGGACGGTGGCCAGACTGGGGTTCACTCCGTGGGTGGGGGTGGAGCCGAGCAGGTAGATCAGCGGCTGGTCGGGGGCGCGGGTGAGGTAGTACGGGTCCCCGATGTAGGCGGTGCGGCGCCGGGTGGGGAGGCATTCCGGGCAGGCGGTGGCGCGGTGGGGCCCGTCGTAGACCCCGTCGGCCAGTGGCCAGCCGGGGAGGGCCGCCGGGCAGCCCTCGGGCAGGAACGGCACGACGTAGTCGGCCGCCGGGGTGGGGGTGTCGGGCCGGGGGTGGGGACGGATGACGACATGACCACGGAGCGGGACCACGGAGTCCTCCTGGCGGGAGACATGCGGGGGTGGGGTGGGCGCGGCCCCGGCTGTGGGGGCCGCGCCCGGGGGCGGGCTAGGACGGGCGCAGGGCGCGTAGGGCGGCGTGGGCGATCGCGGCGGCGGTCTGCGCGGGGGTGGCGAGGGTGATCCCGGGGGCGGGTGGGATCGGGGTGTCCGTCTCGTAGCGGGTGATCCACAGCAGGTGGCAGCCGCTGGCGGCGAGCTGGCGCAGCCTGATCTCGCCTTGCTCCTTCTCGGTGGTGCGGAATTTCCCGTCGGAGATGATCACGAGGAGGCGGGTGGCGCCGCCGGGGCGGTCGAGGCCGAGGGTGGTGGTGAGTAGGTCGACTGCCTGGGTGAAGACCTCGGTGCCGTCGTCCGCTTCGAACTTGGTGACTTTTGCCGGGGCGGCGCCGGGGTGGGTGAGGGGCCGGACATGCCGTCCGAAGATCACCGTTTGGGTGTGGGTGCCGGGGACGGTGGCGGCGGCCGTGGCGGTGATCCACGCGGTGGAGGCGGCGGGCCCGGCGAATTTCCGCATGGATCCGGAGACGTCGACGGCGATGCCCAGGCGGAGTGGGGGGTTCGGGGTCTTCTTGTGGAGGGTGCGGGTGAACGGCCGGGCGGTCGGGAGGGCACCGGCGGCGCGTTGGGCGTCGGCGGCCAACGCGCCGCGCATCCGCAGCCGGCCGGGTGGGGTGGGGGAGGTGACCGTGACGGGGGCCCGCCCGGGGACGGCGGCGCGGCGCAGGGCACGGGCCAGCGTTCCCGCTGCGGCGCGTTCGGTGCGGGTCGCCGGGCGGGTACCGGCGGTGAGGGTCTTCCCGTCCAGGGAGTGTCCGTGAGGGTCGGCGGTGATCGCGTCGAGTGTCGCGGCGATCGCGTCCCCGAGCGGTGTCGCAGCCTCCAGGGTCGGGCCGGCCCCCTCGCCGCAAGCCCCGGGGCCGGCGGGCACGGCCAGCGTGCCGTCCTTGCCCTCCTGCGCCTCGTCGTCGCCGACGAGGTCGGCCCACTGCTCGCCGAGGCGGAGCATCGTGGCGGTGTCGTCATCGGCGGTGGCCCCGGCGGCCTGCCAGATGCGGCGCAGTTCGGCGAGGTCATCGGCGCCGAGGATGCTGGCGCACACCGCCTCGACCGGGGCGGTTTCGGACGGGCCGAGGATCCCCGCGTCGGCACGGGCGAGGAGCAGGGCGGCGGCCTGGGCGGCGGCGGCGCGGGTCATCGGCACCGGCGGGGCCGGTGTCCCTGTGGGCGGGTCGCTGTGTCCGGGCGGAGGTGCCGGCGTGCTCGCGGGCGGGTCCGATGGCTCGGCCGGGTCGGGGAGGAACGACGGGAGGATGAGGGTCGCGGCGGAGGACCGCAGGTAACGCCGGTCACCGGCGCGGCGTCCGATCTGGGCGGCTTCGATCCGCGCTTCCTCGAGGAGCATCGCGGCCCGTCCGGCGGCGGTGTGGACGTCGGTGGGGGTACGCCAGCGGGTGTGGGCCGCGTGTGCGCCTTCGTGGGTGAGCACTCCCCACAGGGCCGGGTAGCGTTTCGCGTCCCACGCGCTGCCTTCCACGGTGGTCGGGTCCACGTCGGCGGGCAGGCTGGCGGCGTCGACCTCGATCACGCCGAGGGCGGGGATGTGCACGCCCGGGGCGCCTCGCCCCGCACCCGGGGCGCAGGTGACGACCAGGTCGGTGCGTCCGGAGATGGTGGCGACCTCGCGGGTCATGGCGGCGGAGATCCGTAGCCACTGCCCCTCGGGGGTGGGGGCGGGGATGGTCGGGTCGGTGTGGATGTGCTCGCCGGGCATGGCGGGGCTCCTCGGGGCGCGGGGCGGCGGGTGGGCAGGCTTCGCCCACCCGCCGCACGTCGTGGGGCGGGGCGAGAGGGTCGGGTTAGATCTGCGCGCCGAGGGCGAGGGGGGTGAGCTTCATCCCGAAGGCCTTCTCCACGGTGTCCGCGACCGTCGGGCGGTCCTCGGCCGGGGCGATCCCGATCAGGTTCGCTGCCGCCGCCGCGTCGCCCAACACGTCCGCGATCTTCTGGAAGGCGATCAGCTCCCGGAGCTGGGGTGACCAGCCGATGTCGCCGGACTCGCGGCGCCGGTGCAGGTTCCGCGCAACGGTCACCGCCCGCCAGTCGATCTTGAGTCGGGTGGCCAGGGCGAAGTCGGTACTCACCTCGACCTGCACGGAGAACCGGGACGACAGCGCCTCGGTGAGGATCGCGCCATGCACCCCGGGGTTGTGCCCGGCGATCACGTAGAAGCCGGGGGCGGCTTCGATCGTCTCGCCCTTGTGCGCCTTCACGATGATCCTTTTCCGGCCGTCCATCGCCGGGTACATCACCGCCAGCACCGCCGGGCTGATCAGAGTGGCGTCGTCGACGAGCAACACCCGTCCCTCGAGCATCGCGGTGATCAGCGGCCCGTAGATGAACACGTACCGGCCGTCGGGGGTCTGGGTGTACTCCCCGATCAGGTCCCCGACCTGGGTGTCCCCGTCCCCGGCGATGGTGATCAGGTCGTCGCCGAACGCGGCTTCGATCACCGAGGTCTTGCCGGTGCCCGGAGGTCCGTAGAGCAGGACCGGTACCTCCGCCGCCCGCAGCTTGCGCAACACCTCGACATCCGGCAGGTCCGCCAGCTTCCGGGGCCGGTACACCTGCCCCGAGGGGCGGATGATCCCCCCGTCCGGCGTTGTCCTCGGCGCAGCCGGGGGCGTCGGCGGAGCTGGGGCCGGTGGGGTCTTCGGTGTGGACAGGACCCCGACCTTGATCGAGAGCGCGTCGCGGGTGGTGTCCGTGGCGGCGTACCGGAGCGGCTTCGGGCTGGTCAGGACGGCCTGGCCTGCCTCGGCGAGGCGCTCCAAAGCGTTGCCGACCGCACCGGAACTCCGCCCGAGCGCCTGGGCCACCGCTGTCGGTGCCTGCGGGCCTGGGTTGCGTAGGAGGTACTCGGCTACGAGACGACGTAGGGCGTACGGGGCGAGGCGCGGCGCCTCAGCGGCGGGGGGCGGGGCAGGGCTGCTCATCGTGATCTCCAGGCACGTGACGAACCAGCGGGCGGGTGGGGTGGGGTGGCGTGCCGCGGCATCCACACGCCACCCGGGAAAGGTGGTGCTAGCGGCGGCGGCGCAGGAGACGCCGCAGGCCACGGGGCCGGCGGACGACAGTCAGGCACCCGTGCGGGCACGACATCCGCTCATAGGGGGTGTGCGCGTTCAGGCTGCGCACCAGGTCGATCGCGCCCTGGTCCACCGTCCGACCGCCCCTCTTGAAGATCATCTCGTCTTCGACGGTGACGGTCAGGTCAGTCGGGGCGTCAGGGTCCCGGAGGTAGATCGACACCGACGGCGTGTCGCCGTGCTCGTGGTGGATCCAGACCACCAGGGTGCCTAGGGCCAGGTAGTCGGAGGGCTTGTCAGACTCAGGCATCGTGGCCGGTCCCTTCGCGGGTGGCGGGGTGGGGGAACACTTCGGTGATCGCGTCGAGGTGTCCCTCGTGCTCGGCGTAGGTGATCCACTTCTGGGTGGTGCGGTAGGGGCGGACGAGGGTCCCCTCGTTGCCGCGCACCTTCCGTAGCCGGGACGCGACCTGCTCGACGTCCAGGGCGTCGACGGGGTACGGCGTCGAGGCGACGGTGTTGATCCCGGCGTCCGGATCGACCAGGTGGGCGTAGTAGAACCCTTCCGGGTGGGGGAACACCGCGATGATGGGTGTGCGCATGACGGGTCACCTCCTTTCCGTGGGCGGGGGGTTCCGGCGTGCACCCCGGTCGCGTGTCGCGGTACCGGTTTCCCGGGCGGGCTTCGCGTTTCGCGTTTCCCGTTCGGGCGGTGCGTTTTCGGTGTGGGACAACATTAACCTCGTCCATTCACGAACGGCAAGATGTTTTTCCATGACTCTTTAGGAATGTTTTCGAAAAGAGTCATGGAAATGCGCTTGCCTGAACGGGAATGGCGAGCTATTCGCGTGCACACGTGGATAGGTAATGGGCGAAAAGAGTCATGGAAACGGGGATGCGAGTGCCGGGGGGTCGAGATAGAATGGTGCTAACGGAATGGACGCGACGCACGGAAGGGTGGTGGTGAGATGGCAGAGACGACCGGCACGGCCCGCCGCCGCCCGTCAGGCCGGCGCGTAGCGCCGGCCTGACGGGGGCCCAGGCGGGCGCGGGCGGGGCCGGCGTCCCGCCGGCCCCAGGGGCCGGATAGCCGCCCGGAGGCGGAAAACCGTGTGGTGGTTCGGTGTCCGCCCCCCAGGGCGGGCGCCGGGCCGCCGCACGTGTTTTCCAGGCCTCCGGGCGGCGTAGCCTGGCCGCCGACCGGAGGGGGCTGCGGGCCGCTGACCTGCCATTTTGCCTGCCGCTTCCCCCTCCGGCTTCGGTGGAGGGGGTGATGGCGCCGGTGTAGGCGGAGGCGACGGAGCCGGTGCCAGCGCCGGTCTTTCCCACGTGAGCCCGGTCCTGTTCGGACGCTGGGACCGCGCGGTGTCCCCGGGTGTCAGCCGCATGGGATGCGGTCAGGCAGGTGCGGGGCGGGTAGCGCCACGGTAGCTGGGACGGACGTAGGTTTCGGTCCGGACCAGGGTTTTGCGCCGGGGGGCGTTAATCATATTCCCGCCGCCAATGTAAATTCCAACGTGGGTGATGTCAATGTCGGACGGTCCGTAGAATACGAGGTCTCCGATTTCCAGGGGAGCCCCTGGGGGTAGTCGTAGTCCGGCGTCGAACTGGTCTTGGGCGACCCGCGGGATCGTGATTCCGGCGGCGGCGTAGGCGGCCCGGGTCAGCCCCGAACAATCGAACCCATTCTCGCCATAGTCAGGGCCGTCACCACCCCACAGGTACGGCAGGCCGAGCTGCGCGGTGGCGTAATCCACCGCGGTCAGCGCCGCTGTGGAGGGGCCACTGCCGGAGGGGCCGGCGCTGGCGGGATCGAGGGTGGTGTACATGTCGGCCTGGGTGAGAACACGCGTCACGTACGAGGTGTCGTGGTTATAGGCGTAGAGCGCCCCGGGGATATCCGCGCCGTCCCGCGCGCCGGAGGCGCACAGGTAGTGCGCGGCAGAGTAGATGGCGTCGGCGGGATTGTTGATGTCGGTGGTGCCGTCGGCGTCGCCGTCGACGGCGTAGGCGGTGAAGGTGCCGGCCAGGAACTGCATCGGCCCGACCGCCCCGGCGTCCGACGTCCAGTCCGGGTTCTGCCCGTGGTCGGTCTCGACTTTCCCGACGGCGGCCAGCACGGTCCAGGGCAGGCCGGGGCAGGTCGCGGCGGCGGCGAGGTAGAGCTGCTGGTAGCCGGCGGGGATGTCGGCGGTGGCGGAGGGAGAGGGCCGCGGCGTCTGGCCACCGATGCCGCCGCCCAGCAGGCCCGCGGCGGTGGCACCGGCGAGCAGCGGCACGACGAGCAGGAGAAGGGCCAGGGCAGCGGCAAGCCGGCTCACTGGGGTTCTAGCGGTGAGCCTCCTCCGAACAGCAGCTGTGGGGGGCGGGGGGAGGGCGCCGGATTGGTCTCCTCCTCCTCGCCGGGTTCCGGGGTGTCGTCGAGGGGGGACCGGGGGGTGATCAGGGTGCCGTACCGGTCGGTGAGCCCATCAAGATCGGTGCGGGTGCTCGCGTGCAGCGGGAGCCAGACGTGGCGGGCCGGCGCGAGGTCCCCCGGAGCCGGCACCGGGGACGGGGCACCGTGCGGGGAGGCGGGTGCGGGAAGCGGCGCAGCGGTGGCGATCATGACACCGGCGGGGCTGGCGGCGAGCCGGACCCGTAGCTCGCGTTCCCGCCGCGCCGAGGGCACCCAGATCAGCACCGGGCTGGTCAGACCGCTGGACGCGGCGAGGCGGGTGTAGCCGGGGATCTTCCGCGCCACCTGGGACAGCGATTCGCTGCCGCTGTCGAACTCCAGGTAGAAATCGAGGCGGCGCCGCGCGGTCTGCCAGGTGCCGTAGCCGTCGGGGCGGATCCAGCGTCCCCACACGGCCGTGGCGCGGCGTTCCGACCACCACACGGTCAGCCCCTGTTCCTCGGGCCGGCTGCGGGTGTCATGCACCCAGGCGGAGAAGACGGTGTTCACGCCGAGGAGGTGACCGAGCCGGGGGGAGGTCGCCCAGGCGAGCAGCTTGTCCCGGCGGTAGCCGAGCTCGGCGACGCTGATCGCGCGCCGGGCGGCGAGGATCGCCGCCCCGGCGTTCCCGAGGACGTAGTGGTTGGGGCTGGAACGCATGCCGTAGCCGAGGCGGACCCGGTCCACGGCCTGCAACTGGTACAGGGTCGCCATCCGCATCCGGGTCATCCGCTCCCCGGTGAACGCCAGGCGGGTGAGCTGGTGGCGGGTCAGGACCCGGTGTTCCAGCAGCATCTCCAGCAGCCACCGGTCGCGGACGGTGAGCCGACCCGCCAGCTCCAGCAGGGCACGATCGGACCCGCTCACCGCCCACTCCCCTCGGACGGCCGAGGCCCCCGGCCCGCATCCGGGGCCGCGGTGTGCCGCCGCGCCGCCACCCGCAACGCCTCGGCCCGGCCCGGTATCGCCGGTGGCAGGGGCCGGGTTCTCAGGGTGAACGCGGCGGTGTCGGCCTGATCCACCACCAGGCGGGCCGCGGCCGTCCACGCGGGAAGCCGGGCAAGGTCATGCTGGGTGAGGACCGGGCTGACATGCCGGGCGAGATCGGCGGCATCCTTCGGTGAGACACCGAAGAACAGCTTGCTGCGCGCGTTCGTCGACAGGGCGTCGGCCAAATCGTCGGGCAGCTGCCGCAGGTGCTGGTGCGCGAGGGTCATGGACAGCCGGTAGCCGCGGGCCTCGGCGAGCATGTCCTCCACCGCCCCCGGCATGGTCAGAAAGTTCTGCGCCTCGTCAAGGAAACAGGTGGCGTCGGGACGCTGGTCCGGGTGCAGGCGAGCGCGGTGCAGGACGGTCTGCCAGATCTTCGCGAGCACGATCGACCCGACGATGCGGGAGGCGTCCTCCCCGATCACACCTTTAGGGATCCGGACGAGGAGGATCCCGCCGCGGTCGAGGACCTCACGTAGGTCCACGGTGGACGGGCCGGCGGCCAGGGCCTGGCGGGCGAAGCCGCGCAGCAGCAGCGCGCGGAGCTTGTTCAGGATCGGGCCGATCGCCGCGGCACGGGCGCCCTCGGACAGCTGCCCGTACCACTCCCAGAAGCTGCGCAGGATCGGATCGGTGACCCCCGTGGTGGCCTTACGCCGAGCATCGGGATCGGTGAGGACCTTCACCACGTCCTCCAACGTCGGGAGGATGCCCGTGCGGGTGCGCCGCTCGAGCAGCGTCAGGCAGGTCGCGCGGAGCAGGTCATCGGTCCGCGGCCCCCACGAGTCAGCCCAGATCCGGCGGAAGATCCCGACGAGCTGGTCGGTCGCCAGATCCGGGTCGCCGCCGTCGAGGATGTTCAGACACGGCGGGGCGGCGGGGTCTTCGGGGTCGAGGAGCACGACCCGGTCCGCGGCGTCCGCGGGTAGCCGGGCCAAGACGTCGTTGACCAGGTCGCCCTTGGGGTCGAACACCGCCAGGCCACGGTGGGCTTCGGCGTCGGCAAGGATCATGTTCGCGAGCAGCGTCGACTTTCCCGATCCGGTGGCGCCGACGACGTGCACATGGTGGCGGGCGTCGGCAACGTTCAACCCCACCGCGCGGCGCCGGCCCGCCTCGGTTTCCCCGAGGGGTTTCACCCGGGGCCCGGCCTCGGGAATCCCTGCCGGGGGTGCGACCGCGGCGGCACCCGCGCGGGACAGGCCGGGGACCGCGGTGTCCAACGGGAGATGAGCGAGCGCGGCGAGTTCACCGACGGCGAGGAGGTCTCCGCGGCGGAGCCGTCGTGCGGCGAGCACCGGGACCGGGTGCGGCAGCTTCAGGCGGCGCAGGTAGTTGTGGCCGGAGTAGAGGGCGAACGCGGACGCGAGGGCGTGGGCCCGGCCGCGCAGCATCATCACCGCGGCTTTCTGCCTGGGCTTGGTCATGGGTGGGGCGAGATGGGCGGCGGCGTAGGTGACCGTGGCTTCCCACCGCGGGCCGACCGCCTTGAGGCCCATGGCGCGGGACGCGGCCGCGTCCTCCGGGGGTGTCGGCCCGGCCGTGCCGACGGTCTGCCCTGCCGTGGGCCGGGGCCCGGCGTGCGGGGTGATCAGGTCCAGGGCGCGGCCGGCGAGGCTGGGGGTGTACTGGCCCCGCTGACGCGCCGCCGCCCGCCGCGCCAGGCGCAGCCGGCGCCCCGTCACCGGCCGGGCCAGCAGCTGCACCACCGCGGCCTCGTCGTCATCCAACTCGGACGCGGCGCTGAGCAGGGAGCGGATCGGGTCTCCGGAGGTGTCCGCGCGCAGCGGGAGGACGTCGACCTGGGCCAGGCGCAGCTGCCCACCGATCGCCAGCGCGTAGTCCGGCAGTGGTGCGGTCGCGGGCCGGGTCGTGGTGCGCGCGCCGGGCCACGCGGCCTGCACCGCCCGCTCCACCATCCCCGGCGGCACCGGGCCGGGAACCCACAACCGGATCACCGTGCCCGCGCGGGTCGCGAGCAGCTCCCACCCCAGGTGCGGCTGGCCGTGCAGCAGCCGGTCCCAGAACGGGCGTTGCAAGCCACCCATCTGCCCCCAGAAGATCTCCGCCGCGTGGGCGGGAACCTCGGGCGGGGTCAGGATCTCCACCGTCCGCGCCCCCTCACACAGCACCGCGTGCCGGTGGGCGCGGACCCGGCCGCGGCCGTACTCCGCGCCCAGCAGGAGAACGACGGTGAGAAGGGCAAGCGGCCACCAGCCGGCGTGGCCGGCCAGCCACGACTGCACGCCGGAGACGATCCGGTCGGGGTCGGTGAGCCACCCCGGCAACTCCGGGGGTTCCGGAGCCGGCGGAGGGGGTGGTGGAGGGACGGGGGGAAGCCCCGGCGGAGGGGCCGCAACAGCGAGAATCATGCATGCCTCCAGGCATGTGAGCAGGACAAACAGGACGTGGCAGAGGGGGTGGCCCGGGTGGTGCCGCCGGGGTCCCGGCGGCACCACCCGGCGCGGCGGGGATGCGGGCCGGGTTAGAACGGGTCGGCGTCGTCGTCCACCGGCCGCCGGGCGGCCTGGCGGTGAGGAGCACGGCCCAGGCCGGCGCTCGCGCTGTCGGTCTCCTGCGGCCAGGCGGGATCGAGCGGGCCAGTGTCGCCAGGAGCGGTGGTGGTGTCGACCGGATCTGTGGTGATCAGCGCGTGTTCGGCCGGTGACGCCAGGGCGTGCAGGGCGGTGCGCTGCCCGGTTCCGGTCAGCAGCAGGGCGTCACCGGGGCCGGCGGTGAGCAGCTGGGTGGCTTCGCCGTCGGTGAGCTTGTAGACGCGACGCAGGTCGTCGATCACGCTGGGGTCCTGGCGGAGCAGGATCTGCGTCGCGCTGTTCGCGATGACGGCCCGACCGAGGTCGGAGCCCAGCAGGTCGGCGGAGTCCTGGGTGACCACGGCCAGACCGGCCCAGTGCTTGCGGGCTGCTTTGGCGAGCCGGAACAGGAACTTCGCGCCGGCGGGGTGGGCCATGAGCAGCCAGCCCTCGTCCACCACGACGAGGCGGCGCCGTCGCTGGGCGGGGTCGGCGACGGTGCGCCAGATCGCGTCCAGGGTGAGTAGCGTCCCGGCCGCTTTCAGCTCGTCGGGCAGAGCGCGCAGGGAGTAGACGACGAGATGCCCGGTGGGCTGGGTCGTGGTCGGGTGAGCGAACAGGCCGGCGTGCGAGCCGGTGACGAACGGGGCCAGGCGGGCGGCGAGCGCCGGGCCGGCCGGGTCCTCGGCCGCGGTGAGGGCGGCGGTGACGTCGGCGAGGAGCGGCGCGGGCCGGGTCCAGGTCGCAGGATCGCCGGTGATCCCCGCCTGCCGGTAGGCGGTGAGGATCGCCGCGTCCAACGCCGCCCAGCCCCCCGCGCCCAGCCCGCCGCCGCCGTCGCCGGTGGGATCGCCGAGCAGCGTGGCGATCAACGTGTGGCAGAACAGGGCACGCCGCGTCAGCAGGTCCGGGTCGTGGCGGGAATGGGCGGGCAGATCCAGGGGGTTGAGGTGCACCCCGGGCGCCCCCAGCGCGAGACGGGTACCGCCGACGGCGGCGGCGAGCCGGGCGTACTCGTCCTCCGGATCCACAATGGCGACCTCGACCCCCTGGTAAAGGGACCGCAGGACATCGAGCTTCATAAGAAAGCTTTTGCCGGTGCCGGAGGCGCCGGTGGTCACCGAGTTGTAGTTCGGCTGCGCCCACCGGTCATGGGCCACCAGGCCTGCCGAGTGCAGGTTCGTGCCGTAGACGACCGGGGCGGCACCGGGGCGCTGCGGGTCGGGCAGGGGCAGGTCGGGAGTGGTGAACGGGATCCCAGCGGCGAGTGCGTCGGTGTCGAACGCCCGGCGGATCCGGAGCAGGTCCAGGCCCAGAGGCAGGGTGGAGACCCAGCCCTGAATGGTCCGGTACCGGGCCCGACGCACCGTGAGCAGCAGGCTGTGCGCCAGCGCGGTGACCCGCGCCGCTTCCTCCGCGAGCTGGTCACGGCTGTCGGCGTAGACCGTCAGATACAGCCCGACGCGGAACAGCCGCGCCTCACCGCGGGCGACCTGACGGGCCAGCTCCCCGGCGTCCTGGGCGGCGGCGTCGAGCTCCGGGTCGGCGAGCCGGCCGGCCGCGGCGTCGGCGCGGCGGCCGGATTCGAGCCGGCCCAGCTGGCGGCGTAGCCGCAGCGCCGCCACCGCGGGCGGGGTCGGATCGATGTGCAGGGCGACGTCGAGGCGGCCCGGGTAGGCCAGCAGCGGTTCCATCCACCCCGGCCCGACCTCGCGCGGGTAGCCGACCACGGTGATCGTGGTCGCGCACAGGCCGCTGACCTGGACCTGCCCGGCATCCACCACCAGCGCCGGTGGCGTGAACAACGCCGGACCCTGCACCGGCAGCCCCGGACCCGCCCCCTGCCCACGACCGGGACGCAGAGGCCGGCGGCTGCGTGACTGCGGGGGAATGCGCGGGTGGTGGTTGCGGCTCATCGGTGGCCTCCGGTCCGGGTGTGGCCGCGGACCGGGCCGGCCGCGGTGACACCCTCGGGTGGTGGTGGCCCGGTCGGGTCGGCAGCGGAGGCAAGCAGACTGGTCAGCTCCGGGCCGGTGAGGATCCGCCCGCGTAGCCCCGCGGCAGCGAGCAGGCCGAGGGCCTCCTCGAGGCGGCGTGCCGCCGCCTCCGCAGCGGTGTCCCGGCCGCCGCGCAGCGCCGGAACCGGTTCGTACGCGGTGAGCAGGATCTGCCGGCTGCGGAGCCGCCGGGTCGCCGCGAGATCGGCGAGGAAGGTGGCGTGATCACGGGCGGCGGCGACCAGCGCCGGATGGGGTGCCTGCTCCGCGAGGGCGCGCAGCCGGTCGGTGTGCGGATCGAGGCGGACCGGCACCCCGCGGATCGTGATCTGGATCCGCCCAGACAGGGCGTTGAGCATCCGCCCATACCCGGCGACCTTCCGCGCGGTGTCGCTGTCACCGGCCAGCGCCAGGTTCACCCCCGCCACCTCGGCGACGACACCGACCGCACC
>NZ_KB893782.1 GCF_000374165.1 Parafrankia elaeagni
GCCGAGCAGGCCACCGACACCTGGAAGACCCGCTACGCCCTACGCGCCGGGATCGAAGGAACCATCAACCAGGCCCTCGACGTCACCGGCCTGCGCAACGCCCGCTACCGCGGCCTGCCCAAGACCCGCCTCCAACACGCCTTCTCCGCCACCGCGGTCAACGTCATCCGCCTCGACGCCCACTGGAACCCCCACCAGCCGCCCTTCACACCCCGCACCAGCAGACTCACCCGCCTCAGCCAGCAGCGCACAACCCCGACCGCGAATTAAGCAGCAGAGTCCGCGACGTTTACCACCCCGCGGCAGGAGGAGCGGGCGGCGGGGTCTGGCTGGGTTCCCATGATTCCTGACCATGCCGCACCTGCGGCGCGCCCCCGGGAAGGCTTGCGATGAGCGGCGACGTGGATGCGTTGGCGGCGCGGGTCCGGGTGCAGGTCGGCGCGGCGCTGTCCGCGCGGCTCCAAGCCCGCGAAGCTCAGGGGCTGGCGCCGTTGGGCCGGGCGGATCAGCGGGCGCTCACCTCCGAGCTGATCTCCGCGGCGTTGGCGCAGTATGCCCAGACCCAGCTCGCCGACGGCGGGCGGTTGTTGTCCGGGCAGGTCGAGGAGCAGATCAGCCGGGCTGTCCTGGACAGCCTCTACGGACTGGGGGGCCTGCAGCCGCTGCTGGATGACCCGAGCATCGAGAACATCTCGGTGAACGGCGCCGATGTGGTGTGGGTGCGCCGTTTCGACGGCCGCCGCGAACGCCTGCCCGCGGTCGCCCGCTCGGATGCCGAGCTCGTCGAGCTGGTCCGCACCGTGGTGGCCCGCGCCGGGGTGGAGGAACGCCGCTGGGACCGGGCCTCTCCCGAGGTGTCCTGCCAGCTCCCCGACGGCTCCCGGCTCCATGCGCTGATGGCGGTGGCGCATCGGCCGACGGTGTCGATCCGTCGCCACCGCTACCAGCAGATCACCCTCGACCAGCTCGTCACCGACCTCGGCATGATCAGCGCCGAGTTGCGGATGTTCCTGCACCGGCTGGTCCTGGCCCGGCGCAACCTGCTCATCGCGGGCGGGACCGGGATCGGGAAGACCACGTTCCTGCGGGCGATGGCCGCGGACATCCCGTATGCCGAGCGGATCATCACGATTGAGGACAGCTACGAACTCGGCCTCGACCGCGACGGCCAGCACGGCGACGTCGTCGCGCTGCAGGCCCGCGAGCCCAACATCGAAGGCGCAGGCGCGTTCAGCCAGGCCGACCTGGCCCGCTCCGCGCTCCGGATGAGCCCTGACCGGGTCATCGTCGGCGAAGTCCGCGGCGCCGAGGTCATCCCGATGCTCAACGCGATGAGCATGGGCGTTGACGGCTCGATGGCCACCATCCACGCCTCCTCCTCTGGCGCGGTGTTCCTCAAGCTCGCCGCCTACGCCGCGCAGGCAGCAGAGCGGCTCAGCATGGAAGCCACCACGCTGCTGGCGGCGAGCGCGGTGCATTTCGTCATCCACCTCGGCTACACCCCCGACGGGCGGCGGGTCGTCTCCAGCGTCCGGGAGGTCGCCGGTGCCGACGGCATGATCCTCGCGACGAATGAGGTGTGGCGCCCCGGACCCGACGGCGCCGCCGTCCCCGGCGCACCGCTACGCCCCGACACCGCAGCCCTGCTCGCCCGCGTCGACGACCACCAGCAGTCCTATCGCCCTGTGTCCGGCAGCGGGGCGGAGGGTGGCTGGTCGCCGTGGTGACCGCGGACGCCGGGGTGGTGCTCGCGGTCGGCTGCGGGACCGGCTGTGGGATCGGCCTGTGGCTGGCCGGTACCGGCACCGCCCCGTTCACCGCGGCGATCCGCGCGTGGGCCGGCCGGCGCAGCGCCGGCCCGTCGCGTCAGGCCCGCGCTGCCCGTGCCACCGGCGCGCTCGCCGCCGCGCTCGCGGTCGGGCTGCTGACAGGGTGGCCGGTCGCCGCCGCCCTCGCCGCCCTCGCGGTCGTCATCGTGCCGGGACTCCTCAGCGCGGGGCGGGCCGAGCACGCCCACACCGACCGGATGGAGGCGATCGCCGTGTGGACGGAGATGCTGCGTGACACCCTCGCCGGCGCCGCCGGGCTGGAACAGGCCATCCGCGCCACCGCCCCGATCACGCCCACCCCGATCCGCGCCGAGGTGGTGCACCTCGCGACCGCCCTTGATGCCGGGGTGCGCCTGCCCGACGCGCTCACGGAGTTCGCCGACGAGCTCGACGATCCGACCGCGGACCTGGTCGTGGCCGCGTTGGTGATGGCCGCGTCTCGCCAGGCCCGTCACCTCGCGGACCTCCTGGGCCGGCTGGCGTCCGCCACCCGAGACCAGACCGCCCTACGGCTACGCACGCTGGCGGGGCGGGCGCGGATCCGCACGGCCACCCGGGTCATCGCCACCACCACCCTGACCATGGCTTTCGGTCTCGTCGTCCTCTCTCCCGCGTTTGTCGAGCCCTATGACAACGCTGCCGGTCAACTGGTCCTCCTCGGGGTGGCCGGGCTGTTCGCCGCGGGCCTGGCCTGGCTGTCGCGCATGGGCCGCACCCCGACCTCCGACAGAATCCTGACCCGCCTGCCCGCGCGGAGCCGGCCATGACCGGCCTCCTGCTCGTCTGCGGGACCGCCACGGGTGTCGGGCTGTGGCTGCTCTGGACCGGTCTACGCCCCACCGAACCCGACCTGCAGCAGCTCATCGCCGACCTGCACCCCACCCCACCCACCCCCGGCGAACCCGCGGCAGTCTCGGGCGGGTGGGCGGCCCGCGCGGGACGTCCCCTCGCCCGCCGCCTCGCCCCCGGTCAGCTCATTCCCGCCAGCATTGGCCGCGACCTCACCGCACTCGATCGGGATCCCGCCACCCACCTCGCCGAGAAAATCACCAGCGGGGTGGTCGGGTTCTTCCTGCTTCCCGTCCTGGCCGTTGTTCTCGCCGTCGGTGGAGTGCGACTGCCCGTGGTGGTGCCCGCGGCGGGTGCGTTCGTCCTCGCCGCCGCCGGTTTCGTCGCACCGGACCTGGCCGTCCGCGCCGACGCCGCCGCCCACCGCCGGGCCCTGCGCGCCGCGTTCTCCGCTTTCCTGGACCTCGTCGTGATCGCGCTGGCGGGCGGCGCCGGGGTGGAACAGGCCCTCGACGACGCCGCGTCCATCGGCACCGGCCCCGCCTACACCGAACTACGCCGCGCTGTGGACACCGCGGTCCTCACCGGCACCCCGATCTGGATCACGCTCGCCGACCTCGGGCACCGCCACGGCATCTCCGACATCGTCGAAACCGCCGCCAGTGTGGAACTCGCCGGCGGTGAAGGCGCGAAGATCCGCGCCTCCCTCGCGGCGAAAGCCGCCTCCATCCGCCTGCGCGCGCTCACCGACGCTGACGCGGATGCCGCCGCCGCCACCGAACGGATGTCGCTGCCCGTCGCTGTCCTGTTCGCCGGCTTCCTGCTCCTGATTGGTTACCCGGCCGTCGCCCGCGTGCTGGGAGCCCTGTAACCCCCGCGTCCCTCCGGAAGGACTTCCGTGACCCGACCCGACCCTGGCCACCGGCCCCTCCACGTCCTCGCCGCCCTCGCCCTCACCGTCTGGGGCCAGACCCGGAAGCGGCTACAGGCGTGGGAAGAGCGTTCCCGCGAGGAGGACCGTGACGGCGGCTACTCCACCGAAACGGTGATCGTCACCGCGTTGCTGGTCGTCCTCGCACTCACCGTGATCGCGATCATCGGCCAGGCTGTGCTCGACAAGGCCAACAGCATCGACCTATGAGCACCCGCCTCGCCTCCCCACCGGCGCGGGTACAGCGACACGGCCCCCACCGGCGCACCGTCTTCGGCGCCGCGTGCGCCCCGTCTCACCGCCGCCGCGCCGGCAGCCCCGTCCCCGCGCAGGCCCACCCGCAGGTGCGACGCCCTACCCGCCGCAGCTCCCGCGACGCAGGGGCGGTCAGCGTCGAGCTGGTCATCGCCACACCCCTGCTGATGACCATGCTGCTGCTCGTCGTGCAGTACGCCCTGTGGGCGCACGCCAGCCACATCGCCGCCACCGCCGCCCGCCGCGGCGCGGACGCCGCCCGCGCCTACGGCGCCCCGCCCACCGCCGGCCCGGACAGCGCGCAGATCACCCTCGACCAGCTCGGCGACCGTGTCCTCACCGGCACCCACATCCAGCTCGACGCCCACCCCGACACCGTCACTCTCACCATCACCGGGAGCGCCATCAGCCTGCTTCCCGGGTTCTCCCTGCCGGTGACAGGCCACGCCACCGGCGCCGTTGAACGGCTCGCCCCATGAGCAGGTCACCGCAACGCCGACGAGGCCGGCAGAGCGACGGGGGCGACAGGGGGTCGGCCGCGGTCGAACTGACCCTGCTCACCCCGCTGATCGTCCTGTTGCTGCTGCTGATCGTCTATGCGGGGCGGGCGGTGAACGCCCGCGGGCAGGTCGACACGGCAGCGCACACCGCTGCCCGCGCCGCGAGCATCGCCCGGACCCCCGCCCAGGCCCGCACCGCCGCCGAACAGGCCCTCGCCGCCGACCTCACCCCCGACGCCGGGCCCTGCACGCGCGTCACGGTCACCGTGGACACCAGCCAGTTCCACGCCGGTGGTGTCGTGCGTGCCACCGTGGACTGCCAGCTCGATCAGTCCGACCTCGCGGCCGGCCTGCCCTTCCCCGGGCAACGCATCACCGCCACGGCGAGCGCCCCCATCGACGTCTACCGCAGCGTGGCTCTCGCATCCTTCCTGCAGCAGCCGGCTCCTCCCGACGGCCTCGCCCTGGGGGCAGTCGTATGAGGCGGCTGCATCGCACCCACACCCCGCGGCTCTCTCGGTCCTCCAGGCTGATCGTCGCGGTACGGCGCGGCGTGGCCGCGGGGCTCGCCCTGGCCGTACTCGCTCTCCTGGCTGCCTGCGACACCGCCCGTCAGACCGGCACGGAACGCCCCGTCTCCCTGGCGACGGCCCCGCGGCCCGACACCGACGGGCCAGTGGTCCTTCCTCGCGGAGACACGATGGGCGCGCAGGGAGTGCCGTTGGGTTTTCCGCACAACGCCCTCGGCGCGGTGTCGGCCGCGGTCCGCTGGAGCTCGCTGCTGATGCCCCGCGCAGACACCGACCAGGTCGGGATCTTCGCCGCCGTCGCGACCCGGGACTATGTGCAACGCAGCGAAGGCGTGATCGACGACGGCTACCAGCCGCCTGACCTCCCCCCGGGCAGTGCCTTGTTCTTCCGTCCGCTGGGCACCCAGCTTCTCGTCGAGCGCCCCGACCGTGCGGTGATCGCTCTCCTCTACGCCAGCCGCATCTCCGCAGAACACCCGCCAGCTGTGGCCCAGATCGGGGCCGTGACCTGGGAACTGGTCTGGGTCGGTGAGGACTGGCGGCTCGCGGACCTCAGACCCACGACCCCTGGCGTCCAGCTACCCGCCTCCGACACCCCGGCCGCGGTGACCGCGGCCGGCTGGGACGGGTACCGCCGTGGCTGAGCCGGACCGGGTGGACGCCGGAACCGTGACCGCGTTCTTCGTCGTCCTGACCGTTGCGCTGCTCGGGGTCACCGGCCTGGTCGTCGACGGCGGCCTCGCCCTCACCCGCAAGTCGGCAGCGATCAGCCTCGCCGCGGAAGCCGCCCGCGCGGGCGCCCAAGCACTCGACCTGGCGACCTACCGAACCCGCGGCGTGATCCAGCTCGACCCGCCCGCGGCCCGCCGCCGCGCCGAGCAGTACCTCGCCTCCGCCGACGCGCAGGGGACCGTCACCGCAACTGCCGCCACGGTGACGGTGCAGGTCACGGTACGGATCCCGACCCAACTCTTAGGGATCGTCGGGGTCGACACGCTCACCGTCACCGGGCAGGGCACCGCCACCCCCGTCCACAGCGTCGCCCCGCCCGCGATCCCATGAGCCACCGACACAGCCGTCACACACCCCGGGTCCGACTGCGCGCCCGCCTCGGCGGGCTGCTGCGCGCGCTCACCGCTCTCACCGCCGGCGGCGCGGTGCTGATCGCCGCCCCCGCCGCGATGTGGCGTTTCGTGGGCTGGCCGCTACCCGATCACATCCCGACCTGGAATGAGATCGCCGCTGGCGCGACCGCACCGCTCACCGAGGGGCTGGTCCTCGGCCTGATCGGCTGCCTGTTCTGGTACGCCTACACACTGCTCGCGCTCTCCGTCGCCGTCGAGATCACCGCGACGGCCGGCGGCTGGCCCCGGCCCCGTCTGCCCACCGCCGGGCCCGCCCAGGCCCTGGCCGCCGTCCTCGTCGGCACCATCCTCACCGGCGTCCTCACCGCCGCCACCCGCGCCACACCCGCCCCACCCACCACGGCGGTCCTCACCGCCTACCGGCAGGCCGCACCCGTCACCGCCCCCGCCGACCCCACCTCACACGCCAAGCAACTGGCCGCAGCGACGCGCACCGCCGCATCGACCGGGCCCAGCTGCACCGTCGCGGTACACGACTCGCTCTGGTCGCTTGCCGAGTTCTGGCTCGGGGACGGGCTGCGGTGGCGTGACATCTGGGCCCTCAACGAGGGCCGCGTCCAAGCCGACGGCACCCGCCTCACCAGCCCCGATCTGCTACGGCCCGGATGGGTCCTGCACCTGCCGCCCGACGCCCGGCCTCTCCTGCCCCCGGCCTCACCCGACGCCGCTGTCCCGCCTGCGCCGGCGAGTGTGGCCCCAGCACCAGCCACCATCCCCGCCCCGCCCGATCCCACGACCCCCTCCCCGGCCACGCCCAGCGCACCGCCGCGCAGCACCGTCCCCCCTGGATGGACCCCCACCATCCCCCCAGCACCACGCCCACCCAGCCCACCCGTGGCCGCCCCCATGCCGGCACCGCAGGCCAGCAGGCCAGCTCCCGCCACATCACCCCCGGCCACGCCCCACAACGCCCCGCCGGTCCGGCTGCCCTCCGGCGCGGTCCTGCCCCTCGGCCTCATCACCGCGCTCGCCGCCGCCGTCACCGTCGCCCGGCTCCTACGCACCCGCCGCCGCCCGGTCCCCACCCCACCCGGCCAACCCACCCCCCTCGACCAGCCCCTGCCCCTCGTCATCCGGGAGATCCTGCGCGCCAGCAGAACACCCATCGACGACGAACAGCAGCCCACCCCGGACCGCACCCCACCCGAAGAACCTGCACCTGCCTCCAGCCGCGACGACCTGCCCCCCGACGCCGCAGCTGACATGCCGACAGCCGCCCGTGCCGCGGGTCCTCCCGGCGCCGACAGCGCCACGGGAAACATCGACCTCGGTGAGCTTCCCGCCGAACTGCTGCGCACCGGCCGTCTCGACCTACGCGGCCCCACCGCGGTCTCCACCGCACTTGCCCTGGTCCTGCACCTTCTCGCAGCCCACCACTGCACCCGGCACGCCTGGCCCGCCCGCCTGATCATCCCCAGCGGCGCCGTCGACCTGCTCGACCTGCCCCGCCCCCTCCTCGGCACCCTGCCCCAGGTCACGGTCACCGCCAGCACCGACGCCGCGCTCGACCTCGCTGGCCGCGAGGCGCTGCGCCGCGCCCGGCTGGCCGATGGCACCTCCACGACCAGCCTGGACGAACTCCGCGCCGCGCTACCCGACGAGATGATCCCCATGGTCCTCCTCCTCGCCGCCACCCCCACCCCGCGCGAAGGACGCCTCACCGCCCCGGCCGAGACCAGGGGCCGTCTGGGCATCTACACCGTCACCGTGGACCCCACCGGCCCGGCAGCCGACGACCCGCCGCCCCTGCGCTGGCAGCTCACCGCCGCCCAGGCCAGCGACCTTCTCTCCGTCCTCGCCGAAGCCGCCGACCAGCCCACCGCCCCACACCAACCCACCCCGGCAGACCTCGCCCCCACCACCGCACCGTCACCAGCCCCGGCCGCCCCCCTCGCGACAGCCGTGACGGAGGCACCGCCGTGTCCCGAGCCGGTGCCATCCCTCGCCACCGCTGTCTCGGTCTCCCCGGATCCCCCCACGCCCCGCGCCCCCGAACGGCCTGCCCCACCTGCCAAGGAACCAGGCGACGCCCCCCGGCGGATACGACTCGTCCTGTTCGGCCGGCCCACCCTCCACGTCGACGGCACGCCCCTCACGACCGGCGTACGCACCCTCAGCTTGGAAATCGCCGCCTACCTCGCCCTGCACCCCGACGGCATCAGCGGCGACCGGCTCGCCAGCGAGCTGCTCCCCGACCACGACCCCACCCGCGCCCGCAACCAGATCTACCGCGCCGTCGCCGCCCTGCGTGACACCCTGCGCACCGCCACCGCCGACCCCACCCTCACCCTCATCACCGGAGGCAAAAGCGGCTACGGCCTGGACCGCACGCTGGTCACGGTCGACGTGTGGGAGTTCAACGCCGCCGTCACCGCCGCCGGCCACGCCACCGAGGACGGCGCACGGATCGCCGCCCTCACCCAGGCCGCCGCCGTGGCCACCGCCACGCCCCTGGGGGACACCGCCTACGACTGGGCTGCACCTGTCGTTCATGACCTGGAACACCGTGCCGTCGATGCGCTCGCCGACCTCGCCGACCTACACGCCGACGACCACCCCGACCAGGCCCTCGCCCACCTGGAACATGCACTCACCCTGACCCCGACCGTGGAGGACCTCTACCGGCATGTAATGCGCCTGCATGCCACCCGCCAACGCCCCGACGCGGTGCGCCGCACCTACCAGCGTCTCCGCGACGCCCTCGACGCCCACGGCCTCGACGTCGACCCCACCCCCGAGACCCAGGCCCTCCTCGCTCACCTCACCCGCGCCCCACGACCCGCACCCAGCCAGACCGGCCCGCGACGCATCATCCGACCCGCCCTCCCCCGCCGACCTGAACACCCCAGCACCTGACATGAACCACAGTCCACTCAGCTCTCGCCGACCCGGCCTCCGCAGCTCATCCACGCGGCAGAACACGGCGCCTTCCGCGCGCCCGCGAAAAGCCCCGGCATCGGTGGCGGAAGCTTCCACGCCGAGAAACGAAGGGCACCCTTTCCTTTCGCTCGCCTGCCACCGCCTCCACACGACCGCAGTCACATCCAGATCCCGATAGATCACATGTGGCGAGGACATTCACTACGCGCACGAAGGTGATCGCTTCCGCGGCGAGAGGTCGCTCTCCGCCACAGTGGTGACATCCGCCTCATCGTCACGGATCGACACGCATCAGATGCGCTACGCCGTGCTGCACGTACAGCACGGCGATGCAATTCCACGGACCTGCCCCCGCCGTGACACCCGCACGTTCGCCTCCCGGAGGTGCACGAGTCGGACCTTCTCTTTGCTTATAAGCAATTTACATGGAGGCGGTATGAGAATCTCCGAGCTGGGATTCGAGAAGCTGGACAACTTCTCCGAACAGGTGTGGCGCACCGTGGCACGCCACCCCTACTGCAACATCGACCTGCTCGCCGAATGGCTGGGACGACCCGAGCCCGTCGTCGAAGTCGAAATCACCCGGCTCGTCGAGGCCGGGCTCCTGCGCCAGGTGGGCCGCCAGTGGGAACCCCAGGACCCGGTCAGAATCCTGCAAGCCCGCCACGCCCATCAGGAAGCCGCCCTCACCGCCGAACGCGCCAGGATGGCCGAGGAACGCGCCCAGCTCTACCGATCAGGCCTCTTCGGTGACTACGTCGCCGGCCGGCGCCGCACCGGAACCAGCACCGGCGTCCAGTTCCTCACCCGCGACGAGATCTTCCACCTCATGGCCGAACTCACCGAGCAAAGCACCGCCTGCGTACGGTTCCTGCAGACCGGACCCCCACCCCCCGACCTCGGCGGCAACGTGCCCGATCTTCTGGTCCCCGCTGCCGCACGCGGCGTGCAGATCAGCAGCGTATGGAGCCCGACCGCGCTCGCCGCCGCCCAGCGCCGCCAACCCACCCGATGCCTACCCCCCATGGGACGCATCCAGGTTGCCCCGGCCGTGCCCATGCGCACCATCGTCTGGGACGCCACCGCCGCGCTCATCCCCGTCCGGGACGACGACCTCGACGAAGGCGGCCTCGTCGCGGTGGCACCCACCCTGGTGCGCGCCGTCACCGAGATGGTCACCAGGATCGAACAGACCATCCCCGCCCAACGCCACCCCGTCGGAGCCGAGGAACCAGCCGCGATCCGCCGCCAACGCGCGCTGCTGCTCCTGCTCGACCGCGGCCTCGACGACATCCGCGCCGCCCGCGAGCTCGGTGTCTCCGACCGCACCGTCAAACGCGACGTCGCCGACCTCTGCCACCGCTTCGGCGTCCTCACCCGTTTCCAGCTCGGTGCCGCAGCAGCCAGAGCCGGTTACCTGCCCGGCCAGCCCGACAGGGCCCACGCACGGCACCCTGCGGCGCCGCCGGCTACCGCCGGTACTCCCGCCGGCGGGTCACCGCTACCGCGGTAAGCGGTGAGCACCGTGAGCAGCAGAACCCCACCGAGCACAGCCTGGCTCCCAGACGGTCCCGCATAGCCAGAACGCCGGAACGCCGGAACGCCGTTCGAAGGCCCCCGGGCGCAGCGCGACCTTGCCAGCCCTAGGTGATCATCAGGGCGAGGCGAGTAAGCGCGAGCATGGTCTCCGCGGGACTTTCCGCGGGGTCGTCACCGCTCCGGTCCCTGTGGGCGGTGCCCTCGGCAACGAGCTGATCGGGGCCGGTGACGGCGCCGGTTGCGCGGCTGATTCTCAGGAGCCATTCCTCCAGCTCATGGATGACGTCCCGGGTAGCTGTCTCCGCCGCACCGACCACGGCGCTTCCCGCTAGCTGCGTAATGGTGCTCTGCGCGCCGGTCGGATGCAGGTGGCGCGCGGCGTGGGCAACGGCCGCAGCCGCAGCCGCAGCCGCAGCCGCAGCCGCAGGCAGGGTGTCCCACATATCGGCCCGTTCGGCGCCTCGCATCGCGGCGTGCAGCCGCAGTGCGTGGTGCGCCAGCCGACTGCGAGAGGAGGCAAGCGGGAGCCGGTCCAGCGCCCCCTGCCCCCACGAGGTGTGCAGCATCCAACTGATCCCGCCGCCTGTCAGGACGCAGACGTTCGCAACCATGAGACGTACCTCTCGGCCGTCCCCACCCACCCGAAAGGCCTGCACGAGGAGCACGAGACCCGGCAGCGTCGCGACCAGCGGCGCGAACACGACGAGGACGCGGCGACGGCGGCGGTACGAACCGGCGACCGCCCACAGCCCCCGGTCGAGGTGATCTGCTCTCATCTCCGTCTACTTTCCGTCGCTCACGACGCAGGCGCCACTGCACACGACCCGCCGTCCGAGCATGCCGCCTGCCGGCTGCGGCCATGCGCACCGCCGTGCCCGCCGGGTACGGGAAGGACGTGGAGGACCTTTGGACCCTGACAGGTCAGCTACCGGGCAGTCACAATCGCAGACACGTGTGGGCACCCCCCGAGCTCACACCTGACGGGCCGCCGGACTACCGGCGGCCCGTTCATCTCTCCAGACCGCTCCACCCCCGCACGGCCGTCCCACCGGCCGCAGTCGGCACGTCCCCTACGCCCGGCGCAGGCCTTCCCCGCCGCCCCGCCCCGCTGAGCGGGCCAGGCCGGGTGGGGGCAGGCGCCGCGACCGGGGCGGGAGTTAGCGGGTCGGAAGGCGACTGACGATGTCGGCGGCCGTCGCGACGGGGACAGCCCCACCGCTGCGGAGCAGGATCTGGCATCCCGCGTGGCGCCGCGCAGTCATGGGACGATCCGCGGGTACCGCCATCACAACCCGGCCTCGGGCGCGGGCGGCCCGCGCCATGGCCATCGCCCGCCCACCGGTATCCGCCTCGACGACCACGATCCCGAGACACAGCCTCGCGAGCAGCATCGTGCGGGCGGTCGCGTGGCGGTGCGCAGGACCCCCGACCGCGGACGCCGCCCGCAGCGGCGGACTCATGGCCACCACCACACCGCGGGACGCGACCGCGGCGACCAGCGCGGCGTGCCAGGCACCTTCCGCGCCGGCCAGAATCGCGACAGCCGCCCCGCGTGACGCTGCGGCGGCTAATGCCCGCCGCGATATCCCGGCTGACACCACGGCGGCCACGGTGATCGGCGGCTGCGCCGAGGTGAGGTCGCCGGCGAGCTGTTCCGCGTGCACCAGGCCCCCCAGGCTCGGGCTGTGGGTGCCCGCCACCCCGACCGACCGCTCGGTGAGGCGGGCACAGTGACCAGCACCGCGCACCCAGAGGGCGAGCGGACCGCCGCCGGGGGGCGTGAGGCGGGCCGGCCACTCGTCGTCTCCGGGGCACAGCAGCCGCCACCCGTGGGCGGCGTGTACGGCGAGCAGCCCGTCGGGGTCCACGTCGGCGCGCGTGTCGGCGTGCAGGCGCCACACCGCCTCGGCGCCGTCGTGGTGCACGGCGGCGTCGCGGACGGTGCCGGGGGCAAGAGCGGTCAGGGCCGCGCGGGCGCGGCGCTCGGCCGGCGCGACGGTGACCATGGGCAAGATCCCTTCAGTGAACGGATGGGTGCCAGGGAGAGCCGCTGCTCACCGCCGGCCCGCCGTCGAACAGAGCTTCCATTTCCGATCGCACGGCGCGACGCCGCGCAGTCAGCGATCTGCCCGGCACTCGTGCTGATTCGCCTCTCCCCGCGTCACCGCTGGCCTTCACCCGCCGCTCGGACATCGAAGGTCTGGGTCCGGTCAGGCCGTGGTGCGCGTCACCGGCACGGGGTGTCCGGGTCGTCGGGGAGGAAGTACTCCGCGATCCCGGCGACGATCTCCTCGGCGGCGTGGTGCTGCTCGGTGCGCTTGACGTGCCGTTTGTATCCGAGCCGGCCCTGGTGCGCGGTCTCCGAGCAGCAGCCAGCCCGGCAACAGGACTGCCCACCGACGCCGCGGATAGAGAAAGCCTTGCGGCCGAGCATCTTCATGGTTCATCTCCTTCCTATCGCA
Source organism: Parafrankia elaeagni (assembly GCF_000374165.1). Classification (GTDB taxonomy): domain Bacteria; phylum Actinomycetota; class Actinomycetes; order Frankiales; family Frankiaceae; genus Parafrankia; species Parafrankia elaeagni. Next base: position 12,861 of record NZ_KB893782.1, read on the forward strand.
GCCAACTGCGGCCGACCGGACCGCCCGGGGACACCGGCTGGTCGGGCCTGTGGTCCCCGGGATCCCGGGGACCACAGGCCATGGGGCGGAGAGGAGCCGGTGGTGGGTGTCGGCGCCGGGGAAGAGCGGTCCCGTCTACGCGGGGCGGGTCACGTGCCCCGGGGTGGATCAGACGGTGTCGAAGGGGTCCGCGACGTCGCTCGTCGGGTCGAGCGCCTCCCACCGCCGGAGCATGTCGAGGAGCTGGGTGTGGTCGAGGGTGTAGAGGGTGGCGAGAGCGCGCAGGTCGTCGTGGCGGATCGAGAGGACTCGCCCGGCGTAGTCGCCGCGTTCGCGCTGGATCCCGGCGACCCAGCGGCGCAGCGGCCCTGCGTCCTCGGTCTGGACACGGGCCAGTGCGGGCAGGTTGAGCACGACCCGGGCGGTGCGCGGCGGGAGCGGGTCGGGACGTCCGTCGGGCAGGAAGGCGTGGATGGGAACGGCGTAGAACGCCGCCAACTGGCCCAGGTTCTCGATGCTGATCATGCGGTCGCCGCGTTCGTAGGAGCCGACCGCCGCCGTCGTCCACCTGCCGTCGGAGGTGGCCTCCAGCTTCTGGAGAGACAGGCC
>NZ_KB893783.1 GCF_000374165.1 Parafrankia elaeagni
GGCCGCACCGTCATCGCGATCGACCGGTTCTACCCGTCATCGAAGACCTGTTCGGTGTGCGGGTCGAGGGTGGGGAAGCTGCCGCTCGACGTCCGGGAATGGTCCTGCCATCGCTGTGGCACGGTCCACGATCGGGAGGTGAACGCGGCGACGAACATTCTGGCCGCGGGGCTCGCGGTTGCTGCCTGTGGAGAGGGAGTGAGACCACCTCGCTCCCAGGAGTGAGAGGCGTCCGTTGGTGAAGCAGGAACCTGTGTCGCGAGGTACAGGAATCTCCGGCCTTCAGGCCGGAGAGGATGTCAAGGACAGGAGAGGGCCCATGGTCGACACCGTCGTACGCCTCACGGAGCAGGACGCCCGCGCGATCGTCGAACTGGCCGCGCTCGCGCCGTCCATCCACAACACCCAGCCCTGGCGGTGGCGGCTGGACGGCACCGGCCTGCACCTTTTCGCCGATCCCGAACGGCTGCTGCAGGTGGCCGACCACGAGGGACGCCAGCTGCTGATCAGCTGCGGCGCGGCGCTGGCCTTCGCCCGCTTCGCGGTGCGGTCCCGCGGCCTGGTGCCCGAGGTGACGTACGGGCCGCTCGAGGAGACCGGCCCGCCGACAGCCCGCGACCCGCTCGCCACGATCACGGTGACCGGCCGCCAGCCGGCGACCGCCGCCGAGACGGACCTGGCGCAGGCCATCGCCGTGCGGCACACCGACCGGCGCCCGTTCCTGGCGGGGGAACGCGGCCGGCTCGGCCCGGACGACGTGTCCGCGCTGCGCCGTGCCGCCGAGACCGAGGCGGCCTGGGCCTGGTTCGTCGAGGACACGGACTCGCGGATCACGGCGTCGGTCCTGCTCTCCCGCGCCGACTGGCAGGAGACCCACGACCCCGCCTACGCCGAGGAGCTGCTGCGCTGGCGCCGGGACTCGACCACCGCGGCGGACGGCCTGCCCGCCGAGGTGGTCGGGGGTGTGGCGGAGTCCCGCCAGTCGGAGTTCGTGCTGCGCGACTTCGACGTGGCCCGCGGCGACACCTCCTCGGTGGCTCCGTCCCGTGGCACGCCAGCCGGCGGGGGAGCGGCGCCGGCGCCGGTCGAGCATCCGGTGCTGCTGGCCGTCGGCACCGACAGCGACCGGCCCGTCGACCGGTTGCTCGGCGGGGCCGCCACCGGCAGGGTGCTTCTCACCGCGACCGAACGGGGCCTGGCAGCCTCGCCGCTCGGCCAGGTCCTGGACCTCCCCGCGCTCCGCGAGCAGCTGCGTGCGTCCTTCGGCCTTGCCGGGCACGTGCAGATGCTGCTGCGGGTGGGCCGCCCCGATCCGGACCTGCCGCCACTGGCCGCAACCCCGCGCCGCCCCGTCGACGAGATCCTGGACGTCGCCTGAGCGCAGGCGCGCGGGCCAGGATGGCCCCATGGACGTAACTGTTGTCGACAACGCCGCCGCCCGCAGATTCGAGGCCCGCACTCCGACCGGTGAGGTGGCGGGCTTCGCCGCCTACACCCGCTCGGACCGGGCGGTGACCTTCACCCACACCGTGGTCGAACCGGCCTTCGAGGGGACCGGGGTCGGCTCCGCGCTGGCCGCCGCCGCGCTGGCCGCGGTGCGCGCCGAGGGCCTCGCGGTCATCCCGCAGTGCCCGTTCATCCGCGCTTACATCGACCGCCACCCCGAATACGCGGACCTCGTGCAGCACTGACCAGGGCCGTGGGCTCCGCGGCGCGGGCCAGGGCCCGGCCCGGGTGACCACCCGACGCCGGGCGGCTGCCGCGGCCCGCTGGCCCGCGACGCAGACCGCGGGCCAGCGGCGCGCCGGCCAGCCCGAGCGCGGCGAGCGCAACCCCGAGGGAGTTCGTCCCGGCGAGCAGTACCCGCTCCGCCGGCGAGCGCTCCGCCTTACCACCCGCGCCTCCCCGGCCCGCGGCCGGGGCCGTGCGGTCGCCGTCCTGAAAAGCCGCTTCGACCCGGCCCACCGGACCAACCGGACCAACCGGACCACGGGTAGCGGAACCGGCGATGCTCGTGGAAGGGGCGGAGCCACCCACGCTGGTCGCGCCTGCGGCGCCGACAACTTCACGGCTGCCCGGGTCCAGAGGCCTGTCGCGGGGGCTTGGCAGCGGCCCGGCAGCCTGTCCGGGCGCGGGCGCGGGCGCGGGTGCGGGTGCGGGTGCGGGCGCGGGCGTGGAGCCGCTGGGCGTCGGCCGGCCGGCCGGCCCTGGGCGCGTGCCGGTCGGCTGGCCGTCCACACGGCCGGGGAGGCCGGCCAGATCCGGCGGTTCACGGTCGGGTTCCAGGTCGATGTGAAACGGATCGATGTCCACCTCGATGTCGATGTCCCCGACCAGATCCTCGGTGCCGAGCCCGACGACCAGCGCGTCCGCCGCACCGGCCGAGGCTGCCGTGCTGCCGGAGGACCTGGGCTCGGACGTCCCGGCCGCCGCGGCGGACACCGCCGGGGCGACAAGGACAGACGTCATCGCCGACGTCAACATGGCCGAGGCGAGTGTTACCCGCACCTGTGATCCTTTCGGCTCCGCCGCACCGGCGGGCGGACTGCCGCGGGTCAGAGGCGGTGACCGGACGGCTCCGCGGGAGCGCGGAGCCGGGTGACCGTGAAACCGGAGAGGATGTCAATGGGACGGCAGTCTGCGACTCCACGTGCCCGCGGGCAACGCTCCACGCCGCCACCGCCACCGCCGCCACCACCGGCGGCTCCGCGGAGCAGCGGGCGGTGACGGACGGCCGCCTCAGGCGGAAACGGCCAGGCCGGCGTGCATCTCCCAGACCAGCACCTCGGCCGGCTCGACGGCGGTGACCCGCTGGCCGCCGACCGCGGTGAACCGCACCGCGTCCCCCTCCCTCAGGGGGCCGGCCCCTTCCAGCACGACCTCGCCGCGGGCGACGAACAGGTGCAGGTAAGGCGCGTCGGGGAGCTCCACGCTCTGCCCCGGCGTGAGCCGGGCGACGTGCAGCGCCGCGTGCCGGTTCCTGATCCGGATGGCGGTGGCGCCGTCGTGCCGGTCCATCCCGGAGGCGACGGTGACGAGTCCGCCGCGGAGCAGTTCGTCGTCGATCTCGAGCTGCTCGTACCCCGGGTCGATGCCGTGCTCGTCGGGGAGGACCCACATCTGGACGAAGTGCACCGGGTCGTCGTGCGGGTCGCCGCCTCCCGTGAGCCGCCAGGCGTCGTTCTTCTCGGAGTGCAGGATGCCCCGCCCGGCGCTCATCCGCTGCGCGAGACCCGGGTAGATCACCCCGGAGGTCCCGGTCGAGTCCTGGTGGACCAGCGAGCCCTGCAGAACCCAGGTGACGATCTCCATGTCGGTGTGCGGGTGGGTCTCGAAGCCCGTTCCGGCGCGGACGTTGTCGTCGTTGTTGACCAGCAGCAGCCCGTGATGGGTGTTCGACGGGTCGTAGTGATGGCCGAACGAGAACGAGTGCTTGGAGTCGAGCCAGTGCAGCCTCGTCTTCGCCCGGTCGTCCGCCCGGCGGATGTCGACCCGCGGCCTCGTTGTCGCGCCGGTCATGGCTGCCCCTTCCCATTTCATGACGTGTCATTAAGATATGTGCGTGTCAACCAGAGGCGGGGACGGGGCATTCCAGGGTCCGGCGGGTGGGCGTGGGCAGGGCGATCCGCGCTGGCTCGACCCGCGTGAGCAGCAGGCCTGGCGCCGTTACCTGCTGATGGCGAGCCGGCTGTCCGCGCGGATGGGCCGCGAGCTCACCGCGGACGCCGGGATCTCGCTGGCCGACTACGACATCCTGGTCCACCTGAGCGAGGCGCCGGGCAGCCGCCTGCGGGTGACCCGGCTCGCCCGGGAGCTGTCCTGGGAGCAGAGTCGCCTGTCCCATCAGGTGGCGCGGATGACGCGGCGCGGGCTGGTCGCCCGCGAGGAGTGCGCCGAGGACGGCCGCGGGGCCCTCGTCGTGCTGACCGCGCAGGGCCGCGCCGTGATCGAGCGGGCCGCCCCCGCCCACGTCGCCTTCGTCCGCGAGCGGGTGTTCGACGCCCTCACCGACGCGCAGGTAGACGCCCTCGAGGCGATCGCGACCGCCGTCCTGGACAGCCTCGCCGCCGACGGGTACCCGCCCGCCGCCGACTGAGCCCTACGAGGCCAACCGCTCGCGTGCGCCGCGGCCTGAGTCCGTGGGTTCGACCTCGCTGCCGGGCTGCTTGATCTCGGCCCACACGTCGTCGAGGGAGAGCCCGAGGACATCGGCGATCGCCGCGATGGTCGGGAAGGCGGGGGTGGCCACGCGACCGGACTCGATCTTTCGAAGAGTCTCTGGTGAGACACCTGCGTCCAGCGCGGTGTCGAGTATCGAGCGCTCGCCCCTGGTCCGGCGTAGGAGGGCGCCGAGGCGCTTCCCACGCTCGACCTCTGCGGGGGTGAGCGGCAACCTGACCATGGTTCCAATTATAGTACCGGTATAATATGGCCGGGATAATTATTGGTAGCGCGAGAGGGGTGCCGCATGATCGAGATCCTGAGCCCCGCCAAAGTGGCCCGAGCGAAGGACACGGGTGCCCTCGTCGCCGACATTCTGCAGACGCTGAGAAGCCGTAGCGCGGTCGGCACGAGCCTCCTGGACATCGATCGGTGGACCAAGGTCATGATCGCGCAGGCCGGAGCGGAGTCCTGCTACGTCGACTACGCGCCGTCCTTCGGCCGCGGGCCGTTCGGCCACTACATCTGCACGGCCGTCAACGACGCCGTGCTCCACGGGCTGCCCCACGACTACGCGCTTGCCGACGGCGACCTGCTGACACTCGATCTCGCCGTGTCCAGGGGCGGAGTCGCCGCGGACTCCGCCATCAGCTTCGTCGTGGGCGAGTCAAGGCCCCCGGAGAGCATCGCGATGATCGACGCGACCGAACGCGCGCTGGGCGCGGGGATAGCCGCCGCCGGGCCCGGGGCTCGCATCGGCGACATCTCCCATGCCATCGGCTCCGTCCTGCGCGCGGCGGGGTACCCGATCAACACCGACTTCGGCGGCCATGGCATCGGATCGACGATGCACCAGGACCCGCATGTCGCCAACACCGGGCGGCCCGGCCGTGGCTACAGACTGCGCCCCGGGCTGCTGCTCGCACTGGAGCCGTGGGTCATGGCGGACACCGCGGAACTCGTCACCGACGCCGACGGCTGGACCCTGCGCAGTGCGACAGGCTGCCGGACAGCACACAGTGAGCACACGATCGCCATCACCGAGGACGGAGTCGACATCCTGACCCTGCCGACGGGGGCGCACACCTGAGATCGGCGGCGCTCCGTACGCGGGGCAGGCCCGAGGTCTCCATCCCGAACGCGTCGCCACGAGCTCCATCACGCCACTCACGGTCGTGCTGACCCGGGCGTTCCCGGTGGCTGCGGTGGCTGCGGTGGCTGCGGTGGGTGTGGTGGGTGTGGTGGGTGCCGTGGGTGCCCGCAGCTCGTAACCAGCCATGGCCTCGGTCGCGTTCAGGAAGACGACGGGTCTGACCTGCGCGACGACGAGACCATCGGCCCCACCGATGTCGCGGATTCCTCCCCCCGCGCCGAGGCAGGCCCGCACCGCGACTTCGGCCGACGTCCCCGCCGCGGCCACGTCGGCCGGTCCCGGTGGCACCGGGTTGAGCAGGAGGCTGGCCGCGATCCGGGCAACGTCGTCCGCCCGGCCGCCGCCGACGCTGAGCACAAGACCGGGACCGGGGCTCCACCGCAGTGAGTAGGACGGGTGGCCGTCGATCTCGGCGCGCAGGAGGACGGCGTCGTGAGCTCCGACAGCCGCCGGCCGTACGGTCTCCCAACCGGCGGCCGGTGCCATCGCGGCCTCCGCGGCCAGGTCGACGGACGGGCCGCGCCGAACAGCGATCCCGTACGTGGCCGGTGCGGCGTTGCCGGAGCGGTCGATGACGGGAACGGCGGCCTGCTCGGCGGTATAGACCACCCGGACCTCGAAATGGTCCCGCCGTGGGTCTCGGCTGTTCCGGAAGTACTCGCCCTCGCGGGTCCGCCGGTGAAAGCCCGCGGGCATCCACCCGACGTCCACACCCCAGATCTGGTCCAGGGCCTCGCGGGCAGTCCCGGGGTGGCTTCCCGCTTCGCGGGCGGAGCGGTGCTGCGTCACCATGACCGTGCTGGACGCCAGAACGACGGCCAGTGCCGCGGTGACGGCCAGTGCCGCGGTGACGGCCCCGACCGTTGGGAGTCCCCCGTGCCGGCAGGTGCCGGGGACGAGGGTGGCGTCCGGCGGCACGCGGCCGAAGCGCTTGAGCGTCACCGTCTTCGAGGCGGACTGTTCCGCCATCCACATCACCCCCAGCCGCCGCCGACGATTTCCCGAGATGAGGTCGCCGGAGGAACGGTCACCTGTAAAGAGCCCAGAGGTGGGAGTTCGGTTGACATCCGAGCGCAGGAAAAGCGAGATGTCCGCGGTCAGCCCGGAGCGCGGGTCAGAACCTGCGCGGGCTTCCCGCCGTGGGGTCGCGCAGGGCGGGCAGGTCGCCGCCGGTGGGGCGTCCCGGCGTTTCGGGCCGGATACCGATCCCGACGATGCGGGCGAGGGCTCCCTGCGCGGCCGGGCTCGCGGCGACACGCCGGATCAGCGCCGGTGCCGGCGGCGGGGTGGCGGCCCGCAGCACCGGGCCGAGGAAGGCGCGCTGGGCTGCGCGTTGCATCAGCTGGGTGAGGACCGTGGGCACCGTCCGTCGGCGCTGCACCGCGGCGAGCTGGCCGGGCGTCGGTGCCGACCCGTCCGCGCGGCCGGCCAACAGCGGCCCGGCGAGCAGGCGCGCCGCCGCGACGGCGTCCTGGATCGCGAGATTGATGCCCACACCTCCGATGGGGCTCATGGCATGGGCGGCGTCGCCGATGAGCAGGGCGCCGGGCGCGTGCCAGTGCCGGGCCCGGTCGACCTGGACGGTCAGCAGCCGGACGTCCGTCCAGCTTTCGATCTCACCGACCCGGTCGGTGAACACCGGCGCGATCTCCGTGACCCGGCGGCGCAGCGCGGCGAGGCCGTCGGCCCGCACCGTGCCGTAGCCCCCCTTCGGGATCAGGAAGGCCACCTGCCAGTAGCCGCCCCGGTCGATCCGGATGAGCAGCTCGCCCGCGCCGACCAGGCCACCGAGCCCGTCCCCGTCGGCCGGGCGCCGGGAGAGGCGGAACCAGAGGACGTCCATGGGGGCGCCGAACCGCCGGGTCCGCAGGCCGAGCCGTGCGCGGACGACGGAGCCGCGGCCGTCGGCGCCGATCGTCAGCCGGGCTCGCACGGTCTCCGGGCCGTCGGGGCCGCGTGCCTCGACGCCCGCGACCCGCGCCCCGTCCCGGAGCAGGCCGGTCACCTCACGGCCGCGCAGGAGGGTGAAGGTGGGCAGCTCGGCGCCGGCGCGGGCCAGCATCTCCAGCAGGTCCCACTGCGGCACGAAGTACAGGTACGGGTGATCGCCGCGCAGCCGGGTGAAGTCGGCGACCTGGAACGTCCCGTCGGCGAACGTGAACCGCAGGCTGGTCACCCGCCGCCCCGGCAGCGCCCGGGTGGCGTCGCCCAGGCCGATCCGGTCGAGCAGCGTCAGCGTGGACGGATGCACCGTGTCGCCGCGGAAGTCACGCAGGAAGTCGTCGTGCTTCTCCAGCACGCAGGTGCGCAGGCCGCTGCGGGCGAGCAGCAGGCCGGCCATGATCCCGGCCGGCCCGCCGCCGACGACGCACACCTCCGCGGTGTGGTGGTTCCCGCCGCCGCTGGCTTCGTCCCCCGTCATGCGGACTGCCTACCCGCCCAGCCCCGCCCGAGTCGTTGCCGGCGCCGCCGGGTGCCGCCGGGTGTCAGGACCGGGCGCGGTAGCGGACCTGGGTCTCGGTGTAGCTCGCGAGGCCCCAGGGGCCGTTCTCGACGCCGATGCCGCTCCACTTGGACCCGCCGAAGGGCTGGTGCGGCCCGAGGGCGACATGGGCGTTCACCCAGGCGGTGCCGCACTCGAGGCGGTCGGCGACCGCGCCGGCACGGTCGGGGTCGGCGGACCAGACCGAGCCGGACAGCCCGAAACTGGTCGCGTTCGCCCGGCTGACCGCCTCGTCGACATCCCGGTAGGGCAGGACCGGCAGCGCCGGGCCGAACTGCTCCTCGTCGACGATCCGGCTGCCCTCGGTGGCCCCGACGAGCACGGTCGGCTGGTAGAAGAACCCGGGACCCTCGACGGGGGCGCCGCCGGTGGCGGCCTTCGCCCCGCCGGCGATCGCGTCGGCGACGAGCCCGCCGACCCGTTCGAACTGGGGCCGGTTCTGGATGGGGCCGAGCTCGGTGCCGGGCTCCATGCCGTCACCGAGCTTCGCCGCCGCGGCGCGGGCCGCGAGTGCCTCGACGACGTCGTCGTGCAGCGCCTCGGGAACATAGAGGCGCTTGATCGCCGAGCAGACCTGGCCGCTGTTGTCGAAGGCACCCAGGAAGATCTTCTCGGTCACCGCGGCCGGGTCGACGTCGTCGAGCAGGATCGCGGCGTCGTTGCCGCCGAGCTCCAGGGTGACCCGCTTGAGGTCCGGGGCGGCGGCCGCGGCGATGTGCTTGCCCGTCGGCACCGATCCGGTAAAGCTGATCTTGCGCGGGACCGGGTGGGACGTCATCCACCGGCCCAGTTCGTCGCCGCCGGAGACCACGTTGAGCACACCGGGCGGGAGGGCCTCGGCGAGGACCTCGGCCAGCAGCAGCGTGCTGCGCGGCGTGTAGGGAGAAGGCTTGAGGACCATCGTGTTGCCGGCGAGCAGCGCGGGGCCGATCTTCCAGCTCGCCAGCATGACGGGGAAGTTCCACGGTGTGATCGCGGCCACGACGCCCATCGGGCGGTGGACCACCTCGGCGAACGCGCGGTCGTCGTCCTGGATGACCTCACGCGGCAGCTCGAGCCGGGAGAAGTACTTCAGCCAGTAGCTCGCGCCGCGCACCTCCATCGTCGCCGCGGCGAGGGGCTTGCCCTGCTCGGCGACCAGGACGGGGGCGATGCGGTCCGCCGCCGCCCGCACCCGTGCCGAGGCGTCGGCCAGGGCGGCGCGCCGGGCGGCCTCGTCCCGGCTCCAGGTGGTGCCGGAGTAGGCCTTCGCGGCGGCGTCGAAGGCCGCGTCCAGCTGGGCGCGGGAGCAGTCCGGCGCCTGCGCGTGCACCGCGCCCGTCGCCGGATTCACCACCGCGAACGTCGCGGGAGCGGTGCGGCGCTCCCCATTGATGATCATCGAGACGTCGGTCATCGTGCCCCTTCGCGTCCGTGCTGGGCGTGACATGTCTCTGAACGGGTGTTTAATGCCAGAGGCGTCGGAGCGTCAAGGTTCCCACGATCGGCGCGGCGAGGGGGCTCCGGAACGCCCCTCCGCCCAGCCTGGCCAGCGTCTTGATCCGATGGATGCGGTCATGCGCGGCGCGGCGTTCTCCGCTAGACATAGCGACATTCTCAGTTAGACATAGAGGGGTACACCTGGCGCGCGGGGCACACCGCGGTCGGGTACGCGATCACCCACCAGGAGGATGCGGGATGCTGACGCTCAAGGCCGCGGGCCTGCTCGACGTCGACACGGGCGAGATCACCCGGCCCGGCGTGCTGAAGATCGAGGGCGATCGGATCGTCGGCCTGGGCGGCCAGCCCGAGGGCGAGGTCATGGACCTCGGCGACCTGATCCTGATGCCCGGGATGATGGACATGGAGCTCAACCTGCTCATGGGCGGGCCCGGCGAGCACCACCTGACCGGGCAGATGCGTGACGATCCGCCGCTGCGGATGATGCGTGCGACCCAGAATGCCCGCCGCACCCTGCGGGCCGGCTTCACCACGGTGCGCAACCTCGGCCTGTTCTGCAAGACCAGCGGCTACCTGCTGGACGTCGCGCTGATGAAGGCGATCGACGCGGGCTGGATCGACGGTCCGCGGATCGTCCCGGCCGGCCACGCGATCACGCCGACCGGCGGGCACCTCGACCCGACGATGTTCGGCGCGTTCGCGCCGCACGTGCTGAAGCTGACCGTCGAGGAGGGCCTGGCCAACGGGGTCGACGAGGTCCGCAAGGCGGTCCGTTACCAGATCAAGCACGGGGCGCAGGTCATCAAGATGTGCGGCTCCGGCGGGGCGATGACCAACACCGGCTCCTCCGGCGCGCGGCACTACTCCGACGCCGAGGTGACGGCGATCACGGACGAGGCGCACCGGCGGGGCCTGCGGGTGGCGGCACACACCCACGGCTCGGTCGCGGTGCGGCAGATGGTCGAGTGCGGGGTCGACTGCATCGAGCACGCCTTCATGATCGACGATGACACGATCAACCTGCTGGTCAAGAACGATGTCTGGGTGGTCGCCACCCAGGCACTGATCGACGACATGCCGATCCTGCGCAGCTCCGAGCCGGAGATCCAGGCGAAGGCCGCGCTCATCTTCCCGAAGGCGAAGGCCTCGATCCGCAACGCGATCGAGGCCGGTGTGAAGATCGCGGTCGGCAGTGACGCGCCGGCCATCCCGCACGGCAAGAACGCGCTCGAGCTGGTCGCGCTCGTCGACCGGGGGATGACGCCGCTGCAGGCGATCCAGGCCGCGACGATCGTCGGCGCCGACCTGATCGACGTGACCGACCGGGGCCGGCTGGCCGAGGGCCTGCTCGCCGACGTGATCGGCGTGCGCGGCAACCCGCTCGAGGACATCCGGGTCCTGCAGCGGGTGCCGTTCGTCATGAAGGGCGGCAAGCAGTTCGTCTACTGACCTGCCGCTGATCCACCCGCACCGGTGATCTGCCCGCACCGGTGATCTGCCCGCGCCGCGGCAGCGGCGGCGCGGGGATCAGATCCCGCGGGGATGGATCAGGTCTGCAGCGAGATCTGCGGCGGGATGCCGCCGTCGGGGCCGTCGGGGCCGTCGCCGTGCGGCCCGGTGCCACCCGGGGTGCGGGCGAAACGGCCACCGAGGCCGCGGCGATCGCCTCGCGGTGCCTGCGGACAGGCAGCATCCCCGCCACTATGCCCGGCTATGGTCCTCTCACTCATGGCGTTTCCGGCGCCCTTGCCCGGATACGGGCCGCCACCTCCGGCCGGCGCAGCGGTGGCACCGTGCCGGGTGGCTGACGGCGCTCGGGCAGCTCGCCCAGCAGGCGGCGCACGCTGGCGGCGACCTCCGCCACCGTGGCCTCGAACGCGCCGGCTGCCGCGGGCGGTGGCTGGCGGAGCCCACTGACCTTGCGGACGAACTGCCGGGCGGCAGCCTCGACCTCGTCGTCGGTGGCGGGCGGCTGCAGCCCGCGCAGCTCGGTGATGTTGCGGCACATGCGTCCACGGTAGGCGCCCGGTCCGACAGGACCGGTTCCCGGCGCGGGCGGCTGGCCCGGGTCCCCGCGGGGCTGGTTCCGGTCGTCAGAGTGCGACGTCGCCGCGGATGCAGGTCACCGTGTCGCCGCCGACCCACACCGTCCCGTCCGCGGTGCGGGAGAGCCGCACCCGCCCCTCGCGGCCGAGGACCGTGCCCTGCCGCGCCGTGTAGGCGTCCTGCACGCCGCCGGTGTCGAACAGCCAGGTCGCGAGGGAGGCGTTCAGGCTGCCGGTCACCGGGTCCTCGACCGTCGCGATCTGGGGGGTGAACGCCCGTACCTCGAAGGCGGCCGCCGCTCCGGGCGGGTGTGGCCCGATCACCCCGACAGCGAGGTCGACCGCCCCCGGGCGCAGCGCCAGCACCGCGTCGGCCGAGTCCAGCAGGACCGCCACCCAGCCGGGCCCGTTGTCCACCCACTGGGCGGCGACGATGTCGGTGGGGGCCAGTCGGAGCACCTCGGCGAGGTGCAGCAGCAGCTCGGCGTCCGCCGGTTCGTAGCGCAGCAGCGGCGGCGCGGCGAAGGCCAGCCCCGACGGCTCGTCGCGGCGCACGGTGATCAGGCCGGCGTCGCACTCCTGGACGATCCGTCCACCGTCACGGGGCAGCCCGCCCGTGGCGAGCCAGGCGTGGCAGGTGCCCAGCGTCGGATGGCCGGCGAACGGCAGCTCGGCGGTCGGGGTGAAGATGCGGACCCGGTAGTCGGCGGCCGGAGTCGTCGGCGGCAGGACGAAGGTCGTCTCGGAGAGGTTCGTCCAGGCCGCGAACCGCCGCATCGACGCGGTCGACAACCCGTCGGCGTCCAGGACGACCGCGACCGGGTTGCCGAGGTAGGGCCGGGCGGTGAAGACGTCGACCTGCTGGAAGGCGCGCCGCATGCCGGGTCAGGAACCCTGCGGGAGCTGGCTGTACCGCTCGCGGTACCGGCTGGCCCGGTAGACCCCGAGAATGCGGTAGTCGGCGAAGAAGGCGAGCTCGGCGAACGCCCGCTCGACCGCGGGATCCTCCGGGCTGCCCTCGATGTCGGCGAGGAACTGTGTCGCGACGAACTCGCCGCTGATCATGCAACTTTCCAGTTTCGTCATGTTGACACCGTTCGTGGCGAACCCACCCAGCGCCTTGTAGAGCGCCGCGGGCATGTTCCGCACCTTGAACACGAGGGTGGTGACGATCGGCCCGACGCCGGACGCGGCGCGCAGCCGCTCGTTGGAGAGGATGAGGAAGCGGGTGGTGTTGTGCTCCTCGTCCTCGAGGTCGGCGTGCAGCACCCGCAGGCCGTACTCCTCGGCGGCCAGCCGGGAGGCGACCGCGGCCTTCGTCACGTCACCCCACTCGGCCACCTCGCGCGCGCTGCCGGCGGTGTCCGCCGCGGGAACCGCGGTGAGCCCCAGGCCGCGGATCGCGTTCCGGCACTGCGCCAGCGCCTGCGGGTGGCTGTGCACCGTCTTGAGGTCGTCCATGGTCGCCTGCGGCAGGCCGAGAAGCTGGTGGCGCACCGGCAGGAAGTACTCGCCGATGATGTGCACGGCCGAGTTCGGCAGCAGATGGTGGATGTCGGCCACCCGCCCGGCGGTCGAGTTCTCCACCGGGATCATCGCCAGCCCGACGGTGCCGTCCTCCAGCGCGCTGAAGCACTCCTCGAAGGTCCGGAACGGTACCGCCTCGAAATCCGGGTAGACGTCGCGGCAGGCGATGTGGGAGTTCGCCCCCGGCTCGCCCTGATATGCGATCTTCTGGCGCCCGGTCATCGCGGCTTCCTGCCTTCGGTCGGTTCTCGTCGGGCGGTCCTCCCGCCGCCCCCGACGGTACCGGGCCGCGCACCGGCGCCCAGTAGGCCCGAAGCCGACGCGGGCCGACGCGGGCCCGAGCCTCGGGCCGGCTCAGGCGGGGTGGGCCGCCTCGAACGCCTCGACGATCTCCCGGGGGATACGGCCGCGGTCGCCCACGTCATAGCCGTTGCGCCGGGCCCAGACCCGGATTCTGCCCGCGTCGCGGCCGGCTGGGCCGCTGCCCGGGCCGCCCCCCTCCGCCGGCACGGGCGGCGCCAGGGCGGCGGGCCCGGCTGACACCGGGCCGCCGGTAGCGGCCCGGATCTGCTCCGGCGGGCGCGTGGCGGTGAGTGCGTTCGCACCCGGCAGACAGGTGATCGTGACGAGGCTCTCACCGGACGGCGGGTCGTCGCGGAGCTGGTCGACCACCGTCCGGGCCAGGTCGGTGAGGTGCTCGTGATGGGTCAGCAGGATGATCTGCCAGCGCGGGGCGAACCCGGCCAGCACCCGCAGCGCCGCCTGTGCCCGCTCGTCGTCGAAGGTCATCAGGATGTCGTCCAGGACGACCGGCAGCGTCGGTTCCCCACGGTCCACCCGCTCCTGCTGGAGCTGGTCGATGGCTGCCAGGCGCAGGGCCAGGAAGACCTGGTCGGCCGTCCCCTCGGACAGCTCGCCCGACCCGAGTTCCTGCTCGTCCGCGCGGACGACCCGCAGCGTCCGGGCGCCGTCCCCGCGGTCGACGGCCCGCAGCGCCACATACCGGCTGCCGGTGAGCCGTTCGAGCAGACGCCCGGCGTCCGCGAGCAGCGGGGAGGCGTGGCGGCGCTCGTACGCCTCCAGCTCGCGGCCGAGGGTCTCGTGCTGGATCCGGGCGATGAGGTAGCGCTCGGCTGTCTCGGCGACCAGGGCCAGTGACTCCTGGGCCCGGGCGTGCAGCTCCCCGGCGCTCGCGCCGCCCTCTAGGTCGCGCAGGTGTTTCTCGACCGTGCCGACCGACGTCCAGGCGTCCTTGTCGGCGGCGGCCGCCCGCTCGTGGTCGTCGCGGGCGCGGGCGAGGTCCGCCTCGAGATCGGCGTCCGTCCGTCCCGCCAGCTCGGAGACAAGATCGTCGGGCTCGTCGGCGGGCGCCGTGGCGCGCAGGAGGACATCGACGGAGGCCAGCTCGACGGCGACGGCGGCGAGGTCACGGTGGCGGGCCGCCGCGTCGGCGAGGGTCTGGCCCGGCGCCAGCACCACCTGGGCGCCCAGCGCGTCGAGCCGGGCCGCGGCGTCGTCACGAGTCCGGGCGGCCTCGTCGGCGCGGGTGGCGAGCCCGGTGACGGCCTGGTCGATCTCGGCGGCCCGGGCCTGGTCCTGCGCGCTGGCCCGGAACCGGGAGCTGAGCTGGTCGACCAGATCGGCCAGTGCTTCGGCCCCGCGGTCCGGATGCAGGCCCTGGCGGGCGGCGAGGCCGAGGACCTCGGCGGCGAACTCGTCGTAGCGCCCGGCGGCCTGCGCGGAGTCACGCAGCGCCCGCTGCGCCTGGTCGTGCAGGGCGGAGGCCTCGGCGAGCACAGCGCGCCGCTCCGTCCAGCCCCGCGGGTCGGTGACATCGGCCAGCCCGGCCCGCCGGACGAGGACATGCCACTCCTCCTCGGCACCGCGCAGCTCCTCCCGGCGTTTCTCCCGGTCCCGCTCCTTCTCCTCGACGACCCGCCCGAGGTGCAGCGCGGCGGCCCGCTGTTCCCGGGCCCGGTCGTCCTCCGCGAGCGCGGCGGCCGCCGCCCCGAGCAGGCTGTCCAGGTCGGCGGCGGGCGCCGGCGCGCCGACCTGGGCGAGCGCCTCGGCGAGCGCGACCGCCTGGGCCCGTGCCTGGTCACCCAGCCCGGCGAGGCGCTCCTGCGCGGCGAGCAGGTCGGCGTGCGCACGGTGGGCCTCCTCCGCCGCCTGCTGGACGTCGTCGACGTCCTCCCGGTCGGGAACGGCGAGGGCGGCGCCGGCCCAGAGACTTGCCCAGCCGGCACGCGTCTCCTCGGCCCGGTCGGCCGCCGTGGCGGTCGCGGTCAGCGCGGCCGCCACCCGGTCGCGGGCGACGGCGGCCTCCCGCCGCAGCTGCCCCCGCCGGGCGGCGAGGTCCGCGTGCCGGATGAGCTGGTCGGCGACCTCGTCAGCCCGGGCGATCCCCGCGGCGAGCACCGGGAGGAGCTCCCGGGCCCGTTGCGGTGCCGGCACTGCGCCCCCTGCGCCCCCCGTGCCCCCTGCGTCGGCCGCGTCCGCCCCCGCGTCGGCCGCGGCGACGAGAAGCTCCCAGAGCTGGGCGCGGACGGTGCGAGCCTGCTCCAGCGTGGCCTGGTCCGGCAGGTCCTGCTGGTCGGCCTCGGCCAGCCGGCTCTCGGCGAGGTCGAGGCCGCGGGTCGCCTCGGCCAGCTCCTCCTCGCGCCGGGCCAGTTCCGCCTCGGCCGCGTCGAGCCGCCTGCCCGCCGCGCGCACCTCGGTCCGGCTCGGCAGCACCGGCGGCGCGCCGTCCAGGTCGCGGGCGCCCGCCCGGCGCAGCGCCTCCCGCCGGCTTCGGACCGCCTCGGCCGCCGCGCCGACGGCCTCCCTGGTCAGCACGGATGCAGACCCTTCGCTGCCGACCGCGGCCAGGACGGCCTTGAGCTGCCCGACGGCGGCCGGATCCGGCCCGGGAGCGAGGTCGGTGGCCGCGCCGTGGCTGCGGCGAGCGGCGGTCAGCGCCTCCTCGGCGCGGCGCAGCTCGTCGGAGACATCGGTGATCGTGGCGGCGAGCGCGTCGATCTGGGCGGCGACGTCCCGCGGGACATGCAGATGATCGAGAAGCCCGGCGGTGTCCCGTTCGTCGTTCGGCCCGACCAGCCCCAGCAGGAGCGAGCGGGCCTGGTCCGACTGGCGGCCCGCCCCGTCGGCCAGCTCGCGGGCCCGGCGGTCGTCGTCCAGCCGGGTGAGGCAGACACGGTCGAGCCGGGTGATGGCGTCGCCGTCGGCGAGGACCCGCCCGTCGACCGTCAACGTGGCGCGGGTGGCCTCGCGGTCGTGCAGCTCGGCGGTCAGCCGGTCCAGTTCCGCCGTCGCCGCTGTCATCTCCCCGGTGACCGTGTCGAAGGCCGCCGCCTGGTCGGCGGTGAGCGCGGGGCCGGCGGCCAGCAGCGTGGCCTGCCGCTCGCGCAGTGCCCTGAGAGTCCGCACGTGCGCGGCGGCACGGACCCGCTGTTCCAGGCGGTCGCGGTGCGCGGCGGCGGTCCGGGCCGCTCTGGCGGCCGCCTCGGCGTCGCGGTGGCGCAGCGCCAGCTCGCGGCGGGCATCCTCCACATGCGCCGCGCGGGTCATCGACGACGCGGCCTGCTCGGCGCGCTGCTCGTAGTCCGCCAGCGCGGTGCGTACCTTCACCGTCCGGCTGTTGCGGTGCGCCTTGTACAGGGCGTCCATCTCGGCACCGAGTGCGTCGAGCAGACCGCGGACGGCCCGGCCGCTGCGCGCGGTGAAGACGAGCTCGGCGAGATCGCCGCTGCCCTCGAAGACACGGGCGCCGCCGTCACGCAGCTCGGCGTGGGAGAGCCCGAACGCCCGGCGCCACCGGCGGCGCTCCTCCGCGCCGCCGGTGCCCCAGGGGGAGGTGAACGCCGCGCCGTCCGCGACCGTCTGCAGGCCGGCGTTGCGCCGCCTGATCTCAAGCCGTGCCGTCCCGGCTGCCGTTCCGGCCGCCGCCCCCGCTGACCCCGCCGGCTTCGTCAGCCCTGCCGGGGGAGCCTCGGGCAGTTCGAGATCGGCGGTCAGGCTCAGCGCGCCCAGGCCGTAGTGGAAGCTCTGGCGGGTGCCGCGGAAGGTCCACAGCAGGTCGGACAGAGCCTCGAGGGTGGTGGACTTGCCGGCCTCGTTCGCGCCGACGACCAGCGTCAGCCCGGGGCCGAACTCGATCCGCCGGTCCTCGAACGCGCCGTACCGTTCCAGGCCCAGGGCACGGATGCGCATCAGGCGTCACCTCCGGCGAGCCTGGCGAGCAGGCCGGCGCCGGCCCGCTGGACGAGGTCGGCGCGCGTACCGGGATCACCGAGGTCAAGCAGGCCGGCGCCGCGCAGCAGCCGTCCGACCTCACGGTCGAGCGGGGTGATCCACGGCGTGAGCTGGTCGGGCCGGGCGCCGAGTGCCTCGGTGGCAGCCCGCACCGCGGCGACCAGCTCCGGGTCGACGCCGCCGCCGGACGCCGGGTCGGTCACCCGGGCGGCGATCTTCTCCAGGCAGACCTGCATGCCGTCGGCGATGGTCCGCAGCTCCTCGCGAAGCCGCTCGGCGTCGGCGAGCTCGGCGGCGGCCCGCGACGCCCCGGTGAGCACCACCCGCGCGACCACGGGGCGGTCACCGGCGGACGCCCGCGCCGCCCGCAGCTCCCGCCCCAGCAGCGCCAGCACGTCGTCGAGGCTGTCCGACCCAGTGACGTCCACGGCGATCCGCTCCCAGCGCGCGACGTCGCAGGGAACATGCTCGACCTGGGCCGGCCCGCCCCCGGTGATCTCGACGACGAGTGCGCCCTTCGGGCCGGTCTCCCGCGGCGTGCGGCCCTGCAGGTTCCCGCTGAACGCGGCGACGTGCTCGCCGGCCGCGACCACGCGGTGCGTGTGGACGTGCCCGAGCGCGAAATAGTCGTAGCCGGTACCGGTGAGGTCGTCTGTCGAGCACGGAGCGTAGTTGTCGTGGCCCTCGGCCCCGTCGGCCGCCGTGTGCAGCAGGCCGACGTTGACCAGGCCCGGCCGGGCGTCCGGATAGCGGCGGACCAGGTTGTCGTGCACGGCGACGGTCGGGTAGCTCTGGCCGTGCACGGCCAGGCCGAGGTCGGCCATCTCATGGGTGCCCGGCTCGTCGGAGGGGAACACGGTGACGTTCGGTGGGAGCGTCAGAGTGCGGGTGATCTCGCTCTCGGCGTCGTGGTTGCCGGAGATCATGAACACCGGGACCTCCGCGTCCCGCAGCCGGCCCATCTGCTCGACGAAGAACCGACCGGTCGCGTAGTCACGCCAGGTGCCGTCGTAGATGTCGCCGGCGAGCAGCAGCGCGTCCGCCCGCCGGGCGAGCGTCAGATCCACCAGGTTGGCCAGCGCGCGCCGGGTCGCCTGCCGGAGCAGGTGGGCGAGGTCGCTGTCGCCGAGCCGGGTCAGCCCGCGCAGCGGGCTGTCGAGATGGATGTCAGCGGCGTGAACGAGGCGCATCTTCCCTCGGGCGTCGGGAGGCCCCCGCGCAGCGGGTGATGCGCGGTTCCGGTCGAGTGGCGCGGATCGCCGTCGGGCGCGAGCCGCGGTCGGCCGCCAGCTCCGTCAGCACGGCCGAACGTCCAGAACCTAGTACTGCAATCGGACATCTAGAACTGTCCACGCCGGACGAACGTCGGACATCGGGGAATTTCCGTGTCGTTGGCTGACCGGAGCGGCACGGGAGATGCGGCCCGTGCCGGCCGGACGCCGTGCCGTCAGCGTCCGGCGGTGGAACCCGAGCGGCGGGCGCGGGAACGGGTGCCCACGTCGACCTGCCGGGCCGGGCCCGCGCCGGCGGCCACGTTCTCCAGATCCGCGGCGATGTTGGTCTTGATCAGCCCGACGGTCCGCTCGCGGTCGTTGGCGTCGAGTCCTTCGAGCAGGCTGTTGATCAGGCTCACTGTCATCCTCCGGGGGAGTCGTGTGATCGCGTAGCTCGCTTCCTCCTGCTTCCCGGGTGGGTTCGTGTTAAGCATGCGAATTTCGTGACGACGTCGTTTATGCAGGTCAGAGCCCCATACCCACGCATCCGGGCCAATCCGCCGGCGCCGCGCGGCAGCCGCGCGGCAGCTGCGCGGGACGCGCCCGGGTCAGTGGACGGGGGACAGCCCGCCGTCCAGGTTGATGCCGGTGCCGGAGATGTAGGCGGACCGCGGCGACAGCAGGAAGGCGACCAGATCGGCGAACTCCTGCGCGCGGCCGACCCGGCCGAGCGGGATGCCGGAGCTCCGGCCGAGATCGGCGTAGAGGTCGCCGACGCCGACGCCGAGGTCGGCCGCCCGCCGCTCCCACTGGTGGCTCTCCACCAGGCCGACGAGCACCGCGTTCACCCGGATGCCGTCCGGGCCCAGCTCCCTGGAGAGCGCCTTCGTCAGGGCCAGCCCGGCCGCCCGGGACACCGAGGTCGGTGTCGACCCCGCGCCGGGGGCCTTCCCCGCGATCGCGAGCGTGTTGACGACGCTGCCGCCGCCCGCGGCCACCAGGTGCGGCAGCACCAGGCGGGTCAGCCGGACGGCGCTGTGCACCTTGAGCTCGATGTCCGCCTCCCAGACCTCGTCGCTCTGCGCCGCGAACGGGCCGGCGGCACTGCGCCCGGCGTTGTTCACCAGGCCGTCGACGCGGCCCCAGCGGCCGACCGCGAGCCCGGTGAAGCGTTCCAGGTCATCCGGGCGGGTCACGTCCGCGGCGACCGGGAGGAGGTTCGCCTCGTCGGCGCCGGCCTTCGTGAGCTCGGCGGCCAGCTGGTCGAGCCCGTCGGCTCGGCGGGCGCAGAACGCCACCCGCGCGCCCTCGGCCGCCAGCAGGCGGACGAGTGCCGCGCCGAGGCCCTCGGACCCGCCGGTGACCAGCACGACCCGGCCCGCAAGTTCGAGATCCATGTTTTCCTCCGTTGCCACACGGCCGGTCGCCGGCTGATCCGGCCACCAGCATGGCGGGTGACGGAGCCGGGTGGCGGCAGCGGGTGTCAGCGGAAATAGTCGACACCGGCTCCCGTCATCCGGCGGGGCAGGGAGTCCGGGTCGGTCTCCGGCGGCAGCAGGCGGACGCCGGCATGGAGCACCACCACCCCGGAGCGCCCGACGAGAACCGGGTCGAGGAGCACTTCCGCGACCGCTGGCACCTCCTCGGCGAGCCTGGCCAGCCGGTGCAGCAGATCCTCCAGCGCGGCGATGTCGGCCGGAGCGCTCCCGCCCCCGCCGACGAGCAGGACCGAACCGCGGATGCCCCGCACGAGTTCGGCGGCGTCCCGGTCGGTCAGCGGCAGCGCCCGCGCCAGCGGGTCGACCAGCAGGCCGGCTACCGCCCCGCCGAGCCGGAGCGACAGCAACGGCCCGATCGCCGGGTCCTGCGTCATGCGGACCACAGTCGAGACACCGGCCGGGGCCATCGGCTGCACCAGCATGTCACCCGGCCCGACCGCCAGCCGGATCGTGCGCCACGCCTGGCCGAGCGCCCCCGGCCCCGCGAGCCCGAGACGCACCGCGCCGACGTCCAGCCGACCGCGGAACCGTTCGTCGGCGATCTTGAGAGCCACCGGCCAGCCGATCCGCTCGGCGGCGGCCAGCGCCTCCTGCTCGGACGTCACCCGCTCGCTCCGCCAGACCGCCAGGCCGGCGCCGGCGAGGACCTCGTCCACCCGCTCCGACGGCAGCCAGCTGCCGTCCATCGCCGCGCCCGCCAGCGCCGCGCGGCTGCGATCCAGGTCGAGCCGATCGAGGGCGGGGACGGTGCCCTGCTCCCGGTCGCGCCACGCCGCGTGGTCGGCGGCGCGGGCGATCGCCCAGGCCGCCGACTCGGGGGAGGTGAACGAGGGCACCGAGCCGCGGCCGGGCGCCGCTGTGTCCCCGGCGGCCAGCGCGGCCGGAATCCCGTCCTGGCCGAGGAACGAGGCAGCCACCGGAACCCGGCCGGCGGCGGCCACCCCGCGCACGGCGCGGGCCAGCTCGTCCACGGCGGGATGCGGTGTGACCAGCACCAGGACGGCATCGACATCATCGGACCCGGCGACGGCCCGCAGCGCCCCCGCGAACCGCTCCGGGGCGGCCATGGCACCGAGGTCCACCGGGTTGGCCGGCTCCGGATCGCTGCCGAGGACCTCCCGCAGTGCGGCGGCTGTCGCCGGGCCGAAGGCGGGGACCTCCAGCCCGGCCGTGTGGCAGGCGTCCACGGCGAGCGCCGCCAGCGCGCTGGACGTCCCGACGACGCCGACGCGCCGCCCGGCGGGCAGCGGCTGGGTGACCAGCAGCGCCGCCAGGTCGAACAGCTGCCCCAGCGTGCCGACGCGGATGACGCCGGCGCTGGTGAACAGGGCGTCCAGCGCCGGGTCGGCCGAGCGGCCGCCGCTCTTGAGCGCCACCACCGGCTTTCTCCGCCCCAGCCGCCGGGCGATCCGGGCGAACTTGCGCGGGTTGCCGAAACTCTGCAGGTGCAGCAGGGCGACGTCGGTGCGCGGATCCGACTGCCAGAACTGCAGGACGTCGTTGGCGGAGACATCCGAACGGTCCCCGGTCGAGACGAAGGTCGACAGCCCGATCGCCCGTCGCGCCGACTCGGTGAGGAACGTGCCGGCCAGCGCGCCCGACTGGGTGAACGCACCGACCCGGCCCGCCGCCGGCTCACCGACGGCGAAGGTGGCGTGCAGCCGGACCGCCGGATCGGTGTTGATGACGCCCATCGCGTTCGGGCCGATCAGGCGCATCCCGGACACCCTGGCCAGCCGGGTCACCTCCGCGAGTCGGGCACGGCCCTCCGGGCCCGCCTCGGCGAAACCGGCAGACACGACGATCAGACTCCGGACGTCCTTCTCCGCGCAGGCGCGGACCGCGTCGACGACCTGCGGGGCGGGCACCGCGATCACCGCGAGGTCGACCGCGTCCGGGATCTCCCGCACATCGGGATAGGCATACACGGAGGCCACCTGCCGGGCCGCGGGGTTGACCGGATAGGCCGGACCATGGAAGTCGCTGGACAGCAACCGGCGGAACACCTCGTGACCGGCGGCGCCGGGCTCGCGGCTCGCGCCGAGCACCGCGACCGTCCGCGGCGCCAGCAGCCGGGCGATGCTCCGCGCCTCGGCCCGCTGCTCCAGCGCCCGTGACATCCCACGGGCCCGCGGCGCCTGTGCCGTCGAGAACATCATCCGGACGGGTCCGGTGGTACCGGCGGCGTGGACGAAACCGGCCGCACGGAAGGCCTCCAGCGCCTGCGTGTTGTCCACCGGCAGGTCGGCGACCAGCTGGCGGACACCCTGGTCGTGGGCCGCGGCGGTCAGGTGCTCGAGCAGCAGCGGCCCGAGGCCGCGCCGCCGGTGCGCCCGCTCCACGAGCAGGCCGACCCGGGCCTGGTCCGTCCCGGCGAGGCGTTCGTACTCGGCCACGCCGACCAGGCATCCCCGGAGCAGGGCCATCACGGCAAACCGGCCCGGACGGGCCTGGTCCTGGTCCTGGGCCTGGGCCGGGTTGTCGGCCCAGGGCAGGCCCGCGGCCTCCGCCGCGGACAGGCCGGCGCGCAGCGCGGCGAGGCTGGCGAGATCAGCATCCGACACCGGCCGGAGCTGCACGGTCGCACCGTCGGCGAGGACGGCGTCGGCCTCCCAGTCGTTCATCGCTCCTCCTGCCGAACGGCGTTCTCCCGTGATCAGCCCCGCCGGCGCAGCGTGCCGGTCGGCCGGCCCGCGTCGTCCTCCTCCGACTGGAAAACCAGCTCTCCGGCAGCGGACAACGACAGCCGGCTCGTCCCCCCGCTCGTGCACAGCGAGACACCGGGCAGCAGAGTCGGATTGTCGCCCGTGCCGGG
Organism: Parafrankia elaeagni; assembly: GCF_000374165.1. GTDB lineage: Bacteria > Actinomycetota > Actinomycetes > Frankiales > Frankiaceae > Parafrankia > Parafrankia elaeagni. The sequence continues at coordinate 22,609 of NZ_KB893783.1, forward strand.
GATGTCCCGCAGCACGACCGCCGGTGGGGCGCCGGCCGACGGGGGCTCACTCAGACCGACAAGTTCCTGGTCGCCGACACACCGGATCCCGGTGCTGCCCGCACCGCCCGCGCCGCCCAGGGCCTCGAGGCCGAGGAGCGTGGTCTCCGAGTGCCCGATGGTCTGGCCGGTGCCACCGGGCTGCAGCGTGATCACCATGTTCTGGGCGACGCCCAGGCGGGAGACGATGCGCCCCTCCCACGACCCGGCGTAGCCGTCGGGCAGCTCCCCGGGTCGGGTCGTGGTGGCGCCTGAGTCGTCGATGGGAGCACGAGGGGCGGAGCTCGCCAGCCCGGTTCCTTCCGCGGCGCCGTCCCCGGAACCCCGCGAACCCCGCGAACCGAGAAGAACGACGGCCGCGACGATGATCGTCAGGCACAGTGCGCCCACCGCGGCGACGACGGCCAGCGCCCGCCGGTCACCGCCGGCCCTCGTCGGGACGGGCGGCGGGCTGTAGGCGGTGACACCGGTGACACCGGTGACGCCGGTGTCACCGGTGTCGAGGTCGAGGACGTCCACTGCCTGCCGGACCAGCCCACTGACCAGGTCCGGCGGCAGCCAGTCCGCCCACAACGCCGCCGCCCCGGTGCCGTCCGGGGCAAGTGCCCGGCGGATCTCGGCGGGCCGGGGACGTCCCTGCGGTGCCTTGTGCAGGCAGGCCTCGACCGTTCCGCGCAGGTCGGGTGGGACGGCGGTTAGCTGGGGCTCGGCGGTGAGAATCCCGTACATCACCGCCGGTGTTCCGGCTCCGGCGAACGGGCCGGCCCCGGTGGCGGCGAACGCGAGGACCGAGCCGAGCGCGAACACGTCACTGGCCGGCCCGACCTCCCCACCGGTGATCTGCTCGGGCGACACGAACGCCGGCGAGCCGATCAGGGCTCCCGCCTGGGTGAGCACGGTCGCGTCGACCGCCCGCGCTATCCCGAAGTCGATCACGGTGGGGCCGTCCACGGTGATCAGCACGTTGGACGGCTTCAGATCCCGGTGGACCACACCCGCGGCGTGCACGGCCTCCAGAGCCTCGGCCAGGCCCGCGCCGAGCGCCCGTACCGTCCGCGGGGGCAACGGCCCGTGCCGACGCACCGCGTCCAGCAGCGACGGCCCCGGAATGTAGGCCGTGACCAGGTACGGAGGGTCAGCGTCGGCATCCGCGTCGAGCACCCGCGCCGTCCACCGGCCACTGACCCGCCGGGCCGCCTCGACCTCGCGGCGGAACCGGGCGCGGAACGCCGGGTCGCTCGCGAACTCCGGCCGGATCACTTTCACGGCGACCGTGCGCCCACCCGGGCTGCGGGCGAGATACACCCGGCCCATCCCGCCGGACCCGAGGATGCCGAGCAGTCGATAGGCGCCGGCGGCCCGCGGGTCGTCGGAGCCGAGGGATTTCATACGTGCCTGCTCCTCTCGGATCTCCGGCGGTCGGGTTCAGCCGAAAGGTACTGGCAAATCGCGGGAATGCCGACGGGAATCATAGGCTGCCCGTATGGATGGCGGCAGAGACCCGGGGCGCGACGGCCGGCCGGTCACGGCGGAGCCGCGATGGCTGCAGGCCAGTGAACGTACCGCGTGGCGTGGGCTCATCGGAGTGATGACCCGGCTGCCGGCCGCGCTGGACGCCCAGCTACGCCAGGACGCGGGCCTGAGTCATTTCGAGTACTCGGTCCTCGTCGGCCTGTCCGAAGCGCCGCACCGGACGCTGGCCATGGCCCGGCTCGCCGACTTCACCTGCGGATCGCTTTCCCGACTGTCGCACGCCGTCAAACGCCTGGAGGGCAAGGGCTGGGTGCGCCGCACCCCATGCCCGGCCGACGGCCGGGTCACCAACGCCACCCTCACCGACCTGGGTTTCGAGAAACTCGCGGCATCCGCCCCCGGCCACGTCGAGACCGTGCGGGACCTGGTGATCGAGGCGCTGTCCCGCGACCAGCTCGATCAGCTCGGCGCCATCTGCGGCCAGATCCTCAACCGGCTCGACACCGCTCCGCCCCGGCCCCGCTGAGCCCTCGCGCTCAGACGCCGGTGGTCGAGCCCGGGCGGACGATCATCAGAACCGTGACCACGGTCCACAACAGGCTGAACAGCCCACTGGCGACAGCCACGTTGCGGGCGCTCACCGCGGCGGCCCGGGTGCCGATCACGTTGAGGAGCTGCTGCTGACCCGGCAGCACCGCGAGGGCGAGAACACCTGCCGCCACGCCCGTCAGCACGATCGAGGTGAGCAGCCAGGGGTCCCCGAGCACCCCCATGCTCGCCGCGGTGGCGAAGCCCAGGATCGGCACAGTGATGCCGATGGCCGCGTACACGTTGCAGATGCGATGCAGCGTGCTCACCACGCCCACCGCCCGGGCGTCGTCAGGGTCGCGCAGGGCAGCCCGGACCGCGGGGGCGAACATGCTCGCGGCGACGGTCACCGGGCCGACCGCGATGATCGCGACGACGACGTGGGCACTCAGCAGAAAGGTGGTCACGTGTCCGTCCTGGGATGCGGGGATACCTCACGGTAGGCCCCGGGACATCCCGGCCGGCTGTGACGGGAGTGCCGCCGGCCCGCGCCCTCCGGCTCCGCTGCTACCGGACCTCGGACCCTTGACCGAGCGCGTCGAACACCGCTGGTCGCTTCTCCGCCCGCGCGGTCAGCGCCTCCGCGAGTCCGGGACCCTCGAACGCGATGTCCATCTGACGCAGTGTGTCCGTCAGCGCGTCATCGCGGGAACGATCGAGGTCGTCGTAGACCTGCTTCTTGATCGTCGCCAGGGAGAACGGCGAGCAGTTCGTCACCAGGTCCGCGGCGTAGGCGAGTGCGGCGTCCAGAACCGCGCCATCCGGGACCACCCTGTGCACGAGACCGATCTGCGCGGCCTCCTCGGCGCTGACGGTGCGCCCGGTCAGGAGAAGATCCATCGCCGCCGGCAGGCCGATGAGACGGGGCAGCAGCCAGGACACCCCGTACTCGGCCGCGAGGCCGAGCCTGGAGAACGCGGTCGCGAGCTTCGCCGACTCGGCGGCGATCCGGATGTCACTGCCGAGCATGTAGGCGAATCCGATACCCACCGCCGCCCCGTTGATGGCAGCAATCACTGGCTTGCGCAGGCGCAGCGTCAGCGAGGGCAGGTCATCCCGGGCCGGGACGAACTTCTTGATCGTCTCGGCGCCGCCGCGCAGCACCTCCAGGTCGGCACCGGAGCAGAAGCCGGGGCCTGCTCCGGTGACCACGATCGCCCGGACCTGCGGGTCGTCATCCGCGGCGCGAAGCGCCCTGGCGTAGGCAAGGGCCATCGTCGCGGTGATCGCGTTGCGTGCCTTCGGACGGTTGAAGGTGATGACAGCGATCCCGTCACGGACCTCGGTCAGGATCTCGCTGTCATCCGTGTCCGTCGTCACGCTGCCCGCCTCCGTCATCGAGTCGCCCTCATGCCCTGCGTCGTCCAGCAGCCTAGGCGACCGTCTCGAGCCGGCGCGCAGACATGTGACGCGGAGCGGGGCAACCTGGACGGGGCGCCCTGCTCCCCGTCACCAGGTCACATGCGGCCACGTGTCGAGGCCTCCTCACGCTGCTGTCCTCGTGCCTGCCCCCGTGCGGCCTCTGTGGCGGCCCGGCCGCTGAAACCGGTGCGGGTGAGGGCGTCCATCCGCGGCTCCTCGCCGCCAGCGGACCGCAGCTTGGTGGCGAACTTGGTCAGGCCGATGACCAGCGCGGTCAGCGCAACCCACAGAACCGCCAGCGGGTAGCTCGGACGGTGCTGCGCCGACGCCCAGAAGGCGATGCCGAGCGAGAACGTGCCGATCGCCAGCGGAACCCACCACGTCCCGGTCCGTGCCGCGTCGCGCTGGGAGAAGGCCGTGGCCAGCGCGTGGATCCCCAGCGCCAGCAGCGCCCACGCGGCGATGCGGGAGACGACCGTCACTGTGGGCCCGGGCCACGCGAGCGCCACGATTCCGCCCGCGACGAGCATCACGGCGAGGAGCGCATGTGTGGGGCGCCAGCCGGTGCCGGAGGCCATTGCCGCCACCAGCTCGCTCAGACCTCCCAGGAGGAGTGTGATCCCGAGAAGGATGGCGATCGAGGTGCCTGTCGTCAGCCCGAACATCGGGATGGCCAGTGCCAGCAGGACCCAGGCAGCACCCAGGACGAGCAGCGCCGGGCCGGCCTTCGCCTCGACCGCGGCGATCCCGCCTGCGTCGCTTGATGCAGTCATGAACTCATCCCTTCAGCGGGTGGTTGACTGTCCTCCTCAGGACTGCCCTGGTAGCGGGAATCTCATACCCTGCGTCACTAGATCAACCCATTCTGTCGTCCTGGTTCCGGCGGGGCTGCGAACGGTTGCCCCCATCGGCCGGCTGGCGCCAACCTGGGGACCGTAGGTCTGCTGGAGGCCGCGGCGAGGAGATGCGTTGAAAATCGATTACACCCTGTCGGACGACATCGCCGTGACGCCGACCGACGCTGCCCGGGTCGAGAAGGAGGGCTACGGCGGCGCCTGGGTCGGAGAGACCCGGCACGACCCCTTCATGCAGTGCCTGCAGGCCGCGACCGCCACTGCGTCGATCACTGTCGGAACCTCGATCGCCATCGCCTTCGCGCGGACCCCGATGACCCTCGCCAACCTCGGCTACGACCTGGCGCAGTACAGCGAGGGACGTTTTGTCCTGGGTCTCGGCTCCCAGATCAAGCCGCACATCGAGAAGCGCTTCTCCATGCCCTGGTCTCACCCCGCACCGCGGATGCGCGAACTCCTTCTCGGTATCCGGGCGATCTGGGACTCCTGGCAGAACGGCACCAAGCTAGACTTTCGGGGCGACTTCTACACGCACACCCTCATGACGCCCTTCTTCACCCCGAAGCCCCAGGCCTTCGGCCCCCCGCCGATCTACCTCGCCGGGGTCGGCCCGGGCATGACCGAAGTCGCCGGCGAAGCCGCCGACGGATTTATCGTGCATCCTTTCACCACCGTCCGTTACATCGAGGAAGTGACGATTCCGGCGCTGCTGCGTGGTCGGGCCCGAGCCGGAAAAGCTGATCTCGAGGGCTTCACGATCTGTGGTCCCTCCTTCGTGACGCTCGGCCGGACGGAGGCCGAGATGGAACGCTCGGTCGCGGCGACCAGGAAGCAGATCGCCTTCTACGGATCCACCCCGGCCTACCGCCCCGTCTTCGAGATGCACGGCTGGGGTGAGGTCCAGCCGGAGCTCACCACGCTGTCCAAGCAGGGCCGGTGGGACGACATGGCCAACCTGATCACGGATGACATTCTGGAAGAGTTCTCCGTCGTCGGCACACCCGAAGAGGTCGGTCGGGGACTTCGCGCCAAGATCGGAAACATCTACGCTCGCACGACGCTCTACGACTCGGGTGGCTCGGACCAGGCGCACTGGCCCGCTGTCCTCGACGCCGCGAGCTGACAATGACGTCCGGCTGGCAGTTCGTCGATCCACCGCCGGCTGAGCCGCCATTGCACCCGCGGCACGGTATCCACGAGCCGACCGCCGGCAGTCCTGCCCGCCCTCGAGGCTCGGTCCGGCGCACGATCACGATCGATGCGCTGCGTCCGGACGGTGCGCAGGGGAACCTGAGGCTGGTCGGAAAGGGCCGCGATCTGGTCACGGGCGTCGACGGGACATCCGAGGTGGCCGCCGAAGCACGTTTCACCCTGGAGATCGCGCCCGACGGGCAGCGAAACCTTCTGCGTATCGAGACCGATCCTGCCGTCCCCGAGCTCCGGAGTCTGGTCGGTACGGGCACCATCTCGGGGCTACGGCGCCGCATCGCACAGGCCGCGCCCGATCTCCGCGCGGCCCAGCCGCTCCTCGAAGCCATGCTGGACGACGCGCCGGTGAGCGCCCTCGTCTCCGGTTATGCCCTTGGCCGGATGGGGCTCGTTCCCCGTGCCACAGGCATGCTCCTGGCTCAGACGGACCAGTGCGCCGGGTGGGCACGGGGCGCGACGCTCGTCTCGGCCATAGAACAGGACGGCATGGTGCCCACGGTCACCGGCCCGATCGCACCTCCTCTCACTCGACCAGACGATCCCCTGGCATGGCACGAGACCTCCCAGCTGCCCCCGCACGGCATGCGCCGGCACCGGCGCCTCGACGTCACGCGCGGCACGGAAAGGGGCAGCTGCGACCTGGATCTCCTCTTCCGGGACAGTTACCAGGCCGCCGGTGGACCCGAGACCGTCATCCACGAGTACACCGTCGCCGGCCGACTGGACCTCACCACCATGACTCTCACCGAGGTTTCCTCACTACCTCGTGCGCTGCCCTGGGTGGAATGCCCGTTGGCGGCTGCCAGCGCATCCCGGCTTACTGGCACACCTGTGGCCGACGCCCGAAAGATGGTCCGGACGGATCTGCGGGGGACCAGCACCTGCACCCATCTCAACGACACGCTCCGGTCGCTCGTCGGTGTTCCCGAACTTGTGTCCCTACTACCTCCCGCCCAGCGGGACGCGCCCCGATAGGGGAGAGTGGGACACGCTCCGCTCGTGCCCACTGTCCTCGGGAGTACCTTGTGGCAAGCCGAAACTTCGAGATAGACGTAGTCGACAACGTCGCCTGGCTCGTGCTGTCTCGTCCCGACGAGCTCAACACCCTCCGGCGCGACTTCTGGGACGAGTTTCCTGCCGCTGTCGCTGACCTCAGCACGGACGGCGGTGTCCGCGCACTCGTCATAGCATCAACCGGACGGCACTTCACCGCCGGTCTCGACCTTTCCGCGTTCGGCGACACCGAGCTCTTCGCGGCCGGGGAACCGGCCCGCGTCAACCTTGCCCGCCGCTCTCTGGTCCTCAGGATGCAGGACGCCCTCACGGTACTCGAACGGACTCGATTTCCTGTGCTCGCCGCCGTGCAGGGCGGATGCATCGGAGGCGGACTCGACCTGGTGACCGCCTGCGACATGAGATACGCGACCGAGGACGCCTTCTTCACTGTTCAGGAGACAAAGATCGGAATTACCGCTGATCTTGGGACGCTGCAGCGTCTTCCCAAGCTGATTCCGGCCGGGGTCGCCCGGGAGCTTGCCTACACGGGGCGTCGGTTCCCCGCCGCCCGGGCTCTGGCCGTGGGCCTTGTGAACGAGGTCTTCCCGGATCAGGAATCCATGCTTCGCGGCGTGGGGGAGATCGCGGCAGAGATCGCGGCCAACAGCCCCCTCGCTGTGTGGGGCAGCAAGGAGATGCTGTTGTACGCGCGTGACCATGCAGTGTCGGACGCGCTGACCCACATGGCCACGTGGCAGGCCGGCGCACTCCAGTCCGGCGAGGTCAACGAGTCGATCACGGCTCGGGTGGAGAAGCGGTCACCGGTCTATCCGGACCTTCCTTCGACGACAACACCGGGATAGAGCGTCTCCGTCGAGGTCGCAGGAGACTGCGGGCCGGTGGCAACCGGGGTGACGGCAGGTCTGGTCGCGTGCCCGTACATGGCGAACCTGAGCCGGGGACGGGTGCCGGCGGTCAGCAACCTCAGCTCGGCCTCGTCGGCTGGCATGACGGTGGTCAGCCTGCCGATGCCATCCTCACCCGTCGAAACCCGTACGCGCCTCTCAGCTCTACGTACCTGGGAGCGGGTGGCCGCCCCCTCGGGGTCCAGCGCGTGCACGATCTGTCGACAGGGCCCGCGTCCTCCCGAAAAGTTGAAGCGGGCGCTGGGCGTCGACGTCGGTGCCCACGTCAAAATTCGGCAGGCCGGCGATCGGCCTGCTCTCGGAACTCGCGTGCTGAACCACCCGGCCGGCGCCGCTGACAACGGGTCCCTGTCAGTGGCCGGACTCACAGTGAGATTCTGCCGTCCACCGCGTGGGAATTCTGGGTGAACCCACGAAGCATGGCATCCACAGTGAACGAGGCGATCAGCGTTTTCGTCTCGTCGTATACCCGGCATTCGGAGTGGGTCATTCCGTCGCCGGCGAAGGTGGAAAGGTGGTGATAACGCAGCCAGTGGTCGGCGTGGACCACGGAGTGGAAGGAGATGCCGATCGCGTTTATGCCCATCGACAGAGTGCGGTGAGCCTGGCGCTGGCCGACGCCGTCATGCGGACGAAGCGCAGCGGCGATGGAAACGTGGCCCGTGAACTGAGCGAGCAGACCTGCGTGAAGGTGCGGGTCGTCGGGAACGTCGCGGAACCTGACCCAGGCGTCAATGACCGGTGGCCCCACCGGCGCGGCCGGGTCATCTGTGTACGCCGCGTCGACCATGCGGATGTCCCGACCGGTCACCGACATGTCGCACGGCTCACTGTCGTAGGGCCCCGCGCATGCTTCCGGCGGGGCCGAGTGGCGCACAACGTCCGGTGCCGTGACATCGAGGAGCAGGGTGCCGCTGGCGCGCCGTTTTCCACCCTGCGACACATGCACTGCGAGGGTGGAGAAACTCCGCCCTGCGCTGAGTTCGTCGATCTCGAACTCCAGGGGCTCCCGAGCGTCCGCAGCTCGGTAGAACACCATGTGGGCGGACACGACACGTCGGTCGGGTGCGTGCCGACCCGCTGCGACCACGGCCTGTCCGAGCATCTGACTGCCCTCGACGACGGGGCGTCGAGGATCCGCGAGGGCAGTACTCACGTATCTGCGGTCGCCGGCCGGCCGCACGTTCATGATGTCGATGAGATCCGCGGCGTCACCCCACGTGGGGAACCGCTTGATCGTGATGTCGCCGTCGGCCCCGCCGGGAACGGTATCCATCAGCTCAACCCGGACGCGGTCGTGGTCGAAGGCGATCAGCCCGCCCAGCCAGTCGAGGCCAGAACGAGGCTGGGTGAACTCCCATACAGCGTCCTGGCCGTCTACGGCTGATGCCCCCGCGGGATCATGCCAGTCGGTGGATCCGGCAGTGGTCTTTCCCTCGAGTGTCCACAGCCGGGCCTCGCCCTTGACCGGGCAGACGGTCGTGTGGCCCTCCTCCAGGAGGAGGTCGGTCCGTACGTCGGCGCGAGGAAAGTAGAGGACCGGCACATCGGCCGCCTCCTGAACCCGGACGGCGGACGCCGATTCGGCTACCAGGGTTTCGCCCCACCACGCCCGTGCCAGGTAGCGGCAGGACTCGTGTGTTAAGGCCGGTTCGTTATCCGACGCGACGTCGGAGGTCACAGGCTGCACGTCACAGGAAGCTAACACCTGGTCGTGGCCGAGACGAGAGGTCGGCGGGTGACAGTCGGGCGATCCAGTCGAGAACGAGGGCGTTGAAGGCCTCTGGTCGCTCCTGATGCAGCCAGTGACCTCCGGATAGCTGACGGATCTCGTCGAACGGGCCCGTGACGACACCTCGCTCCCACGCGGCACGTTCGGCCTGCCGCTCGGAGTAGACGGACAGGACCGGACAGGTGCGCCTGCCCAGATAGTCGGTGCTCTGCTCCCTTCGACCGAACTGGTCCGCATCGAGCCACATCCCGAAGAGCGCGGCCCGTGCCACAGCGGCCGGAACGGCCAGGGCACGCCGGCGATGCCAGGTGGTGAGATGGGCGGGTGAGTCGGGGCCGGCAAGTGCGTGCAGGTACCGCAGGAGGCGTTCCTGAGTGCCTGGAGCGCCGAGATCGCCGAAGGACTGCTCGGATCGGGCAGCTTCGGTGTCGGTGATGCCGTACGCGGGTTCGACCGCGACGACGGCGCGCACAAGCCCGGGATCCTCGACGGCGAGCGCGCTGGCGACCATGGCGCCCAGCGAGTGTCCGACCGCGACGACACCGCCGGTGCTCTGAGTGATGCCCAGCTGCCTGAGCAGGGCGGCGAGGTCGGCGGCGAGCACGCGCGGTCGCAGGCCCTTCGAACCGGACGATCGTCCGTGGCCGCGCAGGTCCACCGCGATCACGCGATGCCGAGTGACGAAGTCCGGGATCTGGTAGTTCCAGTCGTGCGAGTCGCAGCACCAACCGTGGATCAGAACCAGCGGCGGTTGCTCACCGGCGCTGTCCCCCGCGGGGTCATCGGTGAAGAACAGCCTGGTCTCGACCCCAAGGTCGAAGTACGGCATCGATGATCCCCGCTTCGTGGACGACGTTTGCTCACTGAACGACGATCCGTATCCGTCCGGTGTTCCCAGTGCCGCAGGGCTGCGGGACTGGACGTCGAACGCTCCTGATCATAAGGTCACTATTTAGATGAACAAAGTGTAATTGTCAAGGGTGGTTGAAGGGCGGTGGCCCGTTGTCCTCACCTGGCCCTGTTCCGCTTTCCGCGTTGGATCTGGCGCCGCTTGCCTCCGGTGCATCGGCGCCCGAGGCCCTGTGTAACACGATTGATCTGGCGCGCCGCGCGGAGAGCTTCGGCTACAGCCGGTACTGGCTGGCCGAGCATCACCTGACACCGCGGGTGGTCGACGGCCTGCTGATCCCCGCGCCGCCAGCGGTTGCCTACGACATCGAGCGGCTGGGCCGGCAACTCCAGCTGGTCGGCGTCCGAGACGCTCCGACGACGGTCATGACGATCTCGTCCGGGATATCCAGGCCTTTCTGGCGGGTACCTATCAGGAGGCGGACGGAACGAGGGTGTCCGCGCCGGCTGCGGCCGGTGCCGATCTTCAGGTCTGGGTCCTCGTCGCCAGTGCGGGGGAGAGCGCACGTACCGCTGGTCAGCTCGGGCTGCCGCTGGGAGTCAACTACCACGTGGTGCCCTCGACCGTGCTTGACACGGTCGAGGCCTACCGGAGGGCCTCCCGGCCGGCGTAGCTGCCGTCCGCCAGTTCCGAAGATTGGCTGCGGGTCGGCGGGGTATCTATCACGGTGCACACGTCGTGTGTGCGCGTACCGTTTTTCCGTGCACCTGACCGACCCGGGATCTGACGCTGAGTGGCAGGAGCCGGCAAAGGGATGCGGGAGGGCGATCACCTCGATGGCCAGTTAACGGGAATGTCACCTCACGGCAGGTATATTCGGACATCCTGTTGTTGTCGTGAGGGGACGGTCCGCGGCGTGCTGCGGATCCGGCGGTTGGAGGAACATGGCCGCGATTGTCGAGTTGGCGGCGTCGATCGATGGCATCCCGACCCTTGAGGAGACGGACGCGATGCTTGAGGAGCTGCGTCAGCTTCCACGGGATGCGACCACGAGCGAGCTGATTGACGGGCTTCTCGAGATCCGGGTGCTGCTCGGCGCGACGTGACCTGCGGCTACCGGGTTCCGTAGGGGCGAGTGGGCCGGCGTCCGCAGCGGCGCCGGCCAGCTCCTGGAGACGGTTTCGTTCGACGTGCCGGCGGGGGGAACGCTACTTCAGATCTGCCCGCAGCTCCCGACGACCAGCTGGAGAAACTTCTTCGCTCTTTTGTCCGACTTCCTGGTGCCTCTTCGGTAGAAACTGGAGAACATTCCAGGGGCCTTGCCTTACAAAGCGATCAGCCAAGTGCTGCGGTAACGTTCGCCGCGCTGTCCGGCGCGTTCGGAAGCAATCTTGGAAATGAATCGCTGACAGGAAGGCAGGAACATGACGCAGGTGCAGGACCGGCAGGAGCAGCAGCAGGAGCGGCAGCGTCGCGAGCAGCAGATCGAGCGTCAGCTGCGCCAGAACTGGCGCCAGATCCGTTACAGCATCCTGGACCAGTTCGGGCAGGTCAGCACCGCTGACCTCGACGCCGCCACCAACGTGAACGACCTGGTCGCGCGCATCGCGGACAAGACCCACCACAGCGAGCGCTACGTCCAGAACCGCCTTCAGGAGCTGGCTGGCGTCGGCGCCGGGCAGGGCATCCAGAACCTCCAGGGGATCCAGGGGCAGCGCTTCGGCGCATAGCCTCTCTCCAGCCACACCGCTTGTACTGAGCGTGTGACAGGGCCGGTGGCCACCCGCGGCGAGCGAGTCGTGCTGCGGGTGGCCACCTGGTCCGGCCGGGACCTACGGGCCGTGTCCGGGTGCGAGGATCCCGGCCGGATCGAACACGCGGCGCAGTCGGCGCTGCAGATGCAGGTTCGTCTCGCCGAGCTCGGTTCCGAGCCACTGGCGCTTGAGCACGCCGATCCCGTGCTCGCCGGTCACGGTGCCGCCGAGCTCCAGCGCGGTCCTGAAGATCCGCTCGGCGGCGTACCAGGCCGCCGCGGGAATCGCTGCCGACCCGGATCCGGGCCCATCGACGTCCGGTCGGCCCACCACGATGATCGGGTGCAGGTTGCCGTCGGCCGCGTGCGCGATGGTGAAGATCTGCACGCCGGTGTCCGCGCCGATCTCCGCGACGCGGGCCGCGGCCCGCGCCAGCTGGGAGCGGGGGACCGCGATGTCCTCGATCAGGACCCGGCCGAGGCGCTCGAGGGACGGCAGAGCGGCCCGCCGCGCGGCCAGCAGCTGCCGGGTGGTCCTCTCATCGGCCGAGCGCTGCACGTCCCGGGCGCTGCCGCGCAGGATCTCCTCGGCGGCGTCGCCCTCACGGCCCGCCCCGGGACCGTCGGTCTGGACCAGCAGGAGGGTCTCCCCGCGAAGGGCGAGGTTTCCGCCGGTCGCGGCGTCGACGGCGCGGACGGTCGGGCCGTCGAGCAGCTCCGCCATGGCCACGACGATTCCCGCCGCCGCGATGCCGGTGACGGCGTCGACCGCCGTGCCGAAGGAGTCGAAGAACGCGGCCAGGGTGACCGTCCCGACCGGCGCCGGCCGCAGCCGCAGAGTGGCGCCGACCACCACCCCGAGGGTTCCCTCCGACCCGACGAACAGGCTGGTCAGGTCGTAGCCGGCGACCCCCTTGACGGAGCGTTGGCCGGTACGGATGATCTCGCCGTCGGCGAGCACCACCTCCAGGCCCAGCACCGACTCACGGGTCACGCCGTACTTGGCGCACCGCAGCCCACCGGCATTGGTCGCGATGTTGCCGCCGATCGTGGAGATCGCGGAACTCGCGGGGTCGGGGGCGTAGGTCAGCCCCACCGCGCGGGCGGCGCGGTCGAGGTCGTCGGTGATCACCCCGGGCTCGACCACGGCGACCTGGTCGGTCCTGGAGAGCTCGCGGATGTGGTTCATCCGGTGCAGGTCGAGGATCAGCGCGCCGTCCGGCGCGGCCGCGCCGCCGGCGAGACCGGTACCGGCCCCGCGGACCGTCACCGGGATGCCGTACCTGGAGGCGTGGCGCAGCACGGCGCGCACGTCGTCGGCGCTGTGGGCGAAGGCGACGCCGAGCGGGCGCCCTTCCGGCTGCCAGCCGGAGCGGTCGAGCCGGTGTGCGTCGACGACCGCGTCCTGCCGGCTCCACTGCCCGTCCGGCAGCGGTGGCGGCCGGACGTCCGTCACGGCCCGGTGGCCACGGGACGGCCCGGGTCGGACGACCAGGCTGACCACGAACCCGGGTAGAGGGCGGCCGAGATCCCGGCGATGGCGAGGGCGGCGACCTCGTGCGCCGCGGTGACGCCCGAGCCGCAGTAGACCCCGACCGGCCGGTCGCCCGTGGCCGTCCCCAGCGCAGCGAAGCGTTCCCGCAGCTCGTCCGGGGTGCGGAACCGACCGCGGGTGTCCAGGTTGTCACCGGTCGACGCGCTCACCGCGCCGGGGATGTGGCCAGCGCGGGGGTCGACCGGTTCCACCTCGCCGCGGAAGCGCTCGGGGGCGCGGGCGTCGAGCAGCACGCCGTCGTCGGCGACCCGGGCCGCGGTGTCAGCGTCGAGGGTGGGCAGGTGACCGGAGCCGAGCACCACGTCACCCGGCGCGGGTGTGACAGCACCGGGTTCCAGGGCGTACCCGGCCTCGCGCCATGCGGTGAGCGCACCGTCGAGGATGCGGACGTCGGTGAGTCCGGCCCAGCGCAGCAGCCACCAGGCACGGGCCGCGGACAGCCCGCCGTTGTCGTCGTAGACGACGACCGGCCGGCCGTTGCGCAGGCCCCACCGCCGTGCCGCGCCCTGCAGGTCCGCGACGGTCGGCAGGGGGTGGCGCCCGGCCTGCGGGGTCGGCGGGGAGGCCAGCTCGGTGTCCAAGTCGACGTAGACGGCGCCGGGCAGGTGCCCGGCCAGGTAGTGGTCCTGCCCGTGCGGGTCGCCGAGAGCCCATCGGACGTCCAGCAGGACCGGCGGCTGTTCCGCGGCGAGTTCGGCGTGCAGCGTGGCCGCGTCGACGAGGACGACGTCGGAGCCGGAGCCGGAGCCGACGCCGACGGCCGGCCGCGCCGAGGCGAGCAGGCGGTGGACGGCGTCCTCGCCGAGCAGACCCGGGCCGGCCGCCTCCTGGGCGGCCCGGGCGATGTCGCGCTGCACACCGGCGTTGAGTGGGGCCGAGGTGCCGTGCAGGCGGGCGAGCAGCGCGATCTCCCCGTTCAGGAAGTCCGACTCGACGGAGGCGCCGCGCGCCAGGCTCTGCCAGGTCGAGCTGCCCTGCCGGTCGTGGCCGGCGATCTCGTGATGGACGAGGCCGGACAGGTCGAGCGCGCCTCTGTTGCCGATCACCTCCGTGACCTCGACGCCCGCCTCGGCGAGCACCTGGCGGGCCTCTGCCACGAGCGCCTCGGCGAGGGCGTCCCGGGCCGGGCCGGGCCGGTAGACGGCGTCCAGGTTGTAGCCGAGGTTCCCGAGCAGCTTGCCGGCCTTCCAGCGGTCGACGTCCGGGACGACCTGCACCGCGAAGGCGGCGAGGCGCAGGTCGGCGGCGATGCGGTCGACCACCGGGCTTGTGCCGCGGGGGGCGAGCCCGAGGTAGAAGGCTCCGACGAGCGGCGCGGACGGGCTGACCACCTCGCCGGGCGTCGAGTAGGAGGAGGGAATGATCACCACGGCGTCGACGACGGTGTGGAAGCGGCGCAGCGCGGTGCGGGCGTTCTCCAGGCCGTTCTGCAGGAGGACGACGGGAAGGGCCTCGGCGGCGGTTCCCGCCGGGGCGACGGGGCGCCAGGCCCATGCCGCCAGCAGCGCCTCCGAATCCTGTGACTTCGTCGCCAGAACCAGGACGTCGCCCGCCCGCAGGTCGATGTCCTCCGGGCCGCCGGCGACGGGGACGGGGATCTTCCGGTCGGAGTCGGGACGGACGTAACGGAGCCCGCTGGCCCGCAGTGCCTCCAGGTGGGCGCCGCGGGCGACCAGGACGACGTCCGTGCCGGCCTCGTACAGCTGGGCGGCGACCGTGGCACCGACGGCGCCCGCGCCGATGATGACGTACCTGCTGGTCATGCGGTCGCCCAGGCGGCGATCGCCGGAAGCTTCCGGTCAGTCACCCCGGTCACCCCGGTCACCCCGGCCGGCACGCCCTGCTCGCGGGTGGCGAGGGCGAGGTCGCGCAGCCGTTCCAGGAAGAGGACGACGACCGCGGCGGCGGTGCGGTGGGTGGCGTCGTTGAGCGCGTCGTGCCGGCCGCCGGCGATGGTCACGAACTCGGCGGACGGGGCTTTCGCGACGCTCTCCCTCGCCACGCGGACCGGGCTGACCAGGTCGGCCGCGCCGTGGACTGCGAGCACCGGCACCTGGACCCGCCCGAGGTCGGCGGCCGCGAACCAGCCGGCCGGGACGGGGGTGAGCAGCGAGCCGCGCCGGACCTGCGGGTCGTTGCTGAGCCGGGACTGGTGGGTGGGGCAGGCAGTGCGCTCGGCGAGCTCGCTGTCCCAGCCGCTGGCGGAGGCGGCGTGCTCCCCGGCCGGGAGGCCGGCCAGGACGAGGCCGTCGACGGGGTTCTGCGTGCCGGTGCCGGCGGTGGCCAGCGCGGCGACGAAGGTCGCACCCGCGTCGGAGCCGGCCAGCACCCGTGGGCCCGGCAGGTCGGGGTCGTCGAGCAGCTCGCGGACCCGGGCCCGGACACCGGCCTCGTCCGCGGTGGGGTCGCCGACCACGCGGACCTTGTAACCGTCGGAGGCGATGCGGGTACCGAACCGCTCGTACACACCGGGGTGCTCCCCGCGGCCGGCGACGAGGATCACCGTTCCGCGCGGGGCGACCGCGGGCGGATTGTCCCACGCGCTGACCGCGGCGGAGGGAGCTTCCTGGACAAACGGAGAGGAGGTCATCGGTGCCTGTCCTGTCGTGGGGAGAGATCGGGCGTCGCCGGGCAGGCGGCAGCATCCCGGACCGGCCGGGCCCGGGAACAGGGAGAGCGGCAGCGGCGTCGAGGGCTGTCGCAGTCGGGTGCGCGGAGCTCTTCAGGAGCGGAGCACTCAGGAAACGCGACAGGAGGTCGAGCTGACACGACCGAAGTCGACGGTCCGGCGGCGGGTCAGGTGGGTGACGGGGTTCCCCGCCAGCAGCCCGCTCCTGCTCCGGTGGGCTCTTCCCGGCATGTCTACCAGAATGGTTGGAAATATTGCGGCTGTAAAGCGCGGCTTCGCGATCAAAACGATCAGTAATCGTGATAGATCATCTATCATGGCTGCCGTGTCCCCTGTGCTCGACCTGGTTGCGCTGCGCAGCCTGGTGGCGATCGCCGACTGCGGCGGATTCCGCCGCGCCGCGGAGGCGCTCAGCGTGTCGCAGTCCGCCGTCAGCCAGCATGTGCGCCGGTTGGAGAAGGTCGTGGGCAGGCCCCTGGTCGAGCCGGCCGGCCGGGGCGCCCGCCTCACGCCGGAGGGCGAGCTGCTGCTCTCCGCCGGGCGGCGGATCCTCGCCGTGCACGACGACGCCCTCGACCTGCTGGGGGTCGGCGCCCCCGTCCCGCAGGCCGCCCTCGCCGTCGGTTCCACCGAGCACGCCGCCGACCACCTGATCCCCCGGGTGATGGAGACCCTCGCGGAGGGCTTCCCGGGGGCGGAGGTCAGGTTCCGCATCGACCGCGGCGCGCGGCTCGTCCAGGCACTCGAGCGGGGCACGCTCGACGTCGCCGTCCTGGTCGGCACGGCCAGCGGCCCGGCGGGCCAGGTGGCGGGCGAGCTGCCGCTGGCGTGGTACTCGGCGCCTGGCTGGGACGTGCCGCCCCCGGAACGCCCGTTGCCCCTGGTCGCGGTGGACGAGCCGTGCACCATCCGCACGCAGGCCCTGACCTCCCTCGCCCGGGCCGGCCGCGCCGCGTCGGTGGTGGGAGAGGCGGGGTATCTCGCCGGGGTGCTGCACGCGGCCCGGGCCGGGGTGGGGGTGGCCCTGCTCGCGGACGTCGGCCCGCCGCCGCAGGGCCTGGAGCGGCGGGCGGACCTGCCGGCGGTCGCCCCGGAGCCGATGCAGGTCCGCCTTCGCCGCGGGGCCTCGCCGCGGCTGGCGCGCCTGGTCGCCGCGGCGGTCGCCGGCACGCTCGCGGCGAGTCGGGTGCCGGCCTGACCGTCTCCGCCGGGTGTCAGCCGCCGCTGGCGGGCTCCAGCACGAAGACGGGAATGACCCGGTCGGTCTTCTTCTGGTACTCGGCGTAGTCGGGCCAGGCCGCGACGGCGCGCTCCCACCAGAGAGCCTTCTCCTCCCCGGTCACCTCGCGCGCGGTCATGTCCTGCCGGGTCGGGCCGTCCTGCAGCTCGACCAGGGGCTGGGCGAGGACGTTGTGGTACCAGACCGGGTGTTGCGGAGCGCCGCCCAGGGACGCCACGATCGCGTAGCGGCCGTCGTGCTCCACCCGCATCAACGGGCTTTTGCGGATCTTGCCCGACTTCGCGCCGACCGTGGTCAGGATGATCACGGGGACGCCGCGCAGCTCCGTCCCACGGGTCCCACCGGAGCTCTCGTACTCCTCGACCTGCTTGCGCACCCACTCGCTCGGGCTCGGTTCGTATTCACCAGTCAACGGCATGCAGTGAGTCAACACCGCTGGTAGAAACTCCCTTCCCGTCCGGAGCGGAAAACCCGTGGAGTGTCGGCTTCGTGCGCTGCTGTGATCGCCGTGTTGCCGTCGGGAAACTCTCGGGTGATGCGCGTCGCATTACGCCCGGCCTGCGTCGGGTGCTGATCGGGCGGTGGGGCCGTTGCGGGAGTTCCGCTGGTTGGCGTTGAGATGCCAACGCGGCGATGAGGTTTATGAGTAATGGTGTTTCTTGTGATCTTTTAGTGAGTTCTGGGTGGGGTCGAGGGGGTCGCCCGGGTGGGTGTCGTGGTTCTGCCGGCCTGCCGGTCGGCTAGGTGAGGCCATCCGGTCGAGGGCGGTCGGGTGGTCGGTATGTTCGTTCTGCCAGCTGTTGGCGGCCTCGGTCGACAAGGCCTCGGGGCCTGCCCGGACGCGCACCTTCCCGCTCTGTCACCCGTATCTGGCGCGGGCTGGCGCGCGGGTGAGGGCAACGCTGTCCGTTTTCCTGGGTGACGCGGAATCTGGAAGGTGGATCTGTGCTGGTGTTGGGGAAGAGGTTCGGCCGGCGGCAGTCGGCCGGCGCGGCGGTGGTGACGGCCGTGATGACGACCGTCATGGCCACCGCCTGCGGCTCCGGGGGGTCCACCAGCGTCGAGGCGACGGCGGACACCTGCTCGCCGGGGGTCACGGACGACCAGGTCACGGTGGGGATCCTGTACCCGGACACCGGCCTGCTCTCGTCGGAGTTCACCGGCTACCGGTTCGGCGTCGAGGCCCGCCTGAAGGCGGCGAACGCCGCTGGTGGCGTCGACGGCCGGGAGATCACGGCGGTCTGGCGCGACGACAAGTTCACCCCGGCCGGCAACGTGCAGGCCGCTCGTGACCTGCTCCGCGACAACGTGTTCGCCGTCCTGGAGTACACGGCGTACTCCCAGGAGTCCGCCGGGCTGCTCCACGAGGAGGGCGTTCCCGTCCTGGGGGTCGCGGACGAGCCGATCTGGGCGGACAACAGCAACATGTTCCCGCTCGCCTACCTGCTGGACGACTCCGACGCGACGACGACGCTGGGTGCCTTCGTCAGCGCCCAGGGCGGCACCAGCGCGGCGGTCGTCGCCACGTCGATCACGACGTCGGCCCGGCTGTACGCCGAGGCGGCACGCAGGAGCCTGGAGGCGGCCGGCGTCCGGGTGGCGTACATGGACACTGACGCCACGACCTACAGCCCCCAGCTGGTGGACCGGATCGTCCGCAGCGGCGCGGACTCGATCATCTCGCTCACCCCCTTCGACATCTACACGGCCGCGCTGGCCGAGGCGTCGGAGGCGGGGCGCCCGTTCACCGTGGCAGTCTCGCCCATGGCCTACAACGCGAGCCTGCTCGGCACGGAGACCGCCCGCGCGCTGGCCGGCACCTACGCCCCGGTGGGGTTCACCGCGATCGAGCGGAAGCTGCCCGCCCAGACCGACTACCTGTCGGCGATGAGCACCTACGCGCCGGAGATGCAGCCGGCCACCCAGCTCAGCTCGATCTACGGCTACATCGCCGCGGACATGTTCGTACGCGGCCTGGAGACACAGGACGGGTGCCCGACGCGGGCGTCGTTCATCCAGGGCATGCGTGGGATCACCTCCTACGACGGTGCCGGCCTGCTCAACCAGAAGATCGACTTCTCGGCACCCGAGCGGGCGATGGACCCGTGCACCGACTTCGTCCGGCTCTCAGCCGGCGGTGACGCCTTCGAGCCGGTCGGTACCGGGCCGGTCTGCGGGCAGCCGCTGCGCGCGGCGGGCTGAGCCCCGGCGCGGCCAGCGTCAGCGGGAGACGGTGAGGGCCGGCCAGGCCGCGCGCAGTGCCGGCAGCAGCGGCCGAGCTCCTCCTCCTGCCCAGCTTCCGCCGGCCGACGCGCACAGGTGGCCGTCATCGGTGGAGGCCGCGCCGGCCGCGCCGGCCGAACCGGCCGCGCCGGCCGAACCGGCCGCGCCGGCCGAACCGGCCGCGCCGGCCGAACCGGCCGAGAAGGCCGCGCCGCTCGCGCCGGTGGAACACCTGGACGGCGAGGGTGGGCAGGTCGAGTCGGACGGTGTCCCCGCGGGGTGACAGTGCCCGCCTGCCTGTGACGGCGGCCCGCCCGCCGAACGGCGCGGCGTCGGTGGTCAGCACCGGGCGCCAGCGCGGGCCGGACAGTGCCGGGTGGGACAGGACGAACCCAGGGGTCGGCTCGTCCCGCAGGCTCGCCACCACGAGGAACTCCTCGTCCCCGGCCCAGCGCCGGAACGCCACGACCCGGGCCGCGTCGTCGGTGCCGACGATCTGCACGGCCCGGGAGCGCAGCGCCGGCTGACACAGTCGCAGCGTGACCAGGGCCTGGTAGCAGGCGAACAGCCCGGCGCCGGGGCCGGCCCGCAGCCCGGCGAGATCCTCCTTGGCCTCGGTGAACCGGTCATGCAGGTAGGGCTTGGCCGCGCCCAGCTCGTCGCCCATCAGGAACATCGGGGTCCCGGGGGAGAGCAGGGCCAGTGCGGCGACGCAGCGCAGGCGGGCGTACGCGTACCAGGCGGTCTCGCCGTGCAGGGGAGCGTGGTCGACGGCGACGAGGATGTTGCGGGCCGACTGCTCGGCGTTCCCGGCCTCGTCGTGGCTCTCCGTGTAGACCACCGTGTGGTCTGCCGCTGCGGTGAGTGCGGTGGCGAACTGGCCCATCGCCAGCGGGCCGCCCTGGCCGCGGCCGGCGGTGTGCAACAGCCGGGCGTGGCCGTGCCCGTTCCTGCCGTCGCCGATCAGGTGATGGTAGAAGCCGGCGTACCAGCGGGCGTCGAAGCCGAGCCCGCCAGCCTCGGCGGGCCTGGTCACCTCCGCCCAGCCGGAGTGGTCCTCGGCGACGAGGATCACCCGCGGGTCGATGATGCGCAGCGTCTGGCACAGCTCGCGCAGGAACTTGCGGCCGGCGATGTTCGCCGCCGGAACGGTGGTGCCGTCCGCATGCAGACTGTTGTAGGCGTGGATCGAGGTGGTCTGGTCCACCCGCAGCCCGTCGATGTGGAACTCGTCGAGCAGCGCCGCCGCGCTCGCGATGAACAGCGCCCGGACGTTCTCGTCGTGGTAACGCGGCGCCCAGCCGGAGGAGATGTTGTCCAGATAGCCGCCGTCCGGGTGTGGATGGTCGGCCTCGGTGCCCTCGTACCAGTAGTAGATGTTGCGGCTCGGCGCCACGCTGTCGACCTGCCAGGCGCTGCGCTGCGCGTTCGGGCTGTAGTGGTTGTAGACGACGTCCATCAGGACGGCGATGCCGCGCTGGTGGCAGGCCCGGACGAATCCGCGCAGGGCCTCGCGCCCCCCGGCGCTCTGCTTGACGGCCAGCAGGTGCGAGCTGCCGTAGCCCCAGGACCGCGTCCCGCTGAACTCGGCCATCGGGAGCAGTTCGACGGCGTTGACACCCAGCTCGGTGAGGTGGTCCAGGAACGCCAGCGCATCGGCGAAGGTGCCGGCACCGGTGTGCCCGAAGCCGAGCGCGCCCACGTGCAGCTCGTAGACGACCAGGTCCTCGACCCGGCGTGGGACAGGCCGGGCCGGGTCGAACTCGTCCGCCCAGAACCGCGCGTCCTCACGGTTGTCGACGACGACCGAGCAGCTCACGGCCCCGTCGAGGTCCGCTGCCAGTCCGCCGTAGCGGGCACCGCACGGGTCGACGTCGCCGGTGCCGCGCTGGCGCAGCGAGTACATGTCGGACCGCCAGGCCACCGACCCGTCGTCACGTACGACCCGGTAGGCGTAGCAGCGCCCGACCCAGTCGGCGAAGCCGGGGGCGGCGGCCTCCCACCAGCCGTCCGGCAGCCGGCGCATCGGCAGCCGGGTGAGGAGCTCGTCCTCGCCGTGGCCGTCGTCGGCGATGTAGCCGCCCGGCCCGGCGAAGGCCACCTCCACGGAGCGGGCATGCGGCGCCCACATCCGGAAGCGGATCCGTTCCTCGGCGCCGGGCCCCTGAACGACGCGGCGCGCCCCGTTGTGCCGGTGGCTCGCCAGCCGGAACTCGGCCCGCGCCACCGGCCCGCCGTCCGGCGCGATCATGATCTGGCGGACCTGGGCGGTGGCCTGCGGGTCCGCGACCTCGGCGGGGACACCCCACACCCGCGAGCCGTCGGGACGGTGCAGCGACACACCCCAGTCGGCCGTCCACGCGGTGGTGGCGTCGAGGGTGACCGAGGCACGGAAGGCGGCGCAGCCGTCCTCGGCGGTGAAGCGCTCCATCGGGGTGGACGACCAGTCGGCGGCGGGGCGGCCGGCCTGGTCCCAGCTGCCGACCAGCTCCGCCTCGGCCGCGATCGGCCGCCCGGTTCCCGTCAGGTAGACGAAGTCGACGCGGACGGTGCCCGGTGTGTGGGAGGCCGACGCGTGCGGGTCGGTACTGTGCTCTGTCGTCATCTTTGTCCAGGATGTCACCTCTCCGCGAGGTTGGGACGCGCGGGAGCGCCAGCCCGGGCACGCAGGTGCCAGGCGATCGACACGCTGGTCGCCGCGGCCCACAGGCACCACAGCGAGGTCACGGCGGCCGTCGACACCCAGGCGAGGGCGGCGACCGCGACCAGGTTCACCGCGCCGAACCGGCGCAGGAACAGCTGGCTGGAGAGCAGGAGCACCCCGCAGGTGCTCACCAGGTACAGCGCGATCGGGACGGCGCCCGCCCACAGATCCACCGTGTAGGTGATGTGGTGCTCGTCGGCACGGGCCCGCACCGGCCCGGTCACCAGCGCGGCCGCGAGCCAGGCGGCGCACACCGCGCCCGCGGCCAGCAGCGCCGCCCCGGCCCGCCGCCTGGACGGGGAGCGCTCCAGCGCCAGCATTACCACCGGTACGTACACCGGGAGGATCACGAGGGCGAAGGTCAGGTAGACCGCGGTGGCAGCGGATCTCGCCGCCGCGCTGGCCCCGGGATCAACGAAGTCCCCGCGCACGCCCCACCAGACGAACGCCTCGGTCAGTGAGTGCGCCGCGAACAGGACCGGGAGCGCCGCGAGCGGCAGGGAGGCGCGGTCGTGGACGTGGCGCAGCGCGTCCACCCCCACCGCGCCGATCGCGACGGCCGCGACGACATCCACCTCGGGTGCGAAGCACATCGTCCCTCCGGGCAGCAGCAGGCGGCGGCGGGGCGGCGGGCGGCATGCGTGTCGGCGCCGTCCCCCGTGGACATCCACAGGGAACGACGCCGACAGACGATCTTATTTCATGCGATGTTCATTTCTGGTCGGTCACTCGCTGGTCGGTCGTTCGGTCACTCGCTCAGCGACGCGGTGGTGTCCAGCGGTGCGCCGGAACCGGAGGAGCCTCCGGCCACGTAGACGTGGCCGTCGCCACCGGTGGCGGCACCATGACCGGTCCGGGTCGCCAGCGCGCTGCTCGGGCCGGCGGACCACCTGTCGTCGTCCGGGGTGAACACCTGGGTGTTGCCGACAGCGTCCCCGTCACCGTCCTGACCGCCGACGATGTAGACACGACCGTCAGGACCGGTCGCGCCGGCGGCGTCGGCGACAGCGGTCGGCAGGCTGGCGACCTCCGCCCAGGAGCCGCCGCCCGACCCACCGGAGCCCGGCGTGTAGGCGTAGGCGTCGGAGGAGGCCTCCTTGCCGGAGCCGTTACCGGCCTCCAGGCCGCCCGCGGCGAGGATCCGCCCGTCCGGCAGGCCGGCCAGGACGGGAGCGGCGTTCGCCGACGGCGGGGCGGCGGCCGTCGACCAGTCCCTGCTGTCGGGGTCGTAGATCGCCAGCGTCGTGGCGTCCAGCACGTAGATCTTCCCGTCGGTGCCGCGGGTGGCGCTGGGGTCGGCCATCGGCTTCGGCAGCGACGGAGCGGTCGTCCAGTCGCCGGTCGACGGCGTGTAGACCTCGACGGTGTCCGTCGCGCCGCCACTGTTTCCGCCGTTACCGGCGGTACGGCCACCGATGGCGTAGATCCGGCCGTCCGGGTCGGTCGCGGCGGCCAGGTGGCTGCGTGCCGTCGGCAGGTCCGGTGCGTCCGACCAGGTGCCGGCCTTCGGGTCGAAGACCTGGACGGTGCTCACCGGTGCGCCCGCGCCGCCGTTCGGACTCGCCGACGCGGAGCTGGTCGGGCTGGCTGAGCTGGTGGGACTGGCGGTGCTGGTGGGGCTGGCGGTGCTGGTGGGGGAGGTCCCGCCCGGCAGGCCGGGGGAGAGGTCGTCGGGCGTCTCGGTCGGCAGGCCGCCGTTGTACGCGGCCGGCGTCAGACGCACGCCGGGGGTTTCGTCCGGGCTGGCGGAGCCGGTGGGCGTCATGGGGGTGGCCGTCGGGGTATAGGTGGCCGTGGGGGTCGCGGTGGAGGAGGTCGCGGTCGGGCTCCCCGACGGAGTGGCCGATGGTGTCGCCGTCGTGCCGGCACCGCCACCCGCGCCGCCGGCACCGGCGGCGGTCTCGCCGCCGAGGGCGAAGATGCGGCCGTCGCAGGCGGTGGTCGTTGCCAGGTGCGTGCGCGCCTCCGGGAGGTCTGCGACAGCCTCCCAGCTGCGTAGCGGCCCGGAGACGTCCGGCAGCGTGGGGCACTTGCCGGCCGCGCCGCCAGGAGTGCTGCCGGCGGCGCCGCCGGGGGCGGGAGTTCCCGACTGTGTCGGGCTGCCGGTCGGGCTGGTGGTCGGCGATGCCGTCGGGGTCGCCGACCGGGTGGGTGTGGCGTCTGGGGCGGCGCCCGCGCCCGGGGCGAGCAGCGCCGGCGTCGCCAGGGCTGCTGTCAGTGTGGCGGTCAGCACGAACGCGCGTGAGGCACAGCGCTGGGACGTTCGTGACCAGCTCATGGGTTTCCCCCTCCGAGGCCCCGAGCGGGACCGGACCGTTGGGTGGACGTTGTCGCGATGGCACTCGTGACGGGCACGCACGGTCTTCCCGGTACTCCGGAGAGTAGTCATATCTGTGCGTGACTTCGGTGGGTCACCCGAGGCGGGTGCCAGCGACGGCCAGGCGACAATCGGTGCTCCCACCTGCGCCGTAGGCTCCAGGCATGGTGAGCGAGCGCGGGTTCAAGGCCCTCAACGCGACGCACAGACTCCTGACGAAGGCGACCCGGGGCCGGCTCGGCTGGCGCGCCGGCGGCATGCCCGTCCTGGAGCTCACGACGACCGGGCGCCGCAGCGGCAACCGGCACACGATCATGCTCACCTCGCCGTTGCGGGATGGCGGAGCGATCGTTCTCGTCGCGTCGCGTGCCGGTGATGACCGGCACCCTGACTGGTACCACAACGTCTGCGCCCATCCGGACGTCGACGTCCGGCTCCGGGGTGGTGCGTGGCAGCCGATGCACGCCCGGGTCGCCACGCCGGCGGAGCGGGAGCGGCTCTGGCCGCGGGTGGCCGACACCCGCTGGTACGAGAACTATCAGGCCAGGTCCAAGCGGGTGATCCCGCTGGTTCTGGTCGAGCCGCGTTGATGCGTGCCCAGGCCGGCTGGGGACTCGCCGACGTGCCGGACCAGCGGGGGCGCACGGCCGTCATCACCGGCGGGAACTCCGGCCTCGGCTACGAGACGGCGGCGGTCCTCGCCGAGCGCGGCGCGACGGTCGTGTTGGCCTGCCGTGACCTGGCGAAGGCCGAGCAGGCAGCCGCACGGATCAGGAAGGGCGCGCCGGATGCCGACGTCCGGCTCGAGGAGCTGGACCTCCTCTCGCCGGCGTCGGTGCGGGCCGCCGCCGGGCGGCTCCGCGCGGCCCACCCCCGCCTCGACCTGCTGATCAACAACGCCGGACTGATGCGGCCGCCGCGGGATCTCTCAGCGGCTGCCGCTGTCGCCGCCGGCATCGAGCCGACGTTCTACGTCAACCACCTGGGGCATTTCGCGCTGACCGGTCTCCTGCTCGACCGGCTGCTGGCCAGTCCGGGGTCCCGGATCATCACGGTGAGCAGCCTGGTCCACCTCGTCGGCCGGGCCGATGTGGAGGGGCTGGCCCGCCTGCCGGCTCCGCGGGTCTCCCCGGAGGCGCTCCGGCCCGCGGCGCCGGGTGGCCGGCTCCCGTCGCGGCCGCGGCTGCACTATCCGTGGTCGAAGCTGGCGAATCTCATGTTCACCTTCGAGCTGCACCGCCGGCTGGCCGCCGCCGGTGCCCCGACCCTCGCGGTGGCAGCCCATCCCGGCATCGCCCGGACGGATCTCACCCGCAACCTCACCCCGCCGGCCCGCGTGTTCCTCGGTGTCCGCGCCGCGCCCGTGATGTCGTGGCTGATCCAGAGTCCCCAGATGGGGGCGCTGGCCACGCTTCGCGCCGCCACCGACACCGCGGCCCGCGGCGGGGACTACTACGGCCCGTCCGGCTGGTTCGGGAGCACCGGCCTGCCCGCCGCCGCGCGGACCAGCCCCCGGGCCCGCGACGCCGAGCAGCAGCGCCGGCTGTGGCGGGAGTCCGAGCGCCTCAGCGGCGTGACCTACGACTTCGGCGTCGGCCCGGCCGCGGAGGGAGCCCAGGCTCCGGCGCCGGTCACGGCACCCGGCATCCGGCCTCCGGCGAGAAACCGGCCCGCCGAGCCCGACGCCCGGCCGGCATACTGGGAAATGGCTGACCACGGCGGATCTGACTCCGGCGGACAAGGTGGGGAGCGTTGATGGCGGATGTCCCTGCCCAGACGGCGCCGCTGGAGGCCGCCGACCCGGCCCGGATCGGCGGATACGAGCTCGTGGGCCGCCTCGGCACCGGCGGGATGGGCACGGTCTACCTCGGCCGCGGCGGCGACGGGCGCCAGGTCGCGGTGAAGACCATCCGGCCGGAGTTCGCCCGGGATCCGGAGTTCCGTGCCCGGTTCCTGCGCGAGGCGCAGGCGGCGCGGCGGGTCACCCGGTTCTGCACCGCCGAGGTGCTCGACGTCGACCGGGATCTCAAACCGGGCAACATCCTGCTGTCCTCGTCCGGGACACCGGGCACGCCGACTTCTACGCGGCGTCCGGCCCGGTCTGGGTGATGAACCCGGACCGCACGGGCGAACGCGAACTCGACCAGGGACCTGCCAGCGGGCCCGTCCACTGGGCCGCCGGTCCGTGACGACGAGGAAGGCCGGGAGGGCGGGGATGGCGGTGCGGGTTCCGGTGATCGCGCTTACCGGGTACCTGGGCGCGGGCAAGACGACGGTGCTCAACCGGCTGCTCCAGGCACCCGGAGCACGCCTCGGGGTGGTCATCAACGATTTCGGGGCGATCAACGTCGACGCCCTGCTGGTCAGCGGCCAGGTGGACGAGCCGGCCTCGATCGCGGGTGGCTGCCTGTGCTGTCTGACGGACACGGACGGCCTGGACGCGGCGCTGGAGAAACTGACCCACCCGCGGCTGCGGCTGGACGCGGTGATCGTGGAGGCCAGCGGCGTGGCCGACCCGCCGGCGCTGGCCAGACTCATCGGCTACAGCGGTGTGAGCCGGGTGCGTCCCGGTGGTCTCGTCGACGTGGTCGACGCCGCCCACTACTTCGAGACGGTCGACACCGGCGGCCTGCCGCCCGCCCGGTTCGCCTCCGCCTCGCTCGTTGTGATCAACAAGACCGACCGGCTCCCGGCGGCGGATCGCACCACCATGGTCGCGCGGATCACCGCCCGGGTGCGCGAGAGCAACCCGCACGTGCACGTGGTCGACACCGCGCACGGCCGCGTCGACCCGCAGCTCGTCTTCGACGCCGCCACCCCGCACGACCCGGTCGACGAGCTGCCGCTCGCCGCGCTGGCCCGCGAGGACCACGATCACAACGACGACCACGACCACGGGCCGCATCCGCGTGTCGACGCCGTGACAGTGCCGGCCACGGGGCCGGTCGATCCCGGTCGGCTCGCCGATCTGATCGAGGACCCGCCCGCGGGCGTCTACCGGCTCAAGGGCACCGTGATCGTGAACACCGGGCGGAGCCTGCGCGGCCATGTGGTCAACATCGTCGGGCGGCAGGTCCACGTCATGGCCGCGACCATGCGGTCCGGCGCCGCGGCGACCGGTTCCGAGGGCCTGGTCGCGATCGGCATGCATCTCGACCAGACCGCTGTCCGTGCCCGCCTCGAGACGGCCCTGCATCCCTGCGCCGACCGCCCCGCGACGGAGGGCGTCCGCCGGCTCGCCCGGCACCGGCGTCTGAGCGTCTGAGCGCCCAGAGCGTCGGGCCGGGTATTGCCGGCGGTTCGTGAACACAGACCGTCCGGCCCGGTCGGACCAGCCCGGTCGGCAGCGAACTGGTCGGTGTGGCCGACCGCTCGGCGAGTCGTCACCCTAAGTAATGCCTGTGGCCTGATAATGCCCGTCCCGGGACTTCTCCGAAGGACGTCCCGGCGCAGGTGCGCCACCAGCGGATCCTAAGGAGCACTGGATGAGCGGGACATCGGCGCGGCGCCGTCGACCGCGGTCCTCGGTACTCACCGTCACCGTGGTGGCGGCAGGCCCCGCCGGCCTCCCCAACGTGCAGTTCGACTGAAACCGGCGGACCAGCCGTGCATGACGCAGGTGCCGAGTCCGGCTCCGGTCCCGAGTCCGGCTCCGGTCCCGAGTCCGGCTCCGCGGAGTCCCTCGGCCCGGCGGGACCGTCCAACCCGGCGCGGCCGCGGGGCCCGGCGGTGACCCGTCGGGTGGTCGTGCTCGGCGGCGCGGCCGCGGTGACACTGGGATCCGGCGTGGCCGCGCTCGTCCTCGCCGTGACCAGGGGCGGGGCGGACGGCCCCGCGTCACCGCGCGGCGGCGCAGCCGTCCCCACCGGCGGGCCTGGCCAGGCGACCGGCGGTGTCGGGCTGGCGGCCGGGCTGACCCCCATCGCGCAGCTGCGTGGGGACAGCGCCGCGTTCGATGTCCCCGGCGGGCCGCGCCGCGGGACGGTGCCCGGACGCTGGCGCGGCGCACCGTCCGCGCTGCCGGTGCTGGAGAGCCAGCCCGGCTGGCTGCGGGTGCGGCTGGCACAGCGGCCCAACGAGTCGGCGGCCTGGATCCGCTCCACCGACGCCGCGCTCGTCACCAGCTCCCACCGCATCGAGATCGACCTCACCGAGCGTCGTCTGCGGCTCTACGACCGCGAGGTACAGGTGCTCGACGCACCGGCCGGGATCGGGGTCGACGACCATCCGACCCCGGCCGGCGAGTACTTCGTCGCGCTCTTCGCCCCGCCGCCCGACCCCGGCTACGGCGACTTCGTCCTGGTCACCTCGGCCCACTCGACCACGATCACCGACTGGGACTCGTCCGGCGACGCCATCGTCGGCATTCACGGCCCGCTCGGCAGCGAGGTGGCGATCGGCCGGGACGGTGCCCAGGTCTCCCACGGCTGCGTCCGCCTGCAGCGCGCCGACCTCGCCCGCCTGCGCGTCGTCCCGGCCGGATCCCCCATCAAGATCCGCTCCGGGTCAACCATCTGACCGGCACGCTGCTACCGACGAGTGACGGGTGGACCCAGGTCGAACGTCCCGCCTCGGCGGTGCCCTTCGCCGTTCGAGAAACCGCTGGTCACGACGGACGATGAGACTGGCCACATCGGGTTCTTCCGATGGGCGGGTGGGCGAGCAGGCGAGTGACGCGGACTGGAGGTCCCGAAGGTGATGACCGAGGACAGACGGGCGATTCTTGTCGGTATCGACGGTTCGGTGGGATCCGAGGCCGCCCTGAGCTGGGCCTATGCAGCGGCTCAGGTGGAGGACCGCCCCGTCACCGCGTTGCTGGGCTGGACGGCGGACGGGTTGCCCCGGCCGGTCTACGAGGCCGCGCTCGCCGCCGACCGACACGGGCTGGCGACCGCCGCCGCGCAGCTGCTGGACCAGACCATC
The DNA here is from genome assembly GCF_000374165.1 of Parafrankia elaeagni. GTDB lineage: Bacteria > Actinomycetota > Actinomycetes > Frankiales > Frankiaceae > Parafrankia > Parafrankia elaeagni. The sequence continues at coordinate 51,982 of NZ_KB893783.1, forward strand.
GCCCGGGTCCCGATGCCGGATCCTCCGGTCGAGCTTCACCGGGTCGTCGTCGACCACGACCCGGTCGAGGCCCTCCTCGCCGAGGCCAAGAACGCCGCCGTGACGGTGGTCGGCGCCCGCGGGCCGGGCCTGGCACACCGTGTCCTGGCCGGATCCGTCGCGCAACGGCTCCTGCACCACTGCACAGGCCCGGTTGTCGTGATCCGCGGCGCCGCGAGCTCCGTCCGGCCCGACCGACGGCCCATAGTCGTCGGTGTCGACGGCTCCGGGCCCTCGCAGGCGGCCGTGCGCTGGGCGGCGGCACAGGCCGCGGCACGCAGCGCCCCGCTGCACCTGGTCCACGCCTATCGGATCAACCTCGCTCCGTCCGGCGTCCCTCTCGACGACTACTTCTACCCGACGCTGCGCAGAGACGCGGAACGGCTGCTGGCCGACGTCGTGACCGCCGAGATCGACGACGAGGCCGACATCGACGTCCGCCAGGCCGCCGTTGACGACTCGGCGAGCCGCGCGTTGCTGCACGCTTCGCAGGACGCGCAGCTTCTGGTGGTGGGCACGCGGGGGCGCGGTGGTTTCGCGGAACTGCTGCTCGGCTCGACGGCGCACCAGTGCGTGCTGCACGCGGCCTGCCCCGTCGCCGTCATCCACGGCCGAGCGTGACATGCGCCGACGGCCTCGACCCGGGCCGCACGGTCCTCGGGTCGCGCCGTCCTCGGGTCGCGCGGCCCTCGAGTCGAGAACCCACGGAGCTCGCGCACCCAGGATCGAGAATTCGGGGCCAGGTCGAGGCCCCGAGACGTCACAACGTACCCCGGGTGGGATTCGAACCCACACTGTCGGTGGTTTGAGCACCGTCTCTCTGCCGTTGGAGTACCGGGGCGGGTCGGCGAGGTCCGCGGCGCTGAACGTCGCGGAACGTCTCGTGCACGACTCTAGCCGGGTAGGGTGCGATTCGACCGCTCGACCCGGACAGATTACGGGCGAGCGGGCCGCACCCCACGCCCGCCGCCCGATCGTGACGACCGCACAACCAGGAGTTCACCTCGATGAGCCAGCCTTCTTCGACGCCGCGTCGGGTGTTGATCGCTGAGGACGAAGCGTTGATCCGGCTGGATCTCAGGGAGATGCTCCAGGAGGAGGGCTACGAGGTCGTCGGCGAGGCCGGCGACGGCGAGACGGCGGTCGCACTCGCCGGGAAGCTGCGCCCCGACCTGGTGATCCTGGACGTCAAGATGCCGAAGATGGACGGTATCGACGCCGGAGCCAAGATTGCCAAGGAGCGGATCGCGCCGGTCGTGATCCTCACCGCCTTCAGCCAGCGGGAGCTCGTCGAGCGGGCCCGCGAGGCGGGGGCGATGGCCTACGTGGTCAAGCCGTTCCAGAAGAAGGACCTGCTGCCGACCATCGAGATGGCGATGAGCCGGTTCACCGAGATCGTGAGTCTTGAGGCCGAGGTCGAGGACCTGCAGGGTCGCCTGGAGGCCCGTAAGATCATCGAGCGGGCGAAGGGTGTGCTGCAGACCGAGCACGCGATGACCGAGCCTGATGCCTTCCGCTGGATCCAGCGGACGTCGATGAACCAGCGCCGGACCATGCGGGCTGTCGCCGAGGCTGTGCTGTCGGGCGAGGCGCTGCCAGGCTCGTGACCGGGCAGGACCCTGGCGCGGCCTCCGGCCCGGCCACCGGCCCGGTTCGTGCGCGGGCGGTGTCGCGCCTCGTCGGCGGTGCCGCGCGCGCGGCCCGCGCGGTGCGGGGCTGGGTCGGCCGGTCCGTCCTGACGACCCGCGGCCGGGTGCTGCTCGCGGCGGTCCTCGTGGTGGCGCTGGCTCTGCCCGGTGGGCTGGGCCTGCTCCTCGCCTCCGAGCTCGGCGGTGACGGCGGTGGCCCGGGCGAGGACAGGATCGCGACGATCGGGGTGCTGGCGCCCCTCTCCGGGGCGTCCGCGGACGCGGGTGTGAGCGTGCGCAACGCGGTCACGCTCGCCGTCGAGGAGGCGAACCGGCAGGGGATGATCCCTGGCTGGAAGCTGCAGGTCGTGGCACACGACGACCTGTCCCGGCCGGACGGCGGCGCGGCCGGCGCGGACCTGTTCGCCGACGACGACCGGATGATCGGGGTCGTCGGCCCCCTCAGCTCCAGCGTGGCGATGGTGTCGCTGGGCCGGCTGAGCGAGGCCGGGCTTCCCGTGGTCTCGCCGTCCAACGCCGAGCCGACGCTGACCTCGGCGCCGGCCTCGCCGGACGTCCGCCCCTTCCCCACCTACTTCCGGCTCTCCGGGACGGACGCACAGCTCGCCGGGGTCGCGGCCGACTACGCGCTCGACACTCTCGGCCGGTCGCGCATCAGCGTGATCGACGGCGGTCCGGACTACGGCACGATCACGCTCGCCGAGCGCTTCGCCCGGGATGTCCGCGACGCCGGCGCCACCGTGCCGACGGTGCACCGGGTGGACGGCGGCGCGATCGACGACGAGCAGATCGAGGAGACGGCGAGGGCCGTCCGGGACGAGGCTCCGGACCTGGTCTACCTGGCGACCGGCGCCGACGTCGCGGGGAAGCTGCGCCAGGCGCTCGTCGACGAGGGTGTCACGGTGCAGGTGCTCGGCGCGGACGGGCTCCTCGACCGTGACTACCTCGACCGCGCGGGTGCTCTCACCGAGGGTGATCTGGTCACGGATCTGTCGGTTCCGCTGTCCCGGCTGCCGTCGGCCGGCGCGTTCGTCACCGCCTACGCCAAGCGGTTCGGTGAGCTCGAGACCGTCGCCAGCCTGCTCCCGGAGGGGCGCGGGGACGTGCCCGCCGCCGAGTCCGCCGCCGAGTCCGCCATCGCGGACACATCCGCGGCCCGGTCGGGTTCACCGGACACGACGCGGCCCGACGGGGGAGCCGCCGCGCGCCTCGGCGACCCCGGTGATGGCGGTGACGGCGGTGCCGGCGGTGACAACGCCGCCGGCACCTCGGGCGTCACAGGGGCAGGCGTCGACGAGGAGGACGCCCGGAAGCGGGAGCTGGAGCTGGCCCAGTCCACGGAGCTGGCCGCCCTGTGGGCGGACGCGATCCCGCCGGTGGCGGCGTCGGCCCACGACGCGGCGCGGGCCCTGATCCGGGCGGCGTCGGCCACCCTGCCGGGGCGTTCGGCGGTGGACGCGGACCTGCGCGCGGCGATGGTCCGCGCCGTCGGGGCCGGGGAGTTCGTCGGTGTCACCGGTCAGATCGCCTTCGATCCGAAGGGCGATCTCCGTGACCCTCGGGTCACGTTGTACTCGGTCCTGAGTGGCCGGTTCGTCCCGTTGCGGGTCGAGTCGACGCGCTAACGCTCCGCCCCCAGATGGATTCCCAAAGCACTCAAGTGCCACGGGAAGTCGTGACACGCTCACTTTGAGCTTTCATAGCTGGGGAGGAGCGACTAGTTTCCGCTCCGCGGAGCGCGCCCGCGCGCCGGTGAGGCAGCGGAAGGACGTTGCATGACGGCCACCCCACGGACCCTTCGGCCCCGATCGACGCGGACGTCTGCGTGGCGTCCCGTCGCCGCGATGGTCGCCGGTCTCGCGATGGTCGGCGGGCTGCTCGCCGCCTGCGGAGGCGACTCGGACGACGGCGGCAAGAAGGAGTACCTGATCGGCTTCCAGGGGCCGCTCTCCGGCGAGAGCCAGCAGCTCGGCATCAACGCCTACAACGGCGTGCTGACCGCCGTCGAGCTCGCCAACCAGGACAGCAGCCTGCCGTTCACCCTTCGCATCGTTGCCTCCGACGACCAGGGACAGCCCGAGCAGGGGCCGACCGCCGCGCAGAAGCTGATCGACAACTCCGACCTGATGGCGGTCGTCGGCCCGGTCTTCTCCGGGGCGACGAAGGCCAGCGAACCGCTCTACAGCCAGGCCGGGCTGCTGTCGGTGAGCCCGTCCGCGACGAACCCGACCCTGACCGATCTCAACTTCACCAGCTTCTACCGGGTGATCGCCCCGGACACGGTGCAGGGCGCCGGCGCGGCCGAGTACCTGGCGAAGGCGGTCAGGGCCAAGCGGGTCTACTCGCTCGACGACCGCAGCGAGTACGGGACGGGCCTGTCCGGCGCGATCGAGCGCGGCCTGGAGCGAGCCGGGGTGCCGTTCACGCACGACGGGATCAACCCGACCAAGGACTACACCTCGCAGGCCACCAAGATCATGGCGGACGGTGCCGACGCCGTCTACTACTCGGGCTACTACCCCGAGTTCGCGCTGCTCACCAAGGCGCTGCGCGGCAAGGGCTACGACGGGGTGATCCTCAGCGGCGACGGCTCGAACGACGACCAGTTCATCCGCCAGGCCGGCGCGGCGAACGCCGAGGGCGCGCTCATCACCTGCCCCTGCTCGGACGCCAACTCCGACCCGGCCGCCGCCGGCTTCGTCGCGGACTACAAGAAGGTCAACAGCGGCCTGAAGCCCGGCACCTACTCCGGCGAGGCCTACGACGCCACCAACGCCGTCATCTCGGTGCTGCGCGAGCAGGGCACCGGGGCGAGCCGGGAGTCGGTGCTCTCCGCGTTCGGCAAGGTCGACCTGCCCGGTGTCACCAAGCGGATCAAATTCCAGCGCAACGGTGACGTCGAGGGCTCGACGGTCTACGTGTACCAGGTGAAGGACGGCCAGCGCACCGTGCTCGGGCCGGTCAGCACGCTCGTGAAGCCTTGACCCGGCGCGCCGGGCGGCGCCGGGCCCGGAGGGAGATCCATGGGCTCGGCTGAGCAGATCAGTCAGCTCACGATCGACGGGCTGATGGTCGGCGCGCTCTACGCGGTGATCGCCCTCGGGTACACGCTGGTCTACGGAGTCCTGCAGCTCATCAACTTCGCGCACAGCGAGGTGTTCATGCTCGGGGCGTTCGGCGGGCTGTTCGCCAGCCGGGCGCTGGTGCCGGACGGCGGGGCGACGCCGTCCGGCCTGGCCTCGGCCGGGCTGGTGCTGTTCGGGCTCGGAGTGGGCGCGCTGGCCGGGGCGACCGCCGCCTATGCCCTGGAACGCTGCGCCTACCGGCCGCTGCGCCGCCGCGGCGCCCCGCGGCTGGCGTACCTGATCAGTGCGATCGGGGCGTCGCTGTTCGCCTTCAACCTGGCCGGCAAGGAGTTCGGCCGGCAGAGCGTCCCGGTGCCGGAGCTGTTCACCAACGGCACGGTGCTGACGGTGTTCGGCGCCGAGATCTCCACCCAGTCGCTGGTGATCGCCGCGTCGGCGCTCATGATGCTGCTCGCGGTCGACCACCTGGTCGCCGGCACCCGGCTCGGGCAGTCCATCCGCGCCGTCGCCCAGGACGCCGAGTGCGCCGGCCTGATGGGCGTGGACGTCCAGAAGATCATCGTCGCGACGTTCGTGCTCGGTGGGCTGCTCGCCGGGGCGGGGGGGTTCCTCTACGCGATGACGTTCAACGCGTCCTACACGATGGGGTTCGTCCCCGGGATCAAGGCCTTCACCGCGGCGGTGCTCGGCGGTATCGGCAACGTCCGCGGGGCGGTGATCGGCGGCCTGCTGCTCGGGCTGGTCGAGAGCTTCGGCGGGTACCTGTTCGACGCCTCGTACAAGAACGTCATCGCGTTCGCGGTGCTCGTCGCGGTGCTGCTGGTACGGCCGTCGGGTCTGCTCGGGACGCGGCTGGGCCGGCCGGCGTGAGCGGTCTCCCGCACCAGCCGCGGCTGCCGTGGCTGGGCCGACTACCTTGGTTGACCCGGTTGACCCGGTTGACCCGGTTGACGCGGCTGACGCGGTCGCGCCGGGTACGCAGCCTGGGCATCGCCTGCTTCCTGTCGGCGCTGGCCGCCGTGATCACGGGGCCGTCCGGGGACGCGGACCATCCGCTCGCCGGTATCACCGGCTCCTTCGCCTGGCCGCGGGTGATCATCTTTGTGGCCGCGGCGCTGGGCCTGTGGGTCGCGCTGCTCGGCGGCGGCCATCTCGCCAGCCGGGTGCGGGCGCTGACCTCCCGGGCCCGCGCCGCGGTGATGCCCCCCGCCTCCATGCCTCTCGCCCCGGGCGGCGGGGACGGTGCCGGCCCGCCGGCTTCGGCCGGCCCGTTCCGGCGGATCGCGGCGCCGGTCACCGGCCGGCACGGGGCGCGGCTCGGTCACCTGGCGCTCCTCGCGGTGGCCCTCGCCGTGCCGCCGGCGCTGTCCACGGCGGCCCAGCAGGCGCTGGTGGGCGAGATCGGCGTCTACGCCCTGCTCGCGCTCGGCCTGAACGTCGTCGTCGGGTACGCGGGCCTGCTGGACCTCGGCTACATCGCCTTCTTCGCGATCGGTGCCTACACGACGGCCTACGTGACGTCCGCGGAGGCGATGCCCTGGCACGCCCCCTGGCAGATCAACCCGTTCTTCGCGCTGCCGGTGGCGCTGGTCGTGGCGGCGGTGGCCGGAGTGGTCCTCGGCGGGCCGACCCTGCGGCTGCGCGGTGACTACCTGGCGATCGTCACCCTCGGCTTCGGTGAGATCGTCCAGCTGCTGGCGAACAACGCCGACGGGGTGACCGGCGGGCCGCGCGGTGTCTTCGGGCTGCCGCCGCTGTCGGTCGACCTGCCCGGCGTGCGCTACTCGTGGGGTCTGAACCCGCTGCCGTACTACTACCTCCTGGTCGTGCTGATCGTGCTGGTGATGGTGGTGTTCGGGCGCTGGGAGCGCTCGCGGACCGGCCGGGCCTGGACGGCGATCCGCCAGGACGAGATCGCGGCCGAGGCCACCGGGGTCGCCACCATCCGGATGAAGCTGCTGGCGTTCGCCGTGGGGGCGTCCGTCTCCGGCTTCGCCGGGGTGGTGCTCGCGACCAAGCAGTTCTTCAACCCGCAGTCCTTCGGCCTGCAGGCCTCGCTGCTGGTCCTGACCATCGTCATCTTCGGCGGGATGGGTTCGCGCCTCGGTGTGGTGCTCGGCGCCCTCGTCCTGCAGGGAACCGCGTTCCTGCTCCGGGACACGGTTCCCCCCGCGGACCGGTTCATCTACTTCGGCGCCGTGGTGGTCCTCATGATGATCTTCCGGCCGAGCGGCCTGTTGCCGCCGCGCCGGCACCGGGCCCTGCCCCGTCAGGACGTGCCCGGTGCTCCCCCCGTCCCCGCCGCCGCGGGCGCTGGGCTGGTCGGCGCCGCGGTGGGGGCGACCGCGGGGGCTGGCCAGGACTCGGTGATCGCCCCGGGCGCAGCTCCAGGACCAGGCCCCCTGCCGGCACCGGGCGCATCATCGGGATCCGGCACGGTGCCGGTGCCGGGACCGGGACCGGGGGCCGGAACGGGACCGGGCGTCGGCCCGGGAACGGAGCCGGCGCCGTGACCGCCCGGGTCATTCCCGATCCGCGGCCGTCGACCGCGGTCGGACCGATCCTCGAGGTACGTGACGTGACCCTGCGTTTCGGTGGGCTGACCAGCCTGGACGGGGTGTCCCTGCGGCAGGAGCGGGGCAGTGTCCTCGCTGTCATCGGCCCGAACGGGGCCGGCAAGACCTCGCTGTTCAACTGCCTCACGGGCGCCTACCGGCCGCAGCAGGGCAGCGCCCGGTTCTGGGCGGGGGAGGACGCGGTCGAGCTCGTCGGCCGGTCCCCGCACCGGGTCGCCCGTCTGGGAATCGCCCGCACGTTCCAGAACATCCGCCTCTTCCCCGAGATGTCGGCGGTGGAGAACGTCCAGGTCGGCGTCGAGGTGCGGGCCCGGGCGGGCGCACTGCGCGGACTGCTGCCCACCCCGGCCGTGCGGCGGGAGGAACGGGAGGTGCTGGAACGCTCCCACCACCTGCTGGACTTCGTCGGGCTGGGACGTAGGGCCGCACTGCCGGCCGGCAGCCTGCCCTACGGGGAGCAGCGGCGGCTGGAGATCGCGCGGGCGCTGGGCACCGCCCCGTCCCTGCTGCTGCTCGACGAGCCGGCCGCCGGAGCCACCGCGGCCGAGCGGCGTGACCTGGTCACGCTGATCCGGGCCATCGCGGAACAAGGTGTCTCGGTGTTGCTCATCGAGCACGACATCCGGTTGGTGGCCGCGGTCGCCGGCTCGATCTCCGTGCTCAACTTCGGCCGGGTGATCGCCGCCGGCCACCCGGACCAGATCCGCTCCGACCCCGCCGTCATCGAGGCGTACCTGGGGGACACCGACGACGAGCGGAGCCGGCAATGACCGACCCGGCCACGACCAACCCGGCCGGAAGCGGGGGCGTGTCCGACGGCCCGCTGCTGGAGGTGCGTGACGCCGAGGTCGCCTACGGGGCGGTGACGGCCGTCCGCGGGATCTCGCTGCGGGTCGAGGCCGGCGAGGTGGTCGCCCTGCTCGGGGCGAACGGCGCGGGGAAGACCACGACGCTGCGCATGATCTCCGGGTTGCTGCCACCCGCCCGCGGTGCCGTCTGGTTCGACGGCACGTGCATCGCGGGAGCACCCCTGCCGGGGCCGGCTCCGGCTGCGTCGTCGGTGCGGGCCGCGCGATCGGTGCCTCCGGTGCTGCCGGTGCGGACCGCATCGGCGAAGCGGACGGGCCGCGTCTCCCGCGGTCGGCACCGGGACGCAGCCAGGCACCAGGACGCAGCCAGGCAGCGGGACGTCCCCGGCCTGCCCGTGCACCGGGTAACCGCGCTCGGCATCAGCCACGTCCCGGAAGGCAGGCGGATCTTCCCGGCGATGACGGTCGCGGAGAACCTGGCGATGGGCGCCTACCTGGACCGCCGCCGCGACCGCGCCGAGACCCGCCGGGGCCTGGATCGGGTCAACACGCTGTTCCCCCGGCTCGCGGAGCGTTCCCGGCAGCCGGCGGGGACACTCTCCGGCGGGGAGCAGCAGATGCTGGCGATCGGGCGGGCGCTGATGGCACGGCCCCGCCTGATCCTGCTGGACGAGCCCTCGCTCGGTCTCGCCCCTCTCCTGGTGGCGACGATCTTCGAGGTGATCCGGGAGATCAACGCGGGTGGGACGACCGTTCTGCTGGTGGAGCAGAACGCCGCGGCCGCCCTGCGGATCGCCCATCGCGGTTACGTCCTCGACACCGGCGAGGTGGTGCTGGCGGGCAGCGCCGACGCTCTCGCGCGGGACGCCCGCGTCCGCGACGCATATCTAGGCAGCTCGGACGAACCTCACGACACCCGCGACAGACAGGTCACCGGCTGACCGACACAGTCACGGCCTCGCCAGGCGACGCCCCTCGCCGACATCGGTCCGCGCGAACTCCTGCGACAAAGCTCCAGAAACTGCAGTCAGACTTTGTCCGGGTTCATCCAGCGTGGGTTCATCCAGCGCACTGGCGGTCTTCTGATGGGTGCCCGGGACGGGCTTTGGTACCGCCCGAACCTTCCCCGTGCCCGGCGTTTTCTACTCGCCCGTCCCGGGCGCCCACCTGGGATGACGGTAGCAGTACGGACGAGCGTGCAGGTCACTGTGCGTTGGCCGAAGTGGCCTGGGTGTTTCGCGGGGGAACCTGCCCACCGGCGGGTGGATTGTCGCGCAGCAGACAACTCAGTCGGCAGGTGCACACCGGACGGCCCGCCTCGTCCGTGATCCGGATGTCGTAGGTGGCCAGCGTGGCACCGGCGCGGATCTGGGTCGCGACGGCGGTCACCATCCCGTCGACGGCCGCGCGGTGGTGGGTCGCGTTGATCTCGATGCCGACCGCGGAGCGGGACGGGCCGGCGGCGAGCATCGAGGCGACCGAGCCGACGGTCTCCGCGAGCGCGACCGAGGCGCCGCCGTGCAGGAGGCCGTAGGGCTGCCGGTTGCCGGCGACGGGCATCGTCGCGACGACGCGCTGCGCGCTGGCCTCCGTCAGCACGATCCCGAGGCGCTCGCCGAGCTCGCCGCGGTGTTCGTTCAGTTCGTTGAGCAGTTCGGTCTGATCCGACGCCGTAGAGGGCACAACCAGCACATTAGCGCCGCGGCGGGGCTCACGCCGTCCAGGCCCTGCGGCCTCTGCGGGCCTCCGCGGATCTTCTTCGCCGCGGGGAGCCCGTGGTCCTGCCGCCCTTCCGCCGCACACGCGCGGAGCTGTCGTACCCACGTCCTAGACTCGCCGCGTGCCTGCGACTACTTCGTCCCCGTCCGGCAGTACCTCGGTTCCCGCGGCGGACCGCCCCCGGCTGCTGTTGCTCGACGGGCATTCGCTGGCCTACCGCGCCTTCTTCGCGCTGCCGGTGGAGAACTTCTCGACGACGACCGGCCAGCCGACGAACGCCGTCTACGGCTTCACCTCCATGCTGATCAACGCGCTGCGCGACGAGAAGCCCACCCACGTCGCCGTCGCGTGGGATCTGCCGACGCCGACGTTCCGGCACACCCAGTACGCGGAGTACAAGGCCGGCCGGTCCGAGACCCCGGCGGACTTCGTCGGCCAGGTCGCGCTGATCCACCAGGTCTGCGAGGCGCTCGCGGTGCCCGGCGTCAGCGCCGCCGGCTTCGAGGCCGACGACGTGATCGCCACCCTCGCCACCCAGGCCGCGGCCGACGGCATGGACGTCCTGATCGTCACCGGTGACCGCGACGCGCTGCAGCTCGTCGACGACCGCGTCACCGTGCTGATGACCCGCAAGGGCATCAGCGACATGACCCGCTTCACTCCGGACGAGGTGCAGGCGAAGTACGGCCTGTCGCCGGTGCAGTACCCCGACTTCGCGGCGCTGCGCGGCGACCCGTCCGACAACCTGCCGTCGGTGCCGGGGGTGGGGGAGAAGACCGCCACCAAGTGGATCCAGCAGTTCGGCTCGCTGGCCGACCTGGTCGACCGGGCCGACGAGATCGGCGGCAAGACGGGTGCCTCGCTGCGGGCCCATCTGGCCAACGTCATCCGCAACCGGTCGCTGACGGAGCTCGCCCGGGAGGTGCCGTTGGAGGTCGCCCCGGTCGACCTGCGTCTGCACCCGTGGGATCGCGAGGCCGTCCACCAGCTGTTCGACACGCTGCAGTTCCGGGTGCTGCGGGAGCGGCTGTACGCCGCCCTGGCGGTGGCACCGCCGTCCGCCGACGAGGGCTTCGAGATCGAGCTGACCATGCTCGGTCCGGACGAGGTCGCCTCCTGGCTGGCCGAGCACGCCTCCGGCGCCGGCCGCACCGGCCTGCACCTGCGCGGCACGTGGGGCCGCGGCACCGGGGTGATCGTGTCGCTGTCGCTGGCGTCGACCGACGGCGCGGCCGCCTGGCTCGACCCGACCCAGCTCACCGCCGGTGACTCGGCCGCCCTCGGCGCCTGGCTGGCGGATCCGGACCGGCCGAAGGCCGGGCACGACCTCAAGGGCCCGATGCTGGCGCTGGCCGAGGCGGGCTTCGACCTCGCCGGCGTGACCAGCGACACCGCGCTCGCCGCCTACCTGGCCCTGCCCGGCCAGCGTTCGTTCGACCTGGCTGACCTGACGCTGCGCTACCTGCAGCGCGAGCTGCGGTCGGAGGGGGAGACGAGCGGCCAGCTCACCCTCGACGGCTCCGGCGAGGCCGACGAGGCCGAGGCGGACGCGATCCGCGCCCGCGCCGCCCTCGAGCTTGCCGGCGTGCTCGACGGCGACCTCGAGCGCAGGTCCGCGGCCCGGCTGCTGCGGGAGATGGAGCTGCCCCTGGTCGGCGTCCTGGCCCGCATGGAACGGGCCGGTATCGCCGCCGACTCCGATCACCTCACCGAGCTGCAGAAGCACTACAGCGCCGAGGTCACGGACGTCGCCGCGCAGGCCCACGGCATCGTCGGGCGGCAGTTCAACCTGGGCTCGCCCAAACAGCTCCAGCAGATCCTCTTCGAGGAGCTGGCGCTGCCCAAGACGAAGCGCATCAAGACCGGCTACACCACCGACGCGGACGCGCTGGCCTGGCTGGCGACACAGTCCGACCACCCGCTGATCCCGGTGCTGCTGCACCACCGCGACGTGGCCCGCCTCAAGACCGTGGTCGACTCGCTCATCCCGATGATCGACGACGCCGGGCGGATCCACACCACCTTCAACCAGATGATCGCGGCCACCGGCCGGCTGTCGTCCACGGACCCGAACCTGCAGAACATCCCGATCCGCACGGTGCAGGGCCGGCAGATCCGGCAGGCGTTCATCGTCGGCCAGGGCTACGAGACGCTGCTGACAGCCGACTACTCGCAGATCGAGATGCGGCTGATGGCCCACCTGTCCGGCGACGCCGGGCTGATCGAGGCCTTCGCCTCCGGGGAGGACCTGCACACGTTCGTCGCCGCGCAGGCGTTCGGGCTCCCGGTCTCAGAGGTCGACCCGGAGCTGCGACGCCGGATCAAGGCGATGTCCTACGGGCTGGCCTACGGACTGTCCGCGTACGGGCTCGCCGGCCAGCTCGGTATCGCCCCCGACGAGGCCCGCGAGCACATGGACGCCTACTTCGCCCGGTTCGGCGGCGTCCGGGACTTCCTGCGCGGTGTCGTAGACCAGGCCCGGCGTGACGGCTACACCGAGACGATCATGGGGCGTCGCCGCTACCTGCCCGATCTGACCAGCGACAACACCCAGCGCCGGCAGATGGCGGAACGGATGGCGCTGAACGCCCCCATCCAGGGCTCCGCCGCCGACATCATCAAGATCGCGATGCTGGGGGTGGACCGCGCCCTGCGGTCCCGGGACCTGCGCTCCCGGCTGCTGCTCCAGGTGCACGACGAGCTCGTCCTGGAGATCTCGCCGGGGGAGCGGGAGGAGGTCGAGGCGCTGGTGCGGTCCGAGATGGGTGCCGCGTACGAGATGTCCGTTCCGCTGGAGGTGAGCGTGGGCGCCGGGCGCACCTGGGACGAGGCCGGCCACTGAGGCCGGCCACTGAGGCCGGCCCTGAGACCCCGCCGGATCCGTCCACGATCCGGAGATAATCCTTCTCCGCGCCGTCCGCGGGTGTCTGTCCCGGTGTGTTCGTCCGCCGTTTCCGGAAAGGGCGGTGAGAGCTGTGCGCGTGCCACCGGGATTCCCGCGGCCAACCAACGTGTCAGGCATGGTGCCGGCGGGAATTCTCAGGCTGTCGGCGCCCGCGGCGCGGCCGCTGCGGTCTGTGCCGTCTGCGCGGGCCGGTGTCCCACCCAGCGCCGGAGGCGCTCGTCGGGGGGAGCACCACCGTGATCCGTCGCGGCAGGGAAAGGGGAAACCAGCCCGTGATCAGCGGCCCGATCATCGTCGATCGCCGCCGGCTGCTCACGGTCCTGGTTCTCGGCCTGGCGGGATTCTTCCTGATCACCGTCCTGGTCCCGGCCTCGCCGGGTTTCCTGCGGCCCGGATCGTGGGCGGCGTTGGCCATCGGGCTTGCCAATGTCGGCCTGCTGCGACCGCTCACCGAGCACCAGGACGAGTGGGAGTGGCTCCCGCTGCTGTCCGGAGCGTCGATGACCGCCGGCCTCGGTCTGGCCGCGGCGAACGCCGGGCCGGGCCAGGGCTGCGAGCTGTTCCTGCTCTGGTTCCCGTGGCTCGCGGCGTTCTGCGGCATGCTCCGGCTCTGCTCGACGTTGGCGCTGGCCGCGTGGATAGCACTCGTCATGGTCCTCGCCGCATGGGCGAACCCGGATCTCGCTGATCCCGCGCCGCTGCTGGTCGCGGCGGTGGTCAGCTCCGTCTGCGGCTGCCTGGTCATGTCCGGTCTGTTCCGGTGGGGCCATCAGCAGGCCTTCTCCGACCCGCTGACCTCGCTGGTCGCTCGCAGCGGGCTGGCCAGCGTCGCCGATCCGGCGATCGCCCGGGCCCGCGAGCGCGGCGAGGAGGTCGTCTTCCTCCTGCTCGACATCAACCGTTTCCGGGAGGTCAACGACGCGCTCGGGCACGAGGGCGGTGACGAGCTGCTGCGTCAGTTCGCGCGTGCGCTGACCAGGGTGCGACCGCGCCCGGCCTTCGTCGGCCGGCTCGGCAGCGACGAGTTCGCGCTGGTCATCTCCTGCCCTGCCGGCACCGGCGATCCCATCGGCGCCCCGGACGACGGCGCGCGCCAGCCACCGGGCCGGGACCGTCTTCTGCGCGACCTCGGCAGCTCGGTGCTGAGTCAGGTGGAAGGCCCCTTCGAGGTGCGCGGCATCAACGTCGGGGTCGAGGCCAGCGCCGGGCTGGCCCTCGCGCCGCGGGACGGCGAGACGGCCGCCGCGCTGCTCCCGTGCGCCGACGTCGCGCTGTCGCGGGCGAAACGACAGGGCGAACGGGTCGGTCTCTGGGACGTCGGCATCGCCGGCGTGCGCTCCTGGGAGATCTCCCTGTACGCGGAGCTGCGGGCAGCCATCGCCCACAACGAGCTCCTCGTCTACTACCAGCCGCTGCAGTCCGCCGCGACCGGCCAGATCGTCGGGGTCGAGGCTCTGGTTCGGTGGCGGCACCCCACCCGCGGCCTGCTCCCGCCCGGTGCGTTCCTGCCGATCGCCGAACGGTCGGCGCTCATCGGCGACATGACCCGGTGGGTGCTGGACGAGGCGCTGCGTCAGTGCGCCGACTGGGCCGCGCGGGGCCTGCACGTACCGGTCTCGGTCAACCTGTCAGCTCGCATGCTCATCCTGGACGACCTGCCCGACCTGGTCACCACAAGCCTGGCGCGGCACCACCTCCCGCCCGACATGCTCACCCTGGAGATCACCGAGAGCGCCCTGGTGACCCAGCCCGGCCGGGCGGCGGCGATGCTGCGGGAACTGCGCAGCAAGGGCGTCAAGCTCGCGCTGGACGACTTCGGTACCGGCTACAGCTCGATGGAGATCCTCAAGGCGCTTCCGTTCGACGAGGTCAAGATCGACCGCGGGTTCGTCGCGGACATCCGCGGGAGCCTGCAGGACGCCGCCATCGTCCGGTCCGTCCTCGACCTCGGGCACCGGCTCGGGCTGCGGGTCGTCGGCGAGGGCGTCGAGGACGAGCGGACGCTGCGGATGATGAGCGAGCTCGGCTGCGACATCCTGCAGGGCGACGTGATCTCGCGGCCACGGCCGCCGTCCCGGCTGGAGGACCTCCTCGCCGTCCGCGCGGCGAGGACGGACCGCCCGGCGACAGGCCCGGGTCCCGACCGACGGGGCGGGCCCGGTTCCGCCGGGGTACACCGGGTGGGATCGGAGCCCACGGCGACGGGCCCGCCTCCCGGCGGGGAGCTTCCCGTCGGATCGGCGCCGAACGGATCGGGATCAGGCGGGCCGGTGCCAGACGGATCGACGGCGGCCACCGCCGGCCGGCCCGAGACCACCGCCGGGCCCGGAGCAGCGACGGGTGGAGCAGCAGAGCCGCACCAGCCGCATCAGCCCGACAGGACCCTCTTCACGCTGGCGCAGACGCAGCGGTTCGGTATTCTGGCGCCGCTCGCCCAGCAGGAGGCCGCGCGGATCGCCGCGGTGCGCCGCTACGAGATCGCCTTCCGTCCGCACAGCTACCGCCTGGACGACGTCGCGGCGCTCGCGGCCGCGATGACCGGCTGCGACGTCGGGTCGATCATCATGGTCAGCGCCGACTCCGAGATCTACCTCGGCCGGTTCGGCCACCAGACGCAGGACGTTCCGGCCCGGGTCGGCGTGGGTTCGCACTCGGTCGCGGCCGGTGAGCTGGTCGAGGTCCCGGATGCCACGCTCGACCCCCGGTTCGCGCACGGCGCCAAGGCCTACCGGCACCGGATCGTGCGCTTCGTCGCGGGCGTGCCGGTGCGAACGTCCGACGGGCATGCGATCGGCGCGATCACGATCAGTGACCGCATCCCGAGGCGGCTCACCCCGGGGCAGCGGGAGGCCCTGGAAAGCCTCGCCCGACACGCCATGGTCATGATGGACACCCGCCGGGAGTGTGTCCTGCTGGAGCTGGTGACGGACACCACCCATGCGCTGGACCAGCTCGACCACCGGGGCGAGGTCCACGCCGCGGCCTCCCTGATCACGGACACGGCGCGGCACATGTCCGGAGCGGACGTCGCCAACGTCCTGGTGGCGGACAGCGCGGGATCGGCCGAGTTCACCGCCGTCGAGTCGTCCGTCGCACCCGGCGCCGAGGCCATCATCCGGCCGGGGCAGAAGTTCCGGAAGGACGAGCGAACCGTCGTCGGGCAGGTGCTGCGGACACTGCGCCCCCTGTTCGTGCCGGACGCCTACTCCTACACCGGCTTCAACACCGACCTGGCCCGCCGCAGCCACGTCGCCTCGGTCCTCATCATGCCGCTCCCGGGCGCCGGCGGGGTGGCCGGCGCGTTGTGCATGCGATGGTCCCGGCCGATTCCGGTGATCGACACCGCGCTCGACAAGGTGCTGACCCTGCTCGGCGGCCAGGCGGGCCACGCCCTCGGGCGCATGCTGGCGGTCGACTGCCCCGGTCGGTCGTTCGAGACCGACAGCGCGACCGGCCTCGCCACCCGCTCCGCGTTCCTGCCCACGCTCGGGCATCTGCCCTCCGGCACCGCCGTCTGCCTGTTCGACCTGCCCCGGTCGGGCCGGCCGCCGCCGGGCGCCGCCGCCGGCACGGCACCCGATCAGGGACTCACCCAGTTCGCGACCGATCTGCGGGCTGTCGCCGACGACCCGGAGCACCTGGCCCGCTGGGCGGACCGGCAGTTCGTGATGGCGATTCCGACCGGCGGGCGTGAAGGCGCCGAGACCGCCGTCGCCGCGCTGCGCCGGGCCTGGGGGCAGGAGTCGCCCGCCCCCCTGGCCGTCGGCATCTCCATCACCGGGAGCAACGAGCCGTTGAGCACCGCCCTCATCGAGGCGGAGAACCAGGCGCTGGCCATGGCGGCCGCCCGGGACGCCCGCAACGGCGCGGGCGCCCCGATGACGGCCACGTCGGCCGGCGTCTGAACGCTTTCAGGCGGTCACGCCGACCGCGGCCCACGCCTCCCGCACGGCCCGGGTCTCCTCCGCCCCGAACAGCACCTGCGCCTGGCGGGTGGTGGCGGTGGCGAACGAGCGGAACGTGGCGTTCGGCCGCAGCTGAGGGGCCCGCAGCGCCTCGTACCAGATCCTCCCCGCGCGCTCCCAGGCGTGCCCGCCGAGCGCGATCGCCGCGTTGTAGAACGCCTTGTTCGGGATGCCCGAATTGATGTGCACACCGCCGTTGTCCGTGGTGGTGCGGACGTAGCCGTCCATGTGCGCCGGCTGGATGTCGTCGCCGAGCACCGGGTCGTCGTAGGCTGTCCCGGGCTCCTTCAGGGAACGCAGCGCCACCCCCTGCACCGCGTCGGTGAGCAGGCCCGCACCGATGAGCCAGTCCGCCTCCGCCGCGGTCTCGCCGTGCAGGTGCTGCTTCACCAGCGAGCCGAAGACGTCGCTGATCGACTCGTTGAGGGCGCCGGACTGGTTCAGGTACATCAGCTGCGCCTCGTCCTCGGTGACGCCGTGGGCGAGTTCGTGACCGATGATGTCCAACGAGACGGTGAACCGGTTGAACAGCTCGCCGTCACCGTCTCCGAAGACCATCTGCCGCCCGTTCCAGAAGGCGTTCTCGTAGTGCTCCCCGTAGTGGACGGTGGCGAGCAGTGCCATGCCGTCGTCGTCGACGGAGTCCCGGCCGTAGGCCGAACGGAAGAACTCGAACGTGGCGCCGAGGCCGTCGTACGCCTCGTTGACGGTGACGTCCTCGACGGGCCCGTCGCCCTCGACACAGACCGTCGTGCCCGGCAGGTCCTCCGTGCTCTTGGCGTCGCCGATCGTGCGGCGCGGCCCGCTGGTCGGCGTCAGCCGAGGCGGCGTCGCCGTGCGCTGCGCCGAGCGCAGAAACGCGTTGTGCACCCGGACCGTGCGGTGGGACGTGTCCTGGGCCAGGGTGGCCAGGGCCCGCGCGCGCTGGTCGTCGTTCCCGTTCCGTGCGATGCGCTCCAGCACGTGCGGCGGCACGGCACAGGGCGCGCAGCGACGGTGACCGCTCATCGGTGGCTCCTCATCGGTGACTGTTCGTCACATTCGGGTACTCCCGGGTGGGTGTGACCCCCCGCCACCGACCTTCGCCGCCGCGTGATCTGATGTCCAGACTGTTCTTTGTGTCCCCCTCGTCACTGCATCGCTGCGGTGCCCTCGCACGTCGGACCCGGTGAGAACACGTCAAAGCCCACTCCGGCCCAGGATGCCCGGACGAAGTCGACGCACAGGTCCGCCCACCCCCGCCCGACGGTGAAGTCGATCTTCCGGGCCAGCAGGCCGCCCGCGTCGTAGTCGGTGACCGCGCCCAGCCCGCGGACGAAGCCGGCTCGGCTCGGGCAGCCCTGCTGGGTCCGCAGGCCGCGGACGAACAGGTCGGCGCTGATCCAGCCGTTCATGGCGCTCTGCAGGCGCGGCTCGGCGAGCTGAGGGGCATACCGGGACATCGCCGACAGGTACGCCTGGTGCGCGGGCAGATCGCGCTCGAACGCGGTGAAGGGCACGCCGGCGTAGGTGCCGGCCAGTGCCTGCCGGAGCCCGGGCGGCAGCCGGCTCATGTCGTAGCCGAACGGGGACAGCGCGACGGTGAACGGCCGGCCCAGCTCGGCGGCGGTGATCAGGACCCCGGTGTAGGCGTCCAGCGGGGTGGCCGCGATCAGTGTGTCCGCACCGGCCGCCAGGATCCGCGAGCCGACCCGCTCCGCGGACAGGCTGTCGACCGCGGACTCGAAGACCACGGGGACACCCGCGGCCTCCAGGCTCGACCGGGCACTCGCGGCGAAGAACCGGGAGGCCTGGTCGGACCCGGTCACCAGCAGCGCCGCCCGGGTGCCGCCCTGGGAACCGACGAACCGGCCCAGCGCGCTCGACGCGCCCGCGCCCGCGGCGACCGAGCCGGCGGCGAACATGTTCGGGTGCTCGCCCCACAGCGGCTGGTCGGCCACCCCCAGCACGGGAACGCCCTGCTCGCCGAGCCACGGCGCCGACCGCTCGGAGACCATCGTGCCCTCGAGCACCGCGAACGCTCCGTCGGCGACGAGATCCTTCGCCGCCCGCAGGTTCACGCCGGGACTGGACTCGTCGTCGCGCCAGACCGTCCCGATCAGGCGGCCGCCGACGCCACCGCCCGCGTTCTCCTGGGCGAGCCGTGCCTCCACACCGGACCGGAATCCGGTGTACTGCGCCGCCATCGGCCCGCTGTCCGGGAACAGGACGCCGACCGTCACGCGATTGTCGGTGACACCCGGGGCGCAGCCGCGCGCGGCCTGCGCGGTGCCGTCGCGGGCGGAACCGCCGGCGGCACAGGCGCCCACCAGCGCCACGAGCACTCCGGTGACCGTCATCAGGGCTGCACCGACAAACCGCGTCCGAAACACCAGGTGAGCCACCTCTCCGAGTCCGGCGCACGGTGGCGGCGGAGTTCCTGGGCGTTCACAACCGTTTACGCCCAGTCCGGTGGGTTGACCCGCACAGAAGATTCGGATTTACCTGACTGCAATATTTTCTGTGGTGTTTCGCTGTCTTGTATGGAGCTATCGTCAGCCGTTTGTGAATACTGAGAACACTGCCGCGGATCGCGGGCCTGGCGGGCGGCCCGCACCCGCCGGGCAGCCCTCACCCGGCGGGCGGCGAGCAGCGTGGCGGCCTGCAGCGCGGCGAGGCCGATCGCGCCGAGCATCAGCATGCTGGCGTGTTCGTCGAGCCAGCGGACCACCTCGCGTGTCCAGGGCGCCAGACTGCTCCCGGCCGCCAGGTAGAGCGCGGACGACAGCGCCGAGCCGGGAATCAGGAACCGCAGGAACCGTCGCATCGGCACCGCCCCGGCACCCAGTGCCGCGTCCACCGCCAGATTGGTGTTCACGAGGCAGAACCACAGCAGCCCCCGCTGTGCCGACCGCCGCGCCAGCGCGGCGACCAGCCGGCTGGTACCGACCCGCCGCAGCAGCAGCGACCGGACGTTGTAGCGCGCGAGGCCGAAGTAGCCGACATCCAGCAGGGCCCGGAACACCGTGGCGACCAGCAGCGCCGGGACGAAGGCGACCTGGCCGCCGACCAGCACCAGCACGGAGATGGTCGGCCGCAGCGCGATGAGCAGCAGCGGCGCGGACGCCGCGAGCGAGGGCAGGAACACCAGGCCCGTCACCCCGGCGCCCAACAGGCCCCCGGTGAGCATCGTCGGCCACAACCGGGCCAGCACCGACCGGCGCGCGCCGGAACGGGTGGCCTCCACCCGTTCAGTCTGCCCGCCCGATCAGCACCGTCGAGCGCACCGGCGGGGCCGGGTGTGTGAACCCGGGGAGCTCCTGCGGCGGCGCCCTGGCACACTCTGGCTCGTGCTGATGGTGGGACTTACGGGCGGAATCGGGTCGGGCAAGAGCGCGGTGTCGGAATGTCTGGTGCGGCATGGCGCCCATCTCGTGGACGCGGACCGCATCGCCCGCGAGGTTGTCGAGCCCGGCAGCAGCGGGCTGGCCGCCGTGGCGGAGGCGTTCGGGCCGGACGTGCTCACCCCGGACGGATCGCTCGACCGGGAGGCGCTGGGCCGGGTGGTCTTCGCCGACGAGAAGAGCCGCCGCCGCCTGGAGGCGATCACACACCCGTTGATCCGGGCGGAGATGGCCCGGCGGATCGCCGCCGCGCCGGCCGACGCCGTCGTCATCCACGACGTTCCCCTGCTCGTCGAGTCGAGCCGGCGCCCCGGCTACGACCTGATCGTGGTCGTCGAGACGCCGCGGGAGCTCCGCCTCGAGCGGCTGGCCCGGCGCGGCCTCCCCGCGGACCAGGCCGAGGCCCGGATGGCAGCCCAGGCCACCGACGAACAGCGCCGGGCGGTCGCCGACATCCTCGTCGACAACAGCGGCACGCTCGACGACCTGCAGGCCCGGGTGGCGGAGGTCTGGCAGGAGCTGCTCCGCCGCCGCGACACCGCCGGTGGCACAGCCGCCGGTGGCACGGCCACGGGTTCACAGCCCGGGGCCTGAGCCTTTTCGGCGGGCCCGGTCGGTCCGCCTACTGTCAGACCATGGCCTGGGAATGGGACGCGGAGACCTACGACACCCTTGCGCTGCCGCACGAACTGTGGGGCCGGCGCACCGTCGCCCGGCTCTCCCTGACCGGCGGGGAGACGGTCGTGGACGCCGGCTGCGGCACCGGTCGGGACACCACCGCGTTGCTGGACGCGCTGCCCCGGGGGCGGGTGGTCGCCGTGGACGCCTCGGCCTCCATGCTGGAGCGGCTCCGCGCACGGCTGCCCGACGCGGGGGAGCGCCTGACCGTGGTCGCCGCCGACCTGCGCGACCCGCTGCCCATCACCGAACCGGTGGACGCCGTGATGAGCGTGGCGGCGCTGCACTGGATCGACGACCACCGGCGGGTGTTCGGCAACCTCGCTGCGGTGCTGCGGCCCGGGGGGCGGCTGTCGGTCGACTGCGGGGGCCAGGGCAACATCGCCACCGTCGAGGCGGTGCTGCGTCAGATCCTCGGTGACCTTCCGGACGTCTGGACGTTCGCCGGCCCGGCCGCGACCCGCGAACACCTCGAAGCCGCCGGCTTCGTCGACGTCGACGCACGCCTGCGCCCGGACAGGGCGTACTTCGCCGAACCCGCGGCACTGCACGACTACCTGGAGACCGTCGTGCTCGGAGCACACCTGGCCCGGCTGGGACAGGACGAGCGGGCGGCACTCGTCCACGAGGTGGCGCGGCGCCTGCCCGAGCCCGCCATCGACTATGTCCGCCTCGAGGTGAGTGCTCGCCGCGCCGGCTGACCCTGACGCCGGGCGGGCCTGTCGCCGCCGGGGGCAGCGCGGGGCCGGGACGGTCAGGCGATGCCCGCAGCGTCCATCCCGCGCAGCTCCTTCTTCAGTTCGTTGATCTCGTCGCGGAGGCGGGCCGCGAGCTCGAACTGCAGCTCCTTGGCCGCCTCGTGCATCTGGTCGTCGAGCTGGCGGATGAGCTGGGCCAGTTCCTGACGGGGCATGCCGGCGAGTTCGGCGGCGTACCGGCCGACCGCATCGCCCGCCTTCGACTTCATGCCGGGGACAGGTGCCTTCCCGCGGGACTGGGCCCGGCCACCACCGCCGATCATCTCCGCGCCCGCGGTCTCACGCACCATGTCGTCGAGGATGTCGACGACCTTCTTGCGCAGCGGCTGGGGGTCGATCCCGCGCTCGGTGTTGTAGGCGATCTGCTTCTCGCGGCGCCGGTTCGTCTCCTCGATCGCGTGGCGCATCGACGGGGTCACCTTGTCGGCATACATGTGGACCTGGCCGGAGACGTTGCGGGCGGCCCGCCCGATGGTCTGGATCAGGGACTTGTCCGAGCGCAGGAAGCCCTCCTTGTCCGCGTCGAGGATCGCGACCAGTGAGACCTCGGGCAGGTCGAGACCCTCGCGGAGCAGGTTGATCCCGATCAGGACGTCGAACTCGCCGCGGCGCAGATCGGTCAGCAGCTCGACCCGGCGCAGCGTGTCGACCTCACTGTGCAGGTAGCGGACCCGGATGCCGAGCTCCAGCAGATAGTCGGTGAGATCCTCGGACATCTTCTTGGTCAGCGTCGTCACGAGGATCCGCTCGTCCCGCTCGGCCCGGACCCGGATCTCGTGCACGAGATCGTCGATCTGACCCCTGGTCGGCTTGAGGATGACCTCCGGGTCGAGCAGGCCCGTCGGACGGATGATCTGCTCCACGGTGCCGTTGCCACGCCCCAGCTCGTACGGGCCCGGAGTGGCTGACAGGTACACCGTCTGCCCGATCCGCTCCAGGAACTCCTCCCAGCGCAGCGGGCGGTTGTCGACCGCGCTCGGCAGCCGGAAGCCGTGGTCGACCAGGTTCCGCTTGCGTGACATGTCGCCCTCGTACATCCCGCCGATCTGCGGGACGGTGACATGCGACTCGTCGATGACCAGGAGGAAGTCGTCGGGGAAGTAGTCCAGCAGCGTGTGCGGCGCCGTTCCGGCCGCCCGGCCGTCGATGTGCCGGGAGTAGTTCTCGATGCCGGAGCAGAAGCCGACCTGGCGCATCATCTCGATGTCGTAGGTGGTCCGCATCCGCAGCCGCTGGGCCTCCAGCAGCCTGCTCTGACCCTCCAGCTCGGCGAGCCGCCCGGTGAGCTCCGCCTCGATGCCGGTGATCGCCCGCTCCATGCGCTCGGGCCCGGCGACGTAGTGGGTGGCGGGGAAGACGAAGACCTCCTCCACCTCCCGCACGACGTCGCCGGTGAGCGGGTGCAGGTAGGTGAGGCGCTCGACCTCGTCACCGAACATCTCGATGCGGATCGCGAGCTCCTCGTAGACCGGGAACACCTCGACCGTGTCGCCCCGCACCCGGAACGTTCCCCGGGTGAAGGCGAGGTCGTTCCGGGTGTACTGGACGTCGACGAGACGGCGCAGCAGCTGCTCGTGCTCGAACTCGTCGCCCACCCGCAGGCGGACCATCCGGTCGACGTACTCCTGCGGCGTGCCCAGGCCGTAGATGCAGCTCACACTTGCCACGACGACCACATCGCGCCGGGTGAGCAGGCTCATCGTCGCCGAGTGGCGCAGCCGCTCGACCTCCTCGTTGATCGAGGAGTCCTTCTCGATGTAGGTGTCGGTCTGCGCGATGTACGCCTCGGGCTGGTAGTAGTCGTAGTACGACACGAAGTACTCGACGGCGTTGTTCGGCAGCAGCTCCCGGAACTCGTTCGCGAGCTGGGCCGCCAGCGTCTTGTTCGGCGCCATGACGAGCGTCGGGCGTTGCAGGCGCTCCACCAGCCACGCCGTCGTCGCCGACTTGCCGGTGCCCGTCGCGCCGAGGAGCACGACGTCCTTCTCACCGGCCCGCACCCGACGGGCCAGCTCGTCGATCGCCGCCGGCTGGTCACCGGACGGCTCGAAATCCGAGACGACCTGGAACGGCGCCGTCGAACGTTGGATGTTCGTCGTGGGGCGTTCGAACGTTGTGCTCACGAAATCCAGAACACCACAGACCTCCGACAGTTTCCCGCCGGCACCCGTCAGCGCGGCCCTCGCTCCCAGCCGAGCAGCCGCGCGCCGAGTACGGCGGTCTGGAGCACGTAGCGGTCCGTGGGGGAGGTCGGGTCGTGCCGTGTCAACGTGTGGATCCGGTCCAGCCGGTAGGTCAACGCCCGCACCGACAGGTGCAGCCGCCGGGCGGCGGCGAGGGCCACCCCGCCGGTCGCGAAGTAGGCGTCGAGGGTCTCGATCAGGGGTCCCGCGCCGCCCCGCGCCGAGCGCAGTGGGCTGAGGACCGTCTCGACCAGCTCCTCCAGCGGCTCCCGGTCACGCAGCAGCACCTTGTAGATCAGCAGGTCGTCGGCGTGGAGCACCTGGCCGTCCATGCGCATGCGCCCGGCGAGCTCGACAGCGTTGCGGGCCTCCTCGTACCCGATCCGGACGCCGGCCACGCCGCTGCGGGCCCGGCTGACTCCGAGCCGCCACACGAGCTCCGGCTCGGCCCCGAGCCGCCGGGTGATGGCTCTGACCGTGGTCGTTGGCATGGCACCGGTCGGGGCGAAGGCGGGTAGTGGGGCGAACCCGACGTCGCCGGGCCCGGGCGGGTCCATCCGGCGCCGCCCGCGCGGAGCCGGGGCCCGCGGCGCAGGCCGGTCCGGTGCCACCCGCTCGGCGCCGGGATGTTCGGGGCCCCCGTCCGCCCGGCTCCGGCCCGGAGCCGCCCCAGGCTCCGGCCCCGGATCCAGGCCCGGCTCCGGGGCTGGATCCCGGGACGGTTGCCCGCCCTCCGCGACCGCGCCGGGGCCGGCTCCTTGGCCGTCCGGGGCGAGAGGCAGCGTCAGGTCGGTCTCCTGTGGCACGACGCAGACGAGCAGCCCGTCCTTGGTCGCGACCAGTGGCTCGGTGGCGCAGTGCTCGCGCAGTGACTCCTCCACCGCCCGGACGACGGCGCGGCCATCCAGGAACCGTCTGCTCCCCGACGCGACGAGCACGACGTGGGGCGCCTCCAGCCGCAGGCCGAACGCGACGGCCCGCTCCAGCAACGGTCCCAGCTCGGACGTTCCGGTCAGCAGGTCGTCGACCAGCTCACGTCGCATCGCCTCCTCGGAGCGGGCGCGGGCCGTCCGGGCCCGCTCGTAGCCCTCGCAGACCGCCGCGACCGTGTCGTCGCTGGCCCGCAGCACCGCGGACGCCGCCGCGCGGGTCCGCGAGACGGCCCCGACAGTGATACCGCCGATCGCCTCCCGCAGATGTGTGCCGGCCGGCGGGGGCCCGTCGACGCCTGCCGTCTGCCGCCCGGCCGCCGAACCGCCGGAGCCGCTGCCGCTGCCGGTGTCGGCATCGGCGTCGAGACCGGGACCGGGACCGGCGTCAGAACCGGCGCCCGAGTCAGGGGCGCTGCCGGAACCCGATCCCCAGGCGGCTGCCGAGCCCGGGTCCGAGTCGGGGGGTGGCCGCCGGTCGAGTGACGCCGGCAGGGCCCGGCCCAGATCGCGTGCCGCCCGGTCTGCCTGCCGAACCGTGGGCAGTGACGGCCAGACCCGCCAGGTCGCGGACAGATACAGATCGACGAGCGCGGGCAGCGAGGCGCCGGACTCGGCCGCGGCCTGACCGAGGGCGCGGAACCGGTCGAGTTCGGCCCGTGACAGGCGCCGGCCGCTGTCCGCTGCGGAGGCGAGCACGTCCAGATAGTCGCCGAGCAGACCGGCATGGAGCCGGGCATCGGCCGCGGCCAGCACCGCCGCCCGGGGGAGCCGGGTCAGGCTCGTCCCGGGCAGTCCGGCGGACTGTTCCTCGTGCTGGATCGGCCATCCGGGCCGTCGGTCCGTGTTGGTCATTGATCGTCGCACCTCCCCCGTTCGGCTGCCGAGTATCGGCAAGGAAATCGTAGACAAAGTCGCGGAGTCCGGACGGTGTCTGCCGGGACGGCGAAGGGCAGGCTGAGCGTTGAGCCTGGTGAGGGCAGTGGACGTGCCCGGGTGAGGTGTTCCGCGGGAGTGGATCGGCCCGCCTCGTCGCCGTCGGTCCGCCCTCCGGGACGCCCGCGGGCCGGCCCTGTGGCCAGGCTCGCCCGCTGCCCGCCCCCCGGATCCCTGCAGGCGAACCAGCCCGGACGGAAGTGAAGACGTGAGAGGGAAAGGATCTACCCGCGACATGTCCACGAAGACCGACCCGCGCGGCGCCCGGCGCCTGCCGATCATGGTGCGCCCGGGTCTTTTCGTGTCCGTAGCGGTCGTGACCGTCGTACTCGCCGTGCTCACCCTGCCGGCCACGGTTCCCGACCGGCCGGGTTTCGCCTACTTCAGCGGCGGCGTGATCGGTGCCGGCATTCTCGTCGGGATCCTCCTGGGCGCGGATCTCGCCCGGGCCGCGGCCGCGCGCCGGGCGGGGGTGAAAGTCACCGGGATCACGGTCGGCGCGTTCGGGAGCCGGCTGGGCCTGGCTTCTGCCGGGCGTGACGCCGGCGGAGGCCTGCGGGCCGAGGGCGTCGGTGTGGCTGACGGCGCCGCGACGCGCGACCCGCTGACTCCCGCGTCGGGAGATGCTGTCGCGGACGGCGCCATCGCCCGTGCGGGCCTGGCCGTGACAGCTCTCGCCGGGATGATCCTGGTGGCCGCGGGTGCGCTCGCTCCCGGCGGCACGCTGGAACTGCTGGGCGAGGTCGCGCTGTGGGTCGGCACGTTCGCCCTGCTCATCACCGTCATCGACCTGTTGCCCGCACCGCGCAGCGCTGGTGGTCGGATGCTCGCGGCACGGGTCATGCGGCGTACCGGTGACGAGGCCGCCGCGGCCCGGGCGGTGGCGCGGGCAGGAGTCGTCACCGGCTGGACTCTGATCGTCGTCGGGGTCGTGGCCTCCTTCCTGATCGGGCTGGTGGGCCTGTGGGCGGTGCTCCTCGGCTGGCTGGCGCTGGGCAGCTCCCGACTGGCGCAGGCCCAGCAGAAGGCCGCCACCGCGCTCGACGGGGTGTTCGTGCGGGACGTGATGGTCCCCGCCCCGTCGGTGCTTCCGGCCTGGAAGACCGTCGCCGCCGCGCTTGACGAGATCGCGTTGCCGTCGGGCCGCTCGCTCTTCGCGGTCCGTGACTTCGCCGGCCCGCTTCTCGGCGTGGCGCGGCTGCATGATCTGACCCAGGTTCCCGCCGACGACCGGAACCTGGCCCGGGTCACCCGGGTCACCATCCCGATGGACCATGTCGCCACCGCCCGGCCGGATGAGCCGTTGGCGAGCGTGACATCCCGCCTTGCCACGCGACCGGCCGCCGGGGCGATCGTGGTTGTGGCGCCCGGTGCGGACGGCACGCCCGAGATGGTCGGCACGGTGGGCCCGGGTGAGATCGCCAAGGCGCTCGGCACTGCCCCACTACGCGGGCGTGTGGTCTCTTCCGTTGGCTTTGGTCGGCGCCGCTGACCCGACTTCTCCCGCGTTTCGCCGCGACCACAGTCCCTGCCTCGAGGCGCCATCCGGGCCGGAAGGCCCACTTGCTCCTGCTCTGGCCGGCTGCCGGCAACGGCGCCCGGCCGGCCAGGGCCACACCTTCTTCCCGGGCACCACTGGGCGCTGTCTCCCGCTCCACCCACGGCACCCAGGCGTGACCGCTGCCGAGATCATCATGAAAAGCCCCGTTCGGAGGATATTCCGTGGATGTACCAGCCTGGGCCTGGGTCGCCTTCCTGGGCGGCCTGCTCCTGCTTCTGACCATCGACCTGCTGGCCCATCGCAAGGCCCACGTCATCGGCTTCCGGGAAGCCGCCTGGTGGAGCGTCGGATGGGTGTCGCTCGGCGTCGGATTCGCATTCGTGATCTGGGCCTGGCAGGGGCCGGGAGCGGCCGGTGAGTACACGGCGGCGTATCTGCTGGAGAAGAGCCTCTCCGTTGACAACCTGTTCGTCTTCGCGCTGATCTTCTCGTACTTCAAGGTTCCACGCGAATACCAGCACCGGGTGCTTTTCTACGGCGTTCTGGGTGCCCTCGTCCTGCGTTTCCTGTTCATTGCGGCCGGCATCGCGCTGCTGGACAACTTCCACTTCGTCATCTATCTGTTCGGCGCCTTCCTTCTTTACACCGCGTTCAAGATGGTCCGGGACGACGGTGTCGACCTGGACCCGGGGGACAGCAGGGCGGTCAAGCTGCTGCGCAAGGTGATCCCGGTGACGGACGAGTACCAGGGGCAGCACTTCGTCCTGCGGCGCGCGGGCAAGTTGGTGGCCACCCCGCTGCTCGCCGTCCTGGTCGCGGTCGAGACCGCGGACGTCCTGTTCGCCTTCGACTCGGTGCCGGCGGCGCTGGGCGTGACGAACGAGACCTTCCTCGTCTACACCGCGAACGCGCTGGCGATCCTGGGCCTTCGGTCACTGTTCTTCCTGCTTTCCGGGCTGATGGAGAAGTTCCACCACCTTGCCACCGGTCTGGCCGTCATTCTCGCGTTCATCGGCGTCAAGATGCTGCTCACCGACGTCTGGCACATGCCGATCTGGCTGTCCCTGATGGTTATCGCGGTCGTCCTGACCGGTGCGATCGTGTGGTCGCTGGCGACGGCGCCGCCCGCGGAGGGCGACGGTGACAGCGGACCCGGCGGACCGGCGGCCGGATCCGCGGCCTCCGCCGAAACGGCCGCCGTGGCTGGAGCCGGCCCGGTGGCCGGGGCACCCGCCGCCGGAACGGGCATCCCGCAGGGCGAGCCCGGCCCGACTGGCGGCGAGCGCAGGGAGAGCGATGTGACGCCCGTCGGCGACCAGCGTCACTGAGTATCCGGATGACGGGGCGGGCGGGCCGGGGGCCGCCCGCCCCGTCTGCATTCCGTCCGGAAACGGGCGCCGGGGAACAGGTAACGTGCGGGGACGGGCATGTACCGGCGGTGAGTGGTCCAATGATTTATACGAACTAGTCACTGGGCGACGCGCCGATTGTCCTGTGGGTGACAGCGAGACGGGCACGTTAGTGTTTCGGCACCGCCGGGATCGTCCGAGCACCCGGAATCCCTCCCTCTTCGTTCAAGGCGGACTATGCACACCTTTTTGGCAGTGGTTGTCTCCTATGGTGGGTCGCCCCAGTTGGCCTGTCTCCTCGCGACATTGTCCGGTATTTCCGGATCCCGGGTGTCGCTGGTCGAGAACTTGACCGGCACGGTGCACGACGACCTGCCCGCCGGGGTCCGACTGTTCGAAGGGCATGGGAACGTCGGCTACGGCACGGCGGTGAACATCGCCGTGCGTGGCTCGCTGGCGAGCGGTGAGGCGCAGCCGGCGCCGGGCGAACCGGTTCCCGAGTGGATCCTCGTCGTCAACAGCGACATCACGGTGTCGGCCGAGGCCTGCGCGACTCTGCCTGACCTGCTGGCGTCCGTGCCGGAGGGCGCCGACGCGGTGGGATTCCCGCTGCGCGGCGAGCGTGGTCTGCCCGGCCGGGGAACAGCGGTCCTGCCGAACGTCCGCACGAACACGTACACGGCGGTGCGTGGCGAGGCAGCCGCGGTCGCCCGCTGGCCGGACCTCCGTTACCCGGTGGGCGCCTTCTTCGCCATCCGGACGGCCAGTTTCCTCCGTCTGGGCGGATTCGACCCGTCCTACTGGATGTACTACGAGGAGACCGACCTGTTCGCGCGGCTGCACGCGGCCGGTGGCCGGGTGTACTGGGCCGACGACCGGTGCCAGGTGTCCCATGTGGGCGGGGGGACGGTCGGCCGGGCCGGCCTGATGTACGCCGAGCTCGGCCGTTCCGCGGCGATCTACGCGCGGCGCCATCGGGCTGCGCTGGGGCGGAGCTGGCTCGCCGTCCACTCCGGCCAGCTGATCGTCCTCACCCTGCGCAAGCTTGTCGCCGGTCGGCGACATGAGGCCCTGCGCGCCGGGCGCATCCTGGGCGGCCTTGTCGCCGGTCTGCTCCAACCGCACCGGGAGCCGGCCACGCGGTCACGGTGGTGCGCGGTCCCGGCCCAGGCGCGTCGGGACCTGGGCCGGATCGACGTGGCCGTGCTGGGAGCGGACGTCCGCGCGCGGCTGCCACTGCCGCGGTCGACGGTGCCGGTGGCAGCCCGGTCGGACCCTTCGGCGCCGCCGGCGTCATCGTGGGCGACTGCGGACCGCTGACCCCGGGGGCCCCGGGGCCCCACCGGGGCCATGGCCGACAGGACCCGGCGAGGCCCGCGGTGCTGCCGTCGTTCCCGGCCCGCCGAGGTCTACCAGCCGCGGGCGCGCCACTCGGCCAGGTGCGGCCGCTCGGCGCCGAGCGTTGTGTCCTTTCCGTGGCCCGGGTAGATCCAGGTCCCGTCCGGGAGGGGCCCGAAGACCTTGGCCTCCAGGTCGTCCATGAGGGTGGTGAAGGCAGCCGCGTCGCCGAAGGTGTTGCCGGGGCCACCGGGGAAGAGACAGTCGCCGGTGAACAGGTGTGGAGCGCCGCTGTCCCGGCCATACAGCAGCGCGACCGATCCCGGTGTGTGCCCGACCATGTGCACGACCCGCAGCGTGACCTCACCGACGTGCACCTCGTCGCCGTCCACGACCGGATCGGTGGTCGGGACGGGGATGGCGGGAACGTCGAGCGGATGGGCGACGGTCCGCGCACCGGTCGCGGCCACGACCTCCTCCAGCGCCTGGATGTGGTCTCCGTGTCGGTGCGTCGTCACCACGGTGCTCAGACCGGCGTCGCCGACGAGGCGCAGCAGCGTTCCCGTCTCGTTCGCCGCGTCGACGAGGAGCTGTTCGCCGGTGGCCGCACAGCGCAGGAGGTAGCAGTTGTTGTCGAACGGGCCCACCGCCACCTTGGTGATCGTGAGGTCCGGTAGCTCGCGGACGTCCGCGGGCCCGCCGACGGTGACGTCACCCGTGTAGCCGGCGCCGATGTTCATTCCGCTTCTCCTCGGTCTGTGCGTCGCCTGTTCCGGCGGATCGGGGCGGTGATCTGCAGGGTCGAGCAGGGGCGCGGGGCGCCGGGGCCGTCACGGCCGCCGCCCCGGCACCCCCGGGTGGCCGGGCGTGTGCGGGCCTGCCCGGC
Organism: Parafrankia elaeagni; assembly: GCF_000374165.1. GTDB lineage: Bacteria > Actinomycetota > Actinomycetes > Frankiales > Frankiaceae > Parafrankia > Parafrankia elaeagni. Next base: position 82,671 of record NZ_KB893783.1, read on the forward strand.
CGCACCATTCTCGACCGTGTGTCCGCGCGTGTCTGCGTCCCGGGCATTCGGGGCGGGCCGCGCTCGCCGGGGCGGGGCCTCCGGAAGGGTTGTGGGCTGCGTTGTTGCCGTCCGGGAGCGGGGGCACGGCTGTTACGGGCCGTTCGTCCGAGGCGTGTAGCGTCGGCTGTGTTCGAACGCGCGTTTGGCTCACGGCCGGCTGACCGGCCAGGGGCGCCGCGCAGGCCGCGGTGACGGAACCCCACCGGTGCCGGCACCGGCCGACGACAGCAGCCGACCGAGAACGACGAGGGACCTGACGATGGCCGACCGTCTTGTCGTGCGCGGAGCACGCGAGCACAACCTGCGTGACGTCGATCTCGACCTGCCCAGAGACGGCCTTGTGGTCTTCACGGGCCTGTCGGGCTCGGGCAAGTCCAGTCTCGCCTTCGACACGATCTTCGCCGAGGGCCAGCGTCGGTACGTCGAGTCGCTGTCGGCCTACGCGCGCCAGTTCCTGGGCCAGATGGACAAACCCGACGTCGACTTCATCGAGGGCCTGTCGCCGGCGGTGTCGATCGACCAGAAGTCGACGTCGCGCAACCCGCGGTCGACCGTCGGCACGATCACCGAGGTCTACGACTACCTCCGCCTGCTGTACGCACGGGTCGGCCACCCGCACTGCCCGAAGTGCGGCCGGCCGATCTCACGCCAGACTCCGCAGCAGATCGTCGACCGGCTCCTCGAGCTGCCCGAAGGCACCCGCTTCCAGGTCCTGGCTCCGGTCGTCCGCGGCCGCAAGGGCGAGTACGCCGACCTGTTCGCCGAGCTGCAGACGTCCGGTTTCGCGCGGGTCCGGGTGGACGGCACCGTCGTCGCTCTCACCGACCGCCCGAAGCTGGAGAAGCAGCGCAAACACACGATCGAGGTCGTCGTCGACCGGCTCGCGGCGAAGGCGTCGGCCAAGCGGCGCCTCACCGACTCGATCGAGACGGCGCTGAGGCTCGGCAAGGGCCTGGTGCTGCTCGACTTCGTCGACCGCGACGCCGCCGACCCCGACCGCGAGCGGATGTACTCCGAGCACCTGGCCTGCATGTACGACGACCTGTCCTTCGAGGAGATGGAGCCCAGGTCGTTCTCGTTCAACTCGCCGTTCGGCGCCTGCCAGGAGTGCACCGGGCTGGGCACCCGCAAGGAGGTCGACCCCGACCTGGTCGTGCCCGACCCGACCCTGTCGCTCGCTGACGGAGCCGTCCAGCCCTGGGCCGGAGGGCACAACAAGGAGTACTTCCAGCGGCTGCTGACGGCGCTGTCGGAGGACCTCACCTTCCGGATGGACACCCCGTGGGAGGGCCTGCCGGAGCGTGCCCGCAAGGCCATCCTGCACGGCAGCGGGGAGACCGAGATCCACGTCGGCTACACCAACCGGTACGGCCGCAAGCGCTCCTACTACACATCCTTCGAGGGCGTCCTGCCGTTCCTGCGGCGCCGGCACGCCGACGCCGAGTCGGACAGCAGCCGGGAGCGCTACGAGGGCTACATGCGCGACGTGCCCTGCGCGGCCTGCCGGGGGGCCCGACTGAAGCCGGAGTCGCTGGCGGTCACCCTGGCCGGCCGCTCGATCGCCGAGGTCGCGGGCATGTCCATCCGTGACTGTGCCGACTTCCTGCGCACCGTCGAGCTCAGCGAGCGGGAACAGACCATCGCGGGCCGGGTCCTCAGGGAGATCGACGCCCGGCTGGCGTTCCTGCTGGACGTCGGCCTGGACTACCTGTCCCTGGACCGGGCCGCCGGCACCCTCGCCGGCGGGGAGGCACAGCGGATCCGACTCGCCACCCAGATCGGTTCGGGGCTGGTCGGGGTGCTCTACGTGCTGGACGAGCCGTCCATCGGCCTGCACCAGCGTGACAACCGGCGCCTCATCCAGACGCTGCTGCGGCTGCGGGACCTCGGCAACACGCTGATCGTGGTGGAGCACGACGAGGACACGATCCGCGCCGCCGACTGGGTGGTGGACATCGGTCCCGGCGCCGGCGAGCACGGCGGCCGGGTGGTCGTCTCCGGTTCCGTCGACGACCTGCTGACCAGCGAGGAGTCGATCACGGGGGCCTACCTCTCGGGCCGGCGCGAGATCCCGGTCCCCGCGGCCCGCCGGCCGCCGGTCCGTGGGCGCGCGCTGACCGTGCACGGCGCCCGCGAGCACAACCTGCGGGACGTCACGGTCTCCTTCCCCCTCGGCTGCCTGGTGGCGGTCACCGGGGTCTCCGGGTCCGGAAAGTCGACCCTGGTCAACGACATTCTGGCCAGCGTGCTCGCCAACCACCTCAACGGTGCCCGCGAGGTCCCCGGCCGGCACCGCACGGTGAGCGGGCTCGACCACCTGGACAAGGCGGTCCGCGTCGACCAGTCCCCGATCGGCCGGACGCCGCGATCCAACCCGGCGACCTACACCGGCGTGTTCGACCATGTCCGCCGGCTGTTCGCGGAGACGCCCGAGGCGAAGGTGCGCGGGTACCTGCCGGGCCGGTTCTCGTTCAACGTCAAGGGGGGGCGCTGTGAGGCCTGCTCCGGCGACGGCACCATCAAGATCGAGATGAACTTCCTTCCGGACGTCTACGTCCCGTGCGAGGTCTGCGCGGGCGCCCGGTACAACCGCGAGACCCTGGAAGTGCACTACAAGGGCCGGAGCATCGCCGAGGTGCTCGACATGCCGATCGAGGAGGGAGCCGAGTTCTTCGCGGCGGTCCCGGCGATCGCGCGCCACCTGCGGACGCTGAACGACGTCGGGCTGGGGTACGTGCGCCTCGGGCAGCCGGCGCCGACGCTGTCCGGCGGCGAGGCGCAGCGGGTGAAGCTCGCCTCGGAGCTGCAGCGGCGCTCCACCGGCCGCACCGTCTACGTGCTGGACGAGCCGACCACCGGCCTGCACTTCGAGGACATCCGCAAGCTGCTGGGCGTGCTCGGCCGGCTGGTCGACGCCGGCAACACGGTGATCGTGATCGAGCACAACCTCGATGTCATCAAGACCGCGGACTGGATCATCGACATGGGCCCGGAGGGCGGTACCGGCGGTGGCACGGTTGTCGCCGAGGGCACGCCGGAAACGCTGGCCGCAGTGCCCGCGAGCCACACCGGGTCGTTCCTCCGGGAGATCCTCGGTGGGCGGGGCGCGGCAACCGTGGAGCAGGCCTCGGGCCCCGGCACCGGTGGAAGCACGGCCGGGGCGAAGAAGCCCCGCGGCAGGCTGGCGGGCGCCGTCTCCTCGGCAGGATGACGGCGCTGGCGCCGCTGGCTCAGGGCTGCAGAAGATCGTCGAGGACGGCGTCCAGCGCGACCTCGGTGTGTTCCTCCCCGGCGGGGACCACCCGCTCGGTGCGGTCCAGGAAGCTGCGGACCGGGGCGGCGTCGAGTACGACCACGGAGCGCCGCTCGCCGTCGGACAGTTCCAGGCGGATACCTCCCGCCGGCTCGGGCGTGATGCGGACGTCGCCGTCACCGACCGGCACCGGGCCCTCGAGCCCGGCCCGCAGGGCGTCGCGTGGAGCCACCCAGTGGCCCTGCGGCAGCGCCGGATGGTCCGGTCGTGACACCAGGACCAGCGCGACGGCGAGCGGGTCGCAGCTGCGCCAGGTCACCTGGAGAACAGTGATCCGCCCGCGCCCGGGTGCGTCGTCAACGACAAACTCCGTCGTGACGTCCTCCACCTGCACGCGTCGGCCCCCTTGGTCCGAATGCGCCGGCCCTGCCGCTGCGCCGGGCGCCCCTGCCATGACAAGCCACCACACGGTTGTCGCTGTGGCCGCCGGCCCTCCTACGCGGCCGATGGCCGCCGTGCCGGTCGCCAGGGTGCTGACCGCCACCGTGTTCGTCGCCACCGTGTTCGTCGCCACCGTGCCGGCCGCCACCGTGCCGGCCGCCACCGTGTGCGGACCCGATGGTGCTGGACTCCACCGTCGCAGTAGTTCAGCCCGGGCGCCACAGACCTGGCCCGATACAGCATACGGCGACCCGGCGATGACCGAGGGCGGACGCTGGATCGTCCGGGCGACAGGTCAGCCACACCAGCCACAACAGGCTCTCCGGCAGATGGCGTGCCGGTCGGGAGGCCACCTGGTCATCAGCGTCCTGTCCCGCCCGGCCCGACCGTCGAGCGGCCTCCGCCGGCGGCATCCGATCGGCGTGCGGGGGGACGGAAAACTCGCCGACAGCCCTCGGAGGCACTTCGGAGGTCGGGCCGTCCTGCCCGCGGGATCGCCTGGCCGGTTCCGGGGGATCCGAGAGGGCTCGACGCGGTCAGTTTCGGGGGTGCTCGACGTCATGGAAGCTGAGCGTGATGGAATGGATACGTGCAGGCACTGCTCAGGTCGGAGGATGGCCGCCGTAGGCTCGGTTCATGGCTGATCCGGCGACCTACCGGCCCCCGCCGGGCTCGATCCCCGAGACCCCGGGTGTTTACCGCTTCCGCGACGATCATGGCCGTGTCATCTACGTGGGCAAGGCCAAGAGCCTGCGGTCCCGGTTGGCCAACTACTTCGCCGATGTGCACACCCTGCACCCCCGGACACAGCACATGGTCACCACGGCCAGCTCGGTGGAATGGACGGTTGTCTCCACCGAGGTCGAGGCGCTTCAGCTCGAGTACACCTGGATCAAGGAGTTCGACCCGCGGTTCAACGTCCGCTACCGCGACGACAAGAGCTACCCGAGTCTCGCCGTGACGCTCCACGAGGAGTTTCCGCGGCTGCAGGTCATGCGCGGGCCGAAGCGGCGCGGGGTGCGTTACTTCGGCCCCTACGCGCACGCCTGGGCCATCAGGGAGACGCTCGATCTGCTGCTGCGTGTCTTCCCCGCGCGCACCTGCAGCACCGGCGTCTTCAAACGGGCCGGCCAGGTCGGCCGCCCGTGCCTGCTCGGCTACATCGACCGCTGTTCGGCGCCCTGCGTCGGCCGGGTCGACGCGCAGGCCCACCGGGAGATCGTCGACGACTTCTGCGACTTCATGTCCGGCCAGACCGGCCGCTACCTGCGTCGGCTGGAGCGCGAGATGCGCGCGGCGGCCGACGCCCAGGAGTACGAGCGCGCGGCCCGGCTGCGCGATGACATCGGGGCACTGCGCCGTGCGGTGGAGAAGCAGGCCGTCGTCCTGCCGGACGGCACCGACGCGGATGTGATCGCCTTCGCCCAGGACGAACTGGAGGCGGCGGTCCAGATCTTCTACGTGCGGGGCGGCCGGGTGCGCGGCCAGCGTGGCTGGGTCGTCGACAAGCTCGAGGACGTCACCACCGGGGATCTCGTCGAGCAGTTCCTGACCCAGGAGTACCTCGAGGGCGTGCAGGCGGAGGCGGCCGCGGGCCTGGCTGCGTCGCCGGTGGACCAGCCCGGGGCCGGCGCCGACCAGCCCGAGGCCACTGCCGGGGCGCGCACCGCGTCCGCCGGCCGCCGCGGGCCGGCCGCCGAGCCCGGGTACACGGGCGAGGTCCCGCGCGAGATCCTCGTCCCGGAACTGCCGCCGGACGCCGACGCCGTCGTGGAACTGCTCAGCCGGGCCCGCGGCGCGCGGGTCGATCTGCGTGTCCCCCGCCGGGGGGACAAGCGCACTCTGATGGAGACTGTCGAGCGCAACGCCGGCCAGGCGTTCACCCTGCACCGCACGAAGCGCGCCGGAGACCTCACGGCCCGCAGCCGGGCGCTCGCCGACCTGCAGGAGGCGCTGGAGCTGCCGGACGCCCCGCTGCGCATCGAGTGCTTTGACGTGTCGAACATCCAGGGCACCAACGTCGTGGCCAGCATGGTCGTCTTCGAGGACGGGCTGGCGCGCAAGTCGGAGTACCGCCGCTTCGCCATCCGCGGCGTCGACGGTCAGGACGACACGGCGAGCATGCACGAGGCCGTCCACCGCAGGTTCTCCCGCTACCTGGCCGAGCGTGCCCGAACCGGCGAGCTGGCCGGCTTCCCCGGCGCCGGCGAGGGTACCGAGACCGGCACGCGGGCAGCCGGGGCCACCCAGTCGGCGACGGCGAGCACGACGATGAGCACGGTCGCCGAGGGGCTGGCGGTGGAGGGGCTGGCTGCCGGGGGACCGGGAGCCGGCCCAGAGGCGCCCGGGCGTGATCCCGAGACCGGGCAGCCGCGGAAGTTCGCCTACCCGCCGAACCTGGTCGTCGTCGACGGCGGGCCGCCGCAGGTCGCCGCCGCTGCACGGGCGCTCGACGAGCTCGGGATCGATGCCGGGCCGGGGGGCGTCGCGCTGTGCGGCCTGGCGAAGCGCCTGGAGGAGGTCTGGCTGCCCGGCCAGGGCGAGCCCGTGATCCTGCCCCGGACGAGCGAGGCGCTCTACCTGCTGCAGCGCGTCCGGGATGAGGCGCACCGCTTCGCGATCACCTATCACCGGCAGAAGCGGTCGGCGTCGATGGTCGCCTCGGCGCTCGACGGGGTGCCCGGTCTCGGGGAGACTCGGCGCAAGGCGCTGCTGCGGCAGTTCGGGTCGGTGGCGAAGGTGCGCGCGGCGAGCGCGGCGGAGATCGCCCAGGTGCCGGGGATCGGCCCGCGTACGGCGGAGGCGATCGTGGCCGCGCTGGCCCGGTCGGCTCCCGGCGGAGCCGAGGCGCCCCCGCCGGCCGTCGACCCACTGACCGGCGAGATCATTGCGACGATGTCCGACCCGGTGGGGGCGGGCCCGGCGAGCGAGAGCACCGGGTCCGGCGAGCCGGGCGCGATCCGGGGGGTGGCGGGTTGACCACCGCGACGCTTGATCTGGCAATCATCACCGGGCTTTCCGGTGCCGGCCGCAGCACGGCCGCGAAGTGTCTGGAGGACCTGGGCTGGTTCGTCGTCGACAATCTGCCGCCGGCGCTGTTGTCGACGATGGCGGAGCTCGGCCATCGCTCGGGCGGGGCGGTGAGCCGGATCGCGGTCGTCGTCGACGTCCGTGGCCGGGCCTTCTTCTCCGATCTGCGGGCGGCCGTTGAGGCACTGGACTCGCGCGGTATGCATCCACGGATGCTGTTCCTCGAAGCGTCCGACGACGCGCTGGTGCGCCGGTTCGACCACGTACGGCGCCCGCACCCGCTGCAGGATGACGAGCGGGTGGTGGACGGGATCAACCGCGAGCGGGCGCTGCTCGCGGAGCTGCGCGGCGAGGCGGACCTCGTGCTCGACACCACCGACCTCAACGTGCACGAGCTGCGGGCGAAGATCGATGCTGCGTTCGGCCAGCCGCGGGCGAACCGGCTGAACGCGACCGTGGTCTCGTTCGGCTACAAGTACGGGCTTCCGCTGGACGCGGACTTCGTCGCGGACTGCCGCTTCCTGCCCAACCCGCACTGGGTGGAGTCGCTGCGGCCCTACACCGGCCGGGACCCGCAGGTGCGCGACTACGTGCTCGCCCAGCCGGGCGCGGCCGAGTTCGTCGACCAGTACACGACCCTGCTGCGACTGGTCGGTGAGGGCTATGTGCGGGAGGGCAAGCGGTACCTGACGCTGGCGGTCGGCTGCACGGGCGGCAAGCATCGCAGCGTGGCTGTCGCGGAGCAGCTGGGGGCACGGCTGGCCGCCGACGGGGTCGGCGTCCGCGTGGTGCACCGGGATCTGGGCCGCGAGTGACCGGCGACGCTCTCGCGATCACCGCTTTCGGTGGCGGGCACGGTCTCGCGGCCTCGTTGTCGGCGCTGCGGCGGATCAGCCGCCGGCTGACCGCGGTGGTCACCGTGGGGGACGACGGCGGATCGTCCGGCCGGCTGCGTACCGAGCTCGGTGCGCTGCCGATGGGCGATCTGCGGATGGCCCTCGCCGCCCTCGCCGGCGCGGACGACTGGTCGCGGACCTGGGCCGGGCTCTTCCAGCACCGGTTCGGCGGCGGTGGGCCGCTCGCCGGGCACGCCGTCGGCAACCTCGTCCTGACCGCGCTGGCCGAGCGCGCCGGGTCGCCGGTCGCCGCCCTCGACCTCGTCGCGTCGCTGCTCGGCGCGCAGGGTCGGGTACTGCCGCTGTCCTGCGACGGCATCGACATCGTCGCGGACGTGACCGGCCTGGACCCGGCTCGGGCGGCGGAACCGGTGGAGGTCCGCGGGCAGGCCGCGGTCGCCACCACACCCGGCCGGGTGGCCGGCGTGCGGCTGGTGCCGGCCGCGCCGGCCGCGTGCGGCGCCGCCCTGGCCGCCGCCCGGGCCGCGGACTGGATCGTCCTCGGCCCCGGATCGCTCTACACGAGCGTGCTGCCGCACCTGCTGGTGCCCGACATGCACGCGGCGATCACCGGCGCCAGGGCCCGCCGTGTGATGGTGCTCAACCTCGTGGCCCAGCCCGGTGAGACGGCCGGGTACACGCCCGAGGCGCACCTGCACGCGCTGGCCACCCATGTTCCCGGGCTGCGGCTGGACGTCGTGATCGCGGATCCCGCGGCGGTCGGCGATCCCGGCCCGCTCGCCCGCGCGGCGATGGACCTCGGAGCCCGCCTGCACCTTGCGCCCGTGCGGGATGTCAGCGATCCGGCCCTGCACGATCCCGCGCTGCTCGCTGCGGCGTTCCGGGCGGTGTTCGCGGCCGATGACCCGCGGCCGGCGGTGCCGACACCGCCCCGTCCGGTCGACGGACGGACCTGGCCGGGCCGGCAGCCAGGCGCGGGCTGTGCCGACCCCTCGGGTGTCGGTTGCACATCCACCGGTGGCCCCGGCCACCGGATCCCTTCCGGTGAAGGCAAGGAGTGATCTGTGTGGCGGCGATGACGGCCACCGTCAAGGACGAACTGAGCAGGCTGCGAGTGGCCAAGCCCTGCTGCCGGCGGGCTGAGATGGCGGCGCTTCTGCGGTTCGCGGGGGGTCTGCACATCGTCGGCGGGCGGATCGTGGTGGAGGCCGAGCTCGACACCGGCGCCACCGCACGCCGGCTGCGGCGTGAGATCGCCGAGGTTTTCGGATTCCCCTCGTCGGTCGCCGTGCTGGCTGCCGGCGGGCTGCGCCGATCAGTGCGCTACATCGTCCGGGTGGAGCGTGACGGCGAGCAGCTGGCCCGGTCGACGGGCCTGCTCGACCAGCGCGGCCGCCCGGTGCGGGGCCTTCCCCCGCAGGTGGTCACGGGATCGGCCTGCGATGCGGCGGCGGCGTGGCGCGGCGCGTTCCTCGCGCACGGCTCGCTCACCGAACCGGGCCGGTCGTGCTCGATGGAGGTGACCTCACCCGGGCCGGAGGCGGCGCTCGCGCTCGTCGGCGCCGCGCGGCGGATGGGCGTCCAGGCCAAGAGCCGGGACGTCCGCGGGGTCGACCGGGTGGTGGTTCGCGACGGCGACGCGATCGGCGCGCTGCTCACCCGGATCGGTGCGCACGACAGCCTGATGGCCTGGGAGGAGCGGCGGATGCGCCGCGAGGTCCGGGCCACGGCGAACCGGCTCGCGAACTTCGACGACGCGAACCTGCGCCGTTCGGCCCGCGCGGCGGTCGCCGCCGGGGCGCGGGTGCAGGCGGCGATGCGCATCCTCGGCGACGACGCCCCCGAGCACCTGCTCGCCGCGGGCCGGCTGCGACTCGAGCACGCCCAGGCGTCGCTGGAGGAGCTCGGCGCACTGGCCGATCCGCCGCTCACCAAGGACGCCGTCGCCGGCCGAATCCGGCGCCTGCTCGCGCTGGCGGACAAACGTGCCAACGCGCTCGGTATCCCGAACACCGAGGCCAGTGTCTCGCCGGAGCTCTTTGAGAACGCCTGAGCACGGAATCAGGTGCCCCGTGGGCCTGCCGCGGGAGCACGGCCACGCACCGTGCCGGGGCGGGTCCGTAGGATAGGGTGTTTGTCGAAAGGCGATGCATTCAACCAATTGCTGACGGTGCCGGGTCCCCCGATGTGAGGAGACCGACATGAATCGGTTCGGATTCCCGCCGATGATGTCCCGACTCGCTAGGCTCCTGACACACGACGGCACACGAGCATAGGGAGTCCTGGACGTGGCTACGCGGGTGGGTGTCAACGGCTTCGGGCGAATCGGCCGTAACTTCTGGCGGGCGCTTGCGGCGAGTCGCCGCAGCGATCTGGAGATCGTCGCCGTCAACGACCTGACGGACAACAAGACCCTCGCGCACCTGCTGAAGTACGACACGACCCTGGGCACGCTGGCCGCCCCGGTCTCGGTCGCCGAGGACGGGATCCGGGTCGGCGACACCACGATCAAGGTGCTGGCCGAGCGTGACCCGGCGGCGCTGCCCTGGTCTGACCTGGGCGTCGACGTCGTCATCGAGTCGACCGGACGCTTCACCACGGCGGAGACCGCCGGCAAGCACCTGGCCGCGGGCGCGAAGAAGGTGATCATCTCGGCGCCGGCCAAGGGTGAGGACCTGACGGTCGTCATGGGCGTGAACGACGACGTCTACGACCCGGCGAAGCACCACATCCTCTCGAACGCCTCCTGCACGACGAACTGTGTCGCGCCATTGGCCAAGGTTCTCGACGAGGCGTTCGGTATCGAGCGCGGCCTGATGACGACGATCCACGCCTACACCAATGACCAGGTCATCCTGGACTTCCCGCATTCCGACCTGCGCCGGGCCCGGGCCGCCGCGCAGAACATCATTCCGACGACCACCGGCGCGGCGAAGGCGACCGCTCTTGTTCTGCCCCACCTGAAGGGCAAGCTGGACGGTCTCGCGATGCGCGTTCCGGTCCTGGACGGTTCTGTTACCGACCTCGTCGTGAACCTCGCCCGTGAGGCGTCGAAGGACGAGATCAACGCCGCCTACAAGGCCGCGGCCGAAGGCCCCCTGAAGGGCTACCTCGTCTACACGGAAGACCCGATTGTCTCCTCCGACATCGTGGGCACCCCGGCGTCCTGCACCTTCGACTCGCAGCTGACCATGTCCTTCGGCTCCCAGGTCAAGGTCGTCGGCTGGTACGACAACGAGTGGGGCTACTCCAACCGCCTGGTCGACCTGACCGGTCTGGTCGCCGGCCGGCTCTGACCCCGGCCGCGACCCCGCGAGACGCCCCGTCCACCTGATCTCGACCTTCGCCGACCCCGGAGCAGCCCAGCGTGAGGACGATCGACGACCTGCAGGTCACCGGCCACCGCGTGCTCGTCCGCAGTGACCTCAACGTGCCGTTGGACCATTCCGGGTCCGCGCCGCGCATCACCGACGACGGGCGGGTACGGGCCAGCCTGCCGACCATCCGGGCGCTTCTCGAGCGGAACGCGAAGGTGGTCGTCTGCTCGCACCTGGGGCGCCCGAAGGGAGCCCCGGAGGCGAAGTACTCGCTGGCTCCGGTCGCCGAGCGGCTGTCCGAGCTGCTCGGCGTCCCGGTCGCCTTCGCCGGTGACGGCGGCGCCGACATCGCCGGCGACCGGGCCCGCCAGGTCGTCGGCGGGCTTGCCGAGGGCCAGGTGGCCCTGCTGGAGAACCTCCGTTTCCACCCGGGGGAGACCAGCAAGGACGCCGCCGACCGCGCCGCCTTCGCCGACGAGCTCTCGGCGCTGGCCGAGTTCTACGTCGGCGACGCGTTCGGCGCCGTGCACCGTGCCCACGCGAGCGTGGCGGAGGTGCCCAAGCGCCTGCCGCACGCCGTCGGGCAGCTGGTGCTGGCGGAGCTGGAGGTGCTGCGCGCGCTCACCTCCGAGCCGGCCCGGCCGTACGCGGTGGTGCTCGGCGGGTCGAAGGTGTCGGACAAGCTGGGAGTCATCCGCGCGCTGCTGCCCAGGGTCGACTCGCTTCTGGTCGGCGGCGGCATGTGCTTCACCTTCCTGGCCGCGCTGGGCCACCCGGTCGGCGCCTCGCTCCTGGAGAGCGAGATGATCGACACCTGCAAGAGCCTGCTGGCGGAGGCCGGCGACCGGCTCGTGCTGCCCACCGACGTGGTGGTCGCCGAGAAGTTCGCCGCCGACGCCGCGCACCGGGTGGTCGCCGCCGACGCGATCCCGGACGGCTGGCTCGGCCTGGACATCGGCCCGGAGGCGACCGCGGTGTTCGCGGGCGTGGCCGGCGGTGCCGCGACGATCTTCTGGAACGGCCCGATGGGCGTGTTCGAGTTCCCGGCGTTCGCCGCCGGCACCCGCGGTGTCGCCGAGGCCGTCGCCGCCGGCTCGGGTTTCTCGGTCGTGGGCGGCGGGGACTCCGCGGCCGCCGTGCGCACCCTGGGCATTCCCGAGACGAGCTTCACCCACATCTCCACCGGCGGCGGGGCCAGCCTCGAGTACCTGGAGGGCAAGACCCTGCCCGGGCTCGCCGCACTCGACGTCTGACCAGCACCAGAACGGCACCAGAACAGCGCACAAGACAACACCCAGAACACCATCAGGCACCGGACGAAGGGACACGGGAACGTGGCGAAGGGGGCACCCGCCCGTACATCGGGCGGGTCCGGCCGGCGGACACTGGTCGCCGGCAACTGGAAGATGAACCTCAACCACCTCGAGGCCATCGCGCTCGTGCAGAAGGTCGCCTTCGACCTGAAGCCGGCCGAGCTGGAGAAGGCCGAGGTCGTCTTCCTGCCGCCGTTCACCGACCTGCGCAGCGTCCAGACCCTGATCGACGGGGACAGGCTCGCCGTCGGGTACGGCGGCCAGGACCTCTCGCCGCACGGCTCCGGGGCGTACACGGGTGACATCAGCGGGTCCATGCTGGCCCGGCTCGGCTGCTCGTACGCGGTGGTCGGGCACTCCGAGCGGCGCACCTACCACCACGAGGACGACGCGCTGGTCGCCTCGAAGGCCCGTGCGGCCTACACCCACGGCATCACGCCCATCGTCTGCGTGGGCGAGCACGAGGCGATCCGGACCGCCGGCACCCACGTCGAGCACGTGCTCGCCCAGCTGGAGGGCTCGCTCGCCGGAGTCACGGCGGAGCAGGCCGCGACGCTCGTCGTCGCCTACGAGCCGGTCTGGGCCATCGGCACCGGGAAGACCGCCTCCGCCCAGGACGCGCAGGACATGTGCGCCGCGATCCGCGGCCAGCTCGCGAAGCTGTTCGGCGAGCCGGTCGCGGCCGGGATCCGCGTGCTCTACGGGGGCTCGGTCAAGGCCGCGAACGCCGCGGAGCTGTTCACCCGGCCGGACGTCGACGGTGGCCTCGTCGGCGGTGCGAGCCTCGTCGCGGAGGAGTTCGTCGGGATCGTCCGCGCTGCGCCGTGAGCCTGGGAAGCTCCTGCTCGGGCACCAGGGTGGTGTCATGTACGTTGACACGATCGTCGGGCCTGATCGGGTACGGCGTTTCAGGCCTACACGACGGCGGGAGCTGGTCTGGATGACGGTCGGTCTGTCGATCGCACTGATCGCCACGAGCGTGCTGCTCGTGTTGCTGGTGCTGTTGCACCGGGCCAAGGGCGGCGGCCTGTCGACCCTCTTCGGTGGCGGTGTCTCCTCCTCTCTGGGCGGGTCCTCGGTCGTCGAGAAGAACCTCGACCGCCTCACTGTCGCGGTGGCCCTCCTGTGGATCACCTGCATCATCGGTCTCGGTCTGCTTCTGAAGAATTGAAAGCCACCGCTTCGGGGCGGCGTCCACGCGTCGCCCGGGTGATCTGTGCCCTCGCCGCCACCCTGCTCGCGGCGGCGGGGTGCAGTCCGGACTCCGATCCGGCACCTGGGCCGATGGCGGCGACCCCGTCCACCGCGCCGACCACGGCCCCGCCTGACGGCAAGCCCGGCGGCACCCTGCGCCTGCTCACCGGGCAGATGCCCAGCGGTGACCCCGGCTGGGCCGACGAACCGGGGGAGCAGGCCTTCGCCCGCCTGGTCACCCGGCAGCTCTACAGCTACCCCACCGACACCGACGTGACGCGGGCGACGATCCCGCGGCCGGACCTGGCCGTCGGCGAGCCGGTGGTCACGATGGGCGGCACCGTCTACACCGTGCGGCTGCGCTCGGCGGCCCGCTGGAACACCCCGAGCCAGCGCCGGATCACCGCGACCGACGTCGCCCGTGGCTTCAAGCGCATGTGCGCGCCGCCGGTGCCCTCGCCGCTGCGCGGGTACTACGCCGCGACCATCCGCGGGTTCGCCGAGTACTGCGCGCAGCTCGCCGTGTCGCCGGTCGCGGACGTGTCGGCCCTGATCGAGGGCGGCTCGATCTCCGGCATCGAGGTCGTCGGGGACGACACGATCGAGTTCCACCTGGTCCGCCCGGTCAACGACTTCGTCGACGTCCTCGCGCTGCCGGCCAGCTCCCCGGTGCCGTTGGAGGCCCTGGCGTACCCGCCGGACTCCCCGGAGTACCTGGACAACCTGATCTCCGCCGGCCCCTACCGGTTCGTGTCCGAGCCGGACGGTGACTACCGGCTGTCCCGCAACCCGTCCTGGAGCGGTTCCTCGGACGGCATCAGGCGGGCGCTGCCGGACCACATCACGGTGACGGACGGCCTCGACGCCGAGACGATCGCCGAGCGGATCGAAGCCGGCGAGGGCGACATGGCCCTGGACGGAGAGGTCCCCCCGGAGCAGCTGGACGCGCTCACCGGCGATGCGGACGACCGCCTCGTGGTCGGCCCGACCGGCACGGTGGTCACGCTCGTCGTCGGGCTCAACGGACCGTCCGCGGCGGCGCTGCGCGAACAGCAGGTCCGCACGGCGCTGGCGTACTGCGTCGACCGGGTGGCGGTCACCGGAGCGCTCGGCGGCCCGCCGCTCGCCGCGCCGACGGCGCAGTTGCTGCAGGAGCCGATGACCGGCTACCAGGAGTACGACCCCTACCCGGCCGAGGAGGGCACCGGCGACCCGCAGCGCTGCGCCGAAGGCCTGGCGAACAACCCCGGCGGGCGGGTGACGGCGCTGTCGCTGCTCACCACGGACAGCGCCGCCGACGCCCAGGTGGCCGAGGCGCTGCGCGTCGCGTTCGCCCGCGCCGACATCCGGCTGGACGTCCGCGTGCGCAGCAGGGAGCAGTACCGGCAGGCGGTGGGCGACCCGCAGCAGCAGTTCTGGGACCTGGCGCTGACGAGGATCGCCCCCGGCTGGTTCGGGGACGCCGCACGCACCGTCTACCAGCCCCTGCTCGACGGGATGTGGATGGGGCCGCGGCCCGCCGACGGCGGCTACCGGCGCCCGGACCTCCAGGCCCGCTTCGAGGCGGCGTCCGAGGCCAGCCCGGCGACCGCGGCCGGCGAGGCCTGGGCGGCGCTGGAACGGACCGTCCTCGCCGACGCCGCCGTCCTGCCGCTCGCGGTCAGCTACCCCGCCCGCCTGCACAGCGCGGCGGTGCAGGCGTTCACGATCATCCCCTCACTCGGAACCGCCGACCCCACCGCGGTTTCGCTGTCGTCCTGACCGGATCCGCATTACCCGCGGGGTGCGCCCGGCGGGTGGTGGCGGCCGGGCGAGGATGCCCACACCTGTGAGAGGGCCATTACGGGCCCTCATTCGCGTAGGGAAGCCCCGGTGGGGGTGGTCGGTGCAACCCGTGGTGGGCGTGCCGGCCTACACTCCGGACAGACATGCTGGGCACGGCCGTGAGCGGCACCGGCACGTCAACGGTGGCGGTTCGGACGTGGGTGGTCCGGCCGCGGGGGGCCGACCGCCGAGCTACCACCCATGGGACGAGACAAAGGAGCACGCGGGCCGTGGCAGGTGGCAACGCCATCCGGGGGAGCCGGGTCGGGGCGGGACCGATGGGCGAGGCCGAGCGGGGCGACACCGCCCCCCGGCAGCGCATCTCCTTCTGGTGCGCCAACGAGCACGAGACGAAGCCGGCCTTCGCAGCCGACGCGTCCATACCGGACACGTGGGACTGCCCGAGTTGCGGCTTTCCGGCCGGGCGGGACCGTGACAACACCCCCGCTCCGCCGAAGACCGAGCCGTACAAGACGCATCTCGCCTATGTGCGGGAGCGGCGCAACGAGAAGGACGGCGAGGCGATCCTCGCCGAGGCCCTGGCGAAGCTGCGGGGCGCGCCGGTGACCTGACCACCCCGCGTTCGGCTGCCCGCTGTGCGGACCATCGAGGCCGGCCATGTGGTGGCCGGCCGGTACCGGCTGGTGGAATGTATCGGCGCCGGTTCGATGGGTGTCGTGTGGCGGGCCGTCGACCTGCTGCTGCGGGTCGAGGTGGCGGTCAAGGCGATCTGGCTCGGCGGCCGTCCGGCGGCGGCCGGGCTCGCCGGCGCGAGCCTGACCGGTGCGGACCGGGCGCGGGTCGCCGCCGCGGTGCGGGAGGCGCGCAGCGCCGCCCAGCTCCGCTCCAACCCGCACGTCGTCTCGGTGACCGACGTCGTCGAGGACGGCGGCCTGCCCTGGATCGTCATGGAGCTGGTCGCCGCCACCTCGCTGGACACCGCCGTGCGCGAGACCGGGCCGCTCCCGGTTGTCCGGGCGGCCCAGGTGGGGCTCGCCGTGCTCGACGCTCTCATGGCCGGCCAGCGGATCGGGCTGCTGCACCGGGATGTCAAGCCGTCGAACATCCTGCTGGCCGTTGACGGGCGGGTTCTGCTCACCGACTTCGGTATCGCGACCCACGTGGCGGACACGACGGCACCGGGCAGCGACGGCAGCGCCGGCACACCCGCCTACCTGGCACCGGAACGCATCACCCAGCGGCCCGCCTCGCTGGCCGCGGACCTCTTCTCGCTCGGGGCCACGCTGTACTTCGCCGTCGACGGGAACCCGCCGTTCGCCCGGGACACCGTGCCACTGACTCTCGGCGCGGTCCTGCACGCGGATCCGCCGCCGCTGGTGCGGGCGGACGCACTGTGGCCGGTGATCGGCGGTCTCCTGATCAAGAACCCCGAGACCCGGCTGAGCGCGGAGGCCGCGAAGGCGCTGCTCGGCCGGGTCCTGCGCCTCACCGGAGCCGAAGCCGGAGCCGGAACCGGCGGGAGGGCTCTCGCCGGTCGGCTGGCCACGAGAGGATCCGCGTCGCGGGAACGTCCGGTGCCGTCCGCGGACCCGGGCGGCCCGGTGGATCCGGTGGATCCGGTGGCGTCGCTGGGGCCGGCGCCGGCAGGGGATCGGACGCGGCCCGTCGACCGCGTCGACCGATCCCTGCCGGGAGGGCCGGGGTCGTGGCCCCCTCACCTCCCGCGTCCGCCCCGACCGCTGATCGTCGGAGCCCTCCTCACCAGCCTGGTGCTGGTCCTGGTCACCACTGGCCTGCTGTGGATGGTGCGGGGCGGTGAACCGGGATCCGATCGTGACCCGACACCCGGTGGCGGCCCGTCATCCGGCGGTGGTCCGTCATCCGGCGGTGGTCCGTCGTCCGGTTCTCGGGACCTGCTGCCGGCCGGCATGGCCGGTTCGTGGGGCGGTTCGGTGACCCAGGGGCCGGTCGAGTTCCCCGTGGAGCTTGTGCTCAGCGGTGGTGGGATCGACGAGATCGTCGGCCGGAGCGCCTACCCGACGGACGGGTGCCGCATGGAGCTGCGCCTGCGGGAGGTCGGCCCGGACAGCATCACGGTGCAGGAACGGCTGGTCCTGCCCGGCGTCCTCTGCAAGGGTGCGGACCGGCTGGTGCTCGCGCTGCGTTCCGACGACCGGCTCGCCTACACCTATCCCGCAACCGGGATCAACTCGGTGGGTGACGGCGTGCTCACGAGGGAATGACTGGGCCGTATCCGTGCCCGCGCGCGAACTCACCCGCGGAAGGTGATGGGGTCGAAGCGCACAGTGCCCGGATACGGGTATGAGTCAGGCTCACCGGTAGGTGACGGTGAGAGGAGGCAAGGTGGATTCCGACTACCCGCTGCTCAGCGTGTTTCTCTACATGCTGTGGTTCTTCTGCTTCGTTCTATGGCTGTTCCTGCTGTTCACCGTGGTCGCGGACGTCTTCCGCAGCCACGACCTCTCCGGCTGGGGCAAGGCAGGCTGGACGGCCCTCATCGTCATCCTGCCGCTGGTCGGTGTGCTGGCGTACCTGATCATCCGCGGTAGTTCCATGCACGAGCGACAGGCCCGCCAGGCCGCCGCCGCCGCGGATCTCTGGCGCGCCCAGGTCCGCCAGGCCGCCGGCCGGCCGAGCCCCGCCGACGAGCTGACCCGGCTGGCAGACCTCCGTGACCACGGGGTCATCAGCGCCAACGAGTTCGAACGGGAGAAGACGAAGATTCTGGCCTGATCAGCGATTCCGGCCTGATCAGCCCGGAGCCCGGACCCGGCCGTCAGCTCTGACGGCCGGCCTCCGGCTCCGGGCCGAGCCGGCCTGGGCCAGCCTGGGCCGGATCAGCCCGCGGAGCCGGCTCGGGTCGGCTCGAGCCTGGACGCCGCGGCCTGGTCGACGAGCCACAGGGTTCGCTCACGCCCCACCGCCCCTGCCGCAGGCCAGGTCACCGGGTCCGCCCCCGGGGCGAGTGCCGCCGCGACGGCCTCCGCCTTCTCCTCACCCGCCGCCACCATCCACACCTGACGGGCCGAGCGCAGGGTCGGGAACGTCATCGTCACCCGCGTCGGCGGTGGCTTGGGGCAGTCGTGGACAGCCGCCGTCGGTTCGGTCGCCACGGCGGCCGGCGACCCGGGGAAGATCGACGCGGTGTGGGTCTCCGGCCCGAGCCCGAGGAGCAGCACGTCGAAGGCGGGGACCGACGCGCCGGGGGCTGCTCGTGCCGCGAGTTCGACGGCGTACTGCGTGGCGGCGGTCTCCGGCTCCGCCGCCCCGATCGGCCGGATCGCGGCCAGCCCCGCGCGGCCGGACCCGGGCCCCTCTCCCGCGGCTGCGGGCGCGGACTCGACGTCACCCCCGGCCCGGGCCGGGGTGAGGGCGGCGACCGGGAACACCCGCGACGGGTCCAGCGGGATGTGCTCCAGCAGCGCGTCCCAGGCCTGCCGGTCGTTGCGGTCGGGGGAGTCCGCCGGGACGAAGCGCTCGTCGCCCCACCACACGTCCACCTTCGACCAGTCGACGGCATCGAGCGCGGGGTTGTCACGCACCGCCCGCAGCAGCGCCACGCCGATCCCGCCTCCGGTGAGCACGAGGCTGGCCTCGCCCCGCTCGGACTGGGCGTCCACGAGGGCGGTGAGCAGCCGGGCGGCCGTCGCGCGTGCGAGCACGCCGGCATCCGCGTGCACGACGACCCTTGCCGGTGGCGGCACGGGCGCCGACCCGGGCTCCCGCGCGGTCACGGCGCCGCCGGCGGTGCTGTCGGCGTGGCCCCGGCGGGCTCAGCCGCCTCGGCGTGCTCCGTGGCTTTCCCCTTGTCCGCCGCCCCGGCCCTGCCCGCCGTTCCCGAGCGTTCCGTGGCTGCGGGGTGTTCCGCGGCTCGTGAACGCTGCGCGGCTCCGGGCCGCCCGCTCGCTCCGGTCGTCGCACCGGCGGCTCCGGCGGGAGACGTGGCCGCGGTGTGTTCCAGCGCGGGGTCGCGCCAGATGTGCTCGCGGTGCAGCGGTCGGCGGCTCAGATCGGGGATCTGGCTCCAGGCCGAGAGCGCCTCCGCGTACACGACGTCGTCGTCGAGCCGGCGCAGTTCCTCGGCGAGCAGGTCTCCGAGCCCGCGTTCCGGCAGCGGCAGGACCCGGGTGGGGAAGCCCGTGCGGGTGATGCCCGCCGAGCGGCTGTCCGTGCGGGCCAGCTCGAGCTCGCCGTCGCCGACGGCGAGCCGCACACCCTGGATGCCCTTGCGCCCGGGCGCGTCGGTGATTGTCACCGGGACCTGCAGCCTCGCCTGCAGCCAGCCGGCGAACAGGCAGGCGCTGGGGTTGCCGGGCTCGCTGACGATCGTCGCCGGGCCGGCGGCGTCGGAGGCCTGTACCTGGTCGAAGGCCGCCGCCAGCAGCGTGCGCCAGCCGGAGATGCGGGTCCAGGCGAGGTCGGTGTCGCCGGGGACGAAGTCCTCGGCCCGCTGCCGCAGCGCGGCGACCGGGTCGGTGGCCGCGTACGTGCCGGTGACACGGCGGTCGGCGAAGACCCCGAGCGGATCGTAGGCGATCTTCTCCGGCGGGGCGTCGTACCACCAGGTGACCACCGGCGCGTCCGGTGCCAGCAGCGGCAGGACCACCGACTCCGCGTGCAGCGCGAGCCGCCCGGACATCCGCATCACGACAGCCTCGCCGGGCCCCAGCCGGCCGCCGATGGACACCTCGGCGTCCAGCCGCGGGTGCGGCGAGTCGATCTGGCGGCGGACGACGATCAGCAGCCGGCAGGGATGCGCGGCGGCGGCTGCCGTCGCGGCGCTCTCGGCCTGGCTGACATGCTGCTCGTCCACGACCACCACGAGTGTCAGCGCGAGCCCGAACGCCAGCGCGCCGGCGGCCCGCCGCTCGGCCGCGAGTGCTTTGACCACCGCCGATCCGGTGGTGTCCCACAGCGTGGTCATGCCTGGCTCCCCTCGGCGTGGCGGTGGTGGGTCATGGCCGGCGCCACCGGCGGCCGTCACGGCCGAGCATGTCGTCGGCGGCCGCCGGCCCCCAGGTGCCCGCCCGGTAGGTGTGTGGCTTGGTGCTCTGCCAGAAGTCCTCCAGCGGGTCGATGATCCGCCAGGACTCCTCGACCTCGGCGTTGTTCGGGAACAGCGTCGCGTCGCCGAGCAGGACGTCCAGGATGAGACGTTCGTAGGCCTCGGGGAGCGCCTCGGTGAACGCCTCGCCGAACAGGAAGTCCATGGCGACGTCCCGGACCTCCATGGCCGACCCGGGAACCTTCGAGCCGAAACGGAGTGTGACGCCCTCGTCGGGCTGGACCCGGATCACCAGCTGGTTGTTGCCCAGCTCGGCTGTGTCGGTGACGTCGAACGGCAGGTGCGGCGCCTTGGTGAAGGTGATCGCGATCTCGGTGACCCGGCGCGGCAGGCGCTTGCCCGTCCGCAGGTAGAAGGGCACGCCGGCCCACCGCCGGGTCTCGACGCCGAGCTTCACCGCGACGAAGGTCTCGGTGGTCGAGCTGGCGGGGATGTCCGCCTCCTCGAGATAGCCGCGGACCCGCTCACCGGCGAGCCAGCCCTGGGAGTACTGCCCGCGCACGGCGAAGGTCCCGAAGTCGTCGGGCACCGACACCGCGCGCAGCACCTTCAGCTTCTCGGTGCGGATCGTCTCGGCGCTGAAGCTGACCGGCTCCTCCATCGCGGTGAGCGCGAGCAGCTGCAGCAGGTGGTTCTGCAGGACGTCCCGGGCCGCGCCGGTCTCGTCGTAGAAGCCGGCGCGGGTGCCGATGCCGACGTCCTCGGCCATCGTGATCTGCACCGAGTCGACGAAGTGCGAGTTCCAGATCGGCTCGAACAGCGTGTTCGCGAAGCGCAGCGCGAACAGGTTCTGGACGGTCTCCTTGCCCAGATAGTGGTCGATGCGGAACACGTCACCCGGCGTGAACACGTCGTCCACGAGGGCGTTGAGCTCGCGCGCCGAATCCAGGTCGTGGCCGAACGGCTTCTCGATGACGACCCGCCGCCAGCCGCCCGCGGCGTCGTTGGAGGCCAGCCCCGTCCGCTGCATCTGCTTGAGGACGACGGGGAAGGCCGTCGGCGGGATCGACAGGTAGAAGGCGGCGTTGCCGCGGACGCCGTGGCTCTGCTCGAGCTCGGCGAGCAGACTGGCCAGGCCGTCGAAGGCCGCGTCGTCGGAGAACGACCCGGACCGGAAGCGCAGCGAGCCCGCCAGCCGCTCCCAGGTGTCCTCCCGGAACGGGGTCCGGGCGCCGCGTTCGGCCGCCTCCCGGGCGAACGCGGCGAACTCGTCGTCGCTCCACTCCCGCCGGGCGAACCCGACCAGAACGAAGCCCGGAGGCAGCAGCCCCCGGTTCGCCAGGTCGTACACGGCCGGGATGAGTTTCTTGCGGGCCAGGTCACCGGTTACGCCGAAGACCACCAGAGCACTGTTGTCCGGCAGCCGTGGCAGCCTCCGATCCCGTGGATCCCGCAGTGGGTTGCCACTAGCGGTGGACGCCACCGTTCCCCCTTCACAGTTCGTGGTGCTCGCGAGCCGATACTGCTGCCCTGCCGATACTGCCGCGCTGCCGATACTGCCGCCGGCCAGCCGGATGCGCCCGGCTGGCGGCCGGCTGGCGGCCGGTCCGGCCGCACAGGTCCGCCGAACCTAGGGGGCGGCGGCGCCGAGCTGGTCGCGGATCGTGCCGAGAAGCTGGTTCCAGGAGTCCTCGAACTTGCGGACGCCGTCGACCTCGAGGACCTCGACGACGTCGGCCATGTCCACCCCCAGCTCGCTGAGCTGGTCGAAGACGGCGTGGGCCGCCCCGAGGTTGGGGGTGATCGTGTCGCCGGGGACGACGCCGTGGTCCGCGAAGGCCTCGAGGGTCGCCTCCGGCATCGTGTTGACGGTGCCCGGGGCGATCAGCTCCGTCACGTACAGCGTGTCCGGCAGTGACGGGTCCTTCGTGGACGTCGACGCCCACAGCGGGCGCTGCGGCTTCGCGCCCGCCGCGGCGAGCCGCTCCCAGCGCGGGGTGCCGAACACCCTCTGGTGCAGCTCGTAGGCGAGCCGCGCGTTGGCGATCGCGGCCTTGGAGCGCAGCTCCGCGGCCTTCGGCGTGCCGATCTTCTCCAGCCGCCGGTCGACCTCGCCGTCGACCCGGCTGACGAAGAAGGACGCCACGGAGGCCACGTCGGAGATGTCGCGGCCGGCGTCGAGCGCCTGCTCCAGGCCGGTCATGTACGCGTCCATGACCGCCTCGTACCGGTCCAGAGCGAAGATCAGCGTGACGTTCACACTGATGCCCTCGGCCAGCGTCGCGGTGATCGCGGGCAGCCCGCCCCGGGTCGCCGGGATCTTGATGAACAGGTTGGGCCGGTCGACCAGCCACCACAGCGCGCGCGCCTCGGCGACGGTGCGCTCGGTCTCGTGCGCGAGCCGCGGGTCGACCTCCAGCGACACCCGCCCGTCCACGCCGCCGGTCGCGTCGTACACCGGTCGCAGGACGTCGCAGGCCTCGCGGATGTCCGCGGCGGTGATCGCACGGACCGCCTCGCCGACGTCCACCCCGCGCACCGCGAGGTCGCGGAGCTGCTCCTGGTAGGTCTCGCCGCCCCCGATGGCCTTCTGGAAGATCGTCGGGTTGCTGGTCACCCCGACGACGCCGCTGCCGCCGACGAGGTCGGCCAGGTTGCCGGTTCGGAGCCGCTCGCGGCTGATGTCGTCCAGCCAGACCGCCACACCGGCAGCCGACAGGTCGGACAGTGGCTTGCTCATCGGACGTCCTCCTCTGCGCGGCCGTGTCGTCGCGCCGCGGTGGTCTTCATTGTCCGGTGGTACCAATGATCGCATCTGCAGGCACGGTTCCCCGCCGCTGTGACGCGCGTCCACGCACCGCCCGGGTCGCCCCGGGGTGTCCGCGCGCCACCGACATGGGGCGCCCGGCCGGTCGCGCCACTGCCTTCGCGCCGCCTTCCTTACTGCTTACGGCGACCGTGCCAGATGTCCCTGTCCTCGGCCCTACCCTGCCGCGTGATCCTCACCCCAGAGTCTGTGTCCAGGTGTCCCACGGGAAACGTGCCGAAGAACACTGGACGTCCGGCCTGCCCGGGCCGGGTGGCACGTCACCCGGCCGGCCCGCGACCCGTGGCCGACTCCACACGCTGGACGCACAGCCAGCCCGGGGCCCCCGGCGGGCGTCACCCACATGCGGGGAGAGCGGCTCCGACAGGACCACGTCGGGACGCAGCCCACGCGCACTCGCCCCCTCCCGGCAGCTAGACTCCGACACGTCGTAGAACACCACCCACGCCCTTTCTCGGGCGCCGTCCCGCGCGGTTCGCTGGATGACCGCGCCGATCGCGAGGTCGTTCTGTCTCCCGAGGCCGTTGTTCGCCACCGGCAGGGCTTTCGCCGTCGCCCGGTGACGTCGAGCGGTGGCCGTCCGGCCACGGCGGGATCCGCCCCGCGCGTCCCCGCGCCGGGCGCGGTCCAGCCGTCAGGCGCCGCTGTGGCCTCCGCCGCCGTCCCGGCTCCCGCCGTGGCCGGGCTGCCTGCCATCGCCGGGCTGCCCACCGCCGCCGGGCTGCCTGCCATCGCCGGGCTGCCAGCCGGCGCGGCACCGGCCGTACCGGCGGAGCCCACCGACGTTGTCCTGGCCGGTTCCCGTGGCCGATGGGCACGAGTGGCCGGCCGGGCCCGCTCGTACATAGCCCTGATGAAACTGCGGGTCGTGGAGCTGCTCCTGGTCTCCACCGTCCCGGTCATGCTCCTCGCCGAACGCGGCATGCCGTCCTGGTGGCTGATCGTGGTGACACTGGTCGCGGGCACCCTGTCCGCCGGCAGCGCCAACACCATCAACTGCTACGTCGACCGTGACATCGACCAGCTCATGGGTCGTACCCGCCGCCGGCCGCTCGTCCAGGAGGTCGTCACACCGGCCCAGGCGCTGCGTTTCGGCATCGTGCTGGGCATCGTCTCGACCCTGATGTTCGGGCTCCTGGTCAACTGGATCTCGGCCGCGCTGTCCGTCGGCGCGATCGCCTTCTACGTCTTCGTCTACACGCTGGGCCTCAAGCGGCGGTCGCCGTCGAACATCGTCATCGGCGGTGCCGCCGGCTGCTTCCCCGTGCTCATCGGCTGGTCCGCCGTCACCGGGACCGTCGGCTGGCCCGCGGTGCTGCTCTTCGCGGTCGTCTTCTTCTGGACGCCGCCGCACTTCTGGGCGCTGGCCATCCGCTTCAAGGACGACTACGCCGCGGCCGGAGTGCCCATGCTGCCCGTGGTGGCGACCGTCGAGGTCGTCACCCGCCGCATCGTGGCCTACTCCTACCTGATGGTCGCGGTCTCGCTGGCCGTCGGCCCGGTCGCCGACATCGGCCTGGTCTACACGGTGCCGGCGGTGATCCTCGGCGTCTGGTTCATCGCCGAGGCGCACCGGATGGCCGGCCGCGCCCGCCGGGGCGAGGACGTGAAGCCGATGCGCCTGTTCCACATGTCGATCACGTACCTGACGCTGCTGTTCGCAGCACTGGCCGCCGCATCCCTGCTCTGACGGCCTGACCGGTCCCAGCGCATGCGTCGGGGGAGGGACCTCCACCCTCGACGCATGCGGAACGGGAGGACTCATGACCAGTCCGTCGAACTGGCGTGATGTCAAGGCGCGCGCGCGGGCGGCCGATCCCGAGTGGGACAGCGCGGCACGCACGGCCCATCGCGCTGAACTGCGAGGGCGGATGCTTGCTTCTGTCAGCGGTGCGCAGCTGGCTGAAATCCGCGGGCAGCTCGGGGTGACCCAGGCGCAGCTCGCCGAAGCCACCGGTCTGAGTCAGGCGAGGATCAGCCAGATCGAGAACGGGGCCGCGACGGGCCTTGACGTCCTGCGCTCCTACATCACCGGTCTCGGTGGCCAGCTCGACATCGTCGCCCGCATCGGCAATATCCAGCTCAACATCGCCTGACAGCACCGCAGCGGGCGTGTCCGGTCGCGAGCTCTCCCGACGGTTCTACGAACAGAGCATCCGGCAGCTGGTCTGGGGCGTGCCCCACGCGGCCGCGCTGCTTGGCAAGGGCTCCGAGGTCCTCGGGCTCGACGACGAGATCTCCACCGACCATGACTTCGGCCCACGCCTGCAGTTGTTCGTCGAGCGAGGTAGCGACACGGCGCCGATCGAAGCCGCCCTGGAGCGTCTGCCAGCCGACTTCGACGGCCTTCCCGTCGTCTATCCAGCCGGTGACCGCCATGACGGACGGCCCCATCACCAGGTCGCGGAACTCCGTCGACCCACACCATGCCGCTTCGTACGGTCCCCCCGCCCGGCACGACGGCGCGGTGAGCACGGCGCAGCTCCGCCGGGCCCAGCTGCCCGGCCGCAACTCCAGCCGCGCAGGCCCGGGTGAAGCGCCGCAGCTGCCCGTCGCCGACCGGCCTGGAGCCCGCTGACCCGGTGGCTGACATCCTGGTCAACTGACGCGACGACAGAGACACCACACGGCGAGCAGCGCCCGCACCTGCGCACCAGTCCCCGGCCGGGCGGCAAGAGCGTCCAGCGTCCGCATGAGCTCCGCGACCGCGGTCATCACCGGCACGCCCGCCAGCCCGGCGACGGGCTCCGGCACGACCATGTCGTAGGCGGCGCCGTCGTTCCACACTCGGCTGACGCGCCGTTCAGTCCCTGCCACGCACGGAGTTCGCGGCAGATCCGTCGACGGATCGCTCCGAGCCGAACATTTTCGTCACGGCACTCGGCCGCTGGCCTGCCGCCGCGGCGTTGCTGTCCCGCCGCCGCCGCTGCTGCTGCTGAGGTGACACTGTTGTCTGAAAGCGGTGCCGGCTGCTCGTTCGACAGGTTGGGGAACGTCGAGTCCGACCCCCGGGGCGGTGCCCGGGGCCTGTGCTTCCTCGGTGGGACGCCGGTGGTGCGAGCAGGGCGGTGGCGGTTGGGCGGGCCGTGGGACCGAGGGGCCTTCAGGCCGCTGACCAGCGCTTCTCTGGCTTCCGTCAGCGAGGGGTGCCGCTGTTACAGCGCCTGAAGACCTCTCCGTGTCTCGTGCTGGAGAGGCTTGCGGCATGGGCGCGACATCCCTCGTCAAGGACGTGGGGGAAGGGACACCGAGAGGTCTTTAGTCGCGAGAACGCAACACCTCGGCCGGTGGCGAAGACCTGGCGGCAGCGTCAGATTGGCGGCGTACGCGCAGCCACCTGGCTACCGTCACGACCGCTGACCGCTGACCGCTGGCCGCTGACCGCTGACCGGTCCGGTCCGGTCAGGCGGTGACCGGAGTGGCGGGTGCCTGGACGCGCGACGGCGACCCGGCCCAGGCGGCCTCGGTGGCGGGGGCACGTTCGCCCATGGCCAGCCAGAGCTGGATCGTGACGATCCACATGATGGTCGCGCCGGCCATGTGCAGACCGACCAGCAGCGCCGGGACGCCGCTGAAGTACTGGGTGAACCCGATCGCCGCCTGCGCCACGACCGTGAGCAGGAGGGCGTTCGCGCTGCGGCGGGCCTCGGCCGGGGCGGGGGTGAGGCGGACCGCGAAGACCATCGCGAGGGTCAGCCCGGTGAGCACCATCGCGCCGTCGGCGTGCAGCTGGGCGACGTTGACGATGTCGAAGCCGAAGCGCTTCGTCTCCTCGCTGTCTCCGCTGTGCGGGCCGGTGCCGGTCACCACGGTGCCCAGAGCGAGGACGCCGGCGGCGACCACCACGAGCACCCGGGCGAGCCAGGCGAGCTCCGCGCGGACCGCCAGCGGGGTCGGCCCGGCCGCCTGCCGGGCTCGCCGGTGCAGGGCGACGGCGTTGAACAGCAGGACCATCGACAGCAGGAAGTGCGCGGCCACCGTCGCCGGGTGCAGCTTCACCAGCACGGTGATCCCACCGAGCACGGCCTGGCCGAGGAAGCCGAGCCACAGCCCCAGGGAGAGCAGGAGCAGGTCCCGGCGCTTCTCCCGGAGCAGGCGTGCCGCGATCGGCAGGGCCAGCACCACCAGGCCGACCACGATGCTGATCAGCCGGTTCCCGAACTCGATCGCTCCGTTGAGCGAGTAGGCCGCGTGCGGGGTGAAGGACCCGTCACCGCACTGCGGCCAGGTGGGGCAGCCGAGACCGGAACCGGTCAGCCGGACGGCCCCGCCGGTGACGACGATCGCCGCGAGCAGGATGACGCTGGCAAGCGAGAGCCGCCGGAACGCGCGCAGCCCGATCACGGGAAGCCGGCCCGAGCCGGCCATGGTGGCGTCGCCGTCAGCGCGGACCTTGCTCCGACGAGTGGTAGAAGATGGCATCGCGGCCCATCGTAATCCGCCCGCACCGACCGGTTCGGGTGTGCACCGCCACTACCGGGGTGCCACCTGCCGGAGCCCCGGCCGCCGGGTGCGGCCCGCGCGTCGGGTGGGTCACTCCCACCGGAACAGCCGGGACGCCAGGCCGAGCGCGCCGACGGACCAGACGGCCAGCACGATCAGGTTGCCGGCGCCCGGCGCGGCGCCCTCGGCGAGCACGGCGCGCAGGCCGTCGGACAGCGCCGCAGTGGGCAGCGCCTCGGCGACCACCCGCATCCACCCGGGCAGCTCCTCGAGCGGGAAGACGACCCCGCCGATCAGGAGCAGCAGCAGGTAGACCCCGTTCGCGGCGGCGAGCGTGGCCTCGGCCCGCAGGGTGCCGGCCATCAGCAGCCCCAGGCCGGAGAACGCGGCGGTGCCGAGCAGGACGAGCAGGACCACCCAGCCGACCGAGGCGACCGATCCGTGCGGTTCCCAGCCGAGCGCGAACCCGACCGCGACGAGCAGCACGAGCTGGACGATCTCGACCGCGAGGACGGCCAGCGACTTGCCCGCGAGCAGGATCGACCGGGGCAGGGGGGAGGCGCCGAGCCGCTTGAGGACGCCGTACGAGCGCTCGAACGCGGTGGCGATCGCCTGGCCGGTGAACGCCGTCGACATGATGGCCAGTGCCAGCACGCCGGGGACGAGGAAGTCCACCGAGCGCTGTGCGGTGGCCGATGTCGGCAGGACGTCCACCGCGGCGAAGAAGACCAGCAGCCCGATCGGGATGATCAGGGTCAGCAGCACGGACTCGCCACGCCGCAGGGTCAGGGTGAGCTCGAGGCGGGTCTGCGCGGCCAGCATGCGCCGCCGGGAGGCGGCCCCGGGGGCGGGGCGCAGGTCCAGGACGGCGCCGGCCGGGCGGCTTTCCGCCGGGCGGGTCTCGGCGAGGGGGCTCATCACTCCAGCTCCGTCCCGGTCAGGTCCAGGAACACGTCCTCGAGGGTGCGCTGCTCGACGCGGAGGTCCTCGGCGAGCACGCCGTTGCCCGCGCACCACGCGGTGACCGCGGCGAGCAGCTGTGGGTCGACGGTGCCCTGCACGAGATAGTGCCCGGGCGGGTCCTCCCACCCGGTGGTGCCGTCGGGCAGTGCGAGCAGCAGGCGGCTGACGTCGAGGCCGGCCGGGGCGCGGAAGCGGAGCTGGCCCTCGGCGCCGCCGCGGGTCAGCTCGGCCGGTGTCCCGGCGGCGACGACCCGGCCCCGGTTCACGATGGCCACCTGGTCGGCGAGCCGCTCGGCCTCGTCCATCGCGTGCGTGGTGAGCACCACGGTGACGCCGGACAGTCGCAGTTCCTCGATGAGCTCCCAGGTGTCACGCCGCCCCTGGACGTCCAGCCCGGCGGTGGGCTCGTCGAGGAAGACCAGCTCGGGGCGTCCGATGACGGCCATCGCGAGGGAGAGCCGCTGCTGCTGCCCGCCCGACAGCCGCCGGAAGGGGACGCCGGCGACGTCGGCCAGCCCCAGCCGTTCCAGCAGGACACCGGCGTCCAGCGGGTGGGCGTGGTGCGAACCGATGAGCCGGAGCATCTCGCCGGCGCGGGCACCGGGGTACATGCCGCCGGCCTGCAGCATCACGCCGACCCGTGGGCGCAGTGCCGCCGCGTCGCGCAGCGGGTGCAGCCCGAGCACGCGGACCTCGCCGCTGTCGGCGGCCCGGAAGCCCTCGCAGATCTCGATGGTGGTGGTCTTGCCGGCGCCGTTCGGACCGAGCACCGCCGTCACGGACCCCGCGGCGACCTGCAGCGAAAGCCCGTCCACCGCACGCACGTGGGTGGTGACCGTCGGGGCCTCGTCCGGCTTGGCCTCGGTGCCGCCGGGCGGGCCGGCCCGATCGGCCTGACCTGCCCGATCGGGCGGGCTCGAAGCGTGGGTCCGGGTGCGCTGGCGACCGCGGCGCCGCTGCGCCGGCGGGCCGGCTGGCGGCTCCGGCGCTCCCGCGCGCAGGTAGCGCGGCCGGGTCTGCCCCCCGGCCGGCGCGCGCCGGTAGGTCTTGACCAGATCGGTCACCTCGACTGCCAGGACCTCGGTCACGCCGCTGATCCTACGGACTGCGCAGCGGTGCCCGGCCGGGCCGATCACGCTGACCGCGCGCGGGTGGACTACCGGCGGGAGGGGGACTACCGGCGGGAGGAGGACTGCGGGCGGGAGGGGGGCTGGGGGGGCCGGAGCGCCGGCGGCCGGCGGCGTCCGCCGGCGGACGCCGCCTCACCGGGGTCGACCAGCGTGCCCCAGGCCACGAGCCGCTCGTAGAGGACCGCGGGAGTGGTGCTGTACAGCCGCGACAGCGACTGCAGGTCGGAACGCCGGAGCCGCAGCACGTCCCGTGAGCTGTCCGAGCGCAGCACCTGCACGATGGCGATCCACCGGCGCAGCGGGCCGGTCCGCGTCGGCGGCAGCTTCCGCAGCCGCCGCAGGTCGATGACCAGCGGCGGGAGGTCGTCGGTCTCACGGCGCTCGATCGGCGGCGGGACGAGCAGTGTCGCCGGGACGTCGTACAGTTCGGCGAGCTCGACCAGGCGGTGCACCCGCAGGGTCCGGCTGCCTCGCTCGTAGGCGCCGAGCGTGCCGGCGGTCCACCGCCCCTCGGTGCGTTCCTGGACGTCGAGGAGGGACAGCCCGCGTCGGTTGCGGGCAGCTCGGAGGCGGCGGCCCAGTTCCAGGGCGTAGTCCGCGTCGGTCACGGTCTCCGTCCGGGGTGATGTGCGCGGCGGGAGACGCCAACCGCCCCCGGGGTACAGGTTGACAGGAATCATGGCGCGGGACAGCCACTTTTCCCAATCGGCGGCCAGCTGGTGTTGTCTTTCAGTGGGCTTGGATCGTTGTTCTGATGTGGGGTCTCGTGTGCTGCCGGGACGGATCCCGGCCAGCCGGCCAGGCCGGCCGGAGTGACGGACCGCTCAGTCGCGGTCCCAGTCGCGGGACCGCTCGACGGCGCGCAGCCACCGGCCGTACAGGTCCTCGCGCTGGTCCGCGCCCAGCGACGGCCGGTACCGGCGCGCGGTGCGGCGGAGGGCGTCCAGCTCCGCGCGGCCCGAGTACAGGCCGGTGGCGAGCCCGGCGAGGTAGCCGGAGCCGAGCGCGGTCGTCTCGGTGTTCTCCGGGACGTCCACCTCGACTCCGAGGATGTCGGCCTGGAACTGCATCAGCCACGGGTTGCGGGCCGCGCCGCCGTCCGCGCGCAGCTCGGTGACGGTCACGCCGGCGCCGGCCGCCATCTCCTCGACGACGTCCCGGGTCCGGTACGCGATGGCCTCCAGCACCGCCCGGGCCAGATGCGCGGGGCTGGTCGCGCGGGTCAGCCCGATGATCATTCCGCGGGCGCGGGGGTCCCAGTGCGGTGCGCCGAGCCCGGCGAGCGCGGGGACGAAGTAGACGCCGTCGTTGCTCGCGAGCGACCCGGCCAGCTCCGCGGTCTGCGCGCTGTCGGAGATGACGCCGAGCCCGTCCCGCAACCACTGGACGGCGGAGCCGGTGGACAGGATCGCGCCCTCCAGTGCGTAGGTGAGCGGCTCGCCGTCGAGCCCGAACGCGACCGTCCGCAGCAGCGACGTCTGCGGTGCCGGCGGCGCCGTGCCCGTGTTGACCAGGACGAACGAGCCGGTGCCGTAGGTGTTCTTGGCCTGCCCGGGTGCGAAGCAGGCCTGGGCGAACAGCGCGGCCTGCTGGTCGCCGACGACCGCGGCGATCGGCACCTCGACACCGAGGAAGGCCTCGGGATCGGTGTGGGCGTAGACCCGGGAGCTCGGCACGATCTCCGGCAACGGTTCCGCGGGCAGGCCCAGCAGCTCCAGCATCTCCTCCGACCAGGTGCCGCCCGCCAGATCGAAGAGCATCGTGCGGGAGGCGTTGGTGACGTCGGTCAGGTGGACCCGGCCGCCGGTCAGCCGCCACACCAGCCAGGAGTCGACGGTGCCGAAGGCGACCCGGCCGGCCTCGGCCGCCTGCCGCGCACCCGGCACGTGCTCGAGCACCCAGGCCGCCTTCGTGCCGGCGAAGTAGGGGTCGAGGACCAGACCGGTGCGCTCCTGCACGAGGGCGGCATGGCCGGCCGCGGCGAGGCGCTCGCACACGGCGGCGGTGCGCCGGTCCTGCCAGACGATGGCCGGGTACAGCGGGCGCCCGGTGCGGCGCTCCCACAGCACCGTGGTCTCGCGCTGGTTGGTGATGCCCAGCGCCGCCAGGTCGGCGGGGCGGCGGCCGGCGTCGGCGAGGGCGTCGGCGACGGCGCCGACGACGCTGGTCAGCAGGTCCTCCGGGTCCTGCTCGACCCATCCGGGCCGGGGGAAGGACGTCCCGACCGCGCGGTAGCCGCGGCCGACGACCGTGGCCTCGGCGTCGAGCAGGCAGACCGTGGTGCCGCTGGTGCCCTGGTCCACCGCCGCGACAAGCATGTCCGAGTCCCTCCCGCCCACGGGCCGTCCGGCCATAGTCGCCCTGCGTGCAGCCTGGTCGCCGCGCCGGGCCGCGCCGGACCCGGGCCGTCCCGGATGGTCCGACCACGGTAGTGGGGCCTGCCGGTCAGGACAGGGAGGAGAGGTCCACGGAGCTCGTCGGGGCGGTGATCGAGACCGCGGCGTCGTAGTCGGAGAAGTCCATCCAGCCCTCCTCGCCCTCCAGCATCTCCATCCGCAGCGGGACGGGCTCGCCGGTGTTCGCCGCCCAGAGGCGGGTCCCTCCCGGGCTGCCCGCGACCACGGCACGGCGCCCGCCGACCTCCTCGGTGGTCACCTCGCCGTCGAGCGCCGCCACGTACTCGCCGAGTGCCTGGACGAACCCCTCGATGCTGAAGAAGCGGTACTGGGCCGCCGCCTCCGTGGACAGCCGCACCCACTGGTCGGCCAGCAGCTCCGCGGCGTCACCCTCGCCGATCGACTCGTAGTACTCGCGACTGCCCCTGGTGAAGGTGTCGTCGTCCACCTTCACCAGCTCGGCGACGATCTGCCCGGAGGTCACGGTGCCGCGGGCCGACGGGCCGGCCATCACCAGGTCGTAGGTGGTCGTGCCGTCGCTGGACGGGTCCTGGACGGTGCCGAGGACGCGCACGCTGCCGGCGCCGCGCAGCGCCTCCACCGAACGCGTCCCGACCTCGGCGGGGGAGGCCTTCTCCAGGCCGTTGGTCTCCGTGCCGCCGCCGCAGGCGGTGAGGCCCGCAGCCACGACGGCCAGGGCGACCGTGGCGACGGCGCCGCGCCAGGGGGAGGCCGGCCGGCGGAGTGTCCGCGGCCGGGCTGCCGGGGTGCCGGGGTGTCCCGTGCCTGCCAGGCTGGTGGCGGCCATGACCGCGCCGCCGGGGCCGATCGTGCGAACCGTTCGCATCTCGCAGCACCTTCCCGTACGTCGCATGCCGCCCGAAAGTGTCCCATCCCGGGCGGGGTGTGCTGCGTGGCGGGTGGGTCACAGCCGGCTCCGAGGCAGGCTGCGGCACCGAAACCGCGGGTCGCGCGCACGGGTGGATCACGGTGCCGTGTCGCGGATCCGACGCTGTGAAAGAGATCTCCGGACGGTCGGGTGATCTGCGGCTCCTCGGTTCGACCGCGTCACGGAAATAGGGCACACTGGTGTTGTGAAAAGCGGGCAGGAGGTTCCATCGGGCGTGGCCGACGGCCGCACCCGGGACCGCGTCGTCCGCCTCCTGCTCGAGCGCGGCCCCTCCACGGCAGCCGATCTCTCCCACGAGCTCGGGCTGTCGCCCGCCGCCGTCCGCCGCCATCTCGACGCGATGACCTCGGACGGCACGATCACGACCACCTCGACCGGGGTGCGTGGCCCTCGCGGGCGGGGCCGTCCGGCCCGGCGCTACACGCTCACCGAGGCCGGGCACCAGGCCGGGCCGACGGCCTACTCCGACCTGGCGGCCGGCGCGCTGCGGTTCCTCGCGGACGCCTGCGGCCCGGAGGCGGTCGCCGAGTTCGCCCGGGCCCGCGGGGTCGATCTCGAACGCCAGATCCGCGACGAGGTGGTCGCGGTTCCGCCGGCGGAGCGGCCGGAGGCGATCGCCGCGGCCATGACCCAGGCCGGGTACACCGCCAGCGTCTCCGAGCTGCCGACCGGCACCCAGATCTGCCAGCATCACTGCCCGGTGCAGCACGTGGCCGAGCGGTTCCCGGCGCTGTGTGAGGCCGAGACGGCGATGCTCTCGCGGCTTCTCGACACCCATGTGCAGCGGTTGGCGACGATCGCGCACGGCGACGGCGTCTGCACCACCCATATCCCGGTGATCCCCGTGGAGGCGATCACGGTACTCCCGCCCGTCGGGAGTGCCGCGGCAGCCGAGCCCACGCCATCGCCGGGTGCACCGCCCGACACGGCCTCGTCCGGGTCCGGGCGGACATCACAACCATCCTCATTTTCGGAAGGTTCCCTATGACCACCTCTGCCGAGACCGCCCTTGAGGGCCTTGGCTCCTACCGGTTCGGCTGGGCAGATGCGGACGCCTACGCCGTCGACGTGGAGCGCGGCCTCTCCGAAGCAGTTGTTCGCAGCATCTCGGCGAAGAAGAACGAGCCGTCCTGGATGATCGACCTGCGGCTCAAGGGGCTGAAGCTCTTCGAGCGCAAGCCCATGCCGACCTGGGGCGCGGACCTGACCGGGATCCACTTCGACAACATCAAGTACTTCGTCCGGTCGACGGAGAAGCAGGCCGCCGAGTGGAACGAGCTGCCCGAGGACATCCGCGCCACCTACGACCGGCTCGGCATCCCCGAGGCGGAGAAGCAGCGGCTGATCTCCGGCGTCGCGGCCCAGTACGAGTCCGAGGTCGTCTACCACAAGATCCGTGAGGATCTCGAGGAGCAGGGTGTCATCTTCCTCGACACCGACTCGGGCCTGCGTGAGCACCCGGAGCTCTTCCAGGAGTACTTCGGCTCGGTGATCCCGGTCGGCGACAACAAGTTCGCCGCGCTGAACACCTCGGTGTGGTCCGGTGGCTCGTTCATCTACGTCCCGCCGGGCGTGCAGGTCGAGATCCCGCTGCAGGCCTACTTCCGGATCAACACGGAGAACATGGGCCAGTTCGAGCGGACCCTGATCATCGTCGACGAGGGCGCGTACGTCCACTACGTCGAGGGCTGCACGGCGCCGGTCTACTCGTCCGACTCACTGCACTCCGCGGTGGTCGAGATCATCGTGAAGAAGAACGCGCGCTGCCGCTACACGACCATCCAGAACTGGTCGAACAACGTCTACAACCTGGTCACGAAGCGGGCCGCCTGCCACGAGGGCGCCACCATGGAGTGGATCGACGGCAACATCGGCTCCAAGGTGACGATGAAGTACCCGGCGGTGTGGATGCTCGGCGAGCGTGCCCACGGCGAGGTGCTCTCCGTCGCCTTCGCAGGTGAGGGGCAGCACCAGGACGCCGGCGCCAAGATGGTGCACGCCGCGCCGCGGACGTCGTCGAAGATCGTGTCGAAGTCCGTGGCCCGCGGCGGCGGCCGTACCTCGTACCGTGGCCTGGTCCAGATCAACGAGGGCTCGCACGCCTCCCGGTCGTCGGTGAAGTGTGACGCGCTGCTGGTCGACACGATCAGCCGCTCCGACACCTACCCCTATGTCGACGTCCGCGAGGACGACGCCTCCATCGGGCACGAGGCCAGCGTCTCCAAGGTCGGCGAGGACCAGCTCTTCTACCTGATGAGCCGCGGCCTGTCCGAGGACGAGGCGATGGC
Organism: Parafrankia elaeagni; assembly: GCF_000374165.1. Classification (GTDB taxonomy): domain Bacteria; phylum Actinomycetota; class Actinomycetes; order Frankiales; family Frankiaceae; genus Parafrankia; species Parafrankia elaeagni. The sequence goes on from NZ_KB893783.1 coordinate 117,886, forward strand.
CATGGTCGTGCGCGGCTTCATCGAGCCGATCGCGCGCGAGCTGCCCATGGAGTACGCCCTCGAACTCAACCGGCTCATCGAGCTCCAGATGGAAGGCGCAGTCGGCTGATGGCCGTCATCGATGCCACGGGACGCCCCCCGGCGCAGGCCGGCGCGGCACCGCGTCCCGTCCGGTCCCGTGACCCCGAGGACCACGTAGTACCCGGTGGCCGGGAGGAGGCGTGGCGGTTCACCCCGCTGCGCCGCCTGCGCGGCCTGCTGAACGGGCCGCCGAGCGACACCAAGATCGATGTCTCGGTCGCCGCGCCGGACGGCGTGGAGGTCGAGCGGCTCGCCGCCACCGACTCCCGGATCGGGCGGGTCCTGACCCCGGCCGACCGCCCGTCGGCGTTCGCGATGGCCCGGGCGGACGGCGGCGTCTCCGTCACCGTCCCGGGCGAGGCGGCGCTGACCGAGCCGGTCGTCGTGCGCCTGCGCGGCGACGGCGGGGTCGCCTACGAGCACGTGCTCGTCGAGCTCGGCCCGTTCGCCTCCGCGACGGTGGTGCTCGACCACACCGGCAGCGCCGCCTTCGCCGGCACCGTCGAGGTGTTCATCGGCCACGGCGCCGCGCTGACCTTCGTCACCCTCCAGGACTGGGCCGACGACGCCGTCCACCTGGGCTCGCACGCCTTCTCGGTGGGCCGGGACGCCCGCCTGCGGTCGTTCACCGTGACCCTCGGCGGCGACCTCGTCCGGCTCAACCCGACGGTGGAGTACCGCGGGCCCGGCGGCGACGCCGAGCTCTACGGCCTGTTCTTCACCGACACGGGCCAGCACCAGGAGCACCGCCTGCTGGTCGACCACCAGGCGCGGAACTGCCGCAGCCGGGTCGTCTACAAGGGCGCCCTGCAGGGCGCCGGGGCACACGCGGTGTGGATCGGCGACGTCGTGATCGGTGCCGACGCTGTCGGTACGGACACCTACGAGCTGAACCGCAACCTGGTGCTCACCGACGGCGCCCGCGCCGACTCGGTGCCCAACCTGGAGATCCTCACCGGCGAGGTCGTCGGTGCCGGTCACGCCAGCGCGACCGGACGGTTCGACGACGAGTCGTTGTTCTACCTGATGTCGCGCGGCATTCCGGCCGACGAGGCACGCCGGCTGGTCGTCCGCGGGTTCTTCGCCGAGATCGTCGACCGGATCGACATCCCCGAACTGCGTGAGCGGATCATGGCGCGGGTCGAGGAGGAGCTGGCGGCGGTGGGCGTATGACCACGCCGAGCAGCACAGGCGCCGCCGGGACCACGGCGGGGTCTTCCTGGCGGCGCGCCTGCGCCGTCTCCGACCTGGCCGACGAGGCCGCGCTCGGCGTCGAGATCGACGGCGAGCCGGTGTGCCTCGTCCGGTCGGGCGGCCGGTACTACGCGGTGCGGGACGAGTGCACCCACGCCGACGTGATGCTCTCCGAGGGCGAGGTCGAGAACGGCCTCATCGAGTGCTGGCTGCACGGCTCCCAGTTCGACCTGACCACGGGCGAGCCGACGAGCCTGCCGGCCATCGACCCGGTGCCCACCTACCCAGTGACCATCGACGGCGACGACGTGCTCGTCGACCTTCACACGAACCCGAAGCGAGGGTGACGACAGCGGTGTCTGTTCTCGAGATCCGCAACCTGCACGTGTCGGTCGAGACCGACACGGACGGCCCGCGCGAGATCCTGCGCGGTGTCGACCTCACCGTCCGCAAGGGCGAGACCCACGCGATCATGGGGCCGAACGGCTCCGGCAAGTCCACGCTCTCCTACTCGATCGCCGGCCACCCCAAGTACACCGTCACCGAGGGCACCGTGACCCTCGACGGCGAGGACGTCCTGGCGATGCCCGTCGACGCGCGGGCGCGGGCCGGGATCTTCCTGGCGATGCAGTACCCGGTCGAGGTGCCCGGCGTCTCGGTGTCGAACTTCCTGCGCTCCTCGGTGACGGCGGTCCGGGGCGAGGCCCCGAAGCTGCGCACCTGGGTCAAGGAGGTCAAGGAGTCGATGGCCGGGCTGGAGATGGACCCGGCGTTCGCCGAGCGCAGCGTCAACGAGGGCTTCTCCGGCGGTGAGAAGAAGCGCCACGAGATCCTGCAGATGAAGCTGCTCGCGCCGAAGATCGCCATCCTCGACGAGACCGACTCCGGCCTGGACGTCGACGCCCTGCGCATCGTCTCGGCCGGCATCGAGGCGGTACGGGCCAAGGGGGAGACGGGCATTCTGCTCATCACCCACTACACCCGCATCCTGCGCTACGTGAAGCCCGAGTTCGTGCACGTCATGGCGGGCGGGCGGATCGTGGACGCGGGTGGCCCCGAGCTCGCGGCGACGCTGGAGGAGTCCGGCTACGACCGGTACGTGAAGACCACGGAGCCGGCGGCGATCTCATGACGGTCATCGAGACCCGCCAGCCGGGAGCCGACACGGCGACCACGCCCGGGTTCGACGTCGAGCGGGTCCGCCGCGACTTCCCGATCCTCTCCCGCACCGTGCACGACGGCCTGCCGCTGGTCTACCTCGACAGCGCCGCGACGTCGCAGAAGCCGCTGGCCGTCCTCGACGCCGAGCGGACCTACTACGAGCGGCACAACGCCAACGTGCACCGCGGCATCCACGTGCTCGCCGAGGAGGCCACGGCCCTCTACGAGGACGCGCGGGACCGGATCGCGGCGTTCGTCGGCGCACCCGACCGGCGCGAGATCGTGTTCACCAAGAACTCCTCCGAGGCGCTGAACCTGGTCGCCTACGCGATGAGCAACGCGGTCTCCGGCGGTGCGGAGGCGGAGCGCTTCCGGCTCGGCCCCGGCGACGAGGTCGTCATCACCGAGATGGAGCACCACTCCAACCTGGTGCCCTGGCAGATGCTGTGTGCCCGCACCGGCGCGACCCTGCGCTGGATCGGCCTCACCGAGGACGGCCGGCTCGACCTGGCCCACCTCGACGAGGTCATCACCGAGCGGGCGAAGGTCGTCTCGTTCGTCCACCAGTCCAACATCCTGGGCACGGTGAACCCGGTCGCGACGATCGTCGCCCGGGCCCGCGCGGTCGGCGCGCTCACCGTGCTCGACGGCTCGCAGTCGGTGCCGCACATGCCGATCGACGTCGTCGAGCTCGGCGTGGACTTCCTCGCCTTCACCGGGCACAAGATGTGCGGGCCCACCGGCATCGGTGTGCTGTGGGGCCGGCGTGAGCTGCTCGAGGTCATGCCGCCGTTCCTCGGCGGCGGCGAGATGATCGAGGTCGTCACGATGGAGGCCTCCACCTACGCGGCCCCGCCGCACCGGTTCGAGGCCGGCACGCCGATGATCTCGCAGGCGGTGGCGCTCGGCGCCGCCGTCGACTACCTGACCGGCCTGGGCATGGAGGCCGTCGCCGCGCACGAGCACGAGGTCACCGCCTACGCGCTCGACGCGCTGGCGGCCGTGCCGGGCCTGCGGATCATCGGCCCGCCGACACCGCAGGACCGCGGCGGGGCGATCTCCTTCTCCCTGCGCGACTCCGAGGACCGGCCGCTGCACCCGCACGACATCGGCCAGATCCTGGACGAGCAGGGCATCGCGGTACGGGTCGGGCACCACTGTGCCCGCCCGGTCTGCCTCCGCTACGGCGTCCCGGCGACGACCCGGGCGTCGTTCCACCTCTACACGACGACCGCCGAGGTCGACGCGCTGGTGGAAGGGCTCGGGCAGGTCAGGAGGTTCTTCCTGAGGTGAAGCTCGACTCCATGTACCAGGAGATCATCCTGGATCACTACCGCAACCCGCACCACCGCGGCCTACGCGACCCGTTCGACGCCGAGGTGCACCACGTCAACCCGACCTGCGGCGACGAGGTGACCCTGCGGGTCCGCGTCGCCGACGGTGTCGTGGCGGACGTGTCCTACGAGAGCGAGGGCTGCTCGATCAGCCAGGCGTCGGCGAGCGTGATGGCCGACCTGGTGATCGGGAAGTCGGTGGCGGCGGCGCTGGAACTCGAACGCGAGTTCCTGGCGCTGATGCAGTCGCGCGGCACCCAGGAGGGTGACGAGGAGGTTCTGGAGGACGCGGTCGCGTTCTCGGGTGTCTCCAAGTACCCGGCCCGGGTGAAGTGCGCCCTGCTGTCGTGGATGGCCTGGAAGGACGCCACCGCGCAGGCCACCAGTGCCGCCACCCGGACCTCCGTCCCGGAGCAGGAGACATGACCATGACCGAGACCACCACCACCTCCGTCACCGAGGAGTCGGCCCTCGCCGAGTCGGCCGAGGCCGCGGCGGCTCAGCCCGCGGCGGCGCCGGCCGTCGTCACCGAGCGGGCCCTCGTCGTGGAGAAGGCGTCCTTCGACGACGTCGAGGAGGCCATGCGGGACGTGGTCGACCCCGAGCTCGGGATCAACGTCGTCGACCTCGGCCTCGTCTACGGCATCAACATCGCCGACGACAACACGGTCACCCTCGACATGACGCTGACGTCGGCGGCCTGCCCGCTGACGGACGTCATCGAGGACCAGACCCGCTCGGCGCTCGTCGACGGCCCGGACAACCTGGTCAACGACGTGACGATCAACTGGGTCTGGATGCCGCCGTGGGGTCCGGACAAGATCACCGATGACGGCCGGGAGCAGCTGCGCGCCCTCGGCTTCAACGTCTGACACCCAGCTCCACCCGTCCGGGTCATGACTCCTCGTGACCGGGCCGGTCCTGTGGCCACCGGTGTGATCCGGCCGTTCCCCGCCCGTGGGAGCGGCCGGATCGGCGTCCCGGGCCAGCAGTTTTGACGCGAAGCGAGCCGCCTCCCGGCCGCCTTGTAGGCTCCGTGATGACCGGAATCCAGCATGACGCGGCACATGTCCGATCACGTGCCGGAACCGCTGGCGACCGGTCGCAGCCGGGGCGGATCCACCCCGGATCCGGGCGGAAGACGGGGAGCCGGCCGAAGAATGCGCAGCCCGCGGGTGCTGGGCCTGGTCTTGGCAGGGGGTGCCGGCAGTCGCCTGGCGCCACTGACCGCGGACCGAGCGAAGCCGGCCGTTCCTTTCGGCGGTATCTACCGCCTGGTCGACTTCGTACTGTCGAACCTGGTCAACGCCGGATACCTGCGTATCGCGGTACTGACCCAGTACAAGAGCCACAGTCTGGACCGCCACATCACCACCACCTGGCGGATGAGCAACCTGCTGGGCAACTACGTGACGCCGGTGCCGGCGCAGCAGCGCCTCGGCCCGCAGTGGTTCTCCGGCAGCGCCGACGCCATCCACCAGTCGCTGAACCTCGTCCATGACGAGGCCCCGGACATCGTCGTCGTCTTCGGCGCCGACCACGTCTACCGCATGGACCCCCGCCAGATGGTCGCGCAGCACCTGGAGTCCGGTGCCGGAGTGACCGTCGCGGGCCTGCGGGTCCCCCGCTCGGAGGGCTCCGCCTTCGGGGTGATCCGCCCCGCGCCTGACGGGATCTCCATCGCCGAGTTCCTCGAGAAGCCGGCGGATCCACCAGGGCTGCCCGGTACCCCGGACGAGATCTTCGCCTCGATGGGCAACTACGTCTTCACGACCGACGTCCTCATCGACGCCCTGCGGGCCGACGCCGCCGACCGGGACAGCGTGCACGACATGGGCGGGAGCATCGTGCCGATGCTGGTCGAGCAGAGCATGGCGGCGGTGTACGACTTCGCCGGCAACGACGTGCCCGGGGCGCTCGACCGCGACCGCGGCTACTGGCGGGACGTCGGCACGCTCGACTCCTACTACGACGCGCACATGGACCTGTGCGCGCTCGATCCCGTCTTCAACCTGTACAACCGCGACTGGCCGATCTACACCAACGTCCCGCCGGTGCCGCCGGCGAAGTTCGTCCATGACAGCCCCGGCCGGGTGGGCGTCGCCACCGACAGCATCGTCAGCAACGGCGTGATCGTCTCCGGCGGAACGGTGCGGCGGTCCGTGCTCTCCCCGGGGGTGCGGGTCAACTCGTGGGCGTCGGTCGACAGCGCGGTCCTCATGGACAACGCCGTCATCGGACGTCGCGCCGTCGTCCGGAACGCCATCCTGGACAAGAACGTCGTCGTACCCCCGGGCGCGATGGTCGGGGTCGACAAGGACCATGACCGGGCACGCGGCTACCAGGTCAGTGCGGCCGGCGTCACCGTCGTCGGCAAGGGCGTCACCATCGCGGACTGACCGGCGCCGGCGCCCGGCCGGCGACCGCAACCAGGCGGAGGATCGAGAGACGGATGCGCGTCGCGCTGCTCACACGGGAGTTTCCACCGGACGTCTACGGCGGCGCCGGCGTGCACGTCGAGTACCTCGCCCGCGAGCTGGCCCGGCTGGTCGAGCTCACCGTCCACTGCGAGGGCGGGCCACGCCCGCCCGCCGCCGCCGCGGTGCCCGTGCCGCCCGCGGTGGTCGGGCACCGGCCCTGGCCCGCGCTCGACGGCGCCAACGACGCGCTGCGGATCGCCTCGATGGACCTGTCGATGGCGGCGGCGGTCAATACCTCCGGCGGCGCCGACGTGGTGCACTCCCACACCTGGTACACCAACCTCGCGGGGCACCTGACCGCCCTCGTCGAGGGCATCCCGCACGTGATGACCGCGCACTCGCTGGAGCCGCGGCGACCCTGGAAGGCCGAACAGCTCGGCGGAGGCTACCGCCTGTCGTCCTGGGCCGAGCAGGTCGCGATCAGCTCGGCGGCGGCGGTGGTGGCGGTCAGCGACGGGATGCGCGCCGACATCCTGGACGCCTACCCGCAGGTCGACCCCGGGCGCGTCCACGTGATCCGCAACGGCATCGACACCGACGAGTACGCCCCGGACCCGCGGACGGACGTCCTCGAACGCCACGGCGTGGACCCGGACCGGCCGTCCGTGGTCTTCGTCGGGCGGATCACCCGGCAGAAGGGGCTGCCGGTGCTGCTGCGGGCGGCCGCCGACCTCGACCCGTCCGCCCAGCTCGTGCTGTGCGCGGGGGCGCCGGACACCGAGGAGCTGCACGCCGAGGTCACCGCCGGGGTGAACAGCCTGCGCGGCAGCCGTGACGGGGTGGTCTGGCTGTCCGGGATGCTGGCCAAGCCGGAGGTCATCCAGCTGCTGACACACGCGACGGTGTTCGTGTGCCCGTCGGTGTACGAGCCGCTGGGCATCGTGAACCTGGAGGCGATGGCCTGCGGCACCGCCGTGGTCGCCTCCCGGGTCGGCGGGATCCCGGAGGTGGTGGCACACGGCGAGACCGGCCTGCTCGTCCCGCCGGACGATCCGGCGGCGCTGGCGGCGGCCGTCAACGAGCTTCTGGCCGACCCGGCGCGGGCCGCCCGGATGGGGCGGGCCGGCCGGGAGCGCGCCGTCGCCGCGTTCGGCTGGCCGGCCGTGGCCGAGCGCACCGCACGCCTCTACGGCCAGCTGGTGGACGGGCGCGCCTGACCCGGCCCGGCGGCCCTCCGGCACCGCCCCCGCCTGGCCGTGCGAGGCCGTGCGAGGCCAGGCGGGGGCGAGCCAGCCAAGGGCCCCGGGGCGGGTTTCCCTAGCCCTGCCAGGCGGTCTCCGAGACCGGCGAGCGCCCGAGCAGCGGCCGCCACCAGGCCTCGTTGTCGCGGTACCAGGCGATGGTCGCCTTCATGCCGTCCGCGAAGCTGATCCGCGGCTCCCAGCCCAGCGCCGTCCGCAGCTTGCCGGAGTCGAGCAGGTAGCGGCGGTCGTGCGAGGGCCGGTCGGGCACGATCGTCTTGAGCGACGCGGGCAGGCCCAGCTCGCCGAGGATCAGGTCCGCGATGGTCTCGATGTCGGCCTCGATGCCGCTGCCCACGTGGTAGGTCTCGCCGACCGTGCCCCGCTCCAGGACGGCCTCGATGGCCCGGCAGTGGTCGACGACGTGCAGCCATTCCCGCCGGTTCTTCGTCGACGCGTACAGCGGCAGCGACTCGCCCTGCAGCGCCCGGGTCACGAAGAGCGGGATGACCTTCTCCGGGAACTGGAACGGCCCGTAGTTGTTCGAGCAGTTGGTGATCGTGATCGGCAGGCCGTAGGTGTACCCGTAGGAGCGCACGGCGTGGTCCGAACCGGCCTTGGCGGCGTTGTAGGGCGTCCGCGGCAGGTAGGGCGAGTCCTCGGTGAAGGCGCCCGGGTCGTCGAGGGCCATGTCCCCGTAGACCTCGCAGGTGGAGATCTGGTGGAACCGGGCGACACCGACGGTGCGGGCCGCCTCCAGCAGGTTCTGGGTGCCCATGACGTTGGTGGAGAAGAAGTCGCCCGGGCGGATGATCGCCAGGCTGTTGTGAGACTCCGCGGCGAAGTTGACCACGATGTCGACGCGGTGCTCGCGCAGCAGGCCCTCGATGAGCTCGCGGTCGCGGATGTCGCCGTGGACGAACGTGATGCCGGTCTGGACGTCGGCGAGGTTCTCGCGGCAGCCCGCGTAGGTCAGCGCGTCGAGCGCGACCAGCCGGTCGCCGGGGTGCGTGCCCAGCCAGTACCGGACGAAGTTGGATCCGATGAATCCGGCGGCTCCGGTCACCAGCAGAGTCGTCATCGTTCGCCTTTCGGTGCGTCATACGGTGCGTCGTCGCATCGGTCGCCCCTACATACTCGCCTACGCGTGCGCGGTCCATGGGTGAGGGCGGCGAGTCGGCGTCCCCCGGTGTCGCCCGCTGTCGCCGGTGTCGCCGGTGTCGGCCGCCGTCGTTCCGCGGCGTTTGGGCGCGGGGCTGCTGGTGAGGTCCCCGCCTCCCACAGTGACGTCATGCGGAAGTAACACCGAGCCCCTACGCTCCAGCGCGTGGCCGACCTGTTCGAGGGGTATGCGGCGGAGGTCGCTGCGGCGGCCGCGTGGGACGAGGTCTTCGACCCGGCCCACCGCCCCCGGGATGTGTACTCCGCCCTCCATGACGCGCTCCAGCCGTTGAGCAGCGCCGATCTCGCCGCGCGCAAGGTGGCCCTGGACCGTGCCTTCCGGGACGCCGGGATCACCTTCAACCTGTTCGGCGAGGAGCGTCCGTTCCCGCTCGACCTGGTGCCGCGACTGCTCGACGGCGACGAGTGGAACGTCATCGAGCGCGGCGTCGTGCAGCGGGTGCGGGCGCTGGAGGCGTTCCTGGCGGACGTCTACGGGCGTGCCGACGTCCTCGCCGACGGCATCGTGCCGCGTCGGCTGGTGCTCTCGTGCTCCCACTTCCACCGCGCCGCGCACGGCATCGACCCGCCGAACGGGGTCCGGGCCCATGTCAGCGGCATCGACCTGGTGCGGGACGAGAACGGCGACTTCCGGGTGCTGGAGGACAACGTCCGCGTCCCGTCCGGGGTCAGCTATGTCGTCGAGAACCGGCGGGCGATGACCCGGGTCTTCCCCGAGCTGTTCGCGACCCACCGGGTACGGCCGGTCGGCGACTACGCGACCCACCTGCTGCACGCGCTGCGCTCGGCGGCGCCGCCCGAGGTGGCCGACCCCACGGTCGTCGTCCTGACCCCCGGCGTCTACAACTCCGCCTACTTCGAGCACGCGCTGCTCGCCCGCCAGATGGGCGTGGAGCTGGTGGAGGGCCGCGACCTGTCGGTCCGCAACAACCGGGTCACCATGCGTACCACCGAGGGTGAGCACCCGGTGCACGTGATCTACCGGCGTATCGACGACGAGTGGCTTGACCCGCTGCACTTCCGGCCGGAGTCGGTGGTCGGCTGCGCCGGGCTGCTCAACGTCGCCCGGGCCGGCAACGTGACGATCGCGAACGCCGTGGGCAACGGCGTGGCCGACGACAAGCTGATGTACACCTACGTCCCCGACCTCATCCGGTACTACCTCGGGGAGGAGCCGGTGCTGCGCAACATCGACACCTACCGGCTGGAGGACCCCGAGCAGCGCGCGCACGTCCTGGCCAACCTGGACAGCCTGGTCGTCAAACCGGTGGACGGATCGGGCGGCAAGGGAATCGTCATCGGCCCGCAGGCGACCGCGGCCGAGCTGGACGAGCTGCGTGCCCGTGTCCTCGCCGACCCGCGCGGCTGGATCGCCCAGCCGGTGGTCCGCCTCTCCACCTCCCCGACACTGGCCGGCGACCGGCTCGGCCCCCGCCACGTCGACCTGCGGCCCTTCGCGGTCAACGACGGCAACCGGATCTGGGTGCTGCCGGGCGGGCTCACCCGGGTCGCCCTGCCGCGTGGCAGCCTGGTCGTGAACTCCAGCCAGGGCGGCGGTTCCAAGGACACCTGGGTCCTCGCCCCCGACCTGCAGGAGCGGGAGGGCGCGACACCGTTCGGCCGCCGCTCCGGCCCCGCGCCGTCGGTCGCTCCCGGCCCCGATCTCGGCCCGCACTCCTCGGACGAGCAGCAGCAACAGCAGTCCGAGCAGCAGCAACAATCCCAGCAGCAGCAGCAGCAGCAGCAGCAGCAGTCCGGACGGGAGGCGGGCCGGTGCTGAGCCGCATCGCCGAGTCGCTGTTCTGGATCGGCCGCTACGCCGAGCGGGCCGAGAGCACCGCGCGGATCCTCGACGTCCATGTGCACCGGGTGCTTGAGGACCCCGCCCTGGACGAGACGTCCGCCGGCGCCGAGCTGCTCGCGGTGATGGGGGTCGTCGATCGCTCCGAGCCCGCGAACGCCCGGTACGTCACCGAGGTGCTCGCCTACGAGGCGACGAACTCGTCCAGTATCCGAGGGTCGCTCTCCGCCGCCCGCGAGAACGCGCGCGGTGCCCGTGTCGTGGTCTCCAGCGACGTCTGGGAGTGCCTGAACGCCACCTGGAACGAGCTCCCGCACACCGAGGAGCTCGCCCGCCGGATGGGCCCGCACGTCTACTTCCGCTACGTGCGGGAACGTACGGCGATGCTCGCCGGGCTGGTCGACGCCACCCTGGCGCGCGACGACGGCTGGCGGTTCCTGGTTCTCGGGCGCAGCCTCGAACGGGTCGACATGACCGCGCGGCTGCTGTCGTCCAGCATCAGCGACGACCCGAACTCCCAGAGCTGGGTCAGCCTGCTGCGCTCCTGCGGTGCGCACGAGGCGTACCTGCGGACCTACCGGCGGGCGGTGGACGCCGCCCGGGTCTCCGAGTTCCTGCTGCTGGACCGCCTGTTCCCTCGATCGGTCTACTGGTCGCTCGCACTCGCCGAGCAGATTCTCGCCGAGCTCGACTCCGGCCGGGGCCTGGCCCGCTCGACCGTGGACGACGCGGCCCGCCGCACCGTCGGCCGGGCGCGGACGGAGCTGGAGTTCCGCGGCATCGACGAGCTGGCCGCCCAGATGCCCGACCTGCTCGCGGCACTGCAGCGGACCTGCTCGGCGGTCAGTGCGGCCGTCACCGCCCGCTACTTCGCCCGGGAGAGCCCGCACACCTGGGCGAGCGAGGTGCCCGCCTGACCGCCACCGCCGGCGCCGTGACGACCGGCGCCGTGACGACCGGCGCCGTGACGACCGGCACCGGAAACGACGAGGAGGCAGGCGCACCATGAGCTGGCAGATCCGCATCGAGCACTCGACGGGCTACCGGTACGCCAGCCCGGTGGTCTCCTCCTACAACGAGGCGCGCATCATTCCGCAGACCGGGGAGTCACAGCTCACGCTGGAGGCCACGGTCCGCACCGAACCGGCCGCGTCGACCTACCGGTACTGGGACTACTGGGGGACCCAGGTCACCGCGTTCGACCTGCACACCCCGCACACCGAGCTGATCGTCACCGGGCGCTCGGTCGTGCAGACAGCGGCTGCCCCGCCACGGCCGGCGGACGTCCCGAGCTGGGAACAGCTCACCGACGACAGCCTCGCGGACCGTTTCGTCGAGTTCGTCAGGCCCACCGTCTCCACCCCGGAGCACCCGGAGCTGCGCGCGGCGGCGCTGGAACTCGCGGCGGCGAACAGCCCGGCCGACTTCCTCCCGGCGGTCGGCGACTGGGTGCGCGAGAAGCTGAGCTACCGGCCCGGGACGACCGAGGTGCGGACATCGGCCGTCGAGGCCTGGGAACAGGGCGTCGGGGTCTGCCAGGACTTCGCCCATCTGGCGCTCGTGCTGATGCGGGCCGCCGGCATGCCCGCCCGGTACGTCTCCGGCTACCTGCACCCGTCGGCGGACGCCGAGGTCGGCGAGACGGTCAGCGGGCAGAGCCATGCCTGGGTGGAGGGCTGGCTCGGCACCTGGCTGGGTTTCGACCCCACCAACGGGATCCAGACCGGGGAGCCGCACGTCGTCGTCGCCCGCGGCCGCGACTACGGCGACGTGCCACCCATGCTGGGCGTGTACTCGGGAGGCGCGTCGACCTCGCTCGGGGTCACCGTCGCCGTCACCCGGCTCGGCTGAGCAGGCCGGTCACCCGGGCTCGGCCCACCGCCGCGCGTGCCGAGGGCGGCGCGCCGTGCTCCGGAGCCAGCTCGGAGCACGGCACGCACCGTCGATCGGTGACGACGGTCCGGGCGTGGCCGCTGTCAGGCGGCCTTGATGGCCGAGACGTCCAACTCGATCTTGATCTTGTCGCTGATGAGCACGCCGCCGGTCTCGAGCACGGCGTTGAAGGAGATGCCGAAGTCCTTGCGGCTGATGCTCGTCGTCCCGGTGAAGCCGGCGCGGACGTTGCCGAACGGGTCCTTCGAGGAGCCCTCGAAGGTGATGGCGATCTCCACCGGGCGGGTCACGCCGCGGATGGTGAGATCCCCGGTCAGGACGTAGCTGTCGTCGCCGCTGGCCTTGGCGCCGGTGCTGGTGAAGGTGATGGTCGGGAACTGCGCGACGTCCAGCAGGTCGGGGGACTTCACGTGCGCGTCCCGGTCGGCCACGCCGCTGTCGAACGTCGTCGTGTCGAGGGTGACACTCGCGCTGGAGGCGGTCGGGTTCGCGCCGTCGAGCTCGAGGGTCCCCTGCACGCCGGTGAACTGCCCGCGCACCGTCGTGACCATCGCGTGACGGGCGGCGAAGCCGATGCGGGTGTGTGCGGGGTCGAGGGCCCAGGTACCGGTGAGCTCGGTCAGATCGCTGGCTGCAGCACTCATGGTGATCTCCTTCGAGGCCTGTTCAGGGATGTCCGGCGCCGGCCCGCCGTGGTGCCGGGGCGGCGGTCGGGTCCGACTGCCAGAGGTAGGTTACTTGCGCGGTCAACCAAACCTGCGGCCGGCTCATTCCCCGCTGTGGACGAGATTCGGTTGTCCACAGCGAGCCGCCGAGGCGTCCGTTCCGTCTCGGCGCTGCCTACGTTGCGTGCATGGACAGACGCCTGCCGCGGTCGGACCAGCAGCTCCCTCAGGCGAGCGATCCCACGACCGAACCCCTGGCGCGATCCTGGGCACAGCCGCCGCCGCACGAGCGTCCGGGCGGGCCCCGGATCCGGTACGGCGAGTTCGGCGACGTCGGGCCCGCGACCGGGCCCGGGCCCGCGACCGGGGCCGGGGCCGGGGCCGGGGCCGGCGGCAGGCCCGAAGGTTGGGCTGGCGCTGGCGCCTATGGAGGCGACGTCGGTGGCGGTGCCGACGAGCCTGACCAGATCGACGACTGGCTTGACGAGTTCGCCGGTGACACCGGTCGGATGCACCCCGACCCGGCCGACGGCCCGACCGGCTCCTCCCGGGGCCCCCGGCGGCCGCGGTGGCGCGTAGCCGATCGCCTTCCGCCCACGCTGCGTGACGCGGTCCTGGCGCCCACCGCGCGAGCCGCCCTGGTCCTCGTCCTGGTGGCTGTCCTGGCGGCGGCGGCAGCCGGCTGGATGGCCTGGCGCAACCGGCCGGTGTCCCTGGGTCCGCCGGTACCGGTTCGCTCCGGGGCCGAGGGCGTGCCCGGCACGGAATCCGTCAGCCCGCTCGGGGCAGCCCCGGGCACGCGGGCAACGGGGCCGCCCGAGGCGGCCGGCGCCGGGGGAGCGGCCGCCCCGGCCGTTCCGGGGGCGGGATCGGAACGAGCGGAGGCGACCGCCGGGAGCGAGGTCGTGGTCGACGTCGCCGGTCGCGTCGTGCGGCCCGGGGTGGTGCGGCTGCCCGCCGGTGCCAGAGTCGTCGACGCCCTCACCCGCGCCGGAGGTCCGCTGCCGGGCACCGACACGAGCGGGATAGCACTCGCCCGGATCCTCACCGACGGCGAACAGATCCTCGTCGACGGGCGGCCGGGCCCCGCCCCACCGCCCCCCGGGGCGGTTGCCGACCCCGGCCTCGGGGCCGCGGCGTCGGGAGGGACAGCAGGCGCCGGTGGGCAGCCGCTGGACCTCAACACCGCGACCGTCGCGCAGCTCGACGACCTGCCCGGCGTCGGCCCGGTACTCGCGCAGCGGATCATCGACTGGCGATCCGAGAACGGTCCGTTCACGTCGCCTGACCAGCTGGGTGAGGTGACCGGCGTCGGTGACCGCCGTCTGGCGGATCTCCTCCCGCTGGTGCGGGTCTGATGGTCGCTGCCGTGATGGAGGCCGGCCTCGGCCTGCCCGCCGATGAAAGGAGCGCCCGCCGCGGCCGCGCGGACCTTCGACTGGCTGTCCCGGCCGCCGTGTTCTGGGGCGCCGCGGCACTGGCCGGGCGCTGGGTTCCTGGCCCGGTGCTGCTGGGATGCGCCGGCGCCGCCCTCGTCTGCTGCGTGCCCGCGGTGCTCCTCGGCGCACAGCGCCGGCCGGCCGGGCACCTCGGGCTCGGCGGGCCCGGTCTGGCGGCCTGCGTCGCCCTCGCCTTCTTCGCCGCCGGCCTGCTCGTCGGAGGTCTCGCCGGTCGCGCCCGCACCACCGGCCCCCTCGCCGAGCTGGCGCGGGCCCAGCGGACGGTCGAGGCCACGGTCGTCCTTACCGGCGACCCGTCGCCCTCCCCACCGCGAGCCGGCGCAACCGGCCCGGCGCGCGGTGCGCCGCCGGCAACAGCCAGCGCGCGTCTGGAAGCGGTGACCAGTGCCGGCCGGAGACTGCGGAGCTCCGTTCCGGTGCTGCTGGTCGGTCCCTCGACGGACCTGGTGCGTTACCTGCCGGGCCAGCGGCTGAACGTCCGTGCGACGCTCGCGAGGCCCAGGCCGGGAGACACGATCTCCGCGGTCCTGTTCGCCCGGGCGCCGCCCCGGCCCCACGGACGGCCGCCCGCCGCCCAGCGCGTCGCCGGTTGGCTGCGGGCACGGCTGCACACGGCCGCGGCGGGGGTCCCGCAGCCCGCGGGTGGTCTGCTCCCGGCGCTCGTCGTCGGTGACACCTCGGAGCTCGACCCAGAGCTGAAGGACGACTTCCGCACCGCCGGGATGAGTCATCTGACAGCTGTCTCGGGAGCGAATCTCGCGATCGCCACCGGCGCGGTGCTGGTGGTGCTCGGGCGGACGCGGCTCGGTCCGCGGTCCCGGGCGCTCGCGGGTGCCGCCGCGCTGGCCGGGTTCGTGATTCTGGCGCGTCCGTCCGCGAGTGTCGTGCGGGCGGGGGCGATGGGGCTCGTCGGCCTTGCCGCGCTGGCGCTGGGCCGGCCGCGTGCGGTGCTGGCCGCGCTCGCCGGCGCCGTTCTCGCGGTCATCGCGGCGGACCCGACCTTCGCGCTGTCGGCGGGCTTCGCGCTGTCAGTGCTCGCCACCGCCGGCATGGTCGTGTGGGGGCCAGGGTGGGGCGAGGCCCTGGAACGGCGGGCCGGAGCCCGCTGGCCGGATGCCCCCCGGTGGTCGCGCACCGGCACCGTCCGGGTCGGCGAGGCCGTGGCCGTCGCGGCCGCCGCACAGTTCGCCTGCACGCCGGTCCTGGCCTGGCTCGGCGGCGGAGTCAGCCTGATCGCCATTCCCGCGAACGTGGCCGCCGCCCCGGCGGTGGCGCCGGCCACGGTGCTCGGCCTGTTCACGATGGGCCTGGCCGCGGTGCATCCGCCCGTCGCGGAGCCGGTCGCGCGCCTGGCGGCGCTGCCCTGTCGGTGGCTGGTCGTGGTCGCCGACCGGGCGGCCGGCCTTCCGGGCGCGACGGTCGGCTGGCCCGCGGGGCCCGTCGGCGCGGCCCTCGCTCTGGTCGCGGTCATGCTCACCGTCGCGATGGCGCGGCGGCCGGCGACCCGTCGGCTGCTCGCGGCCATCGTGGTGGGCCTCCTGCTCGCCCGCCTGTTCCTGCTGCCGCGTCTGGACGGCTGGCCGCCGCCCGGCTGGCGGCTGGTTGCCTGCGACGTGGGTCAGGGCGACGCGCTCGTCCTGCGGGCCGGGCCCGACTCCGCGGTCGTGGTCGATGTCGGCCCCGACCCGGAGCTGGTCGCGGCCTGCCTGAACAGCCTGGGGATCCGGCGGGTACCGGTGTTGATCCTCAGCCACCTGCACGCCGACCACGCGGGCGGTCTGACCGGCGTGCTGGGCCGGGTTCCGGTGGGGGAGGTGGTGGTGAGCCCTCTGCCCGAACCGGCGCAGCAGTGGGCCGCGGTCCGGCGCGGCGCGCAGGCGGCCGGGGTGCCGGTGCGGACCGTGCTCGCCGGCTCGGTCGGCTCGGTCGGGGATGTGCGTTGGCGGATGCTCGGGCCGGAACGGGTGCTGCGCGGGACGGAAAGTGACCCGAACAACGCCAGCCTCGTCCTGTTCGCCGAGGTCGCGGGCGTCACCATGCTGCTCACCGGCGACGCCGAGCTCCCCGAGCAGCGTCAGCTGGCACACCACGGCACGGTCGCGGTGGACGTGCTGAAGGTGGCGCACCACGGCGCCGAGGAGCAGACCGAAGACTTCCTCACCGCGACTGCGGCAGCGGTCGCCGTCATCAGCGTCGGAACGGGCAACACCTACGGCCACCCGGCGCCGGAAACCCTTGCGAGGCTGCGCGTGGCCGGCGTGATGGTGGCCCGCACCGACCTGCACGGGGCGGTGGCGGTCGTCCGCGCGGCGCCGGGCCAGCTTGCCGTGGTGGCACGCCGGCCCGGTGCGCGTGAGGCCAGGGCGCCGGCGTGACATGCTGATCCACGTGCCGTCCCCAGCCGCGCCGCCACCGCTCGTCGTCGTGAGCGGTGACGAGGACCTGCTGGTCGCGCGCGCCGTACGGGAGGTGCGCGACGCCGCCCGGGCCCGCGACCCCGAGGTCGAGATCGTCGACCGCGCGCCCGGTGAACTGACCGACGCCGACATGATCGACCTCGGTGCCAGCTCGATGTTCGGCGGCGGCAGGGTACTGGTCGTCCGCGGCGCGGCGGATCTTCCCGAGGATCTCCGAGACGCCTTGCTGGCCTACGTCGAGCATCCCCTCGACGACGTGGTCCTTGTCGTGGTCCACAGCGGCGTGGTGAAGAACCGCAAGCTGGTCGACGCGATGAAGAAAGCCGGCGGCCGGGTGATCTCCGCAGCCAGGATCACGCGCCCGCGGGACCGGCATGACTTCGCGGTCGCGGAGATCCGCCGGCTCGGCGGAAAGGCGACGGAGGACGCGGTCCGCGCGCTGCTCGATGCCGTGGGCGGTGACCTGCGGGAGATCGCGGCGGTCTGCGACCAGCTGGTCGCGGACACGGACGGCGTCATCGACGAGCCAGCGGTGGCGCGCTACCACCGCGGGCGGGCCGAGACCAGCGGTTTCGCCGTGGCGGACGCCGTCATCGCCGGTGATCTCGCCACCGCGCTGGCGCTGCTCCGCCAGGCCCTCGAGAGTGGGACGGCGCCGGTCCTTGTCACGAGTGCCATTGCCGGCGGTCTGCGCGACCTGGCGCGGGTCTCCTCCGTCGGCGGCGGGTCCAAGTGGGACATCGCGAAGGCCCTGGGCATGCCGGACTGGAAGGTCGAGCGGGCCCAGCGTTCGGCACGGGGCTGGTCCGACGCCGGACTGGCGCGGGCGATCCGGGCCGTCGCGGTCGCGGACGCGGGAGTCAAGGGCGCGGCCGTCAACGCCGGTTATGCGCTGGAGCGGCTGCTCCAGGAGGTCGCCGGGGCCCGGGGCCGGTCGTCGGGTGGCGCCCAGGGCAGCGACCGTGGCGAGTTCGCCGGCAGGGGAGGACGAGGGCGATGAGTGAATCCCCCGGCGGGCAGCACGGTGCTGCGGGGCCCGCGCGCGGAGAGCCTGGCGACGGCCAGCAGGGCGACCGCAGCGCCGGGGCCGGCCGGCCCCGCCCGGTGCACGATGACCAGATCCCGCCCGGTGGAGTCTTCGGCCTGCGGGTACTGCCGGCCGGGTGGATGCGCGGCGCCCTCGCCACGGTCACCGTGCTGGTGACTCTCGTGGTCGCGATGGGCGACCTGGCCAGTGCCTGGGTCCTGGTCGTGCTCCCGCTCGTGGTCGCGGCGCTCACGGCCTACGCCGAGGTCCTCGAACGCACGCTGGCGGCCCCGGTCGAGCGGGCGCCGGGGTCAGGGCACTGACGCCTGCCCCCTGCCACCCGCCCTGGACCCGCCGCTGCCGGGTGCTTCCGGGTTGATCCTGGCGACTCCCGAGCGGAAACACCCAGGATCCCGAGCGGAAAAACCCAGGACCGGAACTCCGTCGATCAGGAGTTCCGGTCCTGTTGGGATGTGCAGGGCCCTGGGCCCTGCCGCAGGGCGGTGGCCGCCCGATGCGGTCAGGAAGCGCCGATGCCCGCGTTCGCCTTCGCCATCGCGGACTTGCGGTTCGCGGCCTGGTTCGGGTGGATCACGCCCTTGCTGGCGGCCTTGTCCAGCTTCTTCGCGGCGATGCGGAACGCGCTCTCGGCGCGCTCGGCGTCGCCGGCGTCGACGGCGTCGCGGAAGCGGCGGACGTGCGTCTTCAGCTCGGACTTCACGGCCTTGTTGCGCAGCCGTCGCTTCTCGTTGGTGAGGTTGCGCTTGATCTGCGACTTGATGTTGGCCACGCGGGAGAACCTCTGGGTGTCGAGTCGGGATGGTTCGGGGGATGCGCCGTCCGCCCCGACCAGGGCCCACGGCGAAGCAGCACCGACATTATCAAACCAGCGCCCGCAGGCTGCGGGCGCCGGGCGTGGCCACGCGGGCGGGCCACCGTGTGCCTGGCACGATGGAGGCCTGGCACGATGGGAGGACGCGAGCCCGTACGTACGCACGTGGCGGCGACCGGCCCGAGTGCCCGACAGACCGACGAGCAGCGAAACGAGACCAGCCCGCGTGTCCGAAGCTCCGACCGAGGCAACCACCGTCGACCCGGCGTCGATCCGCAACTTCTGCATCATCGCCCACATCGACCACGGCAAGTCCACCCTCGCCGACCGCATGCTCGGTGTGACCGGTGTGGTCGAGGCCCGCAACATGCGCGCGCAGTACCTCGACCGGATGGACATCGAGCGCGAGCGCGGTATCACGATCAAGGCGCAGAACGTCCGGCTGCCCTGGAAGGCCGACGACGACCGCGACTACATCCTGCACCTCATCGACACCCCCGGACACGTGGACTTCACCTACGAGGTGAGCCGTTCGCTCGCGGCCTGCGAGGGTGCGGTCCTGCTGGTCGACGCCGCCCAGGGCATCGAGGCGCAGACGCTGGCCAACCTCTACCTCGCGATCGAGAACGACCTCACGATCATCCCGGTCCTGAACAAGATCGATCTCCCGGCGGCGCAGCCCGAGAAGGTCGCGGAGGAGATCGCGTCGATCATCGGTTGCGATCCGGGCGACGTCCTGAAGGTCTCCGGCAAGACCGGGCAGGGCGTACCGGAGCTGCTCAACGAGATCGTCCGCCGCATCCCGGCGCCGGGTGGCGACCCGGACGGCCCGCCGCGCGCCATGATCTTCGACAGCGTGTACGACATCTACCGCGGCGTGATCACCTACGTCCGCGTCGTCGACGGGACGCTGACGACCCGCGACCGCTGCCTGATGATGTCGACCGGTGCCAGCCACGAGACGCTGGAGGTCGGCGTCATCTCGCCGGACCCGCGGCCGACCGGGTCGCTGTCCGCGGGCGAGGTCGGCTACGTCATCCCCGGCGTGAAGGACGTCCGGCAGGCGCGCGTCGGGGACACGATCACCTCCGCGCGCAGGCCCGCGACCGAGATGCTCGGCGGGTACCGGGACCCGCGGCCGATGGTCTACTCGGGCCTGTACCCGCTGGACGGCAGCGAGTACCCGGCCCTGCGTGAGGCGCTGGACAAGCTGCAGCTCAACGATGCCGCACTCACCTTCGAGCCGGAGACGTCGGCGGCGCTGGGGTTCGGCTTCCGCTGCGGTTTCCTCGGCCTGCTGCACCTGGAGATCGTCCGGGAGCGGCTGGAGCGGGAGTTCGACCTCACGCTCATCTCCACCGCGCCGAACGTGGTCTACCGGGTTGTCATGGAGGACACCTCGGAGGTCACGGTGACGAATCCGAGCGACTGGCCAGGCGGCAAGATCGCCGAGGTGTACGAGCCGGTGGTGGACGCGATGCTCCTGCTGCCGACCGACTTCGTCGGTGCGGTGATGGAGCTGTGCCAGGGGCGTCGCGGGGTACTCAGGGGCATGGACTACATCTCCACGGACCGGGTCGAGCTGAAGTACACGCTCCCCCTCGGGGAGATCATCTTCGACTTCTTCGACGCCCTGAAATCGCGTACCCGCGGATACGCCAGCCTCGACTACGACCCCGCGGGGGAGCAGGCAGCGGACCTCGTCAAGGTGGACATCCTCCTGCAGGGCGAGGCGGTCGACGCGTTCTCGGCGATCGTGCACCGGGAGAAGGCCTACAGCTACGGCGTCGCCATGACCTCGAAACTGCGCGAACTGATTCCCCGCCAGCAGTTCGAGGTGCCGATCCAGGCGGCGATCGGCAGCCGGATCATCGCGCGCGAGAACATCCGGGCCATCCGCAAGGACGTGCTCGCCAAGTGCTACGGCGGTGACATCAGCCGGAAGCGGAAGCTGCTGGAGAAGCAGAAGGAGGGCAAGAAGCGGATGAAGACCATCGGGCGGGTCGAGGTCCCGCAGGAGGCCTTCATCGCGGCGCTGTCGACGACGGAGAGCCCGAAGACGCCGGCGCCCAAGACCGGCGGCCGCTGAGGCCGGAACCCACGGCGGGCCCGTTTCGTGGGCGCGCCGGCCGGGCAGCGCCTGGCCGGCCGGCGCGCCCACGGCACACCGGTCCGGACCTGGGGCAGCTTCCTGCGGCCTGGCCGGGCCGGCGTCCACACCGGGGGATCGGGGTCGGGTAGGCGCACCGTTCTCTGTGTGCGCCGGTGGCGTGGGCTGGGGTGACGGTCGCGGTCAGGCGGAATCAGGTGCCGGGTTCATCCGGGGGATACGGATCGGTTCGGTGACCGGTTCTGCCTGGGCGAAGCCGAGGGCCAGGACGGATCCCGACCGGTACTCCGTGGTTCGTGGCGGCAGCAGTTCCTCGATGGTCACGACTCCGCTGGTGAGCTCCTCCTGCATACCTGGATCATTTCGTACCCACCTCGACTGATCCATGACCAATTGCCCATGGTTTGGCCCTACGATTGTCAACGAACCGCAAACGCGGGGTCCCGGCCCGGGTGGTGTCCGTCGGTGCCGCGGATGGCGCATTCGGGCGGCGCGCGGCGCACCTTGTCTGATACTGGTCCAGACGTAGTCCGGTACCGCCCGGATGACACCCATGAGACCAGTTGACAAACATAGCGTTGCGGTCTCGGCACTCGTTGGGAGCACACTGGGGTCATGCCATCCAAGCCTCTCGAAGGGGCGCCGGCGCCCGTCGACGGCGCGCTCCCCGACGCCGTGCTCGCCGGCGTCGGCACCCGGACGTTCGGCGTGTACGTGCATGTCCCGTACTGCGCGGCCCGTTGCGGGTACTGCGACTTCAACACCTACACCCCGGCCGAGCTCGGCGCTGGTGGTCAGGGTGGGGCCGCCTCCTTCGTCGACTCGATCGCGACCGAGGCCCGCCTCGCCCGGGCTGTGCTGGGTGAGCGCGAACTGCCCGTGTCGACGGTCTTCGTCGGCGGCGGCACCCCGACCCTGCTCCCGGCCGCCGACCTGGCGAAGGTGCTGCGGATCCTGGACGACACCTTCGGGCTGGCCGCCGACGCGGAGGTCACCACCGAGGCGAATCCGGAGTCCGTCGACCTGCCCGCGCTGGAGCATCTGCGGGCGAGCGGGTTCACCCGCATCTCGCTGGGAATGCAGAGCTCCCGTCCACACGTGCTCGCCGCGCTGGATCGCCAGCACACTCCCGGGCGGGTCCCGGAGGTCGTGGGCTGGGCCCGTCGGGCCGGGTTCGACCAGCTGAGCCTCGACCTGATCTACGGTGCGCCAGGTGAGTCCGAGTCCGACTGGGCGGCCAGCCTGAGCACGGTGATCGAGCTCGAACCGGACCACGTCAGCGCCTACTCGCTGACGGTCGAGGAGGGGACGAAGCTCTCCCGCCGGGTGCGCCGCGGCGAGCTCCTGGAGCCGGACGACGACCTGCTGGCCGACCGCTACCTCCAGGCGGATGAGACCCTCGCCGCCGCCGGGCTGCTCAACTACGAGATCAGCAACTGGTCCCGGGACGCGTCCTCGTGGTGCCGGCACAATCTGGGCTACTGGCGCGGCGACGACTGGTGGGGCCTGGGGCCGGGCGCGCACAGCCATGTCGGTGGGGTCCGGTGGTGGAACGTCCGCCATCCGACCGAGTACGCGACGAGGGTCGGCGCGGGACGGAGCCCGGCTGCCGCCCGGGAGGTCCTGGACGCCACGGCGCGGCGGGTCGAGCGGGTGATGCTCGGGGTCCGGCTGGTCGAGGGGCTCGTGGTGGACGCCCTGTGCGAGCGCGGGGTGGCGGCCGCGCACGAGCTGGCCGCGGACGGCCTCGTCATCGGACCGGAGCTGGCGGCAGGCCGGGTGGCGCTCACCCGGCGTGGCCGGCTGCTGACCGACACCGTGGTCCGTGCCCTGTTGCCCGACTGATGCCCTGCCGCCCGCCCGGCGACCAGCTCCCGCCCAGCGACCGTCCATGCGCTGGGCGGGGTCGTGCCCGCGGCGGCGGGTGCGCTGTGGCCGGAAGGCCTGTCTGCTCACGATGGCTGCCACGACCTGGGTAGGAAGCTACACTTGGCACTCACGGTGGCAGAGTGCCAGGGCAGGGTGACCGGCCCGGTACGCGTCGCCAGCCCCGCCTGGCTGACGGAACCGGCGAAGGGGGTGCGGTCACGTGCTTGAAGAACGGCGCCTGGAGGTCCTGCGGGCGATCGTCGAGGACTTCGTGCTCAGCAACGAGCCGGTGGGGTCCAAGATGCTGGCCGAGCGGCATGCCCTCGGGGTGTCGCCTGCCACGGTGCGTAACGACATGTCCGCCCTGGAGGAAGAGGGCTATATCACGCAGCCACACACCAGCGCCGGTCGCATCCCGACGGACAAGGGCTACCGACTGTTCGTGGACCGGCTGTCCGGGGTCAAGCCGCTGTCGCGCGCCGAGCGCCGGGCCATCCAGAGCTTCCTGGAGGGCGCGGTCGACCTCGACGACGTGGTCCGCCGGTCGGTGCGGCTGCTCGCCCAGCTCACCCGGCAGGTGGCGGTGGTGC
The DNA here is from genome assembly GCF_000374165.1 of Parafrankia elaeagni. Taxonomy (GTDB): domain Bacteria; phylum Actinomycetota; class Actinomycetes; order Frankiales; family Frankiaceae; genus Parafrankia; species Parafrankia elaeagni. The sequence continues at coordinate 141,163 of NZ_KB893783.1, forward strand.
AGTACCCGTCGCTGTCGTCGAGCAGCGTGCGGCACATCGAGATCGTCACGCTGAACCCGAACCGGCTGCTTCTCGTCCTCATCACCGACACCGGCCGGGTCGAACAACGGGTGGTGGAGATCCCCACCCCGGTCGACGACGGGGTCGTGGGGGAGCTGCGGAGCCTGCTCAACGGGTCACTGCGGGGCCGGCGGATGGCCGACGCCACCGAAGCCGCCGCCGACCTGCCCGACTCCGCCCGGCCCGACCTGAGGCCGCACCTGACCACGCTGACCACGGTGGTGCTGGAGGCGTTGCTGGAGCGGCAGGAGGAGCGGGTCGCGCTGGCGGGCACGGCGAACCTCACCCGGGCCTCGGTGGACTTCGCCGATTCGCTGCGGTTCATCCTGGAAGCACTGGAGGAGCAGGTGGTGCTCCTCAAACTGATCGGTTCAGCCCGGGAGACCGGTACTGTGACGGTGCGCATCGGGCGCGAGACGGACGTCGACGCCCTGCGGTCGACGTCCGTGGTCGCCACCGGGTACGGTCTCGGCCCGGCGGTGCTGGGCGGAATGGGAGTAGTCGGCCCGATGCGGATGGACTATCCGGGAACGATGGCGGCCGTGAGGGCCGTCGCCAAGTACGTGGGTGAACTCTTGGGTGCCGACTGATGGCAGTGGATTACTACGCGACACTCGGTGTGCGGCGTGACGCCACCGGTGACGAGATCAAGCGGGCCTACCGCAAGCTGGCGCGCGAGCTCCATCCGGACGTCAATCCTGATCCGGAGGCGCAGCAGCGGTTCAGGAACGTGACGAACGCCTACGAGGTCCTTTCGGACCCCGAGAAGCGTCAGATCGTCGACCTCGGCGGTGACCCGCTCGCGCCCGGTGGTGGCGCGGCCGGCGCCGGCTCGCCGTTCGGGGCGGGCTTCGGCGGCCTCGGCGACATCATGGACGCGTTCTTCGGCGGTGGCGCGAGCCGCGGGCCGCGCTCGCGGGTCCGGCGCGGCAACGACGCGCTGCTCCGGCTGGAGCTCGACCTGGCCGAGACCGCCTTCGGCGCGACGCGGGACATCACGGTCGACACCGCGGTGGTGTGCGCGACCTGCTCCGGGGCGGGCGCGGCGCCGGGCACACAGCCGTCCACCTGCTCGACCTGTCACGGCCGTGGCGAGGTCCAGCAGGTGACCCGCTCGTTCCTCGGGCAGATGGTGACCTCGCGGCCGTGCCCGCGGTGCTCCGGCACCGGCACGGTCATCGAGCACCCGTGCCGGGACTGCTCCGGCGACGGCCGGGTCCGCAAGCGCCGCACGCTGACCGTGAAGATCCCCTCGGGGGTCGAGGACGGGATGCGCATCCGCCTGTCCGGAGAGGGCGAGGTCGGTCCGGGCGGAGGCCCGCCCGGGGACCTGTACGTGGAGGTCTCCGAGCGGCAGCACGCGGTCTTCACCCGGGAGGGTGACGACCTGCACTGCGATCTGCGACTGCCGATGACGGCCGCGGCGCTGGGCACGATGACGACGCTGGAGACGCTCGACGGCTCCGAGACGATCACGGTGAAGCCGGGTACCCAGCCGGGCGAGGTGATCAGGCTCGCCGGGCGGGGTGTCCCGCATCTGCGCGCGGTCGGGCGAGGCCACCTGCACATCCACATCGTGGTCGAGACGCCGACGAAGCTGGACGCGGAGCAGGAGCGGCTGCTGCGCGAGCTGGCCAAGCTGCGCGAGGAGGAGACCCCGGCGGTGGTGGGCGGGGCCTCCGGTGGTTCGGGTCTGTTCTCCCGACGCCGCAGCGGGCGGCGTAGCCGCTGACCGCGCCGGTCTTCCACCTGGACCCGCTGCCCCCGGCCGAGGTCTTCGTGCTCGGTGGCGCGGAAGGCCGGCACGCGGCCACGGTGCGGCGGCTGCGGGCCGGTGAGCGCCTGGACGTGACCGACGGTGCCGGTACGGCGCTGGAATGTGAGGTCCGCTCGGCCGGCCGCGACGAGTTGGAGTGCGTCGTCCTGCGCCGCAGGTCGGTCGGGCTCCCGTCGCCGCGGCTGGTCGTGGCGCAGGCGCTGGCCAAGGGTGACCGCGGCGAGCTGGCAGTCGAGATGATGACCGAGGTCGGCATCGACGAGATCGTGCCGTGGGCGGCGTCCCGATGCGTGGTCCGTTGGGACGGCGAGCGCGGTGAACGGTCGCGGGCCCGGTGGACCCGTACGGCGCGGGAGGCCGCGAAGCAGTCCCGCCGGCTCAGCTGGCCGGAGGTCGGCGGGCTCGTGACAACCCGGCAGCTCGCCGAGCGTGCCCGGCGCTCCGCGCTCGCCGTCGTCCTGCATGAGACGGCGTCGACGCCGTTGGCCGGCCTCGCTGTGCCGGTGCACGAGCAGGCGGTCGTGCGGGAGCGGGAAGGCCTGCGGGAGCAGGGGGGCAAAGTCGAGCCGCGGGAGATCCTGCTGGTCGTCGGGCCGGAGGGCGGGGTCGCGGACGACGAGCTCGCCGCATTCACGGCCGCCGGCGCCATCGCTGGTCGGCTCGGCCCGACAGTGCTGCGGACGTCCACCGCGGGTGTCGTGGCGGCCGCCCTGGTACTCGCCGACATCGGCCGCCTGGCCGGATAGACTGGGTTGTCACCAGCACCATGACGTCGTGAGCACCACGGTGTAGTGCGCCTGTGGGTTCCGCCGTCGTCTGAGGGCGACCTTCGTCCCAGTCCTGAAGTGAGAGGTACGCCGGCCCGCGCGGCCGTACACATGCCCGAATCCGAAACCCCCCCCGACTCCCGGGTCACCACGCGCATCGTCGTCCCCGGCCCGCACAGCATGGTGAGTCTGCTCGGTCATCAGGACCAGCTGCTGCGCGTGATCGAGAAGGCCTTCTCGTCCGACATCCACGTGCGGGGCAACGAGATCACGATCACCGGTGATCCGGCGGAGAACGCGCTTGCCGCCAGGTTGTTCTCCGAGCTCGTCGCGCTGCTGGACGCCGGAACCGAGCTGAGCCCCCAGCATGTCGACCACTCGGTGGCGATGCTGCGCAGCGGCGAGGGGGAGCGGCCCGCCGAGGTGCTCACCCTCAACATCGTGTCCAACCGCGGCCGGACGATCCGGCCGAAGACGCTGAACCAGAAGCGCTACGTCGACGCGATCGACCAGCACACCATCGTGTTCGGGATCGGTCCGGCGGGCACCGGCAAGACCTATCTGGCGATGGCCAAGGCCGTCCAGGCGCTGCAGTCGAAGAAGGTCAACCGGATCATCCTCACCCGGCCGGCGGTGGAGGCCGGCGAGCGCCTCGGCTTCCTGCCCGGCACGCTGTTCGAGAAGATCGACCCTTACCTGCGCCCGCTCTATGACGCGCTGCACGACATGATCGACCCGGATACCATCCCGCGCCTCATGCAGAGCGGGACGATCGAGGTCGCACCACTGGCCTACATGCGCGGCCGCACGCTCAACGACGCGTTCATCATTCTCGACGAGGCGCAGAACACCTCGCCGGAACAGATGAAGATGTTCCTGACCAGGCTCGGCTTCGGCTCGAAGATCGTCGTCACGGGTGACATCACGCAGGTCGACCTGCCCTCCGGCACGCACAGCGGCCTGCGGGTGGTCCGCGAGATCCTCGACGGCGTGGGTGACGTGCACTTCGCGGCGCTGACCAGCACTGACGTCGTGCGTCATCGGCTGGTGAGCGACATCGTCGACGCCTACGCGCGCTGGGACGCCGCGAGCCCGGCCCCCGCCGAGACCCGGCCGGCCCGGGCCACCCGCCGGGAGCGCCGGTGAGCGCGGCGGGAGGGAACGTCTGATGGCGGTCTTCGTCGCCAACGAGTCGGGTGTGACGGACTTCGACGAGGTCAGGCTGGCCGCGCTCGCCAGGTTCGTCCTCGACACGATGAAGGTCAACCCGCTGGCGGAGCTGTCGGTGATGCTCGTCGAGATCGACGCGATGACCGACCTGCATGTCCGGTACATGGGTGAGGAGGGGCCGACGGACGTGCTGGCCTTCCCCCAGGACGAGGCGTTCGAGCCGTCGTGGTCGGAGTCGGTGGAGGAGGACCCGACCACCCTGCTCGGCGACGTCGTCCTGTGCCCGGAGGTGGCCCGCCGGCAGGCCGCGGGGGCCGGTCACGACATGGAGCGCGAGCTGCATGTCCTGTGCACGCACGGCATCCTGCACCTGCTCGGCTACGACCACGCCGAGCCGGAGGAGGAACGGGAGATGTGGAAGCTCCAGAACAGCCTGCTGGCCTCCTGGGACACCGCGGCCGGCGCCGCCACCTCCTGAGGGGCCCGGTCCGTCATGGCAACCGGTGATCTCCTGCTCGTCCTCATCGCCGCCGTCGCCGCGCTCGCCGCGGCGGGGCTCGGCGCGGTCGACGCGGCCCTGACCCGGGTCTCCCGGGTCAGCGTCGACGAGTTCGCCCGGGCCGGCAAGACGGGTGCCGCGAACCTCGCCCGGGTCGTCGCCGACCCCGGGCGCTTCCTCGCCCTGCTGCTGTTGCTGAGGATCGTCGGCGAGATGGCGGCTGCCGCGTGCATCACCGTGCTGGCCGTGCACGCCTACGGCGCGGGTTTCGCCGCCGTCGGGCTCGGCGCGCTGGTGTCCACCCTCGTCGCCTACATCCTGGTCGGGGTGATGTTCCGAACCCTCGGCCGGCAGCACGCCCCGGCGGTGTCACTGGCGACCGCGGGGCTCACCATCCGGCTGGCGAAGGTCTTCGGGCCGCTGCCGCGCCTGCTCATCGCGTTCGGCAATGCCGTCACGCCGGGCCCGGGCTACCGCGACGGCCCGTTCGCCTCCGAGGCGGAGCTGCGGGACCTCGTCGACCTCGCCGAGGAGAACGACGTCATCGAGCCGGCGGAGCGCGACATGATCGCGTCGGTGTTCGAGCTCGGCGACACCCTCGTGCGCGAGGTCATGGTGCCGCGCCCCGACATGGTCTTCATCGAGTCCGACAAGACGGTGCGGCAGGCGGTCTCGCTCGCCCTGCGCAGCGGCTTCTCCCGCATCCCGGTGATCGGCGAGAACGTGGACGACGTCGTCGGGATCGCCTTCCTCAAGGACATGGTCGGCTGGGAGCGCGAGGGCCCGCAGGACAGCCGGGTCGCGCAGATCATGCGGGCGCCGGCCCTCGTCCCGGAGAGCAAGCCCGCCGACGACCTGCTGCGCGAGATGCAGGCCTCCCGCACCCACATGGCGGTCGTCATCGACGAGTACGGCGGCACCGCCGGACTGGTGACCATCGAGGACATCCTCGAGGAGATCGTCGGCGAGATCACCGACGAGTACGACTCCGCCGCGCCGCCGGTCGAGTGGCTCGACAAGGACACCGCCCGGGTCACGGCCCGCCTCGACGTCGACGATCTCGCCGAGCTGTTCGGCATCGACGAGGTGCCCGAGGCCCACGACGTCGAGACGGTCGGCGGCCTGCTCGCGACCGTGCTCGGCCGGGTGCCCATCCCCGGCGCCACCGCCGACATCGCCGGGCTGCGGCTGTCCGCCGAGCGGGCCGCCGGTCGGCGCAACCAGATCGGCACCGTCGTGGTCCAGCGGCTTTCCCCCACCCCCCGCGGCCAGGACGGCAGCGGGGACGGCGCGGGTCGGCCGGCCACCGGCAGCACCGGGGAACCGGCCGGCACGGGCGAGAAACCCGGCGCCACCGCCCGGGATCCCCAAGCAGAGAGGTGACATCGTGACGTCGTCGACCCCCCCTCCCGGCCCGGCCGGGCTCGTCCTGGAGGCGGAGGACACCAAGCTGGTGGTGCTGGCCCGCGCCGCGCGGCTGCGCGCCTACACCCCGGCGGGGCAGCCCGCCGAGGGCGCCGCGGTGCGCGACACCGACGGCCGGACCTACGCCGCCGCCACCGTCGCGCACGCCCGGCCCGAGCTCGTGACGTCGGCGCTGCGGGCCGCGGTCGTGGCCGCGGCGTCCAGCGGCGCCCGGCGCTTCGAGGCCGCCGCGGTGGTGACCGACGCCGCCGAGCCCGGTGCCGACGACCTGGCGCTGCTCGCCGAGTTCGGCGCGGGTGTGCCCGTGTTCCTCGCCGGTCCGGACGGCGTCGCGCGCGACCGGGTGTCGAGCTAGTGGACCTGGCGACCGACTTCCGCTCGGGCTTCGCCTGCCTCGTCGGGCGTCCCAACGCGGGCAAGTCCACGCTCACGAACGCCCTGGTGGGAACCAAGGTGGCGATCACCTCGGGACGTCCCCAGACGACCCGGCACGCCATCCGCGGGATCATCCACCGGCCGGACGCCCAGCTCATCCTGGTCGACACCCCGGGTCTGCACCGCCCGCGCACGCTGCTCGGGCAGCGGCTCAACGACGTCGTCCGCGCGACGCTGTCCGAGGTCGACGTGATCGGCTTCTGCATGCCGGCGGACGAGCCGCTCGGGCGCGGGGACCGTTTCATCGCGGAGGAGCTGGGCCGGCTGGCCCGGCGCACCCCGGTGGTCGCGATCCTCACCAAGGTCGACAAGGTCGGTGACCCGGACCGGGTGGGCGCCCGGCTGCTGGAGGTCACCGGGCTCGGGGACTTCGCCGAGATCGTGCCGGTGAGCGCGGTGTCGTCGTTCCAGGTCGGCACACTGGCCGACGTCCTCGTCGCCCGGCTGCCGGAGGGCCCCCGGCTCTACCCGGAGGGCGAGCTGACCGACGAGCCGGAGCAGGTCATGGTCGCCGAGCTGGTCCGCGAGGCGGCACTGGAGGGCGTGCGGGACGAGCTGCCGCACTCGCTGGCCGTCGTGGTCGAGGAGATGATCCCGCGGGCGGACCGCCCGGCGGACAGACCGCTGCTCGACGTGCATGTCAACGTCTTCGTCGAGCGACCCAGCCAGAAGGCGATCATCATCGGCGCCGGCGGGTCCCGGCTGCGTGACGTCGGCACCCGGGCCCGCACCCAGATCGAGGCGCTGCTGGGCACGCCCATCTACCTCGACCTCCACGTCAAGGTGGCCAAGGACTGGCAGCGGGACCCGAAGCAGCTCCGCCGGCTCGGTTTCTGAAAGCGCCGGCGCCCTCGGTTCCGGAGGCGCCGGCGCGCCGCGCATCGGCGACGGAAGGCGGCCCGCCAGGCCGTCAGGGCAGGCATGTAACCATGGGAACGTGCCGGTGTATCGCGATGAGGGCGTCGTCCTGCGGACGGCGCCCTTCGCCGAGGCGGACCGCATCGTGACTGTGCTCACCCGGCGTAACGGCCGGGTGAGGGCGGTGGCCAAGGGAGTCCGGAAGACGTCCTCGCGTTTCGGCGCGCGGCTGGAGCCGGGTACCTATGTCGATCTGCAGTTGCACGAGGGCCGTTCGCTGGACACGGTCACCCAGGCCGACATCCTCGCTCCGTACGGCGCGACGATCGCCCAGGAGTACACGCGGTACACGGCGGCGGCGGTGATGCTCGAGACCGCGGAGCGGCTGACCAGCGAGGAACGCCAGCCCGCCTTCAGGCTGTTTCTGCTGCTCGTCGGCGGCCTGCGTACGCTTGCGTCCGGTGAGCGGCCGCCGTCCCTGGTCCTGGACGCGTTCCTGCTGCGCTCACTCACGGTTTCCGGATACGGAATGGCCCTCGACGAATGCGCGCTCTGTGGCGAGCCCGGACCGCACCACTCGCTGTCCGTTCCGGGCGGCGGCGTAGTGTGCCCGGAATGTCGACCGCGCGGTGCGGCGTCGACGTCTCCGGCCGCGGTGCGGCTGCTGGCCGACCTTCTTCACGGCGACTGGGACGGCGCGGAGGCGACGGACGTCCGTACCCGCCGGGAGGCCGGGGGGGTCGTGGCCGCCTACCTTCAGTGGCACCTCGAACGGGCGCTGCGCGCCCTGCCGCATCTTGAACGGACGTGAGGGTCACGGGCATGTGTGGCCGGAGGGCGCGGAGGCGGTGTCCCGGGTCGGGCACGGGCGTGCGTGGCGGGCGAGGGGACCGGGTGAGGAGCGGGACGGGATGTGTGCTGCGAGACCGGTGGTCCGGGTGTCCCCGGGCCGGCGGGGGTCGGTCGGTGAACCGCCGGCCCGGACGAGAGGATGTCGGCTGTGAGCCTGCGTGAAGAGGTGGGCAGGCGGTACCGCGATCCGCGTCCCCATCCGTCCGGAGCGCTGCCGCCGGCGTTGCCGCCGGCCCTCGTCCCGCGCCATGTCGGGATCGTCATGGACGGGAACGGGCGCTGGGCGAAGCTGCGCGGCCTGCCACGTACCAAGGGTCACGAGGCCGGCGAGGACGCCCTGTTCGACTGCGTCGAGGGTGCCATCGAGATGGGTGTCCGCTGGCTGTCGGTGTACGCCTTCTCGACGGAGAACTGGAAGCGCTCACCGGACGAGGTCGCGTTTCTGATGCGCTTCACCGACGGTGTGTTCGGGCGGCGGATCGAGGACATGCACTCGCTCGGAGTGCGGGTGCGCTGGGCCGGCCGGCGGCCGCGGCTGTGGGGGAATGTCATCCGGCGGCTGGAGTCCGCGGAGGAGCGGACCCGGGACAACGACCGGCTCACGCTGGTGATGTGCGTGAACTACGGTGGGCGCGCGGAACTCGCGGACGCCGCCGCGGCGATCGCCCGCGACGTGCGCGCCGGCCTGCTGCGCCCGGAGCGCATCAACGAGGAGACCATCGCGCGCTACCTGGACGAGCCCGACATGCCGGATGTCGACCTGCTGATCCGGACCTCGGGGGAGCAGCGGCTGAGTAACTTCCTGCTCTGGCAGGCGGCCTATGCGGAGTTCTCGTTCGTGCCCACCCTGTGGCCTGATTTCGACCGCCGCGACCTGTGGCTGGCCTGCGAGGAGTACGCCCGCCGGGATCGTCGCTACGGCGGCATCGTCGCCCACCGTGCCTGAACACGAGGCTGTCCGGCCGCCGGCGGCCGCCGGCGGGCCGGGCGCGCCGGTGGTGGCGGTCCTCCGGTTCGACGTGCCCGAACCGGCACGGGCCGGCTTCGCCGCGGCCGGGGAGCGGGTGCTGGCCGCGCTGGCCGCACAGCCCGGCTTCCGGTCGGGCCGGGTCGGCCGGTCCGTCGACGAGCCGGCCGCCTGGCTGCTGGTCACGGAGTGGTCCGGTCCGGGGGCCTGGCGGCGGGCGCTGTCCGGGTTCGACGTCCGGTGCGAGCTGACACCGCTGCTGGGCTGGGCGCAGGACGCGCCGGGCGCCTTCGAGGTGCTGCACGAACGCGAGACGGGCGGGCCCGCGCTCTCGCACGGGTCGGCCCGTGCGCCCGACGCGGACACCGCCGTGCCGGGCGCCGGCTCGCGAGGCTGGGCGGGCGGTAGCGGCACCGCCACCCGGTAGCCTCGGCGGGGTAACACCCGATCACGAGCTGCCGAGGCTGCCCCGATGCTGACCATGCAGGACGCCCTGCTGACGTTGACCCGCTACTGGACCGAGCGCGGCTGCATGATCGTGCAGCCGTTCAACACCGAGGTCGGTGCCGGTACCTACAACCCGGCGACCATCCTGCGGGTGCTGGGCGGCGAGCCGTGGCGGGTGGCCTACGTGGAGCCCTCGGTGCGCCCGGACGACTCGCGCTACGGCCTCAACCCGAACCGGCTCCAGACGCACACCCAGTTCCAGGTGATCCTCAAGCCGGATCCGGGTGACCCACAGGAGCTGTACCTGGGCAGCCTGCGTGCGCTGGGGGTCGACACCGCGGCACACGACGTCCGCTTCGTCGAGGACAACTGGACCTCGCCGGCCCTGGGCGCCTGGGGCCTGGGCTGGGAGGTGTGGCTGGACGGGCAGGAGATCACCCAGTTCACCTACTTCCAGCAGGCCGGCGGCCAGTCGCTCGACCCGGTGAGCGTCGAGATCACCTACGGCATCGAACGGATCATGATGGCGCTGCAGGAGGTCCGGCACTTCGCCGAGATCGCCTACGCTCCCGGGGCCTCGTACGGGGAGGTGTTCGGCCAGGCCGAGTTCGAGATGTCGCGGTACTACCTGGACGAGGCCGACATCGACGCGGTCCGCCGGATGTACGGCGAGTTCGCCGCGGAGGCCCGCCGGCTGCTCGACGCCCGGCTGCCGGTCCCGGCCCACTCGTACGTGCTGAAGTGCTCGCACGCGTTCAACATCCTGGACTCCCGCGGCGCCGTCTCCACCACCGAGCGGGCGACCTCGTTCGCCCAGATGCGGGGGATGTCCCGCGAGGTCGCCACGCTCTGGCGGGAGCGGCGGGTCGAGCTGGGCAGCCCGTTGGGGGAGACCCCCCGGCCGGCGCCGGCCGTTCCCGCCGCCGTCGACCCGGCGGCGGTGCCGTCCGGCCCGGCGACGCTGCTGTTCGAGATCGGCACGGAGGAGCTGCCCGCCGCGGAGGTCGGCCGCCAGACCGAGGCTGTCCGGGCGGCACTGGTCGAGCGGCTGGCGGGCACCCGCCTCGCGCACGGCTCCGTGCTGGTGCGGGGGACCCCGCGGCGCATCGTCGCCGTCGTCGAGGAGGTCGCCGTCCGGGAGCCCGACGTCGAGCAGGTCGTGCGGGGCCCGCGTCGTTCGGCGGCCTATGACGCGCAGGGCGAGCCGACGAAGGCGGCCACCGGGTTCGTGCGCGGGCAGGGCGCCGCGGTGGCCGACCTGACCGTCGTCGAGCACCGTGGCGTCGAGCATGTCGCCCTGGTGCGCACCGACACCGGCCGGCCGGCGATCGAGGTCCTGGCCGAGGTGCTCGGCGCCGTCCTGACCGGTCTGCGGTCCGAGCGGAACATGCGCTGGAACGACCCCGAGCTGTCCTTCAGCCGCCCGGTGCGCTGGGTGGTGGCGTTGCTCGGCGGATCGGTCGTCCCGGTCGCCGTGTCCACGCTGGCGGCCGGCACGACGTCCCGCGGCCACCGGCGTGCCGGGTCGCCGCCGATCGAGGTGCGCGGCGCCGACGGCTACGCCGAGCTGCTAGCCGCCAGCTCCGTCCTGCTCGATCCGGCCGCCCGCCGGGAGCTGATCGTCGACGAGGCCACGAAGCTGGCCGCCGAGCAGCACGGCGTGATCGACCTCGAGCTCGAGGCGGACGTCATCGACGAGGTGACCAACCTCGTCGAGTACCCGCGCCCGGTGCTCGGCTCCTTCGAGCGGCGCTACCTCGAGCTGCCGCCGGAGATCCTCACGACGGTGATGCACAAGCACCAGCGTTACCTCGCGGTGCGGGACACGGCCGGGGCGCTGCAGCCGTGCTTCGTCACGGTGGCGGACGGAGCGGTCGAGGTCCCGCTGGTCCGCGCGGGCAACGAGGCCGTGCTGCGGTCCCGGTTCGAGGACGCGGCGTTCTTCTTCGACGCCGACCTCAAGGTGCCCCTGGCGACCTTCCGGAAGGGGCTCGCGAAGCTGACCTTCGAGCAGCGGCTCGGCTCGGTCGCCGACCGGGCGGACCGCATCGCGGCTCTCGCCGGCCGGCTCGCCGACAGGCTCGGCAGCTCCGCCGGCGCCGGCCTGTCCGCACTCGACCGGGCGACCCTCGACCGTGCGGGCGAGCTGGCCAAGTTCGACCTCGCCACCCAGATGGTGATCGAGCTGTCCAGCCTCGCCGGGACGATGGCCCGCGAGTACGCCCGCCGCGCCGGCGAGCCCGAGGCCGTCGCCGTGGCGCTCTACGAGATGGAGCTGCCGCGTCGTGCCGGCGGGACGCTGCCGCGGACCGTCCCCGGTGCGCTGCTCGCCCTCGCCGATCGGCTCGACCTGCTCACCGGGCTGTTCGCGCTCGACGCGGCGCCGACCGGCAGCTCGGACCAGTTCGGGCTGCGCCGGGCCGCGCTCGGTGTCACCGCGATTCTGGCGGGGCGTCCCGAGCTCGCGGGTCTCACCGTGGCGGACATGCTGGCCGAGGCGGCGAAGCTCCTCCCGGTGCCCGTGTCGGAGACCGCCCTGGAGCAGGCGGACGCGTTCGTGCGCGGCCGCTTCACCCAGCAGCTGCTGGACGCGGGAGCCGACCACCGGCTGGTCGGCGCGCTGCGCCCGCTGACCGGGCGGCCGGCCCGCGCGGCCTCGACCCTGCGGGAGCTGCGCACGCTGGCGGACAGCCCCGACTTCGCCCGGCTCGCCGCCGCGGTCGGCCGGGTCCGCAGGATCGTCCCGGCCGAGGCCGCTCCGGGCATCGTGATCGGCGATCTCGTCGACCCGGCGGACCACCGGCTCGCCCAGGTCGCCACCGAGCTGTCCCGTCAGCTGGTCGTGCGCAGCTCCGGGCGGGCGCCGGAGCTCGCGGACTTCGTCGCCGTGGCGGGCCAGCTGCCGGAGGCGGTCGAAGCGTTCTTCGACGCCGTCATGGTGATGGCCGACGATCCGGCCGTGCGGGCGGCCAGGCTGGGGCTGCTCGCCGAGATCCGCGACGTCGCCGCCGAGGTGCTCGACTGGGACGCGCTCGGTACTCTCCCGATCACGCTGGCGGGGCCTGCCGACGGCACCTGAGGGTGCGGGATGTGGCCGGGGGGTTTGAACAGGTCCGTTGCGGCTAACGTGACATCGCGTGGACCTGTCCCCTCGGCGGTTTCTGCCCCGTCCGCCCTCGGCGTCCTGGTTCCGGGTGCCCTGGTGGCGTTGGACCCTGCGGGTCGTCCTGATGGTCGTCATGCTGCTGGCAGCCGGATCCGTCGCGACCTTCGGGCAGGTGTGGTGGGTCGGTCGGGACGACGACCGTCGGGTCTCCGACGCGCTGATCGTGCTGGGTGCCTCGCAGTACGACGGCCGCCCGTCGGCCATCCTCGCGGCCCGGCTGGACCACGCACTGGAGCTCTACCGGGCCGGCGTCGCGCCCCGGGTGATCACCGTGGGGGGCAACCAGCCGGGCGACCGGTTCACCGAGGCGGAGGCCGCCGCGACCTACCTGCGTGACCACGGCGTGCCGGCGGGTGCGGTGATGGCTGTCCCGCAGGGCCGGGACACGCTGTCGTCGCTGACCGCGGTGGCCGGTCTGATGGACAGCCGGCAGTGGGGGTCCGCGGTGGTGGTGACCGACCGCTGGCACAGCCTGCGTTCCCGTGCGATCGCGACGGATCTGGGGATCGAGACGGTGACGTCCCCGGCGACGAAGGGCCCGGCGAACCGCGGTTTCGGGACCCAGGTCCGTTACATCCTCCGCGAGGGCATCGGCTACCGCTTCTACCAGCTGTTCCACCGGGCCTCCCCGGCCGGGGCCCATACTCCGGCCGTCTGATGTTCAGGCCCTCTGATGTTCAGGCCGTCTGACCCCGCGGGCCGGCACCCCCGTCCGGGCGACGGCACGCGCTGCCGGTGGTGACCACCGCCACCCGCGGGCCACCGGACCCGGGCCCGCCGGGGCGTTCGACCTCCGGCCGGGTGCCGCCGGGGTGTCGCCGGTGTGACGAAGGCCGGCTTTCCGCTGGTGTGACAGGCCCTGCGTGCTGGTACGGTTCGGATCGCGGAGTGACGGGGTAGTGCGACAGGCGTCAGGCGCCGGGTCGGCCGGCCCGCGGCACAGACGACACTCGACCTGCGTGGGGCCGCGTCACGACGGCTGCGGTGTCAGCCGGCGGCGCCGGCTGGCCTCACCGGCCCGACCAGGACGACCGAAGACCAGCACAACGCTGACGAAGGAGACTGGTGTGGCAACTCCCGTGTCCGAAGTGGTTGGAGTCGCCGACCTGGAGACGGTTCGGGAACTCGCGCAGCAGCTGCGCGTCGACTCGGTACGCAGCAGCACCTCGGCGGGCTCCGGCCATCCGACATCCTCCATGTCCGCCGCGGACGTCATGGCTGTGCTGCTCGCGCGGCACCTCCGCTACGACTGGGACAACCCCGACGATCCCGCGAACGACCATCTGATCTTCTCCAAGGGGCACGCGTCGCCCCTGATCTACTCGATGTTCAAGGCCGTCGGCGTGGTCTCCGACGAGGAGCTCATGACCGGCTACCGCCGGTTCGGTCACCGCCTGCAGGGCCACCCGACGCCGATCCTGCCGTGGGTGGACGTCGCGACCGGCTCACTGGGCCAGGGCCTGCCGGACGCCGTCGGGGTCGCGCTCGCCGGCAAGTTCCTGGACAAGGCGCCCTACCGGGTCTGGGTGGTCTGCGGCGACAGCGAGATGGCCGAGGGCTCGATGTGGGAGGCGCTGGACAAGGCCTCCTTCTACGGCCTGTCGAACCTGATCGCCATCGTGGATGTCAACCGGCTCGGCCAGCGCGGGCCGACGGAGCTCGGCTGGGACATGGCCGCCTACGCCCGCCGGGTCGAGGCCTTCGGCGCCCGCGCCGTCGTGGTCGACGGCCATGACCTGGGTGCGATCGACGCCGCCCTCGCCGACGCCGAGGACGCGGCCCGACCGACCGTGATCCTGGCCCGTACCCGCAAGGGGGAGGGCTTCTCCGAGGTCGCCGACGTCGAGGGCTGGCACGGCAAGCCGCTGACCGGCGACATGGCCGAGCGGGCGATCATCGAGCTGGGCGGCGAGCGCAACCTGCGCGTGCGCGGCCCGGTGCCGCCCGCCGACATGACGCGGGCGAAGCACCAGGCCCGCCCGGCGTTCACCCTGCCGACCTACGAGCTCGGCGCCAAGGTCGCCAGCCGGCGGGCGTACGGCCAGGCCCTGGCCGCGATCGGGGCGTGGACGGACGTGGTCGCCCTGGACGCGGAGGTCAGCAACTCGACCTACGCCGAGGACTTCACCAAGGCCCATCCGGACCGGTTCTTCGAGATCTTCATCGCCGAGCAGCAGCTGGTCGCGGCGGCGGTCGGGCTGTCGGTGCGCGGCTACGTCCCGTTCGCCTCGACCTTCGCGGCGTTCCTGTCCCGGGCGTACGACTTCATCCGGATGGCGGCCATCTCGCAGGCGGACATCCGGCTCTCCGGGTCGCACGCCGGCGTGGAGATCGGCGCCGACGGCCCGTCCCAGATGGCGCTCGAGGACCTCGCGATGATGCGGGCGGTCGGTGGGTCGACCGTGCTGTACCCGAGCGACGCGACGTCCACCGCGAAGCTGGTCGAGGTCATGGCCGGTCTGCGCGGTGTCAGTTACATGCGGACGACCCGTGGCGCCTACCCGGTTCTCTACGGGCCCGACGAGCAGTTCGTGCCAGGCGGCTCCAAGGTCCTGCGCAGCTCGGACGCCGACACCGTCACGCTGATCGGCGCCGGCGTCACCCTGCACCACTGCCTGGCCGCGGCGGACGTCCTCGCCGGTGAGGGCGTGTCGGCCCGGGTGATCGACCTGTACTCGATCAAGCCGGTCGACGCCGCGACCCTGGCCGAGGCCGCGCGGGCGACCGGCGGCCGGCTGGTCGTCGCCGAGGACCACTACGCCGAGGGCGGCATCGGCGGCGCCGTGCTGGAAGGGCTCGCCAGCGCCCTGCGGGACGGCGACGTCTCCGTGCGGCTCGCCCACCTGTCGGTCACCGAACTGCCCGGGTCCGGTACGCCTGACGAGCTGCTGGACTTCGCCCGCATCTCGACCCCGCACATCGTCGAGGCCGCGCGGGGCCTGCTTCGCTGATCACCGCGCACGACCGCGGGCCGCCCGCGCTGGTCGCCACCAGCGCGGGCGGCCCGCGGTCTGCCGGGTGCCCCGGACGTCACGGGGACGGGTCGGGCCAGAGCCGCGCGGTGCTCCGCAGCGTGGCGAGCACCTGGTCACCGACCTCGAAGGCGGGCTGATCGGTCGCCACCCCGGTCCGGGCGCGCAGCTGCGCGGGGGATCCCCCGTCGTCCTGGAAGTCGAGGGTGACCAGCACCTCGTGGCCGCGGAACTCCCGGGCGACGACGCGGGCGACGCGACCCGGCCCGATCCGGGTGGCGTCCGCGAGATCCGGGTCGCTTCCCGGGTCGCTTCCCGGGTCGGTGGTGGATGGTCTCCCGGTACGCAGGTCCGTCGGCGCGGCCGTGACCGCGACCTGTTCGGGCCGGACGAGCACCGTGACCCGCGCCGGTCGGCCGCCGCAGGTGCCCGGGCCGGGCGCGGTGATGCCCGTCGCGGCGGCGTCGGCAGCGGCCACGGGGACCGTGCCCAGCGGTGTGCGGACCTGGTCGCCGTCCCACCATCCGCGCACCAGCGCGGCCTCGCCCACGAATCCAGCCACCCACGGGTCCGCCGGCCGCGTGTAGACCTGGTGCGGCGGGCCGACCTGGACGATCCGCCCCGCCCGCTGCACCGCCACCAGGTCGGCCATGCCCAGCGCCTCGTCCTGGTCATGGGTGACCAGGATCGCGGTGGTCCCGTCGGCGAGCAGCGCCGCGCGCACCTCGCGGCGCAGCACAGCGCGCAGCCCGGCGTCCAGCGCGGTGAACGGCTCGTCCAGCAGGACCAGAGCCGGGCGGGGCGCGAGGGCGCGTGCGATCGCGACCCGCTGCTGCTGGCCTCCGGAGAGCTGGTGCGGCATGCGGTGCTCGAAGCCCTCCAGTCCCACCAGCGCCAGCACCTCGGAGATCCGGCTGGAACGGCGGGCGGCGTGGTCCAGCCCGAAGCCGACGTTGCGGGCGACGTCGAGGTGCGGGAACAGCGCGCCTTCCTGCGGCACGACAACGGCATGCCGATGGTGCGGCGGAAGGTGGACTCCGCGTCCGGCGACGGTCCTGCCCAGGACGCTGATCTCGCCCGCGTCCAGGCGCTCGAAGCCGGCGACCGCCCGCAGCAGGGTGGTCTTCCCGCAGCCGGACGGGCCGAGCACGGCCATCAGCGAGCCCGCCGGCACGTCGAGGTCGAGGCCGTCGAGCGCCCGGACCGAGCCGAAGCCGCGTACCGCCCCGCGAATCCTCAGCGCCGGCGGGTCCCCGCCCGGGCCGGGGCCGGCGAGCGGGGCTGACCGCTCCGGCCGCTCCGGCCGGGGCGAGCGCGCTGGTCGGCTGCGGCTCAACGGAGCACCCCCGTTCCGCGCTCGGCCAGCACGCCGGTGCGCCGGGCCAGCAGCCAGGCGGGTCCGGCCGAGACCATCAACAACAGGGCGGCATACGGGGTCGCCGCCGCGTAGGCCGCCACGCTCGTCTGCGTCCACAGCTCGGTGGCCAGCGTGTCCATGCCGGTCGGGCGCAGCAGCAGGGTCGCCGGCAGCTCCTTGACACAGGCGATGAAGACCAGCGCGGCGCCGGACGCGACGCCGGGAAGCATCAGCGGCAGGGTCACCCTGCGCAGTACACCGAGCGGGCGCGCCCCCAGGGAGGCGGCGACCTCCTCGAGAACGGCCGGCGCCTGCGCGGCTGCCGCGGCGATGCCGGCCACGGCAAGCGGCATGAACAGCGCGGCGTAGCCGAGCGCGAGCAGCCAGGTGCTCTGGTAAAGGGGATAGGCGACGTTGACGCCGAAGAAGACCAGCGACAGGCCGATCACGACTCCGGGCAGCGCGTGGGAGAGATAGGTCAGCCGCTCCAGCAGCGCCGACAGGCGCCCGGGCGCGCGGACGGCGAGCAGGCCGACCGGCAGGGCGAGGGCCGTGGTCAGTGCCGCGCCCGCGCCGGCCAGAGACAGCGTCGCACCCGTGGCGCGTGCCACCTCGCCCAGGGCGCCGGGTTCGGAGACCCCGCTGGCCAGCCGCCGCGCCAGGTTCACCGCCGGCAGGCCCAGAGCCAGCGCGGACAGTCCGGCCATGGCCGTCGCGGCCGGCCACCTGGCCCGTCCCAGGCGTTGCCGCGGATGTGGCCGCCGGGCACCCGAGCCGAGCCGGGTGTAGCGAGCCTGTCTCGTGCGCGTCGCGCTCTCCGCACCCAGGACGACCACGGTCAGCCCGACCAGTGCCGTGGACAGCATCACCGCGCCGGTCCGGTCGAAGCCCAGATCGAAGGTCACGAAGACCGCCCGGGTGAACGTGTCCGTACGCAGGATGGACACCGCCCCGAAGTCGGACAGTACATACAGCGCGACCAGCAGCGCGCCTGCGCTGACCGCCGGGCGGATCTGCCCGAGTGTCACCGCGAGACCGGTGCGCAGCGGGCCCCGCCCGAGCGACGCCGACACCTCCTCCTGCGCGGGGTCCGCCCCGACCAGGGCTGCTGTCACCGGCAGGAACACGTAGGGGTAGCAGCACAGCGTCAACACGAGCGCCGCCGGCCAGAACCCCTCCAGCCCACGGAACGTCGACACCCAGGTGAAGGCGGCGATGTAGGTCGGCACCGCGAGGGGGAGCGCCGCCAGCACGGCGAAGGCGCGCCGGGCCGGCAGATCGGTGCGGGTGACGGCGACGGCCGAGCCGACACCGAGTACCACACAGCTGACGGTGACCACCGCGGCCAGCGCCAGACTGCGCGCGGTCAGCTCGGCCACGCGTGCGGTCAGCACCGTGTCGGCCCATCGGGCCCAGCCCGGCTCGACCGCGCGGACCAGCAGGTAGACCAACGGGAGCACCGCCACCGCCGCCGCGCCCAGCGCCGCCAGGGACAGCGCCGGCCGACGCGGCAGCGGCAGCCGGATGGGCGCCGCCCCCGCCGCCGGCCTCCCGATCGGCTCGGCAGCCCGCGGCTCGGCAGCCCGCGGCTCGGCAGCCCGTGACTCGGCAGCCCGCGGCTCGGCAGCCCGCGGCTCGGCAGCCCGTGACTCGGCAGCCCGCGGCTCGGCAGTCCGCGGCTCGACAGCCCGTGACACGGCGCTCAGGGGGTCAGGCCCGAGGCCTGGATGAGAGTGATCGTCTTCTCCAGGTCGTCGAGGTCGTCGAGGTCGATGTCCGGGGCGGTCAGTTCGTCCAGCGCGGGCAGGCCGGCCGGGCCGGCCACCCCCGCCGCGACGGGGTACTCGAAGGTCCGCTCGGCGAAGTACCGCTGCGCCTGCGGCCCGAGAAGGTAGTCGACGAACGCCCGTGCCTCGGGGTCGTCGGCCGCCGTGGCGAGGACGCCGACCCCGGCGACGTTGACCAGCGCACCGATGTCGCCACCCGGGAAGAAATGCAGGCGGGCGTCGAGCTCGTCCGGCCTGACGCCGCGCTCGGCGGCGAGTTCACCGGCGTAGTAGTGGTTGATCAGGCCGGCGTCCAGCCGACCGGCGTCGACCTCCTCGAGGACCGCGACGTTGCTGTCGCGGATCTGCGGCTCGTTGGCCGCGAGCCCGGCCAGGAACTCCCGGGCGCGGTCCTCCCCGTGCAGCACCGTCATCGCGGTGACGAACGCCTGGAACGACGCGTTGGTCGGCACCACTCCGAGCCGGCCGCGCCACTGGGGCTCGGTGAGCTCGAAGACCGACGCGGGCAGCTCTGCCTCGGGCACCGCTGCCTCGTTGTAGACCAGCACCCTGGACCGTGCCGTGACTCCGACCCACACACCGTCCGTGGAACGGAAGCCCTCCGGTACCGCCGACAGGTCCTCGGCGGGCAGCGGAGCGAACAGGCCCTTCTTGGCCACGGCGCCGAGGGCGCCGGCGTCCTGGGCGAGGAAGACGTCGGCTGGGGAGCGGTCACCCTCTTCCAGCAGCTGCGCCGCCATCTGGGCGGTGTTGCCGTACCGGACGTCGACGTCGATGCCGGTCTCGGCCGTGAACTGTTCGAGCAGCGGCGCGATCAGCTGCTCGTTGCGGCCGCTGTACAGGGTGAGGGACTCCCCGCCCCCGTCCTCGCTGCCGCAGGCGGCCAGGGCCGTGACGGCGAGCAGGGTGACGACGAGCGCAGCGCGGGAGGCGGGCCGCGGCCGGCGCCGGAAGCGGCCGTGTCGTGCGGTCGACCCAGGCGGGACGTGGTCGTGTGTGGGCACGCGGAATCCAGGCATGGCTGAGGTCCTCTTGATGAGACGTGCTGGCGGCGCGACCGGGCCCGGCGCAACTTCTACGATGTTTGTAGAACTTAGACTAGCTTTACTTTAGTTCGGTCGACTGTGGCCCAGATCACTGCATTCGTCCAACGGTCCGGACGTGGCGCTCTGACCTGTGCCTTCGCCGGCCAGCCTCCCGCTGGTGCCGCGCTGTCGCGCCGAAACCGGCTGGCGGGCCGTCAGCAGTCGCCGTCGAGCGCGCCAGGAAGAGGGAGATCGACCATCGCCTCGACCGCGAGCCCGCAGGAGGCCGCGGCCAGTGCGGCCGGCAGCACGGACAGCAGCACCCGGATGGGCCGGTTGGTCAGCGCCGGAGCCAGCATCGCCGCGACCCGTCGGGGGACAGGTCCGGAGCCGTTGGGCAGCGGCAGCCGCCGGGCCGATCGCCGTGGGCCGTCAGGTCCGTCGCCCAGGGCCCCGCCGGGCCGCCGGCCGCCGTGACGGGCGCAGAGGTCCCGGCGAAGGCTCCCGATGTGCAGCGCGGCCTTGCCGCGAGGAGCATCGGATGAGCTGGTCAGCAGCGCTGCTGCGGTGATCCCCCGGGCGACGGCGCCGCGGTCGCGGACGACCCGGGCGGCCGCTTCGTCCGCCCAGCGCTCCACCGCGTACGCCAGCAGGGGCGCGAGCGGCCGCAGCCCCGGATGCGCGGCCGCGGCGAGCCGTGCGGCGAAGGTGTGGCGATGGTGGCGCGCGGCCAGGTGGGCTCGCTCATGGGCGAGGACGACCTCGCGCTGCTCGGCGGTGAGCGCCGTCATCATGCCGCTGGTGATGACAACCCGGCCCGGTGCGCCGGGCAGCGCGAACGCATCCACTCTCTCGTCGGTGACCACCGTGATGTCGTCGGTGCCGGGCAGGGCGGCCGCCTCCGCCCGGGCGGCCCGCAGACCGGTCCACTGCCTGCGGGCCGTCGCAGCCACCATCGTCACCTGGGCGAGCAGCGCGGCCAGAGCGACCCAGGCCACCCAACGGGGCTGCACCGTGTTCTGCCAGGCCTCGCCGCCTGGAACACCGCCGGCCACCAGCCCACTCAGGCTGATCGCGGCCGGTGCGGCCAGCGCCACAAGGCTGATCATGCTCGCCGCGGCCACCAACAGCGCAGCGGCGGTTCCGGTCGTGACCACCGTGCGGGGCCACACCCGGTCCACCAGCAGGCGGAGAGCCAGCATCGTCAGCAGCGGGGCGGCGACCACCGACACCAGGAGATGGTCAAGCACGGGGTTGCCGCCGGTCGCGGGCGGCCGGGGGCTCGTCCTCGGCGCCGGACCCGTCGTGCGGAGGGGCATCGGACTCGGTGATCAGGGCGCGCAGCAACGCCTCGTCGCCGGGTGACAACGCGGCGAGGAAGTGGGTGAGGGCGAGTCGGTGGTCAGCCTGGTCGTCCAGCAACCGGGTCATTCGCCGCGCGGCGACGGAGGCTGCGTCCCCCGCGGTGTAGCGGTACGCGCGGCCGTGACGCCTGCGGGTGACCAGGCCCTTCGCGTGCAGCCGGGTCAGGGTCGTGACGACGGCGCTGTAGGAGAGCAGGGAGGAGCCGGGCAGCCGAGCGCGTACCTGCGCCGGGGACAGCGCGACCTCGGACCGGTGCAGGATCTCGATGATCTCCGTCTCCAGAGACCCCCTGGCCCGCCGGCCGGCGGGCGGGCCCGTCGCCTCCTGCGGACGGCCGGGCGGCACCGGCTCGTCAGGACTCATTCCACCCACCATACGGGCGGTGCGACAGGCCTCCGGGCGGGTGCGTCATCCGGGCCGGTTCAGACGACCGAAGGCGAGTGTGAGCGGCTGGCCCAGACCGATGGGCCCGGCGGACGGGCCGGCCAGGGCCAGCGCGTGTGGTGTCGCGGCCGCCCGGCGGCAGGCGCGCAGGAACGCGGCCGCGGCGCGCGGGACCGTGGCCAGCCCCGGCAGCGGCAGCGGCAGCGAGCGTGCCCGCCCGGCCGCGGCGGCGACCGCGGTACCGACGGTGAGGCAGAGGAGGAGAACCGGCAGCGGGTCAAGGTGGCGCAGCGCGACCTCGTAGACCGTGTAATGCGTCAGGTAGGTGTAGAGGGAGGCGCCGGCGATCGTCCCGGCGGCCGTGACAAGCAACCCGGGCAGCGGCAGCCGGGCGACGAAGAGGAGCGCGGAAAGGCCCGCGAGCACCACCGTCTCCCGGGCTGGGTCGCCGAAGTACCCCGGTACCGCCAGGGCGGCGATCCCGAGTACCGCCAGCCGTGCGGCTGTGCCGGCGGCCCGCTGGGCGAGCCAGCCGAGCACGAAGAACCACATGGCGCCATGGGTCACGTAGAAGGCGCTGGGGAAGGTCCCCGTGTTGTCCGTCGGGATGTTGGCCACCAGCGCGACCCCCAGCACCGCGAGCGCGAACCCGAACCCGTGCCGCCGCTCCCAGCCGCGTACCGCGGGGATCGTGAAGAGCACCGCGAGCGCGACCAGCACCTGCACGAGGACCTCGACGAACCAGTAGCCCGGCACCCCGCCGCGCAGGTAGTTGTCCAGCAGCGAGACGTTCGACCAGTGCACGTCCGAGGTCGCGATGGCCCGCCATGCCAGCCAGAGCATCGAGGGCAGCGCAATCCGGGTGGCGGCGACCAGAATCCGCCGGCTGGTCGCCGTGTCCGGTGCGCCGCCCTGGCCGGATGCGGCGGCCGGCAGGCAGAACCGCGCGAAGCTCCAGCCGGCCACGACGAGGAGCAGATGTGCCCCGCCGAGCAGGTGGAACAACCCGATGTGGTTGGCGATGACGAGCACCAGGGCGATCGCGCGCAGCACGACGTTGGTCTCGACGGTCCGCAGCCCGCCGGCCCGCGCCGCGCCGCCGCGCCACACCCGGGCGAGCCACCCGAACCGTGCCGGCCCGCCCGGCCGGAGGCGCCCGCGAGTGCTCTCGGCCCGCCGCACCGCGAGGAGCTCGAGGTCGGCCACGGTCATGGAGGGCCACGACGGCGGGAGGGATCCGAGGGCGCGCTCGATCTCCAGCGACATCCGCACGTAGGTCAGCGAGTCGCCGCCGAGCCCGACGAAGGTTGCGTCGTCCGCGACCTCGCTGTGTCCCAGGACCCGGGCGAAGCGTGCCCGCAGCTCGGATGACACGGGTGCCGGCGGGTCCGCGGGCAGTCCCGACTCCGTCAGCGTGCGGAGGGCCGGGTAGTCGATCTTCCCGTTGGGTCGGCGTGGGATGTCCTTGACGGCCAGTACCCGGACATGGCTGACCGGCAGCCGCAGCCGGCTGGTCAGAACGGCGGCCGCCTGGTCGAGATCGGCCCCGTCGGCTGTCGCCACCACGGCGGTCAGCTGGTCGTCCGTGCCGACGCAGGCGGCGTTCAGGCCGTGCTCGGCAAGGAGGAGCTCGGTGCGGTCCAGGTCGATGCGCAGCCCGAACAGCTTCACGAACCTCGATGCCCGCCCGACGATCTCGTAGAGCCCGTCCGGTGCCCGGCGCGCGATGTCACCGGTCGCGAGGGCCTGGACGGTGGCGCCGGCCGCGAGGTCGGCGACGCCCGCGGCGTACCCCATCATCACGTTCGGCCCGCGGTAGATCAGTTCTCCCCGCGAGGGCTGGTCGGGATCGGGAACGATCTCGAAGGAGCCGCCGGGGATGGGCCGGCCGACGGCCTCGGGGCGCGTCGCGGCGAGCTCCGGTGGAAGGTAGGCCATCCGCGCGGTCGCCTCGGTCTGGCCGTACATCGCGAAGAATTCCCAGCCGCGGTGCCGGCCGAGAAGCGCGAGCTCGCGGACGCGGTGCGGCGCCAGCGCGCCCCCGGCCTGGGTGACATAACGCAGGCCGGGCAGGTCCATGCCGGCGAAGCCGATCCGGTCCAGCAGGTCGAAGGTGTGCGGGACGCCGTGCAGGCTGGTCCCGCCCCAGGTCCGCCAGGTCGACCAGAACCGCTCCTCGGTCACGGAGCCCTCGGTCAGGAGCAGTCCTGCGCCGCGGCTGAGGTTGCTGTTCACCACCGACAGGCCGTAGCAGTAGTGAACGGGCAGCTGGACCGGCGCGCGGTCGCTGTCCCGGATGCCCAGGTAGGAGGCGATCGCCTCGGCGTTGGCCTGGACCCCGCGGGCCGAGAGCCGAACGAGTTTCGCCGAGCCGGTCGAGCCCGAGGTGGACAGCAGCAGTGCGAGGTCGGGGTGCAGATCGCGGGCGGACCGGCCGGTGTCGTGCTCGTGGAACTCCCAGCCGTCGGTCCCGCGGGCCAGGACGACATCGGGGCGGTAGGCCGCGGCGAGCTCGCGGGACTCGTCGCGGCCCGGCCCCGTGAGCAGCACCGGGTGCCCGGCGGCGAGGGCCGCGAGATAGAGGACGAGTGGCTCGGGATCGTCCGCCAGCCCGGTGGGGTCCGCGAGCATCACCAGGCGCCGTGACCGGCCCAGCCTCGTGGCGGCGTGCTCCACCTGGTCCGCGAGCTGCCGGTAGGTGAGTACCGGCCCGCTCGCGGCGACCACCGCAAGCCGGTCACCGAAGGCACGCAGGCCGCGTGCGAACGGAACGCCGTCGCTGACAGGCATCGTCTGTTTCGCCCCGACCCTCGCCGTCGATGAGGAGCCCGGGTGGACGACCATGCGTCGGCGACTGGCGTCAAGGAGGCGAATCCGCAGGTGAAACGCATCGACCCGGACGGAAGGCGTTCAGCTTAGGTTAACTTTCGGCCGAGACGCCAGGGGTGGGTCATTCGTCTACCGCGCGTGTTGCCCGGGTGACCTTCCCGTGGGCAGGAGTGGCGGGCCGCCGGCGGTGAGTGCGGACGGCCCCCGGGGCGATCAGTCGTCCCCTGCCGGGGACGGGCCGCCGCCGAAGGTCATGTCGACCAGGGTGAGGTAGAGCCGGTCCGGCCGGGGAAGAAAGCTGATCTTCGAGAGAGCCTGGTCCTGGCCGGCTGACTCGACGACGAACTCGCCGTACCCGAGGAGCCGCCCGAGCGGGTCCCGGTTGTAGGTGAGATCGGTGATCTTCGACAGCGGCATCGTCTGGACCTTGCGGAAGAAGATGCCCGACACCTTCAGCAGACGCTTGTCCGTGATCATCAGGTGGTCGAAGTGCCAGTCCGCGATCTTCCAGAGCATTCGGAGGATCATGAAGAGCGCGAACCACCACAGCAGTGTGGTGATGGGACCCGTGTCGATGTCCTCCAGAGTCAGGAGGACGTTCACGGCGAGGGCGAGCAGCGCCGCGCCCAGTGTCTGCAGGAGGACCGGCAGCATGATGGCCCAGTGCAGCCGCACCATCATGACCAGGCGCTCCTGGGACGCGAGGTACTTGGTGTCCCGCAGCGCTGGGTCCGGAAGCTGGAGTCTCACCACGGTCGAAGTGTCGCAGACGCCGGGCCGGGGAGGAGGCGGATCACAGGGCTGTGTCTGTCACGAACTCGGACGCTCCGTTCCCGATGTCCTCAAGCCACCCGAACACCCGGTCGATGATGCTCGCGGCGCTGTCCGGTGCGGTGACGATGAAAAAGATGAGGAACGCGATCGCACCGTACTTGACGATCTTGTCCACGGCGGGCCTCCGGGCCGAGTTGGGGGAACGGGGTGCGCCCAAAGTATCGTTGTTGCGATCGACGTAGGTACGAGAATCGCCTCGATACGCTCAGCTTCGTGGTCAGTGAGTGGTATTACCCCGCTGGCACGGGACTGTGACCTGCCTCGATGGCCGGAATCTCACTCTGGGTGAGAGGCTGAACACCCTCGAACGGGTCTCGTTCGTCCCGCGCTCACCGGCGTGTCGTCCGCGCGGTGGGAGAACACGGGTCGTCAACCCGTTGGGCGGTTCCCCTCGCGCGCCCGGCCCGCGGGCCCCCGGAGTAGGGCACTGACGGGCCGACCACCACAGAGGGTGCTGTGACCAGCGAAAAACGACGTACGCTGTGATCGTTGCCGGCTGCGTTTGGGATGGGATGGGGTCGTGGCGCGACACTGGAGTGACGGGCGTGGTTCGTCGGTGGCTTCCGATGTGGCCTGTGTCGCATCATGGTCTCCGCGAGGGTGTGCCGGACGGTGCCGGCCGTCGTCTCGCGGCGCGGCTCGGACGGTGCGGCCCGGACGGCGCGTTCCGTCGGGGCGAGGGGCGGTCGCTCCCGGCTCCGCGCGTGGCATGATCGACACTGTCGGCCGGATGACAAGTACCATCACGCGAAAGGACCGTTGACACCGACGTCATCAGCGGATCCGTCCGGTCGGCGGCGAGGGCGCCCCGGGCGGGCCGGGCCGCTGGCCGCGTCGTACCAGGTGACCGGACACGAGATACCCGCGGTGCGCAACCCCAGGCGGGGCGGCGCCGTCTATCCAGTGACATCGGAGCCCGCGATGGCGGGCCCGCCGGACGTGACCAGGGAGGGAATCGGTGGCCGGGCGCATCCGTGACGCTGACATAGCCCTCGTACGGGAGCGGTCGGACATCGCGGACGTCATCGGTGACCACGTCCAGCTCCGCCCGGTCGGCGGCGGCAGCCTGGTCGGGCTGTGTCCCTTCCACGACGAGAAGTCGCCGTCGTTCAACGTGCGGCCCTCGGTCGGGTTCTTCCACTGCTTCGGCTGCAACGAGGGCGGTGACGTCTACGCCTTCGTCCGCAAGATCGACGGTCTCAGCTTCCCGGAGGCGGTCGAGCGCCTCGCCCGCCGGGCCGGGATCACTCTGACCTACGAGGGCGGGGGCACCACCAGCCGGGCGGTGACGAGCCAGCGGCAGCGCCTGCTGGAGGCCCACCGGCTGGCAGCCGAGTTCTACACCGAGCAGCTCTACTCCGCTCCGGATGCGCGCGCCGGCTGGGAGTTCCTCACCTCCCGTGGCTTCGACCGGTCGGCGGCGGAGCGGTTCGGCCTCGGCTACGCGCCCGCGTCCTGGGACGAGCTGACCCGGCACCTGCTCGCGCGCCGCTTCACGGCCGAGGAGCTGGAGCTGGCCGGGCTTGCCAAGCGCGGCGGGCGCGGTGGGCTCATCGACCGGTTCCACCACCGGCTGCTGTGGCCCATCCGTGATCTGGGCGGTGAGGTCGTCGGCTTCGGCGGCCGGCGCCTCGCCGACGGTCCCGACGCCGGGCCGAAGTACCTCAACACGGCGGAGACGCCGCTGTTCAAGAAGGCGAAGCTTCTCTACGGTGCCGACCTGGCGCGGCGTGACATCGCCCGCCGCTACCAGGTGGTGGTCGTCGAGGGGTACACCGACGTCATGGCCTGTCATCTGTCGGGCGTCACCACGGCCGTCGCGAGCTGCGGGACGTCCTTCGGCGGCGACCACGTCGCCATCGTGCGCCGGCTGTTGATGGACTCGGACTCCCGCCCCGGCGAAGTGATCTTCACCTTCGACGGGGACAAGGCCGGGCAGGCCGCCGCCATGCGGGCCTTCGAGTACGAGGAGCGGTTCGTCACCCAGACCTATGTCGCGGTACAGCCGGACGGGCTCGACCCGTGCGACCTGTGGACGCAGCATGGCGACGCGGCGGTGCGCGACCTCGTGGCCAGCCGGCAGCCGCTGTTCGAGTTCGCGATCCGCGGCGTGATCGACCGCTACGACCTGAACACCACCGAGGGCCGCCTCGCCGCGCTGGACGCCGCCGCGCCGCTGGTGAACCGGCTCAAGGACACCGGTATCCGGCACCGCTACGCGGTGAACCTGGACCGCTGGCTCGGTTTCCTGGACGAACGGTTCGTGGTCGACCGGGTCGGGCAGCACCGCTCGAAGGCTCCGGCCGGCGGCGGTGCCGTGGCCAGGCCCTCCGGCGCGAGCGGCGCCGTGGCCACGGGCGGCCAGGGCGCCCCGGGTGCCGGTGGTGGCGGGGCGCGCCCGGCGGGGCGCAGGCAGCTCGAGGCCGCGCCGGACGAGGCGGCCGTCATCGTCGAGCGGGAGACTCTCAAACTCGCCCTGCAGTGCCCGGGGCTGGCCGGCCCGCTGTTCGACACGCTCGCCGCCGAGCTGTTCACCGTTCCCGCGCATCGCGCGGTCCGCGAGGCGATCGCCGCCGCGGGCGGGGTGTGCGCGGGGCTGTACGCGGCCGGTGACCCGTTCGGCTGGGCCGGTGCGGTCGTGGACGTGATTCCGGACGAGGAGCTGCGGCGGTTCGTCCTCGCGCTCGCGGTCGAGGGAGTGCTGTGCGACCACGATGTGGACGACCGCTACGTCGACGAACAGATGTCGCGTGTTCAGGAGCTGCATGTGACCCGTCGGATCAGGGAAGTGAAGTCGCAGGTGCAGCGGCTCAACCCGACATCCGACACTGATGCCTTCAACCGTGCGTTCGGTGAGCTGATTGCTTTGGAACAGCACAGGCTCCAACTCCGGGAGCGGGGCGTAGGTGCCGCGTAACCTGGGTCGATCCCGAGAAGGAAGTGACGAGATTCCGCCCATGAGTCCTACCGTCCTACCCCGCGAGGCCCAGGTGGACGAGGTCAAGGACCTCATCACCCGTGGCAAGGAGATCGGTTTCCTCACCACTGAGGACGTCACGGTCGCTATCCAGGCGGCCGAGCTGCCCCCTGAGCAGGCCGAGACCGTCCTGCAGGTGCTCAATGACGAGGGCATCGAGGTCCTCGAGGCGGGGGGTGAGAACGCCGACGAGGCGGACCTGCTGGCCCGTCGGCGTCGGGAGGAGGAGGAGCTCGCGCTCAAGGCCCCGACCTCCGACCCGGTACGGATGTACCTGAAGGAGATCGGCAAGGTCCCGCTGCTGACCGCGGAGGAGGAGGTCGACCTCGCCAAGCGGATCGAGGCCGGCCTTTTCGCCTCCGAGAAGCTCGCGGTGGCGACGAAGAAGACCTCCCCGCAGATGCGCCGTGACCTGGAGGCCATCGAGCGGGACGGGCAGATCGCCAAGCGCAAGCTCGTCGAGGCGAACCTCCGGCTCGTCGTCTCCATCGCGAAGCGGTACGTCGGGCGCGGCATGCTGTTCCTGGACCTCATCCAGGAGGGCAATCTCGGGCTCATCCGGGCGGTCGAGAAGTTCGACTACACCAAGGGCTACAAGTTCTCCACCTATGCCACCTGGTGGATCCGCCAGGCCATCACCCGCGCGATCGCGGACCAGGCCCGGACGATCCGTATCCCGGTGCACATGGTCGAGACGATCAACAAGCTGATCCGCATCCAGCGGCAGCTCCTGCAGGACCTGGGCCGGGAGCCCAGCCCGGAGGAGATCGCCAAGGAGATGGACCTCACCCCGGACAAGGTCCGGGAGATCCTGAAGGTGTCCCAGGAGCCGGTCTCACTGGAGACGCCGATCGGTGAGGAGGAGGACTCCCACCTCGGCGACTTCATCGAGGACTGCGACGCGGTCGTGCCGGTGGACGCCGCGAGCTTCATCCTCCTACAGGAGCAGCTGGACTCCGTCCTGCACACGCTCTCCGACCGGGAGAAGAAGGTGATCCAGCTCCGTTTCGGCCTCACCGACGGCCATCCGCGGACGCTGGAGGAGGTCGGCCGCGAGTTCGGCGTGACCCGGGAGCGCATCCGGCAGATCGAGTCGAAGACCCTGTCCAAGCTGCGCCACCCCTCCCGGTCGCAGAAGCTCCGCGACTACCTGGAGTAGTCAAACTTGCTGTAGTCGTTCGTTGACTTCATGTGTCCGTCCTGTCAGGGTCGGACCCTGTGAGGCAGCGGTCAGGCAGTCCGGAAGGACCTGTGGCTCCCGGACTCCCTGACAGCGACAGCGACCTGCAGCCTACTGACGGTGATCGTGCGGCACCCCTGCGCGTCTCCCACCTCCGATCACTGCTTCTCGCGGTAACCGGCGGGCGGACCTTCCTCGGTGCCAGGTGGGTCCGCCTGCTCCTCGCCGTGACGCCCGCTCCGCGGCGGCCAGGCCTGGCCCTACGGCTGGTGGGCCTTGCCGCCCACCACCCCCGCGGCCAGCGCCCGGACCGGTCCGCGCACCGCGACCGCGGTGCCCACGACATGTTCGTCCGGGATGTGCTCGAGCCGTACCTGGCGCCCGAGCAGGACCTGCTCGACGTCGGTTGCGGCCCTGGCTACCTGGCGCGCGCGGTGGCCGGCCGGGTCTGGTCGGTCGAGGCGGTGGACCTCTCGCGTGGTGTCCTCGCCTGCGCGCGTGTCCTCAACCATGCGGTGAACATCGACTACCGGACTCCCCGGGAGTTCTTCGGGTCCGGCCGCCGGGTCGACATCGCGGTCTCCCTCACCCTCGCCACGCAGCTGGACGACGAGGACCTCTCCGCCCTACTGACGTCGGTGTGGACGAGCCTGCGCCCCGGGGGGTGTCTCGTCCTCCGGGCGAGCGTGTCCGGTCCCGCCGGCGGCCGGCCGCGGCAACCGACCGTGCGGCTGGCCGCCACGCCGCCGGTGCCCCCGCCCCCGCCGGCACCCCCGCCGCCCGCAGGACCGGCGGCGCGCCCGCGGGGCAGGTACCGCCCGGAACACCATCCGCGTGAAGCCGGCCACCTGGTCGAACTGGTCGAACTCGCCGGGTTCGGCGACGTCCGGCTGCAGAACCTCGACGGCCGTCCGGCTGCCGGACAGGCCCCGGCGGACACGGCGGACAGCTGGCTGCTGGTCGCGATCCGCCGCTACGAGCAGGCCGTGTTCCCGCGGGTGCCGGAGCGTGTCCGGCAGGCCGCGGCCCAGGCCTGATCAGGGGCGGCCGGCCCGGGCCTCCTCGGCCGGCCCCTGGGACCCCTGGGGCGCGGGAGATTCCGGGGAGCGGGGGGCAGGCTGGCCGGTGAGCTCCTGACCTGCCACTTCGCTGTCGGTGCGTGGCTGTGGCTGACGCCCGAGCAGGGCGGCGAAGACGGCCCGGACATGATCGTCGGGGTCGGTGACACTCTGTGCCCATTCGCTGGCCAGTCGCCCGGCGCGCGCCAGCCGCGCGCGGTCCGCGAGCAGATCCTCCAGGATGTGGGCCAGCGCCGGCACCGACTCGTCGGCCGGGGTCCATCCGGTGGCACCCCGCTGGTACGCGTCCGGTGACCCGCCCTGCGCGGGGCCGATGACCGCACAGCCCGCGAGCTGCGCCTCCAGCAGCGTGGTCGGGTGCGCCTCGCCGCTGACCGGCGGCCTGGTGCGGGTTCGCGTGCACAACGCGAACAGGTCAGCGGTCGCATACAGCCGGGCGAGGGCCGCGTCACCGGGGTCCTCGGACAGCTCCGTGTGCTTTCGCGCTGCGACGACGGAGTGCAGTGCCCCGGGGGCCGGCCCGGCTCCCGCGATCACCAGCCGCACCGGCCCGAGTGCGGCGGCCGCGCTGTCGAGTGCGTCCACCAGGGTCGTCAGCCCCTTGGACTCCCAGTCGCCGAGGGGGAAGACGCTCAGGACCGTGGGCATCGGCGGCAGCGGCCGGCGGCGCGCGGCCTCGGCGAGCAGGGTCTCGCGCCACCGGTGCTCCAGACCTGGCGGGATGATCGCTCCCATCCGTACCGGTGACAGCGCCCCCGCGCTGAACGAGCTGGATGTCACCGGGTAGAGCAGGGGGTCGCGGCGGAGGAGAAGGCGCAGATGCGGGCGCATCGTCCACATGTCGACGCCGTGGAAGAGGACGGGCACCCGGCTCGCGCCCGTCAGCCGGGCGGCGGCGGACCCGGCCGGAGCAAGAGTGACGTCTCCGGCGACAACGCTGTCCACGGGGCCCAGCGCCCGTGCTCCCGCCGCGGCCGTCCATACCGCGCGGAGGTGGAACGCCAGATCGACCCCCGGCTGACCGGCCCGGCGAAGCAGCCGAGCGCCGGCCGCCCTGGTCGCTCCGGTTGCTCCGGTCGCCGGGGCCGGATCGGACCGCTCGGCCTGTTCGCGGGCGGTCAGGTGGATCACCTCGGCTCCCCCCGCCCGCAGGCTGGCGGCGACGGCGGTGAGGTGACGTGCGGCGTCCGGATGCGGTGTCGTGGTGTGCAGCAGGAGCACCCGCGGGGCGGCCGCGTCCTGATCGGTCGCGGTTGTTGCGGTCAGGGCGGGCGATCTGCGAGGTAGAGGCACGGAAAATGATAGTAGAGAGTCTCTCTGTGGTTGTGGTGATGCGTGGCCGTGTCAGCGCCACGCTCCGCCGCCCTCCATCCCTTCTTTTGGTAGTTGGAGTATCACTTCAGGTAGCTAGCCGGGGCGCGGGTACGCGCGGACCACAGGAAAGCAGGGTGTCGGCGATGACCACGGATCTGGATCTCCGCTACCGCAACACCGGGAACCGAACGCTGCTCGGTCTGGTCGACATTCCGCCCGGCCGGGCACTGGACTGCGGCTGTGGCGCCGGCGACAACGCCCGCCTGCTCCGCGCCGCCGGCTGGCGGGTCACCGGGGTGACACGGGACGCCGCGGAGCTCGTCGCCGCCGCCGCCGAGTGCGAACGGGTCGAACTCGCGGACCTGGCCGAGGGTCTGCGCTTCGCCGCGGACGAGTCCTACGACCTGGTGGTGCTGTCCCACATCCTGGAGCATCTTGTCGAGCCGGCCGGTCTCCTCGCGGAGGCGCAGCGGGTGCTCGCTCCCGGCGGGCGGATCGCGGTGGCGCTCCCGAACATTGCGCACTACCGGGAGCGGGCGAAGCATCTGCTGGGACGCTTCGACTACACCGAGACCGGCGTCATGGACGGCACCCACCTGCGTTTCTTCACCGTCCGGACGGCGCGCGAGCTGCTCAAGCAGCACGGCCTGCGCATCCTCGCCGCCGGCGGTGGCGGCGGCCTGCCCTGGTGGCGCAGCCGGCAGTGGCTCGCGCGGCCCCTTGTCGAGCGGGCCGACCGCTGGGCGCTGTCCACCCACCCGAACCTCTTCGCCTGGCAGTCGGTCTTCCTCACGGCGCCTGCGAGGGGTGCCACGACCGTGGTGCCGACCGCCCGCGCCGCCGAGCCGGCGGCGGGCGAGCCGGCGGCCGGCGCGACGAGCCCGGCGCCGGGTGGGTCAGCCGCGGCGGCCGGCGCCTGAGGGCGGTCCCGGCGACGCCCACCGGGCGGTCCGCGGTTCGTCCGGCTGCGGGTCGCCGCTCGGGGGGAGTGGGCCGAG
This sequence comes from Parafrankia elaeagni, assembly GCF_000374165.1. GTDB lineage: Bacteria > Actinomycetota > Actinomycetes > Frankiales > Frankiaceae > Parafrankia > Parafrankia elaeagni. Next base: position 173,687 of record NZ_KB893783.1, read on the forward strand.
GCCGTCGAGCAGGCCCCGCAGCACGAGCCGACCGGCGTGCGGCTGTCGGTGGCCGCGGGTGGCGGCGTGCGGCAGGGTCGCGAGGAGCGTCCAGAGGGCCGCGGCGGCGGTGCGTCCGCGCCAGCCCCGGATCCGGGTGAACCACAGGCGGTTGCGCACCTCGTAGTAGTCGCTCAGCACCCCGGGGTCGGTTTCCGCGCCCGACCGCCAGGCCGCCCTGGGGCAGACCACCACGCTCCAGCCGGCGTCGCGGACCCGATGACAGAAGTCGATGTCCTCCAGGCCGCGGAAGTAGCGACCGTCCATCGCCACCCGCTGGTGGCACTCGGCCTTGACGAACATCACCGCGCCGCTGACCCAGTTGGCCTCGCTGGGACGATCCGGCGGAGCACTCCCCAGGATCCGAGGCAGGACGAGGTAGCGGGTCGGTCGGGCCGGCACGGACCGGGCGCCGGCCTCGTCCACGAGCCGGGGGGCGACCACCCCGATGTTCGCGCCGGCCAGCAGCTCCAGGCAGGCACCGATGGCCGTGTCGTCGATCCGCACGTTGTTCTCGACCAGCAGGTAGACGGACGCCGCCGGTATCGACGCGACCGCGTACCGGAAGGCGCCACCCCGGCCGAGGTCCCGCGGGGGGACGAGCCAGCCCACGCCCGCCGGCAGCCCCGCCGGCCGCGCGGAGAGATCGTTGGCCACCACGGTGACCTGGTCGAGATGCGTGGACACGTCGAGACGGGCCGCGAGTTCCATCGTCCGGCCCACGGTCTCCCGGTGGATGATCACCGCGATGGTCTTCATGGCCTCACCTCGTCCGGACCTGGCGCGGGCGCGCGGTGGGATGATTGCTAATCATGGCGAGCTGGTGACTCAGAGTATCCAGTCGTGGCTGTGTGGCGCGGAAGGCGCGTGGCTGGCGACCGGGGCGCTCGTTTCCGCTCACGCGGGAGCGGGCTCGGAGCTTTTTCCTGCAAAGTAGTCGCAGATGCGTATTCTTAGCGACGACGGACCAGCGCCGCTGCCGCTCCAGATGCTGCGCCGCGGGCTGAGGGCCGTGGGTGAGGGGGGAGCATGCATATCCCGGACGGGTTCATCGACGCTCCGACGTCCGCGGCGTTCGGTGTCGTCGCCGTCGCCGGCGTCGGCTATGCCGTGAAACGGGCCGGTGCGGAGAACACGGACCAGCTCACTCCGCTCGCCGGCCTCGTCGCCGCCTTCGTCTTCGCGGGCCAGATGCTGAACTTCCCGGTGGCCATGGGAACAAGCGGGCACCTGCTCGGCGGCACCCTGGCGGCGGTGCTCGTCGGGCCATGGCTGGGCGCGATCGCGATAGCGGTGGTGCTGGGCGTCCAGGCACTGTTCGCCGACGGTGGCCTCACCGCGCTCGGGCTCAACATCACGAACATGGCGCTGGTCGGCGCCATCGGTGGCTACGGGCTGTTTGTCCTGGCCAGGCGCCTGCTGCCGCGGAGAGCGCCGGTGGTGGTCGCCGCCTCGGCCGTCGCTGCCTTCGTCACGGTGCCGCTCGCCGCGGGGGTCTTCGTGCTCCAGTTCGCGCTCGGCGGCACGGTCGACCTGCCGCTCGGCGGCGTCGCCGGCGCGATGTTCGGCGTGCACAGCCTGATCGGGATCGGCGAGGCCGCGATCACAGCGGCGACCGTCAGCCTCGTGCTCGGCACCCGCCCGGATCTCGTGTACGGCGCCCGGGATCTGCACCAGGCGCGGAACCTGACGGTCCGGCGCTTCGAGCCGGCCGGTGCCACGGCCCCCGCCGGCGCGGGTCTGGCGGCCGCAGTCGCCGGTGCCGGCACCGGTGGGCCCGCGCCGGCGGACCGCCGCGAGGATGGGAGGGCCTCCTCATGACCGACCCGCACAGCGCCGACCGCGGCCAGGCAGACCCCGCCGTCGGCATGCCGCACAGCAGCATGCCGCACAGCGGCGGGGCGCACAGCGGCGGGGCGGACCCGGCCGTCGGCACGCCGCGGCCCGCCGGGCCCGCCGGCCCGGCCGGCGGGGTGCTCGGCGACCGCCGCAACATGGTCTTCCTGGTGGCGGGTCTCTTCGTGGCCCTCGTCCTCGCCGGCTTCGTCTCCGGCTACGCCAGCTCGAGCCCGGACGGACTGGAGAAGGTCGCCGAGGACAAGGGGTTCATCCAGCAGGCGGAGGACCACTCGTTCGCGGACTGGCCGCTCGCGGACTACGCCGTCTCCGGCATCGAGAACGAGCGGCTCGCCGGGGCGGTGGCCGGCGTCATCGGGGTGTCGATCTCCTACGTCGTGGGTGCCGCCGTCGTCCTGGGCATCACCCGGCTGCGGGTGCGTTCCCGTGCCGCTCTGCCCGCGGACGTGGATGCGGGCGCGGGCGATCGGGTGGTGGTGGCGGGCGCGGGCTCCGGTGCCGGCCCCGCAGCCCGGCCGTGACCTGCGCCTGCGCGGCGGACGGGTAGAGAGGCCTGCCCACGATGGGTGGTGTGCACGTCCTTGATCCGTATCAGCCCGGGCGCAGCGTTCTGCACACGATGCCCGCGCAGTGCAAGATCGTGGCGGCGCTCGGTTATGTGATCTGTGTGGTGGTCACTCCCATCACCGCCGGGTGGGCGTTCCTGGCGCATCTGCTGGTGCTGGTCACGTTGTGCGCGGTGGCCCGCCTGCGCCCGCGGCTCGTCGCCCGCAGGCTCGCGCTGGAGCTGCCGTTCCTGGCCTTCGCGGCGGCGCTGCCGTTCGTCGTCGCGGGCCCGCGCGTCGACGTGCTGGGGGTGGGGCTCTCGCGGCCCGGGCTGGAGCAGGCGTTCGGCCTGCTGGCCCGGGCTACGCTCGGTCTGATGACCGTCATCGTGCTCGCCGCGACCACCCCGGCCCGTGACCTGCTCGTCGGGCTGGAGCGGTTGCGGCTGCCACCCGTGATCGTCGCGGTCGCCTCGTTCATGATCCGTTATGCGGGTCTCGTCGTCGACCAGATGAGCCGGATGGCGGTGGCCCGCCGGTCCCGCGGGCACGAACCCCGCTCCCTGCGGGCGACCGGGGTGCTCGCCGCCTCGCTCGGCACCCTGTTCATCCGGTCGTACGAGCGCGGGGAACGGGTTCACCTGGCGATGCTCGCCCGCGGCTACTCGGGCACGCTGCCCGGTGCGCTGCCCGCCGCCGCGCCGCGGCCGGCCCAGTGGACGCTCGCCGGCGGCCTGGTGGTGCTCGGCGCGACGGTCGCGGTGATGGCCCACGGTACCGGTCTGGGCACGCTGTGAAGGCGGCCAGGGGGTCGGCCGGGTCCGGCGGGGTGGTCGTGCCGTCCGAGGCGACCGCATCGTCCCAGGTAGCCGCACCGTCCGGGTCGGCCGGCGTGCCTGACGCCCGGCCTCTGGCGGTGGAGATCGACGGGCTCGCGTTCGCCTATCCGGACGGGCGGCAGGTGCTCTTCGGGGTCGACCTCGCGATCACCCGCGGAGAGCGCGTCGCGGTGCTCGGCCCCAACGGTGCCGGCAAGACAACCCTGATGCTGCACCTCAACGGCATCCTGACGGCCGGGGCGGGATCGGTTCGCATCGAGGGCATGCCGGTCGCCGGCCCGCAGATGCGGGAGATCCGGCGGCGGGTGGGCCTGGTGTTCCAGGATCCGGACGACCAGCTGTTCATGCCCACGGTGGGCCAGGATGTGGCCTTCGGGCCGGCGAACCTCGGGCTGCGTGGGCCGGAGCTGGCGGACCGGGTGGCGGACGCGCTGTCGGCGGTCGGGCTCGCCGGACACGCCGACCGGCCGCCGCACCATCTCAGCCTGGGGGAGCGCCGCCGCGCCGCCGTGGCGACAGTGCTCGCCATGCGGCCGGACGTCCTCGTCCTCGACGAGCCGTCGGCCAATCTGGACCCGGCCGGCCGGCGGGAGCTCGCCGAGGTGCTGGGCGGCCTCGACCTGACATTGATCATGGTTACCCACGACCTGCCCTATGCGCTGCAGCTATGTGCCCGTTCTGTGATCCTCGACCAGGGCGTGATCGCGGCGGACGGTTCGACGGCGTCGCTCCTGGGCGACGAAGAGTTGATGGCCGCTCACCGGCTGGAGCTGCCCTTTGGGTTCAACCCGCGCCATGTTCTCACCGATAGTGGTGGAGCAATGCCTTAGGGTGGCGGCATGAGTGCTGGCGGGACTCCTGGCGAGGACAAGCACCCACGGACCCTCCTGCCGGCCCCGGACTCACCCCCCGAGCCGCCCGCAGGCACCCAGGCAGAGCAGGGCGCTCTGGTCAGGCTCGAGGACCTGCTCGACAGGTCGCCGCGAACCGCGGAGCAGTCGGCCGACGCGGCTCTCGTCGGCGTCCCGGCACAGAGTGGACGCCCGACATCCGGCCAGGAGGACACGCCGACGGTCCAGCCGGGCGGCGCCGCCGCGGGGGACGCCGTGACGGGCGGCGCACGGGACGAGGCTCGGTACGGCGAGCGCCGTGGTGAGAACGGATGGAATACGGCCGCCGCGCCGGGCACCCTGCGGAGCCCGGCAGCCCCGGGTCCACCGCGCCCGATCGGTGGGCGGATCGCCCGGGTCGCCGGTGAGCTGATGATCACCGCCGGTGTGGTGGTGGTGCTCTTCCTCGGCTACCAGCTGTGGATCACGGACATCTTCGCCTCCAGGTCGCAGGACCGGATCCGCCACGACCTCACGACAGCCTGGGCACGGCAGGCCCCGGCCGTGCCGGAGCCAGGCGGGCCTGCGGCGGACCGGCGGCCCGCGATCCCGCCGGTCGAGCTCGGCGACGGGATCGCGGTGCTGCGCGTGCCGCGTTTCGGTGCCGACTACGCCCCCGTAGTCGTCGAAGGGGTGACGACGGAGGTGCTGCGCCGCGGGCCCGGGCACTTCCCGGGAACGGCGGCGCCGGGGGGGATCGGGAACTTCGTCCTCTCAGGCCATCGCACGACGTACGGGAAGCCGTTCAGCCGCGTCGACGAGCTGAAGGTGGGGGACCCCATCGTGGTCGAGGTGGCCGACAGGTACTTCACCTACCGGGTCACCGGCTCCGAGATCGTGGACCCGCACCGGCTGGACGTGACCTATCCCGTGCCGGGCCGCCTGGGCGAGATGCCGACCCGGTCGCTGATGACGCTGACCACGTGCCATCCCCGCTTCTCCGCGAAGAGCAGGCTCATCGTGTTCGCCGAGCTGGATGAGACGAGAGACAAGAGCAAGGGAGCACCGCCCGTGCTCACGGACAGGTAGGAGGAATTGTGTACAGCTGGATTTTCAGACACCTGCCTGGGCCGGCACGGGTGCGCATCCCGCTCGCGGTGCTCCTGGCCCTGGGCGCCGCCGCGATTCTGCTGTTTCTGGTGTTCCCTCTGGTCGAGTCGCATCTGCCGGCTACGAGCGTAACGGTCGGGAACTAGCCGCGAACCGGCCGCGGTGTTGCCCCTTGTGGTACGCGCGCCGCGCAGTTTGCCGACAATGAGACCACAGGCAGATCACAGGTGGCCACATCATGCCGTGGAGATGCCGTTGAAGCGCCGAACGTTGGCCGCTAATCAGGAAATCCGACCGGTGGATGGCTCTGTCGAAGGAGTGGTCCGGCCGGGTTTGTTTGCGGGCGGACCAATAAGCCGCGGAGTCCGATAACCTGCCAACTCGTGCGCGTTACGCTTGCGTACCGCAGGGGCGAACGAACCGGGCGCGAGCAGCATGTGACGGCGGGCCGGGTGCCCGGGCGGGGATCCCTGCGGAACAGGTTCGACATCGGGGGCTAATCGTATGGCCAGGCAAGATTCTTTTCTGTTCGGATCTCCAGGTGAACGCCAGTGGTGATCTCGGCGCGGACGAGCTCCGCACGGGCCGGCCGTGCGACCCGGCGGCGCAGCGCGCGCCGGGCGGTGCCGCCCGGCACGACGGGGTCGGCCTCCGCTCCGCAGGCCGCGTCGACGTCCCAGCCGGACGGGTACGCGGTGACGCGCCGGGGCGCCCCGCCAGCACCCGCGGCGGTGGCCGCGAGTACCAGCACTGACTCCGCGCGGGCCCCGAAGACCGAGGTCGGGAGCGGCATCTCCGAGGCGGGCCTCTCCGGCGGGCCCGCAGCCGGTGGGGGCGGCGCCCGCGAGAGCGGTCCCCGTGAGATCGGCGCCCACGCGGACCCTGCCGGAGTGGACGGCGTCGGTGCCCGTGCGCACAGGTACCCCCCGGACACCCCCAGGGCGGGCCTGCGCGGTGCGGACCCGCACAGAGTGAACGCCGGCGGTGCGGACGTCGGCGATGCGGACCAGGTCGGCACAGGCCCGGCGGGACCGCCGGCGAAGGGATCCGGCACCGGTGATGCCGGTCTCCGGGTGCTCACGGCGCGGCGGCCCACCGCTCTCCTCGCCCTCGCCGGGCTTCTCGTGGTCTCGATCGCACTCTGGTGCCTCTGCCGCGGCAACGGCCTGCCGGCGGCCGTGCTGACGTCCACCGTGACCGCGGCGGTCGCGGTCTGCCTGCCCGTCATCCGGCTCCGGGGCTGGGCGGCTCGGATTCTCCGGAGCCGCTGGCACGGCACCGACGATCTCACCGGCCTTCCGGGCCGCCGCCAGTTCACGGCGACGGCCACCGAGTGGCTGGCCGGGGGCCACCGCCCGGGAGGAGCGCTGCCCACCGCGCTCATCCTGGTGGATCTCGACCGCCTCCGGGACATCAACGGGACGCTCGGCCATGAGTACGGCGACCATCTGCTCCGCGTCGCCAGCGAGCGGATCCGCTCCGTCCTTAGACCTGAGGACCTGCTCGCGCGGGTCGACGGCGACGAGTTCGCCGCGTTGCTCCGCGGGGTCGACCTCGCCGGCGCCGAGGCCGCCGCGCGGCGGATCCGGGAGGCGCTCCAGGCGCCGGTGCACCTGGCCGGCCTCCGGGTGCCGGCCGAGGTCAGCGTGGGGATCGCACGTTCTCCGGAACACGGACGCAGCGCCCTCGAGCTGCTGCGCCGGGCGGAGGAGGCGATGTACACGGCGAAGGGCAGCCACAGCGGCCAGCGGGTCTACGATCCCGACTGCCAGCTCGGCAGCCGGGCAGGCCTCGGCCTGCGCGCCGAGCTGCGCGAGGCGCTCGACGCCGGTCAGATCGAGCTGCGCTACCAGCCCAAGGCCGACATGCGAAGCGGGCGGATCAGCGGGGTCGAGGCGCTGGTGCGCTGGCGGCACCCCGCTGGCGGGCTGCGGCCGCCGGACCTGTTCCTGCCCGAGATGGAACGCGCGGGGCTGATGGGGCGTCTGACCCGGCAGGTCCTCGATCTCGCACTGGCCGACTGCGCACGCTGGCACGCCGCCGGCGCCGCGCTCGCGGTGTCCGTGAACGTGCCGCCCTCGGTCATCGTCAACCCCGACTTCGTGGACGTCGTCCGCCAGGCGCTTGAGCGCCACGGCCTGTCGGCTGCGGCGCTCGTCGTCGAGATCACCGAGGACGGGCTCATCACCGTGCTGGAACGGGCGCAGCGAACCCTCAGCCGTCTGCGGCAGCACGGTGTGCGGATCAGCCTCGACGACTACGGCACAGGCCTGTGCTCGCTGGCCTACCTGCTGGAGCTGCCCGCAGACGAGGTGAAGCTCGACCAGCGGTTCCTGCGGAACATCGACCGGGATGCCTCGGCGGCAGCGATCGTCCGGTCCACGGTCGCGCTGGCGCACACGCTGCGGCTGCGGATCGTCGCCGAGGGGGTCGAGACGTCGCGTTCCTGGGCTTCCCTGGCGGCCTGGCAGTGCGACGAGGTGCAGGGCTACTTCGTCTCCCGCCCGATCACGGCTGACCGGGTGCCGGCCTGGCTGACGGAGTGGGACGACCGGCTCCGTTGGATGCCTCAGCTGACCGAGCCGGCCGTGACGGGCCCGATCCGTGTTACCGCCGGCCCGCGCGCGACCCGTGCCGCGTATTCCCAGGTGGCCTCCGCCTCTGCCCGCCCGGGCCAGTCACCTGCGGCTGGGCCGCAGCCCGCCCTGACCGAGGAGACCGCCGCATCACCGCCGCCGAGCTCCCTGCCTTCGAAGGGCGCTGCGCCCGGCGCGGGGGCGCGGGCGCGGGCGCGGGCGCCCCGGGGCCCGCAGCGCGGCGAGGCCGCGGGCCGTCTACCGGCTGGGCCGTTCGTACCCGGCGATCGGCTGACCGGCTGAGAACGGTGCGGCGTCACGGGCTGCGCCACCCCTCCGGCCATCTCCGGTAGTGTCTGATTGATCGCTAAAGGTAATCGCTGGTGATCGCGGGTCGATCCAGGTCGCGCCCGATGACGTCCGGCAGAGCAGCTCGTGCGGCATCGTGCATCGAGACCGTCAGCGGCGGGAGAAGGGCGTGTGATGGTTGAGCGCTCGGCAGTAGGAGCAACGCGGGCAAAGTGGGCGGTACTGATGGTCTGCACCGGCAACATCTGCCGGTCACCGCTGGCCGAGCACCTGGCCACAGCGCGCCTGACCCGGCTGGTGGCACGGATGGGTCTGCCGGGCCCGCCGGAGGCGGCGCTGACCGTCAGCAGCGCTGGGATCTTCGCCTGCGTCGGTGAGCCGATGAATCCGAACGCCCTCGCGGTGCTGGACGAGCGGGGGGTGCGACACGGTGTCTTCCGGGCCCGGCAGCTTGCGCCCGCCATGGTGGAGCAGGCGGATCTGGTGCTGTGCGCGACGCGGCAGCACCGGGCCCAGGTCGTCACCCTGGTACCGCGTGCGGTCAGGCGTACGTTCACACTGCGGGAGTTCGCGCGCCTGGCCGACTCGGCCCAGTCCCGCTACCGGCCTGCGCTGGCTGCGACAGAGGACGCCGATGGCTGCGGCTGGCTGCGGGCCGTGGGCTTGGAGCTGGCCCAGACGGCGGCGGATGCCCGCGGCATGATGCCGCCACCGGTGCCCGAGCATGACGACCTGGTTGATCCGCTCGGAGGACACCGTGAGGCCTTCCGCGCCTGCGCCGACGCCATCGATGCGGCATTGGAGCCCATGGAGCGATCCCTCACCATCGTCCTTGGCGCCACCGCCGCCAGCCGGCGCGCGGCCACCGCTCGCGTCTGCCCGCAGGGTCTGGGGTAGAGGTCACTTGCCCGACTTGCCTGTCGTAACCGGTGCAGCCGCCCCCGGTGCGTTCGCCGTAACCGGCGTGCCTGGGACGGCACCGGTCAGCGTCGCCATCACCAGCCGGGTGTAGCCCGCCGGATCAGTCGCGGCGCGTGCCCACGTCGTGCCCGCCTCGCCTATCTGGGTGAGGCGGGCACGGTCGTCCAGAAGTTCCCGCAGAACCTCGGCCAGAGCTGCGGGAGACTCGTCCACCGGGGTCCGGCCGGTTACACCGTCCAGGTAGGCGTCGCGGGAACCGCCGACAGCGGGACCGACCACCGCGCAGCCGGCGAGCTGCGCCTCCATCAGCACGATCCCGTACCCCTCCCCGCTGGCTGGCGAGGTCGCCCGGGTTCGGGTGCAGAGTGCGAACACGTCGGCGGCTCCGTACAGCCTGGCCAGAGCGGCGTCGTCTGGCGACTCGTGCAGCTCGACGTTGTCGTGCCCGGCGACGAACTCGCGCAGTGCAGAGGGTGCCGGCCCCTGTCCCGCCACCACCAGCCGCACCGGGCCGGTCGTTGCCTGCGCGGCGGTAACTGCCTCGACGAGATCGGACAGCCCCTTGGACTGCCAGACACCGAGCCTGAACACCGTCAGTACTGTCGGCATGCCGGCAGGCGGGCGCCGTTGGGCGGCTTCGGCGAGCAACATCGTGCGCCACCTCGGTGGGACGGACGGCGGCAGGATACGCGCTGGCCCGAGGACGGCAAGCGCGCCGGCACTGAAGGAACTGATAGTCACCGGGTAAAGCAGACGGGCACGCGTGACGACCCGCCGCTGCGCCTGCCCGCCTCCCCAGATGTCGCTGCCGTAGAACAGCACCGGAACTCGCGATGCCCGGACCAGCCGGGCTCCCGCCCAGGCCACGAGGGCAAGGCTGGCATGCCCGGCAACAACACTGTCCGCTTGGCCCATCCGGTACAGGGACGCCAGCGTTCGCAGGACATACTGGCCACGGATGCGGGCTGTCAGAGAGGCCGGGGATGTGCGCAGGTCAAAGCGTCTGACGTCCGCGCCCCCGGCACGCAGGTGTTCCTCCACGGTGCCCAGGTAGCGTTCGATGCCGCCGCCCAGGCCACGAGAGGGAGACAGGAGTACCACCCGTGGCTTGGCCGCGGGATCCTCCGTCGGGATCCGTTGCGCAGGCGGTGTGGTCACGATGCCCGACGCCCGTCGACGAGGAGGAACCAGCCGAGGCGGTCGCCGGCCAGCTGGGCGATCCCCGGCGCGAACCGTCGATCCCAGCGGGTCAGCACGGGGCGGATCTGCAGGTCGACGAGAAGGTCCTCCAGGAGGACTCGTACCTCGGAGGCGGTGAAGGCTCGGGTCCCCGGGCTTTCGACGTGGGAGACAGCCTCGGTGAGGGACATGCGCGGGCGCCCGCGCGCCAGGCCGAACCGGGCCCAGGCGGCGGCTGCGACCCAGGAACGGCGGTGGTAGACCATCAGCGCGTATCGTCCGCCCGGACGCAGCACGCGCGCGGCCTCCCGCATCGCGCGGGTACTCATCGGAGTGTGGTGCAGCACGCCCCAGGACCAGACCAGGTCGAAAGACGCGTCCGGGAACGGCAGGTTCTCGGCGTCACCGACCTGCACATCGCCGGCCAGCCCAGCAGCGGCCAGCCGCTGGCGAGTGAGGGCCACCGCGCGCTCGGTGAGGTCGATCCCGGTGACCTGTGCGCCGGCGCTCGCCCAGCGGAGCAGGTCCGCACCCATCCCGACACCGATCTCGAGGACCTCGCGGCCGTGCCCGGAGGCGAAACGCGCGAACGTCTCGATCTCCGGCTCATAGCCGTATCGGACCTCCATCTGGGCGTCGCCGTAGCGCTCTCCGCATGCCTCGGCGTTCCAGAACTGGGCCACAGCCTCCTTCGAGGCGCTCAACTGTTCGATCACCTGTTGTCCGGCGGCCTGTTCTGCCGGCTGCGCTGGGAGCTCTACAGGTTGCTCCGAGGACGAATGCGTGGTGGTCACTGAGGGCTCCCCTCATCGACAAGCGCGGTGATCAGTGTGGCTGCATGACTGAAGTAGGAGGCCTGACGGAAGCCGCGCGCGCCGGTCGTGACGGTGCCGGACCCCTGTCCGTTCAAGGTCCGTCCGCTGCGATGCAGACGCTCCACGGGGGCCGCGAACCCGCGCTTCGCACGGGTGGCCACGACCGGCGGCAGCACCTTGCGCGCCAGCGCCCGGGCCGGGCCCTTGCCACCGTCGGCGGTGAGCACGTCGTCGGGTAGGGCGAGACTCCAGCGCACCAGGCCCAGGTCCAGCCAGGGCACCCGGATCTCGACGCCGAACTCCATCCCGGCGCGGTCCACGTAGGCGAGGCCGAGACCGGGCAGATAGACCCGCAGATCCAGGGTGAGTGCCTGGCGCAGAGCGGACAGCCCCGGCGGGAACGAGGCGTGGATCTCGCGGTGGCGCGCCCAGACCACGTCGTCGCCGACCTCGGCCGCGGTGCAGCCCAGAACCCGAGCCCTGTCCTGGGCGTCCGAATAGGTGCACAGATGCAGGTAGCGGTCGAGGAATGTGTGAGCAGAAGCGGCTCGCACCAGTCGAGTGAGGTATTCGAGCCGCTGACCCCCGAGCGGATCCGTCCTGCGGGCGTGGGCCGCGCGGTGCGCGAGGCTCAGCAGCCGGGCCGGCCGGTCCGCGAGCAGGCGGGCAACACGGTGCCGCCGATACCCGGCGAGCAGTTCGTCGCCGCCCTGTCCGGACCACAGGACCTTACGCCCGTCGGCGCGAGCGCGGGCCGCGATCAGCCTGGTGAGCTCGTAGGCGGGGTCGGCGAAGAGATCACCGCTGAGCGGCCGGTGTACGCTTTCCCGCCGTTCTCCGGGCAGAAACGTCACTGGCAGCCCAGTGCCGGGAGTGCTCCTGGGCCCGTCCGCCCCGGCCTGCAGCGACTGCAGCGCGCGTACGGTCTGCGCATCTTCGTCGAGTCGCTCGGACCAGTGCCGTGCGGGCCGGTGGTGGCCTGTCCTGCTACCGGGCGATCCCTCTCCGGACGGCACTCCTTCAGAATTCCGCCTTCCCGGATTCTGCGCTGCCGCTGGCCATTCGATGGTGTAGGCGCCAGCCAGCTCCCGAAGGCCGCCCCACCACAGCAGACTGCTGTCGACGCCGCCGGATGCCATCAGGGCGACCGGCACGTCGCCGAGCATCTGCCGTCGGCAGGCGGCCGTCAGGTGCTGCTCCAGCTGGACGGCGGCTGTGTCCAACGGGACCGGGGCCGGATCCGGATCCGGGACGAGTTCCGGGCCGTATGACCGGCGTCGTAGACGGTCGCCAGCCCGCCAGCGCAGCAGCTCGCCCGGCAGCACGGACCGTACCCGGGTATGGGGCGTACGCGGATCGGGGATCCAGAGGAAGGTGAGCAGCTGAGCCAGTGCCACGATGTCCACCGGACCCGGATCGGCACCGAGCGCGGGTATCGCCCCCGGTTCGGAGGCGAACCACAATGTCTCCGGGTCGTCCTGGAAAAAGAGCGGCTTGACCCCCAGCGGGTCCCGGGCGAGCCACACCTCGCCCGTCGTCTGGTCCACCAGGGCCAGCGCGAAGATCCCGTCGAGCCGGCGCAGGCACTCCGGCCCCTCGTCCTCCCATAGGTGGACGATGACCTCGCCGTCCATACTGCTCGCGAACTGGTGGCCGCGCGCCTCGCAGATCCGGCGCAGCTCACGATGGTTGTAAATCTCGCCGTTGAAGGCGAGAAGGAATCGGCCCCGTTCATCGCTCATAGGTTGGCGGCCGGCGTCGGACAGGTCGACGATGGCGAGGCGGGTGTGCAGAAGCCAGCCCGACGCGCCGCCCGCGGACCAGTGCGTCTGCCCCGAGCCATCCGGGCCACGGTGCCGCAGCAGGTCCGGCCCGTGCCACACGTGCCCGGTACCGAGGCCCCGAGCGTCGCCTGTTTCCGCTGTGGCTGGTCCATCAGCTTCTCCGGCGGTCGCCAGGCCGGCTAGGCCGCACATCGGCAACCGCTACGGAACTTCGTGGAGAGGACGGGTGCTCCCGTCACGCCCTGCGTCATGTTGCAGATAGTAACCATGAAATGCCTATGAGTCATGGAGTGGTGTGCTCGTGTCCGCTTCCAGTGCGGGCTGGCGCTGGCGGGGGATGTTCTGGGTGAGGAGGCCGGCAGCCCGGCGGTCATGCCGGCTTTCGAGGTTCGGCCTGCCCGGCGCCCGAGCGGGAACGGTCACGCAGCCCGGGCCGCTCGCATTGCCGCCGGATGCGGCGGCGTCGGTGCGGACGAAGGCGAACCGGTAGACGAGGAAGGCGGCGAGGAGTGTGGCGGGAAGTCCGGCAATCAGGCTTGTGATGTCGGCCTCCCCTTTGACGAACTGGACGAAGAGTGGGAAGTAGAATACGGCGAGCCGTAGATCGCGCCCCGGGTGCAGGGCGCGGTCAAGAAGCCGGACGGCCACACCTATCAAAAACATCCCCGTGAGCATGACCAGGAGTCCGCCGTGGCGGTGCAGGTCTACCGTGGGAGGGATCGCGGCACTGGTGTAGACGCCGGTGCTGGCCCCGAAATGTGTCCGCGCGAAGTCCGCGCCGGAGCTGATGACGGGCTTCGAGGGCCAGATGGCTCGGGGAACCAGGCCGAGCACTGGTGCGTACAGGTAGTTGCTCAGCGGGAGGTAGGAGAACTGCGCCGGCGTGGTCTGCACCACCGCGGCATAGCTGTCGATCTGGCGGGTTCTCCGCGACATCAGGTCCAGAGTGTCCCCGAACCTGCTGGAGGTGTCCTGCGCGAGGGTGTTCTCCAGGACCGCCGGTGCCTGTGCGAAGGCGCTAGCCGGGGTGAGGGTGCGGTCGGCGTTGCGGGAGTTCTCCCGGTAGGCCTGTATGAAAGGCGCGAAGCCGACGGCGAATACGGCTATCGCTACCAGAACGGACTTGCGGGGAAACCGTCCGTGGACAGCGAGAATCATCGCGGGAGCCAGCACCGTGAGGATGAAGTACTGCTTGCCACCGGCAAGTCCGCCGACCAGGACCTGCGCCGTCGTCAGAACTATCAGGGTGGTTCGTGTGGCGGTCGTCCGTCGCTGGACGAAGGCGATTGCCGCGACGATCAGAGCAAAGTTCCCACACTGCACCATGATGTTTACTATTTGGCCGGTAGACGTCGGATTGGTGAGCAGCTGGGAGGGGTCGCCGACATAGCCGAACCGGCCGCCGGCCAGCTGGGCGAGGCGCCCCAGCAGGGAGATCCCGAAGAGGATCCAGGGCGGGCCGGCGCCGCGGACACGTCCCTCCCCGTCTCGGACCACGCCGCCGCCGATGCGCTGGCCGAGGCAGGCGACGAGTCTGGTTGGGCCGACCAGGTAGCCCAGCACCCACGCGACCAGTGCAGCGTGCAGAAACAGCAGGGACAGCAGTACGCTTTCCTGCGCGATGTGGGCGCTGCTGTCGCTCTGGGGAGTCTGCCAGGCCAGCGAGGAGAACCCGAAGCTCATCCCGAACCACAGCAGGTACCAGCTGCCGGCGTGCATGGTGCCCAGGCCCAACGAGCGGTTACGGCGGGAGCCGACCAGTACCAGGCCGCCGAAGGTGAGTAGCGCCAGGCTGGTACAGCGCAGGGTGATCTGCTGCGGGATCGTGGCCGTATACACGCCTTCGCCCAGCAGCAGCGTGCCTGAGGCCAGCACAGCGACCATCCCGAACGGCCAGGACCAGGATCCGCTGCGGCGTCGTCCGGGCTGTTCGGATGCCGTCCATCCGCCGATCGTCGGCGCGGCGTGTGGCAGGGTGGGCGTCGATCGTCCGGCCGGTGTCATTCAGATCAGGATTTCCAGGAGCTGGGCGAGGCGCTGGCGATAGGTGTGGTCGGCGTGCGCCCGGGCACTCGCGGCGTCGCCGAGTGCGCGCCCGGTTTCGGGGCTCTCCAGGAGCGTTTTGATATGGCCGAGCAACTCTTCGAAATCTTGGAACGGCAGGACCTCGTGTTCGGGGCGGAACAGATTCGGCACCTCCTGGCGATGCTCGGTCAGGACCGCCGCGCCGCAGCCGGCCGCCTCGAAGAGCCGGGAGTTCACGCCGTTGATCTCGGCGGGGTGCATGTTGTTCAGGACGCCGACAGCGCGCCGGAAGATCCTGGCTTTGTCGGTGCGCGCGATGTACTTCCCGGTGTGCGCTCGGCGGATGCGCTCGTCGGTGATCCACCGGGGTATGGCCGCTCCGTAGATCCGCAGCGGGATCTGATGGTCGAGCAGCAGCGACAGCAGCCGTGCCCGGGTACCGTAGATGTTTCCCGCGACGACGATGTGCCCGTCGGCCTCGCACGGCCCCCGGTCGGCGTCTGCCGGTATACGGTGCCAGGCTGGGTTGCACGCCTGTGGCAGGTGATGAACTGGCAGGCGCAGCGTCTGCGACAGCCGCTCGACCAGCCAGGGCTCCTTGAAGAAAAGCGCGTCGAACGGCAGGGAGCAGACTGAGGTCGGCAGGTTGGACACCGCGTCGGGATACCAGAGGCAGACCTTCGTCCCGGACCGGCGCAGAGCGTTGACGGTAGTCGGCAGGAGTGAGCCCTGCACAGTGATGACGGCATCGAGCCTGAGATCGACCGTTCTGTGTACGAGTCGTTGTTGGAACATCTCCAGCGTCGCCGGAATGGCTCGGAAGAGCGTGTTGACTCCGTGATGCAGGAGCCTGTGTCGACTGTGGTGATGCGCCGGCCCGAGGCGGTGCGCGCACGCTCCGAGCTCCTCCAGCCCCATCGCGATGTTCTCGGCGAAGCTGTCCTCGTAGACAGGTCCGATGACACCTATCTGCACGTTCCTCTGTCCTTCCTGTCAGTTCGGGTTCTGGTCCGCCTGGATAAGTGCGGTCCGCAGTTTGGCAGAGCGGGCCCGGATACGCGCTCGCCTGGCGAGAAGAGCCGGCGAGGTGTCTGTCTGGCGTACTACGGCTCGTAGGAGCAGAAGGAACGCGGTCCCATACGCGGCCGATGACGCGATAGCTGCGCCCATCACGCCCATGACCGGAAGGAGTAGGGCATTCAGTCCGACGGTGAGGACGAGTGCCAGGCCCTCCGCACAGGCGACTGTGCCCGAGCGGTTGAAGCCGCGGAGGATGTCGCCCAGCACCTTGTTGGTACCGAACACCGCGGCCCCGGGAGCGAGTACGAGCAGCAGCGGGAGCACGTCGGTGAAAGAGGGACCCAGCACCGCACCCACCAAGAACGGGGCGATGGCGCAGATGACGAGGGAACCGGCTGCGCCGATGCTGATGCTGCCGAGGATCGCGGAGGTGAGAATGCCCTGCCCCATGACCGCCCGACTGTCCCGGGCCGCCGCGATCTTGGGCATCGCGACACTGCCGAACGCCGCCGTGATCGGCTGGGAGAGCAGGCTGAGGGACACCGCGACGGCGTAGTTTCCCAACGCGGCCGGAGGCACCATCAGGGTGAGGATCAGCTGGTCCAGCCGGGCATTGAACAGGTAGGGCACTCGGGAGGTCAGGTTCAGTAGGCCGTAGCGCATCATGGGGCGTACCAGTGGGTGGCTGAAGCGCCCGCGACGCGGGATCTGCCGGCACCGGAGCAGCCCGCCCGCGGCGCACTGGGTCAGCATCGAGATGATCAGGGCGATCGTCACGCCCAGGATGTCCATGTGGTCGAGCGCCACTGCAGCGGCGACCGCGACGGCGTAGCTGAGCGGCTGGACCACGGTAGCCAGGTTCCAGGCGCGGAGGTCGGTGGCCTGCAGGCACGATGTCCACACACCGCCGAGGAGGATCAGCGGCTCCACGGCGAAGGCGAACCGCAGCGCGGTGACTCCCTCTGGAGGGTGGCCGTGCAGGATCAGCGGGGCGACGAAGTAGCCGACTACCGCCGTGACGGTCCCGCAACCCAGGATCAGCCAGGCACCGGTGCGGATGACCTGTTCGGCCCGGTCCCGCAGCCGCGCTGTGTAGTAGAGGACCGACGATGTGAGGCCGAGTTCCAGGATGGCCGCCGCCGCCATCGTGTATGCGAAGACCGCGGCGTACGTCCCACGGCCGCTGCTGCCCAGGAACCGGGCGATGATGAGCCCGACCACCGTGCTGATCATGGCACGCAGGACCCCGGTGCCCGCTGTTTCCGCGACTGCACGCAGGTAGCCCACCTGACGGTGGCGATGCCGCCCTAGGGTCATGGGCACTGGTTGCGCGCGAACCTGGTTTCGGCCAGTCGCGCCGCGACCGTGCTGTGTGCGTGATTGTCGCGCGCGAGGGCCAGGACGTTGACGGTCAGGTTCGCCTCGGTCGCAGGTGCCAGCCCTCTCGGGGTGAGGCTGAACACCTCGTAGTCCGCCGCGGAGAGGAGGTCGAACAGGGCACGTGTCGACGAGCCGGTCCGCGCCTGGTGTGAGGGAATTGCCTCGAGGACGACGACGGGTCGGTGCGTGGCAAGCAGGTCGCCGGCGCCCTGCAGCACGGCTAGTTCGTGCCCCTCGACGTCGATCTTGATCAGGGTTGGGGGGCGATGCCGGGTGACGTGGTCGTCCAGCGTGGTGAGTGGTGCCTCCAGACAGTCCACCAGACCGGCCGGGGCCGTGGTGAGGTGGGCCAGCCCGGATGCATCCGCGACGGTGCGTAGGTAGCCGACCCCGCGGCGGGCCCCGACCGCCGCCGGGATGGCGGTCACGTTTCCCAGACCATTCATCCGGACCAGGCGGGTCAGGTGCTCGAACGTGGCTGGTGCGGGTTCGAACGCGTACATCTGCCCGGCGGGGCCGACCTTCGATGCTGCCCAGAGCGTGTATATGCCGATGTTGGCGCCGACGTCGTAGAAACAGCCACCGGCGTTCAGGGCCACGTCCAGGACCGGCGCCAGCGCGGGCGGCCGGTAGCACAGCGAGAGCATGGATCGGACCGAGCCGTCAGCGGCGTCCGGGAAGGAGAACGTCAGGCCGTTGTGCAGGGTGCCGGTCAGGGAGCCGGTATGGGTGCCACTGCCCTGGACCCGGCGGATCAGGCGGTCACGTCCACGGACATCGGGAAGCCTTGCCTGGAGAGCCCCGGCGGCCTGCCAGCGCAGCGGACCGTTGTTGCGAGAGAGAAACGTCTTCATGGCCGTGGAAGTCCGATCTTCCGGCGGTGTCAGGAGTGACCTCACCGACGTGATATCGCCCGCAATTATTACTTTGAGCAAGGGGATTGTTTCTTACTGTAACAGCGTGTGGCTCTTGGGTGTCAGCGCGGCGCGTGAGAGCTCGACGAGTGTCGCGAGTCGAGCCCGACCTGTGTCGGCGGTCGGGGGTGTGCTGATGACATTCCGGAGGCCCGGGCGGTCACGGTCATGGTCCGGGTGACGACGTGACCGCGGTGGCTGCCGGTCTCCGCCATGAGAGCGAGCCTGAGGATCCCGCTGAACCCTTTCCACACCAGGGCACGGGCGGCGCTCGTCGGGCCGTGCGGGATCGGTGGGCACTCCCGAATGTCCACTCCGGTGAACCCGCTGGCCAGCAGCGCCTGCCTAAGGCTGCGTGGGGTGAAGTAGGTCTGGTGGGTGAGGTCACCGAAGACGGTGTTGCCGGCGAGCGGGCTGGCGGCGTTGGGAACCCGGGCGAGGAAGATGCCGTTGGGCCGCAGCGCCGCCATGACGAGGTCGAGAACGTCCAACAGTTCGTCCCGGCCCAGATGCTCCAGCAGGTCCAGTACTGTCACGACGTCGAGCCGGCCCGAGGCGGACGCGAGGGCAGCTCGCAGATCACCGCACTCGACCCCGTGCACCCCGTTGCGTCGGGCGGTCGCGATCTGCTCCTCGCTGATGTCCACCCCCCGTGCCTGGCGGAAGCCGGCGGCGTGCAGCTGGGCGATCATCAGGCCCTGTCCGCAGCCGAGTTCGAGGATCTCCACGTCCCGGTCCGCCGGCAGATGCGGTGCGATGTCACGCTCGAAGACCAGCCGAGTGTCTGCGGCGGTGCTGTAGCCGGCATGAGTGGATGCATAGTGCGCGTACAGCCGATGTGTGGCCTTCGGGGGACCGTGGTCGGTGGATCGTTCCTCGCCGGATCCGATGGTCCCTCCGTGGATGTCGCCGGATTCCCGCTGCGCGAGGGCGGAGAGCGCAGGGGCGATCTGGGCGTCAGAGGGCGGAACGGTGCTGGACACGGCACTCCTTACACGGAATGGACCTGGTCTGTGGACGGCGCGAGGCGGATCTCGGTGCTCAGCTGCAGTGGCAGGAAGCCCTCGAAGGTGCGTATGGCGGTGGGCGCAGGAGTGGTCTCGTCCCAGCCGGTGGCGCGCCAGCCCGGCCGTACCTGCCAGCACCCCGGCCCGTCCACGCGGACGACCAGGCGAGGCTGGCCGGGAGTGGTGATCAACAGTTTCTCGGCCGTCGGTGCCGCGCTCGCCGTACCGGCCGCGCCCAGGCAGGCGCCGGGCGGTCGCGTCGGGAGTACCGTCACGTCAGTGCCGGGCGCGAAGGCAAGGACGAGTTCGACCCGGTGCCAGCCGGTACCTGTAATCCTGTCGACGAGGACGACTCCGGACTCCGCGACCCGCCAGGTCCGCCGGTGCACGGGGCGGCCGGGAAGGTGACGGTAACCGTCGTGGCTGGCGGTGAGCTCGATGACCCCGGCCTGCTCGGTCGCTGTGACCAGCCGGGGGCGCGCGCGTCGCCCGGCACGGAACGCGCCCCAGACCTCGGTCGAGTCGGCGCCGTCCACCACCACCGTCGAATGCGCTGCGGTGCCGCGCTCCGCGTCCCTCGTCGGGCCTGGCTCGTAGGTGGACGTGCCGGTGTCGACGAGGAGCGGAACGCCGTCGTGCCACAGCAGGAACGCCAGGGTGTCGGCGTGGGAATGCGCCGGCAGCTCGTCCGGGCATGGCAGGCCCACGTCGGCGAGTACATGCCACCGACCCCTGCGCAGTACGGCGAGCCCGCTGTCGGCCAGCAGAACGCACGACGGTGAGACCTGGCCGGCGCGTAGCCTCGTCGCCTCCGGCTGCGGTGCGGGAGCCGTGACGGTGGGGACAGCCACCCCAGGGGGGTCCGTGAGCAGCTCCTGGACGGCGGCGGCAGGCACTGGAAAGCCGTCGTTCAGCAGCGGCACGGCGCCGTCCGGGGCCAGCACCGCGGAGAGCCAGCGGCGCATCGCGTGGATCTTGTCCGTCAACTCGTCGGGAACCGCGGCCCCGTCCGAGGCCAACAGGCCGGCAAGGTCCGTGAGGTCGGCCAGGACCTGGCAGTGATAGGCGGGTGCCCGTTCGAAATGGCCGCCGTCGGCGAGCACCTGCCCCCGGAGTTCACCGAGAAGTGCTTCGACCCAGTGGTCCCGGTCCACCGTGTCGCCGGCGGCCACGGCGAGCCCGATGATCGCCTTGTAGTTCTTGGTCAGGTGGTTGCCGCCGACGTCGGTCTCCAGGTGGCGGCGGAGGAACGCGCGGTGCATCCCGAGGTCCACCTGAACCGCATCCTGCACCCGGGTACCGCGGATCAGCGGGTGCCACAGCCCACACAGTGTCCATGCGCGGAGCGAGGCGACGTAGGGAGCCCAGGCGATGCCCTGGCCGAGCCGGGTGGCGTTGCGCCACGAGCAGTAGAGGTCGGCGAAGAGCTCGCCGCCGTCCGCGGACCAGGCGAGGGCCCAGGCCCAGTCCCAGTAGTGCAGGTGGTAACGCCACAGCAGGGGGGCGTCGTCGTGGTTCCAGCACAGGTCGCCGCCACCCGGACGGAGCTCCCGCGAGTGGCCGAGCAACCTGAGGTGGCCATGGGCGATCTCGGTGGGAGCGGGACCGGCGACGGCCGCGGCAACGCGGCCGTCGAACGGGACGAAGCCCGCCGGCCAGCAGCCCGGGACCGGGGAACGGGGCAGGACCGTCGACGCGAGGGCGGGCGCGTATCGGAACGTCATCCGCTGGGTCCGCAGCCGTAGCCGTGCCGCCATCTGCGCCGGCCGCAGCGTCGCGACGGTACGAAGGTAGAGGCCGGCCGTGGGGACCAGCGCTGACGGCCGTCCGTGGGTGTGGGGCACGCGCATCGACACCTCAGCCGCGCGCCAGAAGCCAGGTGAAGTACTCGTCCGGATCGAAAGGGTTCGCCGACTCCCGCGGTGGGTCGGCCGTGAGCGCCACGTGCATCGCCGTGGCGATCTCGTCGGGGTCTTCGTGCTGGTAGGGCACGAGGACCGGTCCGGCCACCTCCCTGCTCTGCGCGGTACCACGGGCCACGACGGGGATACCCGCCAGCCGTGCCTCGGCAAGAGGGTAGCCGAATGACTCGACCTTGGTCGGATACAGCAACGCTCCGTGGCTATGCTGCAGCGGAACGAGTTGCTGTGGGGTGAGTCGACCGACGAACCTCAGCGGGGAACAGTCGAGGAGACCTTCTCTGCGGGCCTCGTCGTCGGTCGCGGTCACGGTCACGGTCACCTCCCGTTCCGCCAGATCCGATACTTTTCGTGCTGCTTCCGCGACATTGCGCAGGCGCTGGCCCATCGCCTTGAAGGGTTCGAACAGCACAGGGCACAGGAACCGGTAGCGATCCCGGACAGCTGGGTCGCTCTGGGGCGGCCGGGACAGCGGATGCGGGCGTACCACGATCCGGGAGCCCAGAGTGGGCAGTGCCTGCTGCACTCGGTCGGCCATGAGCGTCGTCGGCACCACGACCACATCCGCCTTGCGGGCGCAGGCCCGGACGATCGGAGCCTGGCGGATGATCGTCGTGGGTAGGCCACCGGGAAGCTGGGCGACCTCCTCTGCCGGGAGGAAGTGAAGCAGGTTACGCAGCAGGACCCAACGCTCTCCGCGGGTTGCCACGAACCCCGCGTTGTTGAGCGCGATGATCCGCCGGTACCGGGCCGCTCGCTCGCGACGGATCAGCCAGGTGGAGGTGAGCGAGCGGTTGCGTCCGACGACGACGACGTCGGACGTCGGCTGTCGGGCGAGGTGGGCGTCCAGCTCGCTGAGGAGTCGGAGCGCGCCGCCCATCCAGGCGCCCGCGCAGTCGACCAGGACCCTTCCCGTCGCGGGGTTCACGCCAGTACCTCCGAGACCGGTGTGCCGGCGTGGCCGTCCGTCGCCGGCCGGTGTGCCGGCGTGGTCGGCGGTGCGGTGGGCGGGAGATTCGCCCCGTGCCTCGACTGGGCCTGGGCGCGAATGCCGTCCGCGAACGTGCGCGGAGCGAATCCCAGGTCACGGCGGGCCTCGTCGATGGGGAAGCACTTGTCCTCGAGCAGGCGGGAGATCTGCTCCGCCTTGAGCCGCGGTCGGCTGCTCCTGCGCTCATGTGCCCTGACCAGCGCCCGCACCGGACCGGCGGGGAAGGGCACACACACCACCCGGCGTCCCACGGCATCGCTGGCTGTGGCGACGATCTCGCGGAAGGTGGATGGCTCCGGCCCGGCGATGTTGTAGCTGCGTCGGACCGCTGCCCGGGTCTGCGCGGCCCGCAGGACCACCTCGGCCAGATCCTCGACGTGCACGGGCTGTTGCAGGTGATGTCCCCCGCCCGGTAGTGGCATCACCGGGCAGCGTCGCAACAGGGTGAGCAGCCGGCACATGTTCCGGTCGTCCGGCCCGCCGTAGATCATGGTGGGCCTGACGATCGTCCACTCGAGCACGCTGGAGCGGATCGTTGCCTCGGCAGCCGTCCGCACCCGTTTCGAAGGAGGGTCGAGGGTGGTGAAGATCCCCGTGGTGGAGAGGAAGACCGCCCTGCGGATACCGGCGTGCTCCGCCGCGGCCACGACTGTCGGGGCGTGACCCGTGCCGAGGGACGCGATGCTGATCAGTGTGTCTGCTGTCGCCTCACCGAAGGCGGCCTCTGCGGCGGCGGGACGATTCAGGTCGCCGTGGACCGTCCGCGCGCCGAGGCCGCGCATCAGATCCTGGGCGCTGGGACTGCGGACCAGGGCGGTGACCTGATGCCCCTGGTCCAACGCGCGGAGGACTACGCGGCGGCCCAGGAAGCCGCTGCCGCCGGTGACCAGGAGTCTCATCGGGATTCTCCAGTCCTGGCCGCTGCGGGGGTTACGGCATGAGGTCGGTGCTGAGGTGACGGGTTCATCGGCTGACCATCCGGTTCCGTCCTCACTGTCCATCGACATGGCGGAGGGAAGATCGTTATTTTGAGTAGCTAGACGGTGGTGGTGTCTGTTGTTGAGGTGCTGCCGGTGTTGAGGTGCCGCCGGCCACGTTGGCGTGGCGAGCTGGGACCTCCTGGCGGATGCGCGGGATCTGCGCTGGTGGGACACGGACGTCCATGAGCCCCAGCACCAGGTCGCGGTAGCGGCGCGCGAGGTGGACGCGGTTGTAGTGCGCGGCCACGTATGAGCGCCCCGTCCGGGCCATCTCCGCGCGTCGCGACGGACTGGTCGCCAGTGTCCCGATCGCGCTGGCGAGTAGTTCCGGGTTCTCCGGCTCCACCACCAGGGCGCCCGCGGCGGACAGGATGCGGGCGGCCTCACCGCGTACCGACCCGATCACCGGGCGGCCGGCGGCGAGCAGTTCGAACATCTTGGACGGTATGAAGGTCTCGAACAGCGGCACGTCCCGTAGCGGCACCAGACAGACGTCGGCGGCCGCGAGCAACGCGGGCACCTCGTCTCGCGCGACGGCCGGGTGCAGGCTCACATTGGAGAGTCCGAGCCTCGTGACATGCGCAGCCAGTCGCCGCTTGTCGGCGCCTTCACCGACGAAGGCGATATGTACCGGGATGTTCTCCCGGGCCAGCCAGGTCGCGGCGTCTGCGACGCTGACGAGTCCCTGGGATATGCCGTGCGCGCCGAGATAGAGCACCAGCAGGTCGCCGGGCAGGGCGCCCAGACGTTCCCGGACGGCGGGCAGGTCGCCGTGCTCGTCCGGCGAGGTGGGCCGGAAGCGGGCGATGTCCACCCCGTTGGGGATCACATGGACCTTCGTCGCTGGGATGCCGCGCCTGACAATGTCCGCACGGAATCCCTCGGTGACGGTGACAACCGCGTCGGCGGCGCGGTAGGCGGCGATCTCGAGGCGTTCGAGTGCGGCGATGACCCGCCGGTTCCTGATTACGCCCAGCTGGACGAAGATCGCCGGCCACAGGTCGCGCACCTCCACCACGAGTCGCGCACGCCGTAGCCGTGCCAGCATCCAGGCCGACCCGAGGGAGAAAAAGGTGGGGGAAGAGACGACCAGCACGTCGGTGCGCCCGATGATGCGGGCGCCGAGCAGTACCGAGGACACCATGAATGACAGGTGGCTGAGAGTCTTGCGCACCACACCTTCGTTGGGCGTGGCGTAGAGCCAGGTGCGGACCACACGGTAGCCGTCGGCGTGCTCGACGCGGCGCAGCGCGCGCCGGTACGCCGGAGGAACGACGCCTGTCGGGTGGTTGGGCATCCCGGTCAGCACGGTGACGTCGAGCCCGTCGGCAGCCCAGGCCCGCGCGGTCTCCGACAGGCGTGCCTGCGGGGCGCCGACCTCGGGCGGGAAGTAGTGGGTGACCAGGAGGATCCGGGTCCGTCCCGGAACCCCGCCGGTGGCAGCATCACGCCTCATGACGTCGACCTCCTGTGATCCGTCGGTGTTTCGGACTGCGTGGGCTGTCGCCGGGACGGAGCGCCGGCCGGGAGTTCTCGGTCTGGGACGAGCGGGTCGGAGGCCTCCCGTTGCAGGGGCAGCCCGATCTTGTCGGGGCCGCCTGCGCCTGCGCCCAGGCCCGTGCTGGTCGGGCCCGACCCTTGTCGGCGGCGGGACGCGACCAGCCGGGGGGAGTTCAGGTATCCGGCGGCCACGGCGACGATCATCAGGTCAGCCGCGATCCGAACGCCCGTGTCGCCGTGCGTGGCCAGCAATCCCAGGCCAGACATCGTCACGAGGAGACTGGCCACGGTCAGCGTGACCCGGGTGTGGCTCCAGCCGACGTCGGTCAGTCGCTGGTAGGTGTGGGTGCGGTGCGGCAGGTACCAGGATTCGCCCTGCCGGACGCGGCGCAGCAGAGTGCAGCCGGTGTCTGCGAGGTAGAGGACGAACGGCGCGAGCACCGCCTCGACGGGGACCGTGGTGACGGCCCCGTGCAGGGCGAGTACGGCGAGGCTGGCACCCAGCGTGTAACTGCCGACATCACCCAGGAAGATCTGTGCGTGGGGGAAGTTGAACGGCGCGAATCCGAGCGCCGTCCCCGCGATGATCGCGCCTCCAGCGGTCAGGACAGGTGCGCCGTGGAGGTGGCCGGCGACGGCGAGGGCAGCGCCGGCGACCGATGCCTGGGCCACGGAGATGCCGTTGACCCCATCCATGAAGTTGAAGGCGTTGACGAACCCCGCCACCCAGAGGAGGCCGAACGCCGCGGTGGCCAGCAGGGCCGCCGTCGTCGGGGTGGAGGCGGCTTCGAGCGTGATGCTGACCAGCAGCACCACGGAGACGAGCAGCCCGCACACCAGATGCAGGGCCAGTCGGCGCAACGGAGGGATGCCGCCCACGTCCTCGGCAAGACCGATGAGGCCGAACGCCGTCACCGCGACGGTCATCGGGAACAGGTCGGGGGCGTCGTTGTGCCCGCTGGTGAGCAGGAGCAGCAGCACGCCGGCGAAGAGACCGAGAGCCACCGAAACCCCGCCGCCGCGCGGCGTCGGCACCCGGTGTGAGGAGCGATCGGTGACGTTGTCGACGGCGGCCAGGTGGCGCATGAGCCTGAGGACGGCCGGGGTGGCCGCGAAGGACACCAGCAGCGCCACAGCTCCCTCATCCACCATGACGCTCCTTACGGCTTGGCCGGTCGTGGCGTAGGGCCGGGTCGATCAACCGGGGTGACACTTCAGCGGCAGACGCGACTGTCGTGCACGACTGAATGTAATCCATCAACTACTCTCCGCCGTATGAAGCGAGTGCGAGTGTCTGGCCATGCGTGCAACCGCAGCGACGGGTGGAGGAAGCCCCCGCGGCTGGGCGGGGTGTCCCGGTGAGACAGGTCGTGCAGGCCGCGGGTGGTGGGGATGTACGGGTCGTCGAGACTCCGGTGCCTGCTCTTCAGGCAACCCAGGTTCTCGTCGAGACCGCCGCCACCATCGTGTCCGCGGGCACCGAGCGGGCTGTGACGACGCTGGCCAGCTCCGGGTTGGTGGCCAAGGCGCGGGCGCGGCCCGACCTGGTCCGGAAGGTGGCCGAGAAGGCCCGGGCGGACGGCCTTGGCGAGGCGGTGCGCTCGGTGCGTGACCGGCTCGCATCGGAACTGCCGCTCGGTTACAGCGGGGCCGGTCGGGTCGTCGAGGTCGGCGCTGCTGTCGACGGGATCCGGGTCGGTGACCTGGTCGCCACCGGGGGGGCCGGCTGGGCGAACCACGCCGAGTTCCAGGCTGTCCCCGGGCTGTTGTGCGCGAGGGTGCCGGACGGGGTACCGCCGGCCGACGCGGCTTTCGTGACCATCGGGGCCATCGCCCTGCACGGCCTGCGGCTGGCCGAGGTCGGGCCGGGCGCGAAGGTGGTCGTCGTGGGCCTTGGGCTCGTCGGGCAGCTCGCCGCCCGCATCGCCATGGCCAGCGGCTGTGACGTGGCCGGCATCGACCTGGCGGATCTGCCGCTGACCGCCGCTGCCGCCAGCGGCGTGCGGGCGCTGCGAGAGTCCGGCGGCACGACGACCACGGCGGTGCGTGAGTGGAGCCGCGGCCGCGGCGCGGATGCGGTGCTGATCTGCACGGCCGGGCGGTCGGGGGACCCGGTCATGCGGGCGACGGAGTTCGCCCGTGACCGGGGCCAGCTCGTCGTCGTGGGGGACGTTCCGCTCGGCCTGGCACGAGCGCCGTTCTACGAGAAGGAGCTGGTGCTGCGGTTCGCACGCTCGTACGGCCCCGGCCGGTACGAACGTGGCTACGAGGAATGGGGCGTGGACTACCCGGCCGGACAGATTCGCTGGACGGAGGGTCGCAACCAGGAGGCCGTGCTCGACCTGCTCGCCGCCGGGAGACTCGCGGTTGCCGATCTGGTGACACACAGGTTCCCGATCGAGCAGGCGCCCGCGGCCTACGAGTTGGTTACCACCCGGCGGGAGCCCTATCTGGCGATCCGGTTCGACTACCCGGCCCAGCACTCCTCGGACGGGGTGGCCGCAGCCGCGTCCGGGAACGACCACGACCCGCGGGGCAACGCCTGGGGTCTGGGACGGCGCGTCCGGCTGGCCGCGAGCAGGTTCGGTTCCCCCGCTGGTCGCAGGGGGGACCGGGTCGGGTGGATCGGCGCCGGAGCATTCTCCGGCTCGGTGCTGCTGCCGGCGTTCCGGGCTGCGGGCTTTGAGTGCTTCGTCGGTGTGGCGTCGGCCAGCGGTCGCTCGGCGCGTGCGTTCGCGGATCGGCACGGCTTTCAGCGCGCGGCCGCGAGCGTCGACGAACTGCTCGACGACGACGACATCGACGTGGTGGTGATTGCCACCCCGCACTCCACGCATGCGCGGCTGGCCGCGGCGGCGTTGGAACGGGGCCGGCACGTGTGGTGCGAGAAGCCGCTGGCTCTCGATCTCATCGAGCTGGAGATGGTTGAACGGGCGGCGGCCGGGGGCGGTGTGCTGATGGTGGGGTTCAACCGCCGCTTCTCGCCGGCGGCCATCGAGGCCCGGCGGCGGCTGGCCGAGCGGGACGGTCCGCTGAGCGTTGTCTATCGGGTCGCCGGCGGCCCGGTGCCAGATGATCACTGGTATGCGGACCGGGCCGAGGGGGGCCGGCTGCTGGGCGAGGTCTGCCACTTCGTCGATACTTGTGCGGCTCTTGCGGGCAGCCGAGTGGAAGCGGCGGTGACGATGCCCGGTCGAGCCGGCGAGGCACTGCTGGCCGAAGACCTGGCCGTCGCACTGCGGCACGCCGATGGCAGCCTGTCCACGATCGCCTACAGTTCCGCGCGACCGCGGGTCTGCCGGAAAGAGGCGGTCGAAGCGCTTGCGGGCAGGCGGCATCTGCGGATCGACGACTTCCGTGAGCTGATCGTCGACGGTAGTTCGGTATGGAAGGGTTCGCAGGACAAAGGGCACCATGCTGCCGCGGCGGCGTTTCTGCGGATGTGTCGCGGCGGCGCCGCCAACGTGACCGCGGAGCTCATCGCCTCCTCTCGGGCGACACTTGCCGCGGCCGAAAGTATCGGTAGAAGCGTTCCGATACCGCCGGGGGTGCCGGCAGCCCTTGCGTCAGGTCTGGTGACGGTACCGGACGCCCGGACCGCGGACGCCGACAGCGGATCAGGCCGGTCGGCCGCCGTGGCCGGCCCCGAGGGGTCCCGTACGGGCTGACGTCTCGCTTGGGTGGGCGGACCAGCGCATTCAGGAACCAGCAGCCATGACAAGGAGACGGAAATGCCTCGCGCGCTGATTACGGGAATCACCGGCCAGGATGGCCTTTATCTGGGTGAGCAGCTGGTGGGTCGGGGGTACGAGGTGTTCGGGCTGGTGCGTGGGCAGTCGAACCCGAAGGTGGAGAGGGTGGAGCGGCTGGTGCCGGGGGTGGTGCTGTTGGAGGGTGATCTGACGGATCTTCCGTCGTTGATCGGNGCGGTGGAGATCTCGCAGCCGGACGAGGTGTACAACCTGGGCGCGATCTCGTTTGTGGGGCTGTCGTGGAAACAGGCGGAGCTGACCGGCGAGACGAC
>NZ_KB893784.1 GCF_000374165.1 Parafrankia elaeagni
CGCTCCACCACCAACACACCCACCCCCTCACCCCACCCCGTCCCATCCGCACCCTCCGCAAACGCCTTCACCCGACCATCCCCCGCCAACCCACCCTGACGAGAGAACTCCACAAAACCCACCGGCGTCGACATCACCGTCACCCCACCCACCAACGCCACCGAACACTCCCCCACCCGCAACGACCGCACCGCCAGATGCAACGCCACCAACGACGATGAGCAGGCGGTATCCACCGTCACCGCCGGACCCTCCAACCCCAGCGTGTAGGACACCCGGCCCGAGGCGACGCTGGAGGCGGTGCCGCTGATGCGGTAGCCCTCGACGTTCTCCGAGGCGGCGACCGACTCGCCGCCGTACCCCTGGTAGATCAGCCCGGTGAAGACTCCCGCATCGGTGCCGCGCAGCGAGGCAGGGTCGATACCGGCCCGTTCCAATGCCTCCCACGACACCTCGAGCAACAGACGCTGCTGCGGGTCCATCGCCAGCGCCTCCCGCGGCGAGATCCCGAAGAAATCCGCGTCGAAACCGCCGGCACCGGTGAGGAAACCGCCTTCGCGCGCATAACTCGTCCCGGTGGCGGACGGATCCGGGTTGTACAGAGCGTCGACGTCCCAGCCGCGGTCCGGCGGGAACTCCGACACCATGTCACGGCCGTGCACGGCGACGTCCCACAGTTCCTCCGGGGAGGAGATGCCGCCGGGGAAACGGCAGCCCATGCCGACGATCGCGATCGGCTCGCGGGCGGCGTCCTCGAGCTCACGCACCCGCTGCGTGGCCGCCCGCAGTTCGGTGGTCGCCTGCTTCAGGAAATGGCGCAGCCGATCCTCGTTCGACACGGGGGACTCCTCCTGACCTCGGGTGTCTCCGACCGTCCGGCGAAGACCGGGAACCTGATGCGAACGGGAACTCAGGAAATACCGAACTCGCGGCCGAGCAGATCGAACATCTCCTCGTCGGTCGCCGCGCCCAGATCGTCGTCGGGGGCGTCGAGGGTGCGCAGCATCGTCCGCAGCCGGGTCTGCAGCGCCGACCTGACCTGGCCGTCCGGCGGGCTGGCAGCCAGCGCCGCCTGCAGGCGGTCGAGGTCGTCGAGCACCGATCCAACGCCGACCTCGGCCCCGGACCCGGACCCGGATAGGAGGGCGCCTGCGGAGCCGCTCTCGTCAGGCCGCAGGACGCCGACCAGGTGGCGGGCGAGCGCGGCGGGGGTGGGGTGGTCGAACACGACCACGGCGGCGAGCTGCTCCCCGGTGACCTGGGCGAGCCGGTTGCGGGTCTCGACCGACGCGAGCGAGTCGAAACCGAGATCGATGAAGGCGCGGTCGGCCGGTACGTCCTCGGGTGAGGCATGCCCGAGAACGGCCGCGACCTCGGTGCGCACCAGACCCAGGAGCAGCCGGTACCGGCCGCTGTCCGGCAGCGCGGCGAGGCGTTCCCGCAGCCGCTCGGCCGCCGGCCTGCCAGCACCCGGCCCGCTCCCGACGCTCGCTCCTTCGTCGGCGTCCGTGGTGCCGGGGACGCCTGTGGTGCCGGGGGCGTCCGGTGTCGCCCCGTCGCCGCGCAGGCGGGCGAGGGCGTCGCGGGCCGGCGGGATCTCGTCGACGAAGCGGGTCGGCCGGCCGGGTGGGAAGGCCGCGACGAAACGCTCCCAGGCGACCCGGACCACCGCGACGCAGCTCTCGCCGCGGCCGACGACCTCGGCCAGCGCCCGCAGCGCCTCCGGCGGGTCGAGCGCGGGCAGCCCGTGCCGCGCGGTCCGTTCCCGCACCCGGGCGACGTCCGCCATCCCGCCGCCGGCCCAGGGGCCCCAGGCCACCGAGGTCGCGGGCAGGCCGCGGGCGCGGCGGTGCTCGGCGAGTGCGTCCAGTCCGGCGTTCGCGGCGGCGTAGGCGCCCTGCCCGGGGTTGCCCCAGATGCCGGCCACCGACGCGAACAGGACGAAGGCGTCGAGCTCGTGGCCGGACAGCAGCTCGTCGAGGTGCGCCGCCCCGGCCGTCTTGGCGGCGGCGACGTCCGCGAGCTCTGCCGGACCCACCCGCTCCAGCACTCCGCCGGTGCCGCTGCCGGCCGCGTGGACGACGGCGGTCACCGGATGCTCCGCCGGGATGTCGGCGAGGACCCGAGCGAGCGCGGCCCGGTCGGCGACATCGCAGGCGGCCACCGTGGTCCGCGCGCCGAGGCTGCTCAGTTCGGCGACCAGCTCGGCGGCGCCGGGTGCCGCGGCACCGCGCCGGCTCGTGAGCACCAGCCGCTCGGCACCCTCGGCGGCGCACCACCGGGCGACCGCCGCGCCCAGCGCCCCGGTACCACCGGTGATCAGCACGGTTCCCCGCGGGCGCCACTGCGCGCCCCCGGCCTCCTCTGTTCCCGGCCTGCCGCCGGTGATGGTGCCGGCGCGGACGAGGCGTCGGGCGAACGTCCCGGCGGGGCGCAGGGCGACCTGGTCCTCGCCGGAGGTGGCGGCGAGGACGGTGACCAGCCGCTCGGACGTCCGCGGGTCGAGGGTGGCGGGCAGGTCAACCAGGCCGCCCCAGCGTGCGGGCATCTCCAGCGCGGCGACCCGGCCCAGGCCCCACACCTGCGCCTGCGCCGGGCTGGTCAGCGGGTCGCCGGGCCCGGTCGCCACCGCGCCCCGGGTGGCGCACCACAGCGGGGCGTCCACACCGGCGTCCCCCAGCGCCTGCAGAAGCGTGACGGTGCCGGCGAGGCACACGGGAAGCACCGGATGGGTCCCGAGCGGGCTGTCATCCAGCGCTGCCAGCGACAGCACACCGCGGACGTCCTGCGCCCGGTCGGCCGCATCGGTGCGGGCGGCGGCGAGGCGGCCTGCCAGAGAGGTGCGGTCGACGTCCGCCTCGTCGAGGGCGAGCTGGTACACCTGTGCGCCGTGCAGCTCCAGGGCCTGGACGCAGGCGCGGGCCAGCGGGGCCGCGGCGGCGGCCGGCGGTGGGAGCACCACGATCCAGGTGCCGGACAGCGCGGGCGTGGCGGCAGCGGGGAGGGACACCGGCGTCCAGGCGACCCGGTAGGTCAGGTCGTCCGTCCCGAAGCCAGCCGGTGCACCGGCTGCCTCGGCCGGGTCAGCGCTGCCGGCCGAGGCCGGGGGTGGCTGGAACCAGTACCGCCGGTGCTGGAAGGCGTAGGTGGGCAGGTCCACCCGGTGGGCGCCCGTCCCGGCGAAGAACGCCGCCCAGTCGACGTGGACGCCGTTGACGTGCGCCTGGCTGAGCGCCGTCACCAGGGTGTGCTCCTCGGGGCGGTCCGCGCGCAGGGTGGGGACGAACGCCGCGTCGCCGGCGGGCACGCACTCGCGTCCCATCCCGGACAGGACCGCCGCCGGCCCGACTTCGACGAACGTGGTCACGCCACGTTCGCGCAGGCAGACGACCGCGTCGGCGAAGCGCACCGCGGCGCGGGCCTGCCGGACCCAGTAGTCCGCGTCGCACCACTCGCCCGCGGCCACCGCACGCCCGGTCACCGTCGAGACCAGCGGGATCGTCGGGGCGTGGTAGGTCAGGGTCACGGCGACCTGGCGGAACGGTTCGAGCATGCCGTCCATCAGCGGGGAGTGGAAGGCGGCGGTGACCCGCAGGCGCCGGGTCCGCCGGCCGGCCCGCTCGGTGTGCGCGGCCAGCGCCGCCACCGCCGGTTCGGTACCGGAGACGACAACGGACTCGGGCCCGTTGACCGCCGCCACATCCAGCTCACCGGCGACGTCCAGACCGCCGGTGTCAGGGAGCCAGCCACGTACCTCGCGCTCGGTGGCCTGGATGGCAAGCATCGCCCCGCCCGGCTGCGCCGCCATCAGCCGTCCGCGGGCGGCGACGAGTCGGCAGGCGTCGGGCAGGGACAGGACGCCCGCGATGTGGGCGGCGGCGATCTCGCCGACAGAATGCCCGGCCACGACGTCCGGTACGACACCCCAGCTGCGCAGCAGGCCGTCCAGGGCCACCTGCAGCGCGAACAGCGCGGGTTGGGTGAGGTCGGTACGGTCCAGCAGGTCGGCGTCGCCGTCCGCCTCGTCCAGGGGACGTTCGAGCAGCGGGTCGAGGTGGCTGCGGACGCGGTCGTGGATCTCGGCGAACACCGGGAAGCGTGCCCGCAGCTCGCGGCCCATCCCGACGCGCTGCGACCCCTGGCCGGTGAAGAGCATCGCCGTGCGGCCCGGGGTGCCGACGGTCGCCTCGACGAGTGTCGGCGCGGACTCGCCGCGGGTGAGCGCCGCCAGCGCCCGCGAGGCGCCGTCACGGTCGGCGGCGACGACGGCGGCCCGGTAGGGCAGCGCGGCCCGGCCCGTCGCCAGGGAGAACCCGATATCCAGCACGGACTCCGCCGGCTCGGCCGCCCCCTCCGCGCCGGCGGTGAGGCGGGCGGCCAGTCGGGCGGCCTGCGCCCGCAGCGCCGCCGCGGAACGTGCCGAGACGAGCCAGGGCACGACGGCGGGGTCGGTGCCGGGCCCGGAACCGACCGGGAGCTCGCGGGCTGCCGACCGGGCCGCGCCGGGGCCGGCCTGCTCCAGGATGACGTGGGCGTTCGTGCCGCTGATCCCGAACGACGACACCCCCGCCCGACGCACCCGACCCGGCCCACCCGGCCACGGAACTGTCTCCCGCGCCACCTCCACCCCACCGGACGACCAGTCCACCCGCGACGTCGGCGCATCCACATGCAACGATCCCGCCACCACACCCCGCCGCAACCCCTCCACCACCTTGATAACCCCGGCAACACCCGCCGCCGCCTGCGTATGACCAATATTCGACTTCACCGACCCCACCAACAAAGGAAACCCCTCACGCTCCCGCCCATACGTCGCCAACAAAGCCCCCAGCTCGATCGGATCACCCAACCGCGTCCCCGTCCCATGCCCCTCCACCACACCCACCTCCGCCGAACCGACACCCGCATCCACCAACGCCGCCCGAATAACCCGCTCCTGCGCCCGACCCGACGGCGCCGTCAAACCATTCGACCCACCATCCTGATTCACCGCCGAACCCCCCACCACCGCCAACACCCCATGACCATTACGCACCGCATCCGACAAACGCTCCACCACCAACACACCCACCCCCTCACCCCACCCCGTCCCATCCGCACCCTCCGCAAACGCCTTCACCCGACCATCCCCCGCCAACCCACCCTGACGAGAGAACTCGACGAACGTCGTCGGGCTGGCCATGATCGCGACACCGCCGGCCAGTGCCATCGTGCACTCGCCGGCGCGCAGCGCCCGCACGGCGAGATGCAGCGCGACCAGCGACGACGAGCAGGCGGTGTCGACGGTGACGGCCGGGCCCTCCAGGCCCAGCGTGTAGGAGATCCGGCCTGAGGCGACACTGCCGGCGTTACCCGTCAGCAGATAGCCGCCGGCGTCGTCTCCGGCCTGCAGGCCGGTCAGATAGTCGTGGTAGCTCAGCCCGGTGAACACCCCGGTGTCACTGCCCCGCAGGGAGGTCGGGTCGATACCGGCCCGTTCCAACGCCTCCCACGACACCTCCAGCAACAGACGCTGCTGCGGATCCATCGCCAACGCCTCCCGCGGCGACACCCCGAAGAACTCCGCGTCGAAGTCACCGGCGTCATACAGAAATCCGCCTTCTCGCACAGACGACTTCCCCGCACGCCCCGGCACCGGATCGAAAAGACCCACCACATCCCACCCGCGATCAGCAGGAAAACCGGAGACCGCGTCCACACCCTCGACCGCCACCCGCCACAGATCCCCCGGTGACCCCACCCCACCCGGGAAGCGACACCCCATGCCCACGATCACCACCGGGTCGTCCGTCGTACGGCCCGCGGCGCCCTTCCCGGCACCGTTTCCGGCGCGCGCGACAGCCGTGCCGGCACCCGCCGGCCCCGCGGAACCGGCGGCGTCCCCCAGCAGGCCGGTGTGCAGACGGGCGGCGACGTCGCGGGGACTGGGGTGGTCGAACACCAGCGTCACCGGCAGGCGCAGGCCGGTGACCTCCGCCAGCCGGTTGCGCAGCTCCACGGCGGTGAGCGAGTCGAACCCCATCTCCCGGAACGCCGTGGCAGGCTCGACCGCCGCCGGCGAGGAGTGACCGAGCACGGCGGCCGCCTGCGCCCGGACGAGATCGACGAGCGCATCCAGGCGTTCCGCCGCGGCCAGCCCGGTGAGCCGGCCGATCAGCCCGGCCGCGGATCCGTCACGTCCGTCACCGCCATCGCCACGGTCGCTTTCGGCGTCGCCGGGGCCGCGTCCTGTTCCCGCCGGGGTCGTTCCGCCCGGGACGAGTGCACGCAGCACCACCGGCAGCGTCCCGGCCTCGGCCTCGGCCTGGGCCCGCAGCGCCGCGCCGGACAGCCCGATCGGCACCAGGGCCGGCGACCGCGCCGGCGCCGGCGCGGTCGGCAGCTCCAGCTCGGCGGGCGGGGTCACCAACGCCCGGTCGAACAGGGCGAGCGCCTCGGTGGTGGCCAGGGCACGCATGCCCGTGCGGGTCATCCGGCGCAGGTCGGTGTCGCCGAGGCCGGCGGTGAGGCCGCTGCGTTCGTCCCACAGCCCCCACGCCAGCGAGACTCCGGGCAGCCCGTGGGCCGCGCGCCACTGCGCGAGTGCGTCCAGGAACGCGTTCGCCGCCGCGTAGCCGCCCTGCCCGGGTCCACCGAACACCCCGGCGGCCGACGAGAAGAGGACGAAGCCCGCCAGGTCGAGATCAGCGGTCAGTTCGTGGAGGTGCACGGCGGCATCGACCTTGGGCCGCAGCACCGCGTCGACCCGCTCGGCGGTGAGCGACGTGAGAGCCCCGTCGTCGAGGACGCCGGCCGCGTGCACGACCGCGGTCAGCGGCCGGTCGGAGGGAACCGTGGCCAGCAGTGCCGCGAGCGCCGCGCGGTCCGCCACGTCGCAGGCCGCGACGGTGACGTCCGCGCCGAGGTCGGTGAGCTCGCCCGCCCACGCGGGCACCTCGCCCCGGCGCCCGACGAGCAGCAGGTGCCGCAGGCCGTGCCGGGTGACGAGGTGGCGGGCGAGCAGTCCGGCGAGCGTGCCGGTCCCACCGGTGATCAAAACGGTGCCCCCGGGGTTCCAGGGCAGCTTGCCGGCCGCGGCGTCGGACGCGGCGTCGGGTGGCGGTGGTACGGGTGCGGGTGCCAGGCGGGGCACGAGGATCTGGCCGGCGCGCAGGGCAAGCTGCGGCTCCCTGCGCGCACGGGCGGAGGTCAGGGCGACAGCCAGGGCGGTGGGCAGGGCGGTGGGCAGCAGGTCCGGGGCGCTGTCGGCCTGGTCCAGGTCCAGCAGGACGAAGCGGCCAGGATGCTCGGACTGCGCCGAGCGGACCAGGCCCCAGACCGCCGCGGCCGCCGGATCGAGGGCGCGGCCCACCGACGGTTCCCCGCTCACCGCGCTCCGCGTGGTCAGGACCAGCGTCGATCCCTCGAGGCGTTCGTCCGCCAGCCAGGTCTGGAGAAGCGACAGTGTCCACCGCACCGCCGCATGCACACCGACCGCCGTCGCCGGGTCGCCGGCGGTTTCGGTGGGTGGCAGCGGGATGACCACCCACGGCGCGGGCGGATCACCTACCGCGTCGAGTGCCGCCTGCGCCTCCTCGACCGCGGCGACGGCCAGGATCCGCGGCGGAACGGGCGGGGCGGGCGGTTCCCCGTCGGCGGGTGGCGGCAGCGCGGTCCAGGTGAGCTGGAACAGCGCCTGCTCGGAAAGGTCGTCACGGTCGGGGACGTCGGCCGTCGGGCGTGGGGGCGCGCCGGCCTCCAGCCAGTAGCGGCGATGCTGGAAGGCATAGGTGGGCAGGTCCACACGGCGGCCGCCGGCGACCAGCGGCGCCCAGTCGACCGGCACGCCGCGGACCCACAGCTCGGCCGCGCTCCCGGCGAGGCGGCGCAGGCCACCCTCCTGCCGGCGCAGGGAGCCGACGGCCAGCGTGTCGTCGGCGCCCGCGTCCTGCGCGACCTCGGCGACCGCCGGGGTCAGCACCGGATGCGTGCTGATCTCCACGAAGACCCGGTAGCCCTCGTCGACGAGGTCGCGGACGGCCCCGGCGAACCGCACGCCGCAGCGCAGGTTGCGGAACCAGTAGTCGGCGTCGAGGGTTCCGGCGCCGGTGTGGCCCTCGACGTCCTCAGTGCCCTCGACGGTGGAGCGGAACGGAATCCGGGGCCGGGCGGGACGCAGCCCGGCCAGCTCGCTCAGCAGGCTCTCCCGCAGCGACTCCACCTGGCTGGTGTGGGAGGCGTAGTCGACCGGCAGCCGCCGGACCCGCACTTCCCGCTCCGTCCAGTGGGCCGCCAGCTCGTCGAGGGCCGCCGGCTCGCCGGCCACGACGGTCGCCGACGGCCCGTTCACCGCCGCCAGCTCGACCCGGCCGGCCCACGGGGCCGACGCCGTCTCAACGTCGGCGACCGGCAACGCCACCGACAGCATGCCGCCGCGACCGGCCAGGCTCTCCCCGATCAGCCGGCTACGTACTGCCACCACCCGCGCCGCGTCCTCCAGCGACAGCACTCCCGCCACACACGCCGCCGCGATCTCCCCCTGGGAGTGCCCCACCACGACATCCGGCCGCACCCCCCACGACTCCCACACCGCGGCCAGCCCCACCATCACCGCCCACGAGACCGGCTGCACGACGTCCACCAGGTCCAGCCCCGGTGCCTGCGCCGCGCCCCGCAGCACATCGACGACCGACCAGCCCACGAAAGGCCGCAGAGCCTGATCGCACTCGGCCACCCGCCGGGCGAAGACCGCGGACGTCTCCAGCAGCTCCGCACCCATCCCCGCCCACTGCGCGCCCTGACCGGGGAACAGCCACACCACCCGGCCGGCGCCGGCGCCGGGACGTCCGCGCAGCAGCCCGGGGTCCGGCTCGCCGCGGGCGAGCGCGCGCAGGGCCGCCAGTCGGTCGTCGCCCAGCAGGACGGCGCGGTGTCCCATCGTGGCGCGCCCGTGCAGCAGCGACCATCCGACGTCGGCGACGTGCGACGCTGTCCCGTTCACCGGGGCTGTCCCGTCCACCGGCGCGGCGACGACGTCGGCGAGTCGGGCGGCCTGCGCCCGCAGCCCGGCTGCCGACCGCGCCGACAGGACCCAGGGCACCGCCCCGACGTCCGCCACTACATCCGCTGGGCCGTCGCTCGCCAGGCCGTCGCCTGCCGAGGCCTCCTCGGGCGGGAGCTCCCCGGTCGGGGCCTCCTCGATGATCACGTGGGCGTTGGTGCCGGAGACACCGAAGGACGACACCCCCGCGCGGCGCGGGCGGGACGTCCGCGGCCACGCCACCTGTTCGGTGAGCAGCCGGACATCCCCCGCCGCCCAGTCGACGGCCGGCGTCGGCTCGGTGACGTGCAGGGTCCGTGGGAGGGTTTCCCGGCGCAGCGCGAGGACCATCTTGATGATGCCCCCGACCCCGGCGGCGGACTGCGCGTGCCCGATGTTCGACTTCAGCGAACCCAGCCACAGCGGCGCCCCGTCCGGCCGGCCCTGCCCGTAGGTCGCCAGCAGGGCGTCGGCTTCGATCGGGTCGCCCAGCGGGGTTCCGGTGCCGTGCGCCTCCACCGCGTCGACGCCGTCCGGGGTCAGCCGGGCGTCCGCCAGCGCCGCCCGGATCACCCGTTCCTGCGACGGCCCGTTCGGCGCCGTCAGTCCGTTGGACGCCCCGTCGGAGTTCACCGCGCTGCCCCGCACCACCGCGAGGACCCGATGTCCCAGCCGGCGGGCGTCCGTGAGCCGTTCGAGCAGCAGGACGCCGACGCCCTCGGACAGGCCGAACCCGTCGCCGTCCGCCGCGAACGCCCGGCAGCGCCCGTCCGGGGAGAGCGCGCGCGCCCGGCTGTACTCGCTGAACACCAGCGGGCTGGACATCACCGCCACCCCTGCCACCAGCGCGAACCCGCACTCGCCGCCGCGCAGCGCCCGCACCGCCAGGTGCAGCGCGACCAGCGACGACGAGCAGGCGGTGTCGACCGTGACCGCCGGCCCCTCCAACCCAAGGACGTAGGCGAGCCGCCCGGAGAGCACGCTGCTGGCGGCGCCGGTGCTCAGATGGCCCTCGACATCCACCGGCACCTCGCGCAGCCGGGAAACGTAGTCCTGGTAGATGCTGCCGACGAACACCCCGGTCGCGCTGCCGCGCAGCGTGGACGGGTCGAGGCCGGCGCGTTCGACCGCCTCCCAGGCGACCTCCAGCAGCAGGCGCTGCTGCGGGTCCATCGCGAGCGCCTCCCGCGGGGAGATCCCGAAGAAGTCGGCGTCGAAGTCGGCGGCGTCGTGCAGGAACCCGCCATGGCGGGTGTAGGTGGTGCCCGGGCGCCGCCCGTCGGGGTCGTGGAGCGCGGCGACGTCCCAGCCACGGTCGGCCGGCAGTTCGCTGACCCCCTCCCGCCCGGCGGCGACCAGCTCCCACAGGTCCTCCGGGGAGCGGACGCCGCCCGGGAACCGGCAGCTCATCCCCACGATCGCCATCGGCTCGTGCGCGGCGTCCTCCAGCTCGCCGAGCCGGCGACGGGTCCGGCGCAGATCCGCCATGATCTTCCGGACGGAGTCCCGGAGGCGGTCCTCGCTGGCACTGGACATCGGTCGCACTCCCACAGTCAGGCGGTCAGGCGGTCAGGCGGATCGCGGCATCAGGACGGCCCCGGCGGACGGATCAGAACGTGCCGGACGGATCAGAACGCACCGAGCTCCCGGTCGATCGCCTCCAACATCTCGTCGTCGCTCATCGCGTCGAACTCGTCGTCGTGGTCGCCCACCGCCGAGCGGTCACCCGCCCCGCCGGCCGCACCAGCCGCACCGGACCGGAAGTCGTTCCACCGCCACAGCAGCGCCTGCAGCCGCTGGGTGATCACCTCCCCCGCGGCGCCACCGCCACCGCCCGGCTGGATCGCGGCCAGCGCGGCTTCGAGCCGTTCCAGCTCGGCCAGCGGCCCGCGGGTCTCACCGCGGCCGGGCTCCAGCTCGCCGCGCAGGTAGCGGGCCAGGGCGCGCGGCGTCGGCTGGTTGAACACCAGCGCGGCAGGAAGCCGCAGACCGGTGATGGCGGTGAGCCGGTTGCGGAACTCGACGCCGCTGAGCGAGTCGAAGCCGAGGTCGCTGAACGAGCGGTCGTCCGCCACCGCGGCACCGCGTTCGTGACCGAGCACCGCCGCCGCCTGGCCCCGAACCAGGTCGAGCAGGACCTGCTCCCGCTCCGGCACCTCCAGCTCCGCCAACCGGCCCGCGAACGCGGACGCCGTCCCGGACGCGGGTGCACCGTCATCACCTGATCCCGGTCTGGGACCTGACACGGCATCCGCGGCGACCCGCCCCACCGGCCGCATCTGGACGGGCGCCCCGTCGATCAGGCCCTCCGCCGCAGCGGCGCCGTTCAGGTCAGGTGCGGGCCCTTCCTGTGCGCCGCCGGGGTCGGGCGCAGGTGCCGGACGCAGCGTCAGCGAGCCGGTGGCGACCGGCTGTCCGGTGGCGTCGGCGGTGGCAACAGCGACCTCGTCGGTGCCGACCAGTGACAGCCGCACCCGCAGACTCGACGCTCCGGTGGCGTGCACCCGGACGTCGTTCCAGCAGAACGGCCGCAGCCGGCGCGCTCCCAGACCGGGGTCGAGGACCAGCGGGTGCAGAGCGGCGTCCAGCAGCACCGGATGCACCGCGAACCGGCCCGCCTGCGACGCGAGCGGGCCGGGCAGGCCGACCTCGGCGAACAGCTCACTGCCACGGCGCCAGACGGCGCGCACCGCCTGGAAGGCCGGCCCGTACTCGACACCGGAGGCGGCCAGACGCGGGTAGAGATCGTCGATCGCGATCTCCTCCGCGCCCCGCGGCGGCCACACGACCAGGTCGAACTCCGCCTGCTCGGCCGGCGCGGATCCGTCGCTGACGGCGAGCGATCCGGTGGCGTGGCGGGTCCACCTCGCACCCGCACCCGCACCCACGCCCGGAGCGGCGTCGGCGTCGTCCTGGTCTGGACGGGAGTAGACCGTCAGGGGACGTCTGCCGGCCGGGTCAGGAGGCCCCACCGAGACCTGGAGGTGGACGCGGCCATGCTCGGGGACGACCAGCGAGGTTTCCAGGGTGAGCTCGGCGACCTGGCCGCCGCCAGCCTCGGCGCCCGCCCGCAGGGCCAGCTCCAACACGGCGGTGGCAGGCAGCAGGGCGGTTCCGGACACCGCATGGTCCGCGAGCCACGGATGCTCGGCGCGGGACAGCGCTCCCGTGAGCGCCAGCCCACCAGTGTCGACCAGCGGTGTGACGACATCCAGCAGCGGATGGCCCGCGCCGGACCGGGCCCGGCCAGATCCGGCGGAACCGCTGGTGGGCGCCGGAACCTCGGGCCAGTAGCGCCGGTGCTCGAACGGATACGTCGGCAGATCCACCGGGCGGCCAGCGGCCACCAGCGGACGCCAGTCCACCGGCAGGCCCCGCGCCCACAGCTGCACCGCGTTCACGGCCAGCCGCCGCACTCCCCCGTCGTCACGCCGCAGCGAACCGACGGCGACGGTCTCGTGGACGCCGGCCGCCCCCGCCACCTCGGCCGCCTCGGCCGCCTGCGCCACTGCCGCGGTGAGCACCGGATGGGTGCTGACCTCGACGAACGTCCGGTGCCCGGCGGCGAGCAGGCTGTCGACGACCGGGCCGAAGCGGACGGTCGAGCGCAGGTTGCGGTACCAGTAGTCGCCGTCGAGCTCGCCCGGGTCGACCGGCCCGCCCGTCACCGTCGACCACATCGCCACCGCGCCCACCTGCGGGTTCACCCCGGCCAGTTCCGCGGTCAGACGCTCGCGGACGCGCTCCACCTGCCCGGTGTGGGAGGCGTAGTCCACCGGCAGCCGCCGGGCCCGCACCCCGTCCCGCTCCCAGCGGGCCAGTATCTCCGCCAGCGCCGCCGGCTCACCCGCCACCGTCGTCGCCGACGGCCCGTTCACCGCAGCGACCTCCAGCCGGCCCTCCCACGGCTCCAGGGCCTCCGCCACCTCCGCGAGCGGCAGGGCGACCGACGCCATGCCGCCGCGGCCCGCCAGCTCCGCCGCGATCACTCGGCTGCGTACCGCCACCACCCGCGCCGCGTCCTCCAGCGACAGCACTCCCGCCACACACGCCGCCGCGATCTCCCCCTGCGAATGCCCGACCACCACATCCGGCCGCACCCCCCACGACTCCCACACCGCCGCCAACCCGACCATCACCGCCCACGACACCGGCTGCACCACCTCCACCGACTCCAGCCCCGGCGCCCCCGCAGCACCCCGCAACACCTCGACGACCGACCAGCCCACGAACCGCGACAACGCCCGATCGCACTCCCCCACCCGCGCCGCGAACACCGCGGAGGCG
>NZ_KB893785.1 GCF_000374165.1 Parafrankia elaeagni
CGCTTTCATCATCCGACTGGAAGGCCACTTCCGTCACTACGGCTGGCCACGTTTTCGGTAATTCGGCTGCCGGAGTTTCTCCGGTGAAGCTCTGCGTCGTTTCCTCGGAATTTGATCCGGGTGTGCGTGGCCTTGATTTGTGCGGCCCATCCCGGGCGAGCGTGGCGGGATCGCATCCAACTCGCTCCGCTCCGCGCAAGGCACCTTGAGGCGCCCCACAACGTGGCTACGGAACGTCACTGATCACAACCTGGTGCGATCTCTGCGCAGCCCTGGGTGTTGGCCGCACCGGGAGGGCGGCCGCCCGCGGGATTGTTCGAGGTGAATCGTGTTCGGTGTGACAGGAAACAAAATGTTATGACGTAAAACTCCTTGTTGACGTCCCCGAAGCCCCGAAGCCCCGAAGCCCCGAAGCTGCGGAGTTCCGGAGCCCCGGCGGGTGCGGGCCGCGGACGGACGGACGGTCCTCGCCGGCGCGCGGAGGAGGGGTGGCGCGCCGACGGGAACCCGCCGCGGTTCAGGAGCTCGCTGCGGCTCCGGCGCCCGGGTCGCTCTGGGGAGCGCCGACCCCCGGGATGGTCGGCGGCTGGAAGACGTCCGTCGGCGCGGTGGCGACAACTGGCTTGCCGAACTCGGAGAACGTGGCGTCCAGGGTGTTGCCGTCCTTGTCGCCGAGCTGGTGCAGCGGCAGGGCCGGGCCGACGAGCGAGACGAA
The DNA here is from genome assembly GCF_000374165.1 of Parafrankia elaeagni. Lineage (GTDB taxonomy): Bacteria > Actinomycetota > Actinomycetes > Frankiales > Frankiaceae > Parafrankia > Parafrankia elaeagni. The sequence continues at coordinate 716 of NZ_KB893785.1, forward strand.
CAGGGTGGACGACTTCGTCGTCAGCTTCACCGCCGGGGTTCCCTGCTCGGTCACCTCCTCCACGGTGGCCTGCTCGCCGCCTTCGATCTCCTTCCTGATCTCCAGGATCTCGTCGGCCGCACCGGTGATCGTGAGATCGTCGGATGCCCCGATGCCCCCCGTGTTGATCCACTGGTCGGGGCGTGCGCCGGGGAACGTGCCCGAGCCGGCCGTGCCGCGGATGTAGGCGACGTCGTCGATGCGGATCACCTCGACACGCTGGCCGTTCTGGTCGAGCGTTCCGGTGACGGTGCCGTTCGCTCCGAGCCGCAGGTCGACCGAGGCGGCCCGGCCGCCGCTGACGTTGCGCCCCACGTACCGCACGCTGCCCGCCTCGCGGAGCGCGTCCGCCGCGGCGGTGACGATGTCGACGGCGGGCTTCGACTCGATCCCGTTGCGCGGTCCGGTCACCGCCTGCGTGCTCTGGTCGCCGCCCGTGGCGGTGCCGGCGGAGTCGGCGGAGCCGTCATCGCCCCCACCGCAGGCGGAGAGGGTGAGTGCGACGCCGAGAGCAGCCGTCACGGCGGCGAGCCGGGAGAATCGAGTGGCCGGGTTTCGCATTGTCGTCCTTTCGCAACGCCGGATCGGTGACCGCCCCGTGTACGCACGTGCCGGCTCCCGTTCCAGCTCGGTGGTCCCCTCCCCTGTCGCCCGTAGGTGAGGTGACCATGGACGACGCCGCGGACAATATCGGCATTTAATGCGACATGCATCCGTCAATTCGTGGCTGGTCGGATCGGGTCCGGTCGGATCTGGTTGGTCGGACCGGGCTGCCTGGACCGGGCTGCCTGGACCGGTCGTAGTCTGAATGACCGAATGCGTGGCATCTCGAACCTGGCAGGCCCGAGGACGGCGGACGCGATCATGGTGACAGGCGACCAGACGGATCCAGACGACGTCCGCCTGCGGACCGGGGACCCGGCGACCTGGGCCGCGGGTGTCCCCGGTGTGGCCCATGCGCTGGCGCGCTGCAACGACCTGATGGGGGTGCGCCGTTCCGTCCAGACCCTGCGGCTGCTCAACCAGGACGGCGGTTTCGACTGCCCGGGCTGTGCCTGGCCCGAGCCACACCCCGGCGACCGCTCCCGGGTCGAGTTCTGTGAGAACGGGGCCAAGGCCGTCGCTCAGGAGGCGACCCGCGCCCGGGTGACCTCGGAGTTCTTCGCGGCTCACAGCGTGGCCGACCTCGCCACGCGCTCCGAGCACTGGCTCGGCGGGCAGGGCCGGCTCGTGGCACCGGTCTACAAGGCCGCGGGCGCGGACCACTACACCCCGATCAGCTGGGACGACGCGTTCGCGATCACGGCCACCGAACTGAACGCGCTGAAAAGTCCGGACGAGGCTGCTTTCTACACCTCGGGCCGGACGAGTAATGAGGCGGCGTTTCTGTACCAGCTGTTCGCCCGCTCGTTCGGGACGAACAACCTGCCGGACTGCTCCAACATGTGCCACGAGTCGTCCGGTGTCGCCCTGACCGAGAGCATCGGGGTCGGCAAGGGCTCCGTCACCCTGGAGGATCTGGAAACGGCGGATCTGGTCCTCGTCGTCGGGCAGAACCCGGGCACGAACCATCCGCGGATGCTCAGCTCCCTGGAACGGTGCAAGCGTGCCGGCGGCAGCGTCGTCGCCGTCAACCCGCTGCCGGAGGCGGCGCTGCTGCGCTTCCGCAACCCGCAGCACGTGCGGGGCGTCCTCGGCCGGGGCACCGCGCTCGCGGACCAGTTCCTGCAGATCCGTCTCGGCGGTGACCTGGCCCTGTTCCAGGCGCTGTCCGCGCGGCTGCTCGCCGCGGAGGACGCCCGTCCCGGCAGCGTCCTGGACCGTGCCTTCATCGACCGGCACACCACCGGCTTCGAGGCGTTCGCCGCGCACGCGCGCAGCCACCTCAGCGAGGCCGGCGTCACCGCCGCCACCGGCCTGCGGCCCGCCGAGATCGACGAGCTGACCAACCGGGTTCTCGCCGCCGACCGGGTGATCGTCTGCTGGGCGATGGGCCTCACCCAGCACCCGGCCGCCGTCGCGACGATCCGGGAGGTCGTGAACTTCCTGCTCCTGCGCGGCAACATCGGCCGGCCCGGGGCCGGAGTGTGCCCGGTGCGGGGCCATTCGAACGTCCAGGGCGACCGCACCATGGGCATCTCGGAACGCATGCCGCAGCCGTTCCTCGACGCCCTCGGGAGCGAGTTCGGCTTCACCCCGCCCTCCCGTCACGGCCTGGACGTCGTCAACACGATCCGGGCCATGCGTGACGGCCGGGTGGCGGTGTTCGTCGCCATGGGCGGGAACTTCGTCGCGGCCACTCCCGACACCGCCGTCACCGAGGCGGCGATGCGCCGCTGTCGGCTCACCGTGCAGGTGTCCACCACGCTCAACCGCTCGCACGCGGTGACCGGCGAGCGCGCGCTGATCCTGCCCACGCTCGGCCGCACCGAGCTCGACCTGCGGCGCGCCGGCCCGCAGCGGGTCAGCGTCGAGGACTCGATGGGTGCCGTCCACGCCTCCCGCGGGCGGCTGACACCCGCCGGGCCGGACCTGCGCTCCGAGGTCGCCATCATCTGCGGCCTGGCCAGGGCCACCCTGGACGTCCCCCCGGGCGCGGCGGCCCCCGGGCGGCCCGTGGTGGACTGGGCGTCGCTGGCCGAGGACTACCGCCTCATCCGGGCGCACATCGCCCGCGTGGTTCCCGGCTTCGCCGGCTACGAGGCCCGGCTCGACGAACCCGGCGGCTTCCTGCTGCCGCACCCGCCCCGCGACAGCCGCACCTTCCCGACCCCGAGCGGCCGGGCAGCGTTCAGCGTGAACACCGTCGAGATCCCGCGGATCCCGCCCGGGCACCTGCTGCTGCAGACGATCCGCTCGCACGATCAGTACAACACCACCGTCTACGGTCTCGACGACCGTTACCGCGGGATCCACCACGGCCGCCGGGTGGTGCTCGTCAGCCCCGCGGACCTCGCCGATCTCGGCATCGCCGACGGCGCGGGCGTCGACATCGTCGGAGTGTGGTCCGACGGTGTCGAGCGCCGCGCCGCCGGCTTCCGGGCCGTCGCCTACCCGACCGCCCGCCGCTGCGCCGCCGCCTACTTCCCCGAGACGAACGTTCTGGTGCCGCTGGACAGCACGGCACGGCGGAGCAACACCCCCACCTCGAAATCCATCCTGATCCGCCTCGAGAACGCGGCGACCCGTCCCGGAACCGAATAGCCGGCCACGGGCCCGTCGGCCCGTCACGGCCGGTCCGCCTGCCTTTTCCGGGCCTGGGACACCAGACCCGGAAAAGGCAGGCGTTCGGCCTGTTCGGCCCTTTCCGGGAACCAGCCCGGCCGGCCGGCGTGTTGAAGCGGACGAGCGATGGTGCCTTCCTCACAGTCATTCCTGACCAGTCGAGGTGATGAGTGTCGCGGACGCGATCGGAGCCGGCGGGCGGCGCGGGCGCGGCGGCCTGCCCGGACCGGCCGCGGGTGTGGAACGTCCCGTGCCCGGCCCCGCCCGTCGTCAGCCGGGAGGACCTGCTGGACCGGCTGCACCGGGCACTGCGCCCCGCGGACGGCGCCGGGCGGCGGCCTGCCACGGCCGGCAGCGAGCGGCGGCCGGCCGCGGTCGGCAGCGGGAGGCGGGATCCCGCCGGGCAGGCCGGTGCGCGGGGCGCGGTCCTCGTTCTCGTCGCTGCCCAGGGCAGGGGCGGGCTGGGCCGCGCGCATCTCGCCGCCGCCTATGCGCACCGTCATGCCGACGAGTACGGGCTCGTGTGGTGGGTGGACGCGAGGACACCGGCCGGGGCCGAATCCTGCCTGCTCGACCTCGCCGCGGCCGTCGCACCGCCCGCCGCCGGGCCGCGGGCAGCCGTGCTGCGCCGGCTCTGGGCCGAGCTCGGCCAGCGCTCCGACTGGCTGCTCATCTACGACAACGTCACCTCACCACGGGACCTCGGCCTTGCCGCACCCCCCGACACGGGCCAGGTCATCATGATCGCCGCCGGCCCCGGAGCTGCCCGGCTCGCGTCCCGGGTGCTGCCGGTCGATGTGTTCGGCCGGGCGGAATCGGTCCAGCTCCTGCACCGGTGCGGCGAGCGGATCACCACCGAGGACGCCGACCGGCTCGCGGCGGCTCTCGGCGACCATCCGCTCGCCGTCACGCAGGCCGGCCACTTCCTGGCCGCGACCGGTATGTCGGTACCCGCCTACCTGCGCCTCCTCGCACAGCACCCCGGCTGGCCCGAGCCCGAGCCCGAGCCCGAGGACGGGGACGGGGCGGCCCCGGTGCCCGGGCCCGAGCGGCGGCTGGCCGCGGTCGTCAGCACGAGTCGGGCTGCCCTCGCGGCGGGCAGCCCGACCGGTGCCCAACTCCTGGACGGACTGGTGTTCCTGGCCGCCGCACCGCTGCCCCTGACGGTGTCGGCGCGCGAACTCGTGCGCTTCGGGCTGGCAGAGGCGTGCGGCGGTGCGGTCCGGGTGCATCCGCTGGTGCGGGAGCTCCTTCGCGCCGGGATGCCCCGGGAGCGCAGGGCCGCGGCCCTGCTCCAGGCCCGGCACCTCGTCGCCGCCCTCGGCACGGGGCGCCCCGGTGACCGGGCCGACGCCGTGGGCGGTACGGGAGAGGACGCGGCGGACCCGCCGCTTCTCGCCGTCCTGGAACAGCACCTCCGAACCCTTGTCGAGCTGGCGGCCAGCGACGTCGGCAGCAGCGACGTCGGCAGCAGCGACGTCGGCAGCAGCGACGTCGGCCACGATCCGCCGAACGACCGGGACGAGGCGGGCCTGCGCGCCGTGACGCTTCGGGTCGGCCGCCACCTGCGGATGTCCGGCCAGTACGGCAGCGGCCGGCAGCTCGTGCGGCAGGAGCGGCTGCGCTGGGTGGAACGGCTCGGTCCCGATCACCGTGACGTGCTCGACGCGGCCGAGCTGGAGGCGTCGATCCTCGCGGACGGCTGCGATGATCCGGCCGCGGCTCGCGAGCTGTTGGCGGACGTCCATCACCGCCGGGTGCTGACCTCCGGGGAACGGCACCGGGACACGCTGCGCACGGCGTCGGCGCTGGCCCGGGTCCGCGGCGAGCTCGGCGACGAGACCGAGTCGGCGCGACTGCTCGAGGGCACGCTCGGCCACCAGCGCGCGCTGTTCGGCGCCGATGACCGGGACGCGCTGCGGTCCGCCGACGGCCTGGGTGAGGTCCTGGTCCGGTTGGGGGAGTACGAGCCGGCCCGGGACCTGCTCGGTGACACCTGGTCGCGGCGCGAGCGGACGGCGGGTGCCGGCCATCCGGACACCTGGTGGACCGCCGCCGTCCTCGGTGTGGCTCTGCGTGGTCTCGGGCAGGCGCGGCAGGCCCGTGTTCTCCACGAGCGGGTGCTGACCGCTGCGCGCGAACGGCTCGGGGGCGAGCATCCGCTGACCCTGTACGCCGTTCTGCACCTTGCGCTGGATCTGGCGGCTCTCAAGGAGACGGACGCGGGCCGGGACCTGTTTACCGAGGCGATCGGATGGGACGTGTTCGGATGGTCGGGCGACCGCTGGTCGGGCGATCTGCCACCGGGTCCGCAGGCGTCGGTGATCCGGTGGGCCGCTCGCCACCGGGCTGACATCACAGCTCTCTGGGCGGGCGGCTGACAGCGCCCGCCCGAAAATTGACATAAAGATATATCGGTACGTGCGACAGGGCGGTGCCTGTCACGGTGGCTCGCCCGCTGCCGGCCGGCTGAGGAGGATGATCGGATGAGGCGACCGAGCCACCACACCGCGGTGATCGGCGCGTGACCGGCCAGGCGCGTCCGGCCGGGCCGCAGCTGCCACCGGTCGAACAACTCCGGCCCGGGCTGTGGAGCATCCCGGTCCCGCTGCCGACCGCCGGCCTCAGCCATGTCTTCATGTACCTGTTCGAGACGGACCACGGCGCGTACGTGATCGACCCCGGCTGGGACACCGACACCGGCTACGCCGCTGTCGAGGCCGGGCTCGCCGCCGCCGGCTACGCCCTGACCGACGTGCGCGGAATCATGCCCACGCACATGCACCCGGATCACTACGGCCTGGCCGGGCGCCTGCGGGAGGTCTCCGGCGCCTGGATCGCGCTGCACCCCGCGGACGCGGCCCTGCTTCGCCTCGATCCGATGGACCCGGCCGAACTGATCGACAAGGCGAACGCCCCGCTGCGGCGGGCAGGCGCGCCGCCCGAGGTGCTGCGGGACGTCACCCCGGCGCACCTGCCGCCCGGCCCGCTGCCCGCGATGGCCCGCCCCGACATCCTGCTCAATGACGGCGACCGGCCGGATGTCCCCGGCTGGGACCTGCGCGCGGTCTGGACGCCGGGCCACTCCCCGGGCCATCTGTGCTTCTGGGAACCGGCGAACCGGCTCCTTCTCTCCGGGGACCACATTCTGCCGCGCATCACGCCGAACATTCCCTTCGGAACGGGCGCGGCCGACGACCTTCTCGGCGACGATCCGCTCGGCGACTACCTGCGGTCGCTGGACAAGGTCGACGAGCTGCCCGCCGAGGCCACCCTGCCCGCGCACGAGTACCGCTTCGACGGCCTTTCGGAGCGGGTGAAGCAGCTTCACGACCATCACGAGCAGCGCTTCGGTGAGGTCCTGGCGGCGCTGGCCGCCGGCCCGGCCACCGGATGGGACGTCGCCAGCCAGATGGAATGGTCGCGGCCGTGGGTCGAGATCGACGGATTCGTGAAGCGGAGCGCCGTCGCCGAGGCACTGGCGCACCTGCGTGCGCTGGAGCGGCGCGGGCTCGTCCGCGAACGGCCCGGCGAGCCGCCGACCTGGGAGCGGACTCCCGCCTGAAGGCGTCACCGGGCGAAAGCCGCACCGGCCAGGTCGGTCAGGACACCGGTCCGCTCATCTCAGACGCAGGGTGATGCGGGTCCAGGCGCCGACGAACACCCGGTCACCGTCCCGGAGGGGCACGGGACGTCCCGGCCGGATCGGTTCGGGGTCCCGGTTCACCCGGGTGCCGTTGCGGGAGCCGTGGTCGACGACCGCGTAGCTGCCGTCGGGCTGCCGCACGAGCCCGGCGTGGCGGCCGGAGACGGCCGGGTCGTCGAGCGGGCCGGTCAGGTTGATGACCGGCTCCGTGCGGCTCGGCCGGGCGCCGATGAGGATCTCCGGGTTCTCCAGCGCGATCACGCGGGGCGGCCGCCCGGCCGGCAGGTGCAGATCGTCCCCGACGAGAGTCCCGAAGTGGACCGGGTCGACCTCGATGACGGCACTCCAGGCCGGACCCACGGCGGGCAGCTGCCGGACCACCGGTACCGCGGGACGCCGACCGGTCGTGAACCCGTAGCGGCAGCCGAGGCAGTACGCGTCGGTCACCAGGCGGCGGGTCCCACAGTGCGGGCACGGCTCGGGCGGGGGCCAGCCGGGTTCGAACCTGCGATCCCAGCTGCCGACGGACGGCTCCGTGGACATCGCCCGCGGGGCCCTCGGGTCCGCCGGCGGCCTGGTCGGAAGATCGTCGAGGTCGATGTCGGGCACGTCCGCCGGCCGCCAGGACCGGCCCGAGGCCAGCGTGGCGTCGTCGTCGAGGGTGGTCTCGCCGGACGGCTCGGGCAACGGGTAGGGCAGGGCGGCCGCGGCACTGGCCAGCCACCCCGTCGGCGGGCGGTAGGCGGGACCGCTCTCGCCGGCCCCACCGGCGCGGTCCTCCGGAACGGCAGGCGAGCTCATGAGGCGTCCTTCGGTTCGGCGGGCCGGGTGAAGCGTGAGCGCACGCCGAACACCTCCAGCTCGTGCGGGTCGACGCCGTCCTGGATCCGCACCTCACCGGTGGCCGGGTCCGTCCGCAGGACGCGGTCCAGCATCTCGATCTTCTCGGCGTCGCCGAGATCGTAGGCAAGGCTGCGGGCCGGCAGGAGGTAGGTGAGGGCGGTCGGACCGTCGTCGCGGCGCAGCGCGTCGATACCTTCGGTGAAGGCGCGTTCCAGTCTGATCATCTTGTGGCCCTGTTCCTCGAGCCGCGAGCGCTGCGTGTACAGCGCCGGATCCGGCGTCCACACGGCGGTGATGTCCGCCTGGCCGAGGGGCGGCTGCCTGCCGGAGCCGAGGGGCGGCTGCTCGCCGGAGACGAGGGAGACGCGGGCGAGCCGGCACGGGTCCGGCGACGTGCGTGGGCGCAGGCCCGAGACAGTGAGGTGGTAGCTGCGCTGCTCGGCGCCCCAGGCGCCGGTGGGGAAGTCACATTCCAGCGCACTGACCGGCCGGGCCCGCCCCAGCAGGTCACTGATGGCGGGAGTGACCTGCTTGAAGCTGCTGACCCGCGCGTTCTTCGGGATCCACACCCGCAGCGCGATCTCCGGCTGGAGGCGGGCCATCGCGGTGTCGGTCATCTTCTGGAAGTCGGCGACCAGGCCGGCCGGGTCGGCGATGTCGCGGGCGCTGCCGAGCAGGGCGTCGGAGACGGCGTTGAGCTCGGCGGCGATCCAACCACGGCCCACCCCGCGGCTGTCGCACTGGAAACGGCCCTGGCAGGCTGCCAGCGCGGCCTGGAAGGCCGCCGGTGTCTCGTGCTCGTTCTTCCCGTCGGTGAGCAGGATGGCGTGCCGGAAACCGCCGGTGTGCGCCGCGAACAGGTCGCGGGCGGCGAGCAGCCAGCGGCCGATGGCCGTCCCGCCGGCCGCGTCGATCCGGTTGATGTGCCGTTTCGCCTCCGCCAGGTGCTCCGCGGTGGCAGGCGCCAGGCCGCCACCGGGCGGGTAGACCGCCTCGGCGGTGCTCGTCCCGCGGATCACGGCGAACCGGGCGCCCGGCCGCAGGGCGTCGACGGCGGCGCAGGCCGCTCGCCGCGCCGCGTAGATCTTCGTCGGGGGAGCCATCATCGACCCGGAGCAGTCGATGATGATGACCTCCGCGTAGTCCGTGTTGCGGTGGCCCGGAGCCCCGTCCTCGCGGGCCCGCACCGTGATCAGCGCGTGCGCGTCGGTGGTGTCCCTGGCGAGGAAGCCGCTGCTGTCGGCCTGAACCGTGAAACTGATCATGGGAGATCTCCGGATCACAGCAGGGTCCGCGGCCGGGCCCGGTTTGCCTTGTCAACGAGCCGGATGCGCTCCCGGCGATTCCGGGTCAGCCGGGCGATCTCCCGGTACGCCTCCTCCAGGCCCAGCCGCAGGTCGTGGTCCACCAGCGGACGTCCCAGCACCGTCGGGCGCTCCGGCGCGGGAACAGTCACCGGGGCCGCCGGTGGAGCAGCCGCCTGTGCCGGTGTCGCGGCCTGTGCCGGTGCTGCCGCCTGCGCCGGTACGGACGGCTGTGCGCTCACGGTGCGCAGCGCCGCGGTGAGGATGTCCAGGCGGAGCTCCACCTCCAGCCGGCGGTCGAGGTCGAGCCGGCGGTCGGCGAGAACGGCCTCCGCGCGGGCGAGATCATCCCGGCTCACCGCGGCCGGGGCGGGGGCCGCCCGGTCGGGCCGGGTCAGCGAGCCGACGAGAACCCGGATCATCCGCACCCGGGAGATCGTGAAGGCGTAGGCGGACGGCGGGACCCGCGCGTAGGCCGCGAGCTTCCCGGCGGGACTGTCCAGGCAGCGGGCCAGCCCGAACGACGCGCTGGTGATCGCCGGGTCGATGGCGCTGACCGCGTCGAAGAGCTCCGCCGCGCGTTCCCGGTCGTCCGCGGCCTCGTTCGCGGTCGCCAGCGCGAGCCGCGGGGCCAGCTCGCTGGGGATCCACGCGAAGACCCGCTCGAACGCCTTCCCGGCCCGGCGCGGCCGGCCAGCGGCCAGGTCGAGGACGCCCTGGTACCAGACGGCCCGCCAGTCGTGGGGAAAGTCGACGGTCAGCGCGGAGACCGTCGTCTGGGACTCCGCCGCGTCGCCGGCCCGCAGCTGGGCGCTGGCCAGCGCGAGGCGGGTCGCGAGGGTGGGCCGCTCGACGTCGGCCAGCCGGGCGGCCAGCGCCGCCGGGTCCTCACCGGGGGTCGCCGCGAGGATCCGCGCCTGCGGGTCGTCGGCGTCGACGCGCAGCTCGGGCAGGATCTCCCAGACGGCCGGCGGGCCGCCCGGGTCCCGCCCCGGCACCGGCGCCCCCGGCGCCCCCGGCGCCCCCGGCGCCCCCGCCGGGCGGCTGCCGCCCGCCTCGCCCGTCGGATGCAGCTCGGGCTCGAACCAGCGGCTGGCCAGCGGCGGAAGCCGGTGCTCGGTCCGGGTGACGATCTCGTACAGGACGCCGGTGAGCTCCGCGGCGAGCTCGCCGACGCTCCCGAACCGGTCCGCCGGGCTCTTCGCGGTGCCGCGGCGCAGCAGATGGTCGAGTGACTCGAACCTGGACAGCGGCCCGTACTCGCCGCGCGCCGGCAGCGTGTGGCGGTGGTCGTCCAGGAACCCCGGGAACCGGCCCAGTACCAGACGGGCCAGCGTGCGGGTGGCGGCGAAGACGTCCGAGGCGACGGTGGGGACGCCGTGCCGGCCCCCCTCCACCGCGCGGAACTCGCCGTCCTCCAGCTCGGGCGCCCGGTAGCCGGGGGTGGAGAGGAAACTGGAGGTCTGGTCGTCCAGCCGCCGGGCACCGCCCAGATCGATCAGGACGACCTGCTCCGGGGTGACCATGATGTTGTCCGGTTTGAGATCGCAGTAGGCTAGCCCGCGCCGGTGCAGGTGACCGAGCGCCGGGAGCAGCCGCAACAGGTAGCGGATGGCGTCCGCCGGCGGCAGCGGCTCCGGCCGCCCGTCACGCCCCGGCCGCCGCCGGTCGGCCAGCCTGGACAGTGACACTCCCGGGACGTACTCCATGACGATGTAGTCCTCGCCCCGGTGTGAGACGTAGTCGATGATCTTGACGATGTTCGGATGGTGCACCGCGCTGAGGACCCGCCGCTCCGCCTCGGCGATCCGCCGCGCCTCCGGATTGGCGACGTCCAGCAGGCCCTTGAGCACCACCCACTTGCCCACCCGGTTGTTCATCGCCGCGTAGACCCAGCCCATACCACCGTGCGCGATCACTCCGTGCACGGTGTAGTGCCCGACCTGCTCCTGGGGGAAGAGCTTGACCGTGAACGAGTAGCGCTGGCCGCACTGTGGGCAGAAACCCTCCAGCTCCGCACCGCGATCCGTTCCCGGCCGGGCGACCTTCGACCCGCATGCCGCGCATTCCCGCAGGTGGTTCGGAACAGTCGGGTTCGCCATCAGCGGTGGGGTGTCCGCCATCAGCAGGGCGTCGACGATCGGCAGCCGCAACGGATCCTGGCCGTGCTCCGACGACGACTCGTCCACCGGCTGCGTGTGCGGCGTCGGGGATTCCGAGGATTCCGGGGACTTCCGGGAAACCAGGGAATCCGAGGCCTCGGTCGACGGCGCGGACGCCCCGCACAGGTTGCAGTAGCCGCTGGTGCTGATGAACCCGTCCGGGCAGTCCGGCTCGGGGCAGGGGACCTCGGTCAGTTCACTCACGGCAACTCCCCGCGCGTCCGGCCCGTCGCATCCTCATGGTCAGTCAGGGCGTGCAGGTAGGCCATGGTCAGGCGCTCAGCCACCACCAGATCGCTGGGTGCGCGGTAAAGCGTCCCGAAAGCACGCGCGTGCAGTGCGGAAAGCTCCTCGTCCTCGGCGAGCCCCAGCCGGACGGCCTTCGCGTGCGCCGCCTCCAGCCGCCCGCGCAGCTCGCGGCGCTGGTCGAGCGGCATCGCATTCGTACGGGCCACCGCCTTCGCCACCCGCTCCGTCTCGTCGGCGAGGGTGTGCCATCGCGTGAGCCCACCCACCACGTCCGCCTCGCGACCGCCGGTCAGCGCGGCGGCGGCAAGATCGGCCAGCCAGGGGCGCAGGCCCACGCCGGACTGGTCCAGGACGTCCGGATCGGCGAAGGTGACCAGGCCTGCCGGTTCGGCGATGAGACCGCGAGCCCTCTCCACCGAATCCTCCGCCCCCGTCACCAGCGTGACGAGCTCGGCGAGACGGCGACGCGCAACCGCCAGCGCGCTGTCAACCGCCCGTTCCGTACCGGTGCCGTCGTCCCGACCCGGTCCTGCCGGTCCTGCCGGTCGTGCCGGTCGTGGCGGCGCGGCGGGATTCACCGGCCTGGCCGGGTTCACGTCGCTCATTGTGCGTTCCCAGCCTTTCGCCGGAGCTGGCCTGTACCGGTCGTACGGACAATCAGTCGGATGCCCGGCGCCGGATGTCCGCAGGCTGCTGGCCGCAGCGCGGGATCCGTTCGTGGCCAGCCGTTCGCCAGCGGACCGGCCATCAGCGGGACCATTGCGGCGCAGGCGGCCTCGACCCAATACCAGGAACTTTAGGTTCGGGTCAGTACTGTGACGACCGAGGGCGGTGGTCCTGTGAGGTGTCTGTCGATCGGCTTCTTGGTGGGGAACGGGGTGCGGTTGGCCCGGCGGACGACGCGGGGGTTGGAGCGGTGACGTTCCGGTAGGACGTGTTCGGCGATCTCAGCGGTCACCGCGGCCAGGACACGGGCCATCCGTCGGAGGGGGGAAAAGCGCCCGGCGTACTACCTGGCGCCGGACGATGGTGACGGTGTGGGTGAAGGAGAGCCG
>NZ_KB893786.1 GCF_000374165.1 Parafrankia elaeagni
GTCAACCCGCACCAGGCGGGCCTGATTGCGGGAGTGCTCACTCGCTGGCCGCCGGGTGTGGGGCCGGCTGAGCCGGTGGAAGGTCGAGTAGGAGAGCGGTCTCCCAGATGGCGCCGGTATCGGTCGCGATGGCGTGCAGGACTGCGGCGATCCCTGCCGCGCCGTCGATGAGGCCGGTGAGTCGCCAGCCGGTGCTGTGCGCTGTGTCGAGGCTATGGAGGAGCTGACCGACCAGGTCGGGAAGGTGGCTGCCGAGCGGGTAGAAGCGGGCATCGGTGGCGGCGCAGCGCACGGTGGCGACCAGGCCCGCCCAGCCATGGCAGATCGCCGGGTCGACGAACCGGGCGAGCTGGGCGGGGTTCGTAAGGCAGGCGGCGAGGGCTTCCTCGGCCCGCTGGTGCCGGGCGGTGTCAGCCAGGGCGATGGCGGCGAGCTGCTGGGCGCGGGCCAGACCGGGAGTGCCGTAGCACCAGGACGCGCGTCCTGGGCCGGGCTGGGTCGGTCGACCTGCCAGCAGCTCGCTGCGCGTATTCGATCTTCTCGGCGGCGCTCTCGCCGACGCGCACAGCCCGGACAGACGGCCGTTACCTTCGGTGTCTGTGCCCGCACCCGAACCAGCCCACCCTAATTACGCGCCGGCCCCTTCCGACGCTCCCGGCGGCGGACACGTCGGGTCGGCAGGGTTCGGGAAGTCGAGGATGATGAACGCCCCCTGCATGCCCGCGTGTGCACCAGCGGCGTGGGGGATGAGCTGGATAGTGATGTGCGGTTCCCTGGTTGCGCCGATGAGTCGGTGCAGCGACATTTTCGGTTCCCGGAGGGCAGCGCATGGGGCGGTTCGGAGATGGCGGTGAGGCAGCGAGCCTGAAGGCGGGGGCGAAACTCGCGGCCGCGTTGGGTAGTGGGCAGCGTCTGTCACCCGTGGAAAGGTCACCGGGGTGGTGCCAGGGAGACGAGCAGGTGTTCGAGTCCATACCGTGCCGGGTGTGGTCCCGGCCGCTCTCCGAGGAGCACAGCGGGGGCGGTGTCCAGGCCGCCTGGTCGGGGTCCTTGACGGACGGTTGGATCCCGCAGGGCGCTGGCCGGCTGTATGTGACGCAGTTCCAGTGCACGGTGGACCGGGACGGCGTCTGGTATTCGTTTCCGTACACCTGGGGTATCTCCCTACACGTTCGGTACCCCTACCTGGACGTGCATCCCCGCTACGGGTCTCCACTCCGCCTGACGGTTGATCATCCACATCGGATGAAGGTCCTCGCCGATCATCTGATGGCGAGCGCTACCACTCCTGATCCTCGCTCTGCGAAACCAGGGTTGATCATCGGCGATGATCGGTCATTGTCGGACTAGATGTCCGCTTTGACTCGTGGCAGTGTTTGAGTGACAACACGGCCACGGAGGTACAGATGCGGCGGCGGGTGGGGACAGCGGCCCTGTTCGCGGTCGGAGTTCCAGCCTGCTGCGGTCTGCTGGCGGGGTGGCCCTGGTCGGCGGCGATCGCTCTGCCCGACGGCGGCGCCGCGACCGCTCGGGCAGGCGCTGCCCTCATGGGCTGGGTGTTCTGGTTATTCTTTCTGCTGGCCGTCGGCGTGGGGCTGGCGGCCGGGGACCGGCCGAGCGTCACCGTGCCGGGCTTGAGTCCGGTGCAGGCGCTGGCCGCACGTCTGATCGCCGGGTACGGCCCTCGCCCCAGCCTGAGTGTCTTCACCGTCCCCGTACAGCGGCCCGCCTCGGCTTCGCCCGCCACGCGAGAACGACCGTGGCGGGCTCCCCAAGCACGTCCGCGGGCGCCACGTCTAGCGCCGGCCAGCCCCGGCAGCGCCGGTGAGTCCACCCTGCCGGGGGGTCCGCCTGCGGGCCGGCCGCCGTTCTTGCCCTCCCGCCCGCCGACCAGCCCGTCGCGGGCCGCCTCGACGTTGACACGGCCGGGACGCTTGCCCCCGCTCCCCTTTCCCACCTTTCCCCGGACGCAGGTCGGGGGGCAGGCCCCGTCGCGCGTCGAGGCGCAGGCGAGCCGAGACCTGCCCGACGCGGCTGCAGTCATGAGCGGTTCGGATCGCGGCAGCCGGGATCTTGCCACGGCTCTGTCGCGGACGGAATGCGTCCGCCTAGCCGGGCCGGGCGCTCAGGGTGCCGCCCGCGCGTTGCTCACCGCCGCGCTCCTCGCACCAGCCGACGGCGACCATCCCCTCTACCGGGTCGTCACCACGCAGACCGACCTCGACGCCCTCGATCTTGCTGGCCTCGACCCGCGACCCGATCTGATCATCACCGCAAGCCTGGCCACAGCGCTACGACACCTCTCCGGGGAAGTGCTGCACCGTTCCTGGCTCACGTCCTGCGTCGCGAACACTGCCGGGGCGGCCCTACCGCGGACTGTGCAGGAACTGCGAGCCGCGCTCCCGGAAGAACAGCTCCCCGGCATTGTTCTGCTCACGACCGAGCCGCAGGCCGCCGGCCCGGCGCTGGCGGCGTTGCTGTCCCACGGCGCCGCCTACGGCCTGGGCGCGATCCTCGTGGCCGATCATGTCCGGCCGGGCGTGATCGAGGTGGCTGCGGACGGCACCGTGACCGCTGCCGGCGACGCCCTGCACCGCTTCAGGACCCTCACAGCGCCGGCCGCGAAGGCCCTTTTGCAGCCGCGCCCTGTTCCCGCAGGCGCGCCCACAGAAGCAGACCAAGGCGGGACAGGCCGGGACAGCGAGATCACCTACCCGCTCACCGCCTACTCCCCTGCCCCGCCACCGGCCCTCCCCGCCCCTCCGCCTCGACGCCCAGTGCTGGCCTCTGGCTCTGTCCCCGCCGAGCAGCCAGCGCGCGACGAGCCGTCGGCAGAACGGCCGGTGTACCTGCACCTGTTTGGCCCCCCGCGGCTCGTCGTTCAGGGCAGCCCCCTGTCGCAAGGCCTACGGGCACGTGCGGTGGAGCTGATGGCCTACCTGGCTGTGCATCCTGATGGCGCCCGCACCGGAACGATCATCGCTGATCTGCTTCCCGACGCCGAAGACGAGACTCGCGCGAAGAATCTGATCTACACCGTCATCGGCTCTCTCCGAGATCTGCTACGTACCGCAACAGGTCAATCCAGAACCTGGTTCATCGAACGCACCACGAACGGCTACAAGCTCGACGACACCTTGATCGACGTCGACCTCTGGCAGATCCGCGCCGCTCTCACCACCGCGGCGACAACACCCGACGCCGTCCGCCGCTGCACAGCCGTCACCACAGCGCTCGCCCGCACCGGCGCCCGCCGATTCCTCGACCAGGTCACCTGGGAGTGGGCCGACTCCCACGTTCTCACCGTGCACCACCGGCTCCTCGACGCCTCCCGCCGGCTCGCCACAGACCTCGCCGCACGGGGCGACACCGACCAGGCCCTCGCCGTCCTCCACGACGCGCTGGTGATCGACCCCTACGCCGAAGACCTTTACCAGCAGCTGCTGCGGATCCACGCAGCCCGCGGTGATCAGCCCGCCCTGCACCGCGTCTACGAGCTGCTCCGCACCCGCCTCGAAGAGATCACGACCCGGCCCAGCCGAGCCAGCGTCGATCTCTACACCCACCTCATGCGGGGCCCGCACCCGGCAGATCGGCACCCGCCGCGCCCGCGGCCCTGAAACGAAACGGCGACGTCACCCGGCTATGCCGAAGTGGAGTCCAGGGACGTGGTGTACGGATCTGATCTTTCCGCGGTTGGCTGACGGCCGGCAGCGTGCGGATTCTCCGGGTCGTCTGCGAACGTCATGACAGTGGTGACGGGACCGAACACTGCGCGGGGCCTCTCCACGGGCGGGCGATGATCAGGCGAGGTTACGTAGCCGTCCCCGGCCGATCCACCAACGCCGACCTGAGGGAGCCGCGACCACGCTTCTCCCGATCGGAACGCTGCCTCGCTTGACCTGGTGGGGACCCGCCGCCCACGATGGTCAAGAATGTTGCGCGCACTTTCTTGGAGGTTGACCATGCGGCTGACCCTGCTCGGCACTGACTCCCAGGCGGGGCGCTGCCCTACCTTGTACGCCACCGACCGGGACACCTACGTCATCCAGGGCTGGACCGTCACCGACCCGGAGGCTCTGAGCGATCTACAGAACGTGTTGGAGGGCGAGACCTTCGTCGAGGTCCCCAAGGCGCTGTTGCGCTTCGCTGAGGGTGACTACGGGAAGGCGGAGCACTGAATCTGATCAACGATGCCCAGTTCGACCGGCTCTTCCTCGACTTCGAGCACACGGCTTTCCGGCTGGAGGCCCAGGAGTTCTACGCTGAGCCCTATGAGGCGGAGTCGCTCCGGCAGTTCGTAGGCGGCGAGGAGGTCGACCTCGGCTGGTTCGGGGACTGGCTCGCCATGATCCGCCAGGCCACCGCGCAGGGGCGGCAGTTCACCCGTGTCCGGGTCGTGAGTCTCCCGCTGACCGACTACAGCCGGTTCGGGGTGTACTGCTCGCAGTTCACCAACGCTGCGGGCGAAGACATCCGCTACCTGCCCCGCGACCGGGCCGTCGGCCTCCCTGGCTACGACTACTGGCTGTTCGACTCCCGCAAGCTGGCCCGTATGCACTTCGAGAGCGACATGACCTTCCTGGGCGCTGAGGTCATCACCGATCCCGCCGTGGTGGTGCAGCACTGTCACTGGCGCGACGCCGCCTGGCACCGCGCCGTCCGGCGGGATGACTTTGCCGCCGAATAGATCAAGTAGCTCCACCAGCGTCCAAGAAGCTCGCCGCGTGTTGGGGATGCGTCTCCGCCAGCTCCGCACGTCAGCGGGTCTGACAGGTCGTCACCTGGCGGAGGCCGCGTCCTGGCCACCATCCAAGATCTCCAAGCTGGAGAATGGCCGCCAGACCCCCACGGACGAGGACATCCGGACCTGGACGGAGCTGACCGGTACGGAGGGCGAGACCGAGGCCCTCCTGGCATCGCTGCACACCCTGGAAGTGCAACACGCAGAGTGGCGACGACTGCTGTCTGCGGGCCTGCGATCACACCAGGACGATCTCGCCGGCATCGACGCGAAGACCCGGCTGTTTCGCGTCTTCGAGCCCACGGTGATTCCTGGCCTGCTACAGACGGCCGAGTACGCCCGCGCCCGCTTCGCCGAGACCGTCACCGTCTTCCGGGTGCCCGGCGGTGTGGACGATGCGGTCCGAGCCCGGATGCAGGGCCAGGAGCAGCTGTATCGGGCGGAGAAACGCTTTCATTTCGTGCTCACCGAGGCTGCGTTGCGGTACCGGCTGTGCGCGGTCGACGTCATGCTGGCCCAGCTCGACCGGCTGGTGGCACTGTCGGCGCTGCGAAACGTCCGGCTGGGCGTCATCGGCTTCGCCACCCGGTACGTCGTCGCGCCGGCGCATGGCTTCTGGCTGCTCGACCAGGACCTGGTGACGGTGGAGACCTTCTCCGCCGAGCTCAACCTGGCCCAGCCTCAGGAGATCCAGTTCTACGCCGGTGTCTTCGAGCAGCTGGCCGGCGTCGCCAGCTACGGCGGCGCCGCCCGAGCAATCATCACCCGGGTGATCGATGATCTAGCCGCTGAGGCGGGCGAGGCTGGCGCGTAGTTTCGCGGGGACGCGCAGACGCCTCGATGTTCGAGAAACATCAAGAAACATTCTGGCAGAATCACCCGATCGCTCCTTACCCTCCGACTCAGACAGGTCACCGCCCCGGGCCAACGGGGCATGGGAGGGCATGAATGAGCACCCTCGTTCCGCTGTTGCGCAGCGGACAGATCGAGCAGCTTTCGCCGCGCGCACGCGAGGTCGTTGAGTACCGCAAGAGCGGGCTCTCCCTCAACCACATCCAGGGCTGCCCCCTGGACTGCGCTTACTGCATCCGTCACACCTACGGCCTGTGGGACCAGCGCCAGCCACGAGCGGTCATGTCCGACGCCGAAGCCGTCGCATCTCTGGTGGCCCACCCGTACTTCCGGGCGGATGTCACGCCCGTACAGCTGTTCAACCGGGCCACCGAACCCTTCCTCCCCGCGGTGAAGCCGCACACCTTCGTCGTGCTGGAGGATCTCGACAGCCGGGGCCTGACCAACCACGTCCTCGTCATCACCCGTCACCGGGTCAAACCCGAGGACTGCGCCCGGCTGAACCGGCTGAAGCACCTCAAGGTGACACTGCTGTTCACCTACTCCGGTATCGACGACCAGCGCATCGAGCCGTACCCCTCGACCGTGGCCGCCGCCTCCCTGGAACTGGCGACCAGCATCCAGCCCCGGCGCTACCGCACGATCTTGTACTGGCGTCCCCTGGTCCCCGGTCTCAACGACACCGACGAGCACCTGGCCCGCGCCGCCGACCTCAGCCGCCACGCCGACGCCACCGTCTTCACCGGCCTGTTCTACCGAGACCAGATCGCCGGCTACTACCAGGCGGCCGGCCTGCCGGAACCGTACAGCGGCACCGCCCGCCGCAAGATCGTGCCGGAAACCTTGGAGCAGCGGGTCCTGGAAGCCGTGGCCGGCCGCGGTCCGGTGTTCCGCAAGACCTCCTGCGCGGTCTCCTACGTGCACGACCTACCCGACTACAACGGGCACTACGGCGTCCGGGAGCTGTGCGACATCTGCCCGCTCGCACAGATCAAGCGCTGCCGCCAGGCCCATCACACACCGACCGCGGAGCAGGTAGCCGCCCTGTCCGCCGGAGTGCCGGACACCGAGGGACTGGAAATCCTCGACATCGACGACCGGGCGGTGGTCGTCGATGGCCTTCCTCACGAGCAGCCCCGCTACTTCCTCCAGCACGCCCTACGCTTCCAGATACACGACTTGCGGCATCCTCACTACATCGGACGGCACGGTCGCGCCGACATCGGGTGGCAGCAGGAAGAGAGCAGCTCGTGACCGACTGGACCAGCCGCGACTTCACCGTCGTCGACCTCGAGGGCAACGGCCAGCGACCACCCGACCTGGTGGAGCTGGCCGTCGTACCAATCACCGCCGGTGCCATCAGGAAGCCCGTGACCTGGCTGGTACGCCCGCAGACGCCCATCACCGGCTTCGCGCGCCGCATCCACGGCATCACCAACGAGATGGTCGCCGACGCGCCCGTCTTCGCCGATATCGAGAAGGACGTACGCACGGCGCTGGAGGGCGTCGCCATCGTGGCCCACAACGCTCCCGTGGACCTGGGCGTCTTGCGCCGCAAGCTTCCCGGCTGGGAACCGGTCGAGGCCTTCGACACGCTGCGGCTGGCCCGCCGGCTACGGCCGGACCGCGTCAGCTACCGCCTCGGCGCGCTCGTCGAAGCCTTCGACTTGGCCGAAGGGCTGCCTCCAGAGCTGCGTCCCCACCGCGCCGCCTACGATGCCCTCGTCGCCGCCCGGCTGTTCGCACTGCTGGCCACCAGCCCGCAGGGTCGGCCCCTCACCCTCGCCGAACTCCGCGGTCAACCATCAGGAGACGGCGATGCCCCGCCTGCGGCCCTTTTCTGACCACCAGCGCGGCCTGTTCATCAGCGTCGACGGGCCCAGCGGAGCCGGGAAGTCCACCCTGGTCGGCCATTTGGCGCAGCTGCTCGTCGCAGGCGGCGAAGACATCCACCTCACCCTGGAGCCCTCCACCGGCCCCATCGGCGCGCTGGCCCGCGACCTGACCGAAACCGTGACCGGCCACGCCCTGGCCTGCCTCTACGCCGCCGACCGCTACCACCACCTCGACACCGAGATCCGGCCCCACCTCGAAACCGGCAAGACCGTCATCTCCGACCGGTACATCCCCTCAGGTCTGGTGATGCAGCGCTTCGACGGCATCGACCCGGCCTTCCTCTGGGCGCTTAACGCCGAAGCCGACCGGCCCGACCTGTGCATCATCCTCGAAGCCGATCCCGCTATCATCGCCCGCCGGCTCGTCGACCGGGGTGCCCACAACCGTTTCCAGCTCACGGCGGGCTCCAGCCACGCCGAGGCCCACTTCTACCGCCAGGCCACCGACCGTCTGGTTCAGGCTGGGTTCGACGTCCTGCGCATCGATTGCAGCCAGCGCCCACCGGAGGAAGTCGCCGTCGCCATCCGCGACCGTCTCGTGGCCTTCTTCGCGCAGGCGACGGAAACCGAGAAATAACCGCCGGCCACGGCAATCATCCCATACACGTCTACAGATTTACGCAATCGATTAGAGAAAGAACGCCGCCGTCTGCCATGCGGCCTGCATGAACGATTGACTACTAGCGGTTCGCCAGAGGTTCTTCATGGATCACTGCCCATCTATCCGTCCACGCAACCAGTTGCAATCCGCGGTTCCCCACTCCGCACGGATGTACGACTATTATCTGGAAGGGAAGGATAATTTTGCCGCGGACCGGGAGGCCGCCGAGGCGGCGGTGGCGGTTTTTCCGTATATAGCGGAGGCCGCGCGGGCGAACCGGCGGTTCCTACACCGGGTTGTACGGTACCTGGCCAGGGATGCGGGGATTGACCAGTTCCTGGACGTGGGGACGGGTATCCCGACGTCTCCAAACCTGCACGAGGTCTCCCAGGCCCTCGTGCCGGAGACGGCCGTGGTGTATGTGGACAACGATCCGCTTGTCCTGGCGCATGCCCGCGCGCTGCTGCCCAGCTCACCTCAGGGGCGCACCGCGTATCTGGACTGCGACCTGCTGGACCCGGAGCGAATCATCACCTCGGATGAGGTCCGGCAGACGTTAGACCTGTCTCGACCGGTGGCGTTGACGCTGATCGCGGTGTTGCATTTCGTGCCCGACGAGGCCGACCCGCTCGGTGTGGTGGGCCGCCTGCTGGACGAGCTGCCCTCGGGCAGTTACTTGGCCCTCTCACAGATGACCGCCGACTTCGCCGAGGAGAGCATCGGTCTCCTCGCCGAGACCTACCGGGACCGGGGTATCGCCGCGCAGCCGCGTAGCCGTGCCGAGGTGGCCAAGTTCGTGGAGCAATTGGAACTGGTCGAGCCCGGGATAGTTGCGGCACATCGATGGCGCCCCGACACTGATCTGGATCTCGGCCTGCGGGACGAGCAGGTGTCGGTCTGGGCTGTCCTCGCCCGCAAACCGTGACCAGCCCGTGCCTAGGACGTCCACCGGCTAGCAGCTGTGCGGAGCGTCCACCGGGCCGAGCATTGCAGCTACGGCCGTGCGGCCCACCTTCGCCTCTCGTCGGATGGTGGCAGTTACCCGAGGCAGCGGCTGGGTCGCCCTCGGCCATCCGCTCTCGTTCGCCCGACCGACCCATGCCCGGCGGCCGTCGGCCAGCCGCTACCGCGAAGCGCCGCCGCGCAACTCCACACCGACCCGGCGCTCACCGCGGCGCAGGTGCGCGGTCACCCACCGCGTCACGTTGCACCTCGTCCCTGCCCTCCGCCGTCGACTCCTCCCGGAGCCGGCCGAGCCAGGAAGGGCATCGCTTCGTCCTGGACCCACCCCATCCCGCGACCACGACGCCCGCTGTCTGACATGCCAGCGGCGACCATCACCGAAAGAGATCGTCCCCGTGAGCCTGCCTACACGCGCCAGTTCCCCCGATGACCTCCACGCGGCGATGGTCCGCCGGCTCACCCGGTCCGGGAAGATTCTCACCGGTGCCGTGACGGAAGCGATGGCGGCCGTGCCCCGCCACCTTTTCCTTCCCGACACGCCCCCGCGAGTGGCTTACTCCGAGCAGGACATCACCACCAGGCACGCCGCCGACGGACCGGTGCTGAGGTGGATGTCACGGCCGGGGACCGTCGCGATGATGCTCGAACAGCTGCTCGTGCTTCCCGGCCAGAGCATTCTCGAGATCGGCACCGGGACCGGCTACACCGCCGCGCTCCTCGCCCACCTCACCGGCGAGGCCGGACAGGTCACCACCATCGACATCGATCCCGACGTCACCGCGGCGGCCCGTGAGACCCTCACCGCGACCGGCCACGGCGCGATCGCCGCGATCACCGGCGATGGCCGCCATGGCCACTCCGACGGCGCGCCCTACGACCGGATCGTCGCCGCTGGCGCCTGGGACATCCCCGGGGCCTGGTGGGACCAGCTCGCCCCCCGCGGCCGTCTCGTCGTCCCCCTACGGGTGCGCGGCGCGAGCTACAGCATCGGATTCGCCCACCGGGGCGACCGCATGGTCTCCGACACCCTCGAACCCACCGACCTCACACCCATGATCGGCTATCAAGGCGAGCAGACCGCACCCCTGTACCAGGACGACCTCGTCTCCCTGGCCTGGGACCACGACCAGCCAATCACCAGCGCCGATCTCCACGGAATCCTCCACCGCGACCGGACTGTCGCGACCTCCGGCGTTACGTCACTGCACAGCACCCCGGTGGACGGCATCTGGCTACGTCTCGCCGCGACCGAGGAAGGCTGCTGCCGCATCACCGCCCAGCCTCCTGCCGTCACCTCGCAGCTCTGCACACCCGCGATTCCGCTGGGTAGCCCGGCTCTGGTCGACGCGGACTCCCTGGCCTATCTCACCCGCACCCGCGAGCCGGACGGCTACTCCCACGTCCTGGGCGCCGTCGGACACGGCCCCAGGCGCCACCGGCTCACCGACCGGATCATCGACGCGATCCACGCCTGGGACACCGACCGCACCGCAGCACCCACGATCACGCTGCACCGCGGATCACCCGACACCACCACCCACACCAGACCGATCACCAAGGGCGATGACTATCTGACGATCACCTACTGACCTCGCCATCCAGATACCGGGCCTGACCACCACGGGGACACCGAGGCGGCCCAACCCGCACGTTCACGGCTGACTGTGCGCCTCCCACCAGGGACACCCAGCTCACATCACCGGCCGGTATGAACCGGACGCTGCCTGCAGGCCCTGGCTGGGCTCTGCCACCACTTCCTTCCTGCCCACGGCCCGTCGCAGAGGCACAGCGCCGGACATGGCCGCCGCACGCGAGCCATGTCCTCCACGAGGGCCTGGCAGAAAGGTGACCATCCGTCGCCCCCGCATCCGAGAGTGATTCATGGCTTCCACACGTCCCTCTAAAGCCGCACGGAGCAGCCGGTCCGCCCGCCCCTCCAGCCGTTCCGCCGGTGGCCATGCCGATGCGGATCTCCTGATCGTGCGCCGTCATCAGGATCATCCCGACACCCGTCGCCGGCTGTCCTCCGTCGAGACCACCGTCTTGGCGGGTGCGCGGGTCTGTCCCGGGCAGGACCTGGTCGATCTGAGCCAGGCGTCGGCCTTGACGCCGGCCGCGCTCGGGGCCGTCGTCCCGGGAGGCAGCGTCACGACGCTGACCCCGACTGCCCCGGCATTGCACCGGATCCGACCAACTCCGGAGAACGGCCACACGTGGGGGTCGGTCTGGGACCTCACCGAACGCCCCCTGCCACTGCCGGATGCCAGTGTCGACGCGGTCATCGGTCGCAGCGTCCTCGCGCCGCTCTCGCACCCCCGCCGCATGCTGATCGACATCGCCCGGGTCCTCAAACCGGGGGGACGGCTGTCGGTCCACGAAATCCTGCTGGGCCAGCGCCGACCCGTCGCCCTCGACGGGCTCAGCGCGCATGAAATGGCGCAGGCTGAAAGGGTCCTCACCGCCGTACGGCCAGCCGCCCACGCCTTCACCGTGCCGCACGCGGTTGGAAACGCCCGCCTCGCCGGCCTCACCCACATCGAGTACACCGAAGAAACGGTGACCGTCCCCCTGATAGGGGTGACCGCGGCCGATGACGCGCTGCACGCCCGTGGCCCGGCTGGCGAGTCCGCCTACCAGGCGATCGGCCGCGTCCTAGGCGCCTCCTTCGGGCGCCAGTACGCCGAAGCGTGGCGCTCGACCGCCCGCCGACGCCCCATCATCCTGGAAACCCCCACCGCCTACCTCACCATGGTCAAACCGGACACCACCGGGTGACGGCACCGAGGCGACGGCGCCCAGCCGCCCTCGCGGACGCCCGCTGTCGCTACTGTGCGACGCCGCCGGGGTATTGATCTGTCGCCATCCAGGGTGATCTCCCGGGTGGTCTGGCGCCGTTCGGTGCGCTTGACGTGCCGCTCGTAGCCGCGCGTCCCTGGTGCGCGGTCTCCGAGTAGCAGGACTGCCCGGCACCGCCGCGGATAGAGAAGGCCTTGCGGCCGAGCATCTTCATGGTGCGTGTCCTTCCTATCGCGGCCAACTGACGGCGGGCCGGGCCGCGCGGTGACACACCGGCTGGTCGAGCCTGCGTCCCCCGAGAGCTCGGGGACCACAGGCCATGGGAGAGGGGAGCCGTGTTGGGTCTTGGTGCCTGAGAAGAGTGGTCCCGTACGCGGCGGGGTGGGCGGGCAAGGTAACGGGGTGAAGTGCCTCGGGGTGGATCAGACGGTGTCGAAGGGGTCCGCGACGTCGCTCGTCGGGTCAAGCGCCTCCCAGCGCCGGAGCATGTCGAGGAGCTGGGTGTGGTCGAGGGTGTAGAGGGTGGCGAGAGCGCGCAGGTCGTCGTGGCGGATCGAGAGGACCCGCCCGGCGTAGTCGCCGCGTTCGCGCTGGATCGCGGCGACCCAGCGGCGCAGCGGGCCTGCGTCCTCGGTCTGGACACGGGCCAGTGCGGGCAGGTTGAGCACGACCCGGGTGGTGCGCGGCGGGAGCGGGTCGGGACGTCCGTCGGGCAGGAAGGCGTGGATGGGTACGTCGTAGAACGCGGCCAACTGGCCGAGGTTCTCGATGCTGATCATGCGGTCGCCGCGTTCGTAGGAGCCGACCGCCGCCGTCGTCCACCTGCCGTCGGAGGTGGCCTCCAGCTTCTGGAGAGACAGGCC
>NZ_KB893787.1 GCF_000374165.1 Parafrankia elaeagni
CTACACGCCGCGGAAGCGGTTGATGGCGGTGAGGTGACGAGCCCGCATCTGCTCATCCCGCACCCCCAGCCCCTCCTCCGGCGCCAGACACAGCACACCGACCTTCCCCTGATGCGCGTTGCGGTGCACATCGAACGCCGCCTGCCCCGTCTGCTCCAACGGATACACCCGCGACAACGTCGGATGGATCAACCCCCGCGCCACCAGCCGGTTCGCCTCCCACGCCTCCCGGTAGTTCGCGAAATGCGTCCCGATAATCCTCTTCAGATTCATCCACAGATACCGGTTGTCGTACTCATGCAGAAACCCACTCGTCGACGCGCACGTCACCACCGTCCCCCCACGCCGCGCCACGAACACCGACGCCCCGAACGTCTCCCGCCCCGGATGCTCGAACACGATGTCCGGATCCTCACCCCCCGTCAGCTCCCGGATCCGCGCCCCGAACCGCTTCCACTCCCGCGGATCCTGCGTCCGCTCGTCCGACCAGAACCGATACCCCTCCGCCGCCCGATCGATCACCAGCTCCGCACCCAACGACCGACAGATCTCCGCCTTCGCCGGCGACGACACCACACACACCGGCAACGCCCCACCCCGCAACGCCATCTGCGTCGCATACGACCCCAACCCCCCCGACGCCCCCCACACCAACACCACATCCCCCTGCTTCATCCCCGCACCGTTACGCGACACCAGCTGCCGATACGCCGTCGAGTTCACCAGCCCCGGCGCCGCCGCCTCCTCCCAACTCAGATGATCAGGCTTCGGCATCAACTGGTTCGCCTTCACCAACGCCAGCTCCGCGAGACCACCGAAATTCGTCTCGAACCCCCAGATCCGCTGCTCCGGATCCAGCATCGTGTCGTTGTGACCCTCGGGCCGCTCCAACTCCACCGACAGACAGTGCGCCACCACCTCATCCCCCGGGAACCACGCATGCACCCCCGGCCCCGTCCGCAACACCACACCCGCCAGATCCGACCCCACCACGTGATACGGCAGATCATGCCGCGCAGCCAACGGCGACGTCCGCCCATACCGCTCCAGGAACCCGAACGTCGACAACGGCTCGAAAATCGACGTCCACACCGTGTTGTAGTTCACCGACGACGCCATCACCGCCACCAACGCCTCACCCGGCCCCAGCTCCGGCGTCGCCACCTCGTCCACATGCAACGACTCCCGCGGATCCTTGTCCCGCGACACCCGCCCCTCGAACATCCCCACCTCGTCACGCCGCACCACCACACCCCGGTACGACTCCGGAACCGGCAACGCGGCGAACTCCGCCCGCCGCTGCGCCGACCGCGGCGAACCGGCCATCACTGCTTCGACGATGCGCTTCATGTGCTGTCCGGCCCCGTCCCTCAGACGCCGAGATGGCGTGCGATCAGCATTTTCTGGACCTCGCTGGTGCCCTCGCCGATCTCGAGGATCTTCGAGTCGCGCCAGTGCCGGGCCACCGGGTACTCGTTCATGAACCCGTAGCCGCCGTGGATCTGCGTGGCCTCGCGGGCGTTCGTCACCGCGGCCTCGGAGGAGAACAGCTTCGCCATCGCCGCCTCCTTCTTGAACGGCAGGCCGGCGAGCATCCGCCGGGCGGCGTCGTAGTAGGCGGTCCGGGCGACGTAGGTGCGCGTCTCCATCTCGGCGAGCTTGAAGGCGATCGCCTGGTTCCGGGCGATCGGGGCGCCGAACGCCTCGCGCTCCTTCGCGTACTTCACGCTCTCGTCGACACAGGCCTGAGCAAGCCCCACCGACAGGGCCGAGATGGCGATCCGGCCCTCGTCGAGAATCGACAGGAAGTTCGCGTAGCCGCGGCCCTGCTCGCCGAGCAGGTTCGCCGCCGGGACGTGCACGTCGGAAAACGACAGCGGCCGGGTGTCGGAGGCGTGCCAGCCCACCTTGGAATAGGGCGCGCCGGCGCTGAATCCCGGCGTCGGGACCGGGACGATGATGGAGGAGATCTGCGGGCGGCCGTTCACCGGCTCACCGGTCACCGCGGTCACCGTCACCACCCGGGTGATGTCGGTGCCGGAGTTGGTGATGAACGCCTTGGCGCCGTTGATCACCCATTCGCCGTCGACGAGCCGGGCGGTGGTCCGGGTGCCCCCGGCGTCGCTGCCGGCACCCGGCTCGGTCAGGCCGAAGGCGCCGAGTGCCCGGCCGCTGGCCAGCACCGGCAGCCACTCCTCGCGCTGTGCCTCGGTGCCGAACCGGTAGATCGGCATCGCCCCGAGGCCGACCCCGGCCTCGAGGGTGATCGCCACCGAGGAGTCGGCGCGGGCCAGCTCCTCGATCGCCAGGCAGAGCGCGAAGTAGTCCGCGCCCTGCCCGCCGTAGGACTCGGGGAACGGCAGGCCGAACAGGCCCATCTCCCCCATCTGCGCGATGACCTCGTACGGGAAGGTCTTCGCCTCGTCGTGGCCGGCCGCCGCCGGGGCGACCACCTCGCGGGCGAACTCCTCGACCGTCTTGCGCAGGCTCTCGTGTTCCTCGCTCAACCGGTAGTCGGCCATGGTCCTTCTCCTTCTTCGGGTCAGTGGCCCGGGGTCAGTGGCCAGCGCCGGTGGGCACGGCCGCACGCTCGGCGCCGGCTCCCGGACCGGCCTCGGCCGCGGGTTCGGCCGCGGG
Organism: Parafrankia elaeagni; assembly: GCF_000374165.1. Taxonomy (GTDB): domain Bacteria; phylum Actinomycetota; class Actinomycetes; order Frankiales; family Frankiaceae; genus Parafrankia; species Parafrankia elaeagni. The sequence goes on from NZ_KB893787.1 coordinate 2,638, forward strand.
CTCGACCACCGCCAGCAGCGCGTCGAGCGCCACCGAGTCACCCACCCGGACCAGTACGTCCTTCACCTGGCCGGCCACCGCCGCCACCACGGTGTGTTCCATCTTCATCGCCTCGACGACCACCAGCGGAGCCCCGGGTTCGACGGTGTCCCCGGCGGTGGCACGGACGTCCACGACGATGCCCGGCATCGGGCTGCGGGCCTCGCCGCCCCGCTCGCCGCCCGCGCCGTCGCCGTCGCGCTCGGCCCGGCGCTCGGCCAGTGCCCAGGCGGAGCCACCGGCCCCGACCCAGACGGTGTCGCCGGACACCGCGACTTGCCAGCGCCGGGCCTGGCCGTCCACGGTCACCAGCGCCTCCGCCGGCAGGCCGGCGCCCGCGGCCGGCAGCCAGGTCAGGTCCGCGGCGCGGGGCCGACCGTCGCCGAGACGTACCAGCAGCCCGCCGTCAGCCTCCCGCAGGACGGCGACCTCGTGTGTCGGGCCGCTGGACGTGCCCGCTCCGGCCACCGACCAGCGCGACCAGGCCGGTCCGCCCACCCGCCAGCCCGACGGGATGTCCCACGGGTCGACCAGCGGGCCGGTCGGGACCATGCCCACCGCGCTCACCAGGCCGAACACCTCCAGTGCCGCCTCCAGGGCCGGCTCGCCCGCCGGCCGCGGGGCGCGCACCGCACCCGCGGCCGCCTCGGCCGCCTCCCCGGGACCGGCGCTGTCCGCGTCCTGGGAGGTCAGCGCCTCGAGGTGACGCTCGACCAGGCCGGTGTCGAGCCGGCCGGCGCGGGTGTCGGGATGCCCGATCAGCCGGCGCAGGAAGGCGATGTTCGTGGTCACGCCCAGCAGCGTGGTGCCGGCCAGTGCCGTGTCGAGGCGGGCGAGCGCTCCGGCCCGGTCGGGTGCCCAGGCGACGACCTTGGCGAGCATCGGGTCGTAGGTCGCGGCGACCTGCGAGCCGGGCCGCAGCCCGGAGTCGACCCGCACCCCCGGGCCGCTGGGCTCACGCAGCGCGAGGACATCCCCGCCGGTGGGCAGAAAGCCCCGGGACGGGTCCTCCGCGTAGACCCGGGCCTCGACCGCGTGGCCGGTGAGGGCGATCTCGTCCTGGGTGTGCCGCAGCCGCTCGCCCGCGGCGACCCGCAGCTGCTCGGCGACGAGGTCGACGCCGGTCACCAGCTCGGTGACCGGGTGCTCGACCTGCAGCCGGGTGTTCATCTCCATGAAGAAGAACTCGTCCGGACGGTGGGTGCTGACCACGAACTCCACCGTGCCGGCGCCCGCGTAGCCGACGGCGGCGGCGACGTCCACCGCCGCGCCGCCGATGCGGGCCCGGGTCGCCGCGTCGAGGAGCACCGACGGGGCCTCCTCGATGATCTTCTGGTGCCGCCGCTGCAGGCTGCACTCGCGCTCGCCGAGGTGGATGACGTTGCCGTGGGTGTCGGCGAGGATCTGCACCTCGATGTGGCGGGGGGTGTCGACGAAACGCTCGACGAACAGCGTGTCGTCGCCGAAGGAGGCGGCGGCCTCCCGCCGGGCCGAGCGCAGCGCCTCGGGCAGGTCGGCGGGGTCGCGGACGAGCCGCATGCCCTTGCCGCCGCCACCGGCCGCCGGCTTGACCAGCACCGGGTAGCCGATCTCGGTCGAGGCGGCGACGAGGTCGTCGTCCGACATGCCCGGCTCGATCCGGCCGGGAACGACGGGGACGCCCGCCGCCGCCACGGTGCGCTTGGCGGCGATCTTGTTGCCCATCAGGTCGACGACCTCCGCCGACGGGCCCACGAAGACCACGCCGGCGGCGGCGCAGGCCCGGGCGAACACCGGGTTCTCGGCGAGGAAGCCGTACCCGGGGTGGATCGCCTGCGCACCCGTGGCCGCGGCCGCGGCGAGCACCCGCTCGATGTTGAGGTAGGAGTCGAGCGCCCGGGCCGGACCCAGGCGCACCGCGACGTCGGCCTCGGCGACGTGACGGGCGTCCGCGTCGGCGTCGGAGTAGACCGCCACCGACCGGACGCCGAGCTCGCGCAGGGTCCGGATCACCCGGACCGCGATCTCACCGCGATTGGCGACGAGCACCGTGTGGAACATCGACCCTCACATCCGGAAGACGCCGTAGCCGACCGGCTCCAGCGGTGCGTTCGCCGCGGCCGACAGGGCCAGACCCAGCACGGTGCGGGTGTCCGCCGGGTCGATCACGCCGTCGTCCCAGAGCCTGGCGGTGGCGTAGTAGGGGTTGCCCTGCCGCTCGTACTGCTCGCGGATCGGGGACTCGAACGCTGCCTGCTCGTCAGCGGACCACTCCCCGCCGCGGGCCTCGATCGCGTCGCGCCGGACCGTGGAGAGCACGGCCGCGGCCTGATCGCCGCCCATCACCGAGATGCGGGCGTTGGGCCAGGTCCACAGGAAGCGCGGCGAGTAGGCGCGGCCGCACATCGAGTAGTTGCCGGCGCCGAAGGAGCCGCCGATCACCACGGTGAACTTCGGCACCCGGGCGCAGGCGACGGCCGTGACCATCTTCGCGCCGTGCTTGGCGATGCCACCGGCCTCGTAGTCGCGGCCGACCATGAAACCGGTGATGTTCTGCAGGAACAGCAGCGGGATCTGCCGCCGGTCGCACAGCTCGATGAAGTGGGCGCCCTTGAGCGCCGACTCCCCGAACAGCACACCGTTGTTGGCGATGATGCCCACCGGATGCCCGTGCAGGCGGGCGACCCCGGTGACCAGGGTCGAGCCGTACTCCTTCTTGAACTCGGCGAAGCGGCTCCCGTCCACCAGCCGGGCGATCACCTCGCGGACGTCGTAGGGAGTGCGCGGGTCCGCCGGGACCACCGAGTACAGCTCGGAGGACGGGTGGAGCGGCTCCTCGGTCGGCAGCACCTCCCAGGGCCTCGGCGGGCGCGGCGCGAGCTCACCGACGATCCGCCGGACGATGGCGAGCGCGTCGGCGTCGTCGGCGGCCAGGTGGTCGGTGACACCCGACTTCCGCGAGTGCAGCAGGCCGCCGCCGAGGTCCTCGGCGCTGACGACCTCGCCGGTCGCCGCCTTCACCAGCGGCGGCCCGCCCAGGAAGATCGTCCCCTGATTGCGGACGATCACCGCTTCGTCGCTCATCGCCGGGACGTAGGCGCCGCCGGCGGTGCACGAGCCGAGCACCGCGGCGATCTGGGCGATGCCCTGCGCCGACATCGTGGCCTGGTTGAAGAAGATGCGGCCGAAGTGCTCCCGGTCCGGGAAGACCTCGTCCTGGCGGGGCAGGAAGGCACCACCGGAGTCGACCAGGTAGACGCAGGGCAGCCGGTTGTGCAGCGCCACCTCCTGCGCGCGCAGGTGCTTCTTCACGGTCACCGGGTAGTAGGTGCCGCCCTTGACCGTGGCGTCGTTGACGACGACGACGCACTCGCGGCCGGAGACCCGCCCGACCCCGGTGATCATGCCGGCACCCGGCGCCTCGCCGTCGTACATCCCGTCGGCGGCCAGCGCGGACAGTTCCAGGAACGGGCTGCCCCGGTCGAGGAGGGTGTCCAGCCGGTCGCGGGGCAGCAGCTTGCCCCGCTCGACATGCCGCCGCCGTGCGGTCTCCGACCCGCCGGCGGCGGTGACCGCCAGCTTGCCCCGCAGTTCGTCCACCAGCTCCGTGAAGGCGGCGGCGTTGTGACGTGCGGGATCGCCCTTGACATCGACCAGGCTGCGCAGGGGTTCGGCGGGCTCCGCCCGCACCCGGGAAGCCGGCCGGCCGATGTTAGCGTCGACTAACATGCGACGGAGGCTAGCGGCACTCGGCCGCCGTGTCGAGGTGAAGCCCGTGACGGGCCCCTGGACACGGCCCGCCGGGCCGACCTCCGACCGGTCGCCCCGCCGGGCCGTGTCGGCGCGACGGGGCGACGGGGCGACGGCACCGCCTAGAGGCGCGGGCCCACCACGACGGTCGGGACGCTCGTGCTCGACCCGTTGCTGAGCACGTTGTGCACCACGCGGACCAGTTCGTCCACGGGCAGGAACGAGTTGGTGATGTAGCCGCGGCTGACCCAGGTCGGGTGCACCTCCATCACCAGGGACCGATCCCAGCCGGAGGAGAACTCCGTCGCCGAGTCGCCCTCGCCGCCGACGCAGTTCCCGACGACGATCCGGGTGAAGCCGACCTTCGGGTGCTCGCCCTGCCAGGCCTGGACCAGCTTGTCAAGCGCGGCCTTGCTCACCGCGTAGGCGCCGAGGCCCGGCCACGGATCGGTTATCGAGGCACTGACGGTCGAAAGATAGGCCGCGGTGCCACCGGACTCGGTGAGGTGCGGAATCGCCGCAGCGGTGATCAGCGAAGCACCGATCACATTGGTGGCGAAGGTGCTGTGCCAGAGTTCGGCACTGATATCGGTAAGGCGGGAAAGCGGGCCCACTCCGGGTGAGTAGACCAGCGCGTCGATACCGCCGAGGCCCTCGGCCGCCTCGGCTATCGCCCGCTGGCAGGACTCCTGGTCGGTGACGTCGCACGTGATCGCGAGCGTTCCCGACCCGGCTTCCTTGGCCGCGTCGACCAGGCGGTCCTGCCGCCGAGCCAGTAACGCGGTCGAGGCGCCCAGCCGCGCGAGGCCGACGCCGATACTGCGACCCAGTCCGCTCGACGCTCCGACAACTACTGTCCGCATCGCTCCACTCCATGATCCACAAGGTTTGACGACGCTGGTGGGCGCCTTATCAGGACGGACGGTACAGCAGAGACCGAAGCGCCACGTAGCGGCGCGGACCCCGTGCGGGACCGGGCAGACCGACGCGGATCGGCGGGGTGCACACCGCAGCCGACCCGCGCACCACGAGGGCAGCCGCGACACCGTCAACCCACCGTGCGACCCACCGTGGGACCAACCCCGCGACCAATCCCGCGGAAGCGCCATCACCAGACGGCGGAACGACTCAAATTGGCCACCGGCCAACTAGTATAGTCGCGGAACTTGACCCTGCCACCCAGGAACCACAGTCTCCACGACACCTGCCCGTACAAAGTGGGCCGGCCCCGGCGAGAAGGAATACGGGCCGCCCCCAACTGAAGGAGAATGAATTGTCGACGGCCGCGCCGGCTGACCGCGAGAAGCCGAACGGGCCACGCTCGCGCAAGGGCGCGGCGACCCGGGCCCGAATCCTCGACGCAGCGAAGACCGTCTTCGAGAACGACGGCTTCCTGGAGGCCAGGATATCGGACATCGCGGAGCAGGCTGGCCTGTCGCACGGTTCTTTCTACCATTACTTCGACTCGAAGGAACAGATTTTTCGCGAGGTCGCGAAGGAGATGAGCGACCTGCTCAACGCCCCGCTGAGCACGTCCATCTTCATTCCGTCGTCGACCGCACCGCCGCGGGAGCGCATCCGCGACGGAATCCGACGCTATCTTGAGAGCTACCGGGCGGAGGCCCGGATCATCGGCGTCATCGAACAGGTCACCCGGTATGACGCGCACCTCAACGGTGAGCGTTTCGAGCATCAGCAGCGTGATCGTGACCGGGTCGTCGGTTCCCTCCGCCAGCTCCAGCTCCTGGGCCTGATCGACGAGGAGGTGGACCCGGCGATCGCCGCACACTCGCTCGGCGCGATGATCTCCCGTTTCGCCGAGATGTGGTTGGTGCAGGGGCTCGTCGACACCGATTTCGAGCACGCGGTGGACCAGCTCACCCGGCTCTTCGTCAGTGCGCTGCGCCTGCGCGACAGACCGGCGCACCTGTCCCACCCGGAGATCGAGTGACCCGCTCGCGTCCGAAGGTCGACTGACGACCGGCTCCCGCCCGCACCCCTGCGGAGCGCGGGGCCCGCCCGGTCGGTGACCGGGCGGGCTCGTCACCGGGTCAGCTGGCCCGCGGCGCGGGTACCTCCAGGACGAGGGCGCTGGCCATGCCACCGCCCGCGCACATCGCCGACACCGCCGTGCCGCCGCCGCGGCGGCGCAGCTCGTGGATCAGCGTGATCACCTGGCGGGCGCCCGTCGTCGCGATCGGGTGCCCCAGGCTGCAGCCACTGCCCAGGAAGTTCACGCGGCTGTCGTCGATCTCCAGCAGCCGCGAGGCCGCCACCGAGACCGAGGCGAACGCCTCGTTGATCTCCCACAGGTCGATGTCACCGATCGACAGACCCGCGCGGCGCAGGGCCTTCGGGATCGCCAGCGTCGGCGCGATCCCCGTCTGGGCCGGGGGGACGCCCACCGAGGCCCAGGCCCGCACGACCGCCAGCGGCTCCAGGCCGTGGGCGTCGGCGTACGCACCGTCGGTGATCACCATGGCGGCGGCACCGTCGTTCGCCCCCGCCGCGTTGCCGGCGGTGATGCTGAAGCCCTCGATCTCGGGGTGCAGCGGCTTGAGAGCGGCGAGCTTCTCCGCGCTGGTGGTGCGCCGGGGGTGCTCGTCGACGGCGAAGGTGAAGCTCGTCCCGTCGCGGCGCGGCACCTCGATCGGGAAGATCTCCTCGGTGAAGCTGCCGTTGTCGATGCCGGCGATGGCGCGCTGGTGCGAGCGCAGCGCCCAGGCATCCATCTCCTCCCGGGAGACCCCCGCCGCCACCGCGGCGTTCCAGCCGACGGTGATCGACATGTCGAAGTTGGGCGCCTCGGCGGTGTTGCGGTGGGTCGGGGAGTACCAGTCCTCCACCTCGTCGCTGCCGGGCCGCCGCCGCTTCGACCGCGGAGCGGTGGAGGAGGAGTTCGTGCCGCCGGCGACGACGACCCGGTCCATCCCGGACCGGATGGAGGCTGCCGCCGTCTGCACGGCGACGAGCCCGGAGGCGCAGTGGCGGTTGTGCGCGACACCCGCGGCGCCGACGATGCCGGCCTCGATGGCCGCGTAGCGGGCGATGTCACCGCCGCCGTAGAGGGACTCCCCCAGCACGACGTCGTCGATGTCGGCCGGGTCGACACCCGAGCGGCGCACGGCCTCCGCCACGGCCTGGGTACCGAGGGCGAACGCGTCGACGTCCACGAGGGAACCCTTGACCGCCGTACCGATCGCTGTTCTTGCGGTCGAAACGATTACCGCTTCATGCTCCGTCACGTTCGCTCCTCCTGTGGGAACCACGAACCTCACGACACCGACCGGAAAGCCCGGGCACTGTGAGGTTCCTCATAATGCTGAAGTCGACATCGGGGTCAGGACATGACAGAACGCAGCGGAACCTCATTCTGCGCACCTCTCATGTCCGGACACCGTTCGGCGCGCGCGGGGCATCGGTGTTCTGGTCCCGGACGAGGTTCCCGAGCCCCGACAGCCACGGCTGCCCGCAGCGTGCCCTGCCCATCACCCGACGTCGCCATGCGCGGGACGGACCGGGGCCTGCCAGCAGCAGCAGCCGCCGGCAGGCCCCCGGCACATCCAGGAAAATCCTCTCAGACGGTGTCCGAGACTGTCGACCAATAGCATTCCGCCCGGCGCGAAGCGCGCAATCCCAGAGGAAGAGCGCCGTTCTCGCCGGGCAGGGGCCCAGCCTGGCGGAGCTAGAGGTGACCTCCGCCGCCACCCGCCATGGCGCGGATCATGGCGTCCTGCACGAAGGACGCGACGAGACCCTGCCCGCCACCGAAGGCGTCGCCCTGCCCGTAGCTGCGGCCCTGCCCGGCGAACGGGCTGCGCAGTGACATCAGCAGCCACTCCCGGGCCGGGCTCGGCTGGTGGAACGTGATCGTGTGGCTCAGGACGCCGGTCGAGATGGAGCGGTGTGCCAGTGCCTGGCCGACGCCCTTGTGCGGCCGCATCGCCGTGGCGATGAGGAAGCTGTCGGTGGCGAAGGCGAGCAGCGCCTGGCCGATCACCGCGTCGTCGGGGGCACCGGGCCAGCGGGTCCACACCTCGAGCTCGGGCGGGCCGACGACGTCGGGATCGTTCAGATCCACCTCCCCGACCACCTGGATCTGCCAGGTGGTCGGCGCCTCGGCGGCACCATCCGGGCCGGCCGGCGTGGGCGGGTCGGGCGGGCCGGCCGGGGGTGCCGGGTGTGTCTGCGCGTAGCTGATGAAGTCCGGCTCCTCGGCGGACAACATCACCTGCGACTGCACGCACAGCCGGTCACCCTGGCTGATCGACACCAGGCTCGTCGCCAGGCTGCGGCCGCTGTGCACCCGGGTCACCGCGATGTCGAGCGGGACGTCCGGGCGAGCCGCGCGGGCGAAGACCGTGTGCAGGGTCTTGACCTTCTTGCCGTCGTTGCCCTGCTGGGCGGCGACCAGCGTCTGGGCCAGCAGCTGGCCGCCGTGGGCCACCGGGCCGCCGGGGTGGACACTGCCCGCGCGGTAGCGGTCGGTGGCGACCGGCTCCAGGTCCAGCACGGCGAGAACGTCAGCGACGGGGAACATCGGCTACCACGCCCCGCGGAGCCGCGCGACGGCGCTGCGGCCGGGCGCACCGTGAAGATCCAACGAAGGTCACCTTCCGTCCAGGGAACCCGACACGGGGCGTGCCGGGTGGGGAAACCCCCGAAAGGAACATGTCAGGAGAACGCCGGTGGGCGCCAGCGGTGCCCGCGGGCGCCATGGCCACCGCCACCAGCGGCGGTGGCCAGCGGCTGACGGCCTACCTGCCGGTCCAGCGCGGTGGGCGCTTCTCCGCGAACGCGCGGGCACCCTCCTGGGCGTCTGCGGAGGTGCGGACCACGGCGACGAACTCCTCCTGGCGGGCGAAGCCCTCCTCCAGCGACCAGTCCACCGAACGGGCCAGCACCTGCTTGGACGCCGCCAGCGAGAGCGGCGCGTTGGCGGCGATCTCCTCCGCGAGGGCGAGGGCGCCGCCCAGCGCCTCCCCCGGTTCGGTGAGCCGGTTGACGAGGTGGACGTCCGCCGCGTCGGTCGCGGGCCACATCCGTCCGGTGAGCACGAGCTCCATCGCCAGGTGGTAGGGGATGCGGCGCTGCAGCCGGAGCAGTCCGCCCGCCGCCGCGGTCAGCCCGCGCTTCACCTCGGGCAGGCCGAAGTTGGCCGTCCGCGAGGCCACGACCAGGTCGCAGGACAGCACGATCTCGAAGCCGCCGGCGAGCGCGTAGCCCTCGACCGCCGCGATCAGCGGCTTGCGGGGCGGCTGGTGGGTGACGCCCGCGAAGCCCCGGCCGGGCACGACGGGGCGTTCGCCGCGGGAGAAGCCCTTGAGGTCCATGCCGGCGCAGAACGTGCCGTTGGCGCCGGTGATGACGCCGACGCTCAGGTCGTCGCGGGCGTCGAGCTCGTCCAGCGCGGCAGCGATCGCCGTGGCCAGGCTCAGCGACATCGCGTTGCGCGCCGCCGGCCGGTTCATGGTGAGGACGAGCACCCGGCCGTGCTCGGTGCGGATGAGTTCGTCCCCGTCGGCGGGGGCGGGCACGGGGGCGGCGGGGGGCGCAGGGCGCTCCGGGCGGGGGGTCTCCAGCTCAGCCATGGTCTCTCTCCGGTGGTGCGGGGCAGGATGCGGGCCCGCTGGACTCGGGCACCGCCGGTCAGGGGACCCGCGGCTCGGGACGCCCGGGCTGCTCGCCACCGCGGGCCTCGCCGTAGGAGCGCTTGGGCACCATCACCTTGCGGCGGTAGATGCAGACGAGCGTTCCGTCCTGGTTGAGCCCNCGGGTCTCGACGGTGACGATGCCACGGTCGTCCTTGCTCTTCGACTCCACCTTGGCCAGCACGGTCGACTCGCCGTAGATCGTGTCCCCGTGGAAGACCGGCGCGACGTGCCGCAGCGACTCGACCTCCAGGTTCGCGATCGCCTTGCCGGAGACGTCGGCGACGGACATGCCCAGCAGCAGCGAGTACACGTAGTTGCCGACGACGACGTTGCGCTTGAACTGGGT
>NZ_KB893788.1 GCF_000374165.1 Parafrankia elaeagni
TTTGTTTGGTCGCGCTTTCATCATCCGACTGGAAGGCCACTTCCGTCACTACGGCTGGCCACGTTTTCGGTAATTCGGCTGCCGGAGTTTCTCCGGTGAAGCTCTGCGTCGTTTCCTCGGAATTTGATCCGGGTGTGCGTGGCCTTGATTTGTGCGGCCCATCCCGGGCGAGCGTGGCGGGATCGCATCCAACTCGCTCCGCTCCGCGCAAGGCACCTTGAGGCGCCCCACAACGTGGCTACGGAACGTCACTGATCACAACCTGGTGCGATCTCTGCGCAGCCCTGCCGAACATACCGGAACGTGCCGCGCCGTGCCGGAAAATCCGAGGTCGGGGCGATTTCCGTGCCGGAACGTGCCGGAAAATGCCGCGCCGTGCCGGGACATCCGCGCACACAATGCGCACACACGTCGCCGGCGACTCCTGGACGTAACAGTCATACCAGCCAATACCGGACACCAAAAGCGTGCTGGTTACGGAGGGTGGCCGATCGCGAATCAGAAGGCGTTGGACTGGCCTGTCCGGGACGGATCCAACCGGCGACCGTGCGCGGGCCGGGTGGTATCGACGGTTACTGGTTGCACTCGTCGTCGGCGCCGTCTACGTGTGAAGACCAGGAGGGGGACCGCCGGTGCCACGCCGTTCGGTTCAGGATGCCGGGCTGGTCGGGCGTCGCGCGCCTTGCGTTTCAGCCGTCCCGGTCTCGGCATCTCATGGCAGCAAGACTTGCCGTTTTGGCTACTGTGTCCAGGCTTTCCCGGTAGATGTCCGCGAAGTGGGCGACCCCGATGTGGTCGAAGAGCCGCCGATGGTGGCAGAAGGTCAGCCGGAGGCGGTCGCCGTTGCCGGCGACGCAGATTATGACCCCTTGGGGCATGCCGTTCGTGGCGAGGAACGACAGGTCCTTGATCCGGGGATGGGGCACGGGCGGGAGCGGCCCGGTGTCGGCCTGCCCGATGTTGCTCACCGCGATGCTTGGCGTGAGGTAGGGCCGGGTCACTGCCGCGCCGCATCGCAGGATCGCGACCCGCAGTGATCGGGGCGCGTTTCCCAGGATGAGGGTGATCAGAGCCATGAGGCCGGCCCCGGTCCACTGGTCGCGTGCTTGTTTCGCGGCCACGGTCTGATCCACGATCTTGTGGAGTAGCGTCCGTGGGTCCGTCCGGTCGGCGATGGATGATGTGATCATCGCCTGGCCGGACCAGTTACCGAGGGTGCGGGTACCGTCGCCTCTGGCGGATATGGTGGCGTCCAGTGCCATGCGGACGCTGACCGTGCCCGTGTTGTGGCCTTGTTCGCTGTTCCAGCGTGCCACCGCAAGGTGCGCTGCCGCGATCAGTAGGTCGTTCACGGTCGCCCGCCGACCGTCCGCCGGTGGTACCGGAGCTGGGACAGGAAGGTCCACGCCGTGGATGGCGTAACCGCGCGCGCGCCGGGGGCCGCGCGGAACCAGATGGCGGCGTGCTCGACCGCGCTCGGGGCGCTGGCGTACTTCCGGTGTGGGTGTGGCGTCGGGGTCCGGCGGGCGGGTGGCTGATTGCGACCCCACCACGGTTCGCACCAGAAAGGGCAGCGGCGGAGGGTGCTTCTGGGGGTCGGGGTGGGAGGCGGAAGGCACTGGTGACGGCCTCTCCAGGTCGCGGTGCGGCCGCTGATCCGCGACGTCGGGGGTGTCGCTGCGCGGAGCGGAGGGGTCGGCCGGCGCGCAGGCACCGAGGATCTCCTGGAGCAGGGTCAGGGCGCTGATGCCATCGAGAAGAACGTGGTGCGCGACAAGTCCGACGACGTCGCCGGTGGGACGATGCGCGAGGAGGACCCGCAGCGGAAGGTCCTCTCCCCGCAGGTCGAACGGTCCGGAACACAACGACGCCACGGCCCGCCACACTGCCGGGTCTTTGGCTACCTCGTTTCCACCCTGCCGGCCTGCGACGATCTCGTGGAGAAGACCAACCGCACGGCTCTTCTCAGGCGAGATCTCCCATCCGGCGAAAGTGCCGAGGACGCCGGTGGGGCGCGTCGACACGATGGGATGGCTGGTGAGGGTCCGATAGACCGCTTCTCGTAGTCGGCTGGCGTCCACCCAGGAATCCGTGACGGCAACGACGCCGACGGTGAGCGGTGACCTGCTCCGGTCAGAGGCGAGAATGAAGTCCTCATGCAGTGCCTGTGAGCGCGCACGTGGTGTGACCCGACGCAGCACCCGTACGCCGAGGCGCCGGCGGCTCGAGCGGTCGCCTGTCGCCTCCGGGTCCGGGCGGCGGGCCTCGCCGGCGGGAGCGGGGGGCGTGCTGTCGTGGTCGACAGTCCCGCCGGCAGGTATCAGGCCAGCGGCGCGCTGGTGCCGCGGCTGGCTCGAGACCGCGGCCAGGTGCGCGGCATCGGCGCGACATGGGTTGAGCCCGTCGTTCAGCTCGCCCTCGCTCAGGGTGGACATCGACCTGCCCTTCGGGATCACCATCTGGTCATGGTGTAGGCGCGCAGGGCGATCCCGCGCCGAGACAAGGGTTCCGCGACCGTCGGAGCATCTGGTTGCATCGCGGCACGTTGTTATACCCCAGACAAAGATGATCCCGAGAGGACTAGCCGAGGTTTTGTCCCACCGGCGTCCTTTCTGCCGCCGAGGTCGTCGTCGGTGAAACCCCAGGCGACAGCGCTGGCGCCGGGTCCGCGGACGCGGTGGCCGTCGGGCTCGACTGCGCCGTCGGCGTAGGGGACGGCGCGGGCTGGGCTGTCGCCGGCGGGAGCGGTGCCGCGGGGGCCGGTGAGGGGGAAGCCGTGGGGCGTGGGGTGAGCGGGATGATCGTGATGTCGGGTTCGCCGTCGATGATCGCCGGTCGGGTGGGTGTCGGTGCTGGCCCGCGGTCCGGGCTTGGCGCGGTGGCCGGGGTCGGGTTGGAAGGTGGAGCGGGCTCCGCGACGGTACTGGGCTCGTGCGAGAGAGCCGGGTCGGGGCCCTGGTGGGGAGCGGTGGCGAGGCCTGCCGGTTCGGTCGTGGGCGCTGTGGTGACGGTGGTCGGGGCGGTGGCGTTCTGGTAGCCGCGCATCCAGGCGAGGACGGTGCGGACGTAGGTCTCGGAGGGGTTGTAGGCGTAGATCGCGGACCGTAGCTGGGTGGGGTTGGTCAGATCACGGCCGTGGCTGCACAGGTAGTGACCGGCGGCGAGGGTGGCGTCGTGGATGTTGTGGGGGTCTCGGCGGCCGTCGTTGTTGCCGTCGCGGCCGGCGCTCGCCCAGGTCGTGGGGATGAACTGCATGGGGCCGACGGCCCGGTCGTAGACGGTGTCGCGGTCGAGGGTGCCGTGGTCGGTGTCGCGGATCAGGGCGACGCCGGCGGTGCCGTTGAGGGCGGGGCCGAGGATGGGGCGGGTGATGGTGCCGTCGGGGCTGAGGGGGCGGCCGGCGGCGTGGCCGGATTCGACCTTGCCGATGGCGGCGAGGAGTTCCCAGGGCAGGTGGCAGCCTGGGCTGTCGGTGGTGAGGGTGTGGGCGGCCTCGCGGTAGGCGAGCAGCATGCGTGCGGGAATGCCTTCGTCTCCGGAGCGCAGGGTGAGGGGCGTTCCCTCAGCGGTGGGGCTGTTGTTCTGCGCGGCGGCGCCTGCGGCGTCGTGGGCGAGGGTCGCGGTGGGGGGAACCGTCGGGCTCGTGGCGCTGACGATGGCCGGCTGCAGGGCGGGCATTACCCAGGTCCCGGGGCGTAGTCCCGTCGCTCCGGACACGATGGGTGTGGCGCGGCCGTCTTCCTGGATGGGGGTCCCGGCAGTGCAGAAAAGCAGCAGCGCCGAGGTCAGAAGGGCCGGAAGCAGCGAGGCACGGACCAGGCCGTGGTGCCGGCGTCGCCTGCGGTGGGCCGCCAGATGAGGGCGCCCACGGCGATGCCGCGCCGCGGCGCGGGCCGCCCGGCGGTGGCGCCCTCGTTCCACGGTCGCCGAGGCGCGGTCTGTGCCCTCACGTCTGGTCTGGTGGAGCGGCCGGGTGAAGGTGAGGGTGCCGGTCGACCGGCTTCGGGATGCGGTGGCGCGGGGAACGCTGTGGTGGTGTGGGCCAGCGGCGCGGGCGCTCGCTCGTTCCCGTTGCATCGGAGTGCGGGCGGGTCCTGGTCCTCGGGGTCGGTTCACTGGACGCTCCGGTGGGGCGGACCGTCAATGCCGCTAGCCCACGGCGAGGTGCGTGGCCCCGGCTGTGGGGACGTCAGCCCGCGATCGGACGCCCGCGGGGGCGTGACCGGTGCTCGTGTGTCTGGGCGCTGGTTTGTGGCCTGCCGACGGCGAGCGATCTCCTCTCCGGCGAGGCGGGGCTCGGCCTGCGGCACGGTGATGTCCGCGGTACGCGGACTGTTCTGGGCAGCGTCAGCGTGGATGATCCATCTGCGTAGCGTCTCGACGCTGACGTCCATCTCCGCCGCCACGATCTTGATGGCCTGCCAGGTCGAGGTCTGCTCGGGACGAATACTGGCGACCCGGGCGACAGCACGGGCACGTAAGGGCGGCGGATAGCTCTTAGGACGACCCACGATCCGATTTCCCCCATAACAGAAATGAGGATGTCCCGCCGCGACGGGAATCCGGAAACCAACGAGACCGAGTTCTGGCAACAGACGACCGAAACACCGAGCCATGGTTTCGAACGCACGACGCAGCACACTACTGAGACACGCGCACTGTCGTGACGCCTCTCCCGTTGCTCGCGCGACGGCGAGCGAACAGCGGAAGACCTGAAAATCTAAGGAGCGCCCGCGCGGCCAGCCCTGCGGGTGGAACGCTCCGGGGGAGGACTATGGCACAGCGCAGACCCCCTGTCCGAGAAACAGAGCAAAGAGGTCGGCGCTACACGGGGGCACACCGAGAACCCCAGCGGCACCGACGTCTACAGCACCGTGCCAACGTTTCGCCAAGGTAACAAGAATGTGTGTGATAGACGTCACATTTATTGCGGAGCGTCAAGCATCGACACCCTGACCAGGGAGATCGCGTCACCAGACCCCCACACTTGAGGCTTGTTTGCCCGTTTTGACACCACCAATCGTCACTCTCCGCATCAATGAAGATCTTTTGTGGTGTACCTGTTTTTGCTCTGGGTAACCGGGCCGCAGAGGCGGGGTTTCTTGGACTACTTGCACCTTCCATTCCACGGATGTCATTTTCGGTGATCGCCGTGGTCTTCGTTCCCCTCGGAGACCGCGGCGATGTCGTGTCCCGAAAGGCTCGTGGATCGGAGAGTTCACGTGTTGAGGGCTTCACCGTCACATCGCCGTAGACCGGCAGTCCATGTCCTCTGCGTGCTGCTGGTCGCCGCTTTGGCAGCCACCATCACCCAGTTCCTACCGACTCTGCGTACCAGCGCCTCAGCCGCGCCCACGCAGCCCGAAACCCCCGCACCGACCGGACCGGCTGAGCGACCCGACTTCATCTCGGCGCAGCTTGCCGCCCACGCGGAGAAGCGGCGGATCGAGGTCACGGTCGAGCGGACGGAGACCACCTCGACGTTCGTGAACCCCGACGGCACCGTCACCGTGGAGTCGTTCTCCGGTGTACACCGGATCCGGCGCGGAGACGGCTGGGTGCTGGTCGACCCCACCCTGGTCCTGGCCGACGGCAAGGTGACGCCGAAGGCGGCCAAGGCCGACATCGTGCTGTCCGCAGGCGGCAAGGCCGGCGGTGACATCGCCCGGCTCACCGACGCCGGCAAGGAGGTCGCGTTCGCCTGGCCGGCCGCGCTGCCCGCCCCCGAGCTGGACAAGAACATCGCCACCTACAAGACAGTCGCCACCGACACCGACCTGCAGGTGGAGGTCACCCCGACCGGGTTCGACGTGCGGATCGTCGCCCACACCCCGGCCGCGGCCCAGGCGGCGCTGGCCCTGCCGATGCGGCTCAAGGGCGTGACGGCGGAACGGACCGCCGGCGGTGAACTGCGGCTGTCCGCCGACGGCAAGCTCGCCGCCCGCTCACCGACACCGCTGATGTGGGACGCCCACCTCGACGCCAAGACCGGCCTGCCGGACCGCACCCGCACCGTCGACGCCGCCCTGGAGGACGGCGGCACCGCCGCACCGACGTTGGCCCTGCGGCCTGACAAGACGTGGCTGACAGCGCCCGAACGGCAGTACCCGGTGACCATCGACCCGGCCGCGGTGCTGCCGGACAACCTCGACACCGACGTGGCCAGCGCCTACCCGACGACCAACTTTGACACCTACCAGTATCTGCGGGTCGGCGCGTATCTGGGGTCGGTGCACCGGTCGTTCCTGAAGTTCGACACCACCGCCATCGAGGGGCGGCATGTCACCGCCGCGCAGCTCAACCTGTGGCAGGCGGGGTCGACGAACTGTGACGACCAGCCGACGATCGTGCAGGGCTCCGCGAGCCTGCCCTCCGGCGCGACCTGGAACACCCAGCCCGCCTCGGACGGCACCACGTGGGCGTCCGCCAGCTTCAACGAAGGCGCGGACAACAGCTGCGGCGCCGGACCGGTCGGCATCGACATCACCAGCCTCGTACAGGCATGGTCGTCCAACGCCCAGCCCTCGCCCGAGACCCTGACGCTGCGCGCCGGCAACGAGAGCCTGGACGCCCAGTTCAAATCGTTCTACTCCGGCGACACGGATCTCAAGCCGCAGATCGCGACCACCTACAACTCCTACCCGGGCACGGTCGCCAACCGGTCGACCTCGCCCTGCTCGGCGCAGTGCGGCGGCAGCCCCGCAACGGTCCTGACCAACAGCACCCGCCCGGTGCTGTCCGGCGCGGCCACGGATGCGGACGGCGCCCCGCTGCGCCTCGACTTCGAGGTGTGGAACTCCGCCGGCACCACAAAGATCACCGACGGGTCGGTCTCCGACGTCTCCCCGAACGCGACCGCCTCCTGGACCGTGCCCGCCAGCGTGCTGACCAACGGCACCAGCTACCAGTGGCGCTCCCGCGCCTACGACGGCGTCGACTACTCCCAGGCCTGGTCGAGCTGGATCCCGTTCACCGTCGACACCACCGCCCCCGCCGCGCCCACCTCGCTGACCTCGGCCGCCTGGACCTCCGGCGGCTGGACCGCCGCCACCTCCGGCACCTTCTCCTGGACCTCACCCGGCGGTGACACCGCAGGCTTCCTCTACGGCCTGGACACCCCGTCCCCCACCACGGAGACGGCCGGTACGAGCACCCCGACGCTGAACCCGGCCGCGGGGCTGCACACCTTCTACGTCCGGACCAAGGACACCGCGGGCAACCTCTCCGCGGTCTCCTCCTACAGCTTCGGGATCGGGACCGGGGCGCTTGCCAGCCCGGCGGAGAACGCCCGGGTACAGCGCTTCGTCGTCCTGGAAGGACAGGCGCCCAGTACTCAAGTGTCGGTGACCTACCAGTACCACCTGGGCACGAGCACGGGCGCGACCTGGCATGACGTCCCCGTCGCCGACACCGTCATCGAAGGCACCTCCACCAACCCCACCTGGCCCGCACCGCGTAACGGCTCCGGCGTGTTCGACCGTCAGAATTGGAACATCGGTTTCACCCTTCAGGGCGGAGCCGACGGGCCCATCCAGCTGCGCGCCTGCTTCCGCACCTCCGGCGGTACCGTCTCCTGCACCGCCGCCCGGACGGTGCAGTACGCACGTAACGCCTTCGGGGACACGAACGCCACCTCCGAGGTCGGGCCGGGCTCGGTGGCCCTGCTGACCGGCGACTACTCCGTCTCGGCGACGGACGCCACGCTGGCGACCTACACCGGAAGCCTCACCGTGGGCCGGTCGACCACAACACTGACCCCGCCCCCGGCGACCAGCGACCCGTCCGGAATCTTCGGCCCCGGATGGACGTCGGACCTGCAGGGACCCGAGTCCGGCACCGCGGCCAGCACGCTGACGGACACCACCGCGACCACGAACACGGTCACCTTCACCTCCAGCGAAGGCGCGGCGTCCACCTACTCCAGGACCGGCTCCGGTAGCTACCCGTACAGCTACACCGGGGTCGCGGACACCGCCGTCGACGGGTCGAAACTGGTCAAGGACTCCGCGACCCAGTTCACCCACACCGGCATCGACGGCACGAGGACCGTGTTCGTCGCGAAGACCGTCGGCTCGGCCACCGTCTGGGTCGCCGACAGGGTGGAACAGCCCGGCTCCGCCACCACCTCCACCTACACCACCGACAGCGCGGGACGAGTGACCCGCATCCTCGCCCCGGTTCCGGCCGGAGTCACCTGCACCACCCTGGTCGCGGGCTGCCGGGCCTTGACGTTCAGCTACGCCACCGCCACGACCGCGACCGGTTCCGGGAACGACCCGGCGACCTGGGGTAACTACACTGGGCAGCTCTCCTCGATCTCCATGGCGGTCAACGGCGCCACCGCGGTCGTTGTCGCCCAGTACAAGTACGACACCACCGGCCACCTGCGGCTCGAGTACGACCCGCGGCTCGACAACACCGACGGCTCGCACCTCGGCACCGTCTACCAGTACAACGCCGGCGGCCGACTCTCCACCTACACCCCGCCCGGCCAGGAAACCTGGACCTTCGGCTACGACATCTACAACCGGCTCACCAGTATCTCCCGGCCACGGCCCGCCGGCGCCGGCACCGCCACCCACACGATCGTCTACGGGCTCGCGCTCACCGGAGCGAGCGCACCGATCGACATGGCATCCACAGTGGTCGCCGGATGGGGACAACGCGACCTGCCGACCTGGGCGACCGCCATCTTCCCCGCCAGCCGGGTCCCGTCCAACCCGCCTGTCGCCGCCGACTGGCCCTACGCCGACATCTCCTACCTCAACACCGACGGCCGGCAGGTGAACTCCGCCTCCTACGGCAACGGCGCCTGGCAGATCACCACCACGGAACACGACGCGAATGGCAACGTCGTCCGTGAACTGACCGCGGAGAACCGCAACCAGGCCCTCACCCCGACTGCCGACACCGACCCCACCGTCACCGCCCTCACCGACCCGGCCGCCCGCGCCCAACTCCTCGACACCGACACCGTCTACACCTCCGACGGCGTCTCCGTCACCGACACCTACGGCCCGACGCACCGCATCGTCGACGACACCGGCGCCCAATACTCCGCCCGCCAGCACATCCACACCGACTACGACGAAAACGCCCCCTCCTCCCCCGACCCCTACCGGCTCCCCACCACCATCACCACCACCATCCGCCTCGCGAACGGCACCGACATCCAACCCCGCAAGACCATCAACGGCTACGAACCTAAGAGCGGGGCTCCCGCCACCACCTCCGGCTGGACGCTGCGTAAACCCACCACCCAGACCACCTGGATGGGCGGCGGCGGCGCCACCGACATCGTCCGCACCACCTACTACAACGCGGCCGGAAACCCGGTCGAGGTACGCCAGCCCAAGGCCAA
This sequence comes from Parafrankia elaeagni, assembly GCF_000374165.1. Lineage (GTDB taxonomy): Bacteria > Actinomycetota > Actinomycetes > Frankiales > Frankiaceae > Parafrankia > Parafrankia elaeagni. Next base: position 9,362 of record NZ_KB893788.1, read on the forward strand.
CGCCACCGGCACCGACGCCTTCACCACCAGCGCCTCGTACTTCACCGCGACCGGCTCCGGCGGCTGTGTCAACGCCTCCTGGACCGGTCTCACTTGCACCGTCGAACCCGCGGCCCAACCCTCCACCGGAAACCCGCTGCCGGTAACCAGCTACACCTACAACAACCTGAACCAGCCCCTGACCAAGGTCGACACCGTCACCTCCGGGACGACCACCACCCGCACCACCACCTACACCTACGACGCCGCCGGCCGGAAAACTTCCGAAGCCTTCGCCGCCAGCCCCACCGCCAACGGCGGCACCGCCGTCCCCACCGCCACCTACGGATACAGCACCACCACCGGTCTACCCACCACCACAACCGCTTCCTCGATCACCCTGACCACCGGATACAACACCTGGGGACAGGTCACCTCCCAGACCGACGCAGACAGCAACACCACCAGCACCACCTACGACATCGACGGCCAGATCTCCACCGTCAACGACGGCAAGGGCACCTACACCTACGTCTACGACACCGCCACCGAACACCGCGGCCTGGTCACCAGCCTCGGCGTCGGCGCCGGAACCGCCCCCTCCACCTTCACCGCCACCTACAACGGCGACGGCGACCTCACCTCACAGACTTACCCGAACGGCCTTGTCGCCACCACCCGCATCAACAACAGCGGAGAACCCACCAGCCTCACCTACGCCAAGTCCGGCACCCCCTGGCTCACCTTCTCCCAGGCAAGCTCGGTACACGGCCAGGTCCGTATCGACTCCACCCCACCCGCCGGGAAGTTTCTCGGCTACGACCCCGCCGGCCGACTCACCAGCGTCATCGACGCCGTCAGCTACGGCGGACCAAGGATCTGTACCACACGCACCTACACCTACGACACCGACTCCAACCGCACCGCCCTCACCAGCTACCCCGACGCCGGCGGACAACCCGACGCCGGCAACTGCTCCACCAGCACCACCCCCCAGGTCTACTCTCACACCTATGACCAGGCCGACCGGATCACCGACACCGGTTACACCTACGACCTGTTCGGCCGCACCACAACCGTCCCCGCAGCCGACGCGGGTGGAACAGCCGTCACCGTCGGCTATCACGTCAACGACCTGGTCGCCTCCCAGACATCAGGATCAACCACACGCACCTACACCCTCGACCCCGCACGGCGTTCGCGGTCCTGGACAGAAGGTTCCACCACCTCCACCAACCATTACACCACCGCCACCGGCGACAGCCCCGCCTGGATCGGAGTCACTGGCGGAATCTGGACAAGAAACATCACCGGAATGATCGGCGGCCTCGTCGCTACCCAGGACAACACCGGAGCCGTCACTCTGCAACTAGCAAACCTGCACGGCGACATCGTCGCCACCGTTGAAGACAACACGGCTGCCACAGCCATCGCCACCTACGCCGAGTCCAGCGAGTTTGGCGTCCCCTACTTTGCCACCACTGCATACGCCCGGTACGGTTGGCTTGGATCCGAACAACGCTCTCATGATGCCCTCGGCGGCATGACTCTAATGGGCGTCCGAATGTACAACCCGTACAGTGGACGCTTCCTGTCAATCGATCCTTTCCTGGGCGGCAACGCCAACCCGTACGACTACGCACACCAGGATCCCTATAACAAATTCGATCTAAACGGCCTCGCGTCGTGCATGTGGACATTCGGCAAATATATTTGTTGGCCAAATCCGTTGCACGGAATACGTAGAATCGTAAAGTGGGTTTGCACGACAAAATGGTCCCTTGGCTGGACGTACGTAGGCTACAGATGGGCGCGCTTCGCGAGACCAGTCTGGCATGCTACCGTGTACTGCGTCTTGAGATACAACAGCTGGTGGTGAACTTTGCTTTTCTTGAGTAAGCTTAAGAAACCCTTCCGCAGACAGCCGTGGTGGCTGTCCCTCGTCGACACGGTAGTGCTTTTCTGCATCGCGGCAGCCATTTTTCTGGAAGTCCACGGACCCATCGCGATCTCGATCGCTGTACTTCTTGGAATCCTTCTTAGGACACTCTTGGAAAAATGGTTGACAAGGAAACAGTCAAGGTAGATCCGATCAGTTTCAGCGCTAGTTCCTAACCTTCAACAAGTTGCGGCTGATGGGGGTGTTGGCTGATGGGTCGGGGAGCCCGGGAGGATCTCACTCCCGGGCTCCCCGCAGGCTGCGCGAAGGTCGCCCGGGCGGAACCCTGTTGGGCTCCAAAATCCGGGTGCGGCCTGTGAGCTGCTCTTTTGCAGCCCCGGTGATCGCCTGCGGAGGTCGTCAGGCGGCGTTGCGGTACTCGTTGATCGTAACTGGTCAGGCCTCGTAGATCGTTTGTTTTTGGTTTTACGGCGGGCTGGGGCTGTTCGATGGCTCGCCGACCCGGGAGTGTTGACGCGGTGTGGTTGATCGGACCGTAGGGTCCTGTGGGGTGCCAGAAGTCGGCTACCGGTGTCGACCCAGGGCTGCGCGAAGATCGCCTAGTGTGACGATCCATTGCCCTATGTAGCCAGGTAGTGGAGTGCCCGGTAGCGGTCGCCGGCGATGCGCTCGAGGGTTTCCTTGACCTTTCGGACTCCGTGGAGGCGGAGGAGACTCAGCGCGAGGTTGCGGATGGTGGCGAGGTTTCTGGGCCCGTTTCCTCGGGAGGCGTGGCAGGCGTCCTCGCGCCAGGCGGTGTCGCGGATGTAGTGGAGGCGGTTCTCGATTCCCCAGTGCAGGCGGACGTGGGTGTGGATGGCTGCCG
>NZ_KB893789.1 GCF_000374165.1 Parafrankia elaeagni
GATCCGCCAGTCCGTCGGCCGGACCGGGATCTGTTACGACAACTCGATGGCCGAATCGTTCTTCGCAACCCTGAAAAACGAACGTGTTCACCGCACCGTCTACCCCACCCGCGAACACGCCCGACGCGACATTGCCCGATACATCGAACTCCGTTACAATACGACACGCCGCCACTCGGCCCTCGACTACCGAACCCCACAGCAAGTCCACGATGAGTACTTGAAAAGACAGTCTGCTGCGTAGATCAGCTTAATAACGCCTGTCCGGAATTAACGGGGCACACCACTACTTCGCGCTCGACGGCACCGGCCACCGCAACCACCGAGCCCAGGCGTCCATGATCCGCCGGTACATCATCTGGCGGACCAACCATGTCCAAGATCAGCAGCTAAAGCGGGTCGTGGACTGGGTAAACGTAGCCTGATGCGGCACTCTAGTACTACGACTGGGCCCGGGTCGCCATCCGGGTCCGGATGTGGTGGGGGCGGGGCACTGGCTGCTCGCGCGGCGCAACCGCGCCTCCGCAAGTTGGCCTACTACGTCTGCTACGGCCCGCGGCGCACCACCCTGGCCCAGCTCGCTCAGGTCGCCGGCACGCTGTGACGGAAACCGGGGTTGTTGTCAGCTCTTTTGGCGTCTCCGCCATGATGGGGGGTGACCAGGATGAGTCACAGTCGTGGCGGCGGGGGCCGGATGGGTCGACAAGATTTTTTCATCTCGCATGCTGGCGCGGACGATCAGTGGGCGAGGTGGATCGGCTGGCAGTTGATCGATGCCGGGTACTCGGTCGAGCTGGACGTTTGGGACTGGGCGGCTGGTACGAACTTCGTGGACGCTATGCGCATCGCGCTGGAACGAGCCGACCGGGTGCTGGCGGTCTACACCGACGCCTACTTCGCGGGGCGCCATGCGCAGGCCGAGCACACCGCCGCTTTCACGAGTCCCAGAAGCGGGCGGATCGTGCCGGTCGTCGTGGAGAACTGTCAGATCCCTGAACTCTACGCTCCGCTGATCCGCGTCGAACTTGCCGGGTTCGACGAGCGCGAGGCTCGCCGCCGGCTGCTGGACGGAGTCGCCGACCGGAAAGGCCGGCCACCTCGGCCAGTGGCATTCCCCGGCCAAACGACCGCTGCTCACGACCTGACCGCCGCGGCGGCGAACGCGGCGGTGTTCCCCCGCCGGAAACCTTCGGTGTGGAACATCCCGGCCCGCAACCCGTTCTTCACAGGACGGAACGATCTCCTCGAGATTCTCGAAAATCGCCTACGGACAGTGCCTGGCGGGCCGGGCGAACCTGTGGCAATTGTACCACTGCAGGGGATGGGCGGGGTTGGCAAGACCCAACTGGCGATCGAATACGCCCATCGTCACGCAGTCGACTACCACGCGGTCTGGTGGGTCAACGCGGATAATCCCACCCTGGCTACCACCGACCTGATCGACCTGGCCACCGCGCTGTCCCTCCCCGCCGACGGGCCGCCGGTCACCGTACTGCGCTTGCTGTGGGCCACCTTGCGCGAGCGGACTGACTGGCTGCTGATATACGACAACGTCGATGACCCGGCCAGCCTAGCGGACCTGCGTCCCCCCGATACCGGTCAGATGTTGATCACCAGCCGTAATCCAACTCTTCGCCATGTGGCCGACCTGCTTGAGGTCGGCGAGTTCGATCGCGCGGAGTCCGTCGTACTGCTGCGACGCCGCTGCCCGGCCCTCTCCGGCGCCCAAGCCGATCAGGTCGCCGCGGCTGTCGGTGACCTGCCGCTGGCGGTCGAGCAGGCAGGCTGTTTCCTCACCGACACTAGTCTGGACGTCGCCGACTACCTCCAGTTGCTCTCCACCCATCCGGACCAGGCAGGGTTGGCCGACCCCACCCTGGATCGACACCCCGGCCTGGCCGCGGTCGTGGCCGCCAGCCGCGTGCGCCTGCACGCCGCCAGCCCGCCCGCCGCCGCGCTCCTCGACCAGCTCGCCTTCTGCGCCCCCGAACCTGTCCCTCTCACCCCCGAGACCACGGTCGCGGCGGGCCGCTTCGGGATCCGGGTGGGCAACACCGCTACGACTGCGACCGTCGTGCGACAGATCAAAAGCCTCGGGCTGGCCCGGCACGCCGGCACTTCCCTACAGCTCCACCGTCTCGTCCAGGCCATTCTTCGAGGCCGGCTGTCCGTCGACGAGCAGGTCCGCACCCATCGGGCCGCTCAAGAACTAGTTGCCACGGCAGCCCCAGGTGATCCGGACTCCCCCGCGTCCTGGCCGTCCTACGCCGCCCTTACCCCCCACGTTCAAGCCCTCACCGACGACCCGAACCCCGGTTCCAGCCCTGCCCGCCCCGAACCCGACCAGTTCCGCGCACTGGCCCTCGCCGTCACTCGCTACCTTCACACCTCCGGCCGCGACACCACCGGTCGTCTGCTCGCGGAACGGACCATGCTCCGTTGGACCCTCACCCTGGGTCCCACCCACCCAGACACGCTGGCATTGGCGACCAACCTTGCCGCCTGCCTCTGGGCGCTGGGCGATCAGAATGCCGCCCACGCTCTGCACGAGGACACCCTGGCCCGCCGCCGGCGCCTGCTCGGTGACGACCACCCCGACACCCTGTACTCAGCGAACAACTTCGCCGTCTGCCTGTGGGCACTGGGGGATATGGCCGCCGCCCGTGCCTTGCACGAGGACACGCTGGCCCGCCGCCGGCGCCTGCTTGGTGACGACCACCCCGACACGCTTCGCTCAGCGAACAACCTCGCCTGCGTTCTGGCTGACCTCGGCGAGCGCCAGGCAGCGCGCGCGCTAGACGAGGACACGCTGGCCCGCCGTCGGCGCCTTCTCGGTGACGACCACCCGGACACCTCGCACTCCGCGAACAACCTGGCCGAGGACCTCCGCGCATTGGGGGACGTGGCCGCCGCCCGCGCCCTACACGAGGACACCCTCGCCCGCCAGCGACGGGTGCTCGACGAAGATCATCCCAGGACGCTGCGCACGGCGCACAACCTGGCCGAGGACCTCCGTGCGTTGGGGGATGTGGCCGCCGCCCGCGCCTTGCACGAGGACACGCTGGCCCGCCGTCGGCGCCTGCTTGGTGACGACCACCCCGATGCGCTGCGCTCAGCCAACGACCTCGCCGTCTGCCTGTGGGCGTTGGGGGATGTGGCCGCCGCCCGTGCCTTGCACGAGGACACGCTGGCCCGCCGTCGGCGCCTGCTTGGTGACGACCACCCCGACACGCTTCGCTCAGCGAACAATCTCGCCGAGGACCTCCACACGTTGGGAGACCTGGCCGCCGCCCGCGCCCTGCACCAGGATACTCTGAGCCGCCAGCGCCGGGTGTTCGGCGACGACCACCCCGATACTCGGAAGACCGCGCAGCAACTCGATGACCTCGACCGGAAAGTGTCCGACGCGCGGTGTAACTGATCCGTAAATTTAGAAGAAGCAGTCTTGCTATGCACGACTGCTAGACTTTATCATTCTGGCTGTGTGCGCAACTCGCTGGGGGTCGAGTGACGCAGAGCATCGTCCGCGATGCCGGCGCAGTCGTCTGCCGTGCCGATGATGGAACAACGTTACCTAGGCGTATCGTCGCTGCGGGTCTCCGTGCTCACGTACGGAACCTGGATGACCCACGGTGTGCGGATCAGCGACACCGCCGCCGCCGAGTGCGTCGCCGTGGCGCTGGAATCGGGGATCACCTCGTTCGACACCGCGGACATGTACGGCAATGGTCTGGCCGAATCCTGTCTCGGTCGTGTCCTCGGCGGCGTCGACCGGACAACGGTGCAAATCACGTCGAAGGTGTTCTGGCCCACGGGTAGTCGGGGGCCGACGGACTGGGGTTTGTCCCGTCGCCACATCCGCACGTCGGTTCGGGCATCCCTCAAGCGCCTCCGTACCGACTACCTTGATCTGTATCTGGCGCACCGCTTCGACCGCTGGACTCCGCTAGAGGAGACCCTGACCGCGTTCGCAGAATGCGTCGCGGAGGGGATGACTAGGTTCGTGGGCGTGAGCGAATGGAAAGTCGACGAGATCGAGGCCGCAAAGCCGATAGCACGGGAGTTGGGGCTGCCCCTCGTGACCAACCAGGTTCAGTATTCCCTGCTGTGGCGGATTCCCGAGACGAGTATTGCGGACTTCTGCGATTCGGCCGACATCAGCCTGACGGCGTGGGCGCCACTGGCGGAAGGCGTGCTCACAGGCAAGTACCTGTCGGGGCCGCTCGGCTCAGGGATTCGGCGGGCTGATCACCTCGAGGACGGCCGGAAGATGCGCCGGCTCTTCATGGATTCCGAGACCACGGCTGCTCTGCGGCGGGCGCATGAGCTGGCCGCCGATGCGGGAACGACTCTGACGGAGGTGGCCCTGGGCTGGCTTCTGGCAAGACGCAACGTGGGGTCGGTCGTGATCGGCGCGTCCGCTCCGGAGCAGCTCCGAGAGAATTGCCGTGCGGTCACCAAGCCGGTCTCGGTCGACGTGATCGACGCCGTCGCGGAGGAATTGGCACCCGTTGCCCATCGGGATCCCAGCACGGTTGAGCTGGCTTCCCCGCTCGAGCCTCCCTGCTAGGCCCCGATGAGTAGCTCAAGGAGAGGGAGTGAGCGCGTCTTCCCGGACTGGGACTTCGGTTCCACCGCGATCGTGTTCCGGCCAGGTTCGCTTCACCTGCCTCCCACATGGATAAAGCGGTTTCCTGACGCACGGCAGATGGTGCTGGTGACCAGCAAAGCGGTGAGGTCCGGTCATGCGCGGTCTGCGGCCACGGCCCTCATGTCCTCGAGCCTGCCGACCACGGTCCTGACCGTACCAGACGGCGAACGGGCCAAGACGCTCTCAACCGTCCGGCGGGGATACGAACTGTTGTCCTCGCTCGGTTTCTCCCGCGGCGACCTGCTGGTCTCCCTGGGCGGAGGGACGGTCAGTGATCTGGCCGGGTTCCTTGCGTCAACCTGGCATCGAGGGACGAGGTTGATCCACCTGCCCACGACGCTACTGGCACAAATCGACGCCTCCGTCGGGGGTAAAAACGCCGTCAACTTCCAGGGGCTGCGCAATGCCGTGGGGACCTTTTACGACCCATCGCTGGTGGTCATCGACCCCGAGGTCCTGGCCAGCCTCTCCCGGCGAGACTTCAGCTCCGGGATGGCTGAGGTTCTGAAGTGCGGACTGATCGCTGATCCGCGGATCCTGTCGTGGGCGACCAGGTCGGCATCCACGACCAAAGACCTCAGCACCTCTGACGAAATGACGCTCTGCATACGGGCTGCCCTGGAGGTGAAGATCAGATTGGTCGAGTCCGATCCGTTCGACCGGGCGGAGCGTATGTTCCTGAACTACGGGCACACCGTGGGCCAGGCCATCGAGTCGGCAACGAATTTCCGTGGCTACCGGCACGGTGAGGCGGTTGGACTTGGAATGCTCGTGGCGGCTCGTGCGGGAGAGATCCTCGGGGGGACGGAGCCCGGCCTCACCGACCTGACGCGCGCACTCCTGAAGGAATGGTTCCTGCCGACCGAGGTGTCCCGGCTCTCGTTCGAGGACATCACGCCGTTCCTCGCGTCAGACAAGAAGCGGTCGTCCGGTCATCAGATATTCGTGATGGTCAGCGGACCAGGTCGAGCCGAGCTCATTCCTCGCCCGGAAGAGCGCGTCCTGCGTGAGGCCTTCCGGGTTCTGGCGCCGCAAGGAAGGAGCCCAGGATGACCGAGGATCACTCCAACGGGACGAGCGGGAATGAGGCCGCCGCGCCTGGAGAGAAAAGCTTTCTCGGGGAGCCGCTCGAGGAAAATCTCCTAGCTCCGGACGATGGGAATCTTACTCTCCTGGCCGATCGGCTGCGCGAACTCGTGGCTGCAGTCAAGATCAAGCGTGGACCACGTCAGGCACAGTTCTCTGGGGTCGATTTCTCCTACCCTGGTCCCGATGAGTGGCCCGAGATCCCTTCCGAGGGGATGGACCGCGAGAGCGCGCTGACGGTCGCCCTCGAGGGATTCGACGGAAGCTTCCGAGCGAATAGCCCGGACCTGATGTTCAATCTGTGCCCGTCGCCGCTGATCGACGCGGTCGCCATCGCCTCGTTGACCATGCAGATCAACCCCAACGCCATCTGGGACCTGACGTCCGGCCGGTTCGGCCTAGTGGAGGAACGGTGCATCAGACGCCTCGCGGGGCTCGTCGGGTGGGGACAGGACGTCGGTGGGACTTTCACGTCCGGCGGTAAGAGCACCCTGATGTACGCGATACGGCATGGGCTGCGCCGGATCGCCCCGGAGACAGTCGACGAGGGGATTCGGCGACCCTACCGCGTCCTGATCTCTCCTTTTGCGCACTACTCGATCGAAAGCGCATGCAACTGGCTCGGGCTAGGGCGCGGGTCGTGCCGGAGGGTTCCCGCGGATGCCCGAGGCGAGATGGACGTCGCGGCCCTCGAGAACGAGTTGAGGGTGGCGATATCTGAGGAAGTGATCGTGCCGGTGGTGCTCGCCTCGGGCGGATCGCTCATCGACACCCGGGTCGACGACCTCGCCGGCATACGTGCGGTGATCGACCGCGTGAGCGGCGAGCACGGCCTGGCCGTTCCGCCGCACCTGCATGCCGACACCGTGGTGACATGGCCATGGCTGGCGATCCGGCATCAGGACTGGCACCTCGACGACCTCAACCCCTCTTTGCGCGCCTCGATCCTCGAGGTCAGCACCCGCCTCGACGGTGTTCGGTTCGCCGACTCATTCGGTGTGGACTTCCACAAGACCGGTCTCGCCGCCTATTCCTCGAGTTGCTACGTGACGCGGCGGGGACACTCGCTCAGCCGGCTCGAAAGTCCTGTCGAGGGACCGGCCCCGTTCCTACGACGTCAGGGCGACCGATCGAGCTATCAGTGGACGATGGACAACTCACGGTCCTGCACCGGAATCGTGATGGCGGAGTTCGTCCTCGCCCGCCTCGGCCGGTCGGGGCTTTCCGAGTACGTCACCCGTCTGATGTCAGTGTCGAGGCTGTACCGCGAGTTACTATCCGATTCCTTCCGGGACCTGGGTGAGATCGTCAACCATGGATCGTTAGGCATGGACATAGTGGTGCGCCTGGCCTTGAGCACCTCGGCGGACGATCCCAGCTATCCGGACGTGTGCGAGAGCTTCCGGCAGTGGATCACGTTCTCCGCGTACGCGGAGTCCCACTCCCTGCTGCTGCCGGGCTACGTCCCCTCATACCGTGGCGGGCCGCCGGCGTTCCTCCTGCTGCCCAGCTCCTTGTACACCGACAAGGCCTCGGCGACGGCATCTCTTGAACGGTTGCGCTCCGCGCTCGTGGTCTTCCGGAATGCCAGCGGGTACGAGGGGGTGGCGGACCTCGACAAGGAGTCTCTCGAGGTTGAGGTAAAGGCTTGGCGTGGTCGTCCCGTTCCACCGCGGTGACGGGCCCCCGCGCGAACCCGTTGGACCCGACGAGGTACGACGGCATGTGGTCGGTCTGGCCAAGGTCGCCGGCCTGCCCGACCCGGAGCATCTGGACCTGCTTCGATGGGGGAACAACGTTTCGTTCGGTCACGCGTCGGGACACGTCTTCAGAGTCTCGCTGCACCCTGCAGGGACCGACCTGGCCCAGCAGGAGGTGCAGACAGCGAGGGCCCTGCGTCACGCCGACGTCCCGGCGGCCCGTCTCAGCGACCTGTGGCCGGTTCAACCGCTTGCGACAAGCGTGGGCGCGGTGACCGTGTGGCTCCGGATCGAGGGGAGGCCGGCCGGTACGAACGACTACGAGTCGCTCGGCGAGGTGCTCGCACGTTGGCACGGCATCCACTCTCTGCCGCGAGGACTGACACCGGTGTGGGAGGTGGAACGCCGTGCCCAGCGTCTGCCGGACTTGGGTGAAGCCGCTGAGCGCTCGGGGTGTCCGCCGGAATACGACTTCATCGTCGCCGAACTCGGCGCCGGGGTGCTCGGCGATCCGTCTCCGTTACTCGAATCCTCCGTCGACGAAGTGATCTGCCACGGCGACGCGCATCCCGGGAACGTGATCCTGACGGATGAGGGACCGGTCCTGGTCGATCTCGAGTATGTCGGGCTGGGCTGCCGTGAGTGGGACCTGAGCGAGGCTGCCGTCCACGTCCGTCGCTTCGGCCGACCAATCATCATTTGGCGCTCACTGTTCGAGCGGTATCCGGAGGGCTACGACGAGCAGCGGCTGCTCGCCATGGTCCGGGTCCGCGAGGTGAAGCTCGCGGCTTGGGCTCTGCGGAGGGCACTGACCACAGGGCACAGTCTGGACGAGGCACTGCTTCGGGTCCGGTCGCTCATGGACGACGAACTCAATCGGACCTGGACACCCGTCTGACCATGGTCGCGCTGTATCGCATCACTGAGCTGCGGATTGCTGATCGGAAAAGGACCGGAACGTGGGCAGGCTGGCGCCGACCCGTGCCGCGTTCGCTGGGTCGTGACGGTGGGTGCGGGATGGTGGGCTGGGTCAGGCGGCGGGGGGACTGTGTCGCCGTCGGTCGGGTAGCCCGGGGGGATCACACCCCCGGGCTCCCACAGATCCCGGCATGACGTAGGGTAGGCCGCCGACGAGGTGCCAGTTTCCTGGCCCTTTTCCGACGGCCCCCCTCCGAACCAGCCGTGCCCGCTTTCCGTAGCAGCTGGCTCTCCAGTGCCTATCGTGATCTGCGTGTGGGACGTCCGGCGTGGATGTCCTCGTGGCAGGCGCGGCAGACGACGAGGGTCTTGCGGTGGCGGGAGGCCATCCGTGTGACCCATTCGGGTTGCTTTTTCCGTCCCTTGGGGTTGAGGTCTTTGAGCGCCCTGATGTGGTGCACTTCGACCTGCTCCGTGGAGCCGCATAGTTCGCAGATCTCAGCCAGAAGCCGTTGAACGAGTTCCGACCGTTTTCCGTTCCAGATGCGTGACGGATTGTCGTTGAGGGGCCGTGGTGTGGTGTCCCGTGCCAGACTGATGCCGCCCCATTGCGCCACCAGCGGCGGTCGTCCGCCATCACGGTGCACGGTGACCTGAAGGCCACGACGTGGACCGTGCTCGGTGTCGAGTACGGCTCGGTAACGGCGGTAGACCTTCGGGACCGTGGTCCGGTACTTGCGGGCCAGGGTCTTGGTCAGTGACCGTTCCATGACGTACTTCAGGTAGCCGAGCCGATGGCGGTTGAACGCCAACCGGTAGTACTCCGCGACACCCCGGAACTCGGCTTGGAACTGCGCGACGATACTGAAGTCAGTATTGACGGTACGTTCGGTCCGCCGGATCGGCCTGCCGTGGTGCAGGTAGGGTGCGCACTTGGCACGGATGACATCGACCGGCACTTTCAGCCCGATCGCCGCGTTGATGCTGCGGTGGCCACGCTGATCGCGCTTGTGGTCGGCGTGTAACACCACTATCTCGTAGCCGAGGAACCGGGCGGCCTGCGTCCGCCCATGTGTGATCACGGTCTTGGTCGGGGACAGCTCCAACGCGAGTTCCTCCCGCAGGAACCGCCCTATCTCGTCCTTGATCTCCTCGGCTTCCTGCCGGGGGCCGGTGAAGCTCAGCAGCCAGTCATCGGCGTAACGGCAGTAGCGCAGCCGCCGGTAGGCAGGATCGCCGGGGTCGCGGGAGGGCATGGTTTTCATCTGCCTGCGCAGCGCAAGACCCGCCTCCCGGTCTCCCGCCTTCTCCAGCCTGGAAGCGCGTTGCCACAACCGCATATAGGGCCGATAGGGCGTGCGTCGCGCTCCCCGGTTATAGGCAGGTAAGAGAGTCTGTTCGATAAACCTGTCCAGCCGATCCAGGTAGATGTTTGACAGGACGGGCGAAACCACCCCGCCTTGCGGACAGCCGCTCAACGTCGCGTGGTAGCGCCAGTCCTCCAGGTATCCGGCCTGGAGCAGCTCGTCGATCAGGCGCAGGAACCGGCCGTCGTGGATTTTCTCGGCCAGGATCGACCTCATGATCGAGTGGTCCAGAGATCCGAAACAGTCGGTGACGTCGCCCTCGATGAACCACACCGTCCCGTGCCATTGGTGAGAGATTTCCTGCAAGGCGGTGTGGCAGCCACGGCCCGGGCGGAAACCGTGGGACCGGTCGGAGAACTGCGGCTCGTAGTACGCCTCCAGGATCAGACGCAGTACCTCCTGCAGCAGCTTGTCCGACCAGGTCGGCAGCCCCAGCGGTCGTTTCTTCATCGAGTTCTTCTTCTCGATGTAGGTGCGCCGAACCGGGGTCCATCGGTAACGCTCCTGCCGGAGCGCCTCGATAATGGCCTCGATCTTACCGAGGCTCATGCCGTCCACGGTCTCGCCGGTGGCCCCGGCGGTCATAGCCCCCTTGTTGCGGTAGATCTTCCCATAGGCGAGCAGAAACAGGTCCGGGTTGAACAGACACCGGTAGACCCTTTCCAACGGCAGCCCTCTCCTGCCGCGTTCACGAATGATCTCCAGTACGGTTGCGGCATCCCGCATCTCGCGTACCTCACCGTCCTTGTCGATCTGAGCACCTGGGTCCCTTCGCCCATGTAGACGGCTCTCCCGTCCTCCGAGGCAGGGCGTGACTCCCGCGACTACTACGGACCCTCCGTAGCCCTAGGGCTCGCGCCCCGTAGGCCATCCCGAATTCCTCATGCGCCAGACGTATCGAGCGTGACGTAGGCGTCCCGGTCCGTCCCCTTGAACGAGCTCGCTGCCCGTCGCCCGCCGGCCGGAAGGGTTCAGAGCGACGAAAGTCGGAATCGCTCCTATGCCGGCGGCCCCGACAACAGGCGCCGTGTCGGGAGGTGTGACGTTTGCACCGCTGGAGACTGGGCTTCAAGCAGTCTGGCCTTCGCCATATCACGCGGGCCTTGCACGGCAGTACCTTCGGCGCCTTCACGGCACCCCGCGCTTTCCCGCCATGCTCTTGTCCCCTCCCGGTTTCCCGTTCAGGTAAGGCGGGTGGCCCAGAGGTAACCTCCTCCCGAACCTCTGCCCCCTGCGGGGGCGATCTGGCGCCGAGTTAGACGGCGCACGATCTCTCGTCACCGGGCTCTTGTCATCCTGTCCGCCAGGACACTGCGGCCCACGCCCAGTGAGCGAAGAGCCGCGGCTGCTGGCTGATGATCCGCTGCCAGGCCGCCACAGCTCTCTTGACGTTTCGCAGCCGTCGATACTTCTTGCGGAGCCAGCGCATGATGTAGCCGTTGATACGCTGTAGGAGTGGGTTCAGCGCGGAGCGGTAGAACGCTCCGTAGTACTGCATCCAGCCTCGCACGATCGGGTTGATCCTGCGTGCAACCTGGCCGATATCAAGTCCGACCCAATGAGTGTCGGCGACGAACAACGCCAGCGGCCGTCGTGACCGCGCGCAATCTGCTCCTGTCGCCTATGGGAGAAATACTTGAACCGACGGGGCGTAGCAGCCTCAAACCAGAGATCAAAGGGCCAGCTCGTCAACCTGCGGGGGATAGGCGTACGGGTCGAGTCCCCCCTCGGACACAGCCACTAGGTCCACCAATGATCTTGGTGTGGCCTCAGCTGACACAACCTGCGTCTTATGGCTGTAGCTGAGGCGTAGCCCCAATTGCTTGTAGATCTCCGCTTTGTCGGCCGGATCTGCCGTGCGGAGGATGGCAAGGAACCCACCCAGGGCTTCGACTGGTGTGCCCCGTTAATTCCGGACAGGCGTTATTAAGCTGATCTACGCAGCAGACTGTCTTTTCAAGTACTCATCGTGGACTTGCTGTGGGGTTC
>NZ_KB893790.1 GCF_000374165.1 Parafrankia elaeagni
TCGTGTGTGGTGGTCATGGCCTGGTGGGTCATGGCCTGGTGAAGATGGGGATGTAGCCGTCGCTGGTCTGTTCGACCTTGCCGTCCTTGACGATGCCCTCGATGATCTGGCTGTTGAAGAGGCGGGGCATGCGGGGGAGGTCGGTGAAGGGCCTGGTGGTGTTGAAGCCCTCGGGGAGCAGGCCGAAGACGTTGAAGTCGGTGAGGTTGCCGAAGGCCGCGAGGACGCTTTCGCGGGTGATGTCGCCGTCGATGGTGCGGGCGACCTGCGCGAAGGCCCAGGTGCCGAGCCAGCCCTGCAGGCCGACCTGGTCGAGCTTCTTGCCGGGCTGGTACCTGGCCATCTCGTCGCGGTAGCGGACGATGCCTTCCTGGTCGCTGGCGACGAGCGGGAGGCCGGAGGCGACGAGCACGCCGTCGGCTTTGTCGCCGAGGGCCTCGAGGGTCTCGGGGCGCAGAACGGAACTGCTCGCGGCGAGTTTCTGGTCGTAGTCGCCGGCCTGGGTGGTGGTGAGCCAGGCGGCGAAGTGGGTGGGCATCATCGCGAGGGCGACGGCGTCGCCGTCCGCGCCGCGGGTGACGGCGGGGGTGAGGTCGGTGGCGGTGACGTCGATCGGGATGCCGCCCTTGATGGTCAGCCCGCGGCCCTTCTGCAGGGCGGCCGTGTTGAACTGCACGGCGGCGGCCGCCTGCGCGACGTTCGTGTAGGCGACCTGGATGTCGGTGGCGCCCGCGTCGGCGAGGACGGTGGCGATGGCGGCGCCCTCGGAGCCGGACAGCGGGAACGAGTTCGGGGAGTTCAGGACGGACTGGCTCTGCGGCGGTGGGCCGATGTTCGGGACGCCGGCCTCGTTCAGGATGGTGTTCGTCTGTTCCTGGAAGGCCTGGAAGTCGCCGACCTCGGCGATGACGTCGCGGTCGGCGACGAGATCACGGGCGCACGCGATGGCCTTGGCCGGGGTGTCGGTCTCGCCGGCGTCGCAGACCTCGACCTCGAGCGGGCGGCCGTTGATGCCGCCGGAGGCGTTGACGGCCGCGGCGGCGGCCTGGGCGCCCTCGTAGGACTCGGTGTGCGGGGTGACGCTGTTCAGGGAGGTGAACACCTGCACGGTGATCGGTGCGCCGGTAAGCCCGGCCGCGTTGGTCGTGCCGCCGTCGTCGCCGTCGTCGCCGCAGGCGACGAGGGCGGCGGATAAGAGTCCGGCCGCGGCCATGGCCGCGAGGGCCTTGCGGATTATCACGTGATTTCCCTTCCCGGATGTGGTCACTGCGCGTGGGCCGGGCCGCGAGGTCCGGTGGAGTACAGGTCGCGCGGTGGGGGTGCGTATAGCGGGTGACCCGGCCCGGGGCAGGGCGGCACGGGGTGTTTCCCGCGTCGGGTGTGTGATGATCGCCTTCGGGGTTTCCCGTTGGATGGCAGTGCGTGTTCCGGGCTGGTCGGGCCCTGCGGCTGACCGTGGGGGGTTTGTCCCTTTCCGCCCACCCGTAGTCAGAGTTTAAACTGAGTCAAATTTAGCGGGGTCTACTTTTTAACAGGTGCCGGCAGGTCACACAACCCTGCCGCGGGGGTGGCCGGTGGCGTGCGGGCCGGTGGAACAGGCTGCGGAGGACGCGGTGTGGCGGGCTGGTGATGGTCGGTGGCCGCAGGGGTTGCGGGGCCGTGGGAGAGGTGGCGATCGAGCCGTTTCAGCCTCTTGCATAGTTAGACTCGGTATAACTATGGTGTGCGGGTGGGGTCGGGTCGGATCCCTGCCATCCAGGCCGGTTTCCATACAACTGCGGAAGGGATGCGAGCGGGGGTGGCGGGCCCCCGGCCGCAGACCGGCCGTCCGCCTGCCTGCTGCCTGGCCGGGCCACGCTTACGGCCGGCCACGCTCCATCTGCCACAGCCCCGGACCCGGCGACAGTCAGCCACGCCCCAGCCCGTGAGCCCCAGCATCGGCACCGGCCGTCGGTCCGGGTGCCACCGATGGAGGAGATCGTGACCTATCGCGTCATCCAGTGGACGACCGGCACCGTGGCCAAGGAGGCGGTCACCGGCATCCTCGGCCATCCGGACCTGGAACTGGCGGGTGCCTGGGTGCACTCCGAGGAGAAGGACGGCCGCGACGTCGGCGAGATCCTCGGCTTAGCCCCGCTGGGCCTGACCGCGACCCGTGACCAGGACGCGCTGCTCGCCCAGCCAGCTGACTGTGTCGTTTTCACCGTCGGGCGCACCTGGGTGAACAACCCGATGGAGACGTTCGGGGACCTGCTGCGGATCCTGCGGTCCGGCAAGAACGTCGTCAGCCTGTGGTGGCCGACCCTGGTCTACCCCCGAGCGCAGGACGACGAGCTCTACAAGCAGCTCGAGCAGGCCTGCACCGACGGTGGTTCGTCCTTCTGCACGATCGGCATGGACCCCGGCTACGGCACGGCGGCACTCGCCCTGTCGGCGCTCGCGCTCGCCCGTGAGGTGCGCAGTGTCCACATGACCCAGATCATGAACAACGCCTTCTGGGAGGGCCCCGGTATCACGATGTTCTTCGGCTTCGGCCAGAACGACGTCGCGAAGATGCCGATCCTCGCCCCCGGGGTCACCACGAGCTACCACGCGACGACCATCGCGATGCTGGCCGAGGCGATCGGCGTGACGATCGACGAGATCGTCGAGGACCACACCATCCTGCACTCCGACGAGGCGTTCGACGTCGCGTCGGGGCACATTCCCGCCGGGACGATCTGCGGACTGCGCTACCGGGTCAAGGGCATCTCCGGCGGCGAGGCCCGGGTCGTCGTCGAGCACGTGGAACGGCTGCGGGAGACGGACTTCCCCGAGGTGGAGTTCGCCGGCGACGGCTACCGGGCGCAGGTCGACGGGCTGCCCGGCGTCCGACTGGACATGAAGCTCTCCGCGCCCGAGGGCTACACCGGCGACCCGATCGCCGTCGCTTCGGCGATGAGCGTCGTCAACGCGATCCCCCGGGTCTGCGAGGCGCCGCCGGGAGTTCTGTCGCTGCTGGACCTCGCGCCCTTTCCCTCGAAGAACGCCTACACCGGCGGGTTCGAGTCGGCCTGACCGCCGGTCGACGACTGCCGGCCACGTCAGCCTGAGCCGGATCCGGACCCGGGGGAGCGGGTGGCCGCGTTCCTGACGGAGCCCCGGTGCCGACATCACTGCCGTCGGCACCGGGGCTCCGTTCGTGCGCGCTGGACCCGCGAGGGCGGGACCCGCGCGCCCGGGGCGAGGCGCGGGTCAGACCGAGTTCTGGGTCATCAGGAACTCGATCACCGGCTTGCCGGCCTCCCAGGAGCCGCCGATCGAGGAGCCGACGTGGCCCGAGTCGACCAGCAGGCTCACGCCGCTGATCCCGCTCGCCGCGTCGCTGTTCAGGAAGGCCATCACGTTCCCCATCTGCTCCGGCGTCAGCGGGGGCACGTCGCCCGCAGCCTTCCGGTACTGCTCGTCGAAGCCGCCCCAGGAGTTGGCGCGGGCGAGCGGAGTGTCGGTCGGGCCCGGGCAGATCGCGTTGATGCGGATGCCCCGGGCCAGCAGTGGGTAGGACTCGCGGGCGACGTAGGCGTTGATCGCCTGCTTGCTGAACATGTAGCTGTTGGTGCCCTCGTGGGCGCTGACCCATTTGTCGGCCGCTTCGAAGTCCTCCGTGGCGAGGAAGTCGACGAGCGTCGGGAGATGGTTCTGCCAGCCGAGCCCGGCCACCGAGGAGATGAAGCAGATCGCCGATCCGGCGCCCAGCCTGCCTTCGGCGAGCAGCCGCTCCAGCAGGTGGCGGTGACCGATGACGTTCACCCGCATCACGGCGGGCCCGCCGGCGATCCCGGCGGCCGAGAACACCGCGTCCACCGGCCCGGTGATCTCGTCGATGGCCGCGTCGAGCCTGGCGCGGTCCGCCAGATCCGTGACGATCATCTGTGCGACCGGGTAGTCGGCGGGCGCGATGTCCATGACCACGACCTCGGCGCCCAGGGCGGCGACCGCCCTGGCCGCGGCCGCGCCCATGCCGGTGGCGCCTCCGACCACGAGAGCCCGCTTCCCGTCGTACCGAAAAGCCTGCGAGTCAGTCATGCTCCGTAGCCTCCACGTCCGCCCGGCCAGTCTGGTCCGGGCCTGGTCTGGTCAATCTGACCGGTGGTATTGGGAAGATTCGCCGGCCGGCCCGAATCATCATCAGGGAACCGTGCCGCAAACGCGGCGGGACCGACCGCGTCGGCACCCGCTGCCAAAGCGCGAGCGCCTCGGTCGGCCGCGGGTCGGAAAGGCCGGCCCGGCAGGTGGTGACGCCCTGTCCGCTGCTGTCCCACTGCGACCGGGTTGACAGTACATGTACTTCAACCTAGTGTAAATACTGACGGTAAGAGCCCAGGTGGGGGGCTCCATCCAAGATGTCAGGGGCCCCATCCCCGAAACCAGTGGGCACGCCCACCAGGACAGAAGGGCACCCATGAGCGATTCGCGGTACCAATACCTCACGTACGAGTCGCTGGACGACGGCGCGATAGTGCGGATCATGCTGAACCGCCCCGAGACTCGTAATGCGCAGAGCCGCGGTCTGCTGGTGGAGCTGGGGCAGGCCTTCCTCCGGGCCGAAGAGGACGACAGCGTCCGGGTGGTCATTCTCGGTGGCCATGGCCCGATGTTCTCGACCGGTCACGACATGGGCTCGAAGCAGGGTCGGGCGGACATGACCCCCGGCCCTGGCCAGCACCCCTCCGCCAAGATCAACGGCGGCACCCGGCAGGGTGCCGAGAAGCTGATGCTCCAGGAATGGCACCACTTCTTCGAGAGCACCCGGCGCTGGCGCAACCTCCGCAAGGTCACCATCGCGGCTGTGCACGGCGAGGTCTACGCGGCCGGCCTCATGCTGATGTGGGCCTGTGATCTCATTGTCGCGGCCGAGGGAACCACCTTCGCGGACATGGTCGGAACCCGGCTCGGAATGTGCGGCCTCGAATACTTTGCGCACCCGTGGGAATTCGGTCCGCGTCGGGCCAAGGAACTCCTTCTGACCGGCGACTCGATCGACGCGGAGGAGGCCTGGCGGCTCGGAATGGTCTCCAAGATCTTCCCGGCCGAGGAACTGCACGACTCGGCCCTCGCGTTCGCTCGAAGAATCGCTTTCGTTCCCACCATGGCCGCACTCCTGATCAAGGAGTCGGTCAATCAGAGTGTGGACCAGATGGGTTTCTACAACGCGTTGAACGCATGTTTCACGCTGCATGAGCTGAACCATGCGCACTGGGCCTGGGTGCACCAGGGCGGAATGCCCATGGGCACGGCGGGCGACGACGGGATCGCCGACTGGCGCACGGCCCCACCGATCGCCCCGGCCCTGCGGAACCACGTCACGGCGCCCGCGCCCGATCCGGTCGGCTGACGCGATGGAGCCGACAGCAGGCACCGGGACGTCCGGGACGTCCGAGGCCGGTCTCCCGGCCGGGGTCGATCCCGAAGCGAAGATCAGATGCGCCGACTGGTCGCGGGCCGTGGCGATGTCCCCGGCCGGCACCGCCGGCACCTACGCGGGTTTCCTCCTCGTCGAGATCCCGCTCCCGTGGCCGCGTGACGCCGGCGAGACCGGCGAGGCGGCGCAGCTGGAGCCGCTCATCGGCCCCCTGGGCTACCGGCTGCAGGCGGTCGTGCCCGCGGACACCGGGGCTCCGCCGGCTCCCGCCGGGCAGCGGCGGGTGGTCCTGTACGCCCGTGAACCCGGCGCGACGGCGTTCGCGGGGTACCGCCGTTTCGAGAGCACCGACGGTGCCTCACTGCGCGACACGGTGGCCGCCCTCGTCGCGGCGGCTGCCGACCCGGGCCCGTCGAGTCTGGCGGTGCCGGGGGTCGACGTCCTGGTGTGCGGGCACGGCCGCCGGGACGCCTGCTGCGGCCGGCTGGGAGCGGGCCTTGCCGTCCGGCTGGCCGCCGGCACGCCGGGCCCGGGCGTGAACCTGTGGCGGACCAGCCACCTCGGGGGTCACCGCTTCGCCCCGGTCGCGCTCGTCCTGCCGGAGGGCACCGGCTGGGCCTTCGCCGACCCGGAGCTGATCGACCGGGTGATCCGGCGTGACGGCGACATCGACACGGTCGCAGACCACTACCGGGGCTGCTCGGGGCTCGCCGGTGCCCAGGTGCAGGCCCTGGAGAGCGAGGTCCTGCGCCGGGTCGGCTGGTGCCTGCTGGACGCGGCCCGGCACGGCTCGGTCGACGGGGACCGCGCCGAGCTGTCCTGGGAGACCGGTGCGGAGGCTGTGACCTGGTCGGGGACCGTCCGCCCCGGGCGTACCGTCGCGATGCCCGACTGCATGAGCCCGCCCGCGTCGGCCGCCAAGACCCAGACCGAGTGGGCGGTCTGGGCCGTCGCCCGCCATGAGCACACGCGCGTCACCTGACTGGAGGAAGCACATGACCTACGCGGGCTTGAACTCCGCGAAGCTGCTCATCGGCGGCCGGCTCGTCGATGCCGAGGGCGGCGCCACGTACGACAACATCAACCCGGCCACGGAGGCCTCGATCGGCGTCGCGGCCGACGCCTCCGCCGCGGACGTCGAGGCGGCGATCGACGCCGCGCGGACGGCCTACGACACGACCAGCTGGAGCACGGACGTCGCACTCCGGGTGCGCTGTCTGCGTCAGCTGCAGGACGCGCTGGCCAAGCACTCCGAGCCGCTGCGGGCGCTGGCGACAGCCGAGGTCGGCCTGCCGACGAAGATCATCCACTCCACGATCGACGGGCCGATCGAAGGCATCGGCTGGGTGGCCGACCTGCTGGAGAAGTACGAGTTCTCGCAGGACTACGGCATGGGCACCATCCCGGGGTTCGGCGCCCACCGCTGGGTCGAGCGGGAGCCCTACGGCGTGGTCGGTGCCATCACGCCGTGGAACCAGCCCTTCCAGGTGAACCTGGCGAAGGTGGCCCCGGCGCTGGCCGCGGGGAACACGGTCGTCCTCAAGGCCGCCCCGACGACACCCTGGTGCGCCAGCGCGATCGGCAGGATCGTCGCGGAGCACACGGACATCCCGCCGGGCGTCTTCAACGTCATCACCAGCTCGGTGAACGACCGCGGCGAGGAACTGATCACCGACCCGCGGGTCGACCTGATCAGCTTCACCGGCTCGACCGCGGTCGGCCGCCGGATCATGAAGCTCGGCTCCGAGACCATCAAGAAGTGCTTCCTGGAGCTGGGCGGCAAGTCCGCGAACATCGTCTTCGAGGATGCGGACTTCCGCGGCTCGATCGGCCTGTCCACCTTCATGGTGTGCCTGCACGCCGGGCAGGGCTGCGCCACGCTGAGCCGGCTGCTGCTCCCGCGGTCGCGCTTCGAGGAGGGCGTGCAGTTCGCCGCGCAGATGCTCTCGGCGATGCCCTACGGCGACCCGCTGGACCCGAACAACGTGATGGGCCCGCTCAACAGCGAGCGGCACCGTGACCGCGTCGAGGCCATGGTCGAGCGGGCCAGGGCGGCCGGCGGCACCCCGATCGTCGGCGGCAGCCGCCCGAAGCAGTTCGAGAAGGGCTACTACTTCGAGCCCACGCTGTTCGCGGACATGCCGGAGGACTCCGAGATCGTCCGTAACGAGGTCTTCGGCCCGGTGCTCGTCGCCGTCCCCTTCGATGACGACGAGGACGCGATCCGCATCGCGAACGACAGCATCTTCGGCCTGTCCGGTGCGGTCTTCTCGGGTGACCACGAGCGCTCCAAGGCCGTGGCCCGCAAGATCCGTGCCGGCACCATGATCGTCGATGGCGGCATCTACTACGGCCACGACGTTCCCTTCGGCGGCTACAAGCAGAGCGGCATCGGCCGCGAGAGCGGCAAGCTGGGCTTCGAGGAGTACCTGCAGGTCAAGGCGCTCTGCGAGCCAGCCTGAACCCCGGCGAGCCCGTCTGAACTCCGGCGAGCCCGTCTGAACTCCGGCGAGCCCGTCTGGACCCCGCCGGCACCGACCGCCGCCGCTGCGCAGGCGTACGTCGCGCACGCTGACAGGAGCACCGTGTGAACACCGCAACCGAGATCTACTACGACCCGTACGACTTCGAGATCGACAAGAACCCGTACCCGCTGTGGAAGCGCATGCGGGAGGAGGCACCGCTCTACTACAACGAGCGTTACGACTTCTACGCGGTCTCCCGCTACGCCGACGTCGAGGAGGCCTCTGTCAACTGGCAGAGCTACACCTCCTCCAAGGGCATCCTGATGGAGATGGTCAAGGCCGGGATCGCGACCCCGCCCGGCCTGTTCATCGCCGAGGACCCGCCCGAGCACGACATGCACCGGCTCATCCTGAGCCGGGCCGTCACCCCGCGGCGCGTGCTCGTCCTGGAACAGCGGATCCGGGAGCTGTGCGCCGAGTATCTCGACCCGCTCGTCGGCAGCGGCGGTTTCGACCTGGTCCAGGACTTCGCCGGCCACCTGCCGATGCGGGTCATCGGCGCCCTCGTCGGCATTCCCGACGAGTACCTGCTGACCCTGCGCGACAACGTCGAGGAGACGGCCCGGCTGAAGGAGGAGAAGCCGCAGGACTCCCAGCGGCTGCCCAGCATCGGCGAGCCGTACGCGCCGTTCCTGGAGTTCCGCCGCAACAACCCGGCGGACGACTTCCTCACCACCCTCATCCAGGCCCGTTTCACCGACGTCTTCACCAACGAGGAACGTGGGCTGACCGATGCCGAGATCCTCAACTACGTCGGCATGCTCTACGCCGCCGGGGTCGAGACGACGACGCGGCTGATCGGCTGGCTCGCGAAGGTCCTCGCCGACAACCCGGACCAGCGTGCCCAGGTCGTCGCGGACAGGTCCCTCATCCCGAGCGCGGTCGAGGAGACGCTGCGCTACGAGGTGCCGTCACCGATCCAGGTCAGGGTGACGACGAAGCCGGTCGAACTGCACGGGCAGACCGTCGAGGCGGGGAAGATCGTCACCCTGCTCACCGGTTCGGCGAACCGTGACGACCGGGTCTTCCCCGACGCGGACAGCTTCGACATCCACCGCAAGATCGACGCGCATCTGACCTTCGGCAAGGGTGTGCACTACTGCTTCGGTGCGGCCCTGGCGCGCATCGAGGGCAGGATCGCGCTCGAGGAGCTCCTGAACCGCTTCCCGACCTGGGATCTCGCACCGACGGGCGCGGAGCTCATCCACACCGCGACCATCCGCGGCTACCACCACCTGCCGATCGTCCTCTGATCGTCCTTCGGTCGGACTGCTTTCCGGCCGGATCTTCTCCCGGCCATTATTTCGGGCCAGTTCTGCCAGCCAGCCAGCCAGCCGGCGGTTCTCCGCCGGCTGGCTGCTTCCCCGCACGCTGCCCGGGCTCGGTGACCCGGCTACCCGAGTTCGAGCTACCCGAGTTCGAGCTACCCGAGTTCGACGATCCGGGTGGGGTGCAGAGTGACGACCACCCGGCCGTCGACAGGTGCCTGGAAGTTCTCCAGATCCGTGCCGTAGACGGCGAGCAGGCGCCGGAGGAACTCCAGGCCGGTGTCCTCGGTGATCTCGACGGTGCCCCGCACCTCCAGCGTCCGGAAGGGGTTGGCCGGGTCGATCACGAAGAGGGTCGCCTGCGGGTTGGCGACCAGGTTCCGGTACTTCTGCCGGCTGGGGTGGAGCGAGGTACGCACCTGCCCGTTGTCCAGGATGGCCCAGATCGCGGTGAGCTGGGGCTGCCCGTCCGATCCGACGGTCGCGAGCGTGACGGTGCTGCCCGATTCCAGCAGATCCCGATAGGCCGGGGAAATGGTCGGCACTGGCGCTCCTTGTCCGAATTTCTTCGGTCGTGGTGGCGGTCTGCTTTTCCGTGGGACCGCACACGGGTTGTTCTTTCTGCATCCGACTTTATTCCACGATGTCTGCTGTGAAGAAGTTTCGGTCGGCCCGGAGGATTCCCGGTTTCTGCGGGTCGTTCGCGAGAACGACCGTGCGGGCACCGGCGCCATGCCTCGGAGCGTCTGGCGGTGACGGCAGGTACCCAGGGCTCCGACAAAGTCGTGATCGGCGTGTCGGCTGGACTGGTGGACGGGTAGCGGCTACGGCGAGGTGAGGGCGGCCCTGGGAACGGGCGAACGCGGCGCCCACGGGATGATCGAGGTTCCTACGCCATGATCATCGAAGAGTGGGGCCGCGTCCGTGTCTCCAGTGTCGCCTGTCCGGATTCCGGATGGTCAGCGGGCCCGCCTGGCGGCTCGGGTAGTCGAGCGGCCGGCCGGGTTGCTCGCCGCGCTGGGCGGGGTGCGCGACCGGCGGAAGGCACGAGGGCGCAGGTTCGAGCTGGCGTCGGTGCTGACGCTGTGGCTCGCCGGGGTGCTGGCGGGTCAGCAGACGTTCGCGGCGGTCTGGGAGTGGGCGGTCGACCTGCCGGCCGACCTGCTCGCGGGGTTCGGGCTGGCCCGTGGGGTGCCCTCGGAGCGGACGATCCGCCGCCTGGTCGAGGGAGCTGATCCGGCCGCGTTGGACGCGGCGCTCTCGGGCTGGATCGCGAAGGCCCAGGCGTCGGCGGACCCGCCCGCCGGGCCGCGGGGGCTGGCCTTCGACGGCAAGACCCTCAAAGGCGCCCGCTCGTTCACCGAGACGGGGGCGATGAGCCAGGAGGCGGTCGTCGAGGCGGTCTGGCACCACGGCGGGATCGCCGCCGGCCACCAACGGATCATCGGTGGGGACGAGATCGCCGCGGTCGAGGCGCTCGCCGGCCGGCTCGATCTGGCCGATGTTCTGGTCACGGCCGACTCGCTCCACAGCCACACCCGGCTCGCCCGGAAGATCCGGGCCAGGGGCGGCCACTGGCTTTTCGTGATCAAACTGAATCAGCCGACCGTCCACGCGAACCTGACCCGGCTGCCCTGGAACCAGACCCCGGACCTGGTCACGACCTCGGAGAAGGGTCACGGACGGACCGAGGTCCGCTCGCTGAAGGCACTGACCATCACCACGCCGGGACTGGTCGGCTTCTGGGGCACGAAACAAGTCGTCCAACTGCGCCGCCGGACCCGGCGCAAGAAGACCGTCACCGCGGAGCCGACCTGGTCCGAAGAGGTGTTCTACCTGGTCACGAGCCTGCCCGCCGAACAGGGCCACCCCCGCTACCTCGCCGCCCGCGCCCGCGGTCACTGGTCGGTGGAAGCCGTCCACCACGTCCGCGACCGGACCCTCGACGAGGACCGCCACACCGTCCGCACGGGCAACGCCGCCCTCGCCTGGGCAATCGCCCGTGACACCGCCATCAGCGCGTTACGCCTCACCGGACACAGGAACATCGCGAAAGCCATGCGATCCACCGCCCGGAACCCCGAACGCGTCTTCCAGATCATCGCCCTGATCAGCGAAAGAGGACTTTGACGGCGCCCTGG
>NZ_KB893791.1 GCF_000374165.1 Parafrankia elaeagni
GTCAACCCGCACCAGGCGGGCCTGATTGCGGGAGTGCTCACTCGCTGGCCGCCGGGTGTGGGGCCGGCTGAGCCGGTGGAAGGTCGAGTAGGAGAGCGGTCTCCCAGATGGCGCCGGTATCGGTCGCGATGGCGTGCAGGACTGCGGCGATCCCTGCCGCGCCGTCGATGAGGCCGGTGAGTCGCCAGCCGGTGCTGTGCGCTGTGTCGAGGCTGTGGAGGAGCTGGGCGACCAGGTCGGGGAGGTGGCTGCCGAGCGGGTAGAAGCGGGCATCGGTGGCGGCGCAGCGCACGGTGGCGACCAGGCCCGCCCAGCCGTGGCAGATCGCCGGGTCGACGAACCGGGCGAGCTGGGTGGGGTTCGTGAGGCAGGCGGCGAGGGCTTCCTCGGCCCGCTGGTGCCGGGCGGTGTCAGCCAGGGCGATGGCGGCGAGCTGTTGGGCGCGGGCCAGACCGGGAGTGCCGTAGCACCAGGATGCGCGTCCTGGGCCGGGCTGGGTCGGTCGACCTGCCAGCAGCTCGCTGGCAGTGATCCGTTCAGGCCACCAAGGTCCGGCGGGGCCGTCCTGGCGCCAGGTGTCCAGCCAGCGGCAGATCCGCTCGAGAGCGTTGGTGTGGCCGGCGACGAGGATCCCGCGGCGGTGGGTGAGTGCCAGCAGGGCAAGCGGTCCTGCGATGCCGTGGGCCATGCCCAGGTCGGCGTGTCCGTCCGCGAAAGGTCCGGGTGGTGCTGTGGTGGGGATGTCGGTAGTCCACCAGCCTGGTGCGGCCCGCCCGGCCGTGTCGGTGGCAGGTACCGGTTCGGTGAGCCGGACAAGGTAGGTCAGGGCTTGGCGGAGCTGCTCGCTGTCGGGGTTGTGGATGGCGAGGTATGTGCCGAGGCCGGTCAGGCCTCGGACGAGGTCGAACTCGGCGCGTACCGGTCGTTGGCCCGCGTCGATCCGTGCGTGGGCCGCCATGAGCCGACGTTCGACCAGCCTTTCGACGGAGGTACGTAGCCGCTGGGCCGCGTTCTGGTAGCAGCCGGGTGGGGCTGCCGCTGTCAGCGCGAGCGCGACCGCCGGGGCGCCGAACCACAGGCCGGCGCTCGGCCCCGCGGAAAGGTCTTCGCTGGCAGCGGCTGCCAGCCAGGCGGCTGCGGTGGCCCAGTCGCCGACGTCGGCGCTGGCACGTACGCCATGAAGTACCGCGACGCCGGCCGCTCCCTCGGCCAGCGACTGGCCCCGCCAGCGGGAGCTGCTGGGGCTCCGGTCGTTGCCTGGTTCGGGAGGCGGTGGCACGGCCAGCGTGTCGGCCAGTTCGGTGGCGATGATGGCCGTGCGGGTTCGCGTCTCGCTGACCACGGTCATGCGCCTTCCACCCCAGCCGGGACGAAACGGGCCTGCTGCTGATCGGTGTTGTGCCAGGCAAGGGCGACCGCTCGGGCGAGTCGGTGGCAGGCGCGCTCCGCCGCCGAGTCGATGCCGTGGGCACGGACGTAGTGCAGGTGCAGCAGTGACCCCAGGACCTCGCTGTGGCCGGGCCGACCCGGTGTTGCGGCGAGCTGGGTCGCATAGTGTTCGGCGGCCCAGCGCCGCGCGTCCCAGGCGTCCCCTACCGCGGCCGGAAGCTGGGGGATGGCGGCGTCGGGAGCGGGGCGGCCGTGACCTGCCCGGGACAGCGCGATGGCCTGGCGCAGAACCGGCCGTTGCGCTGGCGCCCCGGAGGCCTGCCGGTTGTCCAGAAGCCATCGCATTCCCGCGTGCCTGTCACCGATCAATGCGCAGGTCAGGTTGACCATGCTGGCTGCCGTCAGGGCCGCGGGGTGCAGTGCCCGGTTTGCGGCTTGGGCGGCCAGCTGGGCGGTGACAGCAGCAGAGTCGGCGGCGAACAGGTTCTCGGCCGCGGCGAGTGCTTCGCCGTCGCCGTAGCGGGCCGTCTCGGGATGGTAGGTGTCGAGCACCAGATCACCGATGAGACGCTGTGCCCGCAGCTGCTCCGCCCAGGCGCCGACCTGGGCTGCAGCCCGACCGTAGCTGTCGGTGGCACCCCGGGCGTCCGGTACGAGGCGGAGCCGCAGACGTAGGTGCGGGGCAGGGTCGCGATACCTGATGAACCAGCACTGGGGAGGGACCTCCCAGGCATCGAGCAGCGCGGGTAGGTGGCCGGTGAGGATCGTGTCGATGATCTCCGGATGGCAGTACAGCTTCGCGAAGAGCACCGTCGATCCGGGCAGGATTCCGGATGCCGCGTCGGTGACCGACATCAGACCCGGCGCCGTCACGACTGCGGGCGCGGGGCGCGGGGCGGCGGTGGTCGCCACGGGGACAACGATCTCGTGGGCTCGGCCGCCAGCCCAGCCGTATTCACCTGGATCTGGCGCTTCGGAGAGACTCAGGACACCGTCGGTACGGTCGAGTTCGGCACGCAGCAAATCGCGATCCATCCGCTCAGCGAGGTCTAGCCGCAGCCGCACATCCGCCCGGCCGGTGCTTACCTGGCGGGGCAGCCCCAACCGCTCCCGCAACCGTCCCAGCGCGTCGGCCCATTCCTGGTCTCCTGCCTGCGGGCCCGGGAGCTCGGAAGGAAGGATGCGCCATCGGGCCGGGGCCAGAACCGCGTGACCATGACGAACCCTCGGCAGGAACGGGAGACAGCTCGCCACACCCCACGAGAAGGGGGCGACGGTTCCGGCGCCGGCACGGGGCAGCTCATGCAACAGCCGTGCGAGCGGTGGGAAGGTCTGCCGAGCCGCGGCGTGTGTCAACAACGGCTCGATGACGGTGCGGCGGGACAGCGACACCAGGTAGAACCGTTCGCTGTCCGCCGTGACCACCAGATCCGTCCACGGGATCCTGCCGTGCTGGCGCCCGTGGTGCTCGGCGAGGGAGATCCAGTCCGCCAGGATGCGGGGGGTGCGGGTGACGTTCTCCAGGCGGGCGTGCCCTGGCGGGAACGACAGCTGTGTCACCACAGCGCCATCGACCGCCGTTGGTAGCTGATGGAAGACAGCCACCATCCTGCGCTGATCGGCCTCGGGCAGAAGGTCGAGGAATCTGCCGCTCATCGCGGTCGCGGCGCGGCTGACACCCGTGATCAGCAGGGTGAACGTGCCTTGGGACAGGTTCGCCATCGACGATGCCAGGACCTCGAAGCAGATCTCCACATGCGGTTCCGCCCAGGACGCCTCCGCCGGCGCCGGCAAGACATCGAGGGTGGTGTCGTTCAGCACGACTTCCTGCTCGCCGTTGAGCGCCGCCCGCTGAGCGAGCTGCAGTAGGAGCTCGTCCCGGAGCGACCTGCCGTCAGGAGATGCCATCTCCGCGCGGTTGAAGTGCGCCGGATAGCCCAAGCCGACCACCGGGTCGACCAGTTGCTCGACTCGTATCAGTGCCGACTCGCCGAACTTGTCCAGGAAGCTGCGGTGGTAGTCGCGCCACGATGGGGTGCCAGCCGGGTGAGGGGACAGCCGCAGCAGAGCCCCGGCCGCTGCAGCGGCCTCCGCCGCCACGGCTTCTGGCAACGCCACCGTGCAGTCCAGCCGCAGATCAACCACGAGCGGCTGTTCGACCACCGCGCACACCGCCCGCATCCGCTCACGCATCGCGGCCAGATAGGGCCGGGCCGACGGGCCGTCCAGGTCGCGTGCTGCCATGAGGTCGGTCTGGATCAAGCCGAGGTCCCGGAGGAGGCCAGCAGGGGAACTGCGAGGGCTGTGATCGGGCCCGTGTGTGGTGGCTGGTGCGCCCGTGCCCGCGAAGCCCTTCACCGCGTCGAGAACGTGCGCGAGGGCGTCCGTGCACGTCGCAGGTGGCCGCAGGTTGCTGACGAGGAGGCCGCAGGTCATGAGTTGGGCGAGCATGACCTCGACGTCAGGGCGAGGAAGACCGAGCGTGCGCCCCACCGACTCAACAAGATCGGAAAATTGGACGGGAGTCTTCGCGCACGCCATCGCCGTCTGCACCGCTCGGCTGTGGCGGACCGATACCTCGGCGGGAAGAAAGGCTTCCGTGGGTGGGTGGGCATGCGGGCGCCACGGGATGACGAGCCGACTGCCGCGTGTCGAGGCCAGGTCATTGACAGTCACCGTCAGCGCCGCGCGGATATCGCTCATGGACTCCAGCCGGGCGACGAACGCCGTCAGCCATACCGCATCCGCCCGCGGGTAGGGGCGGTCAGCACCAGTCCACCGCAGCACAGGTTCGACGCCGAAGCGCGCGGGGGCCACGCCAGCGAACAGGCCGAAGGGCGTCGCCCGTCGGCTCATCCGTACCAGGTAGCGCGCCATTGCCAACCCCAGCCGGCGGGCCCGCCGCGCGGACGGCCGGGCCCCGCGGCACGCTTCCTCCACGCCGGCTGCCAGCGCCGGACTCGCGATCTCAACGGCGTGGGCAACGGAGGGATACGCCCAGACTTCAGCCAACCATCTGCACCAGAGCACGACGTCGTCGCAGTTCATACCAGGCCAGGCATCAGCGGCTACGGCCTTCGCTGACACGTCTGGCAAAGCAGCGGCGCGGAACAGCGCAGCGTCGAGGGGCGTGTAGACCAGCGGACTGCGCCAGGAGCCCACGACATCGCCTCCGTCTGGTGAGAGCGGTCCGTCACACCGACCACACAGGCCCGGGTGTTGCGGGACGGTGCGGTCCCGCAGCACCCGGACGCGCGGTGATGTCAGCAGTCGGTGCTCTTGTTCGTCGAGCAGCCGTTGTCCGTGGTGCACAGCAGCGCGTCCGCCGCGCTGCCCTGCTCGACGATCGAGACGTCGAGGTCGAGCTCGCCGATCCCCGCGGTGGTCACATCGGACGTGAAGGCGTCCATGGTCATCACACTCCCTGTCTCGCCCGTTACGTTGCGGAACGGGCCGTTGAAGGACTCCAGTGGTGCCGTCCTGCCGGGGGCTAAAACTCGCTACCGCAGCCACTCCTCCCCCCGTCCCTGGTCGCTGCGGCCCGCGTCGGCTCTCACCCGGAGGACCCGGCGCATGATCCTCGCCGGCCTGATCAGGAAACCCGGCAACCGGCGTGGGCGGTACCGTCCACGGCCCGTCCACGGGCAACCAGGTGATGACGGAAGGTAGCAACCTCCGATAGCGTCATCGTGGTCGACGACACCTGCCCGACGAGCCGTTGGAGGCGCGGAGTGGCGAGCAACCGCCATCCCCCGAACCGGAATCTGGCCTGGGAACGACTCCAACGCGGCTGGTCACACGACGAGGTCGCCCGCCGTATCAGCCTGGAGATGGACCACGCCGGCGAGACGTACACCGGCCTGTGCGCCAACACGGTCAGGCGATGGGAGACCGGCGAGCGGCGCCCTGAGCCCCGTTACCGCAAACACCTGGTGACCGTGTTCGGAAAGCCCGCGAGCGAGCTCGGCCTGCTCACACCAGACGAACTCAAGATGCGCCCTGACATCACGATGGGGAAGGTGGACGGCATGCCTTCTGGTGCGGCTGGTGACGCGAGCTGGGATCGGGCCGCCGTCCTTCGCACACTCCTGGGAGCGGGCGCGCTGCCGCTGCTGAGCCCGCTGCTGTCCGTGGCGTCGACCGAGGGCGACCCGCAGCCTGGATCTGCCCAGGCGGACCCCGAGACCTACACGAAGATCGCGAATGGTCAGCGGGAGCTCTACTGGAACAGCCCCCCGCGCCCACTCTTCGAAGCATCCTTCGCGCACACCCACCTGGGCGTCGCACTCGTGCGTGGCGCTCACGGGACGCACCGCGCGGCGCTCGCCGCCGGCCTGGTCCAGTCGGCGCTGCTCGCCGGCCGCCTCGCCTTCTTCGACCTCAGCCAGCCCGCCGTAGCCACCCGCTGCTACGAGGTCGCGCTCACCGCCAGCAAGGAAGCCGGCGACCACGCGCTCGCCGCCACCGTCTTCGGCCACATGGCCTTCATTCCCGGCTTCAGCCAGGATCCCGGCAGTGCGCGGAACCTGCTCGCCGCCGCGCTCCAGCACTGCTGGCACGGCGTCGATCCCATCGTCCGGTCCTGGCTGCACTGCGTGTCCTCCGAGATCGAAGCCAGAAGCGGCGCCTCGGCGACCAGCCGCCACCAGATCGACCTCGCCGAAGCATCGCTACCCGACGCTCCCAGCGACCTCACATGGTTCGACTTCTACGACGCGGCCCGCCTTGATTCCTTCGCCGGCTACGCCGCCCTCACCAGCGGAGATCACCCGGAAGCCGCTCGGCGGCTGGCCGCGGCGGCGGACCGACTCGGCGCGCAGGGAAGCAAACAGCGCAGCGTCGTCCTGGCCGATCTCGCCGGAGCCCACGGCCAGGACGGCGACCGCACCGCGGACTATCTCGGCCAAGCGATCGACGCGCTCACCACCGACTGGTACGCGACCGGACTGGACCGCGTACGCGCGATCCGACCACTCCTGGGAGACAGCAAACACGGCCGGCACCTCGACGGCCAGATCAGAGCACTGTCACCAGCATCGTGACGTCCAACCTGTGAAGCGTCAGGTCACCTCGTTGTGTTTGCGCATCAGATCCGGTAGCTCGGTCAACGAGTCGAGGTGAAACAGGCAGCGATCGGCGACGGCGGTGTCCTCGAGGATGTGGCCCCACGGACCCCGGCGAATAAAGGCAGTCGCCAAGCCGACGGCCTGCGCAGGACGGATGTCGTTGTCGAGCCGATCACCGATGTAGAGCACCTCCTGGGCTGAGCAACCCGCTTCGGCGACGACGCGCTCGAAGAACTCCGCCGAGGGCTTCTCCACACCCCAGCTGTCCGACGTTCCGATCACGTCGACGGAGAAGTCCAGCGCCCGCAGGATGGTTTCGGCGCGGACGGTCTGGTTGCCTGCCAGCCCGACCAGCAGGCCCTCGGCGCGTAGCGCTGCCAGGCAGGGCCGGGCATCGGCGTACAGGTCCTCCTCGCCGAATGACTCCGGCTTCCCGGCCGCTGCGCGCCGCTCGCGCTCCGACCTGAGGTCAAATCCGGGCCGGAACACCTGGAACACCTCCCGGTAGTCCAGTCCACGGGCAATGACAGCGCCGAACACCGCGGAGAAGGTGTGCCGTGGCACCCCCAGCCAGTCCGCCCACGTCCCGTACTCCCGGGACTCGTCCACGAGCGTCTCGCCTACGTCGAAGAACACCGATCTGATCGGCACGCGGGCCCCTCCCTGCTGGTCGGACTGCGGAACGTCTCAATCCTTCGGGATGAAGCTATCGGGTGCCACTACCTTCCGTCAGCGGCTGGTTGCCACTGGACGGTCTGTGGACGGTACCGCGCACCCCGGTGTCCGGGTTTCCTGATCAGGCCGGCGAGGATCACGCGCCGGGCCCTGCCGGCAAGAGCCGACGCGGGCCCCAGCGACCACAGACGATCTCATGATCATATTCGGGGGGACATGACCGTCCCCATGCTGGTCTTGTTCGGTGGCGCGGACAGCACGGTCCGATCTGCGCCGCGCGCGCCCGGCTGCCACCGCCCATGGTGTGAGGACATTCTGTTGATCGACAGCACCTCCAGACCCACCATCATTCCGACCGATCTACACACGGACCGACCGCATTCGGCTCGGATGTACGACTACTTCCTGGGCGGTAAAGACAATTTCCCTGCTGATCGTGCAGCCGCCGAAGCGGCGAAGGCGGCGTTTCCGCAGGTAGTAACCGCGGCGCAGGCAAATCGCCGGTTCCTCCAACGCGCGGTGGGCTTCCTGGCAGGGGAGTACGGGATTGACCAGTTTTTGGACGTGGGTACGGGTATTCCCACGAGGCCAAATCTTCACGAGGTCGCCCAGAGCGTCATCCCGCATGCAGCGGTCGTTTATGTCGACAACGACCCGCTCGTGCTGGCGCATGCCCGTGCGCTGCTGACCAGTTCCCCGCAGGGGCGCACCGCCTATCTGGACTGCGACCTGCTCAATCCGGAGCGGATCCTGTCGTCGTCGGAGGTCCGAGACACGTTGGACCTGTCTCGACCGGTGGCGTTGACGCTGATCGCGGTGCTGCATTTCGCGCCCGACGAGGCCGACCCACTCGCTGTGGTGGGCCGCCTGCTGGAGGCGTTGCCCTCGGGCAGTTACCTAGCCCTATCACAGGTAACCGCCGATTTCGACGAGGGAAGCATCAGTCTTCTCGCAGAGACCTACCGGGAGCGGGGTATCTCGGCACAGCCACGTAGCCGTGCCGAGGTGGCCAGGTTCGTGGAGGGGTTGGAGCTGGTCGAGCCCGGGATCGTTGCGGCGCATCGATGGCGGCCCGACACCGATCTGGACCGCGGCCTGCGGGACGAGCAGGTGTCGGTCTGGGCTGCCCTTGCCCGAAAGCCGTGACCGGGCCCCTCAGCAGATGCCCATCGGCTGGCAGATACGGGTAGTCCACGCAGGTCCGGGTCTAGCCGCTGTGGCCGGGCGGCCCACGTTCGCCTCCGTCTGGATGGCGGCCGGTAACGGACGCAGCCTCCTGCTCGCCCTCTGTTATCCGCCGCGGCCGGCCCCCCGCCCCCCATTCCTGACGTCCCGTGGCGGAAGGCTTTGACGTGTCCGAACGCCGCTCGGGCTCTGCTCCCGACCCCCAGCGCAATGGCCGTTCTTCGGCCTCAGCTGACCGCCCCGAGCCTGCCGGGTTCTTGCCCGCCGACGGCGAGCAGCCCAACGAGCAGGGATCTCCAGCGGCCTGTCCAGCCGACGAGCCCGAGCCCGAGGCCGAGGCCGGGGCCGGGGGCCGTGCCAGTGGGTCGGGTACGGGCCTGTCACGGCGCCGGCTACTCGGGCTGGGGTCGGGGGCGGTGCTCGGGGCCGGTCTGATGGCCGGAGGGCTCGGGGTAACCCAGCTCATCAACAGCACAGACCCGTCGGGCCGACCGAGGCCGGTCTTCGCGCTGCCCCCGTGTATCGATGTGCATCATCACGCAATGCCTGCCACGGTCCGTTCGTGGGTGGCGGCGGCAGATCGGCCCCCGGGTATTCACAGCTCGCTGTTCGCCCCGTGGAATGCTCACGACACGCTGACAGCGCTGGACGAGCACGGCACCGAACTCGCGGTGCTGTCCACGCCGATCCCTGCTGCGCTCACACCCACCGTTACGCACGGTGCGGAACTGGCACGACTGGTGAACGACGGCCTGCACGGAATCGCCGTCGATCATCCGACTCGCTTCGGCTGGCTGGCGCGCGTCCCCCTCCTCGACATCGCCGACGCCCTCGCCGAGATCGACCGGGTGTACGACCAGCTGCAGCCTGACGGGGTTCTCCTCACCACCCACGACGTGGACCGCCTCCTGGCCGATCAAACGTTCGATGTGGTGCTGGAGGCGCTGCACGCCCGGGACGCGGTCGTTCTCGTGCATCCCGAAGCCCTGCCCGACCTCTCGCCCGGCTCGGTGCCACCGTTCCTGGTCGATGAGCCCACGGAGATCACCCGCGCCGCGGTCTCGCTCACCATGTCCGGAGTTCTCGACCACTATCCGGCGATCCGCTGGATCCTCGCCTACGGCGGGGGTGCGTTCCCCTACCTTGCCGGTCGCCTCATCGCCGGCCGTGGCCGGGGCTACGGCGCCGACCCAGCATCGGTGCAGGCCGCGGTGCGGCGCTTCTCCTACGACACCGCAGGACCCACGTCCCCGTACGCCACACCCACCCTGCTCGCCGCCACCAGATCCGGGGCTGGGGCTGGGGCTGGGCGGATCCTCTACGGCTCGGACTCCCACGCCATCCCCCCGGCCGCCGTCGCGGACAGCCTCTCCCAGCTGCGCGCCGACCCAGCGCTGGACGCAGGCAGCCGGGCGGCGATCGCCCGCGACAACGCGCTGCGGCTGTTCCCCACCCTCCACCATCGACTTGCCCAGGGACGGTCCTGACTCGGACAGGGCATCATCCCGCCGGCCCGCCACCACGACGCACGCTGCGTAATCCGCCAGCGGCGACCTCACCGAAAGAGTTCGTCATCGTGACCCTCCCCACACGCGACAGCTCCCCCGACGTCCTCCACTCGGCGATGGTCCGCCGGCTCACCCGGTCCGGGAAAGTCCTCACCAAGGCCGTTGCGGACGCGATGGCCGCCGTGCCCCGTCACTACTTCCTCCCCGACACACCGCCGCGGGTGGCGTACTCCGAGCAGGATGTCGTCACCCAACGCGCCGCCGACGGACCGGCGCTGAGCTGGGCATCGGCGCCCGGGACCATCGCGACGATGCTCGAACAGCTCATCGTGCTCCCCGAGCAGACAGTCCTCGAGATCGGTACCGGGACCGGCTACACCGCCGCGCTCCTCGCCCACCTAGCCGGCAAGGGTGGGCACGTCACTACCTGCGATATCGATCCCGACATCACCGCGGCAGCCCGCGACACCCTCACCGCCCTCGACCACACCACGATCACCGTGATCACCGGCGAGGGCCGGGAGGGCCATGACTCTGCTGCTTAATTCGGCTGGGTGTCGTGGGTGCGGCATGATCTCCTGTGCGGTCCGGGTCGCCTCGTGGGCCGCGGGAGGTGGGGCACATGTCGTTGCAGCCGAAGGGGCTGCCGGAGATCCCGGCGCAGACGGTGGCGGTCGCGCGGGCGGCGTTCCCGCGGGGGACGTTGGCGATGCGGCTGCGGG
>NZ_KB893792.1 GCF_000374165.1 Parafrankia elaeagni
TGAACCTTTCCCGGTAACCTGTCGTCGCTTTCGGTAGCGACAACTCCGTGTGTGTGGGTTGACCTTCAGGTGGTGCGTTGGTGCTCCATGTGGAGCAGCACGAGGCAGGCCTTCGCGACGGAGCCGATCTGCCAGGGGTCGATCGTGACGTTGTGCAGGACGCCGAAGGTGCCCTTGAGTAGGGCGTTTCCACGTTCGCCGACGGCGCGCAGCGCGTTGTGGATCCTGTTGTGGCCTTTCTGTTCGTCGGTGAGGGTGCCACCCTTCGGCTTCTTGAACGGGATCGCGAGCGGGCCCTCCTGGGTCGCGCACCCTTCGTAACCAAGGTCGAACAGGACCCGGTGGAGCTCGTCGCCTGTCCACTCCCGCAGGACCCCGATCGCGCCTGAGGCACGCAGCGCGGTCAGGTCGTGCTCCCGGCCGGGCCGGACGTCGGAGACCCACAGCGGGAAGCCGTCGTCCGGGGCGGTGACGACCTGGATGTTGCCCGCGTGGTTGTGGGCCTTCTTCGACCACCACAGGTCCACGCCCTTCGTCGGGCCGGGCATGGACAGGCGGTCGGTCTCGACGAGGGTGCCGTCGACGATCACATGGTCGTAGCCGGCCATCTTCGCGGCGATCAGGGCATTGCGCAGGTCAGGCGCCTGCCAGGCCAGCAGCGCTCGACCCTCGTGGATCGCGCGGTAGCACACGCTCCTGCTGATCCCGTGATCCTCGCAGAGTCTTCTGACCTTGGTGCCGTCGCAGAACCAGCGGATCACGACCGTGGCCTGGTCGGCGCAGCCGAGCTTCCGGGTCCCGTTCCGCGTGCCGATGCGCTCGCGTTCCGCCGCCAGGATGCGGACCAGACCCCAGAACGTGTGATCGCTGACGGGCAGGTAGGAGACATATGGGATGCTCATCGCGACGCGGGGCCTCTCGGAAGTTGATCTGTGGAAGGACTACTTCCTACCGAGGCCTCGCGTTTCGTCGCCTACCACCCCCGACGCACCGCCCGTCCGTCACTCACAGCAACCAAACGCGGAGCGTGACGACTCGTTACGGGGAAAGGTTCAATGAGCATCGCGTCGCTTTCTTTTTGGCGAATGTTAACGGGCGCGTAGAAGTGGCCCCGGAGGGATTTGATCGCATCGCAATTAATTGCCGAGAGCTGTCGGGGAGGCAACCCCTATGCGACCCGAACCCCTAGTTGGGGGCCGGTCTGGACGTCGCCGGAAATGAACGTGTGATTGTGTAGCATGAGCCGCGTGACTGGCGGAAACCAGCTCCAGCCAAGGTCCACACTCCAGCTGAGACCGCCGAGTCGGCAGCTGCAACGTCGGGCGATGGGGTGGTGGGCGGTACAGGGGCTTGTCTGGGTGCTGCCGCCGGTGACAGTGCTGGCCCTGCTCACCGCACTCATCCCGCCGGCCCGGCCGTGGCTCGGCCTGTCCCTGGCGGTCGTCGGGGTCCTCGGGCTGGGCTACCTCGCGGTGGTCCCGGTGTGGCGGTACCGGGTGCACCGGTGGGAGGCCACCGACGACGCCGTCTACGCCCGGTCCGGGTGGTTCTGGGTGCGGTCGCGGATCGCGCCGATCTCCCGGATCCAGACGGTCGACACGGTGAGCGGGCCGATCCAGCGGATGTTCCGCCTCTCCGGTGTCACGGTGACCACGGCGTCAGCGGCCGGCCCGGTCGTCATCCACGGCCTGGACCGGGCGGTCGCCGCCGACCTGGCCGAAACGCTCGCCGCCCGCACCCAGACCTCGCCCGAGGACGCCACGTGACCGACCCGACGGTTCCCTGGCGTCGGCTCGACGCCCGATCCGTCCTGGTCAGCGCGGCGTGGCTCGTGCCGCCACTGCTCTCCACCGCGCTCACGCTGCTGCTCACCGGCGGCGAGATCAACCTGCCGGCACTGATCACACTGGGCTCGATCTTCCTGACTTTCCTCGGGATCGCGGCGGTGTTCCTCCTGCGTCAGCGGACCACCCGGTTCCGGGTCACCGACCAGCGCGTCGAGGTCCACTCGGGTGTGCTGTTCCGGCGTCGGCGAGCCGTCCCGAGAGCCCGGATCCGCGGCGTGGACCTGACCGCCAGCCCGATGCACCGGCTGCTCGGCCTGCGTGCCGTGCGGATCAGCACGGGGCAGGACTCGGACGCGGACAGTCGCGAACTGGTGCTGGACGGGGTGTCCGTCGCCTCCGCGGAGGAGCTGCGACAGCGTCTGTTCGCCGGCGGGGCGGGCCGGCCGATCGCCACCATCGACTGGCGCTGGCTGCGGTACGCGCCGCTGACCATGTGGGGCTACGCCGGCATCGGCGTGATTCTGGGCACCTTCTTCGAACTGGTCGACGCGCTGCGCATCAACCCGGCGGACATCGGCGTCCTGCGAGGGATCGCGCGGGGGATCACCGCGCTGCCGCTGTGGGCGTCGATCGTCATCCCCCTGATCGTCGTGGTCGCCGTCGGAGCGGCCGGCGGCGTGCTGGCACTGATCGAGAACTGGTGGGGTTTCCAGCTCGAACATGCGGACCGGGCCCTGCGGTCGCGGCGAGGACTGTTCACCACCAGGTCGTTCTGGCTGGAGAAGCGGCGGCTGCGCGGACTCCAGGTCGCCGAGC
Organism: Parafrankia elaeagni; assembly: GCF_000374165.1. GTDB lineage: Bacteria > Actinomycetota > Actinomycetes > Frankiales > Frankiaceae > Parafrankia > Parafrankia elaeagni. Next base: position 2,604 of record NZ_KB893792.1, read on the forward strand.
CGGTACTGCTGCGCTGGGCCGGCGGGGCGAGGCTCAACGCGATCGCCGTCGGCCTGGGCAACAGCGACGACAGCTCGATCTCGCGCAGGAGCGTCCTCCTGCCGCCGGCGCCGCTGGCCGAGGTCCACCGGGTGGCGGCGGTGGTACTGGACGAGTCCCCGGATGTGATCAGTCGCATCCGGCTGCGTGGCCATCCGCAGGCCGCTCTGCGCCGCCGTCTCGGCTGGGGTATCGGCCTGGTCATGCTCGCCGAGGTGCCGCTGGTCGTACTGGGCGTCGTGCTCACCGAGGTGCTGCTGCACATCGCGTGGGCCAGCGCGCTCGTCCTGCTGCCGGTCGCCGTCCTCGCCGCCCTCGACGCCCACCGCAGCCTCGGGCACGCCGTCGACGGGCCCTACCTGGTGACCCGGTACGGCACCTTTCTCCGCCGGACCGTGCTCATCGACTGTGCTGGAATCATCGGGTGGCGGGTGACCCAGTCCTTCTTTCAGCGCCGGGCGGGGCTGCTCACCATCAGCCCGGTCGTGGCCGCCGGACGGGGCGCCTACAAGGTGCGCGACGTGGCGGTGGCCGACGGTCTGGAAATCGCCGAAAAGGCCACCCCGGGAATGATGACCTCCTTTCTCGAGTAACAGTCGCCGGTGCGGCGCCGGATCGATGGCAGGCCGCCCGGTCATCGGCCCGCCACGGCTGGGCTCGATCACGGGCGCAGCTGGGCGCCGGCCGGGGATGGTGCCCGGCCCGGGCGTTGCGGGGATCCGGCCCGTCCGATATAAAGGGGCTTCGAGTATCAGCACTGCGCCCTGATTGTTTGTGCAGTCCCGCTGTTGTAGTCCCAGCTGTGCCGGCCCTGGAGCGCTAGGGGCCGACTAGGGGCTGTGGACCCACCCCCGAGAAAGTTAGCCTGCGCTAATAGCGTTGGGTTGTTTTCTGGCTTTTTTCGGGATGGTGGGCCTGACATGGTGAGTTCGTCCGGGGAATCCTCGACGCTTCGTGATCGGTTGGCCTCCCTGACGCCGGAGGACCAGCACCGCCTCCTCGTCGCCCTGGTCACGCGGCTCGCCGTCGGAGCCCTGCGGCGGCCCGAGTCCGATCCCGTCGACGCCACCGCGACGTTCTTCGAGTCGGGCTTCGACTCGCTCACCGCCGTCGAACTGCACAGCCGCCTCGCCGCGGCGACGGAGCTGGCGCTGCCGGTCACGCTGATCTTCGACTACCCGACGCCGGCCGCACTCGCCCGGCACCTCCAGGCCGAGCTGCTCGGCCTGGAGCCCGAGAACGTGGTCGCCGTGCTGCCGCCCCCACAGCACGACGAACCCATCGTCATCGTCGGCATGGCCTGCCGCTTCCCGGGCGGCGTCACCTCGCCCGAAGACCTCTGGCAGCTCGTGACGTCCGGGGTGGACGCCATCGGCGAGTTCCCGACCAACCGCGGCTGGGACCTCGACGCCCTCTACCACCCCGACCCCGACCGGCCCGGCACCAGCTACACCCGGCACGGCGGTTTCCTCTACGACGCCGACCGGTTCGACGCAGACTTCTTCGGGATCAACCCGCGCGAGGCCCTCGCGATGGACGCCCAGCAGCGGCTCGTCCTGGAGACCTCGTGGGAGGCGTTCGAGCGCGCCGGTATCGACCCCACCGGCCTGCGCGAGCAGCGCGTCGGCGTCTTCGTCGGAGCCGAGACCCAGGAGTACGGCCCGCGCATCCAGGACGCCACGGACGGCATCGAGGGTTATCTCGTCACCGGCAACGCGGCCAGCGTCGCCTCCGGCCGTGTCGCCTACACGCTCGGCTTCCACGGCCCGGCGCTGACCGTCGACACGGCGTGCTCGTCGTCGCTCGTCGCCCTGCACCTCGCCGTGCAGGCACTGCGCCAGGGTGAATGCGTCATGGCGCTCGCCGGCGGCGTCGCCGTCATGGCGAGTCCCGGTTCCTTCGTCGCCTTCAGCCGGCAGCGCGGCCTCGCGGCGGACGGCCGGAGCAAGCCGTTCGCCGCCGCCGCCGACGGCACCAGCTGGTCCGAGGGCGTGGGCATGCTCCTGGTCGAGCGGCTCTCGGACGCCCAACGGCACAACCACGAGATCCTCGCGGTGATCGGCGGCAGCGCGGTCAACCAGGACGGCGCGTCCAACGGCCTGACCGCTCCCAGCGGGTTGTCCCAGCAGCGGGTCATCCGCCAGGCGCTCGCCGTAGCGGGTGTCACCCCCGCCGACGTCGACGTGGTGGAGGCGCACGGGACCGGCACCGTCCTGGGTGACCCGATCGAGGCCCAGGCGCTGCTGGCCACCTACGGGCGGGAGCGGCCGGCGGACGATCCGGTGTGGCTCGGTTCGCTCAAGTCCAACATCGGCCACACCCAGGCTGCGGCCGGGGTCGGCGCCGTGATCAAGATGGTGATGGCGATGCGGCACGGAGTGCTGCCGGCCACGCTGCACGTCGACGAGCCGACCCCGCACGTCGACTGGAGCGCCGGCACGGTCCGCCTGCTGACCGAGGCCGTCGAGTGGCCGGCCCGTGAGCGGCCGCGCCGGGCCGCCGTCTCGTCGTTCGGCATGAGCGGCACGAACGCCCACCTGCTCCTGGAAGCCTTCCCGCACGCGCCGGCGCCCGCCGCATCGACCGACACTGCACTGCCAGCGCAACCGGCAGCACCGGTACTGCCGGTTGCGCCGTTGGTGCTCTCCGGTGCCAGCGCGGACGCGCTCCGGGGACAGGCGACCAACCTGGCCGACCTGGTCGACCGGTCGCCGGGGGCGTCGCCGGTCGATCTCGGCCTGTCCCTGGCCACCACCCGGGCCCGGTTCGCCCACCGGGCGGTCGTCCTCGGCACCGGTGTCGAGGAGGTGCGGGCGGGCCTGTCGGCGCTGGCCGAGGGAATCCCGTCGTCATCCGTGCTCACGGGCACCGCGGGTTCCGGCCGGCTCGCGGTGCTGTTCACCGGGCAGGGTTCGCAGCGGATCGCCATGGGACGGCAGCTGTCCGCCGCGTTCCCGGTCTTCGCGGCGGCCTTCGACGAGGCCTGCTGGCACCTCGATCTGCAGCTCGACCGTCCGCTGCGCACCGTCCTCGACGACGAGCCGGAGCTGCTGGACCGGACCGAGTACGCCCAACCGGCGTTGTTCGCCGTCGAGGTGGCCGTCCTCGCCCTGCTGAGGCACTGGGGGGTGACGCCGGACGCGGTCGCCGGACATTCCATCGGTGAGGTCGCCGCCGCCCACGCCGCCGGGGTCCTGGACATCTCCGACGCCGCCGCCCTGGTGGGTGCCCGCGGCCGGCTGATGCAGGCGCTGCCCGCCGGCGGGTCGATGCTGGCCGTCGCGGCGCCGTCCGCCGAGGTCGTCGCGCTCCTCGGAGCAGAGCTGGACCTCGCCGCGGTCAACGGGCCGACGTCGGTGGTGGTGTCCGGGCCCTCCGCGGCCATCGACGCGTTCGCCGGGCTCGTCGAAGCCCGCGGGTGGCAGTCGACCCGGCTGCGGACCAGCCACGCGTTCCACTCACGGTTGATGGAGCCGATGCTGGCCGAGTTCCGTCGGGTGCTGCGCCTCCTGTCGTTCCGCGAGCCGAAGCTGCCCGTGGTGTCGACGGTGACCGGCCGCCCGGTCGGGGCGGGCGAGTGGACGGATCCGGAGTACTGGGTGCGCCAGGTCCGCGAACCGGTCCGGTTCGCGGACGCAGTGGACTCCCTCACGGGCATGGGGGTGACCCGGTTCGTCGAGGCCGGCCCGGACGGCGTCCTGACGGCGATGGCACGTCAGTGCCTGCCCGACGCGGACGCGGCGGTGTTCGTGCCGGCGCTGCGGCGGGACCGGGACGAGATCCGCACCGCCCTGACCGCGCTGGCGTCGCTCTTCGTCCACGGAACGGAGGTGGACTGGGCGACCGTGTACGAGGGGACGGGGGCCCGGCGGGTCGACCTGCCGACCTACGCCTTCCAGCGGCAGAGCTTCTGGCTGCCCTCGTCGCCGCCCCCGCGGCCCTCCGCCGAAGCGGACGCGCTGGAAGCCGGTTTCTGGGAATCCGTCGAACAGGCCGACCTGCCGGGTCTCGCGAACCAGCTCGGCGTCGCCAGCGGCTCCCTCGCGGAGATCGTGCCCGCACTGGCCTCCTGGCGGTCCCGGCGGCGGCTGAGTTCGACCGCACAGGCCTGGCGGTACCGGGTGACGTGGAAGCCGGTCGCGGAGCCGGCGCGGGCCGCCGTGGCGGGTACCCTGCCGGCCACGCTGCCGGGCACCTGGCTGCTCATCGGCGACGACCCCTCCCTTTCGGCGGTGCTCCTCGCGGCCAGCGCCTCGGTGCGCTCGGTTCCCACCAGCCCGGACCGGTCGTCGTTGGTCGCGCTCCTGTCCGAGGAGGAATCCCCGGTTGACGGAGTGCTGGCGCTGGTGGCGTCGGCCGCCGAGGCGCTGGTGGCCGTGCAGGCGCTCGGCGACGCCGGGATCGGGGCGCCCCTGTGGCTGGTGACCCGCAACGGTGTCTCCACCGGGCGCGCCGACCCTGCCGTAGATCTTGAAAAGGCGCAGGTCTGGGGCCTCGGCCGGGTCGTCGGCCTGGAACACCCGGACCGCTGGGGCGGCCTGCTCGACCTGCCGGAGAACATCGACCGCAGGATGGCGCCACGGATCGTGGCGACGCTGGCGGGCCTGACCGGAGGTGAGGATCAGGTCGCCGTGCGCGGCAGCGGAATCATGGTGCGCCGGCTGGTGCACGCATCGCACGCATCGCACGCACTGGCATCCGGCGCGGACACCCGCGTGTGGCACCCCGGCGGCACGGTGCTGATCACCGGCGGGACCGGTGCTCTGGGCGCGGAGGTGGCCCGGTGGGTGGCCGCCAACGGCGCGGACCGGGTGGTGCTGGTGAGCCGGCGCGGGCCGGACGCACCCGGTGCCGGGGAGCTCGCCGCATCGCTGCCGATCGAGGCCGACATCCGAGCCTGCGATCTGGCGGACCGGGCGGCGGTCGCGGAGCTGCTGGCGTCGGTCGGGGAGATCAACGCCGTGGTGCACGCCGCGGGCGTGGCGCAGGACGCGCCGCTCATGGCCGCCGACGAGGTGCATCTGGCCCGGGTGCTGGCCGGCAAGGTCGCGGGAGCTCTGCATCTCGACGAGCTGCTCGCGGACGTCCCCTTGGACGCCTTCGTGGTCTTCTCGTCGATCTCCGGGATCTGGGGCAGCGGGGGACAGGCCGCCTACGCGGCGGCGAACGCCGCCCTGGACGCGCTGATCGAACGGCGGCGGGCCAGCGGGCAGACCGGGACCGCCGTGGCCTGGGGGCCGTGGGCGCGGATCGGGATGGCCGCGGACCCGGACGAGGCGGCACTGCTGCGACAGCAGGGACTGGTCCCGATGGAGCCCGACTTCGCGGTCGCCGCCCTGGCGGAGGCGGTCGGTGCCGGCGAGGACCTCCTTACCATCGCGGACGTCCGCTGGGACGTGTTCCTCCCGGTGTTCGCGGCGGCGAGGCCACGGCCGCTGCTGACGGATCTGCCCGAGGCCCAGGCCGCCGTCTCCGCCGAGGGCGCGACGGTGGTGTCGTCGTTCGTGCAACGGCTGGCCGACCTGCCCGCGGACGAACGGGCGCGCCTGGTCAGGGATGTGGTGCGTACACACGTCGCAGCCGCGCTGGGGCACCCGTCGACGGAGGCGGTGGCGCCCGGCCGGGCCTTCAAGGAGCTGGGCTTCGACTCGCTGACCGCCGTCGAGCTGCGCAACCGGCTGGCCGTGGCCACCGGGCTGGCGCTGCCCGCCACGCTTGTCTTCGACTACCCGTCGGTGGAACGGCTGTCGGAGTTCGTGCTTTCGCGGGTCTCCGGCTCCGTGGTCGCCGTCTCCGAGCCCACCGCCGCGGCGACCTCCGCCATGGCGACCTCGGACGACGACCAGATCGTGATCGTGGGCATGGGATGCCGGTTCCCGGGCGGCGTGGACACCCCGGAGCGGCTGTGGGAACTGGTCCTGGCCGGCGAGGACGCCGTCGGGCCGCTCCCCACGGACCGCGGCTGGGATCTCGACTCGCTCTACCACCCCGACCCCGATCACGCCGGCACCTCGTACGCTCGCGAAGGCAGCTTCCTCTACGACGCGGGCGACTTCGACGCCGCACTGTTCGGCATCAGCCCGCGCGAGGCCGTGGCGATGGACCCGCAGCAGCGGTTGCTGCTGGAGACGTCGTGGGAGGCCTTCGAACGGGCGGGTCTTGATCCGCTGTCCCTGCGCGGCCGCTCAGTAGGCGTGTTCACCGGATCCAACGGTCAGGACTACGCGGCCGAACGAAGCAGAATCTCCTCCGACGTCGAGGGATACCTCGGCACCGGTACCGCGGCGAGTGTGCTGTCGGGTCGGGTGGCGTATTCGTTCGGGTTGGAGGGCCCGGCGGTGACGGTGGACACCGCGTGTTCGTCGTCGCTGGTCGCGTTGCACCTTGCGGCGGGGGCGCTGCGGTCGGGTGATTGTGAGATGGCGCTTGTCGGTGGCGTCACCATCATGGCCACCCCTGACGCCTTCATTGATTTCTCCCGGCAGCGTGGCCTGTCGGCTGATGGTCGTTGTAAGTCGTTCGCGGCGGGTGCGGACGGGACGGCGTGGGGTGAGGGCGTCGGTGTTCTTCTGGTGGAGCGGCTTTCCGATGCTCGGCGGTATGGGCATCGGGTTCTTGCGGTGGTGGCGGGGAGTGCGGTTAATCAGGATGGTGCGTCGAATGGGTTGACGGCGCCGAATGGGCCGGCGCAGCAGCGGGTGATTCGTCAGGCGTTGGCGGG
>NZ_KB893793.1 GCF_000374165.1 Parafrankia elaeagni
TGGAGTGTTTCCGCTTTTTTGGACGCCCGTTTAGGCTGCCAGTTGACTGATGTTCCTGTAGCCTATCTCGTATTCCTTGGGCGTCAAGTATTCCAGCGTCGAATGGCGTCGCGTTGTGTTGAAGTAGTTTTCGATCCAGTCCGCGGTCTCTTTCTTCAGGTCGGCGAGTGACGGCCAGGGGCGGGTGTGGACGAGTTCCTTCTTGTAGGTTGCGAAGAAGGATTCCGAGACGGCGTTGTCGTAGCAGATTCCCGTGCGTCCGAGCGATCGGCGGATCTCGTTCTTCTTGCAGTAGGCGTTGAATTCCTGCGAGGTGTACTGGGTTCCGCGGTCGCTGTGGAAGATCACTCCTGCTGGTGGTTGGCGTCGGGTGAGTGCGTTGTCGAGCGCGTCGGTGATGAGGCTGGTTCTCATGTGGTCGGCGGTGGCCCAGCCGACGACGGCGCGGGAGTAGAGGTCGATCACGGTGGCGACGTAGGCCCAGCCGTCCCAGGTCCTGACGTAGGTGATGTCGCCGCACCAGCGGGTGTCGGGTGCGGTGGCGGTGAAGTCGCGGGAGATCAGGTCGGGTGCGGGGACGGGCTGGTCGCCGGCGACGGTGGTGCGTTTCCAGGCCTTGGGGTGGCGTCCTTGCAGGCCAGCGGCCTGCATGAGGCGCCAGACCCGCTTGTGGGAGAGCTGGTGGCCGGCGGCGGCCAGGCCGGCGCGGATCCGGCGGACGCCGGGATTGCCGCGTCCGTCGGCGTGGATCTTCCTGATCAGGGTGGTGTAGGTGGTGTCGTCGAGGGAACGCTGGCTGGGCACGGCCCGGGACCAGGCGTAGTAGCCGGAGCGGGACACGTCGAGTTCGGCGCACATGAACGCGACGGGGAACTCACCGGAGGCAGCCCAGTCCGCGATGGCAGCGAACTTCACTGCTTTCCCTTCGCGAACCAGGTCGCTACTTTTTTTGCGAACTCGACCTGCATCTGCAGCTCGTTGATGGTGGAGTTCGCGTCTTTGACTTCGCCGCGTAGGCGGACGAGTTCAGCGCGTTCGGACTCGTCCAGGGGGGCGTCCGGCGACGACGGCTCGGCCTCTTCCTTCGCTTTCTTCACCCATTTTCCCAACGTCATCTCGTGGACGCCGATGTTCCGGGCGACCTCGACGACCGGACGGCCGCCGTCGATGACGAAAGCTACCGCTTGTTCTTTGTACTCCTCGGTAAATCTACGGCGTGTCGCACCCATGTCCAGCTCTCCCGACGGATCGGGCAGCTACGTCGGGCGTCCACCGAAGCGGGTACGGTCCAGTCGACGGAGTTGATCGCAGGCACCATCCGCGGTTTCGGGCCGCGACCCATGCTGCCCTTGCCGAACCGCACATGCAGCCGGCCGTGCTCGCCGAGGTCAGGGCGCCAGTCACGGATGTCCAGCCGCACCGTCTCGGTGATACGCAGCCCAGCCCGCCGCCACAGCGACGCGGCGAAGTAGTCGCGGGCGGCGGGCAGATACTTGCGGGCCGACGGCACCGCGTCCCGCCACGCGTCGAACAGAACCGCCACGTCGGCCTCCGGCGGAGGGACGCGGACGGTGTCGCGGCCGACCTTCACCGGCCGGTTGAACTCGTCCACCGGCTGCACGACCACGGCACCGGTCAGGGTGTGGATGTCGCCCTGATAGCGGTCGATGACGAACTCGTAGAACCGCGCCAACGTCCATGCCTTGCTCTGCACGGTGCTGCGCGCGTTGCCACGCTCGCGCCGCTGGTGGGCCAGGAACCGGTCCGCGTCCGCCGGCCCGGCGGACCACAACGGGCGACCGAGGAAGCGCAGGAACTCGAACACGGTCGAGCGTTCCTGCGCGATGTGGCTGTCGGTCAGGCCGGCCCCCACCGCGGCGAGGGCGTACTGGTCGATCAGCTCCTGCTCAAGCTCCTCCATCGCCTGCGGCGACGGGTCCTTGAACCGTTCCGCGGACCCGATCGAGCGCACCGCCGCCAGACCCATGAACACTCCGCTTCAGCGAAAGCAACGAAGCGACGAAGATACCCGCAGACCTTCAGGAATTTCAACGTCCCGTCAAGGTTTCCCCCCAGGCTGCCGAGGCGCTGTCCACCAGGAGGAACACCTCTGCCAGCGAAGGAAGCCGGAGATCGAACTCACGGGATGTCCTGCAACACCGTGACGCCTTCAATCTCCCCGCCTGCGGCGACTGGCTCGGACCGAGGGTCCGCGACCGCCGAGCTGGTGCTGATTGTGCCGGTGCTGCTGCTCATGCTGCTGTTCCTCGTGCTGTGTTACCGGATCTCGGACGCGAAGCTGCGGATGGCCGATGTGGCGCACCAGGCCGCCCGCGCCGCCTCGCTCGCCGCCACCCCCGCCGAGGCGGTCGCTGACGCCCGCGCCACCGCGCAGACCGCGCTGGCCGGGGCCGGGGTCACCTGCCAGGATCTGACAGTCGACACCGACACCGCTGGACTGGCGCCGGGCGCTCTGGTCCGGGTGACCGTGGCCTGCACGGTTCGGCTCGACGACCTCGCGATGCTCGCCACCCCGGGCAGCGCGACCCTGCGCGCCTCCTCGACCTCGCCCGTAGACACGTTCGGCGACCGGCCTGGACAGGCATCGTGAGCCCCGGCCGGTCCGCCCATGGGCGGGACGAGGGGACCGTCACCGCCTTCGTTGTTGTCGTGGCCGCCGCGTTCGTGATGTTCGGTGGGCTGATCCTGGACGCCGGCGGCGCGCTGGCCGACAAGACCACCGCGATGGGCATCGCGCAGGAAGCCGCCCGCGCCGGCGCCCAGCAGCTCGACCTGACGACCTACCGGTCCACGGGCACGGTCCGGCTGCTGCCCGACGAGGCGGCCGGCGCCGCCCGCGCCTACCTCGCCCAGGCCGGCGCCACCGGCACCGTGACCGTCGTCGACAACACGGTGACCGTCACAGTGACCGTGACCCACCACAACCAGCTGCTCGGCATCGTCGGCCTGGACACGCTCACCGTCACCGGCACCGGCAGCGCCCACCCCGCCCCACCCGCCGCCGGAGCAGCCCCGTGAGCCGACCCGCCTCCCACCGGCCGATCCCAGCCCGGCCGATCCGTCGCCGGATTGCCGCCGGCGGGCTGGCCCTCGGCCGGCTCGTCCGCGCCGCCCTCGCCCTCGCCGCGCTCATCGCGCTGATCGTCGGCTTGCCGTGGGGGCTCGCGCATTTCATCGGCTGGCCGCTTCCTCACCACGTGCCGTCCTGGGACGAGATCGAGGCGCGGCTGACCGGCCCGATGGACGACACGCTGCTGCTGGACATCCTCGCGGTCCTGCTCTGGCCGCTGTGGGCCGCGTTCACCCTCTCGGTCGTCGTCGCCGTGCCGGAGGTCGTCCGCGAAGCCCGCTGGCCGTCACACCGCCCGCCGCTGCCCGCAGGCGGGATGCGGGGGCTGGCCACGTTCCTGCTGGGCGCGGTGCTGCTCACCGTCCTCCAGGCCCGCGGCCCCCTCACCCCGGCCAGCGGGCCGGCCGCGGCGCCGGCCGTCGCCACCGCGCCCGCCGCCCCGCGGTTCGTCCCGGTCGCCGCCACCAGCGTGACCGATCCGGCGCTGCCGGCCGCGGCGGCGGGGACCGCGGTCGTGCAGCTGCCGGCCAATGGCGTCTACGACAGCCTGTGGCGGATCGCGGACCGCTGCCTCGGCGACGGCGCCCGCTGGCCGGAGATCTGGGCTCTCAACCACGGCGTCCTCCAGGCCGACGGGCGTGCGCTGACCCAGCCCGGCCTGATCCGCCCCGGCTGGGTCCTAACCCTGCCCACCCAGCCAGCCACCACCCCGTCCCCGGCCGGGAACGCACCGTCCAGCCCTCCGCCCACACCCCCGACCAGCCAGGCACCCGCCAGCCCCGCGCCGACGACCACCACGCCGTCATCTGTCAGCCCACCGGCGGCCAGCCCACCCGCCACCCCAACCCCTCCGGTCAGCACCCCCGCCCCGGGCGGCGCCGCGCCGCCGACGCCCGTCAGCCCGCCCACCAGCCCGGCCGCACCCAGCCCCAGCCCCAGCACCGCGCCGCCTGCGTACCCATCCACTCCGTCCCGACCGCCGGGGGTCCAGTTCCCCTCCGGCGGCTATCTCGGGCTGGGTGCCGTCGCGCTCCTGGTCGTCGCGCTGTTCTCCGTACGGCTGTGGCGTCGCCGGCACTACGTCCCCGGCAGTGGTGTCCGCGACGACCTGAACGAAGCACCGGTGATCCACCAGCTCGCCGCCGCCTACAACACCGCCACCGCCGAACGCGACACCGACGGCGAACTCGTCGTCGTGCGCCCGCCCGGTGACCCGCACATCACCGGCCGCCGCCACGCCGCAGCCACCGCCACCACCCACGCCGCCCCACCCGGCACCCGGATCGTCGGCACCACCGGCGACGGCCAACCCCTCGCGCTCGACCTCGCCGCCACCCGCGGCCTCGGACTGATCGGACCCGGCGCCGACGCCGCCATCCGCGCCCTGCTCGTCACCCTGCTCGCCGACCGCCACCAGCCCGACGCCGCCCCCGCCGAAATCCTCATCCCCGCCGCCGACGTATGGCGGCTGTTGGGCGAAGGCACCACCGCCACGCCGCCGCAGCGGCTGCACGTCGTCGCAGCCCTGCCCACCCTGCTGGACCGGCTGGAAGCCGACGTCGTCACCCGAGCACGACGCGCCGCCGCCGGCGAGGACCCCCGCCAGACGTCCCTGATCGTCCTCGCCACCCCCGACCAGACCTCCGACCGCCGCCTCCAAGCCATCCTCGACAACGGCTCCCCCCTCGGCGTGCTCGGCATCCTCTACGGCCAGTGGCGCCCCGGCGCGACCGCCCGGGTCCGGCCCGACGGGGTCATCGGTGCCGCCAGCCCCGACATCGCCGCCGCGCTCATCGGCAACCGGCTGTTCACCCTGCCCGAGAACGACACCGGCCAGCTACTCGACCTGCTCGCCGACGCCGACGCACCGGCCGCCAACCAGGAGGACTTCCGGCGGGCAAACCCTACCCAGGGGCCCCCGCCCCCACCGCCCACCTCCGCGCCGCCCCCCAGTAGCGCCACGGTCACACCCGCACCGCCGCCTCCGCCAACGCCCGACGTGTCACCGAACGCCGACGAGCCGCCTGGCCCAGACACGCCGCTCCCACCCCGCGGCGGGGCAGCCTCCGCTGAGCCCACAGACGCGGTACCGCCGACGCCGGCCGCGAGCGCTCCACGCCGTCCGCGGGCGGCCACGCCGCTGCTGCTCACCCTGTTCGGCCGGCTACAACTGCGGTACCGGGCAGCACCGGACGGCGACTACCAGCCCGTGGACGGCATCGGCGGCCCGAGCCAGGAGATCCTGGCCTACCTCGCCGCTCATCCCGACGGCGCGCAGCGCCGCACCATCATCGACGCGGTCTGGCCCGACGACGGCAAGCTCCCACGCCAGCGGGACAACCGGTTCTACGCCGCCATCAGCCAACTACGCCGCGGCCTCGCCGCCGCCACCGACGGGACGATCGACGACGTCTTCGACCACGATGACCGGCGCTGGCGGCTACGCCGCGACCTGATCACCGTCGACCTCTGGCAGGTCGACGAAGCCCTCGACGCACGCCGCCGCGCGACAACCACCGCCGACGAGCTCGCCGCGATCCTCCCGCTGGCCGCCACCTACACCGGCCACCTCTCCGACGACATCGCCGGCACCTGGGCCGAAACCCACCGCGAGAACCTGCGCCGCCAGGTCTCCGACGCGCTCGCCAGCATCACCGCCGCCGTCGGGGAGGACAACCCCCAGCGCCTGGACCTGCTGGAGACGCTGCGCCGCCTCGACCCCTACAACGAAGGGCTCTACGTCCAGATCGCCCGCACCCAGGCCCGCCTCGGCCGCCACGACGCCGTCGAGGCCACCTACCGCCAGCTCGTCGCAGCCCTCGCCGAGATCGGTGAGCGGCCCACCCCTGACACGGATCGCGTCATCCAGGCCGCGATGCGACCCGGCCCGCCCGGTACGCGGTCCGCCTGACCGCGCACCGACAGTTCCCGCCGTTCTACCGGCCGCGCCGCCGCTCGGCCCACGCCCGCCGATCCATCTCCAACAGCTCCTCGTGCGCCGCGGCCCACTGCGCCATCGGCGCGACCAGGTCCGCCAGTTCCTTCGCCGGCGGGGTCAGCCAGTAGACCGTCCCGAAGGGGAACACACGCTCCCGCATCCGCTCGACCAGCCCTCGGTGTTGCATCCACCGCAACGTCCGGATCAACACGGCCTGCTGGATCAGCGGCTGCGGCCAGCGCCGGCCCCGCGGAACGTCATAGCTACGCAAGGTGCGCAACAAGCTCGTAAACGGCTGCGGACCGCCCGACAGCGTGACCAGCACGTCCGGGAGCCAGCCAGGGCTCAGCGTACGGCGCAGATCGTGCAGCAGAATACGCCGATCAACGTCAGACAGATCGTCAGTCCCTGTCACGTTCACTCCCACGGAAGATCCGCAGACCCCCTGGCCTGCTCGACCGTTCCGCCGCGCAGCGCGACTACCTCGCCGCCCCGTAGCCCCTCTGCGTGACGGGCAGTTGCCCCAAGGCTGCACTATCGGGCCGTAAGGTGACAATCCGGTATGCGGCCGTCACGGTGCTGCCCAAGGGTCTGTCCACCGCCCCGCGGCGCACAGACCTGAGCCGAATCGCGGCGCCGCAGCCCCGCTACCTGCGGAAACGCCGTCACCGCGACGGGACGACCACCCCAAGCCACCCAGCCCGCCTCCGCCGACATGATGCTCATCACGTCACGCGATCCCGCGGGCCCCGCCAGCCTCCGGACGGCTCATCCGGCGGCTCCCACAAGCCCGCCCTCCAACGACAGGCCGCCGACCAGGCAGGCTGCCGGTCGACGCATCTTCCGACGATGCGGGCAGCTCGTACCCGACCGCCCGTCCGCCACCCCGGCGATCTCGGTGACAAAATAGAAGCCCTCACGACATCGGCGTTCGTGTGAGCCGCCTCTTCCGGAATCTCAACCAGGACGCGCTCCCGTCGTATTGGGGCAGGACCATGGCCATGGGCCGCGAGGGTCGGGATTCTCACCTCCGCTTGGAGGACGGGTGATGATGGCGATTCCGTGCGGACCAGTCGCTGTTGTTGGCGAGGGTTGGCGTACCAACCTTCACACCGCAGTCGGCGAACGGCAGCTGGCGCCGCCGACAGAAAGCCATAGAGCCCAAATCAGCGGATCGCTCACATGCTCCGCCAGCAGGGTGCGCGGCGGACGGTGTAGGGGTGTGGCTGGCGGGTCGCCGTCACTCGCCAGCTGCGCCGACCGCTCGCCATCAACCCGGATCTCCAACCCCGGGATAGGGTTCGGCCGGCCGCGGTCGGGGGCCAGCGCCGCCAGCGCCAGCATTCACCAGCGCTGGCGGCGCCAGCGCGATGCACAGCGAGGCCCTGACCAGCGGATTTCCCCAGCAGGCCGAGCTGCGGCCACGTCGCCCAAGCGAGTGGCCAGGTAGATCCGACCCCTCCAGCCCACTGTAGGGATCGGCCGGAGATGGCCACTCCGAGCTGGCAGGTCACGGTAGTTGGCCAGCACCGGTGCGCCAGCCGCCGCCGGTGTTGGCCAGCGCTGGCGGTGCCAGCGCGATGCACAGCGAGGCCCTGACCAGCGGATTGGCCAAGTAGACCGAGTTCTGGCCACGCAGTGGCCAAGTAGCACGGCGAGTGGCCAGGTAGATCCGATCCCTACACCCACCGGACCCCCCACCGGACCCCCCACGGGACCCCCCACCGGACCCCCCGTAAAGACGGGTGGGTGAACGAAGCGCCGTTTACGCAGGTCAGACGAGGTACGGCACCCACCCAAGCACGCCGCGACTTAATAGCGAGGCAACGAGCTGATAGTCGATGCGGGGACCGGTGCGCTGGCGGCGCGCGACTCCTGTGCAAGCTCCACTTCTCAGATTGATGCGTTTCCTCTTCTCCTTGCGGTCGGGTTTTTGTTTTTGTATTTCGCTTTTTCTTGCACTTCGCTTTTGGCTTTTCTTCTTCCTTTCCTCGCCCTTTGGTCCGCGCCTTCCGATTGTCATTCCATCACTTTCCCGCCACATAAAGAATCATGAATTGGTGGACGATTGGGGGTTGTATTCGGGCGCGCATAGATGGAGAATTAGATATCGGCACCGGGCGCGGGACGACACCCCCGGGGTTCCCGCAAAGCAGAGGAGAGACCTCGTGACCAACAACGCCTTTTCTTCGGACACGCCGTCCGCTCTTCCGGGCACGCGAGTCGAGCTGGAAGACATGGCAAGGGTGACGGCGGACGACTGGCACGCGATTCATCTCAAGGCGCGGAAGTTCTGCCGCGTGGTCGACGCCACGGACTCCCGTAAGCGGATGGATGGCAACGCGACCTACACCGGCCGTGGCTACGGCACGGCGGACGTGAGCGACGACACCACGCAGGATGCGGTGTTGCTCTTCGCTCAGCTCCTCGGGAAGATCATCCGGACGTTTGAGCCAGTGACCTACTCCGTGGCCACGCGGGAACCGGACTCCTGGCTCTATGTCACGAAGCAAGGCGGAACCTTTGTCGCCACCCGTGACAGCATCCAGTACACCGCCGTGCGGGACGCTGCCCGCCGCAACGGCTACAGGATCGACAAGAAGCCAAGCGAGACCGACGCGACCCCTGGGGCACAGCTGATGAAGACTGCGGCTCGTATGGAGTTCGTAGCGGTCTCCACACACCTTGCCGCCAACAGTGAGGCCATCTGGCACCACGCGTTCGGTGACGGCAGGGAGTTCCCTGTTCTCGCGGACGTGCTCAACGAGGGGAACAAGGCCGATGACATCGGACGGGCGGGCATCCTGTCCAAGGTGGCGCAGAAGCGCTACGGGGGTGCCTACGGTTCCCGTCGCGCCGTGATCCGCACCCGTGACGCTGCCTTGGCAGAGTTCCGGGAAGTGTCAGAACGGGCTGACGCGGTACGGGAGCTGATGACCTACCGCGCCGCGCGGGATGGCAGGGAGGACTGACCTTCTTTCCTCGCGGAGAGGGCACCGGGAGAGTCTCCCGGTGCCCTCTCCGCGTTTCTGAGCCGTTTTACGGCCGGACGGTCGGAACGCTTCCCAGCGCGTAACAAGGTGAGGGCAGAAACCGCCCGAACCAGCTGGCGAACACGCATCCGGCCGGACGGTCGG
>NZ_KB893794.1 GCF_000374165.1 Parafrankia elaeagni
TGCGTCCACTGTGCGGTTCTCGGGCTGCGACCGGTTCCGGGTCGGGTCTGATAGTGTTTCGGTGGTTTTGGCGAAGGGGAAACGCCCGGTTCCATTCCGAACCCGGTAGCTAAGCCCTTCAGCGCCGATGGTACTGCGCGGGGTACCGCGTGGGAGAGTAGGACGCCGCCGGACTTCTTTTGGTGGGGGCTGTTTCTGGCTTGGGCCGGGAGCAGCCCCTACCTGTATTGGGGGCACGTTTCCTGCAGCCGACGAGCCGTGTGACGAGCCATGCTCGTGCTGGTGCGGCTGGTGCGGCTGGTGCGGCCGAATGAGCACTGGTCATGCTCTGTCCCTGGTGCCCTACCTCACAGCATGCACTTGGACCTCACAGCCACATGCACTGGGCTGGGGCGGCTGCAGGCCCTCACGCTGCTGGTCGGGAGCCTTCACGGCAAGTGGTGCGGTGAGGGTTGAGGCGGGCTCCGGTGGCTCCAGTTTGATGGACGTCCTACTATCGGAGTGCCAACGAGAGGCGTTGGCGTCGAGGTTCCGTCCAGGGGAGCGAGCCGCATGAGCGCAGTCACCGTGGCGGGTCACGAGACCCCCACCCTGCACGTGCCCGTATGGCCGGTGCGAGTCGTCACCGCCGCGGCCCTGTTCGACGGGCACGACGCGGCGATCAACATCATGCGACGGATCCTGCAGGCGCAGGGCGTCGAGGTGATCCACCTGGGGCATGACCGGGGCGTGGACGAGGTCGTGAGTGCCGCCATCCAGGAGGACGCGCAGGCCATCGCGATCTCGTCCTACCAGGGCGGGCATGTCGAGTACTTCAGCTACCTGATCGAGCGACTCCGGGCCCGGGGTGCCGGGCACGTCCGGGTCTACGGCGGTGGCGGTGGCGTGATCGTCCCTGAGGAGATCGAGCTACTGCATTCCCGTGGCGTCGCGCGGATCTTCTCCCCTGAGGACGGGCAGCGGCTCGGGCTCGCACTCATGGTCAACAGCATTGTTCGCGAGAGCGACATCGACCTGGCCGTCGACGTCCCCTCGGTCGCGCAGGTGCGCGGTGGCGACGAGACGGTGCTCGCCAGGGCGATCACCGTCCTGGAGGCGGGGCGGGACGAGGCCTTCGCGGCCGGGCTGCGGGACGCGGCCGACCGTGGCCCCAAGGTCCCGGTGCTGGGCATCACGGGCACCGGCGGGTCCGGGAAGTCGTCCCTTACCGACGAGGTGCTGCGCCGCTTCCGGCTGGACCAGGGGGATGCGCTGCGGATCGCGGTCCTCGCGGTCGACCCGACCCGACGCCGTGGGGGCGGTGCGTTGCTCGGCGACCGGATCAGGATGAACGCACTGGCGGTGCTGCCGGACAACGGCGCTGGCGCAGTTGCGGATGCCGCACTGGCGTCCGGCGCCGATGGCGCCGATGGCGCCGAGGCCGTCGGCGCGTCCACGCCTGCGGCCGGACCGAGGGCGTTCTTCCGCTCGCTGGCCACCCGTAAGGCGGGGCGGGAGCTGCCAGAGCAGCTCGCCGACATCATCGCGGCCTGCAAGGTCGCCGGGTACGACCTGGTGATCGTGGAGACCCCCGGCATCGGCCAGGGGGACGCAGCCATCGTGCCCTTCTGCGACGTCTCGATGTACGTGATGACGCCCGAGTACGGTGCGGCCTCCCAGCTGGAGAAGATCGACATGCTCGACTTCGCCGACGTCGTCGCCGTGAACAAGTTCGAGCGCCGGGGCGCGGAGGACGCGCGGCGTGACGTCGCTCGTCAGATGGTCCGCAACCGGGAGGACTTCGGCGCCGCGTGGGAGGACATGCCGGTGTACGGCACCTCGGCGGCGCGTTTCAACGACGACGGCGTCACCGCGCTCTACCTGTTCCTGCGCGCGCTGCTGCACGATCACGGTCTGAAGCTCGACGCGGGCGTGCTGGCACCGGTCGACGGGCGGGTCTCCTCGGGTCTCACGACCGTCGTGCCTCCTGGTCGGGTGCGCTACCTGGCCGAGATCGCGGATGCGGTGCGCGGTTATCACGCGCACACTGAGGAGCAGGCCTCCGCCGCACGCCGTCGGCAGCATCTGACGACTGCCATCACCGAGCTCGATCGGTACGTCGGCTCCGCGGAGGCAGACGGAGATGGATCCGAGGGGTCCACGCGTTCGGTCGGCTCGGCGGACAGGCTGCGAGAGCTGCGGGACACCGCCGGCGCCGGGCTGGACCGCGAGACCCGCGAGCTGCTCGATTCCTGGCCGGCGCTGCTCGCCGAGCGCTCCGGGGACGAGATGGTCTACGTGGTGCGCGGCCAGGAGATCCGCACGCCGCTGCGGCGGGTCACACTCTCCGGGACGTCCGTGCCACGGGTCGCTGTTCCGGACATCGACGACGATGCGCGGCTGGTGCGTTTCCGCCGCCGGGAGAACCTGCCCGGGATGTTCCCTTTCACCGCGGGGGTCTTCCCCTTCAAACGGACCGGTGAGGCCCCGGCCCGGATGTTCGCCGGCGAAGGCGACCCGTTCCGGACGAACCGCCGCTTTCACCTGCTCTCCGCTGATTCTCCGGCGACCCGGCTCAGCACGGCGTTCGATTCGGTGACGCTGTACGGGCGGGATCCCGGCGCCCGGCCCGATGTCTACGGGAAGATCGGCACCTCCGGGGTGTCGGTGGCGACCCTCGACGACATGAAGGTCCTTTTCGCGGGCTTCGACCTGTGCGCGGCCACGACAAGTGTCTCGATGACGATCAACGGGCCGGCGCCGGCGATCCTCGCCATGTTCCTCAACACCGCGATCGACCAGCGGATCGAGGCCTTCCGGACGGAGCACGGCCGCGAGCCCTCGGCGGCCGAGGCGGCCGAGGCGGCGGCGTGGGCGCTGGCGAACGTGCGGGGCACGGTGCAGGCTGACATTCTCAAGGAGGATCAGGGCCAGAACACCTGCATCTTCTCCACCGAGTTCGCGCTGCGCTGCATGGCGGACATGCAGCAGTGGTTCATCGACAACCGGGTGCGGAACTTCTACTCGGTGTCTATCTCCGGCTATCACATCGCGGAAGCCGGCGCGAACCCGATCAGCCAGCTCGCGTTCACTCTCGCCAACGGATTCACCTACGTCGAGGCGTACCTGGCACGCGGCATGGCCATCGACGACTTCGCGCCGAACCTGTCGTTCTTCTTCTCCAACGGCATGGACGCCGAGTACAGCGTGATCGGCCGGGTCGCCCGGCGGATCTGGGCAGTGGCGATGCGCGAGCGTTACGGCGCCTCGGAACGCTCCCAGAAGCTCAAGTACCACGTGCAGACCTCGGGCCGCTCGCTGCACGCGAGGGAAATGAACTTCAACGACATCCGAACGACCTTGCAGGCGCTGTGCGCGATCTACGACAACTGCAACAGCCTGCACACCAACGCCTACGACGAGGCGGTGACGACGCCCACCGAGCAGTCGGTCCGGCGCGCGCTGGCAATCCAGATGATCATCGATCAGGAGTGGGGCCTCGCCGGGAACGAGAACCCGCTGCAGGGTTCCCATGTGATCGAGGAACTCACCGACCTGGTCGAGGAAGCCGTCCTCGTCGAGTTCGAGCGGATCTCGGAACGGGGCGGTGTTCTCGGCGCGATGGAAACCGGCTACCAGCGCGGTCGGATCCAGGACGAGTCGATGCTCTACGAGCGGCGTAAGCACGACGGTTCGCTGCCGATCGTCGGGGTCAACACATTCCTTGGGCCGGATGTCGACGAGAGCGATGCCGGACCGCTGGAGCTCGCCCGGGCCACGGAAGAGGAGAAGCAGTCCCAGCTGCGGCGCCTCGCGGACTTCAACAGCCGTAACGCGGACGCAGCCGCGCTGGCGCTCGACCGCCTGCGGAAGGTGGCCGCGGCCGGTGGCAACACATTCGAGGTGCTGATGGACGCGGCGCGGGTGTGCTCGCTGGGCCAGATCAGTGCGGCGTTCTTCGACGTCGGCGGTCAGTACCGACGCAACATCTGACGCGGGCGCACCGTCGCGGTGCCGGCAGGCCGTCTGTGCCACTGCCGGGTGGCCGGGTCCGGGGGCCCGGTCACACCGATCGTGTGCCGCGCCCCTGGGATGTCGCCGCAGCTGTTGTCCCGCTGGGCTGCCGCGGCGCAGCGTCCGTTGGCCGGGATCCGCGCGGGTGGGTCGGAATGGCATAGTGGATGGCGCCGTCTGTCCGACGACCCGCATTTGGAGAACCGCACCCGTGACGCAGCCGAAGCCTCTTCCGGCCGACCCGATCGCGGAGGCGCACCGGCAGTGGAAAGCACACGGATGGGGCGGCGTGGCGGATGGTATGGCCGCCGTCACATCGGTGATGCGTGCACAACAGATCCTGCTTGCCCGGGTTGACGAGGTGCTTCGCCCGCTCGATCTTACTTTCGCCCGGTACGAGCTCCTCATGCTGTTGTTGTTCAGCCGGAGGGGCTCGTTGCCGCTGAGTCGCATCGGAAGCCTGCTGCAGGTCCATCCGACCAGCGTCACCAGTGCGGTCGACCGTCTGGAGGCCCGTGGGCAGGTGCGCCGGCAGCCACATCCGACCGACCGGCGGGCCGTCCTCGCCGAGATCACGGACGAAGGTCGCGCGACCGCACTCGCCGCGACCACCCGCCTCAACGAGAGCGTCTTCGCCGACCCGGGCCTGCCCGAGAACGGGGTGACCGAACTGGTCGACCTGCTGACCGATCTGCGGAGCCGCGCCGGCGACTTCTGACCGTTCCCCGTTCCCCGTTCCCCGCGGCCCGCGCCGGCTCGGCCCGCGCCGGCTCGGCCCGGTCTTCGCGGACGCCGCCCGGGCCGGGCCGTGGTGTCCTTCGCGCCGTGCCGCGGCGCCGGCCGCAGCCTCCCGCGACGGGCACCCCGGCCACAGTGAGCAATGGGGCGGGGCCTGGTCCGGGTGGGCCCGCGAGTCCCGGTGGGTGATGCGGGCGACAGCTACCCTCTACAGACGTGACCTACCTCGACCACGCGGCGACCACGCCCATGCGCCCGGAGGCGGTCGAGGCGTTCACCGCCGCCCTGGCTGACGCGGGAAACGCCTCCTCGCTGCACGCCGGCGGCCGGCGCGCGCGCAGGACCGTCGAGGAGGCGCGGGAGTCCCTGGCCGAGGTGCTCGACGCGCGACCATCCGATGTGGTCTTCACCGGGGGCGGGACGGAGAGCGACAACCTCGCGGTGAAGGGCCTGTACTGGTCGCGTCGTGCCGCCGACCCGCGGCGGCGGCGGCTGCTGGTGAGCGCCGTCGAGCATCCCGCGGTGCTGGACACGGCGTCCTGGCTGGCCAGGCACCAGGGAGCCGTCCTGGAGCTGCTGCCGGTGGACGGGACGGGCCTGGTGACGCCGGAGGTGCTGCGCGCCTCGGTGGGCGACGACCCCGCCTCCGTCGCGATGATCTCGGTGATGTGGGCGAACAGTGAGGTGGGAACCATCCAGCCGGTCGCCGAGCTGGCCCGGGTCGCGCATGGCTGCGGCATCCCCTTCCACACCGATGCTGTGCAGGCGTTCGGGCAGGTCGAGACGTCCTTCGCCGCCAGCGGGGCAGACGCGCTGACGATCAGCGCCCACAAGATCGGCGGACCGGTGGGGGTGGGTGCGCTGTTGGTGCGGCGCGGTCTGGAACTGGAGCCCCTCGCGCACGGAGGCGGGCAGGAGCGCGACATCCGGTCCGGCACCCTCAACACCCCCGGTGTCGCCGCGTTCGCGGCGGCCGCGCGGGCCGCGCGGGCGGAACTGCCCGCGGAACAGGCCCGGCTCGCGGCACTGCGCGACGACCTCGTGCACAGGGTTCTGGCCGAGGTTCCCGGGGCGACCCTGAACGGCGCGCCGTCCGGGCCGGGCCGGTTGCCGGGCAACGCCCATCTGACCTTCCCGGGGTGCGAGGGGGACTCGCTGCTCATGCTGCTGGACGCGCACGGTGTGGAATGCTCGACGGGTTCCGCCTGTTCGGCGGGAATCGCGAGGCCCTCGCATGTGCTGTTGGCTATGGGGGCCGGCGAGGCGCACGCGCGCGGGTCGCTGCGCTTCTCGCTCGGGCACGGCTCGACGGCGCGGGATGTCGATGCGCTCGTCGCCGTGATCGGCCCGGTGGTGGAACGCGCCGCCCGGGCCGGTGAACTCGCCGGGCTCAGTTCCCGAGGCTGAGGTCCGCAGAGGGAGTGGGATCGTGGGCAGGATGAAGGTGCTCGCGGCCATGTCGGGCGGGGTCGACTCGGCGGTGGCCGCGGCGCGGGCTGTGGACGCCGGCCATGATGTGACGGGCGTCCACCTCGCGCTGGCCCGGACCCCGGCCTCCGACCGGGTCGGCTCCCGTGGGTGCTGCACGCTGGAGGACGCCCGCGACGCCCGCCGGGCCGCGGACGTGCTCGGCATCCCCTTCTACGTCTGGGATCTCGCCGACCGGTTCGAGTCCGAGGTCATCGATCAGTTCGTCGCCGACTACTCCGCCGGCCGCACCCCCAACCCGTGCGTGAGCTGCAACGAGCGCATCAAGTTCGCCGCTGTGCTGGACCGGGCGCTGGCGCTCGGCTTCGACGCGGTCGTCACCGGCCACCACGCCCGTCTCGACCCGGACGGGACGCTGCGCCGCTCGGTCGACCTGGCCAAGGACCAGTCCTACGTGCTCGGCACACTGCGCCCGGAGCAGCTGGCCGCGGCCAGCTTCCCGCTCGGGGACTCGACGAAGGAGCAGGTCCGCGCGGAGGCGGCGCGCCGTGGCCTGGGCGTTGCCGACAAGCCGGACAGCCATGACATCTGCTTCGTCGCCTCCGGCGACACCGGGGCGTGGCTGCGCGAGCGGCTGGGCCCGCGGCCGGGCCCGATCGTGGACGCGGGCACCGGCGAGACGCTCGGCGAGCACGACGGTGCCTACGCCTTCACGGTCGGGCAGCGCCGGGGCCTGCGGCTCGGCCGTCCCGCCCCGGACGGCCGCCCGCGGTACGTCCTCGAGCTGTCCCCGGTGACATCGACGGTGACCGTCGGGCCGGCGGAGGCACTGGATATGCGCAGCCTCGTCGCGGAGCGGATCGTGTGGCCCCACGAGGGCTCCGTGTCATGCACCGCGCAGGTCAGGGCCCATGGCGGTGTCGTCCCGGCGATGGTGACGGCCCGTGGGGACGAGCTCGACGCGCGGCTGGCCGAACCGGTGCGCGGCACTGCCGCGGGCCAGGCCGTGGTCTTCTACGACGGGGACCGGGTCCTCGGCGGCGGGCGTATCCGCTCCCTCGCCGGCTGACCAGCTCCCTCATCGGCTGACTCGTCGCCGGCTGACCCGTTCCCGGCTGACCCGTCGCACCGGTCCCCTGGCCTGGCGCGGGCCCGCGCGTTGCCGGCTCCGACCGCCGCACGGTGGTGCCGGTGCGGGCGTGGCTGGCCAGCTGTGATCCGCTGTGGTCCGCTGCCGGCGATCCGGGGCGGACGCAGGCGGAACGAAGGAGTCGATGTGGCGATGAACTGGTCTGCGGTGGAGCGGGAGCCCGAGCGGGTCCCGGCGGCGGATGGCGCCGGTCAGGACCGCGGCGATGGTGCGCCGGCCGCCCCGAAGGGGCTCCCGTGGGCGGCGGGGTGCGTTTCCGGTGTCGGCTCGCTGCCGGGCGTCGACCCGGTCGAGGCCGCACGGTATGTCCTCGGAGAGGTCCCGGAGCTGCCGTTCCTGCCGGAGCTGCCGGGCCGCGGCCTGGGGGCTGACATGATCGGCCGGAGCCTGGCCGTGCTGGTGGAGATGCCGGCCGACCACCAGCCCTCCGGCTGGCGGCTGGTGCCCCGCCCGGGGCTCGAGCTGCGCCGGGCCCGTGACTTCCTCGAGCACGACCTCGACGTGTTCACCGAGGCCGCCGCGGGCTACACCGGCCCACTCAAGGTCGCCTTCGCCGGCCCCTGGACGCTGGCGAGCTCGGTGGAGCTGCCGCGTGGCCACAAGGCGCTCTCCGACCAGGGGGCCGTCCGCGACATCGCCGAGGCCCTCGCGGAGGGGCTGGCACTCCTCCTCGCAGACCTCGGCCGCCGGATCCCGGGCGCGCGCCTGCTCGTCCAGATCGACGAGCCGTCCCTGCCGGCGGTGCTCTCCGGACGGATCCGCACCCCCAGCGGCTTCTCGGTGGTGCCCGCGGTCGAGGAGGGCCCGGCCACCGAGCGGCTCGCCGCAGTGCTCGGTGCCACCGAGGCGGTGGGATCCGTGGCCGTGGCCGGCGTGCACTGCTGCGCGCCGCAGGTGCCGCTCGACCTGCTGCGCCGCGCCGGCGCGCGGTTCGTCGGCCTGGACGCGACCCTGCTCACCCGGGCCGAGGACGACGCCGTGGGCGAGGCGGTCGACGCCGGCCTCGGCCTCATGTTCGGTCTGGTACCGACCTCGCGCGGCGCGAATCTGTCGGACCCTCGCCGTACGGTCACGGTGGCGGTGGACCTGTGGCGCCGGCTCGGCTTCGCACCGGACCGGCTCGGAGAGGTGGTGGCGGTGACACCAACGTGTGGCCTGGCCAATGCCAGTCTGGACGACGCGCGGTCTGTTCTGCGCCACTGCCGTCAGGCGGCGCGCGTCCTGGTGGAATCTCCGGAGTGAGAATGTCCGCCGCAGTGCCGCGGGAGCGAGCGCGGTGAGTGTTGAGGAGGTGGCTGCCGAGCCGATGAGTGCCAGTGTGAGCGATGCGGCGGAGGCCGACGGCGGAGCTGACCCGGATGACCGGGCGCGGGCCGCGGACCTGGCCCGGGAGCTGGAGGAGCACGCCCACCGCTACTACGTGCTCGATGCGCCCACCGTCTCCGACGCCGAGTACGACACCCTCATGCGCGAGCTCGAGGCGATCGAGCAGCGCCGTCCGGACCTGCGCACGCCCGACTCGCCGACGCAGAAGGTGGCGGGCTCCTACTCGACGCTGTTCACGCCGGTCGAGCATCTCGAGCGCCTGCTGTCGCTGGACAACGTGTTCACCGAGGAGGAGTTCCACGCCTGGGCGGCGCGCGCCGCGCGGGAGCAGCCGGTCACGGCGTGGCTGTGCGAGCTGAAGATCGACGGGCTCGCGGTCGACCTCGTCTACGACAACGGCGTGCTGGTGAGCGCGGCGACCCGCGGTGACGGGCGCACGGGGGAGGACATCACGCCGAACGTGCGCACGCTGCGCAGCGTGCCGGCCCGGCTGCGGGGGGCGGGCGTGCCGGAGCTGCTGGAGGTGCGTGGTGAGGTGTTCTTCCCGACCGCGCGCTTCACCGAGCTGAACGCG
Organism: Parafrankia elaeagni; assembly: GCF_000374165.1. Classification (GTDB taxonomy): domain Bacteria; phylum Actinomycetota; class Actinomycetes; order Frankiales; family Frankiaceae; genus Parafrankia; species Parafrankia elaeagni. The sequence goes on from NZ_KB893794.1 coordinate 9,210, forward strand.
TCGCTGGTCGAGGCGGGGAAGGCGCCGTTCGCGAACCCGCGCAACGCCGCCGCGGGGTCGCTGCGGCAGAAGGATCCCAGGGTCACCGCGGGCCGCCCGCTGGACATGATCGTCCATGGGGTGGGCGCCCACCGGGGGTTCGAGGTGACCTCCCAGGCGGCGGCCTACGCGCGGCTCGCCGAGCTGGGCCTGCCGGTCTCGGCCCGCCACCGGGTGTTCGCGGGTGTCGACGAGGTGCTGGCGTTCATCCGCGAGTGGGGTGAGCACCGGCACGACGTCGAGCACGAGATCGACGGGGTGGTCATCAAGGTCGACGAGTTCGCCCAGCAGCGGCGGCTCGGCGCGACGTCGAAGGCGCCCCGCTGGGCGGTCGCGTTCAAGTACCCGCCGGAGGAGGTCACCACCCGGCTGCGGGACATCAAGGTGAACGTCGGCCGCACCGGCCGGGTCACCCCGTTCGGGGTGCTCGAGCCGGTCAGGGTGGCGGGCTCGACGGTGGCGATGGCCACCCTGCACAACATCGACGAGGTCGGGCGCAAGGGTGTGCTCATCGGCGACACCGTCGTGGTGCGCAAGGCGGGCGACGTCATCCCGGAGATCGTCAGCCCGGTCGTCGACCTGAGGGACGGCTCCGAGCGGGCGTTCGTCATGCCCACGCACTGCCCCGAGTGCGGCACCGAGCTGGGCCGCCCCGAGGGCGAGGTGGACATCCGGTGTCCCAACACGGTGTCGTGCCCCGCGCAGCTGCGGGAGTCCGTGTTCCATCTGGCGTCCCGCGGGGCGCTGGACATCGACGGGCTGGGCTACGAGACGGCGACGGTCCTGCTGGCCGAGGGCCGCATCCGCGACATCGGTGACGTCTTCCACCTGACGGCGGAGTCGTTCGACGGGCTGCGCGGCTTTGCCGACCGGAAGATCGAGCAGATCCTGCGCGGAGTCGACGCGGCACGGGACCGGCCGCTGTGGCGGCTGCTGGTCGGGTTGTCGATCCGGCATGTGGGGCCGACGGCCGCCCGCGCGCTGGCCCGCGAGCTGCGGTCCCTCGACGCGATCGCCGCGGCGCCGGCCGAGCGGCTCGCCGCTGTCGACGGGGTCGGACCGAAGATCGCCGACGCCGTCGTCGACTGGTTCACCGATCCCCGCCATCGTGATCTGGTCGCCCGGCTCGCTGCCGGCGGCGCCCGGCTCGCGGACGAGGGGGCGGGCGAGGGCCCCGGGCCGCTCGACGGCGTCACCCTGGTCATCACCGGCACGCTGGACGGGTGGAGCCGTGACACCGCCGCCGAGGCGGTGCAGGCCCGCGGCGGCAAGGTCACCGGGTCGGTCAGCAGGAAGACGACCTTCGTGGTGGCCGGTGCGGACCCCGGAACGGCGAAGTACGAGAAGGCACGCAGTCTGAAGATCCCGCTGCTGGACGAGATCGGATTCACCGCCCTCCTTGATGACGGAGTGGATGCGGCCAGGGTGCATGCCGTGCTCGAAGGGGATGAAGGGTAGCCTTCGGATCCTGGCAGCGAAAGGTTCATCACGGTGAGCAGTCATATGTACTGTCGCGTTCCGGTGCGCCGGCTGGGCGGCTCCGGCGTGCCCCTGCAACGCGTCGCCAGCTCGACTCGGGACGAACCAGGACGTTGTTGATGCGCGGCCGTGGGCTCCGGCTGGCTGGCGTGCCCGCTGCGTCGCCGAAACCGCCAGGACCGGCCCGGGCCCGGGTGCTCGGCACGGTCGGAGGCCTCACGGCGCTACTGGTCATCGGAGTGGGCCTCTGGCACGGCGGCTTCAGCGATCTGGGTGTCGCCTTCGTGCCCCTCGCCGGCCTCGCGCTGGTCGTCCGTCCGCAGACACAGCTGTCGCTCCTGTCCGGTGCGCCGGGGGCCGGCCGGGCGGGGCGCGGCGGCCCGGACCTGAGCGTGACCTTCCTGTTCGCGATCCTGCTCGGCTGGGGTGCTCCGGCGGCGCTCGCCGTCCACCTGGTCGTCGCCCTGCCGGTCCGGCGGCGGAGGGCCCCCGCCTGGCAGGTGATGGCACGGGTGGGGCAGCGTGCCCTCGGTCTCGCGGCGGCGGGGGCGGTGGTCGTCGCCTGCGGTGTCGACCACGATCTCGGCACCGCGGAGCTGCCCGCCGTGGCACTCGCCGCGCTGGTGCTCTTCGTCATCGAGGACCTGCCCTGCGCCGTGCCGGGTCCGGTATCCGGCCTGTCGTCCAGCTCGCAGCCGAGCCTGTCGGCAGGCCCGCGGCGGCCGGCCCGCCGTCGTCGGGTGGTACTCGTCGAGCTGCGTCGGCGGGTGGCGGCCGGGGCGGCAGTGCTTTCGCTCGCGCCGCTGATCGTGATCGCCGCCGATCGTGGCCCATGGCTCGCGCTGCTGCTGCTGCCCGCATTGCGGGTGGTGGGCCGGGTCGGCGAGGCCGTTCGGCAGAAGGAGTACGAGGCCCGCCACGACGGGCTCACCGGGCTGCCGAACCGGGCGGCGCTCGCCGAGCGTGCCGCGCTCGGCTTCGCCGCGGCCGAGCACAGCGGGACACGCGTCGGGCTGCTGCTCCTCGACCTCGACCGGTTCAAGGAGGTCAACGACCGGCTGGGACATGAGGTCGGGGACCGGCTGCTGGTCGTCGCGGCGGCCCGCCTGACAGCCGCGCTGCGGCCCGGGGACGTCGTCGCACGGCTCGGTGGGGACGAGTTCGCCGTGCTGCTCCCCGCCCTGCCGGCGGGCCCGGCGGGCCGGGCGGTCGCCGCCGAGGTGGCCGGCCGGGTCCGCGGGGTCGTGCGTGCCGGCTACGAGATCGACGGCCAGTCCTGCGAGATCGACGTGAGCGTCGGCGTGGCGCTGTACCCGGATGACGGCAGCGATCTGCCGGCGCTGTCGCGCTGCGCCGACGTCGCGATGTACGCGGCGAAGGAGCACCGGCTGGGCGTCCAGGCCTACGGGCCGCAGGACGCCCGCCGGGCACGGCTGCGCGCCCGCACGGCAGCCGAGCTCGGCTATGCCCTCGACCAGGGGCAGCTCGAGCTGCACTACCAGCCGCAGGCGGAGATCATCGACGGGCGGGTGCGGCGGGCCGAAGCGCTGCTGCGCTGGCGGCACCCCAGCCGTGGCCTGCTGCTGCCGGAGGTGTTCGTGCCGCTCGCCGAGTCCACCGGCCTGATGCGCCCGCTCACCTCGTGGGCGATCGACGCGGCGCTGGCACAGACATCCCACTGGCGCGCGGCCGGCATCCCGGTCGCCATCGCGGTGAACGTGTCCTCGCGTGATCTGGGGGATCCCCGGTTCGTGGGCTCCGTCGCGAGTGCACTGGCCGCCAGCGACCTCCCGGCGGACGCACTCACCTTCGAAGTGACGGAGAAGGCTCTCACCGCGGCCGGGGGAGACCCGGCCAGCGCCCTTCGTGACCTCACGGAGCTGGGCATCTCGGTGAGCCTGGACGACTTCGGTACCGGCCTGGTCTCGCTCGAGACCCTGCGGCGCCTGCCGATCGACGAGATCAAGATCGACCGGACGGTGATCCGCCGGATGGAGACCGCTGTACGTGACGCCGCCTTCGTCCGCGCCGTGGTCCGCCTCGCCTCCGACCTGGGGCTGCGGGTTGTCGCGGAGGGGGTCGAGACGTCCGCGGAGTGGCGTCGGCTCGCCGGGTTCGGTGCGCACGCGGCGCAGGGCTGGCATGTTGCGCCGGCGCTGCCTGCGACGCTGCTCACGCCCTGGCTCGCCGAGCCCGCCGACGGGTTGACCGGGCTTGGGCTCGGAGCGGCGGGCGGGCTCGGAGCGGCGGGCGGGCTCGGAGCGGCGGGCGGGAACGGGGTGGCGGGTGGGAACGGGGTGGCGGGTGGAAACGGAGCGGCGCCCGCGTCCGGCCTCGGGCCTGAGGCCGGACAGCTCGCCGGGCGATCGTCCGGGGAGGCCTGGGGCGAGCTCGCCTGCTGTGGGCAGCCTCGGCGTGACGACGTCCGGGCCGGCGCCGCCCGCCCGGACGGGCCCGGCGCCGCCGCCGTCACTCACTCGCGACCGCGCTGACCGTTGCCGGCGGCGCGGGCGAGGCTGGCGGCGATGCCGGCCAGGTGGGCCAGCCGGGCGATCTCGGAGGAGCGGAACGCCGGGCCGCCCGGCCGGCCGAGGAGCAGGGCGAGCCGCTCGTGGCCCACGGGCGCCGCGACGAGCTCCATGTTGACCGCCTCCCAGCGGGCGGGGAACTCGCCGTCGCCGGGCCCGACGCGCCGGGCTGCGGGCAGCGGCAGCCACGGCAGCGGAAAGCGGACCCGTTCCGGCACTCCCAGGTCGGCGCCGCCGAGGCTGGGGGCGCCGACCGAGGCTTCCCTGACCCGGGCGTCGCCGGGCGCCAGATGCTCCAGCAACAGCGCCCAGTCAGCGTGGAAGACCCCCGCGACCAGCTCGGTCAGCACCGCCGCGGCCTGGGCGGGGCGCTCGGTCAGCGCGTCGACGAGCTCCAGGTCGTCGCCGATCCCGGCGCCGTCGGCGAGGAAGGGCCGCAGTGCCTCGACGGTGACGCCCGGAACGGACTGGGCCGCGGTGTACACCCGGTCGGCCAGCCCGCCCGGGGGCAGCAGGACGATCATGTCGTCGACCGCGCCGGCGGGGGTGTGTTCGACCACCGAGAGACTCACGATGTCGATGCCTGCCGCGCCGAGCGCCGTCGCCACCGCGCCCAGCGCGCCAGGGTGATCGGGGAGGACGAGCCTGAGCAGGTACGACATGCGGCTGAGCATGCGCAAGGGGTGTGACACTGTCATGGCGATCATGTCACGGGCGGATGTCGGCCCAGGTCAAGGGGCTGCCGCGGAAAAGTCGGGTCTTCTCGTGTCCCGCCGCGCCCGCTTCGGGACGCGCCGCGTCCGGTTCGCGACGCCGACCCGTACGATGAAGGACGACGCCGACGCCGCGCACGCCGGTGCGCAGCCGGTCGTACAGGTCCGGCCGCGTCCGGCATGGCAGCGGCCGGGGCGGCGGTGACGGCTCGGCGCGCACGCTGCCGGCCGGGCCGGCCGCCACGTCCGTGCCCCGCACCGCGGGCGCGCGGCGACCGCGCGATGACCTAGCCGATGTCGGGCCTGTGCCCACCGCCCACGAGGGGTCCACCGGAATGGCGATCACCCGGGACGAGGTCGCGAACCTCGCCCGCCTGTCGCGGATGTCCCTGTCCGAGGCCGAGCTCGACGCGCTCGCACCCCAGCTCGAGGCGATCCTCGGTGCCGTGGCCCGGGTCTCCGAGGTGGCGGCGGCGGATATTCCGCCGACCTCGCACGCCGTACCGCTCACCAATGTCTTCCGCGCGGACGTGACCCGCCCGTCGCTGCCGGTCGCCGACGTTCTCGCCGGCGCGCCCGCCGCCGAGGAGGGTCGGTTCCGGGTGCCGCGCATCCTCGATCCGGAAGAGTGAAGGGCACCAGGCCGCAGATGACCGACGCTTCAGGCACCCCGACGTCCGCCGCGTCCGCGGGCCCCGCGTCCGGCCGGACGGACGACGTCGTCCGGCTGACCGCCGCCGCCACGGCGGCTGCGATCGCCGCCGGTGAGCTCTCCGCCGAGGAGGCCACCCGCGCCGCTCTTGACCGGATCGCCAAGGTCGACGACGCGGTGCACGCGTTCCTGCATGTCGACGCCGACGGCGCGCTCGCCGCCGCGCGCGCGGTGGACGCCCGCCGGGCGGGCGGGGAGAAGCTGGGCCCGCTCGCCGGCGTCCCGCTCGCGCTCAAGGACGTGTTCACCGCCCGTGGCATGCCGACGACCTGCGGCAGCCGCATCCTGGAGGGCTGGCGGCCGCCGTATGACGCGACTGTCGTCTCCCGGCTGCGCGCGGCGGATGTCATCGTCCTCGGCAAGGTGAACATGGACGAGTTCGCGATGGGCTCGTCCACCGAGAACTCCGCCTACGGCCCGACCCGCAACCCGTGGGATCTCACCCGCATCCCGGGCGGGAGCAGCGGTGGCAGCGCGGCGGCGGTCGCGGCCTTCGAGGCGCCGCTGTCCATCGGCACCGACACAGGTGGGTCGATCCGGCAGCCGGCGGCGGTCTGCGGCCTGGTCGGCGTGAAGCCGACCTACGGCGGCGTCAGCCGGTACGGCCTGGTCGCCTTCTCCAGCTCGCTGGACCAGGCGGGCCCGATCACCCGCACCGTGGGCGACGCCGCACTGCTGCACGCGGCGATCGCCGGGCACGACCCGAGGGACAGCACCAGCGTCGACCTGCCGGTGCCGCCCGTGGTGGAGGCGGCCGCCCGCCGCGACATCCGCGGCATGCGCATCGGCGTGGTCCGCGAGCTGTCCGGCGAGGGCTACGACGCCGGTGTGCAGGCGGCGTTCACCGCTGCCGTCGAGGAGCTGGCGGGGCTCGGCGCCGAGGTCGTCGAGGTGAGCTGCCCGCACTTCACCTACGGGCTGGCGGCGTACTACCTGATCGCGCCGAGCGAGTGCTCGTCCAACCTGGCCCGTTTCGACGCGATGCGCTTCGGCCTGCGGGCCGGCGACGACGGCCGCGCCGGCGCCGAGGAGGTCATGAGCCGCACCCGTGACCTCGGCTTCGGCGCCGAGGTGAAGCGGCGGGTGATGCTCGGCACCTACGCGCTGTCCTCGGGCTACTACGACGCCTACTACGGGCAGGCGCAGAAGGTGCGGACGCTGATCAGCCGGGACTTCGCCGCCGCCTACGAGCAGGCGGACGTGCTGGTCTCGCCGACCACGCCGACGCCGGCCTTCCCGCTCGGTGACCGGGTCGACGACCCGGTCGCGATGTACCTGTCGGACCTGTGCACGATCCCGTCGAACCTCGCCGGCGGGCCGGCGATGAGCCTGCCGGCCGGGCTGGCGGGCGGGCTGCCGGTCGGCATCCAGATCATGGCGCCCGCCTTCGCGGACGACCGCCTCTACCTGGTCGGCGGCGCGCTGGAGGCGGCTCTGGACGCCCGGCGCGGGCACCCGCTGCTCGACGAGGCACCCGCGCTCTAGCACGCCACCCGCCGAACGAGCGGGCGAGATGCCGCGGGCCTGCGAGCGGGAACTGTGAGCGGGAACTGTGAGCGGGAACGACGAGGAGGACGAGGAGGACATGGTCGAGCTGCGCAGCGGTCGTCAGGACCGCGCACTTCTGCTGGTCGTGTGGGGGCTCACGCTCGTGGTGCTCGTCCTCGGCGCGCTGACGCTGAGCCCGATCCTGCTGGTCTGGGGGATCATCGGGCTGCCGGCCGCGGTCGCGCTGGGCTACGTCCACCTCCGCGACACCCGCCGGGCCGCGGCGCGGACCACCCAGGGCGCCGCCGAGGCGGGCACCACGCCGGGCATGACGGCGCCCGCGGCGGCGACGTCCGGCGACGAAACCGTGCGCGCCGCCCGGCCGGACGGCGGGGCGGAACCCGGCGCACTCGACGACGGCATCGAAGAGGAGTCATCCCGGTGAGCACAGCGGCTCCCGTCATCGCCACCCCGTCCTACGAGGACGCCCTGGCCCGCTACGAGGCGGTGATCGGGCTGGAGACACACGTCGAGCTCGGCACCGTGTCCAAGATGTTCTGCGGGTGCGCCACGGCCTTCGGGGCGGCCCCGAACACCCAGGTGTGCCCGGTCTGCCTGGGCCTGCCCGGTGCGCTGCCGGTGGTGAACGAGGCCGCGGTGCGGTTCGCGACGCTCATCGGGCTGGCGCTGAACTGCACGGTCGCGTCCTGGTGCCGGTTCGCCAGGAAGAACTACTTCTACCCGGACATGCCGAAGAACTTCCAGATCAGCCAGTACGACGAGCCGCTGTGCGAGAACGGCTGGCTGGACGTCGAGGTCGAGGGCGAGATCCACCGGGTCGGGATCACGCGGGTCCACCTGGAGGAGGACACCGGCAAGTCGCTGCACGTCGGCGGGGCGACCGGGCGCATCCACGGGGCGACCCACTCGCTGGTCGACTACAACCGGGCCGGCATCCCGCTGGTCGAAATCGTCACCGAGCCGGACGTCCGTTCCCCGGAGGTCGCCCGCGCCTACGTCGACGAGCTGCGTGAGCTGTGCCGGTCGCTGGCCGTCTCCGACGTCCGGATGGACCAGGGCTCGCTGCGCTGCGACGCGAACGTCTCGCTGCGCCTGCGGCCGGCGAAGGGCGAGCCGGACGCGCCGTTCGGCACCCGGTCGGAGACGAAGAACCTGAACTCGCTGCGTTCGGTCGAGCGGGCCGTGCGGTTCGAGGTCGTCCGGCAGGCGGCGCTGCTGGACGCGGGCGAGCGCGTCATCCAGGAGACCCGGCACTTCGACGAGGCGTCCGGGCGCACCTCCTCCGGTCGTTCGAAGGAGGAGGCGACCGACTACCGGTACTTCCCGGAGCCGGACCTCACGCCGATCGCGCTGACGTCGGAGTACATCGAGGCACTGCGTGCCGTCCTGCCGGAGCTGCCGGCGCAGCGGCGGGCCCGCCTCATCGCGGAGCACGGCTACTCCGTGCGGGAACTGCAGGAGATGCGCAACGCCGGGGTCCTCGACCTGGTCGAGGCGACGGTCGCCGCCGGCGCCAGCCCGGCCGGGGCGCGCAAGTGGTGGCTCAACGAGCTGGCCCGCCGAGCGGCGGACGCCGGGGTGGAGCCGCGTGAGCTGGCGATCAGCCCGGCCCAGGTGGCCCGGATCTGCGAGCTCGTGGCCGCCGGGCAGCTCACCGACGCCCTCGGGCGCAAGGTCGTCGACGGCGTGCTCGCCGGGGACGGCTCACCCGACGAGGTGGTCGCGGCCCGCGGGCTGGCCGTGGTCTCCGACGACTCGGCACTGCGGGACGCGGTCGACGCCGCGATCGCCGGCGCGCCGGACATCGCGGAGAAGGTCCGGGGCGGCAAGCTGAACGCAGTCGGCCCACTGGTCGGCACGGTCATGAAGACGATGCGTGGCCAGGCCGACGCCGCGGCCGTCCGCCGGCTCCTGCTGGAACGGCTCGGCGTGTCCTGACCGCTCACGGGCGACCGCGGACGGGATGTGTGTCACATCACCGTGGTCGCCCAGGGCGGAGGCCCGGTGCGGCGCGATGTGCGACGATCGTTTCTGATGCCTGGGACCACGCGGGGGCGACTGCTCGCCACCAGCGACATTCATGTCCGCCATCCGGAGAACCGGGCGGTGGTCGAGGCGATGCGGCCGAGCCACGACGACGACTGGCTGCTCGTCGTCGGTGACGTCGGGGAGCTGCTCGACGACGTCGAATGGGCGCTGCGCCTGCTCGCCGGCCGCTTCGCGCAGGTCGTGTGGGTTCCCGGCAACCACGAGCTGTGGACCCTCAGCCGCGACACGGCCGACCTGCGCGGCGAGGCCCGGTACCGTCACCTCGTCGAGCTGTGCCGGGGCCTGGGCGTACTCACGCCGGAGGACCCGTACCCGGTCTGGACGGGGCAGGGCGGTCCGGCGCGGATCGTGCCGATGTTCCTGCTCTACGACTACACGTTCCGCCCGGACGGCACGTCCACCAAGGAGGAGGCGCTCGCCGCCGCCTACGCCGCCGGAGTCGTCTGCTCGGACGAGTCGGTGCTCCACCCTGATCCCTACCCGTCCCGGGACGCCTGGTGCCGGGCCCGCGTCGCCCTCACCCAGGCCCGCCTGGACGAGTGTCCGCGCGACGTCCCGCTCGTGCTGGTGAACCACTTCCCGCTGGTCCGTGAGCCGACCCGGATCCTGCGCTATCCGGTGTTCGCGCAGTGGTGCGGCACCGAGCTGACAGCGGACTGGCACACCCGCTACAACGTCGCCGCGGTGGTCTACGGCCACCTGCACATCCCGCGGACGACCGTCCACGACGGCGTCCGGTTCGAGGAGGTCTCGGTCGGCTACCCGCGGGAGTGGCGCTCGTGGCGGACCAGGCGGCCCGTCCTGCGCCAGATCCTGCCCGCGCCGACCGGCGAGCCCGTTCCGCCGTGGGGCGCCCCGCACGACGAGTCGGAGCACGCGGCGCTGCAGGTTCCGCCTGGCGCGCCCGGCGGCCCCGTTCCCGCTGCCCCGGCGGTCCGCACGTCGCAGCCGCAGCGGCCCTACCGGCAGGGTGCGGTTTAGCCCGAAGGTCCGCACCTCATCTGTGGTCCTCTGTGTTGCCACCATTGGTGCATCCGTGTGTCGACTTGCCGACGGGGCACGGCGCGTCGGATGCGGAGCCGGGTGACCCTTCGTAGGGTGAGCTCGGGCCGTATGGCTCTGCAGACGATTCCGTCGAGGTGGGGGGAGGCGAAGCGTCGTGCCTCTCACACCCACAGGGTTCAGCCCGTCCCGGTCACGTCGTCGGGGGCGGGGGCGGGGCCGGCAGGGCCTGCTGGCCGCTGCCCTCGTCGTGGTCCTGCTGGCAGTCGGCGGTGGGGTCTTCTACTGGCTGAAGTCCCGGTCCGACGCCCGGGAGGCGGACCGGTCGGTGGCCGCGGTCGCCGCGGCCTACCTGGACGGGTGGAAGGCGGTGACGACCTCGCCGTCCGCCGAGGAGGCCGCCGACGCGTCGTCCGGAGGGTCGTCCGGCGCTGCCGGGTCCGGCAGTGCCGGCGGTTCCGAGGCGGGTGCCACCTCCGGTGACGGCGCCGCCGGGGAGCAGAGCGGCCCGCGGCCGGCCGCCAGCGAGGCCCGCGACCGCGCGAGCGCCGCGGTCCGCGCGGTCAGCGTGGACGGCGACATCCCGGTCGCGACGCTCGTCGGGCTGATGGCTGACGTCCACGATCGGCTCGACGTGACCGGAGCCGAGCTCACGGCGGGTGAGGTGGCCCGCTCGGGGGCGAGTGCGACGGTGCCCTACACCGCCAGCCTGACGCTCGCCGGCTTCTCCGAGCCGCTGGCCTATGCGGGTGAGCTGGGTCTGGTCCAGACGGGCGGGGACTGGAAGGTGCAGGCCCGGCCGTCGTCCGTCCACCCGGCACTGCGGCCCGGGCTGCGCCTGGACCGTGCCGAGTCCACCGGCCAGCGCGGCACGCTGGTCGACGTGGACGGGCGTCCGATGGACACCAACCCCGAGCTCGCCGGGAACCTCATCGGCCGGGTCGATCCGGCGTCCGGCCTGCAGCGGGTCTACGACGCGCGGCTGCGACCCCAGGGCGGCGCGATCGTGGTCCGCACCGAGGCCGACGAGACCGTCGAGACGCTCAAGTCGTATCCGAGCAGTGACGGCGAGGCGATCCGCACCACGATCGACCTGGACGTCCAGCGGGCGGGGGAGACGGCGATGGCCACCGCGTCCCGCCCGAACGGGGCGCTCGTCGCCATCGACACCCGCACCGGCGGCGTGCTCGCGGCGGTGAACCACCCGCTCAACGGCTACGGGCGCGCGGTGCGCGGCTCCTACCCGCCCGGCAGCACCTTCAAGATCGTGACGGCGACGGCCGCGCTGATGACCGGCCGGCCGGCGGACAGCACCATCGACTGCACCCAGACCGTGGGCGTCGGCGGCCGGGAGTTCCAGAACGCCGAGGACGAACAGCTCGGACTGATCCCGTTCCGGACCGTCTTCGCGAAGAGCTGTAACACCGCCTTCATCCGGCTCGAGCAGTCGCTGCCCGACGGGGCCCTGGAGCAGGCCGCGAAGCTGTACGGCTTCGACGGTGTCGAGCCGCTGCCCATCGCCAGCGTCGGCGGATCGTTCCCGGCGCCGCGCGACGAGGTCGAGTCGGCCTCCGCGTCGATCGGGCAGGGCCGGGTCGCCGCGTCACCGCTGCAGATGGCCAGCGTCGTCGCCGCCGTGGCCAGCGGGACCTGGCACCAGCCGTTCGTCGTCGGCGAGTCGCCACGGAGCAACCCGCTTCCGGAGCAGGCGCTGGGTCCGCTGCGTGACTTCATGCGCGCGGTCGTCACCGAGGGCACCGCCGCGAGCGTGCCGATGCCGGGGGAGGTCCACGGCAAGACCGGCACGGCCGAGTACGCGGACGGCGACCCGCCGCCCACCCACGGCTGGTTCGTCGGCTACCGGGGGGACGTCGCGGTGGCGGTCGTCATCGAGGACGGCGGCTTCGGCGCCGAGTCGGCGGCACCCGTGGTGGCGTCGTTCTTCACCGCGCTCGACGGCGGCCAGGTCGCCGGCCCGCCGCCGCCGGCCGGCTGACGTGCGCGCGGCCGCGGCCGGTTTCCATCGGCCGCGGCCGATCGCTTGACGCGATGGCCGATGTCAGGGATGGTTGAGCGCGTGCTTACCGGCATCCTCGTACGTTCGGAGCGCGTGTAGTCGGACCAGATCGGTCTCCGACCACCCGCGCCGCCCCTCAGTGCCCACGGCACGAGGGGCTTTTTCGTGTCCGGCCCCGGCCCCGGCCGGTCCGACCCAGTCAGCCCGCACACGACCGCCGTCCGCCCGCGTACCGCCGTGTGAGCGACGTCCCGTCCGCACATTGCCGGCCCCGTCAAGGAAGACGACCAGATGACCAGTGAGACCAGACAGATCACCGGAGCCCAGTCGCTCGTCCATTCCCTGGAAGCGGTTGGTGCCGACGTGGTCTTCGGCATCCCGGGCGGGGCGATCCTGCCCGCGTACGACCCGCTGTTCGACTCCACCCGGGTCCGGCACGTGCTCGTCCGCCACGAGCAGGGCGCCGGGCATGCCGCCGAGGGGTACGCGCAGGCCACGGGGCGGGTCGGGGTCTGCATGGCGACGTCCGGCCCGGGCGCGACGAACCTGGTGACGCCGATCGCGGACGCCTACATGGACTCGGTGCCGATGGTGGCGATCACCGGCCAGGTGCCGAGCGCGGCGATCGGTACCGACGCCTTCCAGGAAGCCGACATCTGCGGCATCACGCTGCCGATCACCAAGCACAACTTCCTGGTCCACTCGGCGGACGACATCCCGCGCACGATCGCCGAGGCCTTCCACATCGCCGCGACCGGGCGCCCCGGTCCGGTGCTCGTCGACCTGCCGAAGGACATCCTGCAGGGCCTCACCTCGGTGCTGCCGCACGAGGTGTGGCCGCCGACCCTCGACCTGCCGGGGTACCGCCCGGTGACCCGTCCGCACGCCAAGCAGGTCCGCGAGGCGGCGAAGATGATCAGCGCCGCGCGCCGCCCGGTGCTGTACGTCGGCGGCGGAGTGCTCAAGGCACGCGCGGCGGCCGAGCTGCGGGTCCTCGCCGAGCTGACGGGCATCCCCGTGGTCACCACGCTGATGGCCCGTGGCGCGTTCCCGGACTCGCACCGCCAGCACCTGGGCATGCCCGGCATGCACGGGTCGGTCGCCGCCGTCACCGCGATGCAGAAGGCCGACCTGCTGATCACGCTGGGGGCCCGCTTCGACGACCGGGTCACCGGGCGGCTGGCGTCCTTCGCGCCGGGGGCGGCCATCATCCACGCCGACATCGACCCGGCGGAGATCGGCAAGAACCGGGTGGCGGACGTGCCGATCGTCGGCGACTGCCGGGAGGTGATCGCCGACCTGACCGTCGCGCTGCAGGCCGAGCCCCGCGCCGACCTCGAGGCCTGGTGGCACACACTGGACCGCTGGCGGGACACCTACCCGGTGGGCTACGACACCCCGCCGGACGGCGCGGTCGCGCCGCAGCAGGTCATCCAGCGGATCGGGCAGATCGCCGGCCCGGAGACGATCTTCGCGGCCGGAGTCGGGCAGCACCAGATGTGGGCCGCCCAGTTCATCTCCTACGAGCACCCGTACACCTGGCTCAACTCCGGTGGCGCCGGGACGATGGGGTACGCGGTGCCGGCGGCGATGGGAGCCAAGGTCGGCCGGCCGGAGGCGACCGTGTGGGCGATCGACGGCGACGGGTGCTTCCAGATGACCAACCAGGAGCTCGCGACCTGCGCGCTCGAGGGAATCCCGATCAAGGTCGCGGTCATCAACAACGGGTCGCTGGGCATGGTGCGCCAGTGGCAGACGCTGTTCTACGACAAGCGGTACTCCAACACCGACCTCGGCACCCATCCCGCCTCGGCGCGCACCGGGGTGACCCGGGTGCCCGACTTCGTGCGCCTGGCCGAGGCGCTCGGCTGCGTCGGCCTGCGCTGCGAGTCCCCCGAGGACATCGACGCCACGATCGAGAAGGCGATGAGCATCAACGACGCGCCGGTCGTGGTCGACTTCGTGGTCCACCCGGATGCGATGGTGTGGCCGATGGTCGCCGCCGGTTCCAGTAACGACGACATCCAGGTGGCCCGCGACATGGCCCCCGACTTCGACTACTCCGGCGACGCGGAGGTCAACCTGTGACCCGGCACACCCTCTCCGTCCTCGTCGAGAACAAGCCCGGTGTCCTGGCCCGGGTCTCCGGCCTGTTCTCGCGGCGCGGATTCAACATCGAGTCGCTGGCCGTCGGCCCGACCGAGAACCCGGACGTCTCCCGGATGACGATCGTCGTCGCGGTGGAGGACCTGCCGCTGGAGCAGGTGACCAAACAGCTCAACAAGCTCGTCAACGTTCTCAAGATCGTCGAGATGGACTCCGGCGTCTCCGTGCAGCGCGAGCTCCTGCTCGTCAAGGTTCGGGCCGACCTCGCGGTCCGCTCCCAGGTGCTGGAGACCGTCCAGCTCTTCCGCGCCAAGGTCGTGGACGTCGCGCCGGACGCGGTGACGATCGAGGCGACCGGTACCCGTGACAAGCTGGACGCGCTCATCCGCATGCTCGAGCCCTTCGGGATCCGCGAGATGGTCCAGTCCGGCATGGTCGCGCTCGGCCGCGGTTCGCGGTCGATCACCGACCGCAGCCTGCGCGCCGTCGAGCGCTCGGCCTGACGTACACCCCTTTCCCACCAGGAATTCCCACTAGGAGATTCACCACCGATGGTCGAGATCTACTACGACGACGACGCGAACCTCGAGATTCTGGCCGACCGCAAGGTCGCCGTGATCGGCTTCGGCAGCCAGGGGCACGCGCACGCGCTGAACCTGCGCGACAGCGGGGTCGACGTCCGGGTCGGCCTGCCCGAGACGAGCACCAGCCGGGCCAAGGCGCAGGAGCAGGGTCTGCGGGTGGTGACCCCGGCGGAGGCCTCCGCCGAGGCCGACATCATCATGATCCTCACGCCGGACACCACGCACCGCAAGATCTACGCCGAGTCGATCGCGCCGCACCTGAGCGAGGGCAAGGCACTCGCGTTCGGGCACGGCTTCAACATCCGCTACGGCCTGATCGAGCCACCGGCCGGCGTGGACGTCTTCATGGTCGCCCCGAAGGGCCCCGGCCACCTGGTGCGCCGGGTGTTCGAGGAGGGCAAGGGCGTGCCGGTGCTCGTCGCCGTCGAGGCCGACGCCTCCGGGAAGGCGCTCGACATCGCGCTCGCCTATGCCAAGGGCATCGGCGGCACCCGCGCCGGCGCGCTGCGCACCACCTTCACCGAGGAGACCGAGACCGACCTGTTCGGCGAGCAGGCGGTGCTGTGCGGCGGCGCCAGCGCGCTGGTGCAGGCCGGCTTCGAGACGCTGGTCGAGGCCGGGTACACCCCGGAGGTCGCCTACTTCGAGTGCCTGCACGAGCTCAAGCTCATCGTCGACCTCATGTACGAGGGCGGCATCAGCCAGATGCGCTACTCGATCTCCGACACCGCCGAGTACGGCGACGTCACCCGCGGGCCGCGCGTGATCACGCCCGCGGTCAAGGCCGAGATGCGCAAGATCCTCGACGAGATCCAGGACGGGACCTTCGCCCGTGAGTGGGTCGCGGAGGACGACGCGGGTCGCGCGACCTTCACCAAGCTGGTCGAGGAGGGCAAGCAGCACCCGATCGAGCAGGTCGGCGGCAAGCTTCGTCCGATGATGTCCTGGATCGCCAAGGACTGAGCCGGGTGGGCCGGGTGGGGCGGGGGCCGGTGCACGGGTGCGCCCCACCCGGCTCCGCTGTCCTGACCGGCCCCGCTGTCCTGACCGGCCCCGTTGCCCCGACCGCCCCCGCCTGCCTGACCGGCTCGCTGCCCAGGTGAGAGCGGGCACACCGCGGCGGGCGCCCGATCGTGCCGGGCTGCGTCGGTAGGCTGTAGCCGCACCGTACGCCCACCTGATTCGACATCACCCACCTGATTCGACGCCCACCTGATTCGACACCGTCGTCGTCCGCCCGGGCTGTGGCGCAGCACGGCCAACGCCGCTGCGTCCCTCATCGGTGGCCGGCGGCGAGCCTGCTACTAGGAGCAGACCGTGCCCGTCGTACTCGTCGCCGAGGAGCTCTCACCGGCCGGGCTGGAGGTCCTCTCCGGGGACTTCGAGATCCGCCACGTCGACGGGGCGGACCGATCCGCGCTGTTGCCAGCGCTGGCCGACGTCGACGCGGTCCTCATCCGCTCGGCCACGAAGATCGACGCCGAGGCCCTCGCCGCGGCTCCGAAGCTGAAGGTCGTCGCCCGCGCCGGCATCGGCCTGGACAACGTGGACGTCCCGGCCGCGACCAGCCGTGGTGTCATGGTGGTGAACGCGCCGCAGTCGAACATCGTCAGCGCCGCCGAACACGCCATCGCCCTGCTGCTCTCGGTTGCCCGCCGGGTACCGGCGGCGCACGGCGCCCTCGTGAACGGCGAGTGGAAGCGGTCGAAGTACGTCGGCGTCGAGCTGACGGAGAAGACCGCGGGCGTCGTGGGCCTGGGCCGCATCGGCGTCCTGGTCGCGCAGCGCCTCGCCGCGTTCGGCATGACCATCCTCGCCTACGACCCCTACGTCTCGGTCGCACGCGCGTCCCAGCTCGGCGTGCGCCTGGTCGACCTGGACGAGCTCCTCGCCAACAGTGACGTGATCACGATCCACCTCCCGAAGACGCCGGAGACGCTGGGCCTGATCGGCGCGGAGCAGCTGGCACGGGTGAAGCCGGGCGCGATCATCGTCAACGCCGCCCGCGGTGGCCTGGTCGACGAGGCCGCGCTGGCCGACGCGGTCAGTTCCGGCCGGGTGGGAGGCGCCGGCATCGACGTCTACGCGAAGGAGCCGACCACCTCCTCGCCGCTGTTCGGCCTGGAGAACGTGGTCGTCACCCCGCATCTGGGCGCCTCGACGCAGGAGGCGCAGGACAAGGCGGGCCTGGCGGTGGCGAAGTCGGTGCGTCTCGCGCTCAGCGGCGAGTTCGTCCCCGACGCCGTCAACGTGCAGGCCGGTGGGGTCGTCGCCGAGGATGTGCGGCCCGGCCTGCCGCTCGCCGAGAAGCTCGGCCAGCTCTTCTCCGGCCTGGCCTCCGGGGTCGCCGCGGCGATCACCGTCGAGGTGCGAGGCGAGATCGCCGTGCACGACGTGTCGGTGCTCCAGCTGGCGGTGCTCAAGGGTGTCTTCACCGACATCGTGGCCGAGCAGGTCACCTACGTGAACGCGCCGCTGATCGCCAAGGAGCGCGGCGTCGAGATCACGCTGGAGACCTCGGAGGAAAGCCCCGACTACCGCAACCTCGTCACCGTGCGCGGGGCACTGCCCGACGGCACCGCTGTCTCGGTCAGCGGCACCCTGGTCGGCTCCCGGCAGGTCGAGAAGATCACGGCGATCGACGGCTTCGAGGTGGACCTCCGCCCCGAGGACCACCTGGCGTTCTTCCGTTACGAGGACCGCCCGGGGATCGTCGGCGCGGTGGGCGCACTGCTCGGCGAGGCGCACATCAACATCGCGAACGCGCAGGTCAGCCGGCTTAGCGCCGGCGGTGACGCGCTCATGTCGCTGTCGCTGGACGATGCTGTGGCGCCCGACATCCTGACCGAGATCGCGAAGATCATCGGTGCGCCGTACGCGCGTGCGGTGAGCATCTCGGTCGGCTGACGGCCCGCCTGCCCGGGCGGGCGGCCGCCCGCCCCGGGCACCCCGGGCACCCCGGTCCACGGCGAGGCTCCGGAGGTCGGAATCGGGGTCTTTGCGTCGGCTGGGAGTGGCTCGGGCCCATGTGAGTGATCGTTGGCCGGAAGCGCCGCTCGCGGCGTCTGCTGGCGTTACCGTGGCAGACATGGCCTCGCAGCACCCGGATCCGTTCGAGGATGTGCGGCTTGACGAGCGGTTCGTCCGGTCGGCACGGTTCCTGGAGCCGTCGGCCCGGGAGCGCACCGGCCAGATGTCGCTGGCCCGGGGGGCGCGGTGCGGGGTGGTGCCGGCGCCCCGTGGCCTGCAGGGCCTGGTCTACCGGCTCTTCGTCGCCCCGCCCCGCCCGGCGCCGAGGGCCCGGCGCCTGACCTGGGTGCTCGCGGTCCTCACGCTCGCGGTGGGGATGATCAGCCTCACCTTCGTCGCCCTGCGCCACACCGCCCGGGGCATACCGGTCGCGTCGACGCCGCTCCCCCCGTCCGGGATCAGCGCCGACGGTACCGGGGTGGCCTCCGCGGCCGCCGCCGACGGGCTCGCCCGGGCGACCAGCGGGCTCGCGTCGAGTACGTCGTCCCCGGTGGGAGGCGGGGCGCTCGACCCCGCGCTGGGTGCCCCCGGCGGCTTCGCCCTCGCCCCGGACGTGTTCCGCTCCCTGGCGGTCGGCGACTGCCTGACCTGGGCTGTGACGTCCGTGACGCCGCTGGCCATCCCCGGCTCCGGGGGCGCACCCGCGCCGAGGCCGGTGGCCTGCGCGGAGCCGCACCTCGACGAGATCACCCGGATCGTCGATCTTGACGGCCGGTTCGGCGGCTGGCCCGGTGCGGCCAGGCTGGGCGCGGTGGCGGCGGATGTCTGCGCGGAGTCCCTGCGCGACTACTTCGGCGGGCTCGATGTGGCCCCGCACCACGTCGTCGGTTCGGTGCGCCCGGACCAGGCGAGCTGGGAGCGTGGCGTCACCAGCATCATCTGCACGATCCGTGCGGACGACCTGCTCCCGAACAGCGGGCGGTTCGCGCCGACCGGCATCGTCCGTAGCTGACCGCCGGTTCCGGTCCGCGGGCCGCACCGATGGGCCGCACCGGTGGGCCGCACCGGTGGGCCGCACCGGTGGGCCGCACCGGTGGGCCTCAGCGGTGGCCCTCAGTGGTGGGCAGCGTCGGCGGGCCGGGCCCGTCGGCCGCGGCATCGGGTAAGCTGACCCGGCGATGCGTGCGCTACTGCTTCTTAGGTGCCGCGGCGGGGCCTGATCCGGACTTCCTGATCCGGACTAGTGGCTGGCTTCCCCGTCGCGGGGTTCTCGTGTGCCGGTTCTCGTGCGTCAGCACCGGCTCCCGTTCGGCGGCGGGCCGGGCCGCTCTTCCGAGAAAGCAGGAGCAGTGATCACACCGCAGCAACCGTCCGGCATGCCCATCGAGAAGTACCGCCCGTTCCCGGCGGTCGCGCTGCCGGACCGCACCTGGCCGAACGCCACGATCGCCCGCGCCCCGCGCTGGTGCAGCGTCGACCTGCGTGACGGCAACCAGGCCCTGATCGACCCGATGACGCCGACGCGCAAGATGCAGCTCTTCGAGCTGCTGGTCGCGATGGGCTACAAGGAGATCGAGGTCGGTTTCCCCGCGGCGAGCCAGACCGACTTCGACTTCGTCCGGCAGCTGATCGAGGGCGACCTGATCCCCGACGACGTCACCATCCAGGTCCTCACCCAGGCACGCGAGGAGCTGATCGAGCGCACCGCGAGCTCCCTGGTCGGTTCCGACCGTGCACTGATCCACCTGTACAACTCGACGTCGACCCTGCAGCGCCGGGTCGTCTTCGGGCTCGACCGGCCCGGCATCACCGAGATCGCCGTGCAGGGCGCGCGCTGGTGCGCCCAGTACGCCGAGAAGCTGCTGGACGGGACGGACGTCCGCTGGCAGTACAGCCCCGAGTCGTTCACCGGCACCGAGCTCGACTACGCCGTCGAGGTCTGCGAGGCGGTGATGGATGTCTGGGAGCCCACCGCGGAGAACCCCGTCGTCCTCAACCTGCCCGCGACGGTGGAGATGTCGACGCCGAACGTCTACGCCGACCAGATCGAGTGGGTGAGCCGCAACCTGACCCGGCGCGACGCGGTGGTGCTGTCGCTGCACCCGCACAACGACCGGGGCTGCGCGGTCGCCGCGGCCGAGCTGGGCGTCATGGCCGGCGCTGACCGGGTCGAGGGCTGCCTGTTCGGCAACGGCGAGCGCACCGGCAACGTCTGCCTGGTCACCCTGGGAATGAACCTGTTCTCCCAGGGCATCGACCCGATGATCGATCTCTCCGACATCGACGGCGTGCGCCGCACGGTGGAGTACTGCAACCAGCTGCCGGTGCACCCCCGCCACCCCTACGGCGGCGACCTCGTCTACACCGCCTTCTCCGGCTCCCATCAGGACGCCATCAAGAAGGGCTTCGAGGCGATGGAGCGCACCGGGCAGACGCTGTGGGAGGTGCCGTACCTGCCCATCGACCCGAAGGACGTCGGCCGTACCTACGAGGCCGTCATCCGGGTGAACAGCCAGTCGGGCAAGGGCGGCGTGGCGTACCTGATGAAGTCGGAGTTCGCGCTGGACCTGCCGCGCAAGCTGCAGATCGAGTTCTCCGGCGTGGTCCAGCGGTACACCGACGACACCGGCGGTGAGGTCACCGCCGAGCAGCTGTGGGAGATCTTCGGTCAGGAGTACCGCCCGGAGGGCGGCGACACGGGGGCCCCGCTGGAACTGCTCGGCTCGCGGACGACGGCGGCGAGTGGCGAGCGGGACGAGGTGACGGTCTCGGTCCGCCTGCACGGCGTCGAGACGGCCATCAGCGGCAGCGGCAACGGCCCGATCGACGCCTTCGTCGCGGCGCTGTCCGAGCGCGGGCTGCCGGTGCGGGTGCTCGACTACAACGAGCACGCGCTGGGTTCCGGGGCTGATGCCCGGGCCGCAGCCTACCTGGAGGTCGAGGTCGGCGACGTCGTGCTCTGGGGGGTCGGGATCGACCCCAACATCGTGACCGCCTCGATGCGTGCCGTCGTGAGCGCGGTCAACCGGGCGGCCAGGAGCAGCTGACGCACCGGCCGGCCAGTCGGGTGGCGGTTCGCCCGCCCGCCTGGCCGGCGGCCGGTCAGTCGTTGTACGCGGCCGGCCGGACGTTCCTGATGCCACGGCGGACCTGTTCGACCAGGTCGTCGGGAACGTCGGTCATCCCGTGGTCGACCCGGGCGTGGGTGTCGACGGCGGCGAGGATCTCCTCCTCGCCGGCGGCGACCAGGCGGGTCTCGCAGCCCTGGATGATGGCGCCGCAGTAGAACTCCTTCATGGCCACGGGACGCACCACCGTGACCTCGCGGACGCGCCCCGGCGCGTCGCCGGCAGGCCGCGGGCCCATCAGAGCCTGCGCTGTCCAGAACCGGTTCCGCCTCATACCGCCGACAGCTCCGCGAGACGCAGCATCAGCCGCTCCATCCGTACCAGGCCGAGGGGTCGTCCCATCTCGGTCACGATTATCACCGGGTCGAACCGGCACCCGCGGGGGCGGGTCATGGCCCGGCGCGCCACCTCGGTCACTGGTTCGTCCGGCAGGGCGAACAACGAGGTGGGGATCCACCGGCCGTCCGGGCCGCCGCCGCTGGAACTGCCACCGGATCCGGTGCCGGGGCCGGTGGGGAGTCGCAGCGCGACAGGCCGGCAGCGGTTGCTGACGATGATGGTGGCCCTGCCGGCGGTGTCGGGTCCGCCCGGCAGGGCGGCTGCCGGGGCATGCGCGCACGGCGGGCAGGTCGCGTTGTCGGTGCAGTGCCCGTGGTCTCCGGTCGAGATCTGGGCCGGCTCCATCAGGCTGACGATGTGCGCGGAGCGGTCGGCCCGCTTCGAGATCGTCTGGATCCGACGGGCGACCGCCGGGTCCAGGGACTGCCAGCGCGCGGACGGCCGCCCGAGGAGATAGCCCTGCCCGAGGGGCACCCCCAGCGCGATGAGCATGGTGAGTTCCTCCACCCGCTCGACACCCTCGGCGATGAGCCACCCGTTGAGACGGCTGGCGAACCCGCCGACGAGTTCGGTGAGCGCGATCTTCACCTGGTCGTCATCGATGTTGGTGACCAGCGATCCGTCCAGTTTCACGAAATCGGGCCGGATGTGCGTGAGCTGGCGCAGGCCCGCATAGCCGGAGCCGACGTCGTCCATCGCAATGAAGGCGCCTCGGTTCCGGAGCTCCTGCGAGGTCGCGGCCAGGCCGGGGGAACAGTCGATCGCCACCGCCTCGTTCAGCTCCAGAACGATGCGGGAGAGATCCGCGCGGCGCCAGACCGCCTCGATCTCGGGGTTGGAAAGGAGATGCGGGAAGACGTTGACGGCAAGAAAGCAACGGTCCGGAAGATGGTCGCGGGCCGAGATCGCCGTGCGCAGTACCCGTGCCTCGAGCTCGGCGCCGCGCCCGCGCCGGTCGGCCTCGGCGAAGACGAGAGGAGGGGCGTTGCGCGGGTCGTCACCGAACCGGGCCAACGCCTCGTAGCCCGCGATGACCCCGCGGCGCAGGTCCACAATTGGCTGGAAGACAAGGTTTGGAGCGTCCGGGTCGGCGAGCAGGCGGTCGATGTCCGGGCGGGCGGGCAGGGCCGCCGCCGGATACGGACGTGCTCTCGGCTGGGCGCCGCCCAGGCCGGAGGTGCCCTCGTGGCTGGCTGTCACCGGGGCTGCCGGCGGCCCGGTGTCCGTGGGACGCTCACTGGTCAGGCGCTGAGAACCCATGCGCCGTGCACCCCCTCGTGTCCCCGCACGTCGCATCAGCGATGTTGTTTATTTCCTATCACTTTTAGCGCGTCGTGGGCGTGGAGACAGCGTGGAGTTGAGGTGCTGTGCGACGGCGTGGTCCGAATCTTGTCTGAGGAGTATTTTTCGACGTCTGGATGATTGGGTTTTAGTTGATGTTGGCCGTGTCCAATGTGGTCTTCCGCGTAGGCCGGTGTGTCGCCGGGCGTCTATGTAGCGCACTCGTCCAACGGAATGTCAGATTATGCGGCCGGTCCGGCCGGACCGGCCGGCGACGCAGGGAACAGGCGCCAGTGGGGCTCGGGGGTGCTGGGAGCCAGGCGGCGCACAGAGGGTGACGGGCAGGTCGGCCCGGCCAGGTGGGGCGGGAACGGCCGGCTACAGTCGGGGCTCATGAAGCTTGCGGTCATAGGCGGCGACGGAATCGGCCCGGAAGTCGTGGCGGAGGGGCTGCGCGTGCTGCGCGCCGTTTACCCCAAGGTCGAGACGACCGAGTACGAACTGGGCGCCCGGCTCTGGCACCGGACCGGCGAGACCCTGCCGGACAGCGTCCTCGACGAGCTGCGCGGCCACGACGCCATCCTGCTCGGAGCGGTCGGCGACCCGGGGGTTCCCAGCGGGGTGCTCGAGCGTGGGCTGCTGCTGCGGCTGCGCTTCGAGCTCGACCACCACGTGAACCTGCGCCCGGTGCGGCTCTACCCGGGAGTGACGACGCCGCTGGCCGGTGACCCCGCCATCGACATGATCGTGGTGCGGGAGGGCACGGAGGGCCCGTACGCCGGCGCCGGCGGCACGCTGCGCCGCGGCACGCCGCACGAGGTGGCGACCGAGGAGAGCGTCAACACCCGGTTCGGCGTCGAGCGCGTCGTCCGCGACGCCTTCGCCCGGGCGAGCCGCCGTCCGCGCGCGCACCTCACCCTGGTGCACAAGAACAACGTCCTGACCAAGGCGGGCGACCTGTGGTCCCGCACGGTGGCCGAGGTCGGCACGGAGTTCCCGGGCGTCGAGGTCGGCTACCAGCACGTCGACGCGGCGTCGATGTTCTTCGTCACCGACCCCGGCCGCTTCGACGTCGTCGTCACGGACAACATGTTCGGCGACATCCTGACCGACATCGGCGCGGCCATCGCCGGCGGTATCGGGCTCGCGGCCAGTGGGAACCTGGATCCCTCCGGTGCCCACCCGAGCATGTTCGAGCCGGTGCACGGCAGCGCGCCCGACATCGCCGGCCAGGGCGTGGCCGACCCGACCGCCACGGTGGCGTCGGTGGCGCTGCTGCTCGAGCACCTCGGGCACACGGCAGAGGCCTCCCGGGTGGATGCCGCCGTCGCCGCCTCGCTGGCCGAGCGGGCCTCGTCGGGCGGTGGCCGCCGGTCGACCCGCGAGGTCGGCGAGGAACTGGCCGCGCGCGCCGCGGGCTGACCCCCTGACCCTCTGGCCGCCGCGGGGCGACCCGCGGGCCGCGGCGGGGAGCCGGTCGCTCCCCGCCGTCTGGTTGGTCGTTTTCCCAACGGTCGTCCACCGGCTATCCTCGGATGGAGCCGTAGATCCGGTACGACGGCAGCCGACAGGGCCTGACCACGGCGACGATCGGCAGTTTCGTCATCTCTGACTGTTCGTCACCCTGTTCGCCTGCGCGTTCACACGCGCCCTGAGGTAGCCCGTCCTGGAGCTGTCATGCCGATTACCCCCACTTCGAAGATCTGGATGAGCGGCCAGTTCGTCGACTGGGACGACGCCCGCATCCACGTGCTCAACCCGACCCTCCACTACGGATGGGGCGTGTTCGAGGGCATCCGGGCCTACCCGACATCCGCCGGTAGTGCGGTCTTCCGGCTCACCGACCACATCGCCCGCCTGTACCGAAGCGCCAAGATCTACATGATGGAGCCGACCTTCTCGCAGGAGGAGGTCATCCAGGCGACGAAGGACACCATCGTCGAGAACGGCGTGGAGGCCTGCTACATCCGCCCGCTGATCTACCTCGGTTACGGCGAGATGGGGCTCAATCCGCTGCCCTCGTCGGTCGAGGTCATGATCGCCGTCTGGCCCTGGGGCTCTTACCTCGGTGAGGACGCCGAGCGCAACGGCGCCCGGGCGACGATCTCGACCTGGCGCCGCAACGACGCGAACATCATCCCGCCGGCGGCGAAGGCGTCCGGCCAGTACCTGAACTCCTCGCTGGCGAAGGTGGCGGCCATCAAGGCCGGCTACGACGAGGCGATCATGACCAGCCCGAACGGTCACATCGCCGACGGCTCGGGGGAGAACGTCTTCATCGTCTCCGGGCGGCGGGTCATCACCCCGCCGCTCAGCGACGGCCCGCTCGGCGGCATCACCCGGGCGTCGGTCATGCAGATCGCGGCCGACCAGGGGTACGAGGTGCTGGAACAGCACATCGTGCGGACGGACCTCTATCTGGCCGACGAGGCGTTCTTCACCGGCACGGCAGCCGAGATCGTTCCCATCTCCGAGGTGGACGACCGCAGCGTCGGCGCGGGCCGGCCCGGCCCGGTCACCCGGGAGATCATCGACATCTTCCACCAGGCCACCCGCGGTGAGCTCGACCGGTACAAGGACTGGAACGAGCTGGTGGGCTGAGGCGCGCCAGCCAGCCGCCGTCGTGCCGAGCGCGTCCCCGGTCACGCCGCGGCGGTTCTCGTCGGGCGTGTGCTCTGGTCAACCCGACCTTGGCCGCCTACCGTCTCCTGTAGTCGTTTCACGAACGCACAAGCGTCGGGAGCCGGTTCGGGAGGTCGTCATGCGGGTTTCGGATGGAATGAGCGCTCTGGTCCTCGTGGTGGGGCCAGGGCACACGCTGCGGCAGGCGTCCCGGATGATGGCCGCCCGCCAGGTCGGCGCGGCCGTCGTCCTCGACAGCGAGGGTCAGGGCTTCGGCATTCTCACCGAGCGCGACGTCCTGCGGTCGGTCGCGGCCGGACAGAGCCCGGACACCGAGGTCGTGGGCGACCATCTCACCCGGGACGTGGTGGTGGCCGACCGCGACTGGTCGCTCGACGAGGCCGCTGCGGTGATGCTGCGCGGCGGCTTCCGCCACCTCATCGTCACCTCCGGAGCGGAGGTCGAGGGGGTGCTCTCGATGCGCGATGTGGTGCGGTGCTGGAGCCGGCAGCGGGTCGAGGTGTGACCACAGCTCGGCGGCGAACATCCGCGACGAGATGTGGTCGCTGTGTGACCGTGCGGCGATGAATCGGTCGACTCGGGGATCTGCGCCGCATCGGGTCCCCGTGCGGCGCTACGTTCACGGGCATGCACGACACTGAGGCGGTCACCCTGCTGCGGGGGACCACGCTGCTGAAGGAACTCGATGAGGAGGACCTGCTACGGCTGGCCAGCCGGTCCGTGACGAGGCGGTTCCGCCGAGGTCAGGTGGTCTTCACGGAGGGCGAGCCCGCCGACACCCTCCTCGTGGTCGCCTCGGGACGGCTGAAGGTCCTCACCAAGGCTGACGACGGCCGTGACCACGTCCTGAACATCGCCGGCCCGCGCGAGACCCTGGGCGAGCTCAACATCGTCGAGGCCGGGACAAGGTCGGCGAGCGTCGAGGCGCTGGAGCCGAGCACCGCGCTGGTGCTGGAGCGCAGCGCCGTCTGGGAGCTGGTCCGCGAACGTCCGGCGGTCGCCGAGCAGCTCATCCGGGCCCTGGTCGCGCACGTGCGCCGGCTCACCGGCGCGAACGCGGACCTGGTGTTCCTCGACCTGCCACGCCGGGTCGCGAAGCTGCTGCTCATGCGGATGCGGGAGGCCGGCCGCCCGGTGATCGAGCTGGGGCTCACCCAGACCGAGATCGCCTCGCTGCTCGGCGGTTCGCGCCAGTCGGTGAACCAGGCGCTGCGCGAGTTCGAGCGCAGGGCCTGGATCCTGTCCGAGGGGCAGACCATCACGATCATGCAGGTCGACCGGCTGCGCCGGTTCGCCGGCGACTGAGCAGGCCTGAGCGGGCCTGAGCGGGCCTGGGTGAGCCGGCCCGGCTCACCCCCGGCCGGTGGTGCTTCCGGTCGTGGGATCCGGTGCGGTCGGCGGGGCCGGCGGGATCGGGCCGGCGGCCCGCCGGCTGCGTGGCCGGCGGGTGTGCGTAGCGTGGGGGTCGGGTATGGGTCCAGTCGCTCGCGGCACGGGGCGTCCCGAAGAGGGAACGCGCAGGTCATGCGACACATGGCACGCGCCACACTTGCTTTATGTCCGGCGTGTTACGTCATAGGGTCGGCCTCTGGCGGCGAACCCGTCCCCGTCACGCGTTCCGGTCACTGACCAGGCAGACCGGGCGCGTGACGGCCAGACACGGTTCCGGCGAGAGGTTCCAGCTGTGCCCCACGACGTCCCAGCCACGACAAGCCCCGCTCCGGCAGGCGCGCGCTCCGCTGGCGCCGTCGAGGAGGAGCACGCGCCCACCTTCGACCGTGAGTCGCTGCACATCTACGACACGACGCTGCGGGACGGCACCCAGCAGGAGGGCCTGTCCCTGTCGGTGGCCGACAAGCTCATCGTCGCCCGCCACCTCGACGAGCTCGGTGTCGGCTTCATCGAGGGCGGCTGGCCCGGCTCCAACCCGAAGGACGCGGAGTTCTTCCGCCGCGCCCGCACCGAGCTGGACCTGCGTGGCGCGCTGCTGACCGCGTTCGGCTCGACCCGGCGGGCCAGCAAGGCCGTCGGCGACGATCCGCAGGTCGCCGCGCTGCGGGACGCCGGCACGGCGGTCGTCTGCCTGGTGGCGAAGGCGGATCGCCGGCACGTCGAGCGCGCGCTGCGGACGACTCCCGCGGAGAACCTGGCGATGATCCGCGACACCGTGCGGTACCTGACTGCCGAGGGCAAGCGGGTGTTCGTCGACGCGGAGCACTTCTTCGACGGCCACCGCGCCGACGCCGACTACGCGCTGGAGATGGTGCGCACGGCGGCCGAGGCCGGCGCCGAGGTCGTGGTGCTGTGTGACACCAACGGCGGCATGCTCCCGACCCGCATCGGTGACGTCGTCGCCACCGCGCTGGAGAGCACCGGCGCGCGCCTGGGCATCCACTGCCACGACGACGCCGCCTGCGCCGTGGCGAACAGCCTGGTCGCGATCGAGGCCGGCGCGACCCACGTGCAGGGCACCGCGAACGGGTACGGCGAGCGCTGCGGCAACGCGAACCTGTTCAGCGTGATCGCCGGTCTGGAGACCAAGCTGGGCCGCCAGGTCCTGCCGGCCGGGCGGCTCCGGGAGCTCGTCCGGGTCTCGCACGCCATCGACGAGGTCACCAACTCGGCACCGAACAGCAGCCGGCCCTACGTCGGGGCGAGCGCGTTCGCGCACAAGGCCGGTCTGCACGCCAGCGCGGTCAAGGTCGACCCGGACATGTACCAGCACATCGACCCGGCCGAGGTCGGCAACGACATGCGGATGCTGGTGTCCGAACTGGCCGGCCGCGCCACCCTCGAGCTCAAGGGCCGCGAGATGGGCCTGGATCTCTCCGGCGAGCGGGAGGCCCTCGGGCGGGTGCTGGAGCTGGTCAAGGACCGCGAGGCCGCCGGCTACTCCTACGAGGCCGCCGAGGCCTCCTTCGAGCTGGTCCTGCTTGACGAGGTGGCCGGGCGCGAGCGCTACTTCACGCTCGAGTCCTGGCGGGTCATCGTCGAGCAGCGGGCCGGCGGCGAGGTCGTCAGCGAGGCCACGGTGAAGGTCCACTCGCACGGTGAGCGGCACGTCTCGACCGCCGAGGGCAACGGCCCGGTCAACGCGCTCGACACCGCACTGCGGGCGGCCCTGGAGAAGGCCTACCCGGGCCTGGCGGACCTGGACCTGGTCGACTACAAGGTGCGCATTCTCGACGGGCGCCACGGCACCGGCGCGGTCACCCGTGTCCTGGTCGAGACCAGCGACGGCCGCGGTCGCTGGGACACCATCGGTGTCGACGAGAACATCATCGCCGCCTCCTGGGTGGCGCTTCAGGACGCGGTCACCTACGGCCTGCGCCGCCAGGGCGAGCGACCGGACCCCGACGCCGTCTGACCGGCTTCGCCCGCCCGCGGCCCGTCAGGTGAGGCACGTCCGTCCACATCGGGCGACCAACATCGTCAACGCGAACCATGCGGTGCACGCCTGTCCTGTCAAAGATTTCTCCGCTGACGCCAACCCTGCCCGGCCATCCTTTGGTGCCGGCTACGCTGACCGCGACGCTTCCGGGTCATCCGAGGCATCCGTCGCATAACAGGCGATCAGGATGCCCGGCTCGGATCCGGCGGCGAGATGCGAGCTCGGCTCTGGAGGCCGAGGAGAGGGGACGGCCGTGTCGCGGTGTCCGGCGATGATGCGCCAGACCAGGAGCGGCCGCATGCGGGGGAGCCGGCGATGAGCCGCACTCCCCGCCGTGGAGCTGGTGCCCGTCGGGCCGGGGCACATCGATCGTCCGCGTCGACGTCCACGTCGGGCGCCGGCTGGGTCGACCCCCCGTCCGGTGCGCGTCGGGTGACCGGATCGCGCCGGGCGGGCCGGACAGGCGGCGCCAGTCGGGCGGGCGGCATCGACAGGGCGGGCAGAGCTGGCAGGGCGGGCAGGGCGGGCAGGGCGGGAAAGGCAAGCCGGGCGGGCAGCACCGACAGAGCCGAGAGGGCAGGCAGTGCCGCCGGAGCGGACCTGGCCGGCGGGCCGACCGCTCGGCGGGCCGGCACCCGGCGAAGCTCCTGGGCACTGGCGAAGTTCGCCCTGGGGGCGGCGGCGCTGGCCCTGGCGGTGACCGCGGTGGCGGGCCCGGCCCCGGCCGCCGCTCCCTGGCAGCTGACCGGCCCGGTCAACGGGCGGATCGACCAGGACGAGATCCTGCCTGAGGAGGGAGCGGCCTTCGGGAGCGCGACCGTGGCCGACCTGGCGGGTGTCGTCGGGGCCTCGGGGCAGGTCCGGCTGCCCGTCCGTGACGGGTTGGCCGTTGTCGCCACCGGCGGTACCGCCGGAACCGGTACCGCCGCGGCCGGAGCGCAGGCGCCCGGCCCGGTGACCGGCAGCACCGTCCCGAACGAGCCACTCGCGACCCCGCCCGGATCGGGTGCCCAGGCCTCGACGATCCCGTCCCGCGTGCTGGTGGCGTACACCGACGCCGCTGATCGGTTGAAGGCCGAACAGCCCGGCTGCTTCCTCCACTGGTCGGTACTGGCGGGTCTCGGCGCGATCGAGTCCGGTCATGGCAGGGGCGCGGCGATCGGCCCCGACGGCCGAGTGGCACCGACAGTTGTCGGCCCGCGTCTCGACGGCTCGGCGGGCAGGTTCCACATTCGCGACACCGACGACGGCTGGCTCGACGGCGACAGTGGGCTGGACCGCGCGGTCGGCCCGATGCAGTTCACCCCGCCGGTGTGGCGCTGGGCCGGCCGGGACGCCGACGGGGACGGCCGCGCCGACCCGAACGACATCGACGACGCGGCGCTTGCCGCGGCGGATCTGCTGTGCCGTTCGGGGGACCTGCGTATTCCGGACAACGTCGTGGCGGCGGTGCGCTCGTACAACCCGTCGGACGCCTACATCCGCTCGGTGCTGGGCTGGGCGGCCTGGTACGCGGTCGGCCCGACGGTGGTCTCCAGCCTGGGTGCCGACCCCGCTGCCGGCACGGCGGAGGCCGACGGCGACGCGGCGGGCGAGGGGTCCGAGAACCTGGCGACCGATCAGCCTTTCGAGGTGACAGCCCTGACGCCGCTCGCCGACCCGGCTGGCGGTGGCTGCGTGACACCGGTCGTCGACGGAGGCTCCATCAGCGCCGGCGGCGTCGGAGGCGACCTGCTGACCGGGTCGGACTTCGAGTCACTGGACGTCCGCGCCCGGGTCGGCGGCACCGCGGACCGGACCGTGACCATCGAGCTCGGCCTGCTCGACAAGGCGGGCGCGACGGTGGCGACGGCGCTGAGCGCCCGTACCCTTCCGGAGGGCGACGAGATCCACTCGTTGGGCAGGATCGACGGGCTCGCGATCGGTCGGGCGTCCGACCGGGGCCCGTTCGACGTGGTCGTCCGGGTGGTGCCGGGTGGTCCGGACTGCCCGGCGGTCGAGGCCCGTGCCCGGGTCGCCGGCATCGACGCGGCGGACTTCGCGGGTGCGCCGTCGACGCTGGCCAGCCTCCGACGTCGGCTGGAGACCTACCGCGACACCGGTCGCATCACCCCGACGGCTGCCGCCGACCTGCTGGCCACGCTGCCGGCGGGGGACGGGGCCGTGCGGACTCCGGTGGAACTCGCGCGGTTCCTCGACCGGCTCGCCGTGGCGATCCGGATCGGCGAGATCGCCGTCGACGCGCGGACGGGCCTCGGGGACGTCGCCGGAGCGCTGCGGGCGCAGGCGGAGCCCGCCTCGGCCGTACCGGCGGAAGCCGCGCCGGCCGGCGCGGGAGGGGATGAGGACGAGCTGCCGTTCGACGTCGTGCCGCTGTCGCCGGAGGCCTGAACCGGCACTTCCGGTGGCTCCTTCCCGTCGGCTCCTTCCCGTCGGCATCGCCCGTTCGCGCACTGCCGGTGACGAGGCCGCCGTTGGCGTGAGGTGGCCCGACCTGGTGGCACGTCTTAGTCTCCCCGTCACGGGGGGAGGCGGCGATGCTGCTGCTGCGGGCGATCCGGGGCCGGGTGGGGGACACCCACGCGCTGCGCCGTGAGCTGGCGGGAGGGGCCGGCGAGGGGCCAGGCGACCCGGACCGGCCCGGTGCCATCGCCGGAGTCTCGGGCAGCGGGATGTTCGTCGGCCTCTTCGACATCGGTGGCGCCGGCCGGCCCGCGGAGTCCTTCTGGGAGCGGCTCGGCGGGCTGCTCGACGGTGCGACGACGACCGACCACCCCCACGTCCACCTGGTCAGCGAGGCGACCGGCGCGGTGGCATCCGTCCCGGTGGGGACTGTTCCGGTGACAGCTGTCCCGGTGGCGGTGGGCGAGGGGCGGTTCATCAGGGTGACCTGGGGGCGTACCACGGATCGGGCCGCGCTGTGGGCGCTGCGCCGGCGGCTGGCGAGCCGCCTGCCGGACGCTCGCCCGGACCTTCTCGGGCTGCTGTCAGCGGCGACGGAGCGGGGCTGGCTGGTCGAGGCGGCCTGCCACGAGTCGGAGGAGCTGACGCACGCGGCGGACCGCGGCGCCCAGGAGCCGGAAATGGCCGAGATCCTCGACGGGGCGCGCGGCCTGGTCACCGTGGCGGCGACTGACATCCTGCGCGACCTGTGGCTACGCCGGCCGTTCACCACCCCCGGCAGGGACGGCCAGGACGGGGAACCGGACCGAGGTCGGCGCCCCGAGGCCGCGACCGCGGCCCCGGGGCCGGATGCCCAGGCTGTGGATGCCCAGGCTGTGGACGCCCAGGGTGTGGGCGTCCAGGGTGGTCAGTCCTCGTCCGGGATCTCCTCCCACCACTGGCACCACCAGTCGCCGCCGACGAGGATCCGCAGCTTCGGATGCCAGCAGTAGGTGATGTCCTTGTCGGTGTCGAGGTAGTACAGGCAGTTGTCGCAGCGCTCGTCGCCGTTTGGCTTGCCACGCAGGATGGCGTCCTCGGCGAGATGGCCGAGCTGGACGCTGAGCTCCTCGTCGATGGGCTTGGGTTCGGGCGCGCCAATCTCGTAGACGGGGGTCGAGTCGATCTCGGTCATCGTGCTCCTTCCAGAGCGGGCCGGTACCTGGCGGGCCACGCCGTCCTCGACCGGGCGCTGGCCCTTACCCGGCAATCCTGCCTGATTCTCGGCGTCCCCTCCCGGCCGTGGTGCACCGGACCTTGTCCGGACCGGAACGCGGTCGCCGAGCGGGCGGCCCGTTGCCGGCGCTGGCATCCGGCCGGGTGCGTTCCATCCGTGTCCGGTGCGTCGCCGGGTGAACCGGATGCGCGGCGCGGTCGGTACGGTCGCCCAGTGCGCATAGCGAGGTTCACTGACGGGTCAGAGCCGGCATTCGGCGTGGTGGAGGGGTCTCCGGAGGACGGGACCGCGATTGTGGCCGGGATCACACCGCATCCGTTCGCGCCGTTCACGTTCACCGGGGTGCGGCGGCCGCTGGCCGAGGTCCGGCTGCTGGCTCCCGTCCTGCCCAGCAAGATTCTCTGCATCGGTAAGAACTATGCGGACCACGCGCGTGAGATGGGCGGCGAGCCACCGGCTGGCCCGGTGCTGTTCCTGAAGCCCTCGACCAGCGTGGCCGGCCCAGGCGATCCGATCGTGCTCCCTCCCGACAGCGATCGGGTGGACTACGAGGGCGAACTGGCCATCGTCATCGGCAGGCTGTGCCGGGACGTTCCCGTGGAGCGGGCGCTGTCGGTCGTTCTCGGGTTCACCTGCGCCAACGACGTCACCGCCCGGGATCAGCAGGCGGCGGACGTCCAGTGGACCCGCGGCAAGGGCCACGACACCTTCTGCCCGCTCGGGCCGTGGATCGAGACCGAGCTCGACCCGTCCGACCTGGCCCTGCGGACGACGCTGGACGGCGAGGTCCGCCAGGACTCGCGAACCAGGCACCTTCTGCACGACGTGCCCACGCTCGTCGCCTTCATGTCGCGAGCGATGACGCTGCTCCCCGGCGACGTGCTGCTGACCGGCACGCCCGCCGGGGTGGGGCCGATGCGGGCCGGGCAGACGGCCGCCGTCACGGTCGACGGCATCGGCACGCTGACAAATCCGGTCACCGCGCGGTAGGGGAGTGCGGGCGGGCGGCGGTGTTCCGGCCCGCCCGCCCCACTGCGGCTGGCCCGGGGCCGGGAATCGGAGACCCGCCGGAGACCCGCCGGGGACACGGTCGCTGACCGGGTCGGTGGATGGGGTACAGTAGGCATCGCCCGCGAGGGACCCATGGGGTATGGGGTAATTGGCAGCCCAACAGATTCTGGCTCTGTTAGTCTAGGTTCGAGTCCTGGTACCCCAGCTGCACCACTTGTACGAACATGCTGTATATTGCAAAAACGGTCTTGGCCCCGTCGTCTAGCGGCCCAGGACGCCGCCCTCTCAAGGCGGTAGCGCCGGTTCGAATCCGGTCGGGGCTACATCTGAATCTCGGCTACATCTGAATCTCATGGCGCCAACCTTCCGAGGTTGGCGTTTTTCTTTTGTGGCCGGCGGGCCTTGTGACGCGTTGGCGCGCATCTCCGCGCACTGACCTCACATCCCGTACCTGAACCGGACGGCCCGCGGACATGCGGCGCTTCGTCCGGAAGGGGTCTGTCTGCCGGCGACCGGCGCGGGCAGCGCCGGTCCGACCTGTCTGAGCACGGGTGCGGCTGACTGCGGAATCACTGATGCGGGTGCCCCTGGCGGCGGCTGGATCACGTCGGATCGCGACGGATCACAGCGGCGGGGCGGGGCCGACCAGCTCGTGGGGCCGGCCCGCGATGTGGCACCTGCCGGATGGTGGTAGGTACACAGGACTAGTTCTCGGCCGTGCCCTCAGTCGACGGCGCGCAGGCGGGGCATGAACGAGGGGTGGCGGGCCATGGCACACGGACGGCAGCTGCAGGTGCTGGGTCCACCGAAACCGTGGACGATCTCCTGCGCCTCCCCGGACGGGTCGACCGGCTCGGAGCCGACGAGGCGCAGCACGGGGCGGGCCGCCAGCGCGAGCGAGACACCGCCGTCCGTCGGAACATCCGCAGGCTGAGGCGTTGTCTGCACGGTGAAGGCGGCGGCGGTCGCGGTCGTCAGGGCAACTGGGGGCACGTGTCCTCCTCCGCGGGCGGCCGTCCGGGGGCCACCTCGCGGACCACAGCCTGTCGGGAATGCGGGCAACTGCGCCATGCTTCTTTGAGCCCCTTACCGAGTGGTACTG
The DNA here is from genome assembly GCF_000374165.1 of Parafrankia elaeagni. Classification (GTDB taxonomy): domain Bacteria; phylum Actinomycetota; class Actinomycetes; order Frankiales; family Frankiaceae; genus Parafrankia; species Parafrankia elaeagni. The sequence continues at coordinate 43,432 of NZ_KB893794.1, forward strand.
ATGGCCTAGTCAAAGCTGGGCATAGTCGTCATACGACACCACCCTTGACAGCCATGGCGCTCCGGGCCCGGAACGGGAGAAACTTGCTCGGATGTCCTCCGCCCGACCCTCCATGCCCGAACGGGCGCGCCGCCGTCACGGCAGCGCCCACGTCGGGCGCGCCGCCCGCCGGCCCGAGAAGCCTCGGCCCGCCCGGACCCTCGCGGCGGACTCCGGCCTGGCCGCGTCGAGCGCCGAAGTGACGTCCCGCGGGCCGGTCGCCTGGTTCCCGCGCGGGCGGGGCCTGCCCACGGAGGACTGGGCCGCCCGCCACGCGCTGATGTGCTGGGTGCTGGCGATGCACCTGCCGGTGATCGTCGCGTACGGCCTGTGGCGTGACCACAGCCTGCCGCACGGCCTGCTGGCGGCCACTCCGCCGGCGCTGCTGTTCGGTGCCGCGCTGGCCCCCGGCATGCGCCGGGTGCGGGCGCTCGCGGCGAGCCTGGGTCTGCTCTGCTGCTCGGTCGTCTTCGTGCACCTCTCCGACGGCCTGACGCCCATGTACTTCCACTTCTTCGTCGTGGTGGCGCTCATCGCCCTCTACGAGGACTGGAGCGTCTACCTCCTGGCCATCGCGTTCGTCTTCCTGGCCAGTCTCGCGATCGGTGACATCATCACCGCCGAGGCGGCCTCCAGGATGGACGAGAACGCCCTGCTGCTGGCCGGTCTGCACGCGGGCTTCATCTGCGCCCTGGCGGGCGCCCAGATGGTCTTCTGGCACTACAACGAGCAGTCCCGCCGCCGGGTGGAGGACTACCGCCAGCAGCTCTACGAGGGCCAGCAGAGCCTGATGGCCCGGCTGGAGGAGACCGACCGCATCCGCAGCGACCTGGTCGCCACCGTCTCGCACGAGTTCCGCACCCCGCTGACCGGCATCCGCGGCACCCTGCTCACGATCAGGCGTCGCCGCGACCGCCTCTCCGACGCCCAGCTCGACGGCATGCTCGACTCCGCCGTCACCTACTCCGACCGGCTGTCCCGGCTGCTGGAGAACATGCTGACGGCCGCCACCGCCACCGGTACCGGCGACAACACGGTCGCCGACCTGCCCGAGGTCGTGCGGGACGTCATCGACGGGCTGTCCTACGCCGGCAACAGCGTCACTGTGGACCTCCCGCCCCAGCTCACCGTCCGGATGGCGCGCCAGGCCCTGCACCAGGTCGTCGCGAACCTCGTGGACAACGCGCTGGTGCACTCCTGGCCGGGTGCGCCGGTGCGGCTCATCGCCGGCCGGGTCGGTGACGAGGTGGTGCTGCGGGTGCGTAACCCCGGCCCCGACCTCGACCCGGCCACCATCCGCCAGCTCTTCGAGCCGTTCACCCAGCGGGACGGGACGGCGACCCGGCAGACCGACGGCGCCGGGATGGGGCTCTATGTGGTGCGCCGGCTGGTCGAGGTGCACGGCGGCCGCCTGCGGATGTCCTCTGAGAACGGCGAGATCATCGTCGAGGTCGACCTGTGGGCGGCCTCCACGGCCACGGCGACCGCCGCGACGGACGAACCGGCGCCGATGCCCGTCCCGATGCCGCTCCCGCGCAGCCTGCGCACACGGGGTGATCTCCTGCCTGACCCGCCCGCCCTGCCGGCGGGCACCGGTGCGCTGCTGCACCCCCGCGGTGGGCCGTCCGGCGACGGCGCGGGCTCGGCCATACCGACGCCGACACCGGCGAACTTCCCCAAGCCGGCCGCCGCTCCGGCCCGGCTGCCCCACGCGGCGCCCGCCCGGGACCCGTGGTCGGCGGCGGTCTCCCAGTCCCAGGACTGGCGGTAGAAGTGCACGCCGGACCCACGGTCAACAGGCTGCTCTGACCACCCGACCCGGCTGGACCGCCGTGGGCACGAGCTCCTCGGAGCCGGACCAATGCCGCCCTCACGTGCTCACGTGACAGGCGCTGCGCGTCAGGCGAGCACGGGAAACACCGGCCGATGCCCGAGCCCCCGGGCACGGCGGGCGGAGGCACGCACGAGGGCCGCCTCGGGCGCAGGGCTGACACGGGGCTCTCACCGGAGTCGTGCCGGGCGCGGCGCACGGGCTCTTCAGGGATCCGCAGGATCGGCGTGGTCTCGGCAGCCGTGGCTGTGCGGTGGCCGAGCGGCCGGAGCGGTGAAAGTCGGCCCGGGCGGCAGGCCGCCCGGGCCGACCGCGAGCGGCCCGCCGCTGTCTGCCTGCTAGCTGGCAGGTGAGGCGGGCGGCGCGGAGCTCGGCGGCGGTGCCGGCGCGGGCGACGCGGCACAGGACGGCTCGAGCCAGACGCTCTCACCCTTGCGCATCATCGTCCCGGCCGCGGGATTGGTCCCGGCCGCGTTGCGCCCCGGCCCGTACGAGCAGTTGCCCGAGCCGTTCAGGACCCCGAACCCCTTGCTGACAAGGGTGCTGCGCGCCGCCTCGAGTGAGCTTCCAGCGACGCTGGGGACCTCGGCGCAGTTCGTGGCCTGCACGGTCAGCGTCACCTTCGTGGAGACGGGGACCACACTGCCCGGGTTGGGGTTCTGGTCGAGCACGACCCCGCCGTTCTTGCCCTTCTGGCAGCTCTCGCTCGACGACACGTTGGTGAAGCCCTTGTCGCTCAGTGTGTTCGACGCCGCCGACTGGCTCTGGCCCTGGACGTCGGGCACGGTCGCGTCCCTGGGCGTCGGTGATGGCGAGGTCGTGGCGCTCGGGCTGGCGGTGGCCGGCCCGCTCTGCGTGGGCGTGGCGCCCGGCGAGGCACTCTGGCCGGGGCTCGCGGCCGGGTTCGTGCGGGCCGGTCCGCTGGGATCGCCGCTGGGGCCGACCTGCGCGGGATCCATTCCCGGCGGCATCGGGAGGCCTCCGGGCAGAGTCGCGGTGATCGACGGGTCGATCAGGGTCTGGGTCTGGCCGTCCGCCGTCAGCCCGCTCTCGCTGTCACCGGCGGCGGCGAGAGCCCAGCCGCCGGCACCGGCGACGAGGGCGACGACCAGTCCGGCGCCAGCCGCGATGCGGCTGCGTCGCCGCCGGTCGGCAGCGGACCGGGCTGCGGGGGAGCCCGGCCCACTGACCGTGCCGGCGGGGGCCGAGTCCTTGCTGCTTGAGATCACCGTGTTGCGGTCGGCGGCGGAGCCGGCCGAACGGGCGGGGACACGGACCGCGGGCTGGGCCCCGGTGGCTGCGTCCGCCCCGTCGCTCCAGCCGCCGGGCGCCTGCCCGGCCCAGGTCTGATCGGCCCCGCCCCGCCCCGGCCGGACCGGGGGAATGCCGGCGACCTGGGTGTGCGCGTCGTCGTTCCAGCCGGCCCGGCCCGAGGGTGGGCTGCCTGCCTGGGTGGCGGGGATTCCCCCCACCTGGGTGTGGGCCGCGTCGTCCCAACCGCCGTGTGCTCCGGTGGCGTCCCCGCTGGAGAGCACGGCGGTCGCGCCGGAGGCGGCCCCGGCTCCGAGAGCTGCGGCTCCGAGAGCTCCGGCTCCGACGACTGCGGGCTGACGAACCGCCGTGCCGGAACGGGCCGGGTCACGCTGCGGCGCGCCCGTTGTCGCGCGGTCCCGGTCGATCCGGGTCTGGGCGGTGTCGAAGTCGGAGTCCCGGCTTTCGGGGCTGCCCTGGGGCGCGCCGCGGCCGGGGCCGCCGTGCTGCCGGGAGGCGCCGGTGTCGCGGGGATCGGCGCGGCGGTCCTGCTCGCGCTCCCAGCGCTGATCGTCGTCGCCCTCGCCGAGGTCGTGGTCCCGGTCCTCGTCCTCAATCGCGTCGAGCAGGTCCTCCGCGGCGTCGGCGGCGCTCGCCGGGCGCTGCTGCGGCGACTTCGCCAGCATGGCGGCCAGGACGTCCCACACCGCGGGCGGGACGCCCTGGATCGGCTGCGGCACGTCCTCGCGGTGCGCCCGCATGAGGTCCGCCGGGTGCGACGCGTCGAACGGCGGGCTGCCGGCGATGAGCTCGTAGAGAACGACGCCGGCGGCGTAGATGTCGACGGCCGGCGTCGGTGGGACCTCGTCCGCCAGCTCGGGCGCCATGTACAGCGGGGTCCCGATGGGGCCGGTCAGGGACGCCCGGCTCGGCGTGTGGATCATGCGCGCCACCCCGAAGTCGGTGAGCCGCACGTAGGGCCGCCGGGGGTCCGAGGTGTCGATGAGGACGTTCTCGGGCTTGACGTCACGGTGGATGATGCCTGCGCCGTGCACGCTGTCCAACGCCCAGAGCAGGCCGACGACGAGCCGGACGGCCTCGGTCACCGGGCGCGGGCCAGCCTGGTCGAGGTGGGCCCGCAGGTCGATGCCCTCGACGAGGTCCATGACGATCGCCAGGGTGCCGGGCTCCTGGATCAGCTCGCGGACCCGCACCAGGTCGGGGCTGTCGAGCTGGACCAGCAGATCGCATTCGCGCAGGAAACGGTCGACGACCTCGGGGTCGTGGGCGAGTTCCGGGCGGAGCACCTTGATGGCAACGGGCTCCCCGTCGGAGACGTGGGCTCCGCGCCAGACCTGGCCGGCCGTTCCCTGCCCGAGTAGTTCGTGCAGGACGTACCGCGAACCCAGTTTGCGCACTGCGCCTTTCCCCCTTTGAGCGCCGTCGGAACTCCTGCGGCGCGAGCCTGTGACGCTGCCGCGGCGGGGCCTGCGGAAGCCGGAGGACTCCGGCGGATCCTCCCGTCGGCGGGTGGTGAGGCCGGCTGGCACAGCACCCGGCGGGTCGACCACACGTGCAGGTAATGCGCCCCTGCCCGACCGGTGACCGCAGATCGGCGGTCTGGCCGGACTACGCCACGTGGTGTGACCGGCCTAGCCACGCGGAGCGCTGGACCAGCCACGCCGTGCCTGTACGTGAACAACTGCTCGGTACGTCGATCCTGCTCTGGTGACAGGACAAAGGCTACGACGTCGTAGCCTGCCTGGCCGCGCCGGGGTGCCGGTACGGATGGCCGGTGCGGAAGCATTGTGTTTCAGGGCGTCAGGAAGTGGTGTTTAGGCGGGTAAGCGGGCGGCGTTTTTGCCTGCTCCGCGTGCGGCAATTCCCGTTCATGTGAAGTGACCTGCGACACCTCCTTCGGCTCGAGAAGGTGCGACTGTGTCGTTAACCGTCACGCGAGGGCCGGGTTGTGTCATCACGGGCCCGGCCTGCGACGACAGCTGGCGGGCCGCGGCGACGACCACTGCCCCGTGCCGCCGCCCCGGCGACCGGGTGAGCCGCTCGACCGGGCCGGACAGGGAGATCGCCGCCACGACGCCCGCGGGACCGAACACCGGCGCGGAGACCGAGGCGAGACCGGGCTCCCGCTCGCCGACGCTCTCCGCCCAACCGCGCCGGCGAACCCGGGCCAACGCCTCGGCCGTGAACGCCGTGTGCGCTGGCAGCCCGGACTCGGACTCGGGCCCGGACCCGGGCCCGGTGGCGTCGGTGAAGGCGAGCAGTACCTGGGCTCCGGAGCCGGCGGTCATCGGCAGGGCGGCGCCGACCGGCACCGTGTCCCGCAGGCCGGCGGAGCGCTCCGCGGCGGCGACGCACACGCGGACCGGGCCGCGTCGGACGTACAGCTGGGTGCTCTCGCCGGTGTCGTCCCGCAGCGCGGTGAGAACCCGCCCGGCCGCGTCGAGCATCTCCCAGGGCAGCGCGGCGGGGCTGCCCGCCGCCAGCCGCGGGCCGGGCACGAACCGGCCCGCCGCGTCGCGGGCGAGCAGGCGGTGTGTCTCCAGCGCGCTGGCGAGCCGGTGGGCGGTGGCCCGGGTCAGCCCGGTGCGGGCGACCAGTTCGCCGAGGCCGGCCGGGCCGTGCTCGACGGCGCTCAGCACAAGGGCGGCCTTGTCCAGGACGCCGACGCCGCTACTATGTTCCATAGTCTGATACTGCCATCCCAAACCTTGGGACGCAGCCATTCGGGCGGCGCAGCCGTTCGGGCGGCGCAGCCGTTCGGGGTGGCAGTCCTGTGACGACACCGATGTTCGAACCGCATGTCCGACTGCGTGGGCCCGGCCCGCGCGAGAGAGGGAGTGGGGCCAATGGGGCGCACACTCGCGGAGAAGGTCTGGGACGCGCACGTCGTCCGCCGTGCCGACGGGGAACCTGACCTGCTCTACATCGATCTGCACCTCGTGCACGAGGTGACCTCGCCACAGGCGTTCGAGGCGCTGCGGCTGGCCGGGCGCCCGGTCCGCCGCCCCGACCTGACCCTCGCCACCGAGGACCACAACGTGCCCACGGCGGACACCCTGCTGCCGATCGCGGACCCGGTGTCGCGGGCCCAGGTGGAGGCTCTGCGCAAGAACTGCGCAGAGTTCGGCGTCCGGCTGTTCCCGATGAACGACCCGGGCCAGGGGATCGTGCACGTCGTCGGCCCGCAGCTCGGCCTGTCCGAGCCGGGCATGACGATCGTCTGCGGCGACAGCCACACGTCGACGCACGGCGCCTTCGGCGCGCTGGCGTTCGGCATCGGCACCAGCCAGGTGGAGCATGTGCTGGCCACCCAGACCCTGCCGCAGCGCCGGCCGAAGACGATGGCTGTCACGGTGCAGGGCGAGCTGCCGCCCGGCGTGACCGCCAAGGACCTCATTCTCGCCGTGATCGCCCGGATCGGCACCGGCGGCGGGGCCGGCTATGTCATCGAGTACCGCGGCGAGGCCGTCCGCGCGCTGTCGATGGAGGGCCGGATGACGGTCTGCAACATGTCCATCGAGGCCGGTGCCCGGGCCGGCATGATCGCACCGGACGAGACGACCTTCGAGTACCTGAAGGGGCGCCCGAACGCACCGACCGGCGCCGAGTGGGACGCCGCCGTGGCCTACTGGCGGACCCTGGCCACCGACGCCGACGCGGTGTTCGACCACGAGGTGGTCATCGACGGGCCCAGCCTGAGCCCGTACGTCACATGGGGGACCAACCCCGGCCAGGCTGCTCCGCTGAGCTCGGCCGTGCCCGACCCGGCCGGCTATGTCGACCCCGCGGCCCGCGCCTCGGTGGAGCGCGCGCTGGCCTACATGGATCTGACCCCCGGCGCGCCGTTGACCGACGTCGCCGTCGACACGGTCTTCATCGGCTCCTGCACCAACGGCCGGCTCTCCGACCTGCGGGCCGCCGCCGACGTCCTGCGCGGGCGGCAGGTGGCCGACGGCCTGCGGGTCCTTGTCGTCCCGGGATCGATGGAGGTCAAGGCCCAGGCCGAGGCGGAGGGCCTCGACGAGGTGTTCCGCGCCTCCGGGGCGGACTGGCGCAGCGCCGGCTGCTCGATGTGCCTGGGCATGAACCCGGACACCCTGCGCCCCGGGGAGCGCAGCGCGTCGACGTCCAACCGCAACTTCGAGGGCCGGCAGGGCCCGGGTGGGCGCACGCATCTGGTCTCTCCGGCGGTCGCCGCCGCCACCGCGGTCACGGGTCGCCTCACCGCGCCCGCCGACCTGTAACGCGGCCGGCGGCCGCGGCCGAAACCGACTCCGCTCCACGACCTGCCCCGGAGACCCTCTCCCGGGGGCTCTCCGGGACCTTCTCCCCGGGACCTTCTCCCACGACGCCGAAGGGAACGTGCCCTCGATGGAGGCGTTCACCATCCACACCGGTCGGGCGGTGCCGCTGCGGCGCAGCGACGTCGACACCGACCAGATCATCCCGAGCGAGTGGCTCAAGCGCATCGAGCGGACCGGCTTCGGGGCCGGGCTGTTCTCCGAATGGCGGGCCGACCCCTCGTTCGTGCTGAACGACCCGGCTCACGCCGGGGCGTCGATCCTGCTCGCCGGGCCCGACTTCGGCACCGGCTCCTCCCGTGAGCACGCCGTCTGGGCCCTGCAGGACTACGGCTTCCGCGCGGTGCTCTCACCCCGCTTCGCCGACATCTTCCGCGGCAACGCGCTCGGCAACGGCCTGCTTCCGGTCGTGCTGCCGGCGGACGTCGTCGAGGCGCTGACGGCCGCCGTGGAGGCCGACCCGGCCACGGAGATCACCGTCGATCTGGAGGCGCGGGAGGTCCGCGGCGCCGGCCAGGTCGTCGGCTTCGATCTTGACGACTTCACCCGCTGGCGGCTGATGGAAGGTCTCGACGACGTCGGCCTGACGCTGCGGCACGAGGACCGCATCACCGTCTTCGAGGCGGAGCGGCCGGCCTGGCTGCCGACCACCGCCTGAGCCGGACGGGACCTGTGCCGGGCCGGGGTGACCTGGCCCGGCACAGGGCTTTTCGGGCTACTGGGAGCCGGCCCGGGGGTGCCGCGGCGATGTTGCGTTGATCACATCACCGGCCATCGGGCGCACGCGCCCAGGGGGGTGGTGCACCCGTTCGGGCCGCCCCGTCTCGCAGTGGTCGCCGCGATGCTGAGTGTGATCTCACATCCGCGTGGGGTAGTGCCCCGGTGTGTTGGGGTAAGGACGCCTCTCGGCCGGCGTCTGCGGGCTATCAATTCGTGACTTTCGGCTCGAATCGCCATCGGACAAAAGTTACTCAAGGTGACGAAGTTGCAGGATGCGACGGGCTCGTCGAACAGTGCGCAAGCGGTAGCCACTCGACGCGAACCCGCTGACGTGCGGGTTTGTGTGACGCGACACGCTCATGGGAATTGCCCTCGACAGTGGAGATGCCTACGGTGCAGCGCAGTGTGATGCCCGATCTGCTCCCCACCCCGTCAAGCGCGGGGGCGTCCGGAGGTTGTTGTGAACAAGTCCCAGTTGGTTGACCGCATCGCTCAGCAGATCGAGGGCGGGCGGGCGAACGCCACCAAGGCCGTCGACGCGGTGTTCGACGCGATCCAGGAAGCCGTGGCCGGCGGCGAGAAGGTCACGATCACCGGTTTCGGTGTGTTCGAGCGCGTGGAGCGTGCCGCCCGCACCGGCCGCAACCCCGCGACCGGCGAGCCCGTGCACGTCGCCGCGTCCGTGGTGCCGAAGTTCCGTCCCGGTTCGGAGTTCAAGGCCAGCGTCTCGACGAGCAGCGACTGAAACCGACGCCGCGGCCGTGCCCTCGCGCGGCCGCGTTCCGGCGCGGCCCTGGGCCGAACAGGCCGTGCCGGGACGCGCCGGCGCGAGGAGCGGCTCGGTGGCGGTGGCGGGCGGACCCTGCCGGCGGGTCAGCGGTGGCCGCGCTCGTGTGCCTGGCCCATGAGGTCCTGCTGGTAGTCCGCCAGGCGCGCGTCATCCGGACCGGTCGTGTGCCGCTCCCAGCGCCCGTCGGCTGCGAGGACCCAGGCGGAGACGCCGTCGGAGAAGGCGCGGTCGAGCATCCCGCGCACCGTGGCCTGGCGTTCGGCGTGCGGAACCCGCACGAGCGCCTCGATCCGCCGGTCGAGGTTGCGGTGCATCATGTCGGCGCTGCCGATCCAGTGCTCACCGGCCGAGGCGAACTCCAGGACCCTGCTGTGCTCCAGGAACCGTCCGAGGATCGATCGGACATGCACCGTCTCGGAGAGTCCGGGGACCCCCGGCCGTAGCGAGCAGATCCCGCGGACCAGGCAGTGGACCGGCACTCCGGCCATCGAGGCCCGGTACAGCGCGTCGATGATCTTCTCGTCGACCAGGCTGTTGACCTTGATTCGGATTCCGCACTCGCGGCCCTCGCGGGCGGCCTCGGCCTCGGCCTCGATGCGCTCGATGATCCCGTCCCGCATGTGCTGCGGCGCGACGAGCAGCGACCGGTACTCCGTCTGGCGGCTGTACCCGGTCAGGACGTTGAACAGGTCGGTCAGGTCGGCGCCGACGTCCGGCGCGGCGGTGAGCAGGCCCAGGTCCTCGTAGAGCCGCGCGGTCTTCGGGTTGTAGTTCCCGGTGCCGACATGGCAGTAGCGGCGCAGGCCACCGCGTTCCTGGCGCACCACGAGGCAGATCTTGCAGTGTGTCTTGAGACCGATCAGGCCGTAGACGACATGGCATCCCGCCCGTTCGAGCTCGCGGGCCCAGCGGATGTTGGCGCTCTCGTCGAACCGCGCCTTGATCTCGACCAGGACGACCACCTGCTTGCCGGCCTCGGCCGCGGCGACCAGCGCGTCGACGATCGGCGAGTCGCCGGACGTCCGGTACAGCGTCTGCTTGATGGCCAGGACGTGCGGGTCGGCCGCCGCCTGCTCGATGAACCGCTGTACCGAGGTCGTGAACGAGTCGTACGGATGGTGCACGAGGACGTCGGCCTCGCGCAGCACGCTGAAGAAGTCGGACGGCTCGCCCTCGTCGTTGAGCAGCCGGGGATGGGTGACGGGCACCCGCGGGGCGTCCTTGAGCTCCGGGCGGTCGAGATCGTAGAGAGCCCACAGCACGGACATGTCCAGCGGGCCGCGTACCCGGTGGACCTCGCGGTCGGTGACCTCCAGCTCGCGCATCAGCAGGCTGAGAAGGTCCTCGTCGATGTCGGCGTCGACCTCGAGGCGCACGGCGGGCCCGAAACGGCGCCGTGCCAGCTCGCGTTCCAGCGCCTGCAGCAGATCCTCGGCCTCGTCCTCCTCGACCTCCAGGTCCGCGTTGCGGGTGACCCGGAACAGGTGCGAGTCGACTACCTCCATACCCGGGAAAAGCTGCCCGAGATGGGCCGCGATGACCTCCTCGAGCGGCACGAAGCAGGCGGCGGAGTCGTCCTGCGCGGGCCGGAGCATCTCCCCGCCGGGGCGTTCGCCCGCCGGCTCGTCGGGGCCCACCCGGATCAGCCGCGGAACGTTCTGCGGAACCTTCACCCGGGCGAAGCGTTCGGATGCCCCGCCGGGCGCACGGACGGCGACGGCGAGGTTCAGGGACAGGCCGCTGATGTACGGAAACGGATGGGCGGGATCGACGGCCAGCGGCGTCAGCACCGGGAAGATCTGTTCGTGGAAGTAGTTCCGCAGCCCCTCCCGCTGTGACGGCCCGAGCTGATGCCACAGCTTGATCGTGATGCCCGCATGCGCGAGCGACGGCGCGACCTCGTCGGTGAAGCAGCGGGAGTGCCGCGCGGTCAGCTCGGCGGTCGTGCGGCTGATCAGGTCGAGCTGCTCACGGGCGGTCAGCCCGTCCGCGGAGCGGACCGCGAGCCGTGTCGCGTCCCGGCGCATCAGTCCGGCCACCCGCACCATGTAGAACTCGTCCAGGTTGCTGGCGAAGATGGCCAGGAACTTGGCCCGTTCCAGCAGTGGAGTGGCGACGTCCTCGGCGAGTGCGAGGACACGGGAGTTGAAATCAAGCCAGGACTTCTCCCGGTTGATGTACCGGTCCGGCGGAAGATCCGACGGGGCCGGCGCCCGAGGTGCCTCCAGGGGCTCCAGCAGCGCACTCCGCGCTTTTCGTTGCGGCTGGTCCGGCCGGGTCGCAACGAGGTCGCTCATGGTTGCTCATGCTGCCAGCTTCGGATGAACTCGGCAGCCGCGATGTGTGACGAAGTGAGGTTTTCGTGCGGATGAGGCGTGTCGTCCGGGCAGTGATGATGTTCCGTGTTGGCGTTGTCCGGTGACACGGCGGAACCGGCACGGTTTCCGTTAACGGGCGGGAAACAGGACCGGGCGACGATCGAGGGCGTGGCGCGAGCATCCGAGGCGGTCGCGGCGGGGGATGCCGCCCCCGAACCAGGTGATCTCGACAGCGCCGAGCAGGTCACCTACCGGGTTCGCCAGCGGTTCCGCTACACCTACGACGGCCTCGCGACGGACCTGGAACACCGCCTCATAGCCGTGCCGCCGCCCCGCCACGGCGGGCAGTTGCGGCGCTCCGTCGACCTGCGGGTCTCCGCCCCGGACGCCCGGACGACCTGGGCTCGTGGGCCCGACGGCCTCCAGATCGCCACCGTCAGCGTCGACGTGGTCCCACCGACGCTGGACTTCGACATCACCCTCGTGGTGGAACGGTTCGCGGGCCTCGGCTGGCCCGAGCTGCCCGCGTCCGTGCTGAGCAGCCGGCGGCTGCTCGCCCCCACCCCGCTCACGACACCCACCACCACCATGATCGACGCGGCCCGCTCGCTGGCCGGCGGCGACCCGGTGGCCACGGCCCGCCGCGTCTGCGGCTGGGTGCACCAGCGGATCGAGTACGTCTCGGGCAGCACGGATGTGGGTACGACCGCCGCCCAGGCTCTCACCGGCGGCCGCGGGGTCTGCCAGGACCAGGCTCACGTCATGATCGCGATGTGCCGGGCAGTCGGGATCCCTGCCCGCTACGTCTCGGGGCACATGCTCGGTGAGGGTGCCTCGCACGCCTGGGTGGAGGTCGTGGTGCCGGCCGGCATCCTCCGGGCGGGAGGAGTGGGTCCGCTGGGAGCCTGGGCCGACGCCTCGCCGGTGCCGGTGTCCGGGCCGGCGGCGGTGACGCCCGGTGGGGCGGCCGCGGCGGCGGTGGCGTTCGACCCCTGCCATGACCGGGTCGCGGACCTTCGCTACGTCACGGTCGCGGTCGGCCGGGACTATCACGACGTCGCCCCCACCTCGGGCCGCTACGTCGGCGCGGGCCGCGGCGTCCTCACCGCGACCCAGCGGGTGGACGTCCTCGAGGTGCGTCGGCGGGGCGGGGGTGCGTCGGGGACGGGCTGGTGACGGGCAGCTCGTCAGCCGGTTCGCGCACCTCTCGTTCGGGCGTCCGATCTGGATGTCTGCAGGCGATGTCCGATCTGGGGGTCCCCAGCTCCGTGACCTGGGGTGAAGGCGGACCGACGCGCCGCGCGCACCACAGGTGGACACTCTTTGTGTTTGGCCGATCACAAGATACGGTGACGCGTGGGGCTCTCCGCCGAGCTGGTGTCTCAGCGTCGAATGGTCGACCACGCATGGGATGTCCTGGTTCGCGGGAGTACTTCGACGAGCGTGCCGCGGCCGGCTGCCGCGGTCAGTGACCCCTCGCAGTGGCCGGATCACCTCCGAGGTGCCGGCCCGCGACGCGCCGTCAGCCCCGACCAGCCGCCATGACCTCCGCCGCAGCTGGCCGACCCTGCCCGGCCGGCGTGCGCGGGGGAGCCTGCCCGAGGCCGGGCGACTGGCCGGGCGACTGGCCGGACAGCCGGTCGGGCCACCGGATCGCAGGGGAGGAGGGCGGGCGTGCCGCTGTTGCTCGACGGTGTCGCGATCGCGGCAGGTCTGGCCGCCGCGGCGGGCTGCGTCTGGACGGGCCGCCGGCTCGGACGGGCCCGCGGCCGATGGCTGATCTGGGTCGCGGCCGCCCTTGTCGCCTGGGCCGCCGGCCAGTCGGCCTGGGTCATCGACGGGCGGGACGGCCAGCGCCCTCACCGGCCCACCCCCGCCGACGCCGGCTATCTGACCATGCCGGTGCTTGCCCTGGCCGCGCTCGCGGCCGCGCCGACCGCCCGACCGCGCCGACCGCCCGACCAGCCGGATCTGCCCCCGCTGCCCGCCGGGCCTCCCGGCGATGGTGGCCGCGGTGACGGTGGCGGCGGCTTCACCGCCGCCACCGCCCGCTCCGCCCCCGCTGCCCCCAACGTTCTCGGCGCACTGACACCAGGATCCGGCGGCGGTGCCGGGGGGCTGGCGGACCGGTTTCTGCTGGCCTGCTCGGTGATCCTCGTCGGCTGGGCGCTGGGCATCCGCCCGGCACTGCGGACCACGGCGCAGGACGGGTGGGAACGCGCCGTCGCGCTCGGCTACCCGACCGGCGCCATGCTGCTGGTACTCGCGTCCTTCCACGCGTCCGCCCTGCGCCGGCTCACCGACCGGATCCGGATTCTCGCCGCGGCCGTCGGGCTGGTTCTGATCGCCGCGTCGACGTCGCTGCTGCGGGGCACCCCCGGGCCGGCCGCCCCCCCGGCCCTCCTCGGGGTCGTGCCGATCGCCGGGTGCGCGTTCATCCTCATCGCCACCCGCCGCCCGGCTGTCACGAAGGTGGCCGAGCGGCGGGCGTTCCTGGCCGTCCCCACGCTGCTGGCCGGCGCCGCGGCCGCGGTGGTCCTCACCGGCGTCGTCAGCGGCCACCGTCTCGACGGCGTCGAGGCCGGGCTGGCGGCCGCCCTGGTCGCCGGCATGGTCGCGGACCGGCTGGCCGCCGCCCGCACGGGGCGGCGGCTGGTGCTGCGTGTCGACGCCGCCGAGCGGGAGCTGCACCACCGGGCGTTCCACGACCCGCTCACCGAGCTGGCCAACCGGGCGCTGTTCCACCACCGGCTGCGCGGTGCCCTGACCGACAGCCGGCGCTCCGGCGCTCCGGCCCCGGGCGCCGACATCGCCGTCCTCTACTGCGACCTGGACGACTTCAGCGTCCTCAACGACAGCCTCGGGCCTGCTGCCGGCGACCACCTGCTGCGCACCGTCGCGCATCGGCTGCGGCACTGTGTGCGGACGTCCGACCTGGTCGCCCGGGTCGGCGCGGACGAGTTCGCCGTGCTGCTCGCCGGCGGCGGCGAGTCGCCCGAGGTGGTAGGCGAGCGGGTGCTGGCCGCGTTGCGCCATCCGGTGTCGGTCGGCGGTCGCCAGCGGTCGATCCGCGCGAGTGTGGGGCTCGCCGTGGCCCGGCGCAGCCACGAGACGGGGGAGTCGCTGCTGCGGCACGCCGAGACGGCCGTGCAGGTGGCGAAGTGCTCGGGTAAGGACCGCCTGGTGACCTACCGGCCGGGGATGACCTCGCCCGACGCGGGTGCGCATCTGGCGGACGCGCTGGCCACGGCGCTGCGCCGGGGCGGGAGGTCCGCCGGCTTCGACGTCCACTACCAGCCGATCGTCAGGCTGCGCGACGGGCGTCCGGTCGCGCTCGAGGCACTTGCCCGGTGGACGGATCCGGGCCGCGGGCCGGTCTCACCCGGCACGTTCGTCGCCGCGGCGGAAAGCGGCGGCATGGTCGGGCTCCTCGACGACCTGGTGCTCACCCGGGCCTGCACCGAGGTCGCCCTGGCCTACCCGAGCGGCTCCCGGCTGCGCCTGCACGTGAACGTGTCGGCCAGCCGCATCACCGACATCCGGCTGCGCGACAGCGTCGCCCGGGTGCTCGCGGCGAGCCGGCTCGACCCACGGCGGCTCGTGGTCGAGGTCACCGAGACCAGCCGGATCACCGACCTCGGCGCCGCGGTGGACGTCCTGTCGGAGGTGCGCAGCCTCGGCGTCAGGATCGCACTGGACGACATGGGCTCCGGCAACACCAACCTGGCGGTGCTGCACCGGCTGCCGGTGGACGTCGTCAAGCTGGACCGCACGCTCATCGAGGCGCCCATGGACGGAAGCCGCTCCGCGAACCTGCGGCGGTCGATGATCGACGTCGCCCACTCGCTCGGCGCGGTCGTGATCGCCGAGGGCATCGAACGCGAGGCGCAGCTGGTGGAGCTCGACCGGCTCGGCTGCGAGCTCGGCCAGGGGTTCCTCTTCGCCCGGCCGGGTCCGCTGGCCGGCCTGGCCCGCATCGACGAGAACACCGCCGGGGCCGGAGCCGGGGGCGATGGCAGGGCCGGGGGCGATGGCAGGGCGGACGAGCCTCAGCGGTGGCGACGGCCATCCTGATGGCGGACGGTCCGGATCCGGCGTCCGCCGGCGCACGGTTGCCGGGGGATCAGGCCGAACACGGTGGCGGCCGAGCCCGACCCGGCCCGGTTCACCGTGCCGCCGGCGAGCACCCAGGCCCCCGCCGCCGGCAGATCCTGAAGGTTCGTCAGGTTCTCCAGGGAAATGCGATGTTCATGGAAGAGTTCCCGGGAGACCACGAAGGTGGTGTCCAGGCCCGGATCGGGTCCGAAGGTGTCCGAACCGAGCGCCCCGCGCCGACCGAGCCGTCCCGTCCCGATCAGCCAGCGGGCCGCCTCAGGGCTGAAACCGGGCTGGTGCATCCGGCCCTGCCCGTCCAGGTTCGGGTAGGCCGCGGTTCCCCAGCGGTCCGACCACCCGGTCCAGGCGATGACCGCGGCACCGGCCGGGATGCGCCCGTGCCGACGCTCGAAGGCCACCAGGTCGGCCGTGCTCACCTGGTAGTCCTGGTTCGCGGCGACGGCGGCGCGGACATCGATCCGTACCGCGGGAAGGAAGAGATCGGCGGGGCACAGCTCGTCGGCGAGGGCGCCGCCGGGCTCGAAGTGGCCGGGCGCCCCCCAGTGCGTCCCGGTGTGCTCTCCGCGGGACACCCGCTGGAGGTAGTAGCCGTCGCGCTCGATCGTCGCCGCCGTCGTCAGGGTGAACTCCGGATCTCCCGGGAACAGCGGCGTCACCGCGGGGTCGTGCACGTGGGCGAGGCTCACCACCCGCAGCGCGCCGAGGCCACCTGGCCGGCCCGGGACATCCCTCACGCCGCGCTGCGGGGCGACGGGGCGGCCGCGAGGACCCTGCTGGTGGCCGGGCCCAGCCCGAGCGCCCGGGCCACCGCGAGGTCGGCGATCGTGTCGACGTCACGGCGCAGGCCTGGCACCTGGTCGGTGAGCAGCAGGGTGAGGTCGACCGCGCCGGAATCCCGGTGTGCGGCGAAGCTGCCGGGGCCGAACCTCGGATGCAGGTCGGTGCCGGCGGCGGCGCTGAGCAGGACGGTGCCCGTACCAACCGCGTCGGCCAGCACGCCGTGGCCGGCCGCGGGCGCGGCGGCGAGGGCCCGCCGCACCTGCTGCGGGCGAAGCGCCGGAAGATCCGCGGACAGCGCGGCGGTGCCCCAGCCCGGGTACAGGACGCGGGCGAGTGCCGCCGCGTGCGCGAACGCCGGGTTCAGCCCGCCCCGAGGCTCGTCCGTGGTCACCAGCAGGCGCTCGGCGAGCCCCCGCGCCCGGGCCAGGGCGGTCAGCGCGTCCCGGGCCGCGCGGTCGTCGGTGACGACGATCAGCGCGCCCACCGCGTCGCTCCCGGCGTCCAGGACGGCGGCGGCGGTGTCCAGCGCCATCGCCAGTGCCAGCGAGCGGCGCGCCGGATGGTCCAGCCTGGACTTGGCGGCTCCGAGCGGCTTCAGCGGCACCAGCGCGACCCAGGGCGGCGTGCTCTCGGCGGGCTGCACAGCGCCGACGATAGGACATCCCGGCCCTCGCGGGCCCGGCCTTGGGCGTCCCCGGCGGTGCTGGTGGAGCCGCTGCAGGTCAGCGGCTCCACCAGCACCGGGGCCGGTGCCTGTGGTGTGCCGTGCGCATGTCGTGCCATGGCGGGACGAAGGCGAACTCGACAGCGTTCCCGGCACTGAGCGAGACTGCGCGTTCATGAGACGACCGTGGCACGGAGGTTTCTGGATCGCGTTCGCCGCGGCCGTCATCCGGCCGCTGTCGTGGCTGTTGACTCGCCGGCGCTGGTCGGGCCAGGAGAACATCCCCGGGTCGGGGGGCGTCATCCTGGTCGCGAACCACCTCTCGACAGTGGACCCACCCCTGCTCGCGCACTATGTGTACGCCACCGGGCGTAATCCCCGGTTCATGGCGACGAGCGATCTGTGGGAGGTTCCGATCCTGCGCCATGTGCTGGCCGGCGCCGGCCAGATCCCGGTACACCGCCGGGATCCCAACGCCCAGGAGGCGTTGCGCGACGCGATCGCGGCGCTGTGGGCCGGGCGGGCCCTGGTCATCTATCCCGAGGGTGGGATCACCACCGATCCGGACTACTGGCCGAGGCCGGCGCGCACCGGCGTGGCGAGGCTCGCCCTCGCGACCGGGGCACCGGTGGTTCCGGTGGCCCAGTGGGGCGCCCAGCGCATCTGGGGGCGGGAGCGCCGGCTGCGGCTGTTCGCCCGCCCCGAGATCCGGATCCATGCCGGTCCGCCGGTCGACCTCGCCCGTTTCGCCGCGCGGGCGGAACCGCTGCTCAGGCCGACCGTGGCGACCGACGGCGAGCAGCCGGCTGGTGGCGAGCACGGGTTCGGCGGCGAGCAGGAATCCGGCGGCGAGTACGGGTCCGGCGGACTGGCGCCGCTGTTGCGCGAGGTGACCGAGGCGGTGATGGCCGGCCTGACCGCGGAACTGGAGCGGATCCGCGGTGCCGCGAGGCCGGCCGTGATGCCCCGGCCGGGCCAGGAGGCCATCCCACCCCTGCAGGTGGCTCCGGCCGACGCCGCGGCCGGTGCAGCCGCGGCCGGTACAGCCGCAGCCGGTACAGAGGCCGGCACCGCGTCCGGTACCGGGTCGGACGCTGGGTCGACGGCCCGCCCCGGAGGCGGCGGGTGAGGCGCGCGGCAGTGCTCACGGCCGGCTCCTGGGGCACCGTGTTCGCCAAGGTGCTCGGGGACGCCGGTGCCCGGGTCACACTGGTCGCCCGTGACCAGGAGATCGCGGACGCGATCAACGCCCGTCACGTGAACCCCCGGTACCTCGCGAACGTCCGGCTGCCCGACCTCGTCCGTGCCACGGTCCGTCCCGAGCAGGCACTGCCCGGTGCCGACCTGGTGGTGCTGGCGGTGCCGTCGCACGCGCTGCGGGCCTGCCTGACCGACTGGGCGCCGCTGGTGGGCTCCCAGGCCGTCTACGTCAGCCTGATGAAGGGGATCGAGGCCGGCAGCAGCCGGCGGATGAGCGAGGTGATCGCGCAGACCGCCGGGGTCGGGCCGGAGCGCATCGCGGTCGTCAGCGGGCCGAACCTGGCTCGCGAGATCGCGGCCGAACATCCCGCCGCCACCGTGATCGCCAGCGCCTCGACGTCCACTGCGCACGCTGTGCAGGCTGCCTGCTGGACGCCCTACCTACGGCCTTACACCAACGGTGACGTCGTCGGATGCGAGCTCGGCGGGGCGGTGAAGAACGTCATCGCGCTCGCTGCCGGGATGCTGGAAGGCATGGGTTTCGGCACCAACAGCCAGGCCTCGCTGATCACCCGCGGGCTGGCCGAGACCACCCGGCTCGGCGCCGCGCTGGGCGCCGAGCCGATGACGTTCGCCGGGTTGGCCGGGCTCGGTGACCTGGTGGCCACCTGTGGCTCCCCACTGTCGCGGAACCGGACGTTCGGCGAGAAGCTGGGCCGTGGCATGACCCTGGACCAGGTGCTCGCGCAGCAGCGCCAGGTCGCCGAGGGGGTCAGCTCCTGCCGGCCGCTGCTCGCCCTGGCCGAGCGCCTCGGCGTGTCGATGCCCATCACCCGGCAGGTCGAGCGGGTGCTTTACGAGGGCCTGCCGCCGCTGGAGGCGGTCAAGGACCTGATGAGCCGCGAGCCCGGCCCGGAGTACCGCACCCCCTGACCGCGGGAGAGTCGGCCGGCGGCGCTCAGCCGGCCGCGGCGCCCGGGGCCGTCGCCGGGGCCGTCGCCGCCGCCGGGGCCGCGGCGGCATCCGACGCGGGGGCGCCCGCCGGTCGGGTCTCGATCAGCGCACCGATCGACCGGAGCTTGCCGACCGGGTCCTCGTAGCCGCGTTCCAGGAAACGAGTGCCGCGGATCAGGCTGGACCCCTCCGCGATGAGCGCGGCCATCACATAGGCGAAGCCGGCCCGCAGGTCGGGAATCTCCAGGTCCGTGCCGCGCAACGGGGTGGGCCCGCTGACGACGGCCGAGTGCTCGAAGTCGCGGGAGGCGAACCGGCATCCCTTGCTGCCGAGGCAGATCGTCGACAGCGCGATGCCCGCGCCCATCTCGTTGAGCTGGCGGGTGTAGCCGAACCGGTCCTCGTAGATCGTCTCGTGGATCACCGACACGCCCTTGGCCTGGGTGAGCAGGACCGTCAGCGGCTGCTGCCAGTCGGTCATGTAACCCGGGTGGACATCGGTCTGGACGTGGGTCGCGGTGAGCTCGCGCGCCCGCCGGAACGTCAGGCCGTGCGGGCTGACCTCGAACTCGCCGCCGAGCCGGCGCAGGTGGTTGAGGAAGGTGGCGACATGCTCCTGGCGGGCACCGACGACGTCCACCCGGCCGTTCGTCGCGACCGCCGCCGCGGCGAACGAGGCGACCTCGATCCGGTCGGGGATCGGCGCGTGCGTCGCTCCGTGCAGGGCCTCGACGCCCTGTACGACGATCGTGCGGTCGACCTCGACGTCGACCAGCGCGCCCATCTGCTGCAGGAACAGGATGAGGTCGATGATCTCGGGCTCCACTGCGGCGTTGGAGATCACCGTGGTGCCCTTGGCGCGGACGGCCGCGAGCAACAGGTTCTCGGTCGCCCCGACGCTCGGGAACGGCAGCGTCACGTGCGCCCCGTGCAGACCCAGCGTCTTGACCTCGACCGAGCGCAGCTGCTCAGTGATCTCGGCGCCCATCGCGCGCAGCCCGCGCAGGTGGAAGTCGACCGGGCGCTTGCCGATCCGGCACCCTCCGGGCAGGGGGACGACCGCCTCGCCGACCCGGTGCAGCAGCGGGCCCATCATCAGGATGGGGATCCGGTTGACCCCGGAGTAGGCCTCCGCGAGCGACGCGTCGACGATTCGCGGCGTCGCGACCCGCACCGTGTGCGCGTCCAGCCATTCGACCTGGGTGCCCAGCTCGGCGAGCATGCCGAGCACGACGTCCACCTCGACGATGCGCGGCACCTTGGTCAGGGTGCACGGCTCGGGAGTGAGCAGGGTGGCGACGAGCAGCTTCGTGACCGAGTTCTTCGCCCCGGAGACCTCGACGGACCCGGTCAGTGGCGCGCCACCGACGATCGTGTACCAGTGCTGGTCAGCGCCCGGGGGAGTGATCATGCCGGTACTGGTTTCCCTCACGGGCTGCCTCCACGACGGTGGGTCGATTGCGCCAGGGTTTGAGATGCGTCACATCGCATGGTGCGTCCGGGCCCGCTGTGCGAGCGCTCCAGCTGTGGCCGGGGAGATTCAATCAGACGCCCGGATCGGCTCCGCGAGGCCCACGGGTGCGCCTGCTGGACGTCGATTCGAAAATATGTTCGAATCTCGCGGTGTGGGAACATCAGCTGCCGTCAACGGCAGGCCGGCGGGTCCGTCGAGTGTCGGGTCAGTCGAGCGTCGGGCCAGATGTGCGGGTCAGGCGTGCCGGGTCAGGTGTGCATGGTCCACCGGGCCTATGCCGGCGCCCAGGGGAAACCCCGCGGCGATCGCACCGGTCACGTATCTCTTGGCGGCCCGCACCGCCGTCGGGACATCGGCCCCGTGCGCCAGGTGGGCGGCGATGGCGGAGGCGAGGGTGCAACCCGTGCCATGGGTGTGAAGGCACTGCAACCGAGTCGAGCGTAGCCAGACGTCGCACGAGCCGTCGGTGAGCAGGTCCACGGCGTCGCCGGCCAGGTGACCGCCCTTGACCAGGGCCCAGGTGGGGCCGAAGGCGAGCAGAGCCTCGGCGGCTCGGCGCATCGTGGCCTCGCTGTGAACATCCACGCCGGTCAGCAGGCGCACCTCGTCCAGGTTCGGTGTGACGACGGTGGCGTGGGGAAGGAGTTCGGAGCGAACCACCTCCACCGCGTCGGCAGCCAGCAGCGGGTCACCGTGCTTGGAGACGCCGACCGGGTCGACGACGCTGGGCACCCCGAGTGTGGCCAGCTCGCGTGCCACGGTCTCGACGAGCGCCGCGGACGAGAGCATGCCCGTCTTGACGGCGTCCAGGCCGATGTCGTCGGCGACGGCGCGGATCTGGGCGCGTACCGCCTCGGGTGGCAGGTCCCAGACGCCATGCACGCCCACGGAGTTCTGTGCGGTGACCGACACAACTGCGCTCATCCCGTGCACGCCGAGTGCGAGCATCGTCTTCAGGTCCGCCTGGATGCCGGCGCCGCCACCGGAATCAGAGCCGGCGACGGTCAGCACCCGCGGCGGGGCGGGCACCCGCCGTACTGATGGGGTCATGCGTGGGGATCCTCACAGTGCGGGTGGGAGCGGGGGTGAGAGGCCGCCAAAGGCCGAGTTCATCGCCGGTGGGGCGCGGTTCCTCCGCGTCAGTCGGGCGATCAGAGCAAATTCCTCGCCTCAGACCCTCTCATCCGGCCCGTTTGCCTGTTACCTTCTGTCAGCCCGTGTCTGCTCGACGGGCTGTCGACGTCCGACGAGGGAGCGTCTGTGGTACACGCGTATATCCTTATCCAGACCGAGGTCGGCAAGTCGGCATCGGTGGCCAAGGAGATCGAGCAGATCCCGGGGGTCACCCAGGCCGAAGATGTGACCGGCCCGTACGACGTCATTGTGCGTGCACAGGCGTCAAGCGTCGATGACCTGGGCAAGCTCGTGATGTCCCGGGTCCAGGCCGTGGACGGCATCACCCGCACCCTGACCTGTCCGGTGGTCCACTTCTGAGGGCGGGCTACTGAGCGTAACCACGGGAGGCGACGGCGTCGTGCGCCGGTGTGGGTCGCTGGGGCAGCGCGGGGTGCGAGGCGAAGGAGCCGGCGCGCGGCGGAGGGGACGGTCGTTGTCGTCCCGCCTTGCCGGTTTCGCCTGTCTCGCGGCGGCGTCGCTCACCGCCTGTGGTGGGCCTGGCCCGGTGTCGATCACCGGAGTGCCCATCCCGGCGGCTGAGGACCAGGCTGCCTGTTCGGCGCTGGCGGGCGCCCTGCCCGGCTCGCTGGGCAAGGGTCTCGAACGCCGAGAGGTGGAGCCTCCCGTTGCCACGGCGGCCGCGTTCGGCCCGGATCCGGTCGTTCTCACCTGCGGTGCCTCGGGTGTCGCGGCCGGGTACCAGCCGACCTCGCTGCTCTCCGAGGTCGACGGGGTCGGCTGGTTCTCGGAGGACCTCGGTGACCGGATCCGGTACTCGACCCCGACCAGAGCGCCCCAGGTCGTCGTCACCCTGCCGGCGGACCGGCAGGCCTTCGAGGTCCTGGTGGCGCTGGCTGCCCCCGTCAGCGCGCACACCCGCGCCACCACCGCCTGACCAGCTGGGCTGCCCCTGCCTGCCCGTGCCCCTGCCCGGGCTGGCCATGGTCTCTGCTCCTGCCACGCCGGCGGCACGCGTGGTCAGCGCAGACCAGCGCCGTCACGCAGGGCCAGCTGGATGAGACGGTCCACCAGTGGCCCGTAGTCGAGGCCACTGGCCGCCCACATCCGCGGGAACATCGACATCGGGGTGAACCCCGGCATCGTGTTCACCTCGTTGAGGACGATCTGCCCGGCAGCGGTGACGAACATGTCCACCCGGGCCAGCCCCGCGCAGTCGAGCGCCTCGAACGCGGCGACAGCCGTCGCACGCACCCGTTCGGTCAGCGCGGCCGGCAGGGTGGCAGGCACGTCGAAGCGGGCCCCGTCGGAGACGTACTTCGCCTCGAAGTCGTAGAAGCCGGCGGACGACGTCACCATGATCTCGGCCGGTGCGCTGGCCTCCGGGCCCGAACCGTCCAGGCGGTCCAGCACACCGCACTCGATCTCCCGGCCCACGACCGCCGCCTCGACGAGCACCTTGGGATCGCTGGCGCGGGCCGCTTTCAGCGCGGTGTCCAGGTCGGCCCAGGCGTCGACCCGGCTGATCCCGATGCTGGAGCCCCCGCGCGCGGGCTTGACGAAGACCGGCAGCCCGAGCCGGTCTCGGTCCTCCTCGGTGAGGCGCTGTTCCGGCCGCAGCACGCTGTAGGGCCCGACCGGAAGCCCGGCGCCGGCCAGGATGCGCTTCATGTGGTGCTTGTCCATGGCCGCGGCGCTCGCGAACACGCCGGAGCCGACATAGGGCAGCCCGCTCATCTCCAGCAGGCCCTGAATGGTGCCGTCCTCGCCGAACGGTCCGTGCAGGAGCGGGAAGACAACGTCGACGGGACCCAGGTCCCGCAGGGTGGCGACCGGATCACGAACCAGCAGGCGGGCGGTGGTCGGGTCGGGCGGAAGAGTCACGCCCAGACCGGCCGCCGCGTCGACGGCGGGGAGGTCGGCACCCGCCGCGGTGAGGGTGGGGCTGTCGTCGGGCACGACGACCCAGCGGCCCTCGGTGTCGATACCGACCGGGATCACGTCATAACGGGACCGGTCCAGAGCCCGCAGGACTCCGCCGGCCGACACGCACGAGATCGCGTGCTCCGTACTGCGCCCGCCGAACAGAAGAACGAGCCGAGTCCTGCGCGTGGAGGCTCCCATGCCGGGACAGTAGCCGATGACTGCCTGCCCGGCGCTACGGGGCCCCGTGCGACTGGCCGGGGTTTCACCAGCCCGGGAGGACGCCCTCAGAGGGCTCCTGGGCCCCGGCTGGCCAGCCGATCAGGCTGACCGGTGCGGGTCAGCCGCGGCTGACCTTGCCCGCCTTCAGGCAGGACGTGCACACGTTGAGACGCTTGGGCGTCCGGCCGACCATGGCACGGACGGTCTGGATGTTGGGGTTCCAGCGACGGCGGGTGCGCCGGTGGGAGTGGGAGACCGACATGCCGAAGCCCGGCCCCTTGCCGCAGACGTCACACACCGAAGACACGAGAACACTCCGTCAATAGCGATTGGGTCAATAGCGATGGCCGGGAACCGCCGGCCGCTCTAGCCTGTAGTCGACTGCGAGGCTACCCTAGCAACGCCCAATCACGACGGGCCGGCCCGCGCGGGCCGATGCCCTGTGCCGCTCCGAGCCCGGCGGATCACGCTCCGGTGCCGTGAAGGTGGCCGGGCGGCGGGAACTGTCGGTGGCCAGGTGCACTATGCATGGTGTGCTCGATCTCGACTCGCCGCTGAAGGGGCCTCTCGGTGCCCGCTCCGCCGCGCTTCTCGCCAGCGAGCTGGATCTGCTGACGATCGGTGATCTCCTCGACCATCTTCCCCGGCGCTATCACGAGCGCGGTGAGCTCACCGACCTGAACGAGCTCGTGGTGGGTGAGATCGCCACGGTCCAGGCACGGGTCACGAAGGTCGTCGCGCACAGGCCCCGGCGTGACCCGTCCGAGCGGGCGCGCCGGCGGGAGAACGGCCGGCTGGAGATCACCGTCACCGACGGCGACGGCCATCTCTCCCTGGTCTTCTTCAACCAGCAGTGGCGGGCCAGGGCGCTCGTCCCCGGAACGACCGCGATGTTCGCGGGCAAGGTCGCCGAGTTCCGGGGCCGCCGCCAGCTCATCCATCCCGAGGTGCACCTGCTCGACGGCCCCGCCGACCCGGACGAACCCGGCGGTGAGCGGGGCGGCGATGGCGGAGCCGAAGCCAGCGAGACCAGTGCGGCCGGCGAGCGGCCGGTCGACTTCGCCGGCTCGCTGGTCCCGATCTATCCGGCCACGGCCAAGGTCGCGAGCTGGACCATCGTCCACTGCCTGCGGCTGGTCTTCGACTCGCTCGGCGAGATCGACGATCCGCTGCCGGGCCCGGTGCGTGCCCGGCACCGGCTGGTAGGGCTTCGGCGGGCCTACGAGCTCGTCCACCGGCCCGCCTCGCGGGCTGAGGTGGCCGCCGCCCGCGTCCGGCTCAAGTGGGACGAGGCCATGGTGGTCCAGGTGGCCCTGGCCCGCCGCCGTCGCCAGGCGGAGCTGGTCGCGACCGAGGCCCGGCCGGGCCGGGCCGGCGGGCTGCGTGACGCCTTCGACGCCGGGCTGCCCTACGACCTCACCGAAGGCCAGCGCTCGGTCGGCGAGACCATCGACGCGGAGATGGCCAAGGCCTACCCGATGCACCGGCTGCTGCAGGGTGAGGTCGGCTCGGGCAAGACCGTCGTCGCTGTGCGGGCGATGCTGACAGCAGTCGACTCGGGCGGCCAGGCGGCGTTGCTGGCACCCACCGAGACGCTCGCGTCCCAGCATCACCGCAGCCTGCTCGCCCTGCTCGGGGACCGGGCCCGCGCCGGCGAACTCGGCGTCGACGGCCCGGCGACCCGGATCGCGCTGCTGACCGGATCGATGCCCGCGCGGGCCCGGCGCGAGACGCTCGCCGCGCTCGCCGACGGCAGCGTGGGCCTCGTCGTCGGCACCCACGCGCTGCTCGGCGCGGATGTCACCTTTCGCGACCTCGCGCTGGTCGTGGTCGACGAGCAGCACCGGTTCGGGGTGGAACAGCGCGACGAGCTGCGCTCCCGCGGCCGCCGGCCTCCCCATCTGCTGGTCATGACCGCCACGCCCATTCCGCGCACGGTCGCGATGACGGTCTTCGGCGACCTCGAGGTCTCCGTGCTGGACCAGCTCCCGGCCGGCCGGTCCCCGATCTCGACGTTCGTCGTCCCCGAGGTGAACACGGTGCTGATGACACGGATGTGGGGGCGCGTGCGGGAGGAGGTCGCCGCAGGGCACCAGGCGTACGTGGTGTGCCCGCGGGTCGGCGAGGGAACGGAGGACGCCGCCGAGCCCGGTGCCGCCGAGCCCGGTGCCGCCGGCAGGCAGGACGGCGACCGCGCGTGGGGCGGCGCCGGTGAACAGGGCGGCCCCGGCGAGCGGGTCGGCGCGACAGTCACCGAGACACTGCCCCGGCTGGCAGCGGGGGAGCTCGCCGGCCTGCGGGTCGAGGGCCTGCACGGGCGGATGCCGGCAGCGGTCCGGGAGGACGTGATGACCCGCTTCGGGGCGGGCCAGGTCGACGTGCTGGTGGCGACCACCGTCATCGAGGTCGGCGTCGACGTCCCGAACGCCACCGTGATGATCGTGCTGGACGCTGACTGGTTTGGTGTGTCCCAGCTCCACCAGCTCCGCGGGCGGGTCGGGCGTGGCCGGGCTCCCGGCGTCTGTCTGCTGCAGACCTGCGTCGAGGCGGCGGCGCCGGCCGCTGAGCGGCTGCGCGCTGTCGCCTCGACCACGGATGGCGCTGCGCTGGCGCTGCTCGACCTGGCACAACGCCGGGAGGGCGATGTCCTGGGCGCCGCCCAGTCGGGCGGCCGCCGGTCCCTGCGCCTGCTGGAGCTGCTGCGGGACGAGGACCTCATTCTCGCCGCGCGTGAGGAGGCCGCCACGATCGTGGCCGAGGATCCCGAGCTCCGGTCGCTCCCGGTGCTGCGCCGCCAGCTCGCCGAGGCGCTGGACGAGACGAGTGTGGCCTTCCTGGAGAAGGGGTGACCCGGCGGTGACGCGCATCGTGGGCGGGCGGGCCGGCGGACGGCGCCTGGTCGTGCCACCGGGCGGCACGACCAGACCGACGTCCGACCGGACGAGGGAGGGTCTGTTCAACACCCTCGCGACCCTGATCGACCTGACTGGCACCCGGGTGGCTGATCTCTACGCGGGCTCCGGTGCGGTCGGCCTCGAGGCGTTGTCCCGCGGAGCGGCCCACGTCCTGCTGGTCGACAGGGACCCGGGCGTCGTACGGGTCCTGCGCCGCAACGTCGAGGCACTCGGGCTGCCCGGCGCCGAGGTGGTCCGCTCGCCCGTCACGCGGGTGGTGGAGGTCGATCCGGCCGAGCCGTACGACGTCGTCTTCCTCGACCCGCCGTACGCCCTGCCCGACGCCGAGGTCGACGTCGTGCTGGGGCGGCTGGCCAGCGGCGGGTGGCTGGCGGGAGGCGGTGTCTGCGTGGTCGAGCGGGCAGCCCGGGGGGCACCCGTGACCTGGCCCGACGGGATTGTCGCACTCCGTGAGCGCAGGTACGGAGAGGGTGTCCTCTGGTACGGTAATCGATCATGAGGAGGGCAGTCTGTCCTGGATCGTTCGACCCCATCACCAATGGTCACCTCGACATCATCGTCAGGGCCAGCAGGCTCTTTGACGAGGTCGTCGTCGCCGTTGGGATCAACAAGACGAAGGCCACCCTGTTCACGATCGACGAGCGGATGGATTTCATCCGGCAGGCGGTGCGAAGTCATCCAGACTCGCCCACCAACGTCATCGTGGACACGTCGCACGGTCTGCTGGTCGACTTCTGCCGTGTGCGGGGGGTCCAGTCCATCGTCAAGGGCCTGCGTGCGGTGAGCGACTTCGACTACGAGCTTCAGATGGCGCAGATGAACAACTCGCTGGCGGGAGTGGAGACGCTGTTCATGAGCACCAACCCGCAGTACGCGTTCCTCTCGTCAAGCCTGGTGAAGGAGGTCGCGCGCTACGGCGGCGACGTCTCGGGCCTGGTGCCGGACATCGTGCTCAAGGGGCTGCGCGACCGCTCGGCATCGTGACCACCCGCCCTCGGAGGTCGGTCGCCCGCCTGGCCCGCGGCGAGCGCCGCGGGCCAGGCGGGCGACCCTTCGGGGGGTGCCGCATCCGTGGAATACGCGTGAATTGTGGTCAGAGCATCACGTTGCGCCAATTCCGGGCTTCTGTATCTCCGTGGTCGGTCCACGTGTGTTAGCGGAGTGTCGCTACCGGGTGCCCTGACGACCGGTCGTAACCTACCGGTCATGGACGATCTCGCTGAGCGCCTCGATCTGATCATCGCCCTGGTCGAGGGTGCGCGGGCGATGCCACTGTCGGCGTCCTGCGTGCTCAACCGGGCCGAGATGCTGGAGGCTCTGGAGGATCTGCGGGCCCGGCTGCCCGAGCGCCTCGCCGACGCCGACCGGATCCTTGCGGACAGCGAGGCGATCATCGATGACGCGCACCGCCAGGCCTCGGCCATCGTCGCCGACGGCCGTCGGGAGGGCGCCCGCCTTGCCTCGGGCAGCGCCGTCGTGGTCCAGGCCCAGTCGGACGCGGCGTCGATCATGGCTGCCGCCCGTCGGGAGTCCGAGGACATGCGCAGCCAGATCGACTCCTACGTCGACGGGAAGCTCGCCGGCTTCGAGGAGCTGCTCGACCGCACGCTCACCTCGGTGACCCGGGGACGGGAGCGCCTCGCCTCGCGGGCGGCGATGGCCAGTGCGGCCTGTTCTCCCGGCATGGTCGGCTCGGCCGACCCGTCCGGAGTCGAGATGGGCATGGGTGGGGCGCGTCCGGGTGCGGGCGGGGCCGGACCGGCCGGCGGCTGGGCCGGTGGCGATCAGCATGTGATGGTGCCCCGGCAGGGGGAGCCCGGGGGCTACGAGTCCGTCGGCCACGGACCAGCCGGCGAGCTGGAGGAGTCGACCCGCGCCGACGCGGCCGGTATCGACACCGGCAGGTCCAGGGACGCCGGCGGCATGGCCGGCACCGTCGGGAGGACACGCAGGGCGCCGGAGGCCGCGTTCTCCCAGAGCGGGGAGCAGTGGAGCGGGATGCCGGCGGCACGCAGCGGCATGACGGGTCATGTCCGGCTGACGTCGGGTGCCGGAGCACCGATCGGATAGGCTGGTCGTCCGTGCCCGGTGACGTGGGTGCGCACTCCCGTCCGGATCCGGCCTGTTCCAGGCCGGCCCGGGCTGGCTGGCGGGTTCGCCGGCCGCTCGTCGCTGGCCTCCGCCGGCTGCCGGGAGGGGTGGGGCGGGCGATCTCCGGTCGGTACGATCGGTTCCCTGCTCTCTGGTCAGTCCCGCAACGACCGCGACGTGAGAACATCTGCTGTGACAGCCATGACCACACAACGAGTACGTCGACGCGCCCCTCGGGGTCCCTACGTGCTTGACA
The DNA here is from genome assembly GCF_000374165.1 of Parafrankia elaeagni. Taxonomy (GTDB): domain Bacteria; phylum Actinomycetota; class Actinomycetes; order Frankiales; family Frankiaceae; genus Parafrankia; species Parafrankia elaeagni. The sequence continues at coordinate 72,432 of NZ_KB893794.1, forward strand.
CCCGGGAACTCGGCCGCCGGCCGGGTTCGCTTCGTCGTGTCGAGATCACGATCGTCCAGCCGTCCGACTTCGGCACCGAGATGCTGCGGTTGCCCGCGGGCGCCACGGTGGCGCTCGACCTGAGGCTCGAGTCGGTCATGGAGGGAGTCCTGGTGAGCGGCGTCGTCACGGCGCCGCTGTCAGGGGAGTGCGGTCGCTGCCTGGACGAGGTCAGCGACACGGCCTCCGTCGAGATCAGGGAACTGTTCTACTACCCCGACCGGGTGGTCGAGACCGGGGACGAGGACGACGTCGGAGTCCTTGTCGACGACCATGCCGACATCGGGCCGGTGGTGCGTGACGCGATGGTGCTCAGCCTGCCGCTGTCACCGGTCTGCCGTCCGGACTGCGCCGGCCTGTGTGTCGACTGCGGCGCCCGCCTCGACGAGGTCGGCCCGGACCATTCCCACAACCGGCAGGATCCGAGATGGGCGGCGCTGTCCGGCCTCGCCGCGGATCCCGCCACCACTGAGAACAAGGAGAAGGACTAGTGGCCGTCCCGAAGCGGCGCACCTCGCGCAGCAACACCCGGTCTCGTCGCGCGCAGTGGAAGGCCAAGGTGCCGACGCTGGCGAAGTGCGCCCGTGGCCATGTGATCCGCCCGCACAACGCGTGCCCGACCTGCGGTCGCTACAACGATCGTCAGGTGCTCGACGTCTGACGACAGTGTGGCGCGCATCGCAGTCGACCTGATCGGCCAGGGCCTTCCGCTGGAAGGCGCCCTCGACCAGCTGATCACAGCGTTGGACAGCGATCCGCAGCTGACGCTGACCGTGGTGGCGCCCACGGGCGACGTCGAACCGGTGGCCGCCGAGCGGGGGCTTCTCGCCGGCGGGCGTGTCCGGTTGGTCGACGCCCGGCGCGGCGTGGCACCGGGCCCGGACGCGCTGCGTGAGGTCCGTGCCCGCCGCGACAGCGGCGTGCGGATCGCTGCCCGGCTCGTGCGGGACGGGCAGGCCGACGCGATGGTGTCGTTGGCGCCCCTGGAGGCCGTCCTGGCCGCTGCCAGATTCACCTTTGGCCTCGTCCCGGGGGCTACCAGGGCCGCCGCGGCCGTCACCCTCCGCCTCGGTCCTGGTGGTCTCGGCCCCACCGGCAGGCCGGTGATCCTGTGTGACGCCGGGGGCTCGGTTGACGTCACCGCCGATGAGCTCGCTCAGTTCGCCCTGGTCGGGGCCCGTCTCTCCCGGGCTCGGCACGGCGTCGACAGTCCGCGGGTCGGTCTGTTGTCGGCGCGTCCGGCGCTGCTCGACCCGCTGCGCCGCTCCGCCGGCGATCTGCTGGCCTCGCTCGGCGTCGACTTCGTCGGGCCGGTGACCGCCGACAGGCTCCTCGCCGGGGCGGGAGCGGGAGCCGATGTCGTCGTCACCGACGGGTTCACCGGGGACGTCCTGCTCGCCGCGCTGGGGCCGTCCATCGGCGGGGCGCCGGACGAGCCGGGCCGGACTCCGGGGCAGGCGGACACTTCGCAACCTCAGGGGGGAATGATCGTGCTGGGAGTGGACGGGACAGCCGTCCGGGTGGGTGACCTGCCCGTGGTCGGCCCGGTGCCGCCGGGAGCGCTTCCCGTGGCCGTCGGTGCGGCGGTCGGCGCGGTGCGTGCAGGGCTCGCCGGATCGGTCCGTGACGCCATGGCGACGCTCGTCGAGCGCCGCCGGGAGCTGGCGGGGCTGTCCTGATGAGCCGGGCTCAGTCGGTTCCCCCGCCGCGGGAAGGGCTCGTCGAAGCGCTGCAGGTCAACGTCGATCCGGAGCTGCTCGACCGGGCGCTGACCCATCGGTCCTATGCCTACGAGAACGGCGGCCTGCCGACCAACGAGCGGCTGGAGTTCCTGGGCGACGCGGTCCTCGGGCTCATCGTGACCGCAGCGCTGTTCCGCCGCCACCCTGATCTGCCGGAGGGCCAGCTGGCGAAGCAGCGTGCCTCGGTGGTCAACATGCGCGCGCTCGCCGAGGTGGCACGGCGCCTCGGCCCGGCCGGAATCGGGCCGTACCTGCTGCTCGGCCGCGGCGAGGAGGCGACCGGCGGGCGGGACAAGCCCAGCATCCTCGCGGACACGCTGGAAGCCGTGATCGGCGCGGTCTACCTCTCGAACAGCCTCGACGTCGCCTCCGACTTCGTCCACCGGCTGTTCGACCCGCTGCTCGACGAGGCGGCCGGCCGCGGCGCGGGCCTGGACTGGAAGACCTCGCTGCAGGAACAGACGGCGCTGCTCGGGCTCGGTCCGCCGGACTACGTGGTCACCGAGGCCGGCCCGGATCACGCGAAACGGTTCACCGCCTTCGCGCGGGTCGCCGGTGAGGTTCTCGGTGAGGGCGAGGGCGGTAGTAAGAAGGAGGCCGAGCAGCGGGCCGCGGCGACGGCCTTCGCCGTGCTGGAGAAGCGGTCGGCCGAGAGCGCTGGAGCCGAACTGCGCCAGGACGCAGAGCGTCCGATGGACGCGGCCGGCGCCAGCGCTGGCAGTGCTGGCAGCGCTGCCAGCACTCCGGCCGGAGACCCCGGGGCCAGGGCGGGCGAGCCCCGATGACCCCTCCCGCGGCGCGCGCCACCGGTGATGCCTGAACTTCCGGAAGTCGAGGTCGTCCGGCGCGGGCTGGAACGAGGGGTGGTCGGCCGGACGATCGCGCAGGTGGAGGTGCGCCACCCCCGGGCCGTCCGTCGTCACGCCGCCGGTGCCGATCACTTCGAGGCCACGCTGGTGGGGCGGACGATGCTCTCCGCGTCTCGCCGCGGCAAGTACCTGTGGCTGGGCCTCAGCCCGGCCGCCGCGGCCGGCAGGAGTGGCGTGACCAGCATGAACGAGGTGGACAACGCCGGCGAGGCGCTGCTGGGTCACCTCGGGATGAGCGGACAACTCCTCGTGGTCCCCGCGGACAGCCCGGATCAGGTTCATCTGCGCGTTCGTCTTCGCTTCACCGACGGCGGGCGTGAGCTGCGCTTCGTCGATCAGCGGACGTTCGGTGGCCTCTGCGTCGTCCCGGGCTCGGAGCTACCGGTGACCATTTCCCACATAGCGCCAGATCCCCTCTCGGCCGAGTTCGACCCCGATCGCTTCGTTGCCGCGCTGCGCCGGCGCCGGACCGGCCTCAAACGTGCGCTGCTCGACCAGACGCTGATCAGCGGTGTCGGCAACATCTACGCTGACGAGGCACTCTGGGCGGCCGGCCTGCACTATGCCCGCCCGACCGAATCGGTGACCCGGGCGGAGGCCACCCGTCTGCTTGAGGCCGTCCGCACGGTGATGACGGCAGCGCTTGCCGCGGGTGGGACGTCCTTCGACCGGCTGTACGTCTCGACCGAGGGTGTCAGCGGTCTGTTCGAGCGGTCCCTGACGGTCTATGGGCGCGGTGGCCAGGAGTGCTCGCGGTGCGGGGCGCTCATCCAGCGGGACGCGTTCATGAACCGTTCCAGCTTCAGCTGCCCGGTGTGCCAACCGCGGCCACGCCGTGCGCGATGGTAGAGTCGAACACACATTCGATTCAGCCTCGTTCATGGCCGTGACCGGGAGCTGACGGTGGAAGCCGGCTGAAGGTGTTCCGTGCGGGAGCCCCGCCGGCAGGCTGTCGTCCCCGGTTCGGCGAGGCCGTACAGACGGTGTCCTCTTCTGGTATCCACTCCGGAGGAGGACCGTGGACGGAGGCGCCATGAATCCCGACGCTCTGCTTGGCCGCGTCCGCAAGCTGTTGGCGATGGCGGAGGCCGAGGGCCTGCCCGACGCGGCTCGGGAGAACTACAACGCCAAGGCCGCGGAGCTCATCGCCCAGTACGGGATCGACCGGGCGCTGCTGGATGACGCCGCTCCAGCGGGTGCTGTCGCCGGCGACGTCGTGATGGGCATCGACGCGCCCTATGCGCGGGACAAGATCTCGCTGCTCGCCAGTGTGGCGGACCCGCTGGGCTGCCGGCTGGTCCACCGCACGCAGCCCGCGGGCTCGGGCACGGCCCACGCCGCTCACCTGTTCGGCATGGCAGGTGACATCGAACGTGTGCAGATGCTGTTCACGTCGCTGCTCGTCCAGCAGGCGCACGGCCTCGCCGCGGTGCACCCACCCCACTGGGAGGACCCGCGGGCCTTCCGGCGATCCTGGATGGCGGGATTCTCCGTGGCGGTGCGGGACAGACTCGCCCAGGCCGAGGAGGCAGCGCGCCGTCGTGCGGAGAAAGCCGAGAAGCCGCCGGCGGCGGACGGAGCACCCGAGCGGCGTTCTGTCGCCGTGGTACTGGCGAGCAGAGAGGGTGTCGTCGACGCTCACCTGGCGCGGGTCTACCCGCGCCTGCGCACGACCCGGGCGCGTCAGCTCTCGGGATCGGGCGGCCGTGACGGCTACCGGGCCGGCCAACGGGCAGATCTGGGGGAGGGGCGGCGCGTGCCGGCGCGGCGCGGCGCGAGACCAGAGCTCGGTTGACGCGCAGGGGTGGGTGACCCGCGCGGAACGGCTCGACTCCGCCTCCGCCCTGGAAGACGACACCAGCTGCGGAAGCTGTGAGCGGAGATCCGATCGAATCGGCGTGGCTGTGAAGCCACGCCGATCAGCCTGACTGACCTACAGCTTGCCACCAGGCAGGTTGGGGACGGCGGTCTGTGTCGGGCGCTCACCGCGGGGCGGTGCGTAGCCCGGGCCGATCACCGGTTCGGACGGTACGGCTGCCGGCGTCACAGTGGAGCCCTCGGTGCTGGCATGCGGCACCGGGATCACTCCGCCGTCCTGCTCGAAGTTCTGACCACAGCCGGAAAGGAGGAGTGCGACCCCCATCGAACACACGGCGGTCATGCACGCCAGCGACCGTCGCCGCCCTGATCGCCCAGGGATGCGCACATGATCACCGGCGGTGCTGCCGTTCGACGGCATCCCCGGATCGCGCCCCGCCGGAAGGGTGGCCTCGGTGCCCCTGTTGAGCTGCGCGCTCTCGATGTACATGGTGTCCACAATGGCTAGTACCCTACCGCTCCGATGAACGAGATTCGCGAGACGAAGGACGCCTCCGGCAGGGACGTGGTCCGCCTCACCGCGAGGGTCGAAGGTCTGGTTCAGGGCGTCGGGTTCCGTGACTACGTGCGTACCAAGGGGCGCCGTATGGGTCTTGTCGGGTCTGCGACGAATTTGCCGGATGGTGCGGTCGCAGTGATCGCCGAGGGCGAGCGGGCAGCCTGCGAGGCACTGCTGGAGCTGCTCGTCACCGGGCACACCCCGGGACGCACGGATCGCGTCGATCATGCATGGAGTGACCCGCGGGGCGGATTGGCCGGGTTCCTTCGGCGCTGAACGTGCTTCCGGGCTCGACTGAACGAGTGGGTAATCCGCGGCGACGCCCGCGCGAACGGAGTCGAACTTCACAGAGAAGGCCGCGTTGGCGCAAGTCTGCTTTTGCTCAACGAGACCATGCGATCACAGTGGCGACGGCGCGATCATTGCTGCGCCTGGATGTGGGGTCGCTGCCTGCTTTCCCTGCGCCTGCAGATGATCGCTGCTGGTGGAAGGCCCGATCGGGGGCGGCAGCGGGCGCGGAACAAGCCGGGTGCCGACGCCGTCACATGGGCGAAGCGCGGACGAACCTGCTGCGTCTGGTCCCGCGCCATGTGTCCCGTGAGGTGTACGGCAGCGGCGATTTTCTGATGTTCGGCGGACCGTGCGTGGGGCTTGTGGCATGCTCTTGACTTTCGGTCGCCTGGCGTGGGATTCTTAGGTCATTCTCTGGGGCGCGCTCTGATCCTTCTGATCTCGTCGCCCCAACATCCCGCTAGGTCACTCATCGTGGAGGACCATCACCATGGCGAAGGCCCTTTTCGGCCACGTCGGTTCTGGCAGCGACATGCGTCTCTCGTACGAGGTACGCCGTCTTCGTGTCCGGGTGGCGGAGCTTGAGGCTGAGCTCGCGCGCGTCCGGGCAGTGAACGAGGCACTCGTCGACGGGGTCGACGTCCCCGCTGACGTGCGTTCGCTCGAGGTCGAGCCCGCGCTCACCTGATCCGGCTCCGCAGGTAACTCACATCCCGGGCACTTAGGGTGCCCCATATGCAATGTCGTGCACGGTGAGGGCCCCTTGTCTCTTGCCGGGCAGGGATCCTTCATGTCCAGTGCTGCCTCCTTGTGGGGTTGTTTCCGGCCGGGGGGTCGTGCTCGGTGCGACGAGGTCTCGCTGTGCCGTTTTTCGACGACTAAAAGTGGTCGAACTGTCACCCGGAGTGATTGATCTTTGTTTCGGGTGAGTCATCCGGGGTGCCGGTCTTCTGTTGATCCGGCGGATCCGCGGAGGGCCCGGTGTCGAGCGTCCGGCGGCGTGTGTCCGAGTTGTCGCACACGTTGGTGGTCTGCGCCTGTGTGCGCTGTGAGTTCCTGACGTCGGGCGTGGCTGCGCCGAGCTGACGGCCGTTCGTACGGCCCGTTGTCGCGGCGGGGAGCTGCGGCGGGCGGAATGTCGCAGGTCACCGGCCCTGTGTTCGGGGTGCCTGGGTGGGGTGCAGGGCCTCGCTCGGTACCATGAGCGGGTCGAATGTCGACTGATCTTCGTCTGGGCCGGCGGTCGCCGGCCCAGACGCGGTTTTTCGTCCCTCCGCCGCCCGGAGCCCGGTGCATCTCAAAAGTCTCACCCTGCGGGGTTTCAAGTCCTTCGCGAGCTCGACCACCTTGCATCTCGAGCCCGGCATCACCTGTGTCGTGGGCCCCAACGGGTCGGGCAAGAGCAATGTCGTCGACGCGATCGCCTGGGTGCTGGGCGAGCAGGGGGCGAAGGCTCTGCGTGGCGGCACGATGTCGGACGTCATCTTCGCCGGCACGCCGTCCCGTCCCGCGCTGGGCCGTGCCGAGGTGCTCCTGACGATCGACAACACTGACGGCGCGCTGCCGATCGAGTATTCCGAGGTGACTGTCGGGCGACTGATGTTCCGCAGCGGCGAGAGCGAATACACCATCAACGGCACAACCTGCCGCCTCCTGGACATCCAGGAGCTGATGAGCGACTCCGGTATCGGGCGCGAGCTCCACGTGGTCGTGGGGCAGGGCCAGCTCGATGCCGTGCTGCACGCCCGCCCCGAGGACCGCCGAGCGTTCATCGAGGAGGCGGCGGGCGTCCTCAAGCACCGCAAGCGCAAGGAGAAGGCGCTGCGCAAGCTTGAGGCGATGGCGGCGAACCTGACTCGCCTCACCGATCTGTCCGCCGAGCTGCGACGGCAGCTTGGGCCGCTGGGCCGCCAGGCTGAGATCGCCCGCAAGGCCGGAGTGATCCAGGCTGCGCTGCGCGACGCCCGACTGCGGCTGCTGGCTGACGACCTCGCCGCCTCCCGGGCCGCGATCGTCTCCGATGCGGCGGACGAGGAGGCGCTGCGGACCCGCGTCACGCGGACCGAGCGGGTGCTGGCCGACGGCCAGCGGCGGGAGGCGGAACTCGAGGCCCAGCTCGCGGCGGCAGTTCCGCGGGCGTCGCGAGCGGCGGAGACCTGGTACGGCCTCGCTTCCGTCCGGGAGCGGCTACGGGGCAGCAGATCGCTGGCGGCCGAGCGGTCGCGGCTGCTGGGGGCGGCCGAGGAGCACCGGGGCGGCCGCGATCCGGAGGAGCTCGAGCAGGAGGCCACGGCGGTCCGGGAACAGGAACTCGCGCTGACCGAGCGACTGGAGCTGGACCGTGAGACGCTCGACGAGGTGATGGCCCGCCGGGGCTCGCTCGAAGAGCTGCTGGCACATGAGGAGAAGGCCCTGCTCGCCGCCGCGAAGGCGGCGTCGGATCACCGCGAGACCCTGGCCCGGCTCGCGGGGCGGGTGGAGGCGGCCCGGTCGCGCGCTGCGGCCGCCGAGGCCGACATCATCCGGATGACCGAGGCGTTGCAGGCAGCGCACGCGCGGGACGAGGAGACTGCGGGTTCCCGCTCGGCGCTCGACGCGGAGCTTGCGCGGATCGAGACCGCGCGGGACGAACTGGCCGAACGGCACAGCGAGGCTGTTGTCGTGCACGGCGCGGCCAGCGAACGCCTGGAGGCGCTTCGCGACGCCGAGCGCGCGGCGGAGCGTGACCGGGCCTCCTGGCAGGCGCGCAGAGAAGCCCTCGAACTGTCTCTCGCTCCCGCTGACGGCGCCAGCGCACTGTTGACCGCGGCCGTGACCGCCAGCGAACGCGCGGCGGCGGGGATTCGGCCGGACGATCAGGAGACGGCGTCCGCCGCCGACCCGGCGACCGCCGCCGCGACGGTGGCAGCCGCCGCGACGGTGGCAGCCACGGCAGCGCGCGCCGGAACATCCACTGCCACCGAGGCCGGCCGCCAGGGGCGGGGAGGGAAGAAGCGGCACGGGCGCGGTGCCCGCCGCGACGAGCCGGACACCATCATCGAGCTCCCGCCGCTCGATCCGTCGGTCGAGATCATCGGACGGCTGGCCAGCTTTGTCACCGTCGCACCGGGCGCACAGGCGGCGATCGCGGCGGCGCTGGGTCCGGTCGCGGACGCGTTGCTGGTGGGCGCCCCGCAGGATGCTCTCGCGGCGCTGCGCTGGCTGCGCGGATCGGACGCCGGCCGGGCGGCGCTCGTGGCGGCAGACCCTCCGCGCACCGACCGCGGGGAGCCAGCCGGGGGAGCATCGTCCGGCGGCGCGCTGCCCATCGCGCTGCCTGCCGGGTCCGTGCCGGCGTTCGACCTGGTCACGGTGGTCGATGCGCGCTATGAGGCCGCGGTCCAGGATCTTCTCGCAGACACCGTCGTCGCCGACGATCTGGAGGTGGCCGGGCAGGTCCTCGCCTGCCACCCCCACACGACAGTCGTCACCAGAGACGGCGATGTGCTGGGCCCGCGGGCGGCGCTGGGCGGCAGTGCCACGCCGCCGTCAGTCCTGGAGGTCCAGGCCGCCGCGGACGAGGCGGACCGCGGGGCGATCGAGGCCCTGGCCCGCCGGGAGGCGTCCCGCGAGGACCTGGGCCCGGCCCGTGAGGCCGTGGAGCGGGCCCGCGCCGCCATTGACGCCGCACTCGCCGAGCGGCACGGGGCAGACGCCCGGCATCGGGCGCTGTCCGAGCATCTGGCGCAGATCGACCGGACCCGTGGTACCGCCGCCGGTGAGATCACCCGCCTGGAGCGGTCCAGACTCGCGGCGGAGACCGCACGCGACCAGGCCTACGGGGCGCTCACCGAGCTGGAGGGCGAGCTCGCGGCCAGCTCTGCCGAGCCGGATGTCGGTGAGCCTTCGCAGGCGGAGCGGGATCGCCTGGTGGCGGCGACCTCGGCGGTCCGCGCGGCGGAGGTCGAGGCGCGGCTGGCGGTGCGCACCAGCGAGGAGCGGGTGCGGGGGCTGCACGGCCGCGCCGAGGCGCTGATGCGGACCGCCGCGGGCGAGCGGACGGCGCGGGCCGCCGCCGCCGCGCGCCGCGAGGTGCGGGAACGCCAGTCCGCCATCGCGGCCGCACTCGCCGCCGCGGCGGACACCGCGCTGGTGGCGCTCGAGGGCTCGCTCGGCGCTGCGGCGGCCGAGCGCGAGACGGCGGAGGCGGCTCGCCGGGAGACCGAGGTCGAGCTCGGCACCGTCCGCGAACAGGTACGCGGGTGGGCGAACGATCTGGCGGCCCTGCGCGACGCCGCGCACCGTGACGATCTGGCGCGCGCCGAGAAGCGGCTGCGAGTCGAGACACTTGAGGCCAAGACCCTCGAGGAACACGGGGTCGCCGCGGACGACCTGATCGCCGAGTTCGGCCCGGATGTTCTGGTGCCACCCGACGAACCGGACGGCCAGCCCGTCCCGTTCGACCGCGCCGAGCAGGTGACCCGGGCGGGCCGGGCCGAGAAGCAGCTGGCCCGGCTCGGGAAGATCAACCCGCTGGCGCTGGAGGAGTTCGCCGCCCTGCAGGAACGTGCGGCGTTCCTCTCCACCCAGCTGGACGATCTGAAGAGCACCCGGCGGGACCTTCTACTCGTGGTGGACGAGGTGGACGCGCGGGTCCGCGAGGTGTTCGCGACGGCGTTCGCCGACACCGCCCGCGAGTTCGAGATCGTCTTCGCCACGCTGTTCCCGGGTGGCGACGGCCGGCTCGTCCTGACCGATCCGGAGAACATGCTGACCACCGGTATCGAGGTGGAGGCACGCCCGCCGGGCAAGAAGGTCAAGCGGCTGTCGCTGCTCTCGGGCGGCGAACGGTCACTGACGGCACTCGCCCTGCTGCTCGCGATCTTTCGTGCCCGGCCGTCGCCGTTCTACGTCCTGGACGAGGTGGAGGCGGCGCTTGACGACCGTAACCTCGGCCGGCTGCTGAACGCCGTCGAGGGACTGCGGGAGAAGTCGCAGCTGATCATCATCACCCACCAGAAGCGCACGATGGAGATCGCCGACGCGCTCTACGGCGTGGCGATGCGCGGCGACGGCATCACGACGGTGATCAGTCAGCGCCTGCGGGCACGCGCCTCGGCCTGACCAGGTGCTGGAACCACCCCGTCCGGGTACCTCGTTCGCGGTGGCGCGGGGGGTGGACGAGCGATCGTTGCGCCGCGATCTGTAAGGATCGTGTCGTGGAGCTGGTCATCCTCATCGTTCTCATCGCCGTCGCCCTGGTGGGTGTGGTCGGCCTCGTCGCCGGCAGCGCCCTGCGGGGGCGCACCCGCCGGGGCCCGCGTGGTCTGGGCCACGCCGGCAGGCACGGGGGCACCGAACCACCGGGTTCCGTTGCCGGTACCCCCGGCGATGCCCCGTCGGTCCTGCCCACGGGCGAGACCCGGGTGGATCTGTCCGGTCCGCCGGCGGTCGGGACGCCCGCGCCCGTCGAGGAGACGGAGCCGGCACCCGCCGTCCCCGCCCCCGCCGGCGAACTCTCCGGCGAGCTCTCCGCCGAGCCGGAGATCGTCTCTCCGCGTACCCCGCTGGACGTCCCCGCCCCGGCGCTTGGTCGGATGGTGCGCCTGCGGGCGCGGCTTGCCCGTTCCCAGAACGCGCTGGGCCGTGGCCTGCTCGCGTTGCTGTCCGGGGACAACCTGGACGAGGAGACCTGGGAGGACGTGGAGGCCACGCTCCTGGTCGCCGACGTCGGCGTCGCGGCGACCACGGAGATGGTGGAGGCCCTGCGCGAGCGCACCAGGGTCCTGGGCGCCCGCACCGCGGCCGACGCCCGCGCCATGCTGAGGGACGAGCTGCTCGCCCAGGTCGGCACCGCGATGGACCGGTCGTTGTGCACCTCGGTGCCTGGCCGACCCGCCATCGTGCTGGTCGTGGGAGTCAACGGAACCGGTAAGACGACCACCTGCGGGAAGATCGCCCGGCTGCTGGTCGCGGACGGACGGTCGGTCGTGCTCGGCGCCGCGGACACCTTCCGAGCCGCCGCGGCGGACCAGCTGGAGACCTGGGGCGGCCGGGTCGGTGCGACGACCGTCCGCGGCGCGGAGGGCGCCGACCCGGCGTCGGTCGCGTTCGAGGCCGTGAAACGCGGGATCGAGGACAGCGCGGACACAGTGCTCGTCGACACCGCCGGCCGGCTGCACACGAAGGTTGGCCTGATGGATGAGCTGTCCAAGATCAAGAGAGTGGTCGGCAAGCAGAGTCCGGTGGACGAGGTGCTGCTGGTGCTGGATTCGACCACCGGCCAGAACGCGCTTGTCCAGGCGCGGGTGTTCACCGAGGCCGTCGACATCACCGGCATCGTGCTGACCAAGCTCGACGGCACGGCCAAGGGCGGGATCGTCATCGCGGTGCAGCGCGAGCTGGGCGTGCCGGTCAAGCTGATCGGTCTCGGCGAGGGCCCGGACGATCTGGCGCCGTTCGAGCCCGAGGCCTTCGTCGACGCACTCGTGGGTGACTCCGCCTGACCGCCTGACCGCCTGACCGCCCGATCGCCCGATCCGTCTCGCCTGGCCCGTCTGGTCCGCTTCTCCTGACCTCTGCGGACGCAGGGACCACACTCCGGGGCGTCAGTGCTCTTCCCCTGTGGGCGGGTGCGGATCTACGCTTTCCGCGTACGCGGATCCGCCGGGCTCGGCGCTCTCTCGGCGTCAGCGCGGCACGGGTTTCCAGGCCGTCCTGGTCTCCCATGCCGTCTGGCGCCCGGAACTGCGCCGGGTTCGCCCGAGATCCGCGGCCAGCCGCGCCCAGGCCTTGTCCCTGGTCCATCCAGTCGGGCCAGTCGGGCTTGTGAGCCTCCGGCGAGGTGTCTCGCCCTCCTCAGCGCAGAGGGCGGAGCCGTCCGGCGTCATGCCGGGTTCCGTGCGGGCACGCCTCGCCGGGCTGGGCGGCGGCGCCGTGCGGTCCGTGGGGAGCGCCGCCGCCGCGCGGCCCCCGGTTCCGGATCAGCGGGTGATGCGTACGCTGGTGGCTGCGGTCCGTCTGCGATCTCGGAGTGTGTGCGCGTGTTCGACACCCTTTCCAGCCGCCTCGACAAGGTCTTCACGTCGCTGCGCGGCCGGGGGCGGTTGACCGACGCCGACATCGACGCCACCGCCCGTGAGATCCGGGTGGCGCTGCTGGAGGCCGACGTCGCCCTGCCGGTCGTCCGCAGCTTTGTCGCGGCGATCCGCGAGCGTGCCCGTGGCGCCGAGGTCAGTACATCGCTGAATCCCGCGCAGCAGGTCATCAAGATTGTCAACGAGGAGCTCGTCGCCGTTCTCGGCGGTGGGACGACCACGTTGCGTTTTGCCAAGACGCCGCCCACGGTCATCCTGCTGGCGGGCCTGCAGGGAACGGGTAAGACCACGCTCGCCGGCAAGCTCGGCCGGTGGCTGAAGACCCAGGGGCACACCCCGCTGCTCGTGGCCGCCGACCTGCAGCGCCCGAACGCGGTGAACCAGCTCCAGGTCGTCGGCGCGCGGGCCGGCGTCGAGGTGTTCGCGCCCGAACCCGGCAACGGCGTCGGAGACCCGGTACGGGTCGCTCGGGACGCACTCGCGCACGCCCGCCGGCAGGTCTTCGACGTGATCCTCGTCGACACCGCCGGCCGCCTGGGCGTCGACGAGGAGATGATGCGCCAGGCCGCCGACATCCGGGACGCGGTCTCGCCGGACGAGATCCTTTTCGTCCTCGACGCGATGATCGGTCAGGACGCGGTCTCCACGGCCCAGGCGTTCGCCGACGGGGTGGGCTTCTCCGGCGTCGTGCTGACCAAGCTCGACGGTGACGCCCGCGGTGGCGCCGCGCTGTCGGTGGCCCGGGTCACCGGGGCCCCGATCATGTTCGCCTCCACGGGTGAGGCGCTCGAGGACTTCGACGTCTTCCACCCCGAGCGGATGGCGTCGCGCATCCTCGGCATGGGCGACGTCCTGACGCTCATCGAGCATGCGGAGAAGGCCTTCGAGGTCGAGCAGGCCGAGGCGATGGCCGCCAAGATGGCCGCCTCGGAGTTCACCCTCGAGGACTTCCTCGAGCAGATGCTCACCGTGCGCAAGATGGGCCCGATCGGCAACCTGCTGGGGATGCTGCCGGGGATGGGCCAGATCAAGGACCAGCTGGCCCAGGTCGACGACCGCGATCTCGACCGGGTCGTCGCCATCATCCGGTCCATGACCCCGGCCGAGCGGCAGGACCCGAAGATCCTGCAGGCCTCCCGCAAGGCCCGGGTGGCCCGCGGTTCCGGTGTCACGGTGACCGAGGTCAACCAGCTGCTGGACCGCTTCGGCGAGGCCCGCAAGATGATGAAGCAGATGGCGGGCGGCGCCGGCCTCCTCCCCGGGATGGGGCGAGGGAAGGCCGCACAGGCGCGCAAGGCGGTCAAGAAGGGCAAGGGCGCGCGGCGCAGCGGGAACCCGGCGGCTCGGGCGGCCCAGGCGCAGGAACGCCGCACCGGCCAGGACGGCGCGCCGGCCCTCGGCCCGGGCGTCGGCGGGGCCGACCTGGAGGGGATGCCCGACCTCGCGGCCCTCATGCAGCAGCACGGGATCGGCGGGGGCAACGCCGGCGGGAGTGGCCCCGGCGCCGGCGGGAACCCGGGGCGTGGGCCCCGGAAGGGCCGCTGATTTCCACCGCAGGGTGGTGTTCGCGCGGTGTTCTCCGGGGTCCCTTCGAGCGTGGCGAGCCCCAGGGCGTTGTCCCGGCGGGTGATCTGGCAGACTGTAAGGTCATACAGGCCTTGCCTGCCGGCGTCGGTGTGGCCGCTCGGGTCGGCTCCCTGAGGGAGTTCCGTTGCGGTCGGCCGCCGGCGGTGCTCTCCCGCCATCGGGACGCCACGGTCCTCCCGTGTGTTCCGGTGGTCACCGATATGTCTGGAGTCGTTCGACCACCGTGGCAACAAAGATCAAACTTCAGCGCCTCGGCAAGATGCGCGAGCCGCATTACCGCATTGTCATCGCCGACTCCCGCACCAAGCGGGACGGCCGTGTCATCGAGGCCATCGGGCAGTACCACCCGAAGTCCGACCCGAGCATCATCAAGGTCGACGCGGACCGTGTCGGGCACTGGCTGTCCGTCGGCGCCCAGCCGACCGAGCCGGTCCTGGCGATCCTCAAGGTCACCGGTGACTGGCAGAAGTTCAAGGGCCTGCCGGCTCCTCCGCCGATGAGGCTCCCGGCTCCGAAGCCCGACAAGCGTGAGGTCTTCGCCGAGGCGGCGCGGGCGGCGGCCGCAGCCGACGACAAGCCGGCGACCACCCCGAAGAAGGCCAAGAAGGCGGCCGCTGCCGACGGCGCCGAGGCGGCGCCGGCAGAGCCGGCCGCGGGGCAGTAAGTGCTCGAGGCGGCCCTCGAACATCTCGTCCGCGGCATCGTCGACTATCCCGACGATGTCCGGGTCGATCTGTCGAGCAACCGGCGCGGCCGGACGCTGGAGGTACGGGTCCATCCCGACGACCTCGGCAAGGTCATCGGCCGCCGCGGCCGGACCGCCCGGGCGTTGCGCACCGTGATGGGCGGTGTGGGCGGTCGCGGTCTGCGCATCGACGTCGTCGACGTGGACCGTTGATGCCCGCTGTCGGCGCCCGTGGGCACGCTGCCGCGTCCCATGGGTGAACCCGTCGTCGTCGGGCGGGTCGGGCGTCCCCACGGCATCCGTGGGGATGTGACGATCGACGTCCGTACCGACCTTCCGGAGCGGCGCTTCGCGCCCGGGTCCGCCCTGGTCCGCCAGGCCGCGGAGAACCGGGTGACGGCGGTGGGCACGCCCCCCGCCGGGGGCGGTCCCAGCACGGAAGAGGGGCCCGCGCCGCCGAACGCTGCCGCCGTGCCGCCCTTCGGGTCGGTCCTGCGGGTGGAGACCTCCCGGTGGCATTCCGGGCGTCTGCTGGTGCGGTTCGCCGGGGTCGCCGACCGCCGTGCCGCCGAGGCGCTGCGGGGCAGCCTGCTGACCATCGACTCCGACGAGTCCGGTCCGCCGACGGTGGCCGGCGAGGACGACGGTGAGACCTGGTGGGATCGTGACCTGGTCGGCCTGCAGGCACGGACCCCCGACGGTGTGGTGCTGGGGGACGTCACCGACGTCGTTCACTCCCCGGCAGGCGAGATCCTCGCGATCAGTCGTGCGGCCGGTGGGGAGTACCTGGTCCCGTTCGTCCGTGAGATCGTGCCGACCGTCGACCCGAAGGCCGGCCACATCGTGGTCGACCCACCGCCGGGCCTGCTGGACCTCGACTGACCTCGCGGCACGGCCGTCTGCCGGGCACGACGGATTGCCCGGCGCGGCGCCGCGGCAGGGCTCGGCAGGTGTCCCTCCGGGCCGCGGCACACCTCAGGCACGAAGGCAGCGGATGCGCATAGACGTCGTGACGATCTTTCCGGACTACCTGCGCCCGCTGGAACTGGCCCTGGTCGGGCGGGCGGCGGCGCGGGACCTGGTCGACATCCACACGCACGACCTGCGGCAGTGGACGCACGACATCCACCGCACGGTCGACGACTCACCCTACGGCGGCGGGCCCGGCATGGTGATGCGGCCCGAGCCGTGGGACGGCGCGCTCCGCGAGATCTGCGCGCGTGATCCGTCCCGCCGGCCCCGGGTGGTCGTCCCCACGCCGGCCGGGAGGCCGTTCACCCAGAGCTACGCTGCTGAGCTTGCCGCGCAGGACTGGCTTCTCTTCTGCTGCGGTCGCTACGAGGGCATCGACGGCCGCGTGGTCGACGTCTGGGCGGACGACGAGATCTCGATCGGGGACTACGTGCTGGCCGGGGGAGAGGCCGCCACGCTGGTCATCGTCGAGGCGGTCACGCGGTTGCTGCCGGGAGTGGTCGGTAACGCGGAGTCGCTTACGGACGACTCCTTCGCGCATGGCCTCCTCGAGGGGCCGGTCTACACCCGTCCGCCGGTCTGGGAGGGGCGTGCGGTGCCGGAGGTCCTGCGCTCCGGCGATCACGCGGCCATCGCCCGGTGGCGGCGGGACGAGGCGCTGCTGCGTACCGGCCGTCGGCGCCCCGAGCTGCTGGAACGCGTCGATCTGTCGGAACGGGATCGCTCGGTGCTGGCACGCCCCGCTCCGGTGAACTCCGCTCCGGTGAGCCTCGGTCCGACGGGCAGCCCAGGCTGACCGGAGCGGGGCTACCGGCCGGACACCGCATTCGTGTGGCACAGTAGGATGCAGTGTCCGCCGGTTCATGACCGACATCGTTCCATGACCGACACCGTTCACTGGACCGACACTGCTCACTGACCTTGTCCGCTGGCACTCACCATCGATGGCATCGTCCACTGATGGTGGCTGTCTGCTCACACTGTCGGTTGGCGTTGTCGGTCCGACGAGCCGGCGCACCCCACTGGACCGCTTGCCTGGTCCCCGCTGTCCTGGCTTTCCGCCGTTCTGGCGTCTGCCCGCCCGGCTCCGTGCCGGGGCGGCGGCGCGCGCCATGCGGCCGGAGGGCCCGGGCGGCTGACCAGGCACGGCCCTGGGCCGTTCGATGTATTTGCCTGTGACAACCCTGAGGAAGCGACTGCCATGCACACCCTGGACAGCCTCGACGCCGAGTCGCGCAGGACGGACGTGCCGGAGTTCTGGCCGGGCGACACCCTGAAGGTCCACGTGCGCGTGGTCGAGGGCAACCGCCAGCGCATCCAGGTCTTCCAGGGCGTGGTGATTCGCCGCCAGGGAGGCGGCGTTCGGGAGACCTTCACCGTCCGCAAGGTCAGCTTCGGCGTCGGTGTGGAGCGGACCTTCCCTCTCCACAGCCCGATCGTGTCGCGGATCGAGGTCGTGACCCGCGGTGACGTCCGTCGGGCGAAGCTCTACTACCTGCGCCAGCTCCGTGGCAAGGCTGCCAAGATCAAGGAGAAGCGCGAGCCGGTCGGCCGCTGAATTTTCCCGAGCGGGGTCGTCCACCGGTGTCCCCCTCGGAGCGGACACCGGGCGACTTGCCGGGTGCGAAACCACTCCACCGCGCGCGCGGTGCATCAGGATGGTCAGGCTGCGGGCTGATCTCGTCAGGTCGCAGCCCTGGCGGGTCTCTGCCCGTCCTCATGACGAACGACGGCCGACCTGACGAGGTGGCGCAGTGAGTGGATCGGACCGCGGCTTGCCCGAGCCGTTCGACGGCCCTGCCGGGAGCGTTCCGGCGCCGGCCGGCGCCGGCCGCGGTGATCTCCCCGGTGCCGAGGGCCCTGCCGTGGACCAGACGGACGTACTCAGCGTTTCCGGCGCCGCCGACGACCGTCCAGGCGATTCGTCCTCGGCCGGATCGCATGCCGGCGGGGAGAGCGGCGGCACGTCCGCTGCCACGGGCCGGCGGGTCTCCCGGCCGGCAGGCGGAAGGGATCACGGGCGTGGCTCCTTCCTCCGTGAGCTTCCGATCCTCGTGTTGGTGGCCTTCCTGCTCGCGCTGCTGATCAAGACCGTCTTCGTGCAGGCGTTCTGGATTCCGTCCGAGTCGATGGAGCGGACGCTGCTCATCGACGACCGCGTCCTGGTGAACAAGGTCGTCTACCACTTCCGCGACGTGCACCGTGGCGAGATCGTCGTGTTCAACGGTCAGGGCACCGGGTTCGAGCGGGAGTCCGTCGTCGTCTCGCCGCCGAGCAACGGGTTCAGCCGTCTCGTCCGCAACGTGCAGGAGCTCCTGGGGCTCGGCGCGCCGAGCGAGAAGGACTTCATCAAACGGGTGATCGGAGTGGGCGGCGACGTCGTCGCCTGCTGCGACGACGCCGGGCGTGTGACGGTGAACGGCAAGGGTCTCGACGAGCCGTACGTCTATGAGAACGACTTCCGCGACTTCGGGCCGATCACTGTTCCGGACGGCGACCTGTGGCTGATGGGTGACCACCGTTCCCGTTCCTCGGACTCCCGCCAGAACGGCCCCGTTCCGCAGGACAAGGTGATCGGTCGGGCCTTCGTCCGAGTCTGGCCACTCGGCCGGTTCGGGATGCTGTCAGTGCCGGGAACCTTCTCAGGTGTGCCGTCCGCAGCGGGTGCTCCCACATTGCCCGGCGCTGGCACCGGGCCGCCCACGCCGGCTGCCTCGGGGCCGCTCGGGTCCTCGGACGCGCTGTCGGCCCCCCTCGCCGCGCTTGCCCTCGTGGTTCCGCTCCGCCGCCGCACCGGCCGGCGGCGACCGGACGCGGGCCGGTCAGGCGCGGGACACCCGAGCACAGGGCGTCCGGACAGCACAGGGCGTCCGGACATCGGTCAGCGGAGCATCGGTCAGCGGGACCGGAACGGGACGCGCGGGCGGGACAGGTGGCCGTGGCGTGACGCGGGTGGTTCACCCTGATCTCGACGCAGGTGCGCAGAGCGGCGATTCGCAGCGATGCCGGCCTCTTCGGCTACGAACGGGCGCTGGTCCGCGGCGGCCTCGGGCCGGTGGCCGGTGTGGATGAGGCTGGTCGGGGCGCCTGCGCGGGGCCGCTGGTCGTGGCCGCGGTGGTTCTCGACCTGCGCCGGACGCGACTGCTCGGCCGGCTCACCGACTCGAAGCTGCTCACCGAGCGCATCCGCGAGGAGGTCTACGCCGACGTCCTGGCGAGTGCCGCCGCGGTGGCGACCGTCGTGGTCTCCGCGGCGGACATCGACCGGATCGGTGTGCATGTGGCCAACATCATGGGTATGCGCCGAGCGGTGGCGGCACTCGACGTCTGGCCGGGCTACGTGCTGACGGACGGGTTCGCAGTCGCGGGCTTCGGGGTGGAGTCGCTGGCGGTGATCAAAGGAGACCGTGTTGTCGGGTGCATCGCCGCGGCGTCGGTCGTGGCCAAGGTGACCAGAGACCGGATCATGCGTAGTTTGCACGAGCGGTATGCCGAGTACGATTTCGCGCAGCACAAGGGGTACGTCACCGCGGCGCACAACGCCGCGTTGGCGCGGTACGGGCCGTGCGAGGAGCACCGCCTGTCCTACGTCAACGTCGCCGCTCAGGCGGTGCCGGCAGGAAAGACACGATCGTTGCGGCTGGAGGACAGAGTTGGTATGACCAGCCTGCATGGCGCCACGGAGAGCGCATGAGCGCGGAGGATCTCGAGAAGTACGAGACCGAGATGGAGCTCCAGCTCTACCGCGAGTACCGCGACGTGGTCGGGTTGTTCTCGTACGTGATCGAGACCGAGCGGCGGTTCTATCTGGCGAACGACTATCAGATCGAGGTCCGCAACAGTTCGGACGGCGAGGTCTTCTTCGAGCTCACCCTGCGCGACGCCTGGGTCTGGGACATGTTCCGTCCTGCACGTTTCGTGAAGAACGTTCGGGTTGTCACGTTCAAGGACATCAACGTCGAGGAACTGACCAAAGCCGAGCTCTGAACCCCGAGGTCTGCCGCTGAGGTCGGGGACCCGGCTGCCGGGGCTCCGTTCCGCTCCGCTGCGTCGTGCCCGTTGCGGCCTCGTCCGTCCCGCGTGTGTCGGCGGTTCGGCCCACGGGCCGCTGCGTGCTGCCCCTGCGCGATTCGCACGCGTGCGCCCCGCGGTCACGCGGGGACGAGGGCCACCGGGGGGCTGTGGACGGAAACGGGTTGTCCACAGTGAGCAGTCCGAGCTGCCTCTGCGGCCTGAGCACACGCAACCTGATCTCACCGACGGGCGATCGACCCGCGGTGGGACGGAGACTCGGATGCGGGTCAGTCAGCGGTTCGGCAGGTTCGGTGAGGACGTCGCGGCCCGTCATCTCAGCGCGGAGGGCGCGGAGATCCTCGTCCGGAACTGGCGCTGCCGTGAGGGCGAGATCGACATCGTCGCCCGCCAGGGCGACCTTCTGCTTTTCTGCGAAGTGAAGGCGCGTGCCGGCACCGGATACGGCAGCGGCGCCGAGGCGGTCACCGGCCGCAAGGCGGCCCGGATCCGGCGGCTCGCCGTGCGTTGGCTGGCGGAGCATCCCCAGCCGCCCGCGATCGTGCGCTTCGACGTGCTCTCAGTCTGTCGGGAGCAGCAGGGCGCGGTGCGTGTGGATCACCTGCGGGGAGCCTTCTGATGGCGCTCGCCCGTTCACTGGCCGTCGCCGTGGTCGGTATCGAAGGGCACCTCGTCGAGGTGGAGGCCGATCTGGCGAACGGCCTACCCGGACTGACACTGATCGGCCTGCCCGACGCGGCTCTGCACGAGGCGCGCGACCGGGTGCGCGCCGCGGTGGTGAACTCGCGCGAGCGCTGGCCGGATCGCAGGATCACCGTCGGCCTCTTCCCCGCGACATTGCCCAAGTCGGGCAGCGCGTTCGATCTCGCCATGGCCGCAGCGATCCTGGGCGCGGCCGGTGCCGTGCCGCGCGCGGCCCTCGTCGGCCGGATCCTGATCGGTGAACTCGCCCTCGACGGCAGGCTCCGCCCGGTGCGCGGTGTCCTGCCGGCCGTGCTCGCGGCGGTCGGCGCCGGGTTGGAGCGCATCGTCGTCCCGGCGTCGAACGCCCGGGAGGCCGCGCTGGTGCCAGGCGCGGTGATCGAGCCCATGCATGACCTCGCGGGCGTGCTCGACCTGCTACGCGGCCGCCCCCGGCTCGACCAGGTCCTGCCGGAGGCGGTGACCGCAGTCCGTCCTGATCCGCCCGAGCTGGATCTCTCGGACGTCGCGGGTCAGGCTCGGGGGCGCCTCGCGGCCGAGGTGGCCGCGGCCGGCGGCCATCACCTGTATCTGCAGGGCCCTCCCGGCACCGGCAAGACGATGATCGCCGAACGACTGCCCGGCCTGCTGCCGGCTCTCGACACGGCGGCGGCGCTCGAGGTCACGGCCGTGCACTCGGTCGCAGGCGTCCTCCCATTGGGCGAGCCGCTGGTGACCAGGCCTCCGTTCCGGAGCCCGCATCATTCCGCCACCCCGGCCGCGCTCGTCGGCTCGGGCTCCTCGGTCATCCGTCCAGGGCTTGCCAGCCAGGCACATCACGGTGTGCTTTTTCTTGACGAGTCGTGCAAACTAAAGTACACCCTATGGAACGCGAACTAAGTGACGGAACGGTCGAAGGCATCGCCATCGACCCCGAAACAGGTGAAGAGCGCCCGTTCTTGCGTCGCCCAGGCAGGCGTACACGGGCCGTGGTGTATCCGCCCTTTAAGTCCTACGGCGTCGAGGTTCGGCCAGGAACGAAGCCGATCTGGCTTTATCTGCGGTTGTCGAAGTACCACCGGGATGGTGCGGATGCGATCGAGCGTCACCGCATCGACCTCACGCGGCTACTGGCCATCCAGGGTGGATGGACGATCATGGGTGAGTACGTCGACAACGACTCGGCGAGCGCAGCCGCCGTGCGGACCCGGAAGGGGTGGCACGCGCTCAACGCGGATGTGGAAGCCGGGACGGTCACCGCCGTGGCGTTCTGGAAGCTGGACCGAACCAACCGGATCGCCACTCGCTGTATGGAGTGGATCGCACGCTGTCAGATCAAGGGTGTGATGTTGGTCTCACATCAGGATTCGGCTGATGAGTTGAACACCGCCACGGCCGGAGCCAAGCTTGTCGTTGGGATCAAGGCGATCTTGGCCGAGGTTGAGACTGACGTGATGTCCGAGCGGCAGCTGAACGCCAAGCGCCATGCTGCGGAAGCTGGGTTCCATCACGGTGGTACGCGCCCGTTTGGGTGGATGGCCGGTGCCCGTGAGACCGACGAGCTTGGACGGAGCGGGGTGCGCTTGGTGCCGCATCCGGTCGAGTTCGAGGCCCTGAAGGCCGCCGTACCGCTGGTGATCTCCGGCAAGAGTCTGCGGAGCGTGGCCCGGTACTGGAAAGATCAGTTCGGCATCACGACCGCGGACGGGTCGTTGATGGCCGAAGCCAACATCCGCCGCATGCTGACCTCCCCGCGCATGGTGGGCTACCGCATGCGCCAGGTCCCGGAACATCAGCGGGGCGTCAAGATCAATCTATTCGATTATGTGGCCCGCGACGCCGAAGGAAACCCGGTCATCGCGCAGCAGCCGGTGTGCGATCTTGCGGTCTGGCGGCAGGTGGTCAGCAAGCTGGAGGCAGCCCGGAACTCTCAGACCCGCAGCCCGTGGGGGTCGTTCGAGTGGCTCCTGACCGGGCTGACCTACTGTGAGTGTGGTCATAGGCTCTATGGGCTCCAGAAGGCGTACAAGGGCGAGGGAGGCGTGATCCGCCGCCGCTACGCCTACCGCTGCACCGCCAACCGGCGGAAGGGCGCCGGGACATGTACCTATCGATCGGTGCTGCACGCCGAGCCAGGGGAGGCGCACGTGCAGGGGTGGCTGTTTGCCTACCTCACCGATGACCGTCTCGCCCAGGCACGCGCGAAGGAAGACGCCGCCCGACAGCTTGCGAGCCCGACGGGCAGCCTGATGCGCGATCTAGAAGCCGCCCGAGCCGAGCGTGAGATCCTGGTTGCGCAGCAGGGGAGCCCTGCCTACCGTGGACCCAAGGTAGGGATCTTGCTCGGCATGATCGACAATGTGCAGGAGCGGATAGACAAGCTGGAGGCGCAGGCGAACGCTGCAACAGTGGACACGCTGCCCGTGACCTCCCACGCGGACCTCATCGCCCAGTGGCCCGACATGGACCTGAGCCAACGGCGCCAGCTACTCGCCCGCGTGATCGAGCGGATCGATGTCACTGCGGGTAAGGAGCCGCTCGCCGAAAGAGTGAAGATCGCTCCCCGTTTGTGACGGTCTGGCCGAGGCGCGCCCGAAGCCATCAATGATGTGAATCACATCACGTGCTAGTTCGTCGGGTAGGGGACCCAGCGCCGCAGCCTGACGGCCCGCCCGCCAACCTGCCACGTAGTCAGCACGCTCACCGTCACCGATGAAAGCCGGCACCACCGGATGATCATCGTTGGCGGTCGGCGTGTCTGCCCACCCGCCCACCCACACCGTGGCCGCCTTCTGATCACCGCTGCCGGCCGGCATCGTGGCAGGGTCCTGCGAACCGGCATCGGAACCTTCGGTGCTCATAGATCAGCCCGCCAGGTGCCCCCACGGCTATCAGCCGGCCGTGACGCTGGCAGGCCGGGAGGGTCGGCGCCGTGTCCGTGGCTGAGATGTAGCCCGCGGCCCGCGTAGGTCCACGCACCGAGGATGATCGTCTCCGGGTCTCCGTCGAGCCTGCCGAAGGCGTCCACCGGGATTCGGCCCGCCATCGCGGCCCCGATCGTGCGGGACCACACCCGCCGCACCGTCCGCAACGCGGTGAACGTCGTCGAGTAGGCCCGCGATTTCGTGAGCCAGTGGCCACCGAACCCCATCTGGTGGGCCCAGCGCAGCAGCCGCGGGACATCACCGGAATCCCGGCCGAGTACCGCGTCCAACGCCGCGGTGAACGTCGCATCCTGGCCGAGCCGCCAGCAGGTCTCCACCAACCGCCGCACATGCGGAGCCAGGACCAGCCGGCCGAGTGCGGCCAACGACCGGACCGGATGATCCAACGCCCCGCCGGCCGCCGCGGACTTGGTGATGTACTTCGCCAGGTAGTTGGACACTCGCCCGACGTCGGTGGGCCCGTCGAGCGCGATGCGCCGGATGTCGACCTGGACACCCCAGCGCACCGCCCACCCGTCATCGGAAACGGTGCCCGTGTCGAGAGTGAGCGCGTCCGGATCGGGAGCAGGGACCGCCACCGACCCGACAACGTCCCGCAGAGCGTCCGCGACCAGATCACTATCCGCCCACGCGGGGGGAGCGGAACCGGGGCCGTCCGGCCCGTCGACCCGGACCACCACATGCAGGTGCACCACGCCGCGTGCCTGCATCTCCGCGACCTTGACGAAGCTCAACCGCGCTGCACGGCGAAGCCTCGCCACGGTCAGCCCGGCCGCCGCCGCCACCGCGGATTCCGTCGCGTCGCGGGTGGCCTTCCACAGCCGGGGGACGAGCGCGTTCCACACCACGGTCCGGCCGTAGGCGTAGCAGTCCGGGCAGATCGGGGAACCCAGCCGGGAATCATCCTCGCGGTGCCGCTCATGACAGCCCGCCGGACGGCCGTGCGGACACAGCCCCCGCCGGGGGTGACACGCCCGCACCGGACCGGTTTTCCCGCCCTGTTGGCGCCGGGAGTGCACCGGGCCGAAGGACGGTGCGGTCAGCGTGACGAACCACGCCGGATGCCCGGTGACCGTCTCCGGCACGCCCTTGCCGCCCGCCAAGCCCGCCAGGACGAGGCGCCGCGCGTCGCGCTTGTACACCGCGCTGCACGCCGGACAGGCGCTCTCCCGCCGGTTGTTGCACCGCACATGCAGCACCCCGCCGGGTAGATCCGCCCCCGACACGGCGCGTCGCACCTCACCCGTGTGCACATCAACGTGATCGACATGGCCGGACAGGCGGATCGGACGCGAGCAGCCCCCCGCGACCGGCCGATCGTCCGTAGACGCCTCACTCATGATCGTGTCCCTGTGTAAGGGCGCGCCGAGGACCGGCCCGGGGTATACCGGGCCGGTTACGGCCACGCGAGAAGGAGGGAGAAGGAGAGCGGGCTAGTCCTGGTCGGTGTACCGGCGCACGAAGTCCTCCCACGACTCAGCCGCAGGACTTCCGTCGTCGAAACCCGGAGGGGCAACCGGCGGCAGCTCCCGCGGAGGCGGAGGAGTCCACGCCCGCAGCGGCACCGTCGGGTCGTCGTCCTGGTAGGCGCTCACATCCGGCACCCAGCCGCCCGCCGGCGCCGGGGGTGGTGGTGCAGGGTCGACCGGGCGCCGCGCCGGCAGCGGCTGGACCACCGGAGGGACCGGCCCGCCGAGCGAGGGCAGGCCCCGCGCAGGGGCAGCGCCGGGCAGGCTCTCCCAGGCTGCCGGAGCCCACGCCGGTGCCTGCCCGTACTGGGCCGCCATGGTGTGAATGTCCGGATCGTCCACGAACGCCGCGCGGACCCGGACCGGCGTCGGGTCGCCGTCCTCCAACACATAGCCGACGCCGGGCAGCGACATCGGGATGCGATCCGTCCACGCACCCCGGGTGTACGCATCGTCACCCAGCACCAGGGCGACTTCCGCCGCCCGCATGCGCAATGCCACTCTGACCTGGAACAGGTCCCGGAACGGAAGCACGTCCTTACGGGGGTCCTGCACCGCGCCGATGACGACGACGCCGACCGCGCGGCCCTGGGACAGCAGCAGCGACAGCGCCGCCGA
This sequence comes from Parafrankia elaeagni, assembly GCF_000374165.1. Classification (GTDB taxonomy): domain Bacteria; phylum Actinomycetota; class Actinomycetes; order Frankiales; family Frankiaceae; genus Parafrankia; species Parafrankia elaeagni. Next base: position 97,815 of record NZ_KB893794.1, read on the forward strand.
GATCCGGGTCTTGGACTCCCGGTCCGTCGCGTACGCGGTCAACGCGGCGATCTCATCGACCATCACCACGATCAGCGGATGGCGCGGAGTCGGCTTGTGCAGCCGGGACCGGCCCCGCAGCCAGCCCGTACGGCGGTTCATCGCCGACACCGCGTCCTCCAACACGTCCGCGATCGCGCTGATGTCAGTGGCGAACCGGGTGAACAGCGGTTCCCCGAACCCCAGCTCCATCCCGCCCTTGGGATCACAGGCCCAGATCTCGACCAGCCCCGAGCGGATCGACGGTCCGAGCGCGCGGACGATCGACCACAGCACCGACCCCTTACCGGCCCCGCTGGCGCCCGCGACCAGGACATGGGAGCCACGCAGCCGCAGCAGCCACGGCCCGCCGTCCTCACGCCGGCCCACCACCACCGCATCCAGCCCGGACACATCCCCGGAACCGGGGTCGAGATGCTCGACCGTCACCATGTCCCCGAGCGCCTCACGACTGACCAACGCAATATCCGCACGCCCCGCATGCGTCAGGTCCGGGATGATCCGCAGCCCCCGGCCCCCCAACGCCGCCGCCAGGCGCAGCGCGTTGCGCTGAAGATCCGTCACGTCCTGACCGGGCCGCAGCTGCACACGGAACCGCCGGCCCGATTCGGTGCGCCGTACCCGCCACACCCGCGGCGTCCGCATCCCCACTTCCAGACCGCAGGCCCGACAGGCAGCGGCCCACCGACGGCGCAGGCGACCCACCCCCAGCCACCCGAGCACCGCCCGGCGCCACCGGCCGACCAGCAGCACCAGCACCGCCGCCAGACCCAGCAGCACCATCGCCCCGTCACCGCCGACCAACCCGACGAGCTGTGCCCGCAGCCACACCAGCCCGACCAGCACCCCCAGCTCACGGCGCCACCCCAGCAGTAGCCGCCCGCCGTACTTCACCGCCAGTTCGAACACCGACGGCCGCAACCGCAACCGGAACGAGTCCGCGCGCAGCCGCCCCTGACGCACCTGCAACACCGGCATCACACCCACCACCCCTCACGCAGACCGGACAGGACGAGGAAGCGGGGGGCGGCCCCGCAGACGAGAACCGCCCCCCGCGTGTGATCAGCTCTTGGAACCCGCCGGAACCGAACCCGGGCCGGACGCCGGGCGTATCGACGTCGCGGAGAACGCGATGCCGTGCCGGCCGCCCATCTCCCACGCCCGCCCGACCAGGCCCGTAATCACCACCGGCGCACCGACCTGCACCACCGGGGCCGCACCCGCAACCTTGACCGTGATCACGCTGGCCGGGCCGTCCACCAGCCCGACCACCACCGGGACCTGGAACATCAGCTCACCGTCCGCGTTCGCCTTCTGGATCTGCTTTCCACGGGCGTCCGGCTCCATCACCGGAGCCGCCGGCCCCATCGCCAAAACGACCGTGAACGCAGCCATGTCAATCGGGATCACACGCATGACAAAACCTCCGAAGATGAGAAAGAGACCTGAAAGAAGTGCGGATTTTCGCCGCTGCCACGACTGTGCCGCGGAACGCACGGAAAAGGTCCACCGTTGATACGGACATTCGTCGGACCGAACAGGGAGAGGAAACGGAACCGTCGCCGGTGCTCCGGGCCGCAGCCGGGAGCACCGGCCGTTTCTACGCCGGGCGCGAGCCGTTGGCCGTGGCCACCAGGTGGCGGACTTCGTCGGCCAGGGCCAGGACCAGCGCGTCACGGCGCGGAGGCTTCGCCAACGCCCAGTGGGACCGGTGCAGCAGCCGCGCCGCGTGACGCCGCCGCACGCCCAGCGGCTGACCGCGCATCCCGTCCGTCAGCCCGAACAGGACCGCCGCCGCCGGACCGTCCGGACGGTGCAGACGCTCCGAAGCCATACGCAGCAGCCCTTCCGCCGCGACCGCCCGCACCAGCGGTGCCAGCCCGCCGGCCGGGACCAGCAGCCGCACCACCTCCGGCGCATGGCCCATCAGGCCGTCCGCGTGGGCACCGCGCCGTAGGGCCCCGTCCAACGCCACCCACAGGTCCGCCACCTCTGGCACCGACCCCGGGGCGGTCATCGGCTACCCCGCGCGACCATCGCCGCCGCCGCCACCGTCACGCCACCGATAACCGCGTACGGCGCCGCCTCAAACACCCACTCGATTGCCGCCAGCACCAGGTACAGCGCGGACACCGCGGCGCAGATCTTCGCGAAGACCCACCACAACGGCGACCGCCGATACACATACCGGCCCATCACATACCGCCTTCCGGGAAGGATTCACGCAGCCCGGATCGGGCTACCGGCGGGCTGTCCCGCCGTGCACAAAGCATTGCCCGAAACGCCGGCAGAAAGCTGCACACGAGACCGGCCACTTTCCGGAATCTTTTCGGAACCAAAACGGCACCGGAAACGGCACGGGAAACGGCAGCCCAGTGCCACCAGCCCGGCAGCCACCCGGCACGACCCAGGGCACCATCCCGGCATCACCCCAGCTCCCACACCCCGCCGCAGCACCCCGCCGAGCGACCTCACCCCGCACCCCCCAGGGGGCCCCACTCGTCCCGGAGACCACGGCCCATCCCCGCGGCACGCACCCGAGGCAGCCAGCCGGGGACAGCCCCCGCACGGCCACCCACCGTCCCGAGGCCGGAGCTACCCCCACTTAAGTGCCAGTCCGAGGAAGAAAATCCGACGCGGGCAGCCGGACGCCGGTGGACACCGGTGGACGTCGGCAGACAACCACGGACAGACCGTCACACAGCCGAAACACGACGACAGCCGCCACTAGCCTTCACCTGCCGCCGATAGCCCGCATCCTGGCCTTATGACGCTGATCAACCACCGACACCCGCAGACGTACCCCGCCGGGACAGGCCGCCCGCGCACCCACCGACGCCACCCCGAGCGGACCAGCACGCAGCCACCGGCAGGCGATCACACAGGGCGTTGTTGGACGCTAGTGGACGCAAACTCCGCAAACGGTGACGGAATGTGTCAGGATGCTCGCTGTTGCTCTGAGGCCCCGCGTACAGAGCAACACACCAGAAGGGAGGCACGGCGGGGGAAAGCGGGGGCCGACAGACGGCCCCAGCCGGACCGCACATGACCAGTACACCCAAGATCGACGTCCCGACCCTGACCAGGCAACTCCGCACGGCGATGCGACACGGCACCCGCGCCGCCAGCCTCGCCAAGCACGCACCACACCTGGTCGATCTGCTCACCCACCGCACCACCGGCAGCCCCGACGAACGGGCCATCGCCGCCGAGCAGATCATCCGGGACGCGACCACGCCCCTGGGCGACCCCATCGGCCCGGCCATGCGGATCATGCTCGGTCTCGAACCCGGAACCTGGCACGTCCGGATCGAAACCCGCCGCGACCGCGCCGCCGCCCTTCTCGGCATCACCCCGGGAGCCTTCCGCCGACCCCACCACGAAGCCACCTATTTGCGCGACATCGCTTGGGAGATCTGGCAGCACCAGCGCAACGCCGCATGACCCTGCAACACCGGCCCCGACCACCACCGGAAAACCACGGCCCCGGAGCACCCGCACCAGCGGACACGCCCCGGGGCCTTTTCCATTCCCGAACCCCACCACAGCCCCCAACCCCCGCAGGAAAGGAAAACCGGGTACGGGAATTACCCCGTACCCGGCCAGCTCCCAGGATTCCCCGCCGGAACTAACGCGCCGTATACGCGGCCACCCGGCATACCTCCACCGCCAGCGCCAGCAACAGCCCCTCACGGCGAGCCGGTTTCTCCAACGCCCAATGCGTCACCCCCAGCGCAGCAGCCGCCCGCCGACGTCGCACCCCCATTGGCGCGTTCCCCAACCCGTCCGCCAGGTCCAGCAGCGCCGCGACCGCAGCGCCCTCCCGAGGCTCCATCCCCTCCACCGCCAGCCGCAGCAACCCTTCCGCGGCGACGGCACGCACGACCAGGTCACAGACCCCGTCCGGCGGAAACAGCACATCCACCAGCCCCGGAGCATGCACCGTCAGCGCCGACGCCCGAGCCCCCCACCGGACCGCGCCATCCAGCTCCACCCACACATCCGCCGCATCCATCACCACGACACCCCCACCCGACCAGCCGGACCCGACGCCGGCACCGTCACCGACACCGAACCCCCCGACCCCGAACCCGGATCCAGCACCGTGTACAGAAACACCACCGAAAACGTGGCCACCCCGACACCCACATTCAACGCCAGCAGCGCCACCCAAAACAGCACCTTCTGACGACGAGATATCACCTCCCGATTCACTGGGCCACCAGCCCAGCCACCGCCAGCACCGCCACGCCAGCCACCAGATACGGCGCAGTCTCAAACGCCCACTCCACCCCCACCAGCACCAGGGACAACCCGCAGACCGCCGCGCAGATCCGCCAGAACACCCACCACCACGACCGCCGAGACATCCGAACCAGCCCCTTTCAGGAAACGACGCGGAGCCGATCAGCCCCACACCGCACATCCTGAAAGAGGACAGCGCGACAAAAACAGTACCGCCAGCACGTACTTTCCTCGCCGAAAGCCCGACCACACCCCGACGCCCACACCAGGTGTAACCCGGACCACACGCCCGATACCGACCAGACCCGGACCAACCCTTGACACGATCAGTAGCCGGACGATTCCATGCCGAAACAAGGACAAAGAGACGACGGAACCCGGACAGGACCCCGACACCCGTGACCACCACCGAGGAACCCCCCACCGCCAGCCAGCCCGGCACCATCGAGGAGCTAGCCGATCTCCTCCGCCGCCTCTACCGCAGCGGCATCCGCCACCCCGCCACCCTGCTTCACAGCCCTTACGCGGCGGACACCATCCGCCTGATCACCGGCCACACCCCACCAGCCGACGACCACGCACGCCTGCACCGCCTCACCCAGGCCCACACCCGCATCCGCGCCGCCGTCGACGCCATCGGCGAGCCGGAAACCGGCATGCTCCGGCACCTGCTCGACCTCCACGACGACCGGACCCGCGTCCGCGGCGGCATCGAGAAACGCCGCGAGCAAGCAGCCCGCATCTACAGCACCGACCCCACCAAACCCATCAGCGGCGCCAGCTTCCAACGCCGACCCGAACGACGCATCACCGTCCTGCTAGCCGCAGAGATCATCAGTCAGACCGGGCCACAGCCACACCCGGCCATGCCCACCGCAACCTTCGACCCGCAAGGCACCCACCAAGCCGCCGCACCCGCACCCAGGACCCCACCCCCACCGGCCACAGCGTTCCGCCCGCGTCGTCCCTAGCAACGACGACGGCCCCGGACCACATCCGCCAACGAGGGAAGGGCGGGAAAGATCAACGGGGCCGTCAGCTTGAGTCGAGCGCCAGATCTAAGGGTGGATTACGATGCCACGTTGCGCATATGTGTTCTCCAATTGGGTTTGGGTTAGATGGACGTATTGCTGGGAGCTACCTGGTAGTCCGGACGGATTGTGGATCACGAGCGTGTCGGTCGTCACGCCCACGACGAGCACCAGATGACCGCCGCGGTGCGGGGGGCGCCGGTCCGGCCATCGGACCCAAGGGTGGACGGAGATCATCGCGAGGCAGCCCGCGCCGATCGCGTCCACCACTTGGTCGATGGGAAGAGTCGGCAGCACTTCCGCCTTGACGGCGAAGCGGTCCCCTACCCACGTCGCGAACGGTGCATAGATCAGGCCGTCGAGCCCGCCGTCCGCCCTGCGTACGTACCCCCCGTGAGTCGTGCATTCCTCAGCGAGCGCCACCAGCCCCGGAGCAACGATGTTGCGTGCGCCAAGCGCCATGCTCAGGCACGCCATGCCGCAGAGCCGCCGAGCCCACCAAGCGTATTCCTCGGGGCATGCTGCCCCCGTTACAGCCCAGCGAGGATCAGCGGCCAACGGCAGCGGGTCATCCTCCCGCACGAACTCAGCCGCCAGTTCCGGCGAGGCGAACTGACTGACATACGGCACCTGATGGACGATAGACACGGATCAGGAGTATGCCTGCCCCGCCGAGACCCGGCCGGGTGACACCCTGCTAGGGGACGTAGGACGGCTTATTGAACGCGGTTCCCATGAGCGCGATGATGAGATCGTCGTAGTTGAGACCAGCAGCGTTCGCCATCGTAGCCAGATTCCCGGACGGCGACAGGCCCGGCCCCGTATTGATCTCCAGCACGGAAATACGGCCACCCGGGGTGATCCGGAAGTCGACACGGCTCACACCCCACGCACCCACAGCCTTATGCACCCGAAGAGCGATATCCCGCACCTCGGCAGCCTGCTCCGTGGAGACACGGGCCGGGCAGAAGTACCGCCGCTGGTCCGGATCGTGCTTCGCGACATAGTCGAAAAAGTCGCGGTCCGTCTCCATCTCCAGAAGCGGAAAGCAGCGAGCTACACTGTCCGACTCCAGGATACCGGCCGTGACATCGATACCGGGCGTAAACTCCTCAACGATGAAAGTCTGATACTCAACCGACCCCGCCTGTAACACCGTAACCAGTTCCTCGACAGTGTGAGCAACCGTCGTCCCCAGACTTCCACCACCCGAAGCGGGTTTCAAAACCACCGGAAGTCGGAAGCGATCGGCAGCCTCTTCGGCGATCGCCATCGGGTCACCCTGCGGAGACAACTGCATGAAGCGCGGGGTGTCAATCCCAACGCCACTCAGAATGTGCTTGAACGCAGGCTTGAACATGCCGACAGCACTCGCGAGCACACCCGACCCGGTGTAGGGAACACCCGCCATCTCCAGCGCTCCCTGAACCTTCCCGTCCTCACCAGGCGGACCGTGCAGCGCCATCAGTGCCACGTCGATCCTCAGATCGTCCGGCATCTCCACCAAGTCGATCAGGTCGGCCCGTATCCCCTGCCTCCGCAGCGCCCCCGCCGCCGCCTGTCCCGACACGAGCGAACCCGCACGCTCAGGACTCTTGCCGCCGCATAGGACACCAACGGTAATCCTGTCCGACAGGACACTCATCCGCCACCACCAATCAGCCCGATACTCGTAATCACGTTTGCTCTCATTCTTTAGAGGAGCGCAACGATAACCACGCGCTAATGGAATTTCTAAGAACGTCGTGGAATCGTTCTTCGAGGAACGGTCATGTTACAGGTGCGTGCAAATATCTCCCGCACCAGTGACTAGCGGAGGGAAATGAACCTCCCACACTGCCATCGGCGAGATGACGCCACCGTCCCGCACCCGTACCGGGTGACAGGTAAACGTCACACCGTCCGGAACCATGTCCGCACTCGGCAGCGACCCGGCCATCACAATCCGAGGCGACTCGCCAGCCATAAGCTTCCGTCGCCGCAACCGAGTCCCCACCGCCCACGCCACCCGCGACGACATCAAGGTCGTGAATCGGCGGTGTAGCACCACCAGCCCCACCGGACCCAGCTGGGCAATCCCGAGGCTCGCTCCGACCATGATGTCTTCATCCACCTGCAAGTCATCCGACAGGAGCATCTCCTGACTATCGCTTCCCGCCTGCAATAGGTCAGGCAAGAAACCGATGATCAATCCGTCAAAAGCGTGCGGGATGAACTCCGGTAGTTGCTCGGCGTCGAATTCCCAGCCCGCCGCCGTTGCTGTCCCCTTCACCACGCCTCCAGCGTCGAGCCCGCACCGGTCAAAGAGTCGCAATCACTCCCAGCCCCAGAAACGGCAGCGCCCGATACCCCGCCGCCGGAATCCCCTGCTCCCGGGCGTACTCGGTCAGCGCCGCAAGGTCCCTGAATGGGGCCACCACCTGCACCCCCGGCACCACCAGCGCCCATACCCCCAACGGAGTAACCACGCTCTGCACGGTCACCGCCGTTCCGAGGACCGTACTCGTACTCATCGTCACGATCCCACTCCTCCTCCTCATCATCCGGGTCGTATCTGTCCTGGTCCTTCACCCCTTACCTCCCAAATCCGTCAGATCGTCGAACTCCCCTCCGCGGACACCAGCGAGGAACGCCCGCCACTCGACCGCCGAGAACAGCAAGGACGGGCCATCCGGCCAGCCGGCCTGACGCAGCGCCACCCCCACGCCGACAGCCGCAGTGGCGAAGCCCAACGGCGCGATCTCCACCGCCGCGTCACCCGAGCCCGATGCCCGCCGCCACGCCATCCGCTCCCGACCGAACGCCGGCAGCTCGAAATCCAGACTCGCCGCCCACCGGCGCATCCATGCATCCCGCACCCACACACCCCCCGATCAGCCGGACGGAACGAAGAAACGGCGGCCCCAGGCAGGACAGGACAAATGTGTGTGGTCCGACGCCACACCCAGGGCCGCCAAAGGATGACCGCAAACACCAGCCATCGGAGCTGGGTGCGCAGTCCTCCCCAAACGGTTCCAACCGGGGGGAGGGCCCAAGCCCGGCCAGAACCGACACCAGTCACTATGCGTGCAGGACCGTGCCACCACAGTGACGTGCTGTAGACGTCGTGGTGCCATCGCGGTGACATCGCCATGTCCCATCCGGTGCCTTCTTGCTGCCACGTCGTGACATTGCTGGCCACGAACCCGACGATGAGACGTGGGAGACGCGGCACTCGCAAGCCGGTGCCTCCTCAGATGCTGTGTAGCCATCCGCTAAGGAGCACCATGACAACAGCCGCAGCGAGTGGCCATCCCCGGACCTTGCTCGCCCAGCTGCTCCGCGACCGTCGATGGAGCATCGACGACTTTCGGCGACGCTACGAGGTAGCCTCCCGCGCCGTGCCCGACGGCCGTCACCTAGCCGTTAGCGACCGCCAGGCGAAAAGATGGATCACGGGAGCGGTGGCCGGGAAACCGTATCCCGCCGCTTGTCTCGTCCTTGAGCGTCTTTTCGGGTACCCGGTCGAAGACCTGCTAAGACCCCCACCCATACCTGAAGTGTCACACGTACCTAACCGGGATATCGCATCCACCGGGCCATACGCGCATACACCCCTCGTACCCGCGGCCGTAACGAAGTCACGCACTGCTGGGCCGGAAATACCGGCCACACTTGATACCGAAGCTGAAGACGCCTTTCGGTTCCTCGTTCGCACTGAGAACACCCCGGCACCGGAAATTCTCGCCTTGCTATGGAATCAAGTTGAACGACTCGCGAACGCATACGGCGATCACCTGACCCTGCTAGTTAGCGATCTGATCATCGCGCGAAAGGCCATCTTTCGACTCCTCGACGGACCGACCGATCCGGCTGATGCTCGGGATCTCTACCTTCTCGGCGGTTTGGTCTGCGCCATGCTGGTCCACGCCTCGCGCGATCTAGGCAATACCGAACGTGTCCTTATGTACGAGCGCGCCGCGCTAGTCTGCGCTGAACGCGCCGGACACCCCGGTCTCCATGTAATCATTGGAACCGAACAAGCTGCCACTGCATATTGGATGAACGAATACGCTGATTCCATCCGCCATACCGAACGCGCCCAACGACATGCCGACCACGTCCGAGGCTCCATCGCCGTACTTCCCTCGGTTCAACAGGCCCGCGCCTATGCCGCGATCGGCGATGTCGAGCAAGCGCGCGGTGCACTGGCGACAAGCCGCCGGATGCGCGATCAGGTCTGTCCTGATGACCTCGACGCAATCGGCGGCATCATGCGTCTGAGTCTCCCCGAGCAGCTCGGCATCATCGCCGGCACCGCTGCATGGTTGCCCGAGGCCGCCGCTGCCGAGCAAGCCGCGCTGGACGCCATATCCGCCTATGGCGACGCCGCCTACGCCGACCGCTCTCACAACTCTCAAGCCATCGCCCATGCCGATCTGGCGCTCGCTCGGATCCGGAGGCATGATCTTGACGGAGCTCAGCAAGCCCTAGAAGCGATCCTTAGTATTCCTGCCCAGCACAGGGTTCTCCCGATCCGTATGAGAGCGCACCGCATCATCTCCGTGATCGACGCGGACCCGGCTTGCCGGCGCTCTCCCCAAGCCCGCGATATCACGGCCACCATCCAGACATACGTCTCCGAGGGTGCCCTACTGGCCTTGCCCGACTGATAGCCAAGGTGTCGCTAATCTTCTGTACGGTTTCAAGGCGCCCCTTCGGGGCGCGCGTGTGATCCGCCGCACACGCCGGGCGCGCCGCACGTCGCCGCGCCCGGCATGCTCGCCGCACGCGACGGGGCCCCGCCTCCCTTCGGTCGGCACCCCGCCGGAGCGTCGGCCTACCGGGTGCGTCGGTGCGTCTGCCCGTCGGAGCGTCAGATCACCCGCTGTGCACCGGCAAGTTGGCGCCTACGGCTATTCAAGCTTCTTTTGGGGCTCTGCCCCAAACCCCGGCCAGCTCCAGAGGAGGGGGAGGGACGCGAACGTCCGCTGATCGCCTCCGGCGGCCGGACACCCGAGGGGTTACCCCGGAACCCCCGACCGTGCAAGAGCGCACAGCACCCAGCAGGCACGGCCGGAGCGTTGGCGCTCTTGCACGGCCGGAGAACCCGGGGTAAGGCGCAGCCTGCCCAGCCGCCGGAGGAGATCAGCTCAGCACGGAGCCTTTGAAGATCAGAATCGGGTCCGGTGATCTGTTGAGCACCGGACCCGATCCCAACGGTCATTGCATGATCAGCGGACGTGGCCCCGGCATCGTGATCAGATCGTCGACCAGTCTGCACCCGTCCGGTGTTGCTGTGTCGATGTCGTCACGAACGACCACCAGGCGCACGTCCTCACGGCGTAGCAGCGCCAGGACCGCGACCCGCCCGACATCCGTCGAGGCCATCCGATCGATGCTGTCGACGACCACCAGGCCGCAGCGTTCGTCCCGAAGCCGCCGGAGCACGACCGACCAGGCCCACAGCCCCTCTCGCTCCTGATGGACCGTCGGACCGATCTCCCAGCCGCGCCACCTGCACACGGTCACGAACACGGTTCGCTGCACCGCCCGCTCTATCACGCAGACGTCATCCCGGACGAAGCTCAGCGCCCGCATCAGCGCCACCACCGCCGCCGCCGCGCCGCACGACGACGCAGAACCATGACGTTCGTCGACAGCAGCGCCATCATCGCCGAGGTCACCGCCGCCCGCAGTTCCGCCGCCCGCGCCTCACACACCGCGTCGTCCACATCCGGGCCCGCGTCAGCCCAGGACGGCCACAGCTCTTCCGCCGCCGCATCCAGGCAGGCCACGCCCAGGGACAGCCATCCCCAGACCGGATCGGCCGCATCCATCCGCAGCCGCACCCCGGGGCCCACCACCACGACTTCTGTCGACCACGGGCAGGTCCGCGACGGCACCTCCACCACAGCGGATGTTCCGTTCCCGACGATCACTTCCGTGTCGTTCACGTTCTCACGTACCCTGTTCACAGGTTCCGCTCCTGCTCTCTCAGGTGTGGGACCAGGCCCGGAGCCGGTGTTTGCCGCACCGTCCGGGCCGTTTTGTTCTGTAGATCAATTATCGCAACTTTGCTGTACGACGTGAACGCAGCCGATCAACGGCAACGGCCGACATCCGAAGATCGGATGCCGGCCGTTGAGCTGGACCGTCGAAGCTACGTGCGCACCGGGCGATGGTCGCGGACCATGTCCGCCAGTGCCACGACGGACCGAGGGTCAAGCCCGAGGATCTCCGAGGACAGCCGCTCACCGGTTGGACCGCCCGGAATCCTCGTCAGCAGCACATGAAGAGCTTCCTGAAAGGAATTCCACGCGGGCATTGTCCACGTACCGTCAGGAGGCACCCACCCGTCACCGCCACCAGACGCCGGTAGCCGGTCACCCAGCGTCCGGAAGGTCAACAACACATCCGTGTGACCCGGAGCAACCGGGCGATGGTCGGTGTAGATGGCCCGCGGCAGGGTCGCCGTGGCGTCGACGAGATCCCGCAGGAGCGCGCCGGCCGCGACCGTCACCTCATAGACCCCGTGGGCGCGAGACGTCACGGCAACGAACCGGTGCCCGTCGAACGGGTTGCGCCACCTACCCGGACCGGACGGCGGAATACTAGACATGGGTCACCCCTGTTCGCGCAGGTCGTGATCAAGGTTCCGGGGTTGGAGGTGCAAGCTCCGCCCTGGAACCGCTACGACTCTCACTATAGGACGGTGCGTCCCATAGTTCCGGTGGACGGGGAGATGTGTGGCGGACGAAGACCCGTTGATCGGCTATCGGGAGATGGCGGAACGGGCCGGCATCAAGCCGGGCACGCTACGTAGCTACCGCAATAAAGGTTTGCTCCCCGAGCCGGATGACCTGTCGGTGCCCGACCGGCCTAGGTGGAAGGCGTCGACGGTCGACGCATGGCTAGCTGACCGTCCTGGTAGGGGGAGCAGGACCGATCTGCACCGTGAGCCGCCGACGTAGTTGTTCGAACTAAGATGTGACCCACGTCACGGTGTACTAGGGTTCTGGCGACGAGGCCCCGGAGTTCGGACGCAGTGCACTGGATGCGCTGCGCCAGCCGCTGGAGAGCGGCCAGGTCGAGATCGCCCGGGCCCGGGCGACGACCCGTTTCCCGGCCCGGTTCCTGCTGGTCCTTGCCGCGAACCCGTGCCCGTGCTCTCGGGCGCGTGGTCCTCGCGATCTCCGCTGCGACTGCCCGAGCACCGTGCGTCGTCGTTATCTCGCCCGGTTGTCAGGGCCGCTCCTGGACCGGATCGACATCCAGATCGCGCTGACCTCACCCAGCCGCGCCGAGCTCAGGGCCGACCGGGATTTGGCGGGCTCCTCGGCCGCCGCCGCCCAACGGGTCCGCCAGGCGCGGTGTGTGATGGAACGTCGCTTCGCCGGAACTCCATGGCGTCGCAACGCGGAGGTCCCCGGCCCCTCGCTACGGCGTCGCTGGCCGCTGCGTTCGGAGGCCACCCGCCTGGCAGACCGGGCCTTCGAGCGGGGCCTGCTCACCACCCGGGGGCTGGACCGGGTGTTCCGTGTCGCCTGGACCATCGCGGATCTCAACGGCCAGGAGCGTCCTGGCCCCGAAGAGGTGGGGCTGGCGCTCGACCTCCGTCTGCCCGGAGGCCGGCATGAGTGACCTGACAGACCTGACGGATCAACAACCCACGCCGCGGGTGTCTCCGGCGCGGGGAGACGCTGTTCCACGGGCGCTGGCACGGATCGGGCTCAGCCGCATCACCGGGCAGGCCCGTTCCGACCTGAACGCCCAGCTACGCACCTTCGGCGATGTCGTGCTGTGGGAGCGGCTGCGCTCGCAGCATCCGGGCATCGACCCGGAGCAGGACATCGAGGCCGCCGCACGGGTCGGGGCACGCCCGATCTGCCCGGGCGACGCGGACTGGCCGGCCGGTCTCGACGCCCTGGACCGGATCAGCGGTGTCGGGAACTCTGACGTCGGTACGCCGCTCGTTCTGTGGGCCAGGGGAGAGGCCGCCCTCGGCGACATCGCCCCGCGGGCAGTGGCGGTCGTCGGCTGCCGGGCGGCCACCGACTACGGCATCCGCCAGGCCGAGGAGATCGGCCTGGGGCTGGCCGAGCGGGGCTGGACGATCGTCTCGGGTGCGGCGTTCGGCATCGACGCGGCGGCCCACCGCGGCGCGCTGGCCGGCACGGGCCCGACGATCGCGGTGCTCGCCGGCGGTGTCGACGTGCCCTATCCGGCGGCCCATGCCGACCTGCTAGACGAGATCGCCGCGAACGGTCTCGTCCTCAGCGAGACACCGCCGGGGAGCCCACCGTATCGACGGCGCTTTCTGACCCGGAACAGGATCATCGCCGCGCTGGGCTCCGGCACGGTGCTGGTCGAGGCCGGGCTCCGCAGCGGAGCACTGAACACCGTCCGTCACGCCCGTCGTCTCGGTCGCACCGTCATGGCAGTGCCCGGGCCGGTCACCAGTGCGATGAGCGCCGGCTGCCACCGGCTGCTGCGGGACCACCGGGAGGAGACGGTGCTGGTCACGAGCGCAGGTGATGTCTGTGAGGAGATCGGCGGTATCGGCGAGCTCGAGGACCGTTCGACCGGCCCCACCCTCGCCCGCGACGGATTGTCGGATCTTGTCCTGGAGCTGCTGGACGCGATGCCGGCCCGCTCCGCCGTGGGCGTCGCGGAACTGGCCGGCCGTGTCGGTTGCCCACCGGGCACGGCGCTGGCCCTGCTTGGCCCGCTGACGGTGGAGGGCCTGGTCGAGGTGACCCGAGGCGGTTACCGGTTGACGGCGCTTGGCCGCTCCTCGTCCTCGCAGGGTCGTCGAAGGCAGTCCGCCGCGATCCCCACCCAGGGGAAGCTGACCGGGCTCTGACAGGCCCGTGTCGTCCGGCGCCACGGAAGCGTGCCGCCCGGGCCGGTCAGGAGCTCCTGACCGGCCCGGGCGGCACTTGTTCTCCGCGGGACCGGAATCTCCTCAGAGGAAGGGAAGCAGCCGGGGTGGGGCCCGGCGGAAGAAACCGAGGGGATTGAGGTACTCCTCAGCCCGCAGCACTCCCCAGTGCAGGCAGGCGACTTCGGCGCAGCCCGGGTGACCGGAGTCGAGCAGCCCGATCACAGCGCCGGCGGCGACCAGGTCGCCTTCACGTACCAGCGGCCGCACGGGTTCGTAGGTGGTCCGCAGAGAATCGTGGACCACGGTCACCACCCGGCGATCGCCGACCCACCCGGCGAACCCGACCACGCCGGACCGGGCCGCAACGACCTGGCCCCCCACAGCCGAGCGCAGGTCGACCCCACGATGCCCGGGGCCGTAGGGATGCTCCGGTGACTGGAAGCCCCGGGCCACCGAAACCGGCGGCAGAAGCGGCAACCTCCAGTCGTCGCTGCCGGCGGCGCCGGGCGGGTTCGGGGCAGGCGGTGTCGGCGGGGCAGGCGGTGTCGGCAGGGCAGGCGGAGCGGACGGAGCACGCGGGCCGGCTTCTGGCAGGGCCCGGACGGGCACTCGCCCCGGGCCGATGGTCGCGATCAGCACCGCGAGGACGGGGATGACCAGCCAGGTCAGGTGGCAGCGGGATCGGCGTGGCATGACGCGTCGCCTCCAGATCGGCGGTGGGGGCTGCCGCCGTCCGGTCGAGGATGGGCCAGGTCGGCGTCAGCGGGCGGGCCCGGACGTGGGCCGGTGACGCGGCCACCGTCACTGGACGGCCGCGATAACGGCACGGCGGTCGGACCCTGTCGGGGTTGGATCCGACCGCCGCCCGGCTGGCCGGCGGGGGCCTGAAGTGCCAGCCATACCAGAATGACCCTTATCGGAGCCAAAAACAGATCCGTGAATGCAAATGTGGATAACTGGAATTGAAAGAGCGTTGTTCGTGTCTGTGTGTGGTCTTCGAGGGGCGGTTCTCCGGCTGGGGGCCGAGGCGGGCCGGGCTGCTCGGGCCCGCCGGACCTCCGGCTCCCCACCGCGGCCCGGGCGCCGGGGCGGGCCGCCGGCGTCCTGCCCCGGATCGGGGCGCGAGCTGGGTCGATCGGATCCCGCGGGGGTCCTGACCGGCGTGGGGCGATCGGAGCGGCGGACGGGCGGTGCCGGCTGCCGCCAGGGAGTCGTCAGCAGGGCCGGGTATCATCGACACGGAGTCCATTGGCTGGGGTCACCCCGGCGTCGCCAATCTCCTGGGCCTCTCAGGCCAGGGGGTTCTCGCCGCGTGGTCCCCGGCGTTGGTCGGTGTCGGTCGCGACCGATCTCGTCCACCAAAGGGCTCAGTTCGCACGCCTGCTCCCGGTGTTGACCGGGAGGGCCTCCTCGGTCCGCCGTGACTTCCACGGCGGCCACGGCCGCTCAGGCGTCAGGGGCTCCGGCTGTCGCCGGAGCCGTCACAACCGAGGCGTCCCGGTTGACATGCCGGGCGGGAAGGGAGCGACGGGATCATGGCCGTCGTCACCATGAAGCAGCTCCTCGAGAGCGGCGTTCACTTCGGGCACCAGACGAAGCGCTGGAACCCGAAGATGAAGCGCTACATCTTCACGGAGCGCAACGGGATCTACATCATCGACCTGCAGCAGACGCTGTCCTACATCGACCGGGCCTACGACTTCGTCAAGGAGACGGTCGCCCACGGGGGGACGGTCCTGTTCATCGGGACGAAGAAGCAGGCCCAGGAAGCGATCGAGGAGCAGGCCCAGCGGGTCGGCATGCCCTTCGTCAAGGAGCGCTGGCTGGGCGGGATGCTCACCAACTTCTCCACGGTCTACAAGCGACTCCAGCGGCTCAAGGAGCTGGAGGAGATCGAGCTGACCGGTGGCACCGAGGTGCGCACGAAGAAGGAGCAGCTCGTCCTCACCCGGGAGAAGACGAAGCTCGAGCGCACGCTTGGCGGCATCCGGGACATGAGCCGTGTGCCGAGCGCGGTCTGGGTCGTCGACACCAAGAAGGAGCACATCGCCGTCGGTGAGGCCCGCAAGCTGGGCATCCCGGTCGTGGCGATCCTCGACACCAACTGCGACCCGGACGAGGTCGACTACCCGATTCCGGGTAACGACGACGCCATCCGCAGCGCGGCCCTGCTGACCCGGGTCGTGGCGGACGCGGTCGCCGAGGGCCTGATGTCCCGTGCCGGCGCGTCCAGCAACGCCGAGGCGAAGCCCGAGCAGTCCACGGGCGACGAGCCGCTGGCGGAGTGGGAGCAGGCGCTGCTGCGTGGGGATGCCGCGCCGGCGGCGGACGCGTCCGCCGCCGTGGCGGAGGCTGCGGCGCCGGCGGCCGAGGCTGCGGCGCCGGAGGCCGCTGCGTCAGCGGCTGAGCCGGCCGTCCCCGCGGCGGACGAGGCCCCGGCCCCCCAGGAGCAGCAGGAGCAGACGCAGCCCGACACTGTCGGCACCGCGGTCTGACCTTGACCTCAGGTTCTCCGGGACGCTCACGGCGTCCCGGAGAACCCGTGTCGGCCCCGCCATGCGGCCTGCGCTCGCGGCAGGGCCAGGCGACCGTCCGGTAGGAGACGTCGACCGCTCACCGGCGGCCGAGGTCAGTACCGGAGGCGCCGCGCGGCGGCGTCGCGTATGTCCCGACGCCGAGACTTCAACGCCCACCATCGCCAGCATTCGGAACTGACGAGAAGAGCACCATGGCAGACATCACAGCCGCCGACATCCGCAAGCTCCGGGAACTGACCGGCGCGGGGATGAGCGACGTCAAGAAGGCGCTCGTCGAGCACGACGGCGACTTCGAGAAGGCCAAGTCCTGGCTGCGGGAGAAGGGGCTGGCACAGGTCGCCAAGCGCGCCGGACGCAGCACGGCGAACGGCCTGGTCGAGTCCTACCTGCACCGTACCGACCCGCAGCTTCCGCCCACGCTGGGCGTGCTCGTGGAGCTGCGCTGCGAGACGGACTTCGTCGCGAAGACGGAGGACTTCAAGCAGCTCGCTCGTGACCTCGCCCAGCACATCGCTGCGGCCGATCCGCTGTACGTGACCGCGGACCAGGTCCCGAACGAGGTTCTGGAATCCGAGCGGAAGATCTACGAGGCCGCCGCCCACGAAGAGGGCAAGAACGAGAAGGCGATTCCGAAGATCGTCGAGGGTCGGATCAACGGCTACCTCAAGAGCGTCGTCCTGTTGGACCAGCCCTGGGTCAAGGATGGGAAGCTCACCATCCGCGCGTTGCTGGAGCAGGCCGGATCCGCACTGGGCGAGAAGATCGAGGTGGGCCGTTTCGCCCGCTTCAACGTCCGGCAGGCCTGAGCGGACCCACGCGGCAGGCGGGACCGAGACGGCCGGGCACCGGGCGGAGGGGACAGCATCTCCGCGGGTGTCCGGCCGATGTCGGTTCCGCCGCCGACGGGCACCTTCCGCTGCCGGTCCCTTCCGCGGTCGGAACGGTCGGTGATCGACCCTGCCGAGGCCGATGCCCGACGATGCCGGGGAGCGGGGGATCCGGGTCGGGCATGGGTCCCACCGGGGCAGCCCGGTCGGCCACGGTCCGCGCCCGCCGACGCGCCACGCGGGCCCACGGGCAGCCGTGCGGGAGGCGTGCGGCAGACTGCTGTCAGCATGAACGTCCCTGGCCGCTGATCCCGGCCACCGGCGAAGGAGCCGCCCGTGACCGATGACGCCTACAGTGCCGTGGGTGGTGTGGATCCGATGGACCACGCGGACTCCACGCCGAGATGGACCCGAGTTCTGCTCAAGCTTTCCGGAGAGGCCTTCGCCGGGGGCGAGCCGCTGGGTATCGACCCCACCACCCTGGCGACGATCGCCCGTCAGATCGCCCAGGTGAGCCGCTCCGGCATCGAGATCGCCATCGTCGTCGGCGCCGGGAACATGTTCCGCGGGCAGGCCCTCGCCGAGCGCGGCATGGACCGGGCGCGCGCCGACTACATGGGCATGCTGGGCACCGTCATCAACTGCCTCGCCCTGCAGGACGTCCTCGAGCGCGAGGGCATCGTCACGCGGGTGCAGACGGCGATCGCCATGGGCCAGGTCGCCGAGCCCTACCTGCCGCTGCGTGCCATCCGTCACCTGGAGAAGGGGCGGGTTGTGATCTTCGGAGCCGGTCTGGGAGCGCCCTTCTTCTCGACGGACACCACCGCGGCCCAACGTGCCCTGGAGGTCAAGGCCCAGGCGGTGCTCAAGGCGACGAAGGTCGACGGGGTGTACGACTCCGACCCGGCGCTCAATCCCACCGCAGTTCGGTTCGACAGTCTCACCTACGGTGAGGTTCTCGCGCGCGGTCTGAAGGTCATGGACGCGACCGCGATCAGCCTGTGCATGGACAACGACCTGCCCATCGTCGTCTTCGACCTTCTGACCGAGGGAAACATCTCCCGCGCTGTCCGAGGTGAGAAGATCGGCACGCTGGTCGGTGTCGAGACGTACGGAACGGAAGGTACGCGGTGATCGACGACACGCTCCTCGAGGCCGAGGAGAAGATGGACAAGGCAGTCTCGGTCGCCAAGGAGGACTTCGGCAACATCCGCACCGGGCGGATCACTCCGGCGGTCTTCTCCAAGGTGCTGGTGGACTACTACGGCGCTCCGACGCCGGTACAGCAGCTCGCCTCCTTCCACATCCCCGAACCGCGCATGGTCATCATCACCCCCTACGACAAGACGTCGCTGAGTGCGGTGGAGAAGGCCGTCCGTGACTCCGACCTGGGGGTCAACCCGAGCAACGACGGGACGATCATCCGCTGTGTCTTTCCGGAGCTGTCGGAGCAGCGCCGCCGCGAGCTGGTGAAGGTCGCCCGGACGAAGGCGGAGGAGGCCCGGGTCAGCATCCGGAACGTCCGCCGGCACGCCAAGGACGCCATCGACCGGATCGTCCGGGACGGGGAGGCCGGCGAGGACGAGGGCCGACGTGGTGAGAAGGATCTGGACGAGGCAACCCACCGGTACGTCGCCCAGGTCGACGAACTTCTTCGCGTGAAGGAATCGGACCTGCTGTCGGTCTGAACTGCGAGCAGCGTCCGGCCACGTGCGACACCGTGCGAAGCGACCGATCCGGCGTGTGCGGATCGACCGATCCGCGTCGGCCGGTGCGGAGGTCGCCTGTGGACGACGTGATGGGCGGGTCCGTGAGTATCCCAGCGCTGGGCGTGTCGTCCGAGGGTGCTCCCGTGGTTGACCGTGCGGCGACAGCCGGCGGGCCGGGACGCGCCGACTTCTCCGCGAGCGACGTCCCTCCAACGCCCGACGTCCCTCCAACGGCCGACGGCACTCCGGCGCCCGACGGCACTTCGGTGGACGGCACTCCGGCGGCGGACGAGCGCCGGTCGGGGAAGGAAAAGGAAGACGAAGCAGCGCAGGTCGACGCTCCGGGAGAGCAGGGCGACCTGCCGGCCGCCGTGCCGCCCGGCGCGGACGCGGCCGGGGGCCGGCCGAACGGCGGGCGGCGGGTGATCCGGGCCGGACGGGATCTGCCGGCTGCGATCGCGGTCGGGATCGCTCTGGGCGCGGTGATCCTCGTTCCGCTGTTCACCCTGTACCCGATCTGGGTCGCCGTGGTCAGCACGGCAGTGGCCGTCGGCACCTACGAGGTGGTTCGCGCGCTCCACGTCGCGGGGATGTCCGTGCCGCTGGTGCCGCTGGCTGCCGGAGCGGTCGCGATGCCCATAGCGGCCTACGCCGCGGGCACCAACGGGCTCGTGCTGGCGCTCGCCGCCACCACCATCGTGTCCATCGGTGTCCGCGCCATCCGTGACCCTGCCGGCCGCCCGGCCGATCCGCCCGGCCCAGCCGGCATCGGTGGCCCAGCCGACATCGGTGGTGACGCGCGGCTGCGGGACATCGTGGCCTGTGCCTTCACGTCCGCGTACGTGGGCTTCCCGGCGGGCTTCGCCACCCTGCTGACGTCCGCGCCGGACGGGCACTGGCGCACCATCGCCTTCCTCGGCACGGTCGTGGCCAGTGACATCGGCGGCTACACGGCCGGTGTGCTCTCCGGCGGGCGCCACAAGCTCGCGCCGACGGTCTCACCGGGCAAGTCCTGGGAGGGTTTCGCCGGATCGGTCCTGGCCTGTGTGATCGTCGGCGCTGTGCTGATGGCCTGGCCGCTGGGCGCGCAGATCTGGCAGGGAGCGCTGCTCGGTGCCGCCGTCGCGGCGACGGCGACCGTCGGCGACCTGGGGGAGTCCCTCCTCAAGCGTGATATCGGGATCAAGGACATGGGCAGCCTGCTGCCCGGCCACGGCGGGATCATGGACCGGCTCGACTCGCTGCTGTGCACCGCGCCCGTCGCCTGGCTGCTGATCACAGCTTTCCTCGGCTGAAGCCCGCCGGGCGGTGCGTCAGGGCGGCCCTGCCGCGCCGCCCGGGCCGCCGCCTGCCCCCACCGCATTCCGATCACTCGATCACCCGGTCAACACCAGGCCGGACTGCCTGGCAGACTGGGCGGGCGATGACTGCCACGACCGCCGAATCCGGAGACCTCCTGCCGTTGGTGACAGGACGGTCCCGTCCGCCACGCCACCTCGCGGACCTCTCCCGCGACGAGCGCCGCGCGGTGGCCTCCTCGCTGGGCCTGCCGGCCTTTCGTGCCGACCAGCTGGCCCGGCACTACTTCGCGCGCCACCTGCGGGCCGACGACGCCGCGGAGATGACGGATCTGCCCGCGCCGCTCCGCTCGACACTGGTCGACGCGATGCTGCCGCGGCTGCTCACCGCCGCCACCACTCTTGACTGCGACAGCGGGCAGACCCGCAAGACCGTGTGGCGCACCGTTGACGGCGCGAAGATCGAATCGGTACTGATGCGCTACCCGCAGCGCGTGACGGTCTGCGTGTCCAGCCAGGCGGGCTGCGGGATGGCCTGCCCGTTCTGCGCCACCGGCCAGGGCGGACTCACCCGCAACCTCTCCACCGCCGAGATCGTCGAACAGGTGGTGGACGCTGCTCGCACGATGGCGCGTGGCGGCCTGCCCGGCGGTGCCGGCAGGCTGTCGAACGTTGTGTTCATGGGCATGGGTGAGCCGCTGGCGAACTACAGCGCCCTGCTCGCCGCGGTCCGCCGGATCGTCGATCCGGCGCCGGACGGCCTCGGCCTGTCGGCCCGGAGCGTGACGGTGAGCACGGTGGGCCTCGTGCCGGGAATCCGGCGGCTGGCCGACGAAGGGCTTCCGGTGACCCTCGCGTTGTCCCTCCACGCGCCGGACGACGAGCTGCGTAACGAGCTCGTCCCGATCAACAACCGCTGGCCGGTGGCCGAGGTGCTCGCCGCCGCCTGGGATTACGCACGGATCACCGGCCGACGGGTGAGCATCGAGTACGCCCTCATCGACGGCGTCAACGACTCGCCCGAGCGGGCGGACGCCCTGGCCGCGCTGCTGGCCGGCCAGCTCGCGCATGTGAACCTCATCCCGCTGAACCCGACCGACGGCTCGTCCTGGCAGGCGAGCGCTCCCCGCGGGCAGCGGGTGTTCGTCGACCGGCTGCGCGCCCGCGGTGTCGCGGCGACGGTCCGTGACACCCGTGGCCGGGAGATCGCAGCCGCCTGCGGCCAGCTGGCCGCGGAGCCGCCTGCCCGCGGGCAGGCGGGGCGGTAGCCGTGGCCATCGGTACCCCCGCCGGTCGGCGCCGGAGCCACGGCCGGGCCGGAGCCGGCGCCGGCCGGTCAGCCAGCGCCGGCCGGTCAGCAGCCGCCTCCGGGCGGCTGGCGGGTCTCAGCGCCCTGCGGCACGGCGCCCGGCCCGCGAACACGCTCTGGCTGCCGATCACCGCGGCGGTGGGCGTCCTCCTGCTGCTGCTCTGGTACGCGATGTCGCAGTCGCCGGCCGGGGATGCCGAGTCCGCCGCTCCCGTGGCGTCGGCGCTCGGCGAGGCCGGCGGCCCGGGCGCCGCGGCGCCGTCCGCGATGCCGACCGTGCCCCCGCCGCCGAGCAACGGGTGCGACACCGGCCGGAGCCTGCCGGCAGGTGTCACGACCGAGACCGTTCCGGTGTCCGGGGCTGACCGGCAGTACGTGCTGGCGGTACCGCAGGGCGGCGGCGCCGGCTCGCCGTTGCCGCTGGTCCTGAACCTGCACGACCAGGCCCAGTCAGCGCCGGAACTGGAGCAGTACACCCAGATGACGGACAGCGGGACCCGTGCGGGCTACGCCGTCGTCTCGCCCGTGGGCGCCGCCAGCCGGTGGAACTTCACCCGTTCGGCCGAGGTGGGTCCGGACGACGTCCTGTTCGTCGGCACGATGCTCAACGATCTGACCGTCCGGATGTGCCTGGACCCCCAGCGGGTCTTCCTCAGCGGCTTCTCCGACGGCGCCGACATGGCTCTTGGACTCGCGTGCGCGCTGCCGGACCGGTTCGCGGCGGTCGTCACCGTCGCGTCGAGCCGACTGCCGGACGACTGCCCCGCGCCCCGGGCGAGTCTGCTGGAGCTACACGGCACCGAGGACCCGGTCGCCCCCTGGGACGGCGGCGGCCCCCCCCGCGCCGCGCCGTACGCGGGGCTGGTCGCCCAGCCGGTGGTGAGCCGGGCCGACCGCTATGCCCGGAGCCTGGGCTGCGGCGGTGAGCACCAGGAGTCCCGGGACTTCACCAACGTGATCCGCACGGCCTGGACGTCCTGCCCGCAGGGCCGGGACGTGGGCGTGCTGGCGATGCAGGGCGGCGGGCACACCTGGCCTGGTGCCGCGGATCGCCCGGAGTTGGGGCGCACCGTGCCGAACCTGAGCGCGACCGTGGTGGCCATGGCGTTCTTCGCCGGTCACCCGGCCGACGGGCGGACGGTGACGGGCGGAAGCGGTACGGGCGGCGGGAACGGCTCAGGCGGCGGCGGATCGACAGGCGGGGCCTCCGGTGGATCCGGTGCCGCGCCGCAGCCCACCGGCGCCGGGCCGGCGCAGCCCCCGGCGGCGCCCGGAACGCCCGGCGCACCGCCGGCCCCCTCGGCACCACCGGGTGGCACCTCCGAGCCCACGCCCGGTACGAGCGCATCCCCCACTCCGGTGGTGCCGGCCACCACGCCCGCTCCGCCCGCGGGCACGACAACGCCAGGCCAGGGGGCCGACGGCGATACGTGACGGCCGGCCAGCAGCCAGGTCGGGTGGCGTATCCGGCGTTGACCCCCGGTAGGCGCGGCTACACCCAACGCGCACCTTCGGGCGGCACGTGTCAGGAACCGAACAGGCCTCGGTCCAAGCGTCGAAGGGCCTGCGAGAATGGGCGGTGTGGCGGAGGCTTCGGTCCAGCGTGAGGTGGTTCTGCTCGGGTCTACCGGCTCGATCGGAACCCAGGCGATAGATGTCGTACGCCGCAACCCGGACAGATTCCGGGTGGTGGCGCTGATGGGCGGCGGGTCGCGGGTCGACCTGCTGGCCGAGCAGGCGCTCGATCTCGGGGTCGAGGCGGTCGGTGTGGCTGCGGCCTCGTCGGCGCAGGATCTTCAGCTCGCGTTCTTCGCGGAGGCGTCCCGGCGTGGGTACCGCCGCGGCGAGTTCGCGGTGCCGAAGATCCTCGCGGGGCCGGACGCGGCCAGTGAGATCGCGTCCTGGTCGGCGGACATAGTTCTCAACGGGGTGTCGGGCTCGGTAGGGCTCGCACCCACCCTGGCGGCGCTCAAGGCCGGCGCGACAGTGGCGCTGGCGAACAAGGAATCGCTGGTCGCGGGTGGTCCGCTGGTGCTCGACGCGCTGGGCGGCAACCCGGACCGGCTGGTGCCGGTGGACTCCGAGCACTCGGCGCTCGCGCAGTGCCTGCGTGGTGGCCGGCGCGAGGAGGTCCACAAGCTGGTCCTGACCGCCAGCGGTGGTCCGTTCCGCGGGCGGAGCAGGGACGAGCTGACAGAGGTCACCCGGGAGCAGGCCCTCGCGCACCCGACGTGGGCGATGGGGCCGCTGGTCACGATCAACTCGGCCACCCTGATGAACAAGGGCCTGGAGCTGATCGAGGCGCACCTGTTCTTCGGAGTGCCCTACGACGACATCGAGGTCGTGGTCCACCCGCAGTCGCTGGTGCACTCGATGGTGGAGTTCACGGACGGGTCGACCATCGCGCAGGTCTCCCCGCCGGACATGCGGCTGCCCATCGCCCTGGCGCTGGGCTGGCCGGACAGGGTGCCGTTGGCACAGCCGCCGATGGACTGGTCGCGGTCGCAGAGCCTCACCTTCGAGCCGCTGGACACCGTGGCGTTCCCGGCGGTCGACCTGGCCCGCACCGCTGGTCGGCTCGGTGGCACGGCCCCGGCGGTGTTCAACGCCGCGAACGAGGAGGCCGTCGCCGCCTTCCTCGCGGGCGGGCTGCCGTTCGTCCGTATCGTCGACCTGGTGGCCGAGGTGGTGGGAGCGCACGAGGTGATCGCCCGTCCGACGCTGGACGAGGTGTTCGCTGTCGAGCGCGAGGCGCGCGCCGCCGCGAACCGCCTGATCGAGAAGGCCGGCGGGCGTCCTGTGGCGGCCGGAGGACGTGCTTGATGGCAGCCCTGGGCATCGGCGCGTTCGTCCTCGCCCTGTTCGTCTCGGTCGTCCTGCACGAGGCCGGGCACTTCGTCACGGCCCGGCACTTCGGGATGAAGGCGTCCCGCTTCTTCGTCGGCTTCGGCCCGACCCTGTGGTCGAAGCAGCGCGGGGAGACCGAGTACGGCGTCAAGGCGATCCCCGCCGGCGGGTTCGTCAAGATCGAGGGGATGACCTCCCTCGAGGAGATCGACCCGGCCGACGAGCCGCGGGCCTTCTACAAGGCGCGGGCGCGGGCGCGGCTGGTCGTGATGTCCGCGGGCTCGTTCGTCCACTTCGTCATCGCGATCGTGCTGATCTACGGAGTGCTGGTGTCGTTCGGCACCCAGCAGCCGAGCGAGACGGTCGTCGGGCAGACGAGCTGTATCGCGACCACGGGCGAATGCACCGGCCCCGGCCCGGCGGGCGCCGCCGGGCTGCTCGAGGGCGACCGGGTGGTGAGTTTCGACGGCACGGCCATCACCGCCTGGTCGGACTTCACCCGGCTCGTGCGCGAGCACGGGCCCGGCCCCGCGGAACTCGTCGTCTCCCGGGACGGCGAGCTCCTGACCCTGCGGCCCGACCTCGTCCAGGTCCTGCGGGACCGCGAGACCGGCGGTGCGGGCACGGATCCGGTCGGCGCCCTGGGCGTCCGCCCGGGCCGGGAGACCCGGCACTACGGGCCGCTGGAGGCCGTACCGGAGACCTTCGAGGTCATCGGCTCGGGCTTCACCGGGATGTACGAGACGTTCACCGAACGGATCGACGACATCAGCCGCATCTTCGGTGACGACCGCGACGAGAGCGGTTTCATCAGTGTGGTGGGAGCGGCCCGGCTCGGCGGCGAGGTCGCCTCCGCGGACGACGACTGGTCCGACCGGATCGCCAGCTTCCTGGTCCTCGTCGCCGCGATCAACCTGGCCATCGGGATCTTCAACCTGTTGCCGCTGCTCCCGCTCGACGGTGGGCACATCGCGGTGCTCGGCTTCGAGCAGGCCCGGCACGGCCTGCGGCGACTGCGCGGCTACCGCGGGCCGGTACAGCCGGTGGACTTCGCGAAGCTGTTACCAGCCACGTACGCCACGGTCGTCATTCTCGTCGGGTTCAGTCTGATCATCTTGTCCGCCGACATCGTCAACCCCATCCGCATCAACCAGTGAGTCGCCGTGTACCCGCGGTGGCGCGCGGTGGTGGTCCGCGGGTGTCCTGGTCGCCGGTAGATCCGGCAGGGGCGTCCCGCCGGCCGTCGTGAGTGCGCCGCCCCGCACGGGGCCGACTGACCCGGTCGACCGAACCGACCCGAACGGCATCGCCGTGACGGATCATTCCGGGCCGGGTCGCCAACTGACGATCAAAGCATCCGACACGCCAGTGAGGACATTGTGACCGTTACTCTGGGCATGCCCGCCGCTCCGCCCCGCCCGGTCGGAACCCGGCGTGTCAGCCGGCAGATCCACGTGGGCAACGTGCCGGTCGGAGGTGACGCCCCGGTCTCCATCCAGTCGATGTGCACCACGCTGACCTCGGACGTCAACGCCACCCTGCAGCAGATCGCCGAGCTGACCACCGCCGGCTGCCAGATCGTCCGGGTGGCCGTCCCCAGCCAGGACGACGCCGACGCGCTCGCGGCGATCGCCCGCAAGTCGCCGATCCCGGTGATCGCCGACATCCACTTCCAGCCGAAGTACGTGTTCGCCGCGATCGACGCGGGCTGCGCCGCTGTGCGGGTGAACCCGGGCAACATCAAGCAGTTCGACGACAAGGTCGGCGAGATCGCCCGCGCCGCCAAGGCGGCCGGCATCCCGATCCGGATCGGGGTCAACGCCGGGTCGCTCGACAAGCGCCTGCTGGAGAAGCACGGGAAGGCCACCCCGGAGGCGCTGGCCGAGTCGGCGCTGTGGGAGGCCTCGCTGTTCGAGGAGCACGACTTCCGGGACATCAAGATCTCGGTGAAGCACAACGACCCCGTGATCATGATCCAGGCCTACCGGCTGCTGGCCCAGGCCTGCGACTACCCGCTGCACCTCGGTGTCACCGAGGCCGGCCCGGCGTTCCAGGGCACCGTGAAGTCGGCGGTCGCCTTCGGCGCGCTGCTGGCCGAGGGCATCGGGGACACGATCCGGGTCTCGTTGTCGGCTCCTCCGATCGAGGAGATCAAGGTCGGCGCGGCGATTCTGGAGTCGCTCGGGCTCAAGGAGCGCCGGCTCGAGATCGTCTCCTGCCCGGCCTGTGGGCGTGCCCAGGTCGACGTCTACACCCTCGCCAACGAGGTCAGCGCCGGCCTGGAGGGCATGGAGGTCCCGCTGCGGGTGGCCGTCATGGGCTGCGTCGTCAACGGCCCGGGGGAGGCCCGGGAGGCGGACCTCGGTGTCGCCTCCGGCAACGGCAAGGGGCAGATCTTCGTCAAGGGCAAGGTCATTAAGACGGTGCCGGAGGCGCAGATCGTGGAGACTCTCATCGAGGAGGCCATGCGGCTGGCCGAGGAGATGGAGGCCAACGGCGCGGCCTCCGGCTCGCCCTCGGTCTCCGTGGCCTCCTAGCAACCTGGAAGGGCTGGATGGGTCTGCCGCTGCGTTCCGCACCGACCCGGCTGCTCGACGACAGGGATCTTCCTGCTGTCACCGAGCTGCTGAGTCGTAACCCGATCGCGGATGTCTTCGTCGCGTCCCGGGTGGCTGCGTGCGGTCTGGATCCCTGGCGCCTCGGCGCCGAGGTGTGGGGACACACGGTGGACGGCAGCCTCGCGGCCCTGTGTTACTCCGGCGCGAACCTCTGGCCCGTGGCAGCGGGCCCGGACTCGGCGAGGCTGTTCGCCGAGCGGGCCCGCCGCCAGGGCCGCCGCTGCTCGTCCATCGTCGGGGTCGGCTCGGCGGTGTCCGCGATGTGGCGTTACCTTGAGCCGACCTGGGGCCCGGCCCGCGAGATCCGCGGTGAGCAGCCCTTACTTGCCATCGACGCTCCGCCGCGCATCGCGCCGGACAACTCGGTCCGCCTGGTCCGGCCGGACGAGCTGGACGTGCTTCTTCCCGCCTGCATCGCCATGTTCACCGAGGAGATCGGCGTGTCGCCGGTCGGGCCGGACGGCGGCGCGCTCTACCGTTCCCGCGTCGCCGAGTTCGTCGGGCAGCGTCGGTCGTTCGCCCGCATCGAGCACGGCCAGGTGCTGTTCAAGGCGGAGATCGGCGCGGTCGCCGGCGACGTCTGCCAGATCCAGGGCGTGTGGGTCGCCCCGGCCCTGCGCGGGCGAGGCCTCGGCGCCGCCGGGACCGCCAGTGTCGTCGCCCTGGCGCGCGCGATGTTCGCGCCGATCGTGAGCCTCTATGTGAACGACTTCAACCACTCCGCGCGCCGCGCGTACGAGCGTGTCGGTTTCGAGCGCGTGGGCACATTCGCCTCGATTCTCTTCTGATCTTTCGATCAGCTCCCGCCGCTGTCGAGCCCGCCCGTCACCAGGGCGGGCTCTGACGCGTCCGCGGTGTGCGTCCCACCGTCGGCGGGGAGGCTTCCGTCTCGCTGCGTGCGACCTGGGAACGCGATGCGTGACCATTATTTCACTCTTGGTGGAGCATGGTGTCATCCGTGTGAATTCGGATGGCGAGATGCGTACTTGTCTGGCATCCTTACATTCCCGATGTCTCCAATCGACTTGACGCATTTGATCGACAAACGATGTGCGCCGAGAGTGTTGAAAGGGTAACAGAACGTGATTAAGCCCAAGAGGCTGTGGCAGCGGTTCGTGCCACTGGTTGCTGCCGGTGCGCTTGCGCTGGCGGTGACCGCCTGCTCGGGCGACGACGGGGGATCAGAATCCGTGTCGGCCGGCGGGGAGGTGACGGGAACCCTCCGCCTCGGCTACTTCCCGAACCTCACCCACGCCCCGGCGCTCGTCGGCGTTGAGCAGGGCACCTTCGCCAGGGAACTCGGCGCCGGCGTGAAGCTGGAGCCCAAGACCTTCAACTCGGGGGTCCAGGAGGCGGAGGCGATCCTTTCCGGCGCGCTCGACGCGGGCTTCATCGGCCCGAACCCGGCCGTGAACACGTTCATCAAGTCGAAGGGCGAGGCGATCCGGATCGTCTCCGGCGTGACCGCGGGCGGTGCGGCGCTGGTGGTGAAGCCGGAGATCACCTCGGTGGAGCAGCTGCGCGGCAGGACGCTGGCGACGCCGAGCCTCGGCAACACCCAGGACGTGGCGCTGCGCTTCTTCCTCCAGAAGAACGGGCTGAAGACCGACACCAGGGGCGGCGGCGACGTCTCGATCCGCCCGCAGGAGAACTCGGTCACGGTCGACGCCTTCAAGGCCGGCGCCATCGACGGTGCCTGGGTGCCCGAGCCCGTCGCGTCCCGCCTGGTGGCCGAGGGCGGCACGGTGCTCGTCGACGAGGCGGACGAGTGGCCTGAGACGGACGGGAAGTTCGTCACCACGGTCCTGCTCGTCCGCACGGACTACCTGGAGAAGAACCCGAGGATCGTCGAGCGTCTCATCGGGGCCAACATCTCCGTGATCGACCAGCTCAACGCCGACCCGGCGGCCGGGCGGACCGCCGCGAACGACGCGCTCGAGACGCTCACCGGCAAGCCCCTCGCCGACGACGTGGTCACCTCTGCCTGGAAGGGCCTGACCTTCGGCCCCGACCCGGTCGCGAAGTCGCTGTTCACCTCGGCGGCACACCAGGAGGAGCTCGGCCTCATCGAGGACCCGCAGCTCGACGGGATCTTCGACCTGACCATCCTCAACCGGCTTCTCGCCGACGCCGGCGAGCCGGCGGTCGCCGACCAGTAGGACCGCCTGTCCGCCGTGCCCGGCCGACCGGCCGACCGGCCGGCCGGGCACGGCGGACAGGCGGAGTCGATCCCGGCGGGCCGCCCCGCCGGGATCGGTCGCGCGGGGCCCTGCAAGATCGTGAAAAACCGAGGGGAGCAAGCTCGTGACGGCGCTCGCGACGGACACGGCACTGCGGATCGACGGCGCCAGCCGGGTCTTCGGCTCCGGTGCCGGTCAGGTCCACGCCCTCGACGACATCCACCTGGATGTCCGTCCCGGTGAGTTCGTCTGTCTGCTGGGAGCCTCGGGCTGCGGCAAGTCGACGCTGCTCAGCCTGGTCACCGGGCTCGACCAGCCCACTGCGGGGACGGTGGACACCGGTGGCCGCCGGGTCGGGATGATGTTCCAGGACTCGGCCCTGCTGCCCTGGTTGACCGCTGGCGGCAACGTGGAGGTGCCGCTGAAGCTGCGGCGCGTGCCGAAGGCCCGGCGTGCGGAGCGGGTCGACGAGCTGCTGACGATGGTCCGGCTCGCCGGCCAGGCGAACCGGCGTCCCCATGAGCTTTCCGGTGGGATGCGTCAGCGGGTGAGCCTTGCGCGGGCGTTCGCGCAGGAGGCCGACATCCTGTGCATGGACGAGCCGTTCGGGGCCCTCGACGCGATGACCCGCGACCTCCTCCACGACGAGCTCGAGCGCATCTGGCGCGAGACCGGCATCACCGTCCTGTTCGTCACGCATGACGTGCGGGAGGCCGTGCGCCTCGGCGACCGGATCGTCCTGCTCTCCTCCCGCCCCGGCCGGGTCGCGGAGATCTTCGACGTGCCGATCGAACGGCCCCGTCGCATCGATCAGCCCCAGGTGTCCGAGCTCGCCTCCGTCGTGACGGCGCGGCTTCGGGAGGAGGTCGCGCGTCATGGCCACTGACGTCGACGCGAGTGTCATCTCGGTCCATGACGGGGTCGGGACGGATCGCTCGTCC
Source organism: Parafrankia elaeagni (assembly GCF_000374165.1). Lineage (GTDB taxonomy): Bacteria > Actinomycetota > Actinomycetes > Frankiales > Frankiaceae > Parafrankia > Parafrankia elaeagni. The sequence continues at coordinate 128,262 of NZ_KB893794.1, forward strand.
TCGTCCTCGTCGGCCGCGGTCACCCGTGGCAGCGCCCCGCCGGCGCCGCGGGAGTCGGAGGAGACCCTCGCCGGGCTGGACGCACTCGACATCCCGGTGCGCTCCCAGCGTCCCAGCGCGGGCCGGGCGTGGGCCTCGACCTGGCCGAAGCTCGCAGCCTTCGGGATGTTCCTGCTCGTCTGGCAGATCGTCGTCTGGTCCGGGTGGAAGCCCACCTACGTGCTGCCCGGCCCCGGGGACACCCTGCCGGAGTTCTTCGAGCAGCTCGGCACCTCCGAGTTCTGGGACGCGTTCGCCCGGACGCTGACCCGGGCCGGCCAGGGCTACGCCGTGGCCGTCGTCCTCGGCGGGATCGTCGGCCTGGCGGTCGCCCGGTTCGGCCTGCTGCGAGCGGCCGTGGGCTCGTTCATCACCGCGCTGCAGACGATGCCGTCGGTGGTCTGGGTACCGCTCGCGATCCTGCTCTTCCAGCTCGACGAGTCGGCGATCATGTTCGTCGTGGTGCTGGGCGCGGCGCCTTCCGTGGCGAACGGAGTCATCTACGGCGTCGACTACGTCCCGCCGCTGCTCGTCCGGGTCGGGCGCAGCATGGGCGCCCGCGGCTTCGCGCTGTACCGGTACGTGGTCGCGCCCGCCGCGTTCCCCTCGGTGCTCGCCGGCCTCAAGCAGGGCTGGGCGTTCGCCTGGCGCAGTCTGATGGCCGGTGAGCTGATCGTCATCGTCCCCGGCCACCCGTCGATCGGCGCGAACCTGCAGAACGCCCGCGACCTCTCCGACACCGTCGGCGTGATGGTCTCGATGTTGACGATCTTCGTGATCGGTGTCGCCGTCGACGCGGCCTTCAACGTTCTCGACCGGCGGATGCGGGAGCGCCGGGGTCTCATCGCCGAAGGCTCGAACGCGGTGAAGGCGGCCCGCGGCTCCCGGAACAGCCGGCCGAAGGACGGGTCGACGGGGCCGGCCGGCCCGGTCGGACCGTACTCCGGCGTGGACACGTCAGTGGTCTGACAGCCACCCGACCTCCGCCCGTTCCCTCGCCCGGTGCCGCCCGGCACCGGGCGAGGGAACGGGCGGGAGGCCGGCCGGCGGGCGGCCAGGTGCCTGCCGGGGAACCCAGGGGAAGGCTGCCCGCGGCACTGGCGGGCAAGATGGTGTTATGCAGATCTCCGCCCGGGCCGACTACGCACTGCGGGCCCTGCTCACGCTTGCCGCTTCGGACGGCAACCTCGTCAAGGGGGAGACGCTCGCCTCGGCTCAGGACCTCCCCCTGCGTTTCCTCGAGAACATCCTCACCGACCTGCGCCGCAGCGGTCTGGTGCAGAGCCGCCGCGGGGCGGACGGTGGCTACCAGCTGTGCCGCCCAGCCGAGGAGATCACGATCGCCACCGTGATCCGGGCCACCGACGGCCCGCTGGCCAGCGTGCGCGGCCGGCCGCCGGAGAACGCACACTACGAGGGTGCGGCGAAGCATCTGCAGGATGTCTGGATCGCTGTCCGCGTCAACCTGCGCAGAGTGCTCGAATCAGTCACCCTCGCGGACGTCGCCAGTGGGAAGCTTCCCGACATCGTCTGTGAGCTGCGCGAGGAGCCGGACGCCTGGTCGACGAGGTAGCGACAGAGATAGCGCGGTGCATGGTGGGTTTCTCGTGGTTCGCCCCGGACGGGGATCCCGGCACGCACGCCGCTGCCGGCGCGGACACGGCTGCCGGCCCGATGGCGGGCGGTCCCGTCCCGGCCGACGGTCCCACCCCGACCGGTGGTACTGCCCCGACCGGAGGTCCCGGGCAGCTGGCCGCGGTCGTGTTCGACTGGGGAGGCACGCTCACCCCCTTCCACGACGTGGACCTGCTCGACCTGTGGCGACTGGCGGCGCTGGAGATCTCGCCGTCGCAGGCAGACGAGATCACCGCCATCCTGGCCGGGCTGGAGGCGTCGTGGTGGCACTCCCGCGACGCCGCCGGCGGGCATGCCGGCAACGGGTCGGAGGGCGGAATGACCGGCTCGATCGCCGAACTGCTGGCGGCGGCCTCCGCCCGGCTGGGCGTGGACGTGGCCGCGGCAGTCGTGCAGGCCGCGTCCCGGCGTGACCTCACGGCCTGGACCCCGCACACGATGTGCGACCCCGAGGCACTGCTGCTGGTCCACCTCGTCAGGGCCCGGGGCCTGCTCATCGGCCTGCTGACGAACACCCGGTGGCCGCGGCTGTGGCACGAGCGCATGCTGCAGCGCGACGGCCTGCTGGATCTCTTCCACGCCAGGGTCTACACCAGCGATCTTCCGTTCGACAAGCCCCACCCGATCGCGTTCCAGGCGGTCCTCGAGGCGCTGGGGATCAGTGATCCGTCCCGGGTGCTGTTCGTCGGTGACCGGGTGCGGACCGACATCCGCGGGGCCCGGGCGGCCGGAATGCGGACCGTTCTCGTCCGTGACGGTGGCTCCGGTGCGGTGCATCCGGGGATGGCCGGCCATGCCGGACAGCTACCCGCGGACGCGGTGATCGGCCGGCTCGGACAACTGCTCGAGGTCTTGGACGCGTTCGGCGCCGCCCGCCCGGGCACCCCTCCGCCCCGCTGATCGCGACCGCGCTCGGGCAGGTGCCCGAGCATGGCAGGTCAGCGGCCGGGGAAGGCCGGGGCCGCCGCCTCCGGGGTCAGGCCCGCGGCCAGTCGTGCCCGCTGGCCGCGCAGCGCCATGGCGACGAGGGCGTCCATGGCCAGCTCGCGGTCGGCGCCGGTCAGCGCGCCGACGGCGGCCCAGGCCGAGGCGGCGGACTGGTCCTCGACGCGGGAGAGCAGGTCGACCGACCCCTCGACCCCGGCCGGCTCGACCGGCAGGCGGTACGCGGGCAGCGCTGCCGGCGGCGTCGTGCCATGGGCCCGCAACGTCGCGACGAGCGCGTCCCGCAGCACGCGATGATCATCATGGGCGGCTCGGGCAAGGGCGCGGGCGGGCTGGGCCGGTGCGCCCAGCGGCGCGAGTGCACCGCCCGCCGCCGCCGTCGCGTAGACGGCCGCATGCGCTGCCGACAGCATCGTCGCCAGCGCCGCGACCGCGGTGGCTCCGCCGGCCTGCCCATCGCCTGCCGTGGCGGACCCGCCGGTGGCGGACCCGCCGGTGGCGGACCCGCCGGTGGGCGCCCCGCCAGCCGCTGCGACCAGCTCGGCGTGCCCGGACTCGGCGGCGCACAGGCTGGCCAGCAGCGACGCGAGCGCGGAGCCGGCGGCCAGAGTGCCGGTCCGGTGTGCCGCGGCGGTTGTGCGCTCGAGTCCGGAGAGGGCGCTGAGGGCGGCTGCCCGCGCCGCAACGGTGTCGCCGGCCGGCCCGGTGCCTGCGGCCACGGAGGCCGGGTCAGTGGTGGTGCTCGGGCTGATGCTGCCCGAACCCGCCGAGCTGCCCGAACCCGCCGAGCTGCTCGGACGTCCGCTGCCGGCGACCGCGCCCGCGCCCACCCCGGGCAGGCCGAGCGCGACCAGTGCGCGGGCGTGGTCGGCGTGGTGCGCGCGGATCGCCCGCAGGGTCCCGGAGAGGGCGGGATGCTCGCCGATCGCGGTGTCGTAGGCCGCGAGCAGGGCGGTCTCCCGGGCGTGGGCGTCGGCCGCCGCGGCCACATCGGCCGGGCTGGCGGTGGGCCCGGGGACAGCGGGTACCGACCCGGTGCAGCCGGCAGCGGCGGCGAGGACGGCCGCACCGGCGCTGACCACCGGGACGGCAGCCAGGAAGGCCCGGCGCGACGGCCCGGTGCCGCTTGCTGTGGACACCGCTGGAGCTTCGCACATCAGCCCGCGGCCCCCGGCCGGAGTGGCCCGCCCTGCTGTCACCGCCGCGCGGACAGCCCGCGATTGGAGACCCGTGCCGGCGGACGTAGGCTAAGGATCTCGGCGGTGTGACGCTGGACGCTTGACGTGGGGGGCGCTGCCTGTCCGGGATGACGGCCCTGTCGCCCTGCGCTGTTCCCACGGCCGGTCACCGACGAGGCCGGGCGGCATGCGGCCACGGTCAGGGGCGCCGAGTCGGCGCGGGAAGGAACAGGCGAGGTGGCTAGGACGGGAGACTCCGGCCGGGCGGGGGTCCGTCGGCCGACGGCGCCGTCCCAGGGCACCGGAAGGACACAGGCCTCCGCGGGAGGCAGCCGGGCGACAGCGGCGGCGGCGAACGAGGCCGCGCGGGTGGAGCTGCGGCGCAGGCTGGAGCCGGCGTTGGCCGCGCAGGGTTTCGATCTCGAGGACGTCGCCGTCTCACGGGCGGGTTCGCGCAGCGTGGTCCGGATCGCCGTCGACCGCGAGGGCGGGATCGATCTCGACGCCGTCGCCGCGGCCAGCCGGCTGGTCTCCGCTGCCCTGGACGACGAGGCCGAGGGCGGCGCCGGCGGCCCACTCGCCGGGCCGTACGTGCTGGAGGTGACCTCGCCCGGTGTCGACCGGCCCCTGCTGGCCCCGCGGCACTGGCGCCGGGCCGTCGGGCGGGTGGTGCTTGTTCGACGCTCTGACGGCGGCGACGTCGAGGGCAGGGTGCTTTCGGCCGACGACGAGGGTGCTGATCTGTCGGTTCCCACCGGGCCGGCCCGTCGCGGCCGGCCTGCCCGCACCCGGGTGGAGCGGGTCGTCTACGGCACGGTGACCAGGGCGACCGTCCAGGTCGAGTTCGGGTCGGCTGCGGATGCCGACCAGCACGACAGGGAGGCGGGCGGAGACCCGGCAGTCGGCCCCGAGGACGTCACCGACACGGATCTCGACGACTCCGACGACTCCGACGACTCCGACGACTCCGACGACTCCGACGACGCGGACGACTTTGACGACGCGGACGACTTCGACGACGTCCACGACTCGGACGACGCCGGCGGGTCGGCGACCGCCGGGAGCGGTGCGGAGGGCGCGGTCGCGGCGGAGGCCGGGCACACCGCGTCACCCCCCGATGAGCTGGTGCAGGATCATGGTGCCGTGGGCGCGGTTGCGGGCCCGAGCGGCCGGGACGGCAAGGAGATGAACCGGTGAAGCTCGACGTCGCTGCGCTGCGGGGAATCGAGCGCGAGAAGGAGATCGCCTTCGACACTCTTGTCGAGGCGATCGAGACCGCGTTGCTGACCGCCTACAAACACACCAGTGGCTCCGCCGAGGACGCCCGGGTGGTGATCGACCGCACCAGCGGTGAGGTCGCGGTCTTCGCACGGGAGAACGGGCCGGACGGTACCCCCAGGGAGTGGGACGACACGCCCGCCGACTTCGGCCGGATCGCCACCATGACCGCCAAGCAGGTCATCATGCAGCGCCTGCGTGAGGCGCAGCAGGAGGTGACCTACGGCCAGTACGCCGACCGCGAGCACGAGGTGGTCTCCGGCGTGGTCCAGCACCACGAGCAGCGGGCCGGTTCCCGGGTGGTCCTGGTCGATCTCGGCACGGTGGAAGGTGTCCTGCCGCCGGCCGAGCAGGTTCCCGGCGAGCGGCTCGAGCACGGTGATCGGATCAAGTGCTACGTCGTGCACGTCTCCCGTGGTGCGCACGGGCCGACCGTGACGCTCTCCCGCACCCATCCGGAGCTGGTCAAGGGACTGTTTCGGCTCGAGGTGCCCGAGGTTGCCGACGGCACGGTCGAGCTGGCGGCGATCGCCCGGGAGGCCGGCCACCGCACCAAGATCGCGGTTCGTTCGAAGGCGTCCGGAGTGAATCCGAAGGGTGCCTGCATCGGCCCGATGGGCAGCCGGGTCCGGGCGGTCATGGCGGAGCTCCACGGCGAGAAGATCGACATCGTCGACTGGTCGGGCGACCCGGCGACCTTCGTCGGTAGTGCCCTCTCCCCGGCGCGGGTGTCGCGGGTGGAGGTCACCGACCTGGCGAGTCGGTCGGCAAGGGTCGTCGTGCCCGACTACCAGCTGTCGCTCGCGATCGGCCGGGAGGGCCAGAACGCCCGGCTCGCCGCGAGGCTCACCGGGTGGCGGATCGACATCCACTCCGACACCGAGGGGGGCGGGGAGCGTGCCGAGCGGCCGACCGGGGACAACACGCCCCGGCACAACGGATCCGGGGGTGGCCCGCGGAGGTCCTCCGCCATGGGCGGCCACTCTCGGGGCGCAACGGGATAGACTTATCATGGCGCGCCGTGCGGAGCCGGCTCCCCGGGTGGCTCCCGCCCGTGCATCGAAAGCCCGTGCATCGAACCCGGATGCCGAGAAGTCGAATGCCGAGCAGGGGCCACCGGGGGACTCTGGACCGATTCGTACCTGTGTCGGTTGTCGAAGCCGGGTGGCGCGGTCGAGCCTGTTGCGTATCGTCGTGGTCGGTGGCGAGCTCCTTCCGGATGTCCGCCGCCGAATGCAGGGCCGGGGCGCCCACGTGCACCCTGACCCGACCTGCGTCGATCTCGCGGAGCGCCGCAAGGCGTTCCCGCGGGCGCTGCGGGTCTCCGGGCCGCTCGGGCTGAAACAGGTCAGAGCACATCTGGAGCAGCGGACGCGCAACAGCAGCATGTAGAACAGAGTGCGGGCGCCGTGAAGTGGCGGTGTCCAGGTGAGACAGCGGTGCGGTATCCGTTCCGGTGGGGATCGGTTCGGGTGGTTCGCGCCGGTAGGCGACGCCAGATCGACGTCGACATGGAAGCAGGTCGAGACAGCGATGACCGCGCAGTGAGAACGCAACCATGATCACCAGCAGGTAACGAGGTCACGCGGGCATGGACCGCGGGCCGAACGAAGGAGCACCGTGGCAGGAAAGGCCCGCGTACATGAGCTCGCGAAAGAGCTCGGCGTCGACAGCAAGACCGTGCTCGCCAAGCTGAAGGATCTTGGTGAGTTCGTGAAGTCCGCCTCGTCCACTGTCGAGGCACCTGTGGTCCGCAAGCTCAAGGAGGCCTTCCCCGCGGAAGGCTCCGGCGGCGCGGGCCGTTCCGGCGGCCGTCCCGGTAACGGGGCCCGGCCCACCCCGCCGCCTCGCCCAGGCCCTGTGCCTGGTCGTCCCGGCCCCATGCCCGGTCGTCCCGGCCCTGCCGGTGCCCGGCCCGTGCCCGGCCGTCCCGGCCCCGCGCCCGCTGCGGCGCGTCCCGGCCCGTCGGCCCCCCCGCAGCCCCCCGTGGCTCCGCCGTCTCCGATCGCCCCGCCGCCCGCGGCCCAGCCGCAGGCGCCCCGTCCGATCGCTGCCTCGGCGGCACCGACCGCGCCCGCACCCCCGGCGCCGGCAACCCCGCCGGCTCCGGCTCCGGGCGTTCCAGGTGCTCCGGGCGCTCCGGGTGGCTCCGGGCCGCGTCCCGGCCCGGCGAGCCCGACCGCGGGTGGCCCGCGTCCCGGCCCGGCCCAGCAGGGCCGGCCGCGTCCCGGCGGCCCCGGCCAGGGTGGTCCCGGCAGCGGCCCGCGTCCCGGCCCCAGGCCGGGTCCCCGCCCGGCCGGTGCCGGCAACAACCCGTACACCTCCCCGTCGGCCGGTCCGCGTGCCGGCTCCGGCCAGGGCGGCTCACCGTCGGCTCCGCCGCGGCCCGGCGCCCCGCGTCCGGGTGGCCCGCGTCCCGGCGGCCCGCGTCCCGGTGGCCCGGGCGGTCCGCGTCCGTCGCCGGGCTCGATGCCGCCGCGTCCCGGCGGTTCCGGTGGTCAGCGTCCGTCGCCGGGCTCGATGCCGCCGCGTCCCGGTGGCTCCGGTGGCCCGCGTCCCAACGCGGGAATGTTCCAGCCCCGGCCTGCCGGCGGCGCTCCCGGGCGTCCGGGTGGCGCGCCGGGCCGTCCCGGTGGCGGCGGTGGCGGCGGTCCGCGCCCAGGCGGTGGCGGCGGATTCGCCGGCCGCGGTGGCGCTCCCGGTCGTCCCGGCGGCGGTGGCGGTGGCGCTCCCGGTCGTCCCGGTGGTGGCGGTCCCGGTGGTGGCGGTCGTCCGGCTGCTGGTGGCCGCGGTCGCGGTGGTACCACGGCGGGTGCCTTCGGCCCCGGTGGCCGTGGGCGTCCCGGTCGGCAGCGCAAGTCCAAGCGCGCGAAGCGGCAGGAATGGGAGAGCGGGCTCGAGGCGCCGCGCATGGGGGCGATGGTCCCGCGCGGCAACGGGCAGGCGATCCGACTGCCCCGCGGTGCGTCGCTCGCGGACTTCGCCGACAAGATCGACGCCAACCCCGGCGCTCTCGTCCAGGTGGTGTTCACCCAGCTGGGTGAGATGGTCACGGCCACCCAGTCCTGCACCGACGAGACGTTGCAGCTGCTTGGTGTGACGCTCGGCTACGAGGTCCAGATCGTCAGCCCGGAGGACGAGGACAAGGAGCTCCTGGAGAGCTTCGACCTCTCGTTCGGCGGTGAGTACGGCGACGACGTCGAGCTGGGTACCCGTCCGCCGGTCGTGACGGTCATGGGTCACGTCGACCACGGAAAGACGAAGCTGCTCGACGCGGTCCGCTCCACGGACGTCGTCGGTGGCGAGGCCGGCGGGATCACCCAGCACATCGGCGCCTACCAGGTGCGGGCGGTGGTCGACGGCGACGAGCGGCCGATCACCTTCATCGACACCCCGGGCCACGAGACCTTCACGGCCATGCGTGCCCGTGGTGCCCAGGTGACCGACATCGTGGTCCTCGTCGTGGCGGCGGACGACGGTGTGAAGCCGCAGACCGTCGAGGCGCTCAACCACGCGCAGGCGGCCGGTGTGCCGGTCGTCGTGGCGGTGAACAAGGTCGACAAGGAGGGCGCGGACCCGGCGAAGGTCCGCGGCCAGCTCACCGAGTACGGCCTGGTCGCCGAGGAGTACGGCGGCGACACGATGTTCGTCGACGTCTCCGCGCGCAACCGGACCGGTATCGACGCTCTGCTGGAGGCGGTCATCCTGACCGCCGACGCCTCCCTCGACCTGCAGGCGCCGACCGGCACCGAGGCTCAGGGTGTGGCGATCGAAGGCCGCCTCGACCGTGGCCGCGGCCCGGTGGCGACGGTGCTGGTCCAGCGCGGGACCCTGCGCGTCGGTGACTCGGTCGTGGCCGGCGAGGCGTTCGGTCGAGTGCGCGCGATGCTCGACGAGAACGGCGCGCAGGTCACCGAGGCGGGCCCGGCGCGGCCCGTGCAGGTGCTCGGTTTCACCAGCGTTCCCGACGCCGGCGACAACTTCCTCGTCGTACCCGAGGACCGGGTCGCCCGGCAGATCGCCGAGCGCAGGCAGGCCCGTGAGCGCAACGCCGAGCTGGCGCTGAGCCGTGGCCGCCCGACGCTGGAGAGCATCCTCGAGCGGATGAAGGAGGGCGAGAAGACCCAGCTCAACCTCATCCTCAAGGGCGACGTGTCGGGTTCGGTCGAAGCCCTCGAGGACGCCCTGCTCAAGATCGACGTCGGCGACGAGGTCGGCCTGCGGATCATCGACCGTGGTGTCGGCGCGATCACCGAGACCAACGTCATGCTGGCGTCGGCCTCGGACGCGGTCATCATCGGCTTCAACGTCCGCCCGCAGGGCAAGGCGACGGAGCTGGCCGACCGCGAGGGCGTGGAGGTCCGCTACTACTCGGTGATCTACCAGGCCATCGAGGACATCGAGAACGCCCTCAAGGGCATGCTCAAGCCGGTGTACGAAGAGGCCCAGCTCGGCACCGCGGAGGTCCGCGAGGTCTTCCGGGTGCCCCGGGTCGGCAACGTCGCCGGTTCGCTCGTCCGCTCCGGCATCATCCGCCGCAACACCAAGGCCCGGCTCATCCGGGACGGTGTGGTGGTCGCGGACAATCTCACCGTCGACTCGCTCAAGCGGTTCAAGGACGACGCGACGGAGGTCCGCGAGGGCTACGAGTGCGGTATCGGTCTCGGGTCGTTCAACGACATCAAGGTCGATGACGTGATCGAGACCTTCGAGCAGCGGGAGGTTGCCCGCACCTGATCCGGCGGTGTCGGTGCCGGTCGTACCCCTGGTCCGACCGGCACCGGCACTCGGCTCAGTCAGGATGTGGGAAGATCATGTGGATCGGGACCCTGACGCTGGACATCCTTCTGGGTGACGTCCATTCGCTGAAGGAGAAACGGTCGGTCGTCCGGCCGGTCGTGGCCGAGCTGCGGCGGCGTTTCGCGGTGAGTACCGCGGAGACCGGCAGTCTGGACCTGCACCGTCGCGTCGAGATCGGAGTGGCTGTCGTGGCCGCGGACCGCGCGCACTGCGTGGAGGTCATAGGTGCCTGCGAGGACCTGGTGGCGCGACGCCCGGAGCTGGAGGTCCTCTCGGCGCGAGCGCGCTTCCTGTCCGGGGAGGACGTGGACGGCCATCCCGGGCCCGGAGCGGTTCCGTCGCAGGGCGTGTCCTAGGCCGTCCCGTGCCACGGGGCGGCCCCTGCTGTGGACACGGGCGCGGGCGGCACAGTCGCGAGCGCGGCACACGTGGCCGGCGGTTCCGGGTGCGGTCCCGGACCGCGAGGGCAGCAGGAATCTGGTGGGTGTCGACCGTGAGCCGGCCGGGCACGTGGTGTCCGCCCGCCGAGGTCGACCGGGTGAGTGAGGGAGGTGGGCGGTGGCTGATCCGGCCCGCGCACGCCGGCTGGCAGTGCGCATCCGTGAGGTGGTCGCGTCCACGCTGGAACGCGGTGTGAAGGATCCCCGTCTCGGAATGGTGACCGTGACGGACGCTCGGGTCACCCCCGACCTGCTCGACGCGACGATCTTCTACACGGTGTACGGCGATGACGACGCGCGGGAGGCCTCGGCCGCCGCGCTGGAATCGGCGAAGGGGATGCTACGCAGCCAGGTCGGGCGCGCCACCGGGGTCAAGGTCACCCCGACGCTGACCTTCGTCCACGACCGGCTGCCCGAGGACACCCAGCACCTCGAGACCCTGCTCGACGTCGCCCGGCGGCGGGACGAGGAGATCGCCCGGGCACGCCAGGACGCCACGCCCGCCGGGGAGCCGGACCCCTACCGGCGGCCCCGGGAGATCGATGCCGCCGAGGTCGACGAAGCCGACCTCGAGCTCGACGTCGATCCGGAGCCGGGCCGCGACTGGGCGGACCCCGATGCTGTGGGCGGTGACGAGGCCCGGAGCGGGTGGCGGGAGTCGGCGTCATGACGGTCATCTCCGCGACGGGTCCGGGATCCGGCGCGGGACCGTCCGGCCCAGGCGGCGACGCCACGCTCGGCGTGCCGGGCGGTGCGGGATTCGCCCAGGCCCTGCAGGAGGCGGTGCGGGCGCTGCGCGGCGCCGCGGACGCCGGTGCGGAAGTGCTGCTGCTCGCCCACGTCAACCCGGACGGGGACAGCCTCGGCTCGGCTGTCGCGCTCGGCCTGGCCCTGCGCCGCCTTGGCGCGCGTCCCCGCGTCTCGTTCGACGCGGATCCCTTCGTGGTCCCGCGCACGCTGGGTTTCCTGCCCGGTCAGGACCTGCTGGTCGCACCGGAGGACCTGGGCGGGCGCGGCGGTGCGGAGCTGGTGGTGACCCTGGACGCGGGCAGCGAGGAGCGCCTCGGTGCCCTGGCCCGGCGGCTCGCCGGCCCGCGTTCGCTCGTCGTGGACCACCATGCGTCCAACACCCTGTTCGGCGACATCAACCTGGTCGACATCACGGCGGCGTCCACCAGCGTGCTGGTGGTACGGCTGATCGACGCCCTCGGCGTGGAACTCGACCGGGACATGGCCACCGCGGTGTACACGGGGCTGGTCACGGACACTGGTTCCTTCCGGTACGCGGCGACGACGCCGTCCGTCCACGAGCTGGCCGCCCGCCTGCTGGCGACCGGAGTCCGGCACGACCTGATCGGCCGGACGCTCTGGGACACCCACCGCTTCGGCTATCTCAAGCTGCTGGGGGAGACCCTGCAACGGGCCCGGCTGGAGCCCGAGTTCGATCTCATCTGGACCTGGTGCACCGAGGCCGACCTGCGCGCGGCCGGGATCGGGTACGACGAGATCGAGGCCGTCATCGACACGGTGCGAACGGTGTCCGAGGCCGAGGTCGCTGTCGTCTGCAAGCAGGACGGCGGTGTCTGGAAGCTTTCGGTGCGTTCCAAGGGCGCGGTGGACGTCGGCGCCGTCTGCACCGCCCTGGGCGGTGGCGGCCATCGCTTCGCCGCCGGGATCTCGTCGTCGGCGCCGCTCGAGACGGTGATGGCCCGGTTCCGGGAGAAGATCGTGCACGCACCCCGGCTCGCGGGGTGAGGCCGTGGTGAGCCCGCCGGAATCCCCGGAATCCCCGGAATCCCCGGCCTCGTCGCCGTCGCCGTCCTCTCCGGCTCGGCCGTCGGCTGTGGCCGTGGACGGCCTGGTCGTGGTCGACAAGCCGGCGGGGTGGACGTCCCACGACGTGGTGGCCCGCTCCCGCCGCCTGCTGCGCACGCGCCGCGTCGGTCATGCCGGGACGCTCGACCCGATGGCCACCGGAGTGCTGGTCCTCGGCGTCGGCCGCGGTACGAGGCTGCTCGGCCGGCTGGCGCTGACCACGAAGGTGTACGAGGCGACGATCCGGCTCGGCCGCACCACCACGACGGACGACGCCGAGGGCGAGCCGATCGAGGACCGCCCGGTCGAGGTCGACACCGCTGGCCTGGCGGCGGGGATGGCGGCGCTGACCGGGGAGATCGACCAGGTCCCGTCCAGCGTGAGCGCGGTGAAGGTCAACGGGGTGCGGGCCTACGCCCGGGTCCGGGCCGGCGAGGAGGTCGCCCTGGCGGCCCGCCGGGTCACCGTGAGCCGTTTCGACCTGCTCGCGCGGCGCGAGTGCGACCTGGACGTCGTGGTGGCCTGCTCCAGCGGGACGTACATCCGCGCGCTCGCCCGCGACCTGGGCGCCGCCCTCGGCTGTGGGGGGCACCTGACCGCGCTGCGCCGGCGGGAGGTCGGGCCGTTCGGGCTCGCCGCGGCGGTGACGCTGGACGAGCTGGCCGAGAGTGGGCCGGCGGCGGTGCTGTCGCTCGGGGCGGCGGTGGCGGCGGCCTTCCCGCGCCGGGACGTCGACGTGACCGAGGCCCGTGATGTCGCTCACGGCCGGAGACTGCCTCCGGTGGGCAGTTCCGGCCCCTACGGCGTGTTCGGCCCGGAGGGCGCCGTTCTGGCCCTGTTCGAGGAGCAGGACGGAACAGCCAGGCCGATCGTGGTCTTCGCGCCGGCGTAGCGCCGGCGTCCCCCCGCCCGGCGCCTGCACCGCGCCGGCCGGGGCAGCCGCGGGAACGCGAAGCGCGACCCGCCGCGGATCGAAGATCGATTCGTGATGCCCTAGGCTTCGGCAGGTGCGACGTTGGCGCGGAGTCGAGAACACCCCGGACGACTGGCCCGGCGGAGTCGTCACCATTGGCTTCTTCGACGGCGTTCATCTGGGCCACCGCCGGATCATCGGGCGGGCCGTCGAGCTTGCCCGGGAACGCGGGCAGCGGGCGACAGTGCTGACGTTCGACCCACATCCCGCCGAGGTCCTGCGCCCCGGTACGCACCCCGCACAGCTGACCACCCTGCGCTACAAGGCGGAGCTGCTCGCGGCCATCGGCGTCGACGCGCTCTGCGTCGCCCCGTTCACCCTGGAGTTCAGCCGGATCCCGCCGGAGGAGTTCGTCCGCCAGATGCTGGTGGGTCGGCTGCGGGCGTCCACCGTGGTCGTGGGGGAGAACTTCACCTACGGCCACCGCGCGGCCGGCACGGTGCAGACACTGGCCCGCAGCGGGGCAGCGGAGGGCTTCTCGGTGGAGGGGATCGGCCTGGTGCGCGCGGACGAGAAGGTGCTGTCCTCCACCGAGATCCGCCGCCGGGTCGCCGCGGGCGACGTCGAGGGCGCCGCGGTGGCGCTCGGTCGGCCGCACCGGGTCGAGGGCGTGGTGGTGCACGGTGACGCCCGTGGCCGCACGATCGGCTACCCGACGGCGAACCTGCAGTGCACGCCGTGGTCGGCGGTGCCCGACGACGGCGTCTACGCGGGGTTCGCGAGCTGGTCCGACCAGCGTCGGGCCGCCGCGATCTCGATCGGTACGAACCCGACGTTCGAGGGGCGGGAGCGCAGGGTCGAGGCGTTCCTGCTCGACTTCGACGGCGACCTCTACGGCGAGTACATGACCTACGAGTTCACCCGCCTGCTGCGGCCGACCCTGCGTTTCGACTCCGTCGACGAGCTCGTCGAGCAGATGGGCCGGGATGTCGACGCGACCAGGGCGGCCACCCTTCTTGTCTGACCCGGGCCGGAGCCCGGCGGTCTCGCGGCCTGATCCGCGGCGGGGCTGGCAGGGGTCGGCGGAGCCTGCGGGTGGGGTGCGGAGAGGGTGCTGGGGCGGGGGCCGATGGTCGGTGTCCGGGCGGGTCGCCCGAGGTTGATAAGCTTCCCCCTCAGGCGGGAGCGGTGTGTCCGGTGACGGCGTGCCGGATGGTCGACTCGCGGTGGTTGCTGATGGTGTACAGCTGGTGACTTGCAGCTGATGGTGTTCAGCGGTCGCCGGGGTTCGGCGGTGGTCGGGGCGGGTTTCGGCGTGGTGCCGAGGGCCCGGGGCCGCCGGCGGCGGTGCGACATCCGGTGGCTCACACCGGCGGGATGTCCGGGTGGAGAAGACCCCGGGCGCGCGCCGCCCCGGACGAGGAACGAGGTGGAACGTGCCGCTTTCCAGCGACGTCAAGCAGAAGATCATGTCGGACTACGCCACGGTCGAACGGGACACCGGTTCGCCCGAGGTCCAGGTCGCGATGCTGACCCGTCGTATCAGTGACCTGACGGAGCACCTGAAGGTCCACAAGCACGACCACCACAGCCGCCGCGGGCTGCTCCTGCTGGTCGGGCGTCGGCGCCGGCTGCTGAACTACCTGTCGAAGACAGACATCAACCGCTATCGCGCACTGATCGAACGACTCGGTCTGCGCCGATAGTCAACAAGAGGGAGCGCCCCGGTGGCGCTCCCTCCGGCGCATCCGGGGTAGATACCGGGGCGTCGGGCCGTCGGCGGCACTCGGTCGCCCGGCGGTCGCAGGACCTGACCGGGTCCGCGCGGCATGAGCCGCCGGTCCTCGGTCGTGGCCGCCTGGACGGTGCCCACCGGCGCCGGCCCCGGAGACTTCGACTGAGCACCGGCATCCTCGATGGCGCGGGCGCGGCCCACGATGAGGATGGAGTTTCGAGTGGACGACTCGACACAGGCGGCCGAGGCGGTCATCACGACACCGGCCGGAACCCGCACGGTGCGGTTCGAGACCGGTCGGCTGGCCAGGCAGGCCGCCGGTGCGGTGGTCGCTCACCTGGGCGACACCATGGTCCTGTCGGCGACGACGGTGAGCCGCTCGCCGAAGGAGCAGCTGGACTTCTTCCCGCTCACGGTGGACGTCGAGGAGCGGATGTACGCGGCCGGGCGCATTCCCGGATCGTTCTTCCGCCGTGAGGGGCGTCCCAGCGAGGACGCGATCCTGACCTGCCGGCTGATCGACCGCCCGCTGCGCCCGTCGTTCGCGAAGGGGCTGCGCAACGAGATCCAGGTCGTCGCGACCGTGCTGGCGCTGGACCCGGAGACCCTCTACGACGTCGTCGCGATCAACGCGGCGAGTGCGTCGACGATGCTGGCGGGCCTGCCGTTCAGCGGCCCGATCGGTGCGACCCGGGTCGGGTTCGTCGACGGTGAGTGGATCGCCTTCCCGACCCACCCCGAGCTGGAGCGGGCCACGTTCGACATGGTCGTGGCCGGCCGTGTCCTGGAGGACGGCTCCGACGTCGCGATCATGATGGTCGAGGCGGAGGCCACCCCGGGCACTGTCAACCTGCTCGCGGGCGGTGCGGCGGCGCCGACCGAGGAGGTCGTCGCGGCGGGCCTGGAGGCGGCGAAGCCCGCGATCCGCGAGCTGTGCCGGGCGCAGAGCGAGCTCGCGGCCGGCGCGGCCAGGGCGCGGCGCGAGTTCCCGGTCTTCGTCGACTACCACGACGACGTGCTGGAGTCGATGACCGCGGCCGTGGGCGAGGAGCTCGCGGCGGCGCTGCGCATCGCGGGCAAGACCGAGCGCGAGACGGAGCTCGAGCGGGTCCGCTCGCTGGCGGTCGAGAAGGTCTCCGGCCAGTTCGAGGGCCGCGACAAGGAGATCGGCCCGGCCTACCGGGCGCTGACCAAGAAGCTGGTCCGCTCGCGGATCGTCGCCGACGGGGTGCGCATCGACGGCCGGTCGACGACCGAGATCCGGGAGCTGTCGGCCGAGGTCGACTACATCCCGCGGGTGCACGGCTCGGCGCTGTTCGAGCGGGGCGAGACGCAGATCCTCGGCGTCACGACCCTGGCGATGCTGCGGATGGAGCAGAACGTCGACACGCTCAACCCGGAGCGCACCAAGCGTTACATGCACAACTACAACTTCCCGCCGTACTCCACCGGGGAGACGGGCCGGGTCGGCTCGCCCAAGCGTCGCGAGATCGGCCACGGCGCGCTCGCCGAGCGGGCGCTGCTGCCGGTGCTGCCCAGCCGCGAGGAGTTCCCCTACGCGATCCGCCAGGTCTCCGAGGCGCTGGGCTCGAACGGCTCGACCAGCATGGGCTCGGTGTGCGCGAGCACGCTGTCGCTGCTCAACGCCGGCGTGCCGCTGAGGGCGCCGGTGGCCGGCATCGCGATGGGCCTGATCAAGGAGGGCGACTCCTTCGTCACCCTCACCGACATCCTCGGTGCCGAGGACGCCTACGGCGACATGGACTTCAAGGTCGCCGGCACCCGGGACTTCGTCACCGCCCTGCAGCTCGACACCAAGCTCGACGGCATCCCCGCGTCGGTGCTCGCGGCGGCCCTGCAGCAGGCGCGGGCGGCCCGGCTGACGATCCTGGAAGTGATGGCCGAGGCCATCGGCGAGCCGGACGAGATGTCCGCGCACGCCCCGCGGGTCATCTCGGTGAAGATCCCGGTCGACAAGATCGGCGAGGTCATCGGGCCCAAGGGCAAGATGATCAACCAGATCCAGGCCGACTCCGGTGCCGAGATCACGGTCGAGGACGACGGCACGATCTACATCGGCGCCGCCGACGGTCCGTCGGCGGAGACCGCCCGCTCCGCGATCAACGCGATCGCCAACCCGCAGATGCCCGAGGTGGGGGAGCGCTACCTCGGCACCATCGTCAAGATCACCAACTTCGGCGCCTTCGTGTCGCTGACCCCGGGCAAGGACGGCCTGCTCCACGTGAGCAAGCTCAAGCAGCTCGCGGGTGGCAAGCGGGTGGAGAAGGTGGAGGACGTCCTGTCGGTGGGCCAGAAGCTGCAGGTGGAGATCACTGAGATCGACGCCCGTGGCAAGATCAGCCTCGCGCCCGGGGCGGAGGCCGCCGACGCGGTTGCCGCCGAGTCCTGAGCCGCCCCGTGCACGCGGGGGTCCTCCTCCTGACAGGAGCACTGTGACGGAGACGGAACTGTCCTCCTCTGACGGGCGTGACGGCGCACAGGCCACGGGCGGGCCGGAGGTCACCTCCGGCCCGCGTCCGGGCCGTGTGCCCGATCTGCTCGCGGCGGGCACCGGCACCGCGGAGCTGCTCGCCGGGACGGTGCGTCGCACCGTCCTGCCGGGCGGCCTGCGGGTCATCACGGAGAAGGTGCCCGGGGTCCGCTCGGTGGCCATCGGCATCTGGGTCGGCGTGGGGTCCCGTGACGAGACGCCTCTGACCGGCGGCTGCTCGCACTACCTGGAGCACCTGCTGTTCAAGGGCACCCCGACCCGGGACGCGCTGACGATCAGCGCTGCCATCGAGGCGGTCGGCGGGGATCTCAACGCCTTCACGAACAAGGAGTACACCTGCTACTACGCCCGGGTCCTCGACGATGACCTGGGTCTGGCCGTCGACGTCGTCTGCGACATGGTCGCCAACTCGCTGGTGACCGCGGACGACGTCGAGGCCGAGCGCGGCGTGATCCTCGAGGAGATCGCCATGCACGAGGACGACCCCGGTGACGTCGTGCACGACGTCTTCGCGGACGCCGTCCTCGGGTCGTCGGTGCTGGGCCGGCCGGTGCTCGGCACGGTCGAGACGATCCAGGCCCTCGGCCGGGAGACGATCTTCGACTACTACCGCGAGCACTACGCGCCACCGGCACTGGTGATCTCGATCGCGGGCAACCTCGACCACGACCACGCCCTTGATCGGGTGACGAGGGCGTTCGCCGACCGGCTCGGCGGGCCGGCGCGGGCGCAGGAGGTCCGCCGGGGCGACTACCCGTTCCCCCCGCCGCCCGGCATCATCGTCGCCAACCGGCCAACCGAGCAGGCGCATGTCGTGCTCGGCACGGTCGGTCTGTCCCGGCACGACCCGCGCCGCTACGCGCTCGGGCTGCTGTCGCAGGCCCTGGGCGGCGGGATGAGCTCGCGGCTGTTCCAGGAGGTGCGGGAGAAGCGCGGCCTGGCCTACTCGGTCTACTCGTTCGACAACCAGTTCGCCGACGCCGGCCTCTTCGGGGTCTACGCGGGCTGCACCCCGGGCCGGGCCGACGACGTGCTGGAGATCTGCCGCGAGCAGGTGCACCAGATCGCCGAGCACGGCATCACCGAGGAGGAGCTCGACCGGGCCCGCGGGCAGAACCGCGGGGGCCTCGTGCTCAACCTCGAGGACACCGGCTCGCGGATGACCCGGCTCGGCAAGTCCGAGCTCGTCCACGGCGAGATCCTCCCGGTCGACGAGGTGCTCGCCCGGGTCGAGGCTGTCACTCTGGACGATGTGCGGGCCCTCGCCGGCGAGCTCGTCGACCAGCCGTGGTCGCTCGGTGTCATCGGCCCGTTCGACGACCACGACTTCAGCGCCGCGGTCGCCCGCTGAGCCGTCGGCTGCCAACTGTCAGCCAGCGGCCAGCGGTCAGCGGTCAGCTTCGATGATCATCCGGCCCCGCGGCCTGTGCCGCGGGGCCGGCACACGTGAGGGGCACGAAGTGATTGCTGTCGGGGTGCTCGGCTCCCGTGGCCGGATGGGTGCCACGGTGTGCTCGGCTGTCCGGGAGGCGCCGGACCTGGAGCTGGTGGCCGAGGCGGACGCCGGCGACGACCGCGGTCCGCTCGCGAAGGCGGACGTGGTCGTCGACTTCACCCATCCCGACGCGGTCATGGACAACCTGCGCTGGGCGGTCGACCACGGCGTCCACGCCGTGGTGGGCACGACCGGGCTCGACGACGACCGGCTCGACACCGTGCGCGGCTGGCTGGGCACCGAGCCGTCGGTCGGGGTGTTCGTGGCACCCAACTTCGGCATCGCCGCCGTGTTGATGATGCTCTTCGCCGCCCGGGCGGCACCGTACTTCGAATCGGTGGAGATCGTCGAGCTGCACCATCCCGGCAAGGCGGACGCGCCCAGCGGCACGGCCCGGCGCACCGCCGATCTCATCGCCGCCGCCCGGAGGTCCGCCGGGCTCGACCCGGCCGGCCCGGACGCGACGACCTCGGCGCTCGACGGGGCCCGCGGCGCCCGCGTTGCCGGCGTGCCGGTGCACGCCATCCGGCTCGCCGGGCTGGTCGCGCACCAGGAGGTGGTTCTCGGCGGTGCCGGAGAAACCCTCACGATCCGCCACGACTCGTTCGACCGCGCCTCGTTCATGCCCGGCGTCCTGCTCGCGGTGCGTCAGGTGGCCGCGCATCCAGGGCTGACCGTGGGCCTGGAGAGCCTTCTCGACCTCGGCTGAGCCAGGCTGGGCCGGGGCCCGTGCCGGCGCGGGACCGGGTGTCGCCAGGCCGTCACCCGGTCCGCTGTCCGCCGCCGCCCACGCGGATGGATAGGTTTCGGGTGTGGCGCGACAAACGGGTGGCCGGCCGGCCAACACGGGGACTGTCTTCGGTATCGACCTCGGGACGACCTTCAGCTGCCTGGCCAGGGTGTCCGCCTCCGGCGACCCCGAGGTCATCCCGCTGATGGACGGGTCGACGACACTGCCCAGCGTGGTGCTGTTCGTCGGCCGTGACGACTACATCACCGGTGAGACCGCCCGGCGCCTCGCCCGGGCCCGACCCGACGACGTCTGCTCGCTCGTCAAGCGCCGGATGGGCGACCGCGACTGGCGGTTCGTCACCCACGGGGCGGCCTGGTCGGCGCCGGCGGTCAGCGGGCTGATCCTCAAGGCGCTCGTCTCGGACGCCGGGATGACCGCCGGGGAGCCCGTCCGGGACGCCGTCATCACCGTGCCGGCCTACTTCGGTGACGAGGAGCGCCGGGCCACCGTGCTGGCCGGCGAGTACGCCGGGCTGAACGTCGTCGACGTCATCAACGAACCCACCGCCGCCGCGCTGTCCTACGGGTTCGCCCGGTTCGAGGTCGCGGGCCGGCGCACCCTCGCCGGCCCCGGCGTCCTCACCGAGGAGGTCGCCCTCGTCTACGACCTGGGCGGTGGAACCTTCGACGTCACCATCGTCGAGCTCGCCGACCGCCGGGTCTCCGTCGTCGCCACCGACGGCGACCACCAGCTGGGCGGGGCCGACTGGGACGAGAAGATCGTCCTGTTCCTCACCGACCGCTTCCTCGCCGCCCACCCGGGCGCCGACGACCCGCTCGACGACGGCGAGGCCGCGCAGGTGCTGCAGCTCGCCGCCGAGCGTGCGCGGCGTGAGCTGACCGAGGCGGACTCGACCGTGATCACAGTCAGTCACGGCGGGAGGGTTCTGGACGTCACCCTGACCCGGGACGAGGTGGAGAACCTCACCGGGGTCCTGCTCGACCGCACCCTCGAGCTGACCCGATCGGCGATCGAGGCCGCCCGCGAGCGCGGGGTGCGCGGCGTCGACCGGGTCCTGCTGGTCGGCGGTGCCTCACGGATGCCGGCCGTGGCCCGGCGGCTGGCCGCCGAACTGTCCGTGCCGGTGGAGCTCAGCGATCCGGACCTGGCCGTCGCCCGCGGTGCCGCGATCTACGGGGAGAAGAAGGCGCTCGAGCGCCTGGTCGCCGCCGACCTCGTCACCCGAGGCCAGCTGGTGGACGGCGCCGCGGTGGACACGGCGGCCCCCGCCGACCTGGACGCCGCGTGCCGGCGCCTCGCCGAGGCCCTGGGGCTTCCCGCGGACCGGGTGCGGCGGACCGTCGAGGTGCAGGTCGTCAACGTCGTCTCCCGGGGCTTCGGCGTGCTGGCGCTGGACCGTTTCGGCGATCAGCGGGCGGTGTTCCTCGTTCACCGCAACGACCGGTTGCCGGTGGCCGTCCGCCGGCTGTTCGGCACCGTGCGCGACGACCAGGACGCGGTGACCGTCCACGTCGTGGAGCAGGCCGGGGGCGTCGAGTCCGCCCGCGTCGACGACAACAAGATCATCGCCAACGCGGAGATCACGGGCATTCCACCGGGCTATCCGGCCGGCACTCAGATAGAAATCATGTTTCGGATGGGGTTCGACGGCATCCTGGAAGTGACGGCACGCCACGAGGGGCTCGCCGACCGGCCGCTCACGGTTCGCGTCGAGACGTCCGCCGCACTGAGCCAGGCGGACGTCGCGCGCGAGCGGGAGCAGGTCGCTCGGGCCCGCCGTGAGCGGGGCACGGATCCGGGCGCCGGTGACGACCCGCTGCGCAAGAAGCCGCCGGACGCGGAGCCGGGCGGGCTCGGCGGCCCGCCCGGCTGGGTGTAGCTGGGCCTGGTGCCAGCCGGGCCCGGGTGCCAGCCGGCAGAGCGCCCGGAAGAGCGCCCGACAGAACGGCCGGAGAGCGCGACGCCAGAGAGGGAGACCACCGTGCTGCCCTTCGACTCGAACGACTACCGGCGGCGGGTGCTCGCGGCGCTCCACGCCCGCGGCGGGGCCGAGCAGAGCGATCCCTTCGAGATCTACGACATCCCGGTCGTGGAGGCGCCCCGGCTCGGTGACGCGGAGGTCCGTGCCCGCCTGGACGAGGTCTGGGCCTTCTGGCAGCGCAGCCGGGACCATCCCCGTTACCGTGGCGTGATCATCGCCCTGCTGGGTCTGCACGACGAGATGTCGTCGGCCCTGGCCACCGCGGCGTCCCGCGCCGACCTCGCCGAACGGGTCACCGCCGCCCGCGCGGTCCGGGACAGCGAGCGCTTCGCCGAGCTCGACGCCGCCGTCCGCCGCCTGGTGAGCCGCTTCGGTGGCCTGCCCGAGGACAAGGTCGCGGGACTGCGCGCCCTGGCCGCCGCGCAGGGCGTCGACGAGGCGGCGTTCGCGCAGCGCATCCGCCGGTACCGGCTGCTCCCCGCGGGCGCGCCGGAGCGGGCCAGATCCGGGCAGGCCCGCCGGGCCGTGCCCGCGGAGGTGATCCGCCAGATCCGCGCCGATCTCGACGAGCTCGGGCGGATCGCCGGGACCACCCCGCCGCGCAGTCTGTTCGACCTGCTCGGGGTCTTCCCGGGAAGCCCCCGAGAGGAGATCCGGGCCGTCCGTGACGCGGCCGCCGCCCGCAACCGCGAGCGCCGGCCGGACCGGCGGCGTGCGCTGTTGGACGACCTGCTGACGGCCGTCCGTTCGCTCCTCGTCGACGGTGATCCGGAGGCCTACCTCGACGCGCTGGTCGAGCCGGTCAGGGCGGCGCTGCGACCGCGGGTCGCCACCGCCGTCCTCATCGAGGACCGTCTGCTCGCGTCGGCCGCCGCCGAGTTCGTCGCCCACGCCGAGGCGGAGGGCCTCGACCCGGCCCGGGCCCGGACGGTCGTCGCCGACCTCGCGCGTGAGAACGGCGTGGAAGCACCCGAGGTGGCGTACACGTCACGCCGGTCCGGTGGTGCTGGTGCTGGTGCTGGTGCTGCCGGTGCCGGCGGCGGCGTGGTGCCGCCCGGGCGGGCCGCGCCGGCTCCCGCCCCCGGCCGTACGCGTGACTGGCAGGCCCTGCTTTCCCGGGCCCGGGCCGCGCTCCGGGCCGGACGGCCGATCGAGGCCAGTGACGAGATCTCCCGGGCGCGTGAGGCAGCAGGGGAGACCCTGCCACCCATCCGGGCGCTCGGGGACGAGGTCGAGCGGGTCATCCGGGCCGCGGGGGAGAGCTGGCGGGTCATCGTCGCCGAGGCCGGCGCTGACCGACACCGCGCGGTTGCCCGCCTCACCGAGGACCTCGCCCGGGTCGCGGCGGACGTCCCTGGTCCAGGCGGCCAGGTGCTCGACGAGGTACGCGCGACGGCACAGGCGCGCTGCGCCCAGGCGGACGAGCTGGTCCGCCATGCGCGTGAGGCGCCCGGACCGGAGCGGATCCGGCTGGCGCGGGAGGCGCTGGCCACGGTGGCGGATCACGAGGAGGCGCGCGCCCTGCTCGCGGACAGCCCGGACGCCGATGCCCCGCCGCGGCCGGCCCGGCAGCGACCGGGCACCGCCCCAGGCGAAGGCTCGGGGGAAGGCCCGGGTGAGGGCTCGGGTGAGGGCTCGGGCGGCCGGCCGGAGCCGGAGCGTGGGCAGGCCCGGGTCCCGGAGCAGGAGCGGGCGTCGGCGGACGGCCGTCCGGCCCCTGCCGTCGTTCCGTCCGCCGCCGTGCCATCCGCCACCGAGGCACGGGTCGTGGCGGCGCCGAGTGGGGTGTCCGCCCGCTGGGACGGCGCCTCCGTGGTTGTCAGCTGGCGTCCGACGATCACTCCAGGTGATGTCCGGTACCGCATCCGGCGGATCACCGCGGACGGTAACGCCCGTGCGGTGGGTGTCACCGCCGCCACCACGATCGAGGACGGCGGCGTGTACCGCGGGTCGTCGATTCCCGAATACGAGGTGATCGCCGGCATCGGTGGCGTCTGGTCGGCGCCGGCCCGGTGGCCGGAACCGGTGCCCGGCGAGGAACCCGCGCGTGGCCAGGAACGGGTGCCCGAGCCGGAGCGGGCGGCGTCCGGTGCCGTCGAGGAGTGTGGCGGGACGCAGGTGCCGGCCGAGGCGGCAGGCACGGTGCCGATGGCAGACGCGGTGCCGATGGCAGACGCGGTGCCGGTGCCCGACGCGGTGCCGATGGCAGACGCGGTGCCGGTGCCCGACGCGGTGCCGATGGCAGACGCGGTGCCGGTGCCCGACGCGGTGCCCGGCCCGGCAGACGTGCGGGTCCCGCCGCCGGGGCCGAGGACTGCTGCCGATGAGCTCGACCAGGCGTCTGACCTGCGGCTGGTAGCGGGGCGGCTGTGCTGGACCTGGCCGTCCGGCTGCACGGAGATGATGGTGACGGCGCGTGCGGACCTGCCGCCCGCCGGCGCGCAGGAGCTCGGCTCCATCACCCGCAAGATCACCAATACGCGGTACGACATCGACGGCGGCTTCGTCCTGCCGGAGGTGCGCCCGCTGCACGTGGCGCTCTTCGCCTGCGTTCGCGAGCGTGGTGAGCTGGTGGTCGCGGGCGCGGCGGCCGGGCGGTGCCTGGTGGACGCCGCCGGCGCCCTGGCCGTCATCGCGGTGACGCCCGGTGTCGCCGCTCCCGCCGCTCCCGCCACGGGCGCGTCAGGAGGCTCCCGGACCGCCTAGCCGTCGGCGTGTAAGGTTCCGATCGTGCTTTTCTCGTCTCGACATCGGTGATCGCCGCGCTTTCAGGGTCCGATGAGCGTGTGTGGAGGCCACGCGCGCCCGCAGTGTCGAGAAAGAGGAGTTGTTCCGGCGATGGCCGATGCGCCCGTGGTCCGTCCCACCCCGATCAGCGGATTTCCCGAATGGCTGCCCGACGTGCGGATGGTCGAGCTCCGCTGGCTGGACACCATCCGCGCCACCTTCGAGCGGTACGGGTTCTGCTCGGTCGAGACCCCGTCGGTGGAGGCGCTGGACGCCCTGATGGCCAAGGGCGAGACCTCGCAGGAGGTCTACACCCTGCGCCGGCTGCAGGCGGAGGACGACGGCGACAGCTCGCGGCTCGGTCTGCACTTCGACCTGACCGTTCCGTTCGCCCGTTACGTCGCGGCGCATTTCAACGACCTGGTCTTCCCCTTCAAGCGCTACCAGATCCAGCGGGTGTGGCGCGGGGAGCGCCCCCAGGAGGGGCGGTTCCGGGAGTTCACCCAGTGCGACATCGATGTCATCAACGTCGACCAGGTGCCGCTGCACTTCGATGCCGAGCTTCCCCGGATCGTGCACGAGGTCCTCACCACGCTGGGCGTGCCCGCGTGGACGCTGAACATCAACAACCGCAAGGTGCTGCAGGGGTTCTACGAGGGGCTGGGAATCGGCGACCCGCTGGCCGTCATCCGGGCCGCCGACAAGATTGACAAGATCGGGTCCGCCGGAGTCGAGGCGCTGCTCACCGGCCCGGTCGGGCTCACCGCGGACCAGGCCCGGGCCTGCCTGGACCTGGCTCACGTGAGGGGGTCCGACTCCGGGGTCGTCGAGGCGGTCGGCCGGCTCGGGGTGAAGTCCGACCTGCTCACCGAGGGCCTCGACGAGCTGGCACGGGTGCTCGACGATCTGGCGGACCTGCCGTCCGGCAGCGTGGTCGCCGATCTGTCGATCGCCCGCGGGCTGGACTACTACACGGGCACCGTCTACGAGGCGAAGTTCGTCGACGCCCCGGGCTACGGCAGCATCTGTTCCGGCGGGCGTTACGACGATCTCGCGGGGACCTTCATCCGCCGCCACCTGCCCGGGGTCGGCATCTCGATCGGCCTCACCCGCATCTTCGCCAAGCTGGTGGCGGACGGCCTCGTCGGCGGCGGGCCGGCGAGCCCGGCCCAGGTTCTGGTGGTGATCCCGAGCGACGAGCGGCGGGCGGACGCGCTGGCCACCGCCCGACAGCTGCGGGCCCGCGGCCTCAACGTCGAGACCTACCACCAGGCGGACAAGCTCGCCAAGCAGATCCGTTACGCCTCCCGCAAGGGCATCGGGCATGTCTGGTTCCCGCCGTTCGGGGACGACCGGCCGCACGAGGTGAAGAACATGGCGACCGGGGAGCAGAGCTCGGCGGACCCGGCGGTGTGGTCGCCCGCTCCTGAGACGGGCCCGGCCGCGGCCTCGTGACACGTGGCTGGCCGGCGTGGTCCTGCCATCCGGCAGGTCCTTCGGCACGGGTGGTGACCGCCCGTGCGACGGTGGCCTTCCACGCGACCGCGGCGCCGGTCGGCGGCGCGGGAGACGGGCCGACCGGCGGTCGCGGCCGCGTGGCAGACGCGGTGCCCGCGCCGCCGGCGTCGAGCTCGACCAGGAGCTGACGGGGGCGGAGACCCCTGGCCGCGCAGCGCCTGCCGGGCGAGCACCGGACCCCCCGCCGACCGCGGCGAGGCGCCCACATCCGGTGTACCACGGTGCGCCGCCGCCTCCACCGCGGTGTTCCGTACGGGTCACCGGACGGGTAAGTGGGTGGCGACACGGGTCGGTTGGGCGGTTCGAACGTAACCGGTCCGGTGCATGCCGATGCCGCCCCGCAGGAGATCGCCACCGGCGGGCCGGGAGTGGTGGTCCCCTTGTCCCCGTTCGGCTCCGGTTCCTGACGGGCTGCGGAGAGCGGATACCGTGGGATGCCGGTCGCCGGTGCCCGCCGGGCGCTGGTTCCGGCCGTCAGACCGTCGGGGGAAACCGTCAGACCAACGGGAAATCGTCAGGACCGTCGGGGCAACGGGGTGGAGGTCGCTGTGGTGGATGTCGGAGTGTCGGGCGAAGCCGGTGGGAGTGGAGCCGGACCCGGGCCCGGGAGCGGTCCGGCGCAGGCCGGCCTGCGGGTCCAGGTGATCGCCCGCACCGAGTTCCTCCCGCCGGACGACGTCCCGTGGAGCACCGACGCCGACGGCGGCCAGGCACTGGCCGAGTTCGCCGGGCGGGCCTGCTACCAGAGCTGGAACAAGCCGAATCCGGCGACGGCGACGAACGCCGGCTACCTCCGGCACATCCTCGACGTCGGGCATCTGTCGGTGCTGGAGCACGGGACGGTGTCGCTGTACATCACCGGGGTGTCGCGCAGCCTCACCCACGAGCTGGTGCGGCACCGGCACTTCTCCTACAGCCAGCTGTCGCAGCGCTACGTCCCCGAGCACGACGCGGCCCTGGTCGAACCGGCGGTGATCGCCGAGGACCCGGAGCTGCACGAGCTCTTCACCGAGGCGGCAGCCGCCTCGATGGAGGCGTACGCCCGGCTGCTGGAGGGCCTCGAGAAGCGCTTCGCCGACGTCTCCGCACCGACGTCACGGCGCAAGCAGGCCCGGCAGGCGGCTCGGTCGGTGCTGATGAACGCCACCGAGACCAGGATCGTCGTGACCGGCAACTACCGCGCCTGGCGGCACTTCATCGGCATGCGTGCCAGTGAGCACGCCGATGTCGAGATCCGCGGCCTGGCGGTCGCGGTGCTCCGTGCGCTGCAGGGTGTGGCACCGAACGTGTTCGCCGACTTCCGGGTCAGTGCGCTGGATGACGGCACCGAGGTGGCGTCCAGCCCGCTCGTCGGCGAAGGCTGAACCGACGCCCCGGCCCGCCGCAAGGGCCCTTAGGCCCGGAGACCGCCGACGTTCGCCTCGCCGGTGCGCGGGCGGAGATAACCAGATTCGTCCTCACAATGGATCAGTGTTCGGGCAGGAGCGCGGCGCACGATGATGGGGTCGAGCGGTGGGACGAGCGCGCGGGCAACGGCGCCGGAGCGGGCCGGGCAGGGGAGGGCAGGCATGGTCGACGTTGCCGAGATCGGCGCGGGGTCCGAGGTGGTAACACCGAAGCCGCTGGCGGCCGACGAACTGCGCCTGCTCGACGCGTACTGGCGGGCCGCCAACTACCTGGCGGTGGGGCAGATCTACCTGCTGGACAACCCGTTGCTGGCCGAGCCGCTGCGGGCCGAGCACATCAAGCCGCGTCTGCTGGGCCACTGGGGCACCACACCCGGCCTGAACCTGATCTACACCCACCTCAACCGGGTCATCCGTCACCACGACCTGGACGCGATCTACGTGATCGGCCCGGGCCACGGCGGGCCGGCCATCGTGGCGAACACCTACCTCGAGGGCACCTACAGCGAGACCTACCCGTCCATCACCCAGGACCTGGCCGGGATGCGCCGGCTGTTCCGCCAGTTCTCCTTCCCGGGCGGGATCCCCAGCCATGTCGCCCCGGAGGTGCCCGGCTCCATCCACGAGGGCGGTGAGCTCGGCTACGCCCTCACCCACGCCTACGGGGCCGCGTTCGACAACCCGCACCTGCTGGTGGCCGCGGTCGTCGGCGACGGCGAGGCCGAGACGGGGCCGCTCGCGGCGAGCTGGCACTCGAACAAGTTCCTCGACCCCGTCCGTGACGGGGTGGTGCTGCCGATCCTGCACCTCAACGGCTACAAGATCGCCCAGCCGACGGTCCTGGCCCGGATCCCGGAGACCGAGCTTGACGCGTTGATGCGCGGTTACGGCCACGAGCCGCTGTACGTGACCGGGGACGACCCGGCCGAGGTCCACCAGCAGTTCGCCCACGTGCTCGACACCGCGATCGCGCGGATCCACGACATCCAGGACCGGGCGCGCCGGCTTGGTGATCCGTCCCGCCCGGCCTGGCCGATGATCATTCTGCGCACGCCGAAGGGCTGGACGGGCCCGGCGAACGTGGACGGCAAGCCGGTCGAGGGGAACTGGCGCTCCCATCAGGTTCCGCTTTCCGATCCGAAGAACGACCCGGCGCACCTCGCCCAGCTCGAGGCCTGGTTGCGCAGCTACCGGCCGTGGGAGCTGTTCGAGGCCGACGGGCGGCTCTGGCCGGAACTCGCGGCACTGGCGCCGGTGGGCACCCGCCGAATGAGTGCCAATCCGCACGCCAACGGCGGCGAGCTGCTGCGCGACCTGACCCTGCCCGACTTCCGCGACTACGCCGTCGACTTCCCGTCGCCGGGGATCGGCTGGAGCGAGGCGACCCGGGTCCTCGGTGGTTTCCTGCGTGACGTCATGCGCGCCAACCCGAACACGTTCCGGGTCATGGGGCCGGACGAGACCGCGTCGAACCGGCTGGGCGCGCTGTTCGAGACCACCGCACGCGCCTGGAACGCCCAGGTCGTCCCGACCGACGAGGATCTCGCGCCCGACGGCCGGGTGATGGAGGTGCTCTCCGAGCACCTGTGCCAGGGCTGGCTCGAGGGGTACCTGCTCACCGGCCGGCACGGGTTCTTCTCCTGCTACGAGGCGTTCATCCACATCGTCGACTCGATGGTGAACCAGCACGCCAAGTGGTTGAAGACGACGCTGAACATCCCCTGGCGCCGGCCGATCGCGTCGCTGAACTACCTGCTCACGAGCCACGTCTGGCGCCAGGACCACAATGGTTTCTCGCACCAGGACCCGGGCTTCATCGACCATGTGGTCAACAAGAAGGCGGAGATCATCCGCGTCTATCTGCCGCCGGACGCGAACACGCTGCTCTCGGTCGCCGACCACTGCCTGCGCAGCCGGCACTACATCAACGTGATCGTCGCCGGCAAGCAGTCAGCCCTGAACTACCTGCCGATGCCGGACGCGATCGCCCACTGCACCCGCGGGCTGGGCATCTGGGACTGGGCGAGCAACGACCACGCCGAGCACGGCGACGGCAATCCGGACGTCGTGATGGCCTGTGCCGGCGACATCCCGACCCTGGAGACGCTGGCCGCGGTCGACATCCTGCGCCAGCACTTTCCGGATCTGAAGGTCCGCGTCGTCAACGTCGTCGACCTGATGTGCCTGCAGGACGAGGCGGAGCACCCGCACGGCATCTCCGACGCCCGGTTCGACGCGCTGTTCACCGAGGACCGGCCGGTCATCTTCGCCTACCACGGCTACCCGTGGCTGATCCACCGGCTCACCTACCGCCGCCGCAACCACAACAACCTGCATGTGCGGGGCTACATCGAGGAGGGCACGACCACCACGCCCTTCGACATGGTGATGATGAACAACCTCGACCGGTTCCACCTGGTCGTGGATGTGATCGACCGGGTGGAGAGCCTGGGCGCGCGGGCCGCGCACGTCCGGCAGCGGATGGTCGACGCCCGCCTCGCCGCCCGCGCCTACACCCGTGACCACGGAGTGGACGACCCACGCATCCGCGACTGGGTCTGGCCGTACTGAGAGCGGATCCGGAAATGACCAGGGCCACGGATCAGGCAGGCGTCGCGACGGCGGGAGCGCCGTCCGCCCCCGCGTCGGCGGTGTCTCCCGACGGGCCGGGGAACGTCCTGGTTGTCAACGCGGGGTCGTCCAGCGTGAAACTGCGCCTGCTGGCCCCGGACGACCAGGTGCTGGCCGCACACGACCTGCGGGCTGCCGCCGGCCGCCCGGACCCCGACGAGCTGGAGCGGGCGGTCGAGGAGCTCGCGCACGCCGGTGAGGTCGCGATCACCGGTCACCGGGTCGTGCACGGCGGGTCGGTCTTCACCGACCCCGTCCTGGTCGACGACGAGGTGGAGGGGCAGCTGCGGGCGCTCGTCCCGTTGGCGCCGCTGCACCAGCCCGCGGCGCTGGCCGCGCTCGCCGACGTCTCGGCGGTGCTCCCCGGGGTGCCGCGGGTCGCCTGCTTCGACACCGCGTTCCACGCGCGGATGCCACCCGAGGCCGTCACCTACGCGGTGCCGGCGCGCTGGCGGGAGGAGTACGGGGTGCGCCGCTACGGCTTCCACGGCCTCTCCCACGCCTACGCCTCGCGTCGCGCCGCCGAGCTGACCGGCGCCCGCCGGGTGGTCACCGCCCACCTGGGCTCGGGCGCCTCGCTGGCCGCCGTCCGTGACGGTGTGAGCGTGGACACGACCATGGGCTTCACCCCGCTGGAGGGCATGGTGATGGCCACCCGGTCCGGGACGGTGGACCCCGGCCTGCTGCTGTGGCTGCAGACCGAGCAGGGGATGTCCGCCGAGGAACTCACCGACGCGCTGTTCCACCACAGTGGCATGACCGGCCTGGTCGGCTCGGCGGACATGCGGGCCGTGCTCGAAGGAGCCCGGCGCCCGGGCAGCCCGGAGGCGCTGGGTCTCGCCGTGTACCTGCACCGGCTGCGTGCGGAGACGGCCGCGATGGCCGCCGCCCTCGGGGGGATGGACGCGCTGGTCCTCACCGGCGGGGTGGGCGAGCACGCCGCCCCGGTGCGGTCCGGCGCGGCGGCCGGGCTCGGCTTCCTGGGAGTCGCGATCGACGAGGCGCGCAGCGACTCCTACCAGCGCGGAGACCTGGAGATCAGCGCTCCCGGTGCACCTGTGCGCACCCTGGTCATCGAGGCTCGCGAGGACATCGAGATCGCCCGCGCCGCGCGCGCCTGCCTGCCGGCCCGCGCCGGAGGGTAGCGGCCTTCCGCCGTAAGGAGCGGCATCCGATCCGTGAGGATGCTGCTACTCTGCCCGGATGTGACGCGGCATCTGTATGGATCTGACCGGTTTCGGCCGCCGGTGACTGTGGTCTGCGTGGCCACGGCGGCCGCCGCAGGGCTGGGGTAACGCGCGTGGCGCCAGGAAACGGAGGCGCGGCTGGAGGCGCCGGCGGTGCCGGCGGTCCGGGCGGGCCCGGCGGTGGATGGCCAGGCGGTGGATGGCCAGGCGGGCGGCTCCGGCGCTGGAGCCGGCGGGACGACGCCGACAGCGCACCGGTCCTCGACCTCACCGACGTCGACGAGGTCACCACCATGCTGCTGGCCCCGCCGGCCGAGTACCAGGGGCTGCGTCGCCGGGTCGTCGACCAGTTCACGATCGTCAGCGCCAACCGCTGCCAGCTTGCCCGGTCCGTCAACTGGGGTCCGCTGGACGGGCTGCTGACCAGCATCGTTCCGGGCACCGGCCGTCTCGACACAGCCGGTAGGCTGCCGCCCGAGGTGTGCCTGCTGCTTCCGGTCTCCACCCTGCAGAAGCGGGCGCTGGTCGGTTTCGACCTCGTCGGCCCGAGCGGCTCGGACGCGCACCTGATGCCGTACGGAACGTCGGTCGCGATTCAGGGCAACCTGATCGCGCTGCTCGCCGAGGCCGCCGGCTGCCCGCTGCCGGGGCCGGCCCGCCGGGTCGTGGACGCGATCTCCCGCTTCCGGCCAGGCCGGCTCACCGGCAACATGCCGCGGCTGAGGCCCCGGCCGGGCCGTCCGCTCAGCCTCGAAGCGGTGCGCACCTACCTCGAGCGCGAGGCGGACCTGGCGGTGCCCGCGGCGACCCTGCGGTCGTGGCACGCACTGCTCGAACCGGCCCAGATCGCGCTGGGTGAGGCGCTCGCCGAGCCGTTCGACCCGCTGAGCAGCGCGGACACCCTGCTGCTCGCGGTCGGCGAACTGTGGCGGGATCCGGATGTCCCGACCCCGCTGGAGATCGGGCACATCGGCTACTACCTGCGCGAGTTCACCGGCTGGGTGGACGAGCTGAGCCTGGTGGGCGAGACCGCGACACCGGTGCTGAGCACGGTCGCCGAGTACGGGCGGCGCTGGGAGGCGCTCGCCGCCGTCACCACGGACCCCTACCGGCCGTGTCTGATCAAGATGAAGGAGGAGCGCCGGACGGTGCTCGCCCGCCGGTGCCCGGTGCGGGACGACGACGCCTCGCTGCGCCGGCGGTGGCTGATGCCGGTCGCCCTGGTGGACATCGACCCGGGCGGTCCGGGCAGCTACCACGTCAGCATCGGCACCGACGACTCCAGCATCGAGCTGAGCACCCCGATCACGGTCGACCTGGAGCATCGGCGGATCGCCCGGACCTATGTGGAGGACGTCCACCAGAACCGCGAGGTGTACGCGTTCTACAGCACCGACGCGCGGCGGGCGGCACGCGCGAAGCTGGTCGTCGGCCTGAGCGTCTCGCCGGATGTCGGCCGGGTCGCCGCCGCGATCATGATCCTCATGGTGCTCACCGTGGCGCTGTCGGCGCTGCCGTTCGAGCTCGGCGCCGACGCGGTGGCGGTGGTGGCGGTGCCGTCGTCGTTCGCCGCGACAGTGCTGCTCACCCGGGAGCGGTCGAGCCTGGCGGCCTGGGTGCTCGGCCCGGCGAAGCAGGCGCTGCTCGCGTTGCTGGTCGTGCTGGCGGTGCTGTCCGGGCTGCGGGCGCTGGGCTGGCACCGGCCGCCGGACGAGCCGGTCACGTCGATCACTCCCGGTGCGGGTGGGCAGCCCCAGGCCGGGCCGACACCCCTGACTGCTGTGGCCGCACTGTGGCCTTAGCGGACCATCAGGCCTGCTGGCAGGGGCGGGACGCCTCCCGTGCCGGCGAACGGCGACCGCCGCCGGGGCGGTGGCGGTACCCTGAACCCACTGTCGTGCGAGACGGGACGGTGAGCATGCCGAAAAACTACGGCGCGGGGGTCGCCGACGGCGCGGCGCGCGTGGGTGGCCTGCGGTCGTTCGTCCGTCTCGGCCGTCGTGAGCTGTGGATGCGGCTTGACCGGAACATGATCGCCGGGGGCCGTCGAGAGCCCGCAGGGCGTCCGCCCGCGGGTCCGTCGGGGCCGTCGGGGCTGGTGTCAGGGTCCTGAAAGCCGCTTGGAAGTAGTTCTTCGTTCCCTGCCCGGCCCGCCGGTGCCGCGGACGCCCGGACGAGACGGTCCGGTCGGTTCCGTCCGGCACGCCGCGGAACTACGGGTGCGTGGTGGGGGACGCCGACTCCGCCGGTCGGTGACCGTCGGAGGAGATGTCGGAGGTGCCCGCTAGCGTGGCAGGTATGTCAGCATTGCCCCCGGCCCCGTTCGGGCGGATGATCACGGCGATGATCACGCCGTTCACCCCGGACGGCGGGCTCGACGTCCCGGGTGCCGCGGCGCTCGCGGAGCACCTCGTCGACGCCGGGAACGAGGCGCTGGTCGTCAACGGCACGACCGGGGAGTCCCCGACCACCTCCGACGCGGAGAAGGACACGTTGCTGCGCGTGGTCCGCGAGGCGGTCGGCGGCAGGGCGCGTGTCATCGCGGGTGTCGGCACGAACGACACCCGGCACACGCTGGAACTGGCCGGCGCGGCCGAGAAGGCGGGCGCCGACGGCCTGCTGGTCGTCGCTCCGTACTACAACAAGCCCCCGCAGGCCGGGCTGCTCGCGCACTTCCGGGCCGTCGCCGACGCGACGTGCCTACCTGTCATGATCTACGATATTCCTGGCAGGTCCGGGGTGCCCGTCACGACGGAGACGCTTCTGCAGCTGGCCGACCACCCGCGCATCGTCGCGGTGAAGGACGCCAAGGACGATCTTTCCGCGTCGTCATGGGTGCTGGCCAACTCGGGCCTCGCCTACTACTCGGGCACGGACGTGCTCAATCTTCCGCTGCTGTCCGTTGGTGCGTGTGGTGTGGTCAGTGTTGTCGGTCACCTGGCCGCCCCCGCCATCCGGGCGATGATCGAGGCCTTCGGGGCCGGTGAGGTGGGTCGGGCGATCACGCTACACAAGGGCTTGCTGCCCGCATACGAGGGAGTTTTCCGCACTCAGGGTGTGATCACGACGAAGGCGGCGCTGGCGATGGCCGGCCTGCCGGCGGGGCCGGTACGTGCCCCGCTGGTCGACGCCACCGAGGCCGAGCGCGCGCGGCTGCGCGCCGACCTCGCCGCGGCCGTCCTGGAGCCCGCCGCGGGTGGGCCGTCGGTGGCGCCGTCGGCGTCCGCCCCCGGGAGACCAGGCGCCGCGAGACCGGGCACCGCCACGGCTGCCGCCGGGACGGCGGCTTCATGACGCACCCGCACCCCGAACTGGGGCCACCGCCGCCGCTGCGTGCCGACGGCCTGCGGATCATCCCGCTGGGCGGGCTCGGTGAGATCGGCCGGAACATGACCGTGTTCGAGCACGCCGGCCGGCTGCTCATCGTGGACTGCGGCGTCCTGTTCCCGGAGACCGACCAGCCCGGCGTCGACCTGATCCTGCCCGACTTCACCGCCATCCGGGATCGCCTGCACGACATCGAGGCGGTCATCCTGACCCACGCCCACGAGGACCACATCGGGGCGGTTCCCTACCTCCTGCGCGAACGCCGCGACATCCCGCTGATCGGCACCCGGCTGACCCTCGCGCTCATGGTCGCGAAGCTCGCCGAGCACCGCATCAAGCCGGTGACGATGCAGATCCGCGAGGAGGAGCACCATACGTTCGGGCCGTTCGAGTGCGAGTTCCTCGCGGTGAACCACTCGATTCCGGACGCGGTGGCGGTCGCCATCCGCACCGACGCGGGCCTGGTCCTGCACACCGGTGACTTCAAGATGGACCAGCTCCCGCTCGACGGGCGGCTGACCGACCTGGGTGGCTTCGCACGCCTCGGCCGGGAGGGCGTCGACCTGCTGATGTCGGACTCCACCAACGCCGAGGTGCCCGGCTTCGTGGCCTCGGAGCGGCAGATCGCACCCGTGCTCGACAAGGTCTTCCGTGAGGCCGACCGGCGCATCGTCGTGGCCTGCTTCGCCAGCCACGTCCACCGGGTGCAGCAGGTTCTCGACGCCGCGGAGACGCACGGCAGATCCGTCTGCTTCGTCGGCCGTTCCATGGTCCGCAACATGGGCGTCGCCCGTGACCTGGGCCTGCTGCGCGTCCCGCCCGGTCTGGTGATCGACAGCCGGGACGTCGACTCCCTGCCGGACCGCAACATCTGTCTGGTCTCGACCGGTTCCCAGGGCGAGCCGCTGTCGGCGCTGTCCCGGATGGCCAACCGGGACCACGCGATCCGGATCGAGGAGGGTGACACGGTCGTCCTCGCCTCCAGCCTGATCCCCGGCAACGAGACCGCGATCTACCGGGTGATCAACGGTCTGACCCGGTGGGGTGCGAAGGTCGTCCACAAGGGCGTGGCGATGGTGCACACCTCCGGGCACGCCCCGGCCGGCGAGCTGCTGTACGT
This sequence comes from Parafrankia elaeagni, assembly GCF_000374165.1. Lineage (GTDB taxonomy): Bacteria > Actinomycetota > Actinomycetes > Frankiales > Frankiaceae > Parafrankia > Parafrankia elaeagni. Next base: position 163,698 of record NZ_KB893794.1, read on the forward strand.
GCTGAACGCGACGCGGCCGTCGAACATGATGCCGGTGCACGGCGAGTGGCGGCACCTGCGTGCCCACGGTGCCCTGGCGGAGGCGACCGGCGTCCCGCCGGACCGCGTGATCCTCGCCGAGGACGGCATGGTCATCGACCTGATCGACGGCCAGGCCAGCATCACCGGCGCGGTGCCGTGCGGCATGGTCTTCGTCGACGGTCTCGCCGTCGGCGACGTCGGCGAGTCCAGCCTGAAGGACAGGCGGATCCTCGGCGAGGAGGGCTTCATCACGATCACGGTCGTGGTGGACGCCGCCGCCGGGAAGGTCGTCGTCGGCCCGGACCTGTCGGCCCGCGGCTTCTCCGACGTCCGGAGTGCGTTCGACGAGGTCCAGAACCGGCTCGCCGACGCCCTGAACGACGCGATGCGTTCGGGGATGACCGACACGAACGCGCTGCAGCAGCTCGTTCGGCGCACGGTCGGCCGATGGGTGAACGAGCGTTACCGGCGCCGTCCCATGATCCTTCCGGTCGTCCTGGAAGTCTGAGCGCGCTCCGCGGATCTGCTCCGAAAGCCCTGGGTCAATCTCTGGCCCAGGGCTTTCTTCCATGTGTCGAGTGGCCCGCTCAGGCGGGGAAGAATGCCGTCGGTACCGTCATGGCACGCCCGGATAGTCTGGGTTGCAGCGACTCGCGTCGCTTCCCGGGTACCTTCTCCGCGTGGCCACACGCACGTCCGGCGCCCGTACGCAGGCGCAGACCAAACCACGAGCGGCCACGGCGCGGTCCGGTGCGGGCGGCTCCGGGCGGGCTCCCGCGCGCAGGCAGACCGCGGCGCCCACCCGTGGCGCCGCGACCCGCGGCGCGAGCGCGCGCCGGCGGTCAGGGCCGCCGAAGCCGCCGATCCAGCTGCTGATCGCGCAGATCGCCGTCAAGGCGGTCTACCACGCGTGGATGGCCGCGGCCGGGCTGCTCGGCAGCGCGCTGCGCCGATTCGGCCGCAACACGCGGGATCTGCGGATCCAGGCCGAGCACCGGCGCGACGGCCTGGGGCTTGCCGCCTTCGGCGCCGCGATCCTGCTCGGCGCGGCTCTGTGGGGTGGCGCCGGTGGCCCGGTCGGGGCCTTCGTCGCCGCGGCGATCGAGCTGTTCGTCGGGGCCGGGGCGCTGGCCGTCCCGCTGTTCTGTCTCGGGGCTTCCTGGCGGCTCGTCCGGTCGCCGTCGGACCCGGAGAGCCGCGGGCGGGTGGTCATCGGCTGGGCCGCTGTCGCGCTGGGCATCCTGGGCGTGCTGCACATCGCGCGTGGCGAGCCGGACCTCGCCCAGGGCGTTGACGGGATACGCGCGGCCGGGGGCCTGTTCGGGCTGCTCAGCGGCGCGCCGCTGGCGAGCGCGGTGACCGTCTACGTGGCCGTCCCGCTGCTGCTGATCATGTCGCTCTTCGGTTTCCTGGTGGTGACCGCGACGCCGATCCGCCAGGTGCCGGAGAAGCTCCGCGAGTTCGCCGAGCGGCTCACCGTCCCGATCCGCGAGCCGGGTGGCTACGCCGACGAGGACGACGAGTTCGACGACTACGAGTCGGGTGCGGACGTGGACGGTGCCGTCCCCGAGGACACCGCGCTCGACGAGCTGCTCGACGAGGAGCCGCCGCGGCCGCGACGCCGGCGCGGTGCCTCCCGGTCCCCGCGTGAGGGCGTGTACGACCTGGACGCCGGTGGCGCGGGCGCGCCGGGCACGGAGGCGGGTGTGGGGCGCGGGTCGGCTGCCGGCCGCTCGCGGCCCCCTGCGGCGGCGGGTGACGGCACCGACCCGGCCGACCTGTTCGCCGACGTCGCGGGCCTGGATGACGGGGAGGACAGCGAGGGCGTCGCCGGCCTTCTCGCCGGCGAGAACGGTGCGGCCGGCCCGGCAGCACGGCGCCAGCGGGCCCGCGCGGCGGCCGGCACGCCCGCGGCCGCGGGCGCAGGCGCAGCCGGAGCCGGAGCCGGAGCCGGGGGGTCCGACCTGGCCGGCGACTCGCCGCCCGGTCCGAACGAGATCGAGTACCTCGTCCCGCCGACGGATGGCGCCTACCGGCTGCCGTCGCCGACGCTGCTGCGGTCGGGGACCCCGCCGAAGGTCCGCTCGGCGGCCACCGACGGTGTCATCGCCTCACTGACCGACGTGTTCACACAGTTCAAGGTGGACGCGAAGGTCACCGGTTTCACCCGGGGGCCGACGGTGACCCGGTACGAGGTGGAGCTGGGCTCGGCGGTGAAGGTCGAGCGCATCACCCAGCTCGGGAAGAACATCGCCTACGCCGTCAAGAGCCCGGACGTGCGGATCATCAGCCCGATCCCGGGCAAGAGCGCCGTGGGTATCGAGATCCCGAACACCGACCGCGAACTGGTGTCTCTCGGCGACGTCCTGCGCAGCGGGGAGGCGACGGGAAACCCGCATCCGCTGCTGGTGGGCCTCGGCAAGGACATCGAGGGCGGCTATGTGCTGGCCAACCTCGCGAAAATGCCGCACATCCTCATCGCGGGCGCGACCGGAGCGGGAAAGTCGACCTGTATCAACACGCTCATCACCAGCGTGCTGGCGCGGGCCACCCCGGATCAGGTCCGCATGGTCCTGGTCGACCCGAAACGGGTCGAACTGACGAACTACCAGGGCATCCCTCATCTCATCACGCCCATCATCACCAATCCCAAGAAAGCGGCGGACGCGCTGCAGTGGGTGGTGAAGGAGATGGAGAACCGGTACGAGGACCTCGCCGCCTGCGGGGTGCGCCACGTCGACGACTTCAACCGCAAGGTCCGCAACGGCGAGATCGTGGCCCCGCCGGGGTCGGAACGGGTCTACACGCCCTACCCGTACATCCTCACGATCGTCGACGAGCTGGCCGACCTGATGATGGTCGCGCCACGTGACGTCGAGGACGCGATCTGCCGGATCACGGCGATGGCCCGTGCGGTCGGCATCCACCTCGTGCTGGCGACCCAGCGGCCCTCCGTCGACGTCGTCACCGGTCTGATCAAGGCCAACGTGCCGTCCCGGCTGGCGTTTGCGACAGCGTCGCTGGCGGACAGCCGGACCATCCTCGACCAGGCGGGCGCGGAGAAGCTGGTCGGGCTCGGCGACGCGCTCTTCCTGCCGATGGGCGCGAGCAAGCCGGCCCGTATCCAGGGCGCGTTCGTCTCCGAGGACGAGATCTCCGCGATCGTCGATCACACGAAGGAGCAGGCCCAGCCCACCTTCGTGCCGGATGTCTTCGACGGCGGCGGTGAGGCACGCAAGGAGATCGACGAGGAGATCGGCGACGACATGGCGCTGTTCCTCCAGGCCGTCGAGCTCGTCGTGAGCACCCACTTCGGCTCGACGTCGATGTTGCAGCGCAAGCTGCGCGTCGGGTTCGCCAAGGCCGGGCGACTGATGGACCTGATGGAGAGCCGCGGCATAGTCGGGCCGAGCGAGGGCTCCAAGGCGCGGGACGTGCTGGTGATGCCGGACGAGCTGGAGGGACTTCTCACGACGCTCCGCAACGGATAAGAAAGTCTGGACAGGTCCGTTGCCGGCTGTCGGACGTCGGCGGCCAACCGTAATATCGGCAGGCGCCGCCACGGCGCCAGCGGGATATCGGGTGCGGAGGTTCGCTCATGCAGTCCGCGGACGAACCTGCGGCCCCTCGGTCGGGTGCCGCAGAACCGGATGCGACCGAGCCGTCTGCGACGGAGCCGGGCGCACCAGAGCGGGACGTCCTGACACAGGACGTCCCGGCACAGGACGCAGCGTTTCCACCTGCCGCCGCCGCGCCGCGTGCCGCCGCCGCGCCGCGTGCCGCCGGCACCCCGCGTGCCGCCGGCACCCCGGACGCGGGCCGGCCTGAGCAGCCGGGCCCGGAAACGCCGCCCCCCCGCCCGTTGACCCCGGACTTGGTCGGGCAGACCCTGGTGGCGGCGCGTCACGCTGCGGGTCTCACCATCGACGACGTCAGCGACCGGACGAGAATCCGCGCGGCGCTGATCGGGCAGATCGAGCGCAACGACTACAGCAACTGCGGTGGTGCTTTCTACGCCCGCGGGCACCTGCGGACCATCGCGACCACGCTCGGCCTGGACCCGGTGCCGCTGCTCGCGGCCTACGACGCCGGCTACGAGCGGGTTCCGTCCCCGGTCGTGGTCGCCTCGCCGGAGTTCGACCCGCTGCACGGTGGTGGCGGTGGCGGCGGCGGGCGACGGCGGGGCGGGTTCCGCTGGGCCCCCGCGATGATCGCGTCGCTGGTGGTGGTCTGCCTGTTCGCACTCGTCGCCCTGCTGCTGCCGTCCGGCGGCGACGACGAGGACACGGTCGCCCAGCGCCCGAGCACACCGCCGAGCACCGCCCCCGTCGCCGCTCCGCCCACACCGTCGCCGGCCCCGGCCACCTCCCAGCCGCCCGGTGTGAACGTCCGGGTCGAGGCCCGCGATGCGCAGAGCTGGCTGGAGGTGCGCGACGAGAGCGAGCGGGTGCTCCTCCAGCAGCTCCTCGAGCAGGGCGACAGCCGTGAGGTGTCGTCCGAGGGCGCGCTGGAGATCAGGATGGGTAACGCGGGCGCGGTGGATCTCTCGTGCAACGGGCGGAATCTCGGCCCGGCCGGGGCGCCGGGCCAGGTGGTCACCGTCCGGCTGACGCTCGCCGCGTCCGGTGGCGGCTGCACCGTCGGCGATGACCAGGCGACCGGTCTGGCCGCGCCGAACCTGCGCTCGCCGGCCGGTCGGCCGGGCCGCTGACCGGCCGGCACGTCGGCTCCGCCCGGCCCGTCGGCGCGTCCGCCGGGGCTGTCCCGGTAGCCTGGGTCCCGTGTCCTCTCGTCCGACCCGCCGGGTAGCTGTCGTCACACTCGGCTGTTCGCGTAACGAGGTGGATTCGGAGGAGCTCGCCGCCCGGCTCGCCGGCGACGGCTGGGAGCTCGTCGACGACGCCGCCGACGCCGACGCGGTACTGGTGAACACCTGTGGTTTCGTCGAGGCGGCGAAGAAGGACTCGATCGACGCCCTGCTCGCGGCGGACTCCCTGCGCGAGGCTGACGGTGACGGGGCGGCCGAGCCCGACGGGCCGGCGGGCGGCCCGCGGGCGGTGGTCGCCGTCGGTTGCATGGCTGAGCGGTACGGCCGGGATCTGGCCGAGAGCCTGCCGGAGGCGGACGCCGTTCTCGGCTTCGACGCCTACCCGGAGATCTCGGCCCATCTCGACGCGGTCCTCGCCGGTGAGCGGCCGTCCGCGCACACTCCGCGGGACCGGCGCGCGCTGCTGCCGATCACGCCGGTCGAGCGGGCGGGCGCCGCGGGTGCCGCGCACGCCCCCCATCTGCCCGGCCACATCCAGTTGCCGCCCGCGGGGGCGGCCTCGGCGGCGCGGGCCGAGCCGGTGGGCTTGAGTGGTGCCGGCCGGCGGCGGCTCACCGCCGGCCCCGTCGTTCCGGTCAAGCTGTCGAGCGGGTGTGACCGGCGCTGCGCCTTCTGCGCCATCCCGTCGTTCCGCGGGTCGCACGTCTCCCGCCCGCCGGAGCAGGTGCTGGCCGAGGCCGAGTGGCTGGCCGGGCAGGGCGCACGGGAGCTCGTGCTGGTCAGCGAGAACTCGACGTCCTACGGCAAGGATCTGGGTGATCTGCGGGCGCTGGAGAAGCTGCTGCCCCGGCTCGCCGCGGTCCCCGGCATCGTGCGTGTCCGGACGGTGTACCTCCAGCCGGCGGAGCTGCGCCCGTCGCTGCTGGAGACGCTGCTGACGACGCCAGGGCTGGCGCCGTATCTCGACCTCTCGTTCCAGCACGCGAGCCCGGCCGTGCTGCGCCGGATGCGCCGTTTCGGCGGCACCGACGACTTCCTCGACCTCCTGCGGCGGGGCCGCGCCCTGCTGGGTGACCTCGGCGCGCGCTCGAACGTCATCGTCGGCTTCCCCGGCGAGACCGAGGAGGACGTCGAGATCCTCATGGACTTCCTCGAACGCGCCGACCTGGATGCCGTCGGCGTGTTCGGCTACTCCGACGAGGAGGGGACCGAGGCCGCCGGGATGGACGGCCACCTGGACCCCGACGAGATCGAGCGCCGCCGCGTCGACGTCACCAACCTCGTCGAGCAGCTGACGGAGGCCCGCGCCGAGCGCCGTGTCGGCACCACGGTGGAGGTGCTGGTCGAGGAGGTGGCCGGCGGGCTGGTGTTCGGCTGCGCGGGCCACCAGCAGGCCGACGCCGACGGCGCCTGCACCGTGCGGCTTCCCGCGGGTGGGGTGACCGGCGGGGTCGCCGTCGGCGATCTCGTCACAGCCCGGGTGGTGGCGGCGGAGGGTGTCGATCTCGTCGCCGAGTTCACCGACGTCCTCGACCGGGCCGGCGCCGCGCCGCCCGGTACCACTACCGGCACTACCAGCGCTACCGGCACCGGTGGCACCGATGCCGGTCCTGCCGGTGCCGTCGCGGTGGAGCCCGTCCCGCGGTCACGTGATCTGGCGGGTGTGGTGGGCCGGCTCCCGGGTCCGGCGTGACCGGACCGGGTGCGGGCACATCATCCGGCGACTCCGCCGCGTGGGCAGAGCAGGCCGCTCTCGCCAGTGCCGGTCCGCCGCGGGCGGATCCCGCGCCCGCCGCCGGGCCGCTGCCGCCTCGCGCGGAGCCGAAGCCTCCGCTGCTCAACATCGCCAACGCCCTCACGATCATGAGGCTGGCGCTGGTGCCGGTGTTCGTCGCCCTCCTCTTCGCCGGCCCGGACACCGACGGCTGGCGCTACGCGGCCTTCGCCGCCTACGCGATAGCCGCCGTCACCGACCAGATCGACGGCACGGTCGCCCGTCGGCGCGGGTTGATCACCGATTTCGGGATCCTCGTCGATCCCATCGCGGACAAGGCCCTCACCGGCGCCGCCCTCGTCTCCCTGTCGCTGCTGGACGAGCTGCCCTGGGCGGTCACGGTCGTCGTCGCCGTCCGGGAGGTCGGCGTGACCCTGCTGCGGCTGTGGGTGATCCGGTTCGGCGTGATCGCCGCCAGCCGTGGAGGCAAGGCGAAGACACTGCTGCTCAACATCTCGCTGGGCCTCTATGTGCTCCCGCTCGACGGGATCGCCGCGACGGGGCGGGCAGCCATCCTCGGTTGTGGCGTCGTCGTCGCGGTCGTGACCGGGGCGGACTACGTCTACCGGGCCCTGGCACTGCGCCGTCAGGCCGGTGCCGCGCCCGTGCAGAGCACCGGTGGGTGAGCTGGTCCGAGGGGTGGATGGGCCCGCCGTCGGGCCCGGAACGGGGGAGACCGATGCGCGCTGAGCTGCTGGCCGTGGGGGACGAGCTTCTCTACGGCGACATCGTGAACGGCAACGCGGCCTGGCTGGGCGGTCAGCTCGCCGACGTCGGCGTGCAGGTGGCGACGTCCACCGTGGTCGGAGATGTGATCTCCGACATCGCGTCCGCGATCACCCTGGCGCTGGGACGCGCCGACGTCGTCGTTCTCACCGGCGGGCTCGGTCCGACCCAGGACGACCTGACCCGTGAGGGCATCGCCCAGGCGGCCGGTGTGGGGCTGCGCCGCGACGAGGCCGAGGAGGCGAACCTGCGCCGCAGGTTCGCCGAGATGGGGCGGAACCGGGCCGCCGCCGGCAGCCGCGGCGTGCCGGAGATGAACTTCCGTCAGGCCGACCTGCCGGTGGGCGCACAGGCCCTGCCCAACGGTCCCGGAACGGCTCCCGGCATCCGGATGGAGATCGGTGCCGGCGTGGTCTACGCCATGCCCGGGGTCCCGTACGAGATGAAGGACATGTTCACCCGCAGCGTGCTGCCGGACATCCTGCGGCGGGCCGGTGAGCCGGCTGTCGTCGTGCACCGTGTCCTGCGCACGGCGGGCATGTGGGAGTCGGCGGTCGCCGAGGCGCTCGCGGACGAGGTCACCAGGCTGGAGCCGGTCGGGAACCCGCGGATCGCGTTCCTCGCCAGCGGTGGTCAGACCAGGGTGCGGATCACCGCCCGGGCGGCCGACCGGGCCGCCGCCGACGAGCTCATCGCCCCGGTCGAGGCCGCCGCCCGCCTCGCGCTCGGCCCCGGCCTGTACGGCACCGATGAGGACTCCCTGGAGAAGGTCGTCCTGGAGCTGCTCGGCGCCCGGGGCGCGACCCTCGCGGTCGCCGAGTCACTGACCGGGGGCCTGCTGGCCGGCCGGCTGACGGACGTCCCTGGTGCCAGCACGGTCTTCCGCGGCGGAATCGTCGCCTACGCCACCGACGTGAAGGACTCCGCGCTCGGCGTCGACCCGAAGATCCTCGCGACGGACGGCGCGGTGTCGGACGCCACCGCCGAAGCCATGGCGACGGGGGTCCGGGACCGGCTCGGGGCCACATACGGGCTGGCGACAACAGGCGTCGCCGGTCCGGGTGAGCAGGAGGGCCGGCCGGCCGGCACGCTGCACGTGGGCCTCGCCGGCCCGGACGGCTCGGCTGCGCGCTCGCTGCGGCTGCCCGGCGACAGACGCCGCGTCCGCGAGATCGCCGTCGTGCAGGCCCTGGACGTCCTGCGGCGTGTTCTGGCTGGTCTCACGGCGCTGGACGGCTCCAGCGGGTAGGCACGCACCGAAGCACGCACCGAAGCACGCACCGAAGCACGCACCGAAGCGTGCACCGACCCGTGCTGACGAGCCGAGGCGCCGGTCATGCCCCCGTGGCCTGGGGGTGCCGCCGATCTCGGAATGTCGCGGCCTGGGGGTGCTTACAGCGTTACAGTCCCGTCAACGACGCCCCGGAAGGGGGCTCGGCGGGTATACGGTGAACCCAGCCCGTGGACGAAGGAGGAGGCTCGATGGTCCTGCTCCGACGCGTGATCGGCGAGGCGTTGCGCCGCCGCCGACAGGATCAGCACCGGACACTGCGGGAGGTGTCGTCGGCGGCCAGAGTGTCGCTCGGCTACCTCTCCGAGGTGGAACGCGGCCAGAAGGAGGCGAGCTCAGAACTGCTCGCGTCCATCTGCGACGCGCTGGGAGTACGCCTGGCGGATCTCCTTCGCGAGGTCAGCGGTGACCTGGAGCTCGCCGAGCTTGCCGTGGGCGCGCCGACACCGGTCGGTGCCGCCTCGGCGGTGGTCGTGCCGGCCCGTCCGGCAGTGGTCAACCGGGCTGCCTAGCCCTGCTGCCCAGCCTGGCTGCCCTGAACGGCCAGGCTGACCACTGACAGGCTGTGCAGGCTGCAGCCCGCCGGCTGCCGCGCGGCCCGGGCGCCGTCCCGGTCCCGCCACCGGAGTACGGATCTCCCCTGCGGGCACGTTTTTCTCTGAACGTGCCCGAGCACTCAGAGGGGATCGTTATGAGCGCTATCCGCAGTCCGCTTTCCGACGAGGCGCGCGCAGTCGCCGGTGAGGCGCTTCAGGGCGCCGTCGTCGACCTGATCGATCTGTCGCTCCTGAGCAAGCAGCTGCACTGGAACGTCATCGGCCGCAACTTCCGCAACGTGCACCGTCAGCTGGACGACGTGGTGACGCTCGCGCGCCGTTACACGGACATGGCCGCCGAGCGCGCCGTGGCGATCGGCGTCAACCCCGACGGGCAGACGACGACGGTCGCCAGAGGCAGCCACCTGCACGGCGTCGAGGCGGGGTACATCGGTGACGAGAAGGCCATCCGGCTGATCACCGACGTCCTCGCCAGCCTGATCACCAGGATGCGTACCCGGATGGACCTGACCGCCGAGCCGGACCCGGTCACCCAGGACCTGTTCATCGACGCGATCCGGGATCTCGAGGAACAGCACTGGATGTTCCAGGCCATGGTCTAGGAACCCGGGTCCCGGCACGGGCCCGTCGTGTGCTGAAGAGGCGGAGCCGGCCGCGGCCCGACAGGTCGCGGCGGCACGCCGTCGGATCCGTGACAGTTGTCGACTCTCAGGATCGCGGCGGGCGTGCGACGATCGAGCAATGGCAAATGTCGTCCGCAAGGCCTTCCGCTACCTGTCAAAGCGGGCCGAGGTCGCGTTCGAGGAGAAGGCCAGGCCGGAGATCCAGCTGGAGCAGGCCATCGACGACGCGCGGGGCCAGCACGAGAAGCTCGTCTCCCAGGCCGCGCTTGTCGTGGGCAACCAGCGGCAGATCGAGATGAAGCTCGCCCGCCAGATCGAGGAGGTCACCAACCTCACCGACACGGCCCGCTCGGCGCTCGCGCTCGCCGACAGCAGCCGCGCGGCCGGCGACCTGGCCGCGGCGGCCCGGTACGAGCAGACCGCGCAGGCGTTCGCGGGCCGGCTGATCGCGGCCGAGGCGGCGCTGGAGGACCTCAAGCTGCTCCACCAGCAGGCCGCGGAGTCCGCCGCCCAGGCACGGACGGCGGTCGAGGACAACACGATGCGTGTGCAACGCCTTTTGGCCGAGCGAACCCGTCTGCTCACCCAGATCGAGCACGCCGCCATGCACGAGCAGATGGGCCGGGTCATGGAGCAGATGACCTCACTCCCGCCGGCCGGTGACACTCCGACGCTCGCCGACGTGCGTGACAAGATCGAGAAGCGTTACGCCGTGGCGCGCGGGCGGCAGGAGCTGGCGTCCCAGGGCCTGGAGGCGCAGATGCTCGAGGTCCGGCGGGCCACCATGGACGCGCAGGCCCTCGGCCGTCTGGCGGAGCTTCGCGGCAGCATGCAACCCGGCGCACCCGGTGTGCCCGGTGCCCAGGCTGCGGCGGGAGCGGGCGGTGTCCCCGGAATCGGGCCCGGCGTGGTCGGCGGCACCGGCGACCGGCCTCCGTCGTTGGAGAAGGCACCGGGAGACCCGGGAGCGTCACCGGATGAGGGCCTGACCAGGCCGGCACCCGGCCCGCAGGGCACTCCACCGTCGTACTGAGTGCCGTCGTACTGAATGGCAGGTCGACCGATGGCGCATCCGCGGCGTGGGCTTTCGGCGCGGGCCTGGTTCGGGCGCGCACTCTGGTTCGGGCCAGCACTGATGCCGGGAGGCTGCTAGATGACCGAGGCGGCTGATGGCCTGGAAGCGGCTGGCGGTCCGGACCCGGTCGCCTCCGACGTGCGACGATCCAGCCCGGCGCCTTCTCCCTCGCAGGCCACCGCGCCATCTCCCGCGGTGCAGCCTCCCGCGGCACAGCCGCCCACTGCACCACTTCCGCCGACCGCCCCGTCGCCCTCGGCCGGGCCGTCGTCGCGTTACCGGGGATATTCCGAGCCATCGGTCACGCTCAATGATTCAGGTTCGACCGGGCGTGTTCTGGGAGGCTCGGAAGTGTCGTCGGACGGCCGCGAGCGAAGAAGTTCTTTTCACTTTCCCGGACTGGCTGACAGGACCCGTGGATTCGGCCGTCCGGACGTGGCGGCGGCGATGGCCGCCGGCGTGCCGGACTGGCTTCGCGCCGACATCGAGCGCCGCTCGTTCGAGAATGCCGAACGTCGGTTCAATCGACCGTTCCGGCGGGCCAGACAGCGTGCACTGCTTTCTGCCCAGGCCTGGGCGGCGGCCGCGGCGGCGTCCCCTGCCGTGGCCACCATCGCCGATGAATGGGGCTGGCTCGCGTTCGGCGCGGCGGCTCTCGCCCGCGCCGGACTGTCCTTTCGTGAATACCGGACGTCGCCGGAGAGCGGGTTGCCGGCACCGTCCGTCCCCCCGTTGCGGGCGCTGGAGCTCAGGCGGTCGGCGGCGGCGCGGCCGTTGCGGCGCGGAGAGGCCGGGCTGGCCGCTGTCGCCGCGTTGCTCTGCTCGGTGGAGGCGCGCCCCGGCACGACCCAGGTCCAGACCGCGATGGTGACCGCCGCTCGCCTGGTGGACGGGCTGCGGATGACCGCCCGGAGAGTACTGGCCTGCGAGTCCGCGATGCGGGCGGTGTCGGACCCCGCCCGCCGGGCGGATATCCGGGCGACGTCCGCCCGCCTGCTGGCTGCCATGGAGCAGGCCGCGGACCTGCTCGACGAGCTGTTGACCGCCGTGACGGAGATCGTCGTGACCGTCACCACGCCGACGGCCGAGCTCACCGGGCTCGCGGACGAGGTCGAACGCCTGCGCACCTACGCTGATGGGCTATCCGAACTGCTCGGATTCGCGGGCCCGGGCCGTCCGGCCTGATCCGAAACAATCCTCTCAGCTGTCACCCTGGATTAACTTCCCGCCGGTGCCGGCCGCTGTCATCCGCGGGCGCCTCGTGCCGGTAGTGCCTGGCTGGCAACGACTTTCGCCTTCAGGTGCAGGACGGAAGTCATTCTCTTATCTGCGCAGTGACTTCGCAGTTATTTTATTTTCATCGATCTGGTGTACACCCGGGTTGGCACCAAGGGGTGGGATGTAGGTTTGAAGATGTGACCGGAGATATGGCGCAGACGCGAGGATTGCCTTAATGTCCCAGATGTCCGATCGGCGATTGTGGCGTCGGGTGACGAAGGGGAGCGTCGTCCACGTTTTCATCGCCGCCGTGCGATGGCCAGACCGGCAGTCCCGGACGTCCGGATGGCATGACGCAGCCAGGCAGGTGGAAGTGCCATGACGCAAATCAATGGGGACGCTATCGAATCCCCGAGTCCGCAGCCTGCCCGGCAGGCACCTGAGGAGACGGCTTCCCTCCCGGCCGTCGACCAGCCGTTCAGCGGCGATCGGTGGTCGCTGGTGTTGCCGCACCGTGAGCGCCTGGTGCACATCGCCCGCCGGCGGCTGCCCAGCACCGCCGACGCGGAGGACTGCGCCCAGGAGGCGCTCGTCCGCGCGGCGGGATTCCGCAACCTCGACAGCCACCGGGTGGGTCAGTTCCTGACCACGACCGTGCTCCGGCTGTGTGTCGACCATCACCGCGCGCGGATGCGCGCGGACCGTGCCATGGCCCGCAGCGTCGCGGCGCCCAGCGACCCCGGCCCCGAGGATTCGACGTGTGACCGCGCGGAGGCGCTCTGGCTGCTTGACCAGACACGTCGCCTCCGCGGCCGGGAGCGTCAGATCATGATGGCCCGCGCCGCCGGTCGAACCACCCGCCAGGCGGCTGATGATCTGTCGATCAGTGTGAAGGCCGCCGAGGGAGCGTTCACCCGCGGCCGGGCCCGGCTGCTGGCCGCGAGCCGGGTGTGAGCCCCGGCCGGCCGGATCAGTTCTCCGGCCGGCCGGCCAGCAGGCCCGGAAACGGGCCCGGCTGGCAGGCCGGGCACCAGGTGGTGACCCGGTCGTCCCGCCCGCCGGCGTCGACGGTGACGCCGGCCGGACCCCCGGCGTCAGCTGGGCGCCGGTAGCTGTCCTGCCTGGCGCCCGTGCGCCGGTCCTGATCACGCCGGACGTCGCTGCGCGGGCCCCGCCCACCGGGCCCGCCCGCATGTCCCGGCGATCCGCGCCCCGGCGAATTCTGGGTGGACCTCCGCTGCTCCAGCCGGCGGACAAGCGTGCCGCAGCGCCGACAAGGCCTGCCCGCGCGCCCATACACCCAATGCTGTTCGCCCGGGCGGGTGGACCCGGTGGTTACCTGGTGTCCGCCCCGCGCCCCGGCCGTGACCATCGCCTGGGCGCGGCGGACCAGGCCGGGCAGATCCGCCACCTCGCCGACCGGCGTCCACGGACTCACCCCGGCGAGGAAGCACGCCTCCGTCCGCCAGACGTTTCCCAGCCCGGCCAGGAGGCGCTGGTCCAGCAGCGCCTCGCCGATCTCGCGCCGAGAGTCGGCCCGCAGGTTGGCGACAGCCCGGTCCAGATCCCAGTCGTCACCGAGGACGTCCGGGCCGAGATGGCCCACCACCCGCTCCTCCCCGGCGGTCGGCAGCAGCTCGACCACCGGCAGCCGGTAGCCGACCGCCACGTGCTCCGCGGTGGCGGAGCAGATGCTTGCCGCGCGACCGGACGGCGCCGACCCGCCGCCCACGCAGGTCGGCGGTGGCGAGGGCGGGGACCCGGAAGTCCGCCCGCACCAGGACGTGGCCGGCGAGCGCGGTGTCGAGCCGGCGTGCTGTCAGCCAGACCGTGTCACCTTCGGGCATCCTTCGATGGTGCTCCGCCGCCGGCCGGACGTCAGCTTCGGTCAGCTTCAGCCCGGCACGGGGGGGAACACACGTGCGGGGGCACGGCGGGCGACCACCGCGCCCAGCACCGCCACGGCCGCGGCCAGCGGGAACACGACCGCGAGGCCGGCGTCCGGCGTACCGCTCGCGGCCTCGCTGGCCGCGACGGCGACCCCGCCCAGGCCGGTCCCGAACACGGTGCCGAGGTTGTCCGACAAGGTGACCGACGTCGATGCCGTGCCATGCCGCTCCGGCGGTGTCTCGGCCAGGACCAGCGTGACGATCGGCGAGTAGGCCAGGCCGATCCCGAACCCGGCGGCCGCCCAGCAGGCGATGGCGACTCCGAGCGGGACCGGCTCGACCAGCACCAGGGCGAAACCGGCGGTGCCCCCGGCGACGAGGAGCAGACCGAAGCGGATCAGGTCCCGGCCGGGGACCCGGCCGGCCAGGCGGGCCTGCGTCCATGAGCCGCTCGTCCAGGTCACCGTCGCGGCCGTCACGGCCACGCTGGCCATGGTGGTCGACTCGTCCCGAACCGCGGTGACGGCGAGCGGGACGAAGGTGTCGGCGCCGAAGAACGCGAAGGTCAAAAGTCCGCGAGCGGCGACCGCCGCGGCGAGGCCGCGGCGCGCCCGCAGGGTGCCCTCGGGCAGCAGGGTCCGTAGCGGACGGTAGGCGAGACAGGCCCCGGCCGCGATCGCCGCCAGCCCGAACGGGGACCGGCTGGTCAGGCCCGCCAGCATCAGGCCGGCGCCGACGCTGACGCGCAGTGCGGCGACCAGCCGCCCGGCGGCGGCACCGACGTCCACGGTGGTCGGTGGCCCGAGCCGGGCCAGTGCCCGCACCGTCAGTGCTCCGGACACGAGGACCAGCGGCACCAGGCCTCCGAAGACCCAGCGCCACCCGGCCTGCTCCGCCACGAGTGCGGACGCCACCGGACCGACCAGCCCGGGAACAACCCAGGCGGTGGATGTCACGGCGAACATCCGCGGCCGCTGCGACTCCGGGTAGGCCCGGCCGATCGTCGCGTAGAGCACGGCGGGCACGGCACCGCCGCCGAGCCCCTGCAGGATCCGGCCGGCCACCAGGACTTCCATCGACGGGGCCACCGCGGCCACCGCGAGACCCGCTCCGAACAGCGACAGCCCGACGGTGAACGGGCGGACTGCTCCGACCCGGTCCGTCTCCGCACCGGCGATCACCACGCCGAGCAGGAGGCCCAGGAAGAACCCGCTGGTGGTCCAGCCGTACAGCGACAGCCCGGACAGGTCCTCGGCGACGTCGGGCAGCACGGTGATGACAGCCATCGCCTCGAACGCGATCAGCGTCACGGTGCTGACGAGCCCGAGGGTGAGCCCGCGCAGCCGCGGGTCCCATGGCGTCGCCTCGCGGGCGCCTCCGGACGGCGTCGGCTCCTGGTTCACCCGCGCAGCCGCAGGCCGCGCGGGGTGGGGTGGAAGCCGGCCCCCTCGAGCGCTGCGCCGAGCGCGCTGCCGACCACCGCGGCCCCGTCAGCCTTCTCGACCGCGAGCCGGCCCAGCGAGCCTGCGCGGACCGCGTCGGCCAGCGCACCGACGGCCGGCCCGAGCAGGGCGGGCGAGTCCGTCCAGGACAACAGCGTTCGGCCGCCGCGCTCCACATAGAGAACCAGTTCGCCGTCGACCAGAACGACGAGCGCGCCCGCCTTGCGGCCGGCCCGGTGACCGGCCCCGCCGGGGGCCCCACCGCCGCCCCCACCGGACTCCGCCTGGCGCGCGGGCCAGGGCAGGGCGGCTCCGTACGGGTTCGCGGGGTCAGCGGCCGCCATCACGATGGCGCCGCTGCCGGCCGCGGCGCTGCCCCCGCCGCCCCGGCCCCGGGCTCCGCCCCCGAGAACGTCTCCGCCCCCGATGCCGGCGGGGCCACCGCTGTTCCGAGCGGCTGCCAGGCGCAGGGCGGCGGCGTGGCCCGAGCCCGCCGGCACCGTGCCCGCCGCACCCGCGGTGGTGAGACCGGTGGCAGTGGCACTCGCTCCCACCGCTCCGTATCCGGCGCTCGGGTCGGCGGCCCAGGCGGGCTGTTCGGCGGCGTCGCGCTGCGCGCCGGCGATCGCGCGGAGGCGGTCCACCGCCCCGGGGACGGCGAACTGCGCGGCGCCCAGCGATTCGACGAAGTAGCCGCGGCGGCAGCGACCCGCCTCCTCGAAGGCGGACAGCACCCGGTAGACGGCGGCGAACCCACCGGGGGTGCGCTCGGCGGCGACGGCGCCGCGGGTGACGATGCCGTGCCGGTCGAGCAGCGCCTCGGCCAGTGCGTGCGCGCGGCGGGTGGGGTCGGTCTCCCGTTCCGGCAGTAGTGACCAGCGCCCGCCGACGGTCGGCGGGCCGGTCCGGCGCGGCATCGCGGGCCGGCTGCGGCCGTGGCGTGCCGCCCGGCTTCGCGGGGCGCGACGGGCGGCGGAATGCGCCGGATGCCCGGCGCCGAGCTGGACGCGCAGCGCGGCGAGCGTGTCGTTGGTGATCAGGCCGGCCCACACCAGATCCCACAGCGCGTTCGCGAGGGCGGTGTCGTCGAGGCCACTGGTCCGGTCGGCCAGCGTTCGGAAGAACAGCGCCTGCCCGTCGCCGAGAGCATCCAGGATCTCGCGGTGCAGCGGGCTGTCGGCCGCCTCGAGATCCGGTGGCGGGAGCAGATCCTCGGCGGCCTCGGCCAGGACGAGGCTGACCCAGCCGTCGTTGCCGGGCAGCCCGCCGGCGCCGGCCCACAGCACCTCGCCGGTGGAGCACAGCTCGTCGAGCATCGCCGGCGCGTAGTCGCCGACCCGCGCCGGGAGCACGAGCTGCTCCAGCGCGCTGGCGGGCACGAGCGCTCCCTGCAGCTGCTCGACGGCCCGCAGCACGCCGTCGACCCCCCGGCCGCGACCGCCGGTGACCGACTGCCAGGCCGGCAGGAACGCCCCCATCGCCCGGACGGGAACAGCCTCGACCTCCTTGCGCAGCGCCGCCAGGCTGCGCCGGCGCAGCGCCCGCAGCACGCCGGCGTCGCACCACTGCTCGCCCGCACGGTCCGGGTGCAGCTCGCCGCGCACCAGCCGGCCGTCGGCGGTGAGCCGCTCGAGCACGCCGATGGCCACGGCGACCCCGAGCCCGAACCGGCCGGCGATGTCCGCGGACTCGAACGGCCCGTGCGTGCGCGCGTACCGGGAGACGAGGTCGCCGAGCGGGTCGCGGACCGGCTCGGTGAACGCCGCCGGCACTCCTACCGGGAGGGGAACTCCGAGCGCGTCCCGAAGCCGGCCGGCGTCCTCGACCGGCACCCAGCGTTCCGCTCCGGCGATGCGGACCCGGATCACCCGGCCGGCCCGCTCCAGCTCCGCCAGCCAGGGCGCCGTGGCACCGCGCGCCAGCGCCTCCTCGGTGCTGAGATCGCCGAGGGCCCGGAGCAGGTCGGAGGTGGTCTCCGCGTCCCGCGCATGCCGCTCCGGGGCCAGCCGCTGCAGCTCCGCCGTGATCCGTTCCAGGGACCGTGGGTCGATGAGCTCCCGCAGCTCGGCCTCGCCGAGCAGCTCGGCGAGCAACGAGCTGTCCAGCGAGAGGACCTGGGCACGCCGTTCGGCCAGTGGCGCGTCCCCGTCGTACATGAACGCGGCGACATAGCCGAACAGCAGCGACGAGGCGAACGGGGACGGCGCGGTCGTCTCCACCTCGACCACCCGCAGCGACCGGGCGCCGACGTCGCGCATCAGGCCGACCAGGGCGGGGACGTCGTAGACGTCCTGCAGGCATTCGCGCATCGTCTCCAGCACGACCGGGAAGTCGCCGAACGTCGAGGCGACGGAAAGCAGGTGCGCGCTGCGTTGACGCTGCTGCCACAGCGGCGTGCGCCGCCCGGGAGTGCGGCGGGGAAGCAGCAACGACCGGCTGGCGCACTCCCGGAAACGGCTGGCGAACAGCGCGCTGCCGCCGACCTCCGCCCGGACGAGGGCCTCGATCTCCTCCGGCTCGAAGACGACCAGCTCCGCCCGCGGCGGCTCGGCGGCGTCCGGAACGCGGGCGACGACCCCGTCGTCGGTGTGCATGACCTGGACCTCGGAGCCGTACCGCTCGCGTAGCCGGGCGCTGATCGCCAGCGCCCACGGCGCGTTCACCGGTGCGCCGAGGGGGGAGTGGACCGCCAGCCGCCAGTCGCCGAGCTCGTCGCGGAACCGCTCGACGACCAGGTGCCGATCGTCGGACAGGTGGCCGGCGGCAGCCCGCTGTTCCTCCAGGTAGCTCAGCAGGTTGCCGGTGGCCCACTCGTCCAGCCCCGCCGCACCGACGCGGGCCGCCGCGTCGGCGGGACCCATCGTCGACAGCTCCCGCAGGAAGGCGCCCAGCGCCCGGCCCAGCTCGGCGGGCCGCCCGGGGGCGTCGCCGTGCCAGAAGGGCAGCCGGCCGGGCCGGCCGGGCGCGGGGGTGACGAGCACCCGGTCCGGGGTGATCTCCTCGATCCGCCAGCTGGACGAACCGAGGAGCACGACGTCGCCGACCCGCGACTCGTAGACCATCTCCTCGTCGAGCTCGCCGACCCGGCTGGCCTTCTCCCCGAGCAGGAAGACCCCGAACATCCCCCGGTCGGGGATGGTTCCGCCGCTGGTGACGGCCAGCCGCTGTGCACCTGGCCGGCCGGCGAGCACACCGGTGGCCCGGTCCCAGGTGATGCGAGGCCGCAGCTCGGCGAAGTCGTCCGACGGGTAGCGCCCGGCAAGCATGTCCAGCACGGCCTCGTACGCCGAGCCGGGCAGGCCCGCGAACGGGGCCGCCCTGCGCAGCAGCGCGCCCAGCTCGTCGACCTCACGGTCCTCCATGGCGACGATCGCGACGATCTGCTGGGCCAGCACGTCCAACGGGTTGCGCGGGTAGTGCACCGCCTCGATCCGCGCCGCGCTCATCCGTTCGGCCACGACCGCGCACTCCACCAGGTCCGAGCGGTGCTTGGGCAGGACCACACCCCGGCTGGCGGCACCGACCTGGTGGCCGGCCCGGCCGATCCGCTGCATGCCGGCCGCGACGCTGGGCGGGGACTCGATCTGCACCACCAGATCGACCGCGCCCATGTCGATGCCCAGTTCCAGACTGGACGTCGCCACCACGGCAGGCAGCCGGCCGGACTTGAGCTCCTCCTCGATCAGCGCGCGCTGCTCGCGGCTCACGCTGCCGTGGTGGGCCCGGGCGACCTCCACCCCGGCCGGGGGCGCGGCCGAGCCGGCCTGGCCCATCAGGGCCGCCGGAGCCGTCACCGCCCCGGCCAGCTCGGCGGCCAGGGCGAGACGGTCCGCGTACAGCTCGTTCAGCCGGGCGCACAGCCGCTCGGCGAGCCGTCGCGAGTTCGCGAAGACGATCGTGGAGGAGTGGGCGAGGATCAGGTCGAGCACCCGCTCCTCGACTGCCGGCCAGATCGACGCACGCGGCCCCGCCGCTGCCGCCGGGCCTTCGGGGACGCTCTCGGCCTGCTCACCGAGGCTCGCCATGTCCTCGACGGGGACGACCACCTCGATCTGGAGGGTCTTCGCCGACGGTGGCCGGATGACGGTGACCGGCCGCGCCCCACCGAGGAAGCGGGCGATCTCCTCGACCGGCCGCACTGTCGCCGACAGCCCCACCCGCTGCGCGGGAGCGTCCAGCAGGTCGTCGAGGCGCTCCAGGCTGAGGGCGAGATGCGCTCCCCGCTTGGTGCCGGCGACGGCGTGCACCTCGTCGACGATCACGGTCTGCACGCCCCGCAGCGCCTCCCGTGCGGCACTGGTCAGGATCAGGAACAGTGACTCCGGGGTGGTGATCAGGATGTCCGGTGGAGTGCGGCCGAACGCGCGGCGCTCGGTGGCAGGGGTGTCGCCGGACCGGACGCCGACAGACACATCCGGGACGGGCTGGCCGATCCGGGCCGCGGCGGCGCGGATACCGGCGAGCGGCGCCCGGAGGTTGCGCTCGACGTCGACCGCGAGTGCCTTGAGCGGGCTCACGTACAGCACGCGGCAACGGCGGGTCGGATCGGCCGGCGGGCCGGAGCGGGCCAGCCCGTCGAGTGACCAGAGGAAGGCCGCGAGCGTCTTGCCGGACCCGGTCGGCGCCACGACCAGAGCACTGCCGCCCCCGGAGACGGCGGCCCACGCCTCGGCCTGCGCCGGCGTCGGCGCCGCGAACGAGGACGCGAACCACTCCCGGGTGGGGGCCGAGAAGGCTGCGAGTGGGTCGGATGTGGTCACGGACACCAGTCTGCGTCGTCCCACCGACACAAACCTCGCACCGCCGACCGCACCACCCCCGGCGACACGCTCACCGCCGGGGGTGCACGTGCCGGGACCGGCGGGGCCACGTGCGACGCCGGGGCCGACAACCGGGGCCGACGACCGGTGCCGACGACCAGCGCCGCACGCAGGGCCGTGGCCGGCGGCGTGCACACTGGTCCGGTGCGACTGACGGAGTTCTGGGCGAACATGAACAGCCAGTTCGGTACGGCCTACGCCGACTCACTCGCCCGCGACCACGTGATCGCCGGTCTGGGCGGGGCGACGGTGGAGACCGCCCTGCGCCGCGGCGACGATGCCAAGGCGGTGTGGCATGCCGTCTGCGACGAGTTCGGCGTGCCCACGCGCGACCGCTGAGACCGAACAGGACTTTCCGCGCTCGGTCGATGACTTCTGGTGGCGGATGCTGTCGGGATGGTCGTGGTGTGCCAGGTCGGCTGGTGCGGAGTGCGGTGGAACCACCCGATCGGGTGGGCCGTGGCGTGTCGCTGAAGACTCGAACTGATGTTCGGCTACTGTTGTCCACATGCGCTCCGATGTCCACAGAACCGACCCGGCTCTCGAAACTGTCGGACCCACCCCCTAGCGTCGGATCGTGGCCAAGACTCGACGACCTCAGCATGGAGTAACTCCAATGGTTGGACCCGATCGTGAGAAGGCGTTGGAGAACGCCCTTGCGCAGATCGACAAGCAGTTCGGCAAGGGCTCGGTCATGCGCCTGGGTGACGACACCAGGCCGCCGGTCCAGGCGATCCCGACCGGATCAATCGCTCTTGATGTCGCGCTCGGTATCGGAGGCCTTCCGCGCGGGCGCGTCGTCGAGATCTACGGGCCCGAGTCGTCGGGTAAGACGACGGTTGCCCTGCATGCCGTGGCGAACGCGCAGGCGGCCGGCGGCATCGCGGCCTTCATCGACGCGGAGCACGCCCTTGATCCCGAGTACGCGGGGAAGCTGGGTGTCGACACCGACGCGCTGCTCGTTTCCCAGCCCGACACGGGTGAGCAGGCGCTGGAGATCGCCGACATGCTGATCCGTTCCGGCGCGCTGGACATCATCGTCGTCGACTCGGTGGCGGCCCTGGTGCCGCGTGCCGAGATCGAGGGGGAGATGGGCGACAGCCACGTGGGCCTGCAGGCCCGGCTGATGTCCCAGGCGCTGCGGAAGCT
>NZ_KB893795.1 GCF_000374165.1 Parafrankia elaeagni
CTCGTGCACGAAGCCGGCGCGGTGCGGCAGGGGTCTGCGCACCGTGGCGCCGCTGCGGACGACAGTGTTCACCGGACCGCCCGGCAGGGGTACATCCATCACATCGACCTCGCCTCGGCTCGCCAGGCCCCCACTCCGACAGGGACTCTCACTACGGCGCCGGGACAACTGACCGGACACTCCCACGACGCCGAGCTCATCACCCAATCATGCCTCGGGAACCGCCAGGACCGTGACATCCGTCGGCGCCACAGAACCGGCGGATGCATTTACGGTTTTTCCTTCTTTTCCCGCGAGAGTTCCGGTGTGGTGGAGATGGCCCCGGGCGGCCTGGATGGCCTCCGCGGCGGAGTCGAACACGTGTCCTTGCTTTTTTAGCCGGTCGAGCAGGCCGACGGCAATCAGGGTCCTTGTGTGTTCGGGTCGCAGGCCTGAAACATAGACGGTGATGCCGCGGTGTTCGAGGCGGTCGATGATGTCGCGCAGGACGATTGCGCCGGTGGCGTCGATCGCGCTGACCTTGGAAAGTCTGAGGATGAGGACCTTGACGTCCGCGATGGCGGTGAGTTCGTGAAGGAAGCGGTGGGCGGCGGCGAAGAACATGGGTCCGTCGATGCGGTAGACGACGATGTGCTCGGTGAGCAGCGCGTGATCGGCGAGCAGAGCCTGGTCGGCGTCGTGGTGGTCGGCCGCGCTCAAAGGCACCTCCTCGAGACGCGCGCTGCGGGCGATCTGCCGCAGCGCGAGAGCCCCGGCGACGACGAAGCCGAGGATGACGGCGACGACGAGGTCAAGAGCGATGGTCGCTCCGGCGGTCAGCATCATGACGACCGCGTCGGAGCGTGACGCGCGGCCGAGGGCACGCAGCGAGGCGACCTCCACCATTCGCATGGCCGTGGCGAGGAGGACACCGGCGAGCGCGGCCAGCGGGATACGTGCGACGAGGGGCGCCGCCACGAGCATGATCCCGGCGAGAACCATGGCGTGGGTGAGGGCCGCGAGGCGCGAGGATGCGCCGGACCGGACGTTGACGGCCGTGCGGGCGATCGCGCCGGTGGCGGGTACTCCGCCGAACAGCGGAACGACGAGGTTGGCCAGGCCCTGGCCGAACAGCTCCCGGTCGGGGTCGTGCTGCTCACCGGAGGTCATCGCGTCCGCGACGCTGGCGGAGAGCAGGCTTTCCAGGGCGGCCAGCGCGGCCACCGCCACCGCGGCCGTCGCGAGGGTCGGGATGGCGGAGATGTCGAGGAACCCGAGCGAGGGACTGGGCAGGGTCGCGGGCAGTGCGCCGAGAGTGGCGACGTCCCATCCACTCGCCGCGACCAGAATCGAGGTGAGGGCGACGGCCACCAGCGAGAACGGCACCGTGGGCCGCAGCCGGGCGCCGACGGTCATGAACGCCACGACCGCGGCGGCAAGCGTGAGCGCGGTCCAGTGCGGCCGGCGGGCGAAGTCGGTGATGGCTCCCCAGGCCACGGAGGTCACCGCGTCCCGGTCCTGTGGCTGTACCCCCAACGCGGCGGGAACCTGCTGAAGAAAGATCACCGCGGCGATCCCGGCGGTGAATCCTTCCACCACAGGAGCCGGTACGTAGCGCATCGCGCGGCCGACGCGCAGGACGGCGAGCGCGAGCAGGATCATTCCAGCGAGCAGACCGACAGTCAGGACGCCGCCCGGACCATGCTGGTGCACGATCGGTACGAGGACCACGGTCATGGCCCCGGTGGGGCCGGACACCTGCAGGTTCGATCCGCCGAAGACAGCCGCGACGGCGCCCGCGACGATGGCGGTCGCGAGTCCCGCGGCTGCGCCCAGGCCGGAGGAGACGCCGAATCCGAGCGCGAGGGGCAGCGCGACCACCGCGACGGTCATCCCCGCGATCAGATCGCGGGCCGGTTGACGGCGCACGGCCAGCGCATCGGCTCGGCCGGGCATGAGCCGACGAAGCGGCGCCACCCACCGTAGGGAGGCGGTACTCATCGTGGCGAGACAAGGGTGCTGCGGACGGGCGGGGTGGTCGGGTGCATGAACAACATGAACAATCCGATCATCGTCAGGGTGGATCTCCGTCACCCCCGGGACGGGAGATGACAAGATGAATACTTCTTCAAGTGTCGATGTCTTGGATGCAAGACGGTAGGCGAGTTGGTGTGACATCGGAGACCGCACCGGACCCGACCGCCGGGCCGAGGGGTACACGATGGAGAAGACGGAGAGGCCGAACCGCCATCGATCCCGCGTCCCCGGGTGACTCTCCTGGAAGGGCAGAACTCAGAGGGCGGCTTCAGCGGTCGCCGGCGGGAGCCGGGGATGGTCCAGCGGCGGCAGCGATCCGCCGGGCGGTGCCTGTTCGACGATGGCGCGTACTACAGCCAGGCGCGCCATGAGGGTCATCGGACGACGGGCCGCGACGCTCTCCGGTGGCGCCGCCCAGCGCGACCACGTCGACCAGCGCGACCAGGTCGACGCTCAGATCGAGCTGGGCCGCGAGCCGATGCAGAGTCTGGACGCCTCAGGCGACCGGATCGTAGAGGGTGATCTCGCGGATGCCGGCGCCCGAGCAGCACCTGAGCCTCCGCCGCCGCCGCCGCCGGAACGGACCGGCGTGCAGTGTGTGCACGCGGCCCTCAACGCTGCCCCGTGGGGACTACATGACATTCCGTACGCCCGTGCCCGCACGATTCCGCGCGCCCATGCGGCGATCACTGCGCTCGCAGTGAGCTCGGATCCGCTTCGCGCAACTGGGCCAACAGCCCGGCCTGCCCGGCAGCCATCTCGGTCAGGATCCGACGCGCCGCCCGCATGAGGTCGGCTACGTCCCCACCCGCGAGCGCGTACATCACCGTCGGCCCCTCCCTGGTCGCGGTGACGATGCCGGACCGGCGCAGCACCGCGAGCTGCTGGGACAGGTTCGATGCCTCGACGTCGATCGTTGCCAGCAGATCCCGTACTGGCATGGGCCCGTCCTGCAGCAGCTCCAGCACCCTGATCCGAACCGGATGGCCCAACATGCGGAAGAACTCCGCCTTCGCCTGGTACAGCGGTACCCGCCCCATCGCCCGTCACCTCTATCGCCGTCCCACCCGACCAGATCCCAGACTGCCAGGCCGGACACCGGCCGCGGCCATGCCCGATCTTCTGTGTCCTCCAACACCGGTCGGGCAGCAACCCAACTATCCCAGGTAGTCGCGTAGCCGCTGTGAACGTGCCGGGTGGCTTAGCTTCGCCAGAGTTCTTGATTCTATCTGCCGGATCCGTTCCCGGGTCACCCCGAATTCCCGGCCTACCTGCTCCAACGTCCTGGGCTGGCCGTCGGTCAGACCGAACCGAAGCTGGATGACCTTCTTCTCGCGCTCGGACAGCGTGTGTAGGACAGAGTCGATTTGCTCCTGCAGGAGGACGGCGCTCGCCGCATCGAACGGCACGATCGCCTCGTTGTCCTCGATGAGGTCTCCGAGCTGGGAGTCCCCCTCCGCGCCGATCGGGGTCTCCAGGGCCACCGGCGTCTGCGCGACCGCGAGAATTTCCGCCACCCTGTTCGGAGCGAGGTCCACGTGTGTGGCGATCTCTTCCGGCGACGGCTCCCGGCCCAGGTCTTGCAATAGCTGTCGCTGGATCCGTGTCACCTTGCTGATTGTCTCGACCATATGTACCGGAATACGGATGGTGCGCCCTTGGTCTGCGATGGCCCTCGTGACAGCCTGCCGGATCCACCAGGTGGCGTAGGTGGAGAACTTGTATCCCTTTGTGTAGTCGAATTTCTCCACCGCCCGGATCAGGCCCAGGTTACCTTCCTGGATCAGATCCAGCAGCAGCATGCCCCGGCCGACGTACCGCTTGGCGATGGACACCACCAGGCGCAGGTTCGCCTCCACCAGCTTACGCTTGGCGACCTGGCCGTCCTGCTCGATCGCCGCCAAGTCCCTACGCAGCCGCGGGGAGTTCCTTCGGACGGCAGCGAGCTTTTCGGAGGCAAACAGGCCGGCCTCGATCCGCTTCGCCAGATCGACCTCCTCCTCCGCGGTCAGCAACCGCACCCGGCCGATGGCCTTGAGATACATCCGTACCGGGTCCGAGAGCAGCGCTGTGGCCGCGAGTTCCTCTCCCTCGCGGCGCCGGCCAAGCATTTCTGAAGCGTCCCCGCCCGTCTCGTCGAGGACCTCAATTCCGTCCTCCGCGAGCAACTGCAGGACAACGCCGCTTCTCTCTGGCGGCAACTCCGCTGCGAGTAGCGTGGCGACAACATCGTCCGGGGTGACGAAACCGTTCTCCTTACCTCGCGCGATGAGATCTCCGACCTTTTTCATTGTGGCTTCGTCGGGGGCGGTCAGATCTGTGGGCGGTGTCTCGTCATGTTCGTAGAAAGGCCGACTCATGTCAGTCAGCACCTATGTTCGGCGTCGGATGCGGCAGAATGTAGCGATGTCCGTGAGGCGCCGCCCGATCGCGGACGCTCTCTCCATACATTGGTTGTTGGCTGGGTCGCCGCCAACAGTCCCCCGGTCCTCTCGAGATGAGATCACCGTTTCGATGGTCGTGATCTGCTGTGCTCGCTGATTCCGTCGGGATGTTCAGGAGTCGGCGGCGAGTAGGTCGCGCAGCAGGTCGGCCTGCTCGTGTAGCACGCCGGTCAGGATTGAGCGGGCCACCGCCAGCAACGTCACGATCTCCGGCGACGCCACTGCGTAAAACACGGTCGTACCCTGCTTACGGGTCGTCACCAGCCCGGCGCGGCGCAGCACCCCGAGCTGCTGGGACAAATGTGACGCCTCCAACCCGACCTCGGGCACCAGCTCGCTCACCGACCACTCCCGTTCGCTGAGCAGTTCCAACGCCCGGATGCGCGCCGGGTGGCCAAGGGTCCGGAAGAACTCCGCCTTCAACTGGTACAGCGGCGTCGCCATACGACCTCCCTCCGACCTCCAGCTACCCGCCGCCTGTCAGGCATGGCGCCCGTCCGACAGCTCGTCACACAACTGGACAACCTTACAACTTCATCAGATTGGAGCGGTGTAGTTCAGTTATCAACAGCCACCGACGGTGGATAACGGGGCCAAAGCAATGCTGTCAACAGGAACGGCTAGGCCACACCCCGGCCGCAGCGGGGGTCGGGGTGTGGCCGGAGCATCGGTCGCCGGCATCGGTCACCGGCATCGGTGTCAGCCGGCATCGGTGCCAGGCTGTGGCGGTGACCGAGCCCGTTGGGGCACGTGGTGGGGCGTGATGCGTAGGACATGGTGTCAGCGCAGCCGGTCAGCGAGGGCCGCGAGTTCGACCCAGAGGGCGTCGGGCACGCGGGAGCCAAGGTCGGCGAAGTATCGACGGATCATGTCGGTTTCGTGTTCCCAGGCGGCACGGTCAACGGACAGGAGCAGGTTGAAGTCGTCTTCGGTCACGTCCAGGCCGTCGGTATCGAGGGCTTCGGGTGTGGGGACTACACCGAGCGGTGTCTCGCGGCCCTGCGTGGCCCCGTCGAGTCGGCCGATGATCCAGGCGAGGACCCGGCTGTTCTCGCCGTAGCCGGGCCACAGGTACGCGCCCGTGTCGGGGTGTTTGCGGAACCAGTTGACGTGGTAGATGCGCGGAAGCCGCGCCCCGGCGCGTCTGCCGACGGCAAGCCAGTGAGTGAAGTAGTCGCCCATGTTGTAGCCGCAGAACGGGAGCATGGCGAACGGGTCGCGGCGCAGCTCGCCGACCGTCCCGGCCGCGGCGGCGGTGGTCTCGGAGGAGACGGTCGCACCGAGGAAGACACCGTGCTGCCAGGATGTGGACTCGACGACCAGCGGCACGGCGGTGGCACGACGGCCACCGAACAGGATCGCCGAGATCGGAACGCCGGCCGGATCGGCCCATTCCGCGGCGATCGTCGGACATTGCCCGGCGGGGGCGGTGAAACGGGCGTTGGGATGCGCGGCCGGTGTCACGGACTGCGGTGTCCAGTCGCGGCCCTGCCAGTCGATGAGATGTGCCGGAGGCTTCTCGGTCAGCCCCTCCCACCACACGTCTCCGTCATCGGTGCGCGCAACGTTCGTGAAGATCGAATTGCTGTGGATGGTATCGATGGCGTTGGGGTTGGTCGCCCGGCCGGTACCCGGGGCGACACCGAAGAAGCCGGCCTCGGGGTTGACGGCGTAGAGCCGTCCGTCGTCTCCGAAGCGCATCCAGGCGATGTCGTCCCCGACGGTCTCGACCTTCCAGCCGGGGATGGTCGGGACGAGCATGGCGAGGTTGGTCTTGCCGCAGGCACTCGGAAAACCGGCCGCGATGTAATGGGTGTTCCCACCGGGGCCGGTGAGCTTGAGGATCAGCATGTGCTCGGCGAGCCAGCCGTCGTCACGGGCCATCACCGAGGCGATCCGCAGCGCGTAGCACTTCTTGCCGAGCAGGGCGTTGCCGCCGTATCCAGAGCCGTAGCTCCAGATTTCCCGGGTCTCGGGGAAGTGGACGATGTACTTGGTGGTGTTGCAGGGCCAGGCGACGTCGGGCTGCTCGGGCTGGCGCGGTGCCCCGACGCTGTGCACGGCGGGGACGAAGAAGCCGTCCTGGCCGAGCTGGTCGAGGGCTGGTCGGCCCATCCGGGTCATCACACGCATCGAGACCGCGACGTAGGCCGAGTCGGTGATCTCGACGCCGAGTGCGGAGATCGGTGAGCCCAGCGGTCCCATGCAGAACGGGACGACGTACATGGTGCGGCCACGCATGCAGCCCGCGAACAGGTTCCGCAGGGTGACGCGCATCTCGTCCGGGTCGGTCCAGTTGTTCGTGGGACCGGCATCGTCCTGGCTTTTCGAGCAGATGAAGGTGCGGTCCTCGACGCGGGCGACGTCGCTGGGGTCGCTCGCGGCGTAGTAGCTGCCAGGCCGCTTGTCCTCGGCGAGGCGGAGAAACGTGCCCTTGGCGACCAGCTCCGCGCAGAGCTGCTCGTACTCGGCGTCGCTGCCGTCGCACCAGTGGACCCGGTCGGGCTGGGTGAGGTCGGCGATCGTGGCGACCCACTCCAACAGTGCCGGGTGCGTCGTCGGCATCGACTGCAGGCCCGGGATCGTGACGGGCATCTCCCACTCCTTCGACAGACCGTTGGATGGTTGAACTGTACTCCTTCTATCTGACGAACTTGTCAGGTTGTCGAACGTTGACCGCAGAGATCGTCAGCAGGTCTCCGCACACCCGGCGGCGGGCGTACTCCGAGTGGGACGTGTCGCGACGCCGCGACGCCGGCTGAGGGCGGAGTTCTTCCGGACCCCTGACCACCCGACGCGCACCCGGGCACAGACCGCGCGCGCAACGGTCATGCATGAGCGGCGCAGCCCCGTCGAAGGCTCGCGTTCGGCGTACCGGGGAACGCACCGCCCGCGAGAACCGGCCGCTGACCCCGGAGAGCCGCCAGGGGGCGGGAAGGATCTTCGGCGGCCTCCGCCGCCCCGGCGACTGTCACACTCCACTCTCGGCGATCACATGGGGATTGAAGACTTCATCAAGTTGCGACATTGTGGTTAGCTGATGTGTGGAGCGCTCCGGACGTGGCGGGGTCTTCCTGCGCGGCGCCCCCCGGCGCGGCTCTCGTGATCGCGTGCGGCGTGGGTCGGTTCCCGGGTCCGCCGGTCGGCACTCCCGCACCCTGTCCGGAGCGGCGCGGTATCCGGAGCGGCGCGGTGCGGTGTCCAGCGGAGGGCGGTGGGGCTGGTGCCGGTGTGGGATCTACTCGCGGCGATCGAGGCGGAGACGAGCTCAGGCGGGGCCGGGGCATGGACGGTCGGGTCGCGAAGGAGGTGCTGCAGGTATCGCGGTACCAACGCGGATTGATCTCGGGACACGCTGGCCGGATCTTGGGACACGCTGGCCGGCCCGATGGCCACCGACGTGCCCCGGATGGGATGAAAACGAACGGGCGCCCGCCGCGGGGCATTCGTCGACATCGGGAGACATCTGGATCGACTTCCCCACTGTTGACGCTATGACAGTCAAGCCGCGACCGGATCCAGCAGATCGTGTCGAGGGCCCCCGGCGAAGCGCCGCTACCCCTCATGATCACATGAAATCCAGTTCCTGATCTGCGGGGCGAACCCTGCCGGTCACGGAACTAGAACTATCTCGAGTAAGAAACCGACACCGAAGAATGCGACGGAGTCGTGTCGCCTCGCACTCTCGGAAGGCATCGGACACAACGAGCACCGCAGCGGAGGTGCACAATGGCTGGAAGGGGTCGTTCCATGGGACGCGGACGGGCGAAAGCCAAGCACACGAAAGTCGCACGCAAACTCAAATACGCCTCCACCGACCTGGATCTCGACCGGCTCCAATCAGACCTCGGCGACACGCCCACCCGGGACCACGACGACCGCGATGAACTCCCGGACCCGCAGACCCCCGACCCGGCGGACGAGAACTGGATGCC
This sequence comes from Parafrankia elaeagni, assembly GCF_000374165.1. GTDB lineage: Bacteria > Actinomycetota > Actinomycetes > Frankiales > Frankiaceae > Parafrankia > Parafrankia elaeagni. The sequence goes on from NZ_KB893795.1 coordinate 8,396, forward strand.
AACCGGCTGAGCCCAACCGCCGACGCCGCACCCGAAGCTGGAAACCCTGTAGCGCTCATCGGCGATGACCCCACCGCCGCCGTACAGCGCCGGATGGCTGAGGGAGGCGTGCAGAGCCCCGGAATTCGCCTCCAGGTCAGGTCCGTGCCCCTCCCCCGTCGCTGCTCGGGTTTGCGGCGCCGGCTTCGCGCAGCCGCACCGCCCCCGGGCCGCCCGCCGAGGCTCCTGCCTGAATGCCGCGCCAGCAGCGGTCCTGCCACCACAGGATCCTCTCGATCAGAGGCGCATGCCGGTGCAGTCCGTAGGCGTCACGAATCAGCCTGACCCTCCGCGCCGCCTCATCCGTATCGGCCACCGCGGGGCCAAGGCCAAGGAACTGCCAACAGACACGGGCGACGTCATGGATCCGCTCCCCAGGGGAGGCCAGATCCCAGTCGAGGAAGGCGACAGGCCGTAGCCCATCGCCGCGCCCGCGGTAGACGGTGTTCTT
>NZ_KB893796.1 GCF_000374165.1 Parafrankia elaeagni
CGGACGGTCGGAACGCTTCCCAGCGCGTAACAAGGTGAGGGCAGAAACCGCCCGAACCAGCTGGCGAACACGCATCCGGTTCGACACGAAAGGCATGTGGTCGTGTTCGACATTCTCGGTGATCGTGAGCGTGCGCTCGCGATTGTCCAGCGGCGCGGGCGGGATCACTTCCTGATGTTGCTGGATCGCCTGGCGTCGATCTACCACGGCTGCGACTGCAAGATCTACAAGTTCAGCCTGGAATGGATGGACGAACCGTACCTACTCAAAGCGCGGGGGATTCACGGCGACCTGCTGATCGGGTGGCGTTAGCCATCTACCGGCGGTTCGTCCGAAGCGTGTCACCCGTCATGTGGAGGGAGGGTCTGTGACCTGTGATGTTCTGTCTGAGGAGTTCGTGCGCCGCTTTGAGCGGGGAGTATGGCGCGAACTGATCGAATCGGCGATGGTCGAATGGTCGCCGGACGAGACCACGAACCTGTACGGCAGTGGTTTCGACGGAACGGAAACCGAGTATCTGCGCGGCGATCCCGCCGACGAAATCCGTGACTACCTGGAAGGCGCCGAGCCTGACCTGTCGTCACTGATCGAGCGGCTGGGAGATCGGGCACCGGGAGCCGAGAAGCTGGGCCGGGACTGGGTCCTGTCACGGCAGCGGCAGGGCGCGGGACTGTGGGACTGCGGCTACGGCCCGGAAGGGGACCGGCTGCACGAACAGGCGATCTTCTACGGCGACATCCTGCTAGAGATCTCCGGGGTCGAGGAGGACTGCGGCAGCTGGGTGGTGCGGGTCCTGTGACCGGCCGGCATCTGCGTGTTCACCATCGCGACTACTTCGACCACGAAGCGTACGACGGGGACATCTACCCGCACGGCGAACGGTCCGAGGAACTCGACTGCGAACCGGACGAGTACGACCGCGCGGACGGGCTCGGCGCCGTTGACCTTGCCGTGGCCCGGCTGACGGACTTGGGGGTCACAGAACCGTCGGGTGGCCCGGACTTTCCTGGGCCGCACTGCTGGTGGGGCGGCAGGACGACACTGAGCCACTACACCGGCGAGATGCGGGAGACCTCCGCGCATCCGGAGGGGTTTAGCGACGCCGAGTGCCGCGAACTCTGGGCCCGGCTGACCGGCGCATAGCCGACCCGCCTTCTGCGCTCTCTGCCTGATCTTTCGAGAGGTGGCGCCATGCTCGGCGTGCTCGCGGACCCCACGGTGCGGATCGGGGTCTACATCGACGATGACCATGACTACTACCTGTCCCCGCTCGGCGACCTCGACGTGATCACCGAGGAACGGGCCCGTTTCGCGGACGGGACCTGGGCTGCCTACGTGCTGACGATCGTGGTGGAGTGCCCGCACTGCGACCGCCGGTACAGCACGGACGTGCTCGGCGGTGTGGTGGTGGAGACGTCCGCGCGGGCCGGGTCGATCGTCTGGTCCGATGACCCGTTCCTTCAGGAGAACCCCGCCGACTACCTGACGATGCAGATCCGGGACCTGATCGCTCAAGAGCGTGACGCCCCGACCCCGGCCACGGCCTGGCTGCCTCTGCCCGGGGACGCATCGTGAGCCAGGTCGAGGCGCTGCCGCTCGCGAACGGGGCGCCCGCCCGCCGGGGGACGGCCGCGTTGCTGGTGTCCCCGCATCGGGAGCCGCTGACCGGTGGCGGCCCGGACGCCGTCCATGTCGAGCTGATCGTGATCCGCTCGGTGACCCGTGACGGCCGGGTGCGCGCCTACGAGGAGATGTGGCCAGGCGGGCGGCCCGTCCGGGTCGCCACCACCGCCTGGAAGATCAGCAGCCTGGTCGACGCCTCGGTGCTCGACCCGGACCATGCGGTCGCGATCGCCCGCGCGCACACCTACCCGGGCCACCGTCAGGTCCGCCCCTGGGCGTCACTCGCCGAGGCCCGCGCGGCGCTGCGCCCCGCCCGCACACCCGCCCCGTAAGCCGCCGCCGCGTGGCCGCCCGCCGGACGGTGTCCGGCGGCCCGTCGGGCGGTCCGAAGATCGCCGGCCATCGAGACGTACGTCGTCGGGTGCCCTGCGGCAGAAAGGAACGGCGATGGGCAATCAACCAGACGTCAGCTCCGACTCGATCGCCACCGCAATGCAGGAAATGATCTTGGAGGATGTCCGCGGCGGGAAGGTACCCGAGACCGTCGCTGCCTTCGAGCAGTTGCACGAGTTTGTCGATGCGAACGAGTACGTGTTGCAGGCTCGGGAGTCCCTCGGGCTGACGGCTCTGCCTGCCGATGCGGCCGATGCGGCCCGTGACAGCGCAGCCGTTGCCCTCGTCGATTCCTGGCTCGCGGGCAGGTCCCCCGCCCATCCCTCGGGTCGTCCGACGGCCCGACGCGCCGAGCCTGGGGATGCGCCGTAAGGCGGGCCGAGACGCTGCCGCTGACGAACGACACGCGGGCGCGCCGGGGCACGGCGCGTCAGTGCTCGACCCGGCCCGCGCGGCGCTAAGCCCCGCCCGCACACCCGCCCGTAACCCGCTTCCGCATGCCTGCCGCCGGACGGTGTCCGGCGGCCCGTCGGCATGCCCACACATCGCCACCCACCCCCACCACGCAAGGGAGAAAGCCGCATGTCGAAGGAAACCCTGACCTGGCTCAACCAGCACACGCTGATCGGTTTCACCGACAAGCGTGGCCACGCCTGGCACTACCGCGCCGACCAGCAGGGCGAGGCCAACCACTACCCGGGGCCGATCCCGGTCGACGACGTCGAGCGCCGGCTGTTCGACTGGACCGCGCTCGAACAGCCGATCTACGTCGAGTCCCCGGTCACCGGCGGTCTGGACGTCGTCCCGGACCGCAAGGCGATCATCCGGTCCGACACCGGCAGCGTGATGGGGATCTTCAGCGACGGCTACCAGCCCCACCCCTACAAGGAATGGTTGGTCGACAACGTCGCCCAGCTCCTCGATGACGATCTCGCGATCGGGTCGGCCGGGCTGCTGCGCGGCGGGGCGGTCGCGTGGGTGTCGGTCGAGGTCCCCGACACGATCACCACTCCGGAAGGGGTCGCGTTCCGCCCGAACCTGCTGGCCACCACGAGCTTCGACGGGTCGCTGTCGACGACCTACAAGCGGATCGTGACCAACGTCGTCTGTGACAACACGATGGCGGCCGGTCTGCGGGAGAAGGGCCAGCAGACCAAGGTCAAGCACTCCGCCAAGTCCCACCTACGGCTCGGCGAGGCCCGGGAGGCACTCGCGATCGTGCACACGATCGCCGACGACTTCGCCGCCGAAGTCGCCGAACTGTGCGCGCTGGGCGTGTCCGACCGGCAGTGGGCCGCGTTCCTGGACGCCCACGCCCCCATGCCGGACGAGAAGGGGCGGGCGCGGACCAGCGCCGAGAAGCACCGCGACGTCCTGAACCGGCTGTGGAACCACGACGAGCGGGTCTCCCCGTGGCGGAACACCGGCTGGGGTGTGGTGCAGGCGGTCAACACCTACACCCACCACGAGCAGACCGTCCGCGGTGCCACGCGGGCCGAACGCAACATGCTGCGCGCCGTGACCGGCGGGGCGGACAGCCTCGACGGTTCCACCCTCGCCACGCTGCGCACCCTGCTGCCCGCCTGAGCCGACCCCACCCACCTGCCACTGCGCCCGCCCCGGCCGCCGCCGGGGCGGGCGCAGTGCGCTACCCGCACAACTGACCGGAAGGGACCGGGTATCGCGATGTTCGCCGCACTGACCGTCGACGGCACGACCGTGAACAGCCTGGACGAAGACAGCAGCATCAAGCTGATCTTCGACGCCGACATCGAGTTCCGCTGTTCCGCCTGCGGGGCGGACCTTGTCGAGACCCCGCACGGCTTCGACGACAACGGCGACAACGCATGCCCCGCCTACCAGCCGGACGAGCCCGACGCGGACGGCACCGGACCGCACACGCCCGAACGGGTCGCGCTGTCGTGGTGCAACAGCGCCGGCATCCGCACCGACGAGGCCGACGACGCGATCACCCTGAGCCTGTCCACCGGCCACCCACTCGGCGCGTTCACGATCACCATCCGGCGGGTCCCCGACGATGCCGACAGCCCGCTCGCGGGACGGCTCCTGCTGCACCTGCCCTACCCGGACCAGCCGATGCCGCACGACCAGCTACACCCACTGCACCCCGGCACGTTCATCATCGGCCGGCCCGTCCCGGCCCGACGAGCCCGCCTGACCGCCGCCTGAGCACGCATTTCCCGACAGCCGGCGCCCCCCTGCCGCCTGCCCGTGGCAGCAGGCAGACGGCCTGGCCCCGCCCGGGACATACCCGCCGGTCTGCCCCGGGCCGGCGGTTCGCTACCGCTCCACGATCAGGAAGGCTCCCGCATGCCCCCGACACCGACGCACGCGGTCGCCACCGACTTCATCCTGTCGCACGCGACCGAACAGGACCTGACCCGCATCACCGAGACGGTCAGGCAGCGCCGGGCCGCCCTCACCGCGATCCGGACCGCGTCCCTGACCACCGGCACGCCTGTACGGATCGCTAACACCGAGGCCCGCTACCTCGACGGCCTGACCGGCACCATCGGCCAGATCGACGGAGCGCACGCCACGATCATCCTCGACGCCGCGTCGACGGACCGGCTGCGATTCACCCCCAGCTACGTGCGCTTCAACATCCCGTCCACTGCGACCAGCTTCGACCTGCACGGCATGCGGCTGAGCTGCTGCCTGCCCATCTGACCGGCTGACGTCCGCCGGGCAAGGCGGATGTTCAGCACGCCTGACAGGGAGATCAACAATGGCCCCTGCGCACAAGACGATGCGCGTGACCCTCGATGGCCTCGGCGAGTACGAGGTACCAGCCAACGATCTGCGCTGGAACGGCTTCGCCTGCCCCGGCTTCACCCTCGACCAGGTGCGTGAGATCGCTGTCGATCTGCACCTGTCCAACCTGGCCGTCGGCTCCGACGACCAGGAGACGATCATCGTCGGAGAGGACGAGATCGTCACGATCCACAACACCTGGTCGGACGACACGGAGACGGTCGAGCCCAACCCGCGCGACGGCCTGTACTACGTCGGCGGCTTCCGGTGGACCTGGGAGATCGTCGGCGAGTAGGCGCCGGACGCCGGCCGAGGACGCGCCGTCCGCAACACCGACCGGGCCGCGTCCCGGCCCCGCCCTCACGGCCCCGTGCATTCGCATACCCGCCCGCCCCGAAAGGGGGTCGTTCCTGTGCTGTTCGACCTGCCCGTGCTCCCGACCACCGACACCCACGATCTCAGCGCCGCCCTGTCCGCGATCAACACCGAGTTGCTGCGGCGGATCAACGCTGATGGCGGGTTCGCGTCGAAGGTCCACGAGCTGTACCCGACGGCCGTCGCCGTGCTCTGCGACGTGGTCTGGGACGAGTACCCGACCGCGTCCGCGGAAGGCGTGCTCCTCGCCGACGACACCGTGATCCCCGTGGACGCGCGGACCGCCCCGGACCTGTGGGGCGAGATCTGCGACGAGGTCGCGGATCTGGCCGCTGTCGACGGCGCGATCGGCGAGGACGTCACCCACGGCCATCTGATCCGCCTCGGCTCCCCGCCCGTGCTCGTCGGCGACGACCCGTCCCGGACCTGATCCCGATGGGCCGCACCGCAGGCCGCCGGACGTCTCCGACAGCGGCCGACGTCGACACGCGCCGCCGCCGACCGGTCAACCCGGGCGGCCCGCCGACCGACAATGACCGTCTCGACGCCCGTACGCTGCTCGCCATACTGACCGGCGGTGACACCAGCCGGCATGCGGCGCTGCATGCCGCTCACCTCGCCGACCACACCGCCCCCAGCTACGACCCCAACCGGGTCATCCGCATCCTGACCGCGCTCCGCGACCAGCTCACCGACGAGATCGACGCCTGGACCTATCACCGGATCTCCCGTGCCCACGCCGAGGAGAACTGGCGCAGTCACCTCGACGGTGGCAGTTGCTCCGCCTGCGTCGATCCCTGCGCGTTCTGCGTCACCTGGGCCGACTCGCTCAACTTGGAACGGGTCGAGCGTGCCGGCCGGCACGTCTGGCGACCCCGTTCCCACGTGGACGCGCAGCCCCGCCCGGCGACCCGACGCCGCCGCGCGGGCCGGGTCGCGGCGTCCTCACCCGAACGGAGCGACGGTGATGGCTCCTGAGTTTCCCTTGCCTTTGGGCTTCGTCCGCTGCCCGGTGGTAGCCGGCATCTACGTGCCCCGCGCCGGCCACGACGTGCCGCTGTGGGCCGTTGTCGCAGCCAGCTCCCAGCCCGGCGAATTCCACGTCGGTCTTCTCCGCGACGACCAGAACAGTATCCAAAGCTGGTAAGACCTTCCCGGCCTGGGTAAAGCGCTCGATCGGATGCGCGCCAAGGCCGATTCTGGGCGGACTCCCGCGACTAACCGAACCCTCCACCCGGGAAATTTTCCCCCGGATGGTCGTCCGCCATGGAAAGGAGCGGCAGTGAACCATGATTCCGAATTTCCCGAGCTGATGAGAAAGCTGCCGATCGACCGGCGCCGGAACGTGCCGATTCCCGCTGTCACCGCGCGCCATCCGGACGGGGAGCCAGACTTCTCGACCGTGGACGGCCGGGAGGCATTCCGTCTCGCCTCTGAGGGGCGGTGCGGTATCTGTGCCCAGCCGTTCGCAGAGGAGGTCGCGTTTCTCGGCGGCCCGGGGGCCGTCGCGGTCGGGGCCTACCACGATCCTCCGATGCATGAAGGATGTGCCGAGGCGTCCACCCGGCTTTGTCCCCACCTGGCCCGCCGGGACATGCGCCGGCTCACCGATCGGCGTTCCACTGGTGAGCTTCCCGCCGGAAACTCCCCGGGCAAGCCGGACCGGTGGGTGATGTGGATCTGCCGGGGATTCAGCGGGGCTGTCGTGAATGCCATGCCGGTGTTTCTTCCTGAACCCTACACCCGGCTACGGATCTTCACCTATACCGCCGAGGGCCAATTGCACGAAACCTTCGACACGACACCCGGCGGCGGGTGACCCCGCAGCCCTGCCCTTCCCGCTCCTGGAGAGATGGAGATCATGATGTGGAGAGGCTGTCTGCTGCTCGGCGTGCGATTTCTGCGGATGCCCCGGTGGGTCCCGCCGCCGGACCCGCGGTCGCGGCGTGAGCGGGCCCGTGACGTATTCGTCGACGCCCGCGACGCGTTGCGGATGGTGCTGGAAGACGATATCGAGGCCGGAACGCGGACCGAGTGGCCGTCGGCGACCGGGCTCGTGGTCGATGTCTACGCGGACGAACTCGGGGAGGCCCGCGCCCGGTTGATCGCCGTCCTCGCCGACGACGGTTCCACCGGTGACGTACGGGATGTGCTCGCCGAGTCGCTCGCCGACCTGCTCGACGAATGGGCGACCACCGCCAACGCCGACAGCACCGAGATCGTGTTCCGCCCACTACCCGAGTAGCACTGATCTCTGTTCGCCGCGCGCCCGCCTGCTGTGACGCCGGCCGCCTGGCGACCGGACTGCCCCCACGGACCGGCGTTTTCTCGCGATGCTCGATACGGACTTCCGCGCACGTTCTGAGCCTGGAAGGGACGACCGATGCCGGATTCATCGGTGAGTTACGGAACGATCGACATGTACGACGCGCTGCCTCCACATCCCTGCGCGAGCTGGGAACCGGGAAACGTGGGCAGCTTCTCCCTCCGCATCACCGCGCTACTTGACGAGAGCGGCGGAATTCTCGTCCACGTCGACACCGCGCTGACCCTGAAAGGCGCGGAGGAACCGCCGATCAGGGTCCTGGTCGACGACGGAGAGGTCTACAGCAGTCCCGCCACGCTCAGCGGCGACTGCGCCGACCCTGACCACGGACATCCCGTTCCCTGGCGCACTGCCAAGGGCTGAGCGAACACCCGCATGTCGATGCCGGGTATTCCACCCGGCTCACCACAGAAAGGAACGTGATTCCCATGTTCTACCTGAGTCGCCGTCGCCGCCGGGAGCTGCGGTTCTGGGTGTTCGTCCTCCTGTTCGTATGGCTGCTGGGCGTCACCGCCGCGCACAACGTCACCGTGTTCGCCGCCTACGGGGCGGTCGCCCTCGTCGCGATCACCGCTGATCTGACCGCCGGCCGGAGCCACCGTGGCCGGCGCCGCCGCCCGGCCCGGCGGGCACGGCCGGGTCGCACCCGCGTTCACCGGCCCGGACCAGGGCTGCGCAGAGATCGCACCAGGTTGTGATCAGTGACGTTCCGTAGCCACGTTGTGGGGCGCCTCAAGGTGCCTTGCGCGGAGCGGAGCGAGTTGGATGCGATCCCGCCACGCTCGCCCGGGATGGGCCGCACAAATCAAGGCCACGCACACCCGGATCAAATTCCGAGGAAACGACGCAGAGCTTCACCGGAGAAACTCCGGCAGCCGAATTACCGAAAACGTGGCCAGCCGTAGTGACGGAAGTGGCCTTCCAGTCGGATGATGAAAGCGCGACCAAAC
>NZ_KB893797.1 GCF_000374165.1 Parafrankia elaeagni
GAATCGAGAACCGCCTCCACTACATCCGCGACACCGCCTGGCGCGAGGACGCCTGCCACGCCTCCCGAGGAAACGGGCCCAGAAACCTCGCCACCATCCGCAACCTCGCGCTGAGTCTCCTCCGCCTCCACGGAGTCCGAAAGGTCAAGGAAACCCTCGAGCGCATCGCCGGCGACCGCTACCGGGCACTCCACTACCTGGCTACATAGGGCAATGGATCGTCACACTAGGCGATCTTCGCGCAGCCCTGAAGAGAACCCGTGGGGAATCTCGTTTCTTACCATGTTCCACATGGCCAACGACTCGACAATATTTGAATTTGAGGAGGATCTGGTCGGGCGTGGTTGGGTAGCTGACGAAAACGTCTTCGTCCGCGACGGCGATCGCATGTTGCCGCTGGTCGAGGGAAAGAATATTCACAACTATGATCACCGTTTTGCCACTTTTGGCGGCGCGACTCAGGCGCAGATAAACAAGGGTACTCTACCCAAGCTCGACGACAATCAACATGACGATCCCGGTGGGAGCTTCTGGCCGCGGTACTGGGTTGCGGAGGGAAGCGTCTACAAGGCGTTGAAAGACCGATGGGATCGTGACTGGCTTCTCGCATGGCGCGACGTGGCGCGCAACGACGAAGAGCGGACGCTCATGGCCACGATTCTTCCCTTCAGCGCTATAGGGCATACGGCGCCGCTTATGATCACGTCAAACGGAGAGATAGCCGGACTTCAGGCCAACCTCTCATCCCTTGCACTTGATTACGTTACCCGGCAGAAGCTCGGTGGGGCACACCTGACATTCGGCCTCATGATGCAGCTCCCGGTGCTGCCGCCGGAGGTATACGTCCGCCCCACGCCATGGGATGAGGGAGTGGAACTGCGCGACTGGGTGGCGGATCGGGTGGTGGAGTTGTCCTACACGTCGTGGGATATGGCCGCCTACGCCGAGGAGCTGCACGACGACGGGCCACCGTTCCGGTGGGTCCCCGAGCGGCGGGCGCAGATCCGGGCCGAGCTGGATGCCGCCTACCTGCACCTCTACGGCCTGGCCCGGGACGAGGTCGAGCATGTGATCGACTCGTTCTTTGTCCTGCGTAAGAACGAGGAGAAGACGTTCGGCGAGTTCCGCACCCGCCGCCTCGTCCTCACCGCCTACGACATCATGACCACTGGCACCTTCGCCTCCCCGCTGGATCCCCAGCCGGGCCACGGCCCCCGCCATCCCGACAGGGCGCGCTCATAATAGAACCCGGGCGACAGTTCACACCGCCGTACGTCAAAACGACGACGCCGGAGGTAACACAGGTTCCTGAGAACGAGGCGGCACACTGCCAGGGACCTAAAATAGCGTCGGCTGCTGGCTCGTGGGTAACTCGATGACCGTGTCCGGAGTTGGCCGACCGGGACTCTGGCGGAGCCGGCCATCCTTGCGAAGTTCTCGCAATGCCGTACCCACATGTTCAGGACGAAAGACCGTGTTGATCAGCGCGAATCGGCGGAGTTTCGCGATTGTCGTCGGACCTGATGTGCTGATCAGATCGATGATCGCGTTCTGGAGTGGGTGAGTCTCAGGTCCCAGCTTTAGATCAAGAAGTTGCTGGCCCGCGTCGCGCGGGTCGCGGTAGCGGACCCCGGTGAGCGGGTCAACCTTCCACATCGCGTCCTTCATCGCCTTGAGCCCGCTCTCGTGTGAGGTGCCGAAGACGAGAAAAAGCGGATGGCCTTTCTCGTCGACCATCTCGAATGCGAGCGTGTAGGCGAAGCCCGCGAGATTGAGGGAGGTGCGGTACTGTTCGAGGAGGAAGGTTTTCTTCCGGCTCGGTGGCTCGTGCTGCACCGCGCGCCACTCTGGGCTCCCGAAAACCTTGTCCGCGGTCGCGGCATGCTTGTCGATCTGGCCGAAGCGGGTGGGAAAGCTCGTGCCGAAGGTGATGAGGACTTCGCTGGAGGGGTTGGCAGCGATGGCCCGAACGAGGTCGTGGGGGACGTCTGGGCCGCCGAAGCTGTCCAGAAAGACGAACGCGGCCGACCCGACTACTCCCAGCTGGTGGAGGAGGGGGAGGAGGTCCTGCTCGCACTTTCCTCGTCGCAGGGTCGGGACGAGAGCCGCCGGCCGACCGCGTTCCGTGAGTCTGGTGTCGATCCGCCGCCGTAGCTCCGCGAACCGGCCCGTATGCGTCTCCAGGAGCACCACGTCCAGGCGCGCACCCCTCATCAGGGTTGGGCTGTCCAGGAAGACGTCGAGGGCGACGATGGGTGATCCGGGCAGATCGTCGAGGTAGACGCCGGGACCAGCAAAGCCTTCGACGTAGGCTGCCCGCTCACGTCCAGAGAAGATGATCGGGTACCACGCTCGCAGGTAGTGACGGAGGAGGTCATGCTTTGCAGCCGTATGAGGGTCGCGGGCCCATCGGACGCCTGTCGGTACCACCACATGTAAATGTGTAGCGCATTGAAACTCTGATGTCTGCCGATCCGTCACATAGCGGAAGCGGACAGTGGTGACTGTGGAGTCGTGGCGGGCATCCCATCCCAGTTGCGTCCTTCCAGGGCACGCCCGCCGCTCTTCGGAGTTCGGCCGCCCCACTGCTTGAAGAAGAAGGGAACCGCAGCCTCCGTGCACAGGTCGCGGAGCTCGATTACCCACGCCGGGTCTACCCGCCGATGGTTGTGGCCGGACTCCCCACCTGCGATGACCCAGGCGATGCCGTCGAGGTCAACGCCGGTAAGCGGCCCTAGCAGCGGCTCGCAGGACAGGAAGCGGACGACGGCCGGAACACGACGTAGGTCGTTGATCCGCGGCAGGGCCTCGCCGTTCTCGACCGATACCCCCATCCAGACGTTGTCGGGCCAGGGCAGCGCGTCGGCAAGGCGTGCCAGACGACGGGGCCGTTTCGTGAGGACCTGGAAGGTGTGCTGGGGTGCTGCGGCCATCACCGCGAAGACTTCCTGGATGAAGGCCGTTGGCACCCGAGCATGGAACAGGTCGCTCATCGAGTTGACGAACACGTGCCGTGGGGCCCGCCAGTGCAGCGGGATCGAAAGCGCGTTGGTGTGAACTGTCACCCCGAACCCGGGCCCGGACGTGCGCGGATCGCCGTCTTGCTGGTACTTCGGGCTGCCCATCGCCTTCAACCGCGCCGCCAGGGCCAGCGCGTAGCAGTTGTCGCAGCCCGCCGAGACCCTGTCGCAACCAGTCGTAGGATTCCAGGTCGCCTCCGTCCACTCGATCGCACTCCGGTCAGCCACAGGGACCTCCTCCTCGATCTTTCTCCAGACTCGCACATGTGTGCGATGCCCGACAGGTGGCACGCGGATGTTGTCTTCAAGATGGTGCTCTTCCTGCGAAGTTCACATGGTGGTCCCCCTCTTCGACCACTCTGTGGTGGCTGACCGCGCCCCCGGTCCGGCGGTACCTGACCGACTTCCCGCGACCAGGCCGACCCGGGCGCGCGGCGCGGCCAGGAGTGGCATAGATTGCACTTTCTATGGACATTGGGGATGCCTGGGGAGACAACCAAGATCCGGAGCTGTTCATGGCCGAGCATGCGGCGGTCTACTACACAGCCGGGATGATCTCCGAATTGGGATTCGCGACCGATGACTCGGTGTTCGAGCCTGGCCGGGCGGTCGCGGTGTGGACGCGGCAGAACGCCGAGGAGCTGGCGGCTCGGCTGGAGCATCCGCCGCCCGGGGAGTACCGCACGTTCTTGGAGAAGTTGCGAGCCGAGCTGACGGGTGCCCGGCCTGAGGTGGTGCAGCTCGCCGCCGAGATCCTGTTCCTGCACTTCCTGCCGGTGTCCAACATCAAGGGGGCGACGAAACGCGCCCAGATCAACGCCGTCTTCGGTGAGGCCGCCCTACCGGTCTGGCTGGTACCCCAGCTCAAGGCGGCGCTTGACGACGGTGTTATCCGGGTCGGTAGGGCGTTCAACAGCCAGCGGGCGCAGCAGATGATCTGGCTGGCCAGGGTCGTCGCCCACGTGAAATCCCAGCCGCCGGCCGTGGTGAAGGCCGCGCTGGAAGATCCGTGGGCCTTCCGTGCGCTGGTCGACGCCGTGCCGGCCAAGAACGCGGCCGGGCAGCGGCGGGCGCTGCTGTGGGTCCTCTTCCCCGACGTGTTCTTGGGCTCGGTGAGCGGCAAGCACCTGTCGTCGATCGTCCAGGCGTTCCGGGACGAGGTCGAGGTGCTTACCGGTGACGACGAGCGGGACTTCGCCGCGATCCGGGAGACGATCGAGGAGCGTGAGGGGCCGGTGGACTTCTACGCCCGGCCGTGGTCGGCGCGGTGGGGCTGGGGCGAGTCCTCGGACGCGGCGGAGCTGGTCACCTACCGGCCCGGCTGGTTGGTCCGCGGGACGAAGACGAAGGCGCAGGGCCGCAACCTCGTCCCGGAGTGGCTGCGGGATGGATACTGTTCGATCACGCTGTCCGAATACCCGCGTGTGGAGCCAGGGCTGTCGCGCAGCGATCTGGCGAAGGTCGTCCGCGGGGTGGAACCGGAGCTGAGCCCGGCACAGGAGGGCGCGCGGGTCACGCTGCTCGATCGGTTCCTCACCCGGATGAAGCCCGGGGATCTGGTGGTGACGGTCAACGAGTCCCGGGTGCATGTGGGTGTCCTGGCCGGCGAGGCGACCTGGGCGGCCGAAACGGATATGGTGCCCGCGCACCAGCGGCGCGCCGTCCAGTGGCTGGACACGCCTCGGCTGCACCGGACCGACCTGTCCGACACCGCCCAGGACCGGCTGTCGGGCCAGGCAAGCGTCGTCGAGCTGGGCGAGGTCGCCCGGGAGATCGCCGAGCTGGTCGACCTCGACGGCATCGACGCGACAGGTATCACCGACCTGTCCGCCGAGGTCGGCGCGGACATGCACGCGAGCGCTGGTCTGGCCGGCGTGCCGGTGGACGGTGAGGTGCCTCGACCGACCACGATCGTCGTGGAGGCCCCGCCGCTGGAGGAACTGCCGGCGCCGACGGCCGAGATGGCCGGGCGGCTGCTGGTCGACCACGACTGGCTGGTTGAGGTGGTGGAGCTGCTGACCGAGAAGAAGCAGCTCGTCCTCTACGGCCCGCCTGGCACGGGGAAGACCTATCTGGCGCAGGAGCTGGCCCGGTTCGCCGAGGAGGAGACCAACGGCGGGTACCGGCTGGTGCAGTTCCACCCCTCCTACGCCTACGAGGACTTCGTCGAGGGCTTCCGCCCCAGCCTCAGCCCCGACGGCACGTTCCGGTTCGCGAAGGAGCATGGCCCACTGCGCCGCCTCGTCGACGCCGCCCTGGGGAACCCATCCGGGGCGTATGCGCTGGTCATCGACGAGATCAACCGGGCGAACCTGGCGAAGGTGTTCGGTGAGCTGTATTTCCTGCTCGAATACCGCAACCGCACGATCAACCTGCAGTACTCGCCCGACGACCTGTTCCGGCTGCCGCCGAACGTGTTCGTGATCGGCACGATGAACACCGCGGACCGCTCCATCGCCCTGGTCGACGCAGCGATGCGCCGCCGGTTTGCCTGGCAGGCTCTGTTCCCCGGCGAACCCCCGGTGGACGGGATGCTGCGCCGCTGGCTGGCACAGGAAGGGCTGCCCGGGCAGGTCGCCGACCTGCTGGACGCGCTGAACGCCGCGATCGGCGACCGGGATGCCGCCGTCGGCCCGTCGTACCTGATGAACCGGCGGGTGGGAGAGCGTAAAGGGCTGGAACGGATCTGGCGCACCCAGATCCTCCCCCTGCTGGAAGAACACCACGCTGGCGAACACCCTGACGTCACCGCCTACGTCCGTGACCGCTACGGCCTGAGCGCCCTGCATACGGCCTTGGAAGCGACGGCCGGCGGGGCGCGAGTCGACGGCGGCCCCGGCGTTGCAACGCCGGACGGTTCCTGAGCGACACCGATGCCCATCCGCATCGAACTGCAGGAATACCAGTCCTGGGTCGTACCGGGCCTGGAGGGAGCGACGGCCCGGACGCTCGCCGCGACCGGGGCCATCACCGCCACCCGCGATCTCGACGGCGGCCTACGGCTGACTGCCTCCTCCCGGGTCGGCGTCGTCCGCGCCGGCGACGTCGAACTCGTCGTCAGGCCGAAGGTCGGGGTGGGCCGGCTGCTGTGGCTGCTCGGATACGCCCGCGACCCCGCAGGCTGGCGCGACGACGACATCACCCTCGACCCGTCCACCGACCTGAGCGCCGGACTGGCCGTGGCCTTCGCCCACCGCACCGAACGCGCCCTCGCAGCCGGAGTCCTGCGCGGCTACCGGACAAGCGACGAAACCTCCCCGGTCCTGCGCGGTCGGCTCCGCGAAGCCGACCAGATGCGCGCCCGCCTCACCGTCGCCATCCCCCTGGAGATCCGCTACGACGACTACACCGCCGACATCACCGAGAACCGCATCCTCACCACCGCCACCCGCCGGCTGCTGCGCCTACCGGGCATGCCGCCACCCGCCCGGGCGGCGCTGCACCGCATCCGGGCCCGGCTCGCCGACGTCACCCCGCTGACCGCCGGCCTACCGCCGCCGGCCACCCCTGTCACCCGGCTGACCCGCCGTTACCAGCCCGCCCTGCGTCTCGCCCGACTGGCACTGGTCCACCGCGGCATCGACATGCCCGCGGCGGCCCGCGCTGGCACCCTCGCCGCGACCGGCTTTCTGTTCGACATGAACACTGTGTTCGAAACCTGGCTCACCACGGCCCTGCGCACCGCACTGGAACACCGCGGCGGCGCTGTGGACGGCCAGCGCGGCATCCACCTCGACGAAACCGGCCGGCTTCCCGCCTACCCCGACATCACCTGGTGGGACGGCCCCCGCTGCCTCGCCGTCATCGACGCCAAATACAAAGCACCGACCGGGGAGCTGCCCGTCCAGGACCTCTACCAGATGGTCGCCTACTGCACCGCGCTAGGCCTGCCCGCTGGTCACCTGGTCCACGTCGGCACCGCTCCGCCCGGCATCCACGTCCTGCGCCACAGTGGCCTGCGCCTCCACACCCATGCGCTCGACCTCGACCAGCCCCCTGCCGGGCTTCTTGACCAGATCGGGGCCCTCGCCACCGTCATCTTCGATCGGTAACCAATCTGTTGGCTGACCGGCGGCCCTTGATGTTTTAGGTGGGCCACTTGCAGATAAAATGGAGATGTTCGATCTCTACGAATCGGCTGATCGAGCCTCACAAACCTCGAAGCGCCCGGCGCGCGAGAGGGCTGACGTATTCGAAACATGCGAGCCCACCTGTCGCCGACCGCCATTGCAGAAGACCTTCTTCGCTAAAGGCTTCGAGGATGGCTGCAACTGTGCGCCAATTGAGGCCATAAAATTCCGACAGATCAATTGAATTTCGGCCGGAGACAGCCGTCTTGAGTACAGCACGCCTCGCATCCTTCAAGTTCACTCCCGAGCGAGCCTCCTCGGCAAGCCACAGGGGGGCGGGTATCCCCTTGATCCACCAGCGCTGGCGGTCGCCCATTGGGGTGGCGTCAATCATTTTCTGTACGGCCAGTGCTTCCATGCTCTCATGAAACTCATCGGTGGAAATTCCCAAAGACTCGACAGTTATCTGTACTTCGTTACTGAAA
Organism: Parafrankia elaeagni; assembly: GCF_000374165.1. Lineage (GTDB taxonomy): Bacteria > Actinomycetota > Actinomycetes > Frankiales > Frankiaceae > Parafrankia > Parafrankia elaeagni. The sequence continues at coordinate 7,576 of NZ_KB893797.1, forward strand.
ATTATCGAATCCGGGGGCCATGCCCTCAGGGCTTTGATGATCTCAAGATATACGACGCGGTCGGCTGGTTCTGTGATGCTTAGGGTTCGGATTGATATAAGTTAATCGTCTGGCTGGTTGATCGTGTAGTTCCAGTCTCCGTGGAAGTCATGTCTGTTGATCGGGATTCTCTCCCTGTCCTGTGTGGTGACTTTGACCTTGGTGGGATAGTCGCCGGGATCGAGCTCGCAGCGGACTGTGAGGCCGGTGGTGGTCGTCGTGTTGGCGATGAGACTGACGATGGTCTGGAAAGTGGTCAGCGGCCGGCCACGCCAGTTCGCGGTGATCCGGGAGAACAGCCGGTGCT
>NZ_KB893798.1 GCF_000374165.1 Parafrankia elaeagni
GTGACCCGACCCGCCAGGTCATACGTCAACGACCGCGCCGCGCCGGTGGCACCGCCCCCGGAACCGGTCTCCACCGTGAGCCGGCCCAGCTCGTCGAACGTGCGGGACCGGACCACCCCACCCGGCGCCGTCTCCGACACCGGCAGACCACCCGCGTCGTAGCTGGTCTTCCACTCACGGTCCGCGGCGGCCGGATGCGCCGTGGTCGGGGCCTCCACCACCGACTCCCGCAGCAGCAGCGGGTTGTANGTGTAGATGACCCGGTTCCCNCGGCCGTCGGTCCGNCGGGTGAGCTTGCCACCCTTGGCGTAACCGAACGTCGTCGTGATCGACGTCGAGGCGTCCACCGGCTCGGTGACGGTCCGCAGCTGACTGAGAGCGTCGAACGTCGACGTCGTCGTCCACCCGTTCGCATCCGTCTCCGACACCGGATTCCCCGCGGCGTCATAGCCGGTGGACGCGGATCGAAGTTCGACGTGGGTCGGCGAGTACTCCGCTGTTCTGACAGGCCGTCCAGCACGGTCATAGGTAACGGACGTGGATCGGCCGAGGGGGTCAGCGGTGGAGACGGGACGTCCTAGCAGATCATAACTGTGGGTGGTCAGGTTGTTGCCTTCGTCGCGCTCTTCGACGAGTTCTCCGGCGGCGTTGTAGACACCGGTCCAGGAGAGGCCGCTTGTGGCATTCGCCGGCGTGAGAACGCGGGTGACGTCGCCCGCATCGTTGTGGACGGTGTAGGTGCTGAACGTCGCTGCCGGAGTCCGCTCGGTTTCCGTGGTCGCCCAGACCCGGTCCAGGTCGTCGTAGGCGAAGAACGTCCAGGCGCCCAGTTGGTCGACGGTGGACACGACGTTGCCGACGTCGTCGTAGAGGATGCGGCTGACACCGGCGGTCGCCGAACCAACCTGCGGGTCCGTGATCGCGACTGGGCGGTCCAGCTTGTCGTAGACCGCCGTGGTTGTTTCTCCGCGCGGGTCGGTGTGCGTCAGGGTGTTGCCGTTGTCGTCGTACGTCCACGACTCGGTCGGGGTGATCGCCGAGCCGCCGGGCGGGGTGTACGGCTGCCCGGAGACCTGGCTTGCCTGGCCGAGGACGTTGTAGACCGTGGTGGTCACGTTCCCGCGCGTGTCACGGCTGTGGGTGACTTCACCGAAGGTGTTGTAGCCGTCGTCCGCTGTATGTTGCTGGTCGGTCGGTCCGGCTCCCCACTCCTCGACGGGGACCGGCGGGGATTTCACCTGCGTGGCCTGGCCGGCGGGGTCGACTTTCAGAGTCGTTGTGAACGCCGGGTTCGGCGAGCCACCCGCGACGTAGCCGCGCGGATCGGTGACCGCCGTCGCGAAACCCCGCTGGTCGTTCTGATAGGTAGTTACAAATGCATCTGTCCCGTCACCGAAGACTGTCTCCGAGGTCAGTCGGGACGCGTTGTCGTAAGTAGCGTCAATCCGTTCACTGGCCGATGTCCCGGCGGCACCGAAAACGGTTGAGATGACGTTGTTGGTGGCGTCGTAGGTGTAGGTGACTTTTCGGGCGAGGCCGTCCGGATCCAGCGTCGACGAGATGAGCCGGTCGGCTGGATCGTATTCCTGTTCGATGGTGGTAAGGCCGCCGTCGGAGGTCGTGGAGATCTGGTTTCCGGCACCGTCGTAGGTGAGATCGAGCAGCACGACGTCGCGCGCACCGGCCGTGGATAGCACCTTGTTCACCAGATCTGGCGGCCGGAATCCCTTTGCGATTTCCTGCCGGGGAAGATCGTCCAGCCAGTAGGTGTACTCCGTGGTCCGGCCCTCGGCGTCGGTGATCGAGGCGAGTCGTCCCGCCGGGTCGTAGGACCTGGACTCCGCGAGCAGATCCCGTGGGGTTGAGCCGGCGACCGGATCGTCGACGAAATCCTCGATCGTCGTCGTCGCAAGCAGGTTCTTCGCCGTATAGGTGTACGAGGTGACCGTGCCGTTTGCGTCGATGCTTGTTGCGATGTTGTTGTTGTCGTCATAGGTGACGGAGGTCGTCCGTGCGAGCGGGCTGCCGGCGCCCTCGGTCGTCGAGGTCTGCTGGTCCGCGTTGTCGTACGTGTAGGTGGTGGTGCGGGTCGCGTCGCCGCCGGTCGTATCGGAGACTGCGACCTGTGTGAGGTTCCCGTTCAGGTCGTAGGTGTTCACCGTCATTGCGGCGTGTGTAACCGAGGTGATCGGGTTGGTCACGCCGGGCTGGGTGATGCTGGCAACTCGGGAGAGCTTGTTATAGGAGTAGCTGGTGGCAAGACCGGCGGGGTAGGTGTCCGAGATCTCTCTCGAGGTAAGGCGCCGACCGATTTCGTCGTAGGTGTATTCGTGTACCAGTCCCGCGGGATCCTGGTCGCGCCGCAGATCACCTTTGCTGTCGTAGCCGTAGGTGGTGATCTTTCCTCTGGCATCCGTATAGGAAAGCGGGAGATCCCTCGGTACAGTTCCTCCGCCGATGGCGCTCTCGGCTCCCGCGGTGAACGCCCAGCTCTCGGTTCGCCCTGAGGGAAAGTCGGCGGTTGCCGCTGTCCGCTGGGTCACGAGGTCGCCGTAGGTGTTGTAGGTGTAGGTGGTCTTGAACTCGTTGTCGGTAGCCGACTCCGATCGCCCGTCACGGAAAGCCGTGACCAGATCGTTACGGGGGTCTCCTGGGGCGCCGAGGAAATAGTCGTAGTACTCCGTATATGTTGCCGGACTACCACCGACGACGGCTCGGGTGGTGGTGCGCGTCCGCACGTTTCCCCGACCGTCCGTATTCAGGACAACGATGTTGTCGTTTTCGTCCTGAATCTGGGTGACGAAGCCGCGGTCGTTGTAGGTGAACCGGCGTTCGTCGGCCCCGTCGCGATGCGAGATCAGCTGGCCGTTCTTGTACTCCCAGTCGGTCGCATGGCCCCGCGGATCGGTAATCCTTATCGTGGTCGTGGGGCTCGTCGAGAGCACGGCGAACGTGGTGCGCTTACCTCGTCCGTCCTCGCGCCAGGCCACGGTGCCGTCGGTGTTGTAGCCGACTTTCGTGTCGATGTTTCCGCGGGGAAGTGTGATCTGGTTCAGTCTGCCGTTCGAGGCGTAGGCATAGGTCGTCGGCGTCGAGGTGTGAGGCGCGGTGACCGAGGTGAGTCTTCCCGAGGCGTACCCGTAGGTCCACGCGAGAGGGCCTCCGTGCGCCGTTACCGCGGGGGTCGCGACCTGGGTGACACGGTCGCCGGTCCACGTCAGCGTAATCGCCCGTCCACTGGTCGGGTTCGTCACCGAGGTCAACCGGGCGTCGCTGTTGTAGGCGAACTGCAGCTGCCGGGCCGCCGCATCGGTGACCCGGGCCAGGCGACCGTCCGAGCGGAAGGCATGCGCTGTTCCGGCCTTGTCGGTAAGCACCGCAGCGGCGCTGAAGACCATGTCGTCGATCCGGCCAGCGCCGGTTGTCTCAGCGAACGGGCCGACGCGGCTACCGTAGAAGACTGCCGGGTCGTTCACCAGCATGATCTGCGTACCGTTGCGCAACACGCGGATCTGAGGGCCGTTGGTCTCGATGCGGAGCACGTCGCCCGCGGTGCAACAACCCGCGGCGGTGGCGACCGTGGTCTCCACACCGTCATCTCTCTTGACCAGCTGCCAGTTTCCGGAGCCTGGCTGTGCCACCAGCCGCCAGTAGTTGGCTACGTCGGCGTAGCGGAACGCCAGTCCCACACCACCCTGAGCCGCCGGCATCGTGAACGAGAAGGCGCCGTCGGAGGAACCGGACACAGTGGCCACGTTGCGGTTACCGGACGCTGTCACCAGGTAGGCACTGTTCCCGGAGACGCCCCAGACGGTGTTTGTCGACGGCAGCCACTTCTCGCCGTTGTCGGTGGAGCCCAGGCTGGTGGTGGAGTTCGCGCGGGTGACGCTGTCGCGGTGCTGGTCGTCGACCATGGCGATCGATCCGATGCGGCCCGCGCCGGCGCTGGCGACGTAGAGACCAGCACGGGTGACGGTGGAGAACTGGCTGTCACTCGCCGATCCGATGACTCGGTTGTTCCGCAGAATGGAGAACGTTCCGCCGGACATCGTCACCGCGTAGGTGTCGGTAGGAGCGCAGCAACCGTTAGCCACGGTCGCAACCTGCGTCTCCCAGCCGGCCACCCGTTTCGCGAGGACCAGGGAGTTGGTGGACGGCTGCAGGTAGAGCATCCACATGTTGTCGATGTCCTGAACCCGGAAGGCAACACCGATCCCGTCCTGGGCAACCGGAGCCGTGAACTTGATGGTGCCGTCCGCCGCGGCCGAGGTCACCGCCGCATTGCGCTGCCAGATCGAACCTGAGACAAGGTAGGCGTTGTTGGCGGAAATTCCCCAGGTCCCGTCCAGAATCTGCCAGTTCTCGCCGGTGTCGGTCGGACCCAGTGACATCGTCGAGTCGGGGGCGGTGAAGGACGCCACCTTGGGGGATGGCGCCTGGACCAGGGAGAAAAAGCCGTCCTGGGCCAGGTAGGTGCCGTCCCAGTTCCGACCGAAGCGCCCCTGTCGGCCATCGGGATAGGTGACGAGTAGGCCGCCCTCGCCGTCCAGATCCGGACTGGCATTCATATCCCACTCGGAGGTCCAGCCCGGCCCGAAGATTCCGACGTCGTCATTGCGGCTGTTGTAGGTCCTCGTCACCGACAGAGCGGGACCGGCTCCGGGGACCGTGGCGTCAGTCGTCGCGGTCGTGAAGTTTCCGATGACCGGCGTCACGCTGCTGACCGCGGGAGCATAAGGATTGTTCCCGAGATAGCCCGCTGTCGAAGGCGTCGGCGGCTGCGTGTACAGCCGGATGGGAGCTGTCCACAGACTCTCCGCGCCGGCTCCGTCCGTTACCTTCCCGACCCAGTAGTAACTCCGCCCCCACTGCAGTGCGCCGGCGGGCACACGCCAGCTCGTACCGGTCTGCGGCGCTCCGGAGTTCCAACATGCCCCGGAGTCCGCATCCGATCCCTCACAGATACGGAAGCTGTACCTGAGACCTCCTGCGGTGGCATCCGGATCCGACCCGGTCAACGCAAGCGTTGGGGTCAGCGAGTTCACGTTGGCGCCGTTACCTGGACTGGCGCCCGTGACAGCAGGCGGATAGTTGACCGCGGCAGAGACCGATATCGGGACCGTGAACGGCTGGAGCAGATGGTCAGAGAAGAAGGTCCCCCCGTCCTTCATGTCGAAGCGAACGATGTAGTTCCCTACCGGGAGCGGATTCATGGTCGTGAGAAGGTTTATGGTCTGGCCGCGGTTGACCGCGGACGGGAGAACCGTCTCGTAAGCCGTGTGGGGAAGCTGGAACAGGCCAGTCGAGTCATAAACTTTGTAGGACAGCTTGAAACTGCCGTTGGCCGGCCAGTTCGCCTGACCCTCGTTGCGAACATTGATGCGGATCTTTCCTTGCTGGGTGTCAGTGAGCCACTGTTCCCAGACCGCCGGATTCGTTGCCCAGGAGTACCGGGCGTCATACGGTGACCAAGTAACCGACATCCGCGGGCGCAGATCTGTCGCCGGATTCGCCGGATTACACGGCGATGCACATTCGTAGGATTCGAAGGCCTTGAAATACTGGGTGTTGGTGGTGGACGTCCGGATGGAGACGCCGGTGTTCTGCTTTACCCCATGGGTCCAGTCATCGACGAGCTGGGTCAGTCTCGGATCGGAAAACGTCACCCAGTTCCCACCCGGGGTGCAGGATGCCCCACCATAGGCGAACGAACTCTGTGCGACCTCGGCACCGATGGACGCACCCGGCCACGGCATTGTGTTCCCGTCCCAGCTCTGGGTGACCTCGTAGAGCGAGACAGGCAGGGGCGTACAGGAAGCGGAGACTTTGTTGAACAGCTGGACGGCAGCACCCAGCACGGTCGCGTTCGTCAGGAAACTGAACTGAGATCCACCGAACTGCGCATACGAATGGTGAACGTTGTCGATGTAGCGCCCGACCTTCAGAGCAGGATCTGACCCGTGGGGGCCCTGCTCATAGGAGGAGACGAAGGTGTCGTTCTGCCAGTCCGGCAGTACAGCGACCAGAGGCGGATCAACCATGACCGGAAAGACTCGCGCGGGATCGCGCAGCCAATCCTCATCGAGATCGACACGCAGCGCCTGCTGGCCACTGTCGAGAGTCACGAGGGTGTAGTCGACGCCGTAGGACTCGGCAGGGGTACCGGCGACACCAGTGGTGCCGGAGTCCTTCATCCATCCCACCGGCACCAGGCCGCGCAACTTGCCAGCACGGTCGGTCAGTTGCACCTGACCATCGACGATCTTCGCCGTCAACCCTTCCAGGGTGAGCGGGAACGTCCACGACGTCGGCGCCTCCCGCGATTTCAGGATGATGACGTCCTTCAGACCATTCGGCGTCGATCCCACCTGCAGGTCTGCGGCCTCCCGGACATCGGCATAGGTTGCGACGGAACCATCGACGGCCGCGTCCGCGGACGCGGCCTCGGCGATCCCGAAGGCTGCGGAGACGCCGTCCTCGATCTCGAGCCTGGCCAGACGGGGATCGCTCGCGGTCGTCGCGATATCTGTCGCAACATCCGTCGCCGCCACCCGCAGGCGACCGCGTTCCGCGGGAACCAATGTGGTATCGATCTTCTGCCAGGTCCCGGCAGTGTCGCGGAAGTTCACCGGCCCCTGCGAGATCTCCGATGTGAACGTGCCATCCGGATTCCGGAAGACGCTCGTCGTCTCCGTTCGCCGCTCGACCATCTCGGTCCGACCAGCCCGAGGGCTCGTTGCGGCAGCGTCTGCGGGCACCGGCGGGTCCTTGACCGCCTCGTCGATCCGACCGATCTTCGCCGTGACCGACGTCGGGGGCGCCCCGCCATCCCGCCTGGCGGACGGCTTCTCGAAGACGATCGGCTTGTCGACCGTCGTCGGCACAGTCCCCGGAACATCGGGGACGGCTCTGTCAACCGCCGCCGGGTCGGGTGCGGCTACGGACTGGGTCGCCTCGGTGGGCACCTCGTGCCCGCGGCCGTCAGCTGAGCCCGAGCTGCTTTCCGGGAGGTTCATGTCCCGGAACGGGTTCTCCTGGGAGATGGGTCGGCGTCCGCTGCCGTCGCGGGTGCGTTCGACGACGACCATCGCGACGATCATGATCACCGGGATCAGCAGGAGCGCCACCGCCTGGAGCCGGCCGGGGCGGGCGCGGCGGCGTCGGTGGCGGCGTCCGCTGGGGTGCGGGTCCGGTCGGGAGGCGGGGTCGGGGGCGGGGGCGGGCAGGTGCCGGCCGGGCATGGGGGCTCCGAGATCCGTATGGATGTCCGTGGGCGGAGACATC
>NZ_KB893799.1 GCF_000374165.1 Parafrankia elaeagni
AACCGTCGTTCGATCCGCCGTGGCCGCGCTCTGCTGGTCGCCCCGGTGCTGGCCGCGACGATCGGTGGCGGAATCGCGATGTCCCAGCCGGCCAGCGCTGCCGCGCGGCCGGATGCTCACCGCTTCCTCAGCGCGGTGGTCCCCTGTGAGTCGGGGGGCAACCCGGGTGTGGTGAACGAGATCGGTGCGGGCGGGCTGTTCCAGTTCCTCCCGAGCACCTGGCGTGGGGTCGGCGGGCAGGGCCTGCCGCAGCACGCCAGCGCGGCGGAGCAGTGGAAGCGCGCGCATATCCTCTACGCCCAGCAGGGCACCAGCCCGTGGTACGCCTCCAAGAGCTGCTGGGGCCACAAGATCTGAGTCCCGACGCGGGCTCACCTGAACGACGTGAGCAAGCAATGCCCAACGTGCGCGGCCGCTGAATCAACGGCCGGTGTCGGGGTCGCGGTCTGAACCACGGATTCGGGCCGCCCCGCCGGTGCGCCCGGACGTCTGCAGACGTCCGGGCGCACCGGCATGTCTGCAGGTGGGGACCTGTACGAACTCGTTGCGGGTTCCCTGCCCGGGCGATCGCCCCGGCCCGTTGTGCAGTGCCTCGCCTGGTTGACCGGCAGAACGTTTCACGGTGTACGTCTGCTAAGTTCCGTTGAAACCTTCCGCCCCGGTACAGGGAACTTTTCGGGCCCACGCATGCGGAGGATTCGACTTCGAATTGTCCGGTCGGCATGGCGAGGGGAACGATGGGCGTAGGGGTTCGGAACGCGGCGAGGGGCCACGGCGGAGGAATGACTCCACGGATCCGCGGATCCGTGGTAGCGGTGGGTGAGGCCCGGCGGCGGCGCCGTTCGGTCGCGCCCTGGCGAGGCGGGCTGGTCGCGGTTGCCACTGCCTTCGCGGTGTCCGCGTGTGGAGGCGACGAGGTCGCAGGCTCGGCGGCAGCGAGTGTGACGGGTCCCTCCGGCTCCGCGTCGCCCGCCGAGGAGACCGGCCTGTGGCCGGAGGACTTCGTGCTGACCGAGGGCCCCGCGACGGCCGGGTACACGGGCGCGCCGGAAGAGCCGTCCGGCGACGGTGAGAACGGCGAGAGTGAGGCGGCTGAATCCGTGTTGGGTGCGGATCTCGCCGAATGTCTGGGCATGTCGGACGAAGATCTTGAGATCGGACATGAGGCCTCGGCCGTCGGGCTCACCTTCACGGGTGTCGACGGGTTCTCGATGATCGACTCCTCCGCGTACATTCTGACCGAGGAGCAGGCGGTGCGGGACCGCGAGATGCTGGCGAATCCACGGACGCCGAAGTGCCTGGAAGAGGCGTTTGCGGCCCTGCCCGACGAGCCTGCGGAGGACGGCGACGCCACGACCATCTCGTTCGAGGCGTTCCCGCCGCCCGGCAGTGCCGCCGCCTACTATCGAATGACAATCAGGGGGTCCGACCTCGAGAACACGGTCGTGGGGGACATGCTCTTCTTCCTCGAAGGCCGGGTAGAGGTGACGACCAGCTACGTGACTCCCGAGACGGAGCACGAGCCGGAGCGTCTCCGGCAGATCACCGACCAGATCTCGGAAAAGCTGCGGAACCAGAAGCCGCGATCCATCGCCGGCCGGCCGGCGGAGGCCGGGGCCGTGGTCCGGGCTCTTGGGCCCCTGTCCTCCTGACCGGCCTGCCGGAGTCGCAGGATCTGGACCTCCATGCAGATCCTCGATGAACAATTGAAACCCAACAAATGTTGTGGTCGTGTCAATTTCAAGTGTTGGATGTCGGCCTGATTCACTGCTTCAGGTCACACTGCCGGTGCGCCCGGAGCATCGACAGATGTCCGAACGCGCCGGCATACCTGCAGGTGGGAAGCCTGCGGCTGGCGGTTCTTGATTCCCGGTTCCCCGTTCCCGAAGCCCCAGCCTCGGGAACGGGGGGCGCGAATCCGACGTGACGTCACTCCTGGATTGTTATCCCTGTTCAGGGCGCCTGAATTCCTCCGCGTCCGTGGTGGGGGCGCTTCGGGATGGGTGTCTGATAGTTTCCGTTTGATCCTTCTGTCCTGGTATCGCGTATCGCGCGAAAAGGTCCGATACATTGCCGTGCAGAAGATTCGTCTACGGAACAGTTCAGTCGGCATGGAGTGGTGGCCTGATGGGCGTGGGTGTTCGGACTGTGCAGGGCCGGGGCAGACAGACGACAACTGGCCCGAGGCGCGGGCGGGTGACCCCGCCGCGGGCGTGGAGTCGGCGGCGCTGCTGGTCGGCGGTGTCATGGCGCGGCGGGCTGGTCGCGATGGCGACGGCCCTCGCCGTGTCCGCCTGCGGAGGCGACGACGCGGCGTCGTCGGCCGACCCCGCCCCGAGGACGACGGTGCCGGCGTCATCCTCGCCCGCGGAGAGCGCCGACCGGTCGCCCGAGAACTTCGTGCTGACCGAGGGCCCCGCCACTGACGGGTTCGCGGCCTCGGCCGAGGCACCCGCTGATCCCGAGGAGCAGAGCGACCTGTACTCCCTCGTCGCCGAGTGCCTGGGCCTGCCGGCCCCGGCGCCCGGCGACGGCGCACAGGCCCGCGCCGTCGGCCCCACCTTCAACAGCCCCGACGAGGTCTCGTCGATCGACTCCCTGGTGGAGATGGTCTCCGACGAACAGGTCGTGCGGGATCGGGAGCTTCTGGAGAACCCCCGGCTCCTGGAGTGCCTCGGCAGCTTCTACGAGGAACCGGCCGAAGGTGAGTCCGCGGACAGCGGCATCGAGATCGTCTCGGTGGAGAAGCCGCCCGCACCTGCCGGGGCGCTCGCCTACATCCGGGCGGTCATGAAGCTCGGCGACACGGCGGATGCACTGGTCCTCTCCATGGACAGCCTCTTCTTCATGGAGGGGAACATCGAGGTGACCGTCAACTACGTGAACACCGAGCCGGCGGCGCCGCAGGAGCGCCTCCAGCAGATCGCGGACCAGATCTCGGAGAAGCTGCGTAACCGGTGACCGGTGACCGGTGACCGGTGACTGGTGACTGGTGACCGTGGCCGGTAGGCGGAGGGCGGTCCTGAACGTCTGCGCCACGGGCAGACTGGCCGGGTGAACGATCCTGCCTCCCCGATCCGGTTCCGACGGCTGGCGGAATCCGATTTCCCACTACTGCGTGGGTGGCTGGCCCAGCCGCATGTCGCCCGGTGGTGGAACCACGAGACCACGATCGAAGCGGTACACCGTGACTTCGGACCGGCGACGCGGGGCGAGGATCCGTCGGAGGATTTCCTCGCCCTGCTCGACGGGACCCCCATCGGCCTGGTCCAGCGGTGCGCGTACGCCGACTACCCGGAGTACGGCGCCGAGTTGCGGCCCGTCGTCGACGTCCCGTCCGGTGCCATGAGCGTCGACTACCTGATCGGCGATCCGGAGCGAACGAACCGCGGCATCGGGCCGCGGATGATCGCTGCGATGGTCGCTCGGACGTGGTCGGACCATCCGGAGGCGACCTGCGTTCTGGTGCCCGTCGCGGCGGCGAACCGGGCGTCGTGGCGGGCCCTGGAGAAAGCGGGTTTCCGCCGGGTGGCCGAGGGTCCGCTCACGCCGGACAACCCGATCGACGACCCTTTGCACTACGTCTATCGACTGAACCGACCCCCGAGCGTCTCAGCCTCGTCTCGTTCCGTTCATGGCGGTCGACGAGGATGAGCCGACGACCGCTGTCTGCCGGCATGGCTCGTCGGCAGTGGGCCCGCCGTGGAAGGCGTGCTCACCGTCCCGTCACCCCGGCACCGGAAGCCTGTGGGAGGACATGTGGTGGACGCGGCAGTGATCATCACGGGAGCTGCCTCCGGCATCGGGCGGGCCTGCGTGGAACTGTTCACCGTGCGGGGCTTCGGGATTGTCGCGGTGGATGTCGACGAGGGAGCTCTGCGTGACCTGGCGGACTCGCTCGGAGGCGAGGTGGTCCCGCTGGTGGCGGACGTCTCGCTCGAGGAGACCGGGATCCGGATGACGGAGCTGGCGCTGTCCCGGTTCGGGCGGCTGGACGTCGCGGTGCTCAACGCGGGGATCGGCGGGACCCTGCCCTGGGAGGCCGGCGGTGCCATCGAGCGCCTGGACGAGATTCTCGCCGTGAACGTGCGTGGGGTCGCGATCGGCATCCGTTCGGTCGCCCCGGCCCTGCGGGATGGTGGCGGTGGCTCGATCGTCGTGACGGCGTCCAGCGGTGGGCTGCAGGCGGAGCCGGGGAACTGGGCCTACAACGCGTCCAAGGGTGCGGTGGTCAACCTGGTGCGGGCAGCCGCCCTCGACTACGCGGCGCAGAACATCCGGGTGAACGCGGTGGCACCCGGCCTCACCGAGACGCCGATGCTGGGCCGGCAGCGTGCCCGGCCGGCGGTCTTCGAGGCCACCAGCCGGCGCATTCCGCTGCAGCGCTGGAGCCGGGCCGAGGAGCAGGCCGCAGTGGTCTGGTTCCTGGCCTCGGCGGAGGCGTCCTACATCACCGGTACGACACTGGTCGCGGACGGCGGGATGACCGCACATCACGGTGCGGTACCGCTGCCGCCGCTCGTGCCCTGACAGGAGCAGTTCCTGAGACGGCCGGTCGGATGAACTACCCGAACCCAACCTCGACGGGTTGGCGCGTCAACGTTGAATGTCGGCGTTGGGTCGTCTTTTGTGTTCCAGGGCACGCCGTCGACGTGTACGAACGCCGCGGCCGGTCGAACTCACCGGTATTCGTGCAGATGGGAAGCATGATTAGGGGTGGTGGCTGGCGCTGGTTGCCGTGCGCTGCAGCCCGGAGTTCCGTAGACGTATGTGAGGCCGTACCCAGAGGCGGCCGCCGCTGGCCGTTGTGTCGAAGGTCGCAGGCTCGACAGTCGGAGTGCTTTAAGTCGGACGTCTGATAAAGTCCGCCGGACCTTCCGCCCCGGTCATGTCGCACGCGTCGGGCATTCTTCCCGTGCGGAGGTCTCGCGAACGGACTGTTCGGCCGGCCTGGGGTGGGGACTGATGGGCGTAAGTGTGCAGAATGCGCGTGGTCATGGCGGGCGGTCAATCCAACCGGGCGCCGGATCCGTGGCGTTGACGGGCATGCGCGATCGGCGCTGCCGGCCGGCCGCTTCATGGCGAGGCGGGCTGGTCGCGATGGCGGCCGTCTTCGCGATGTCCGCCTGCGGGGGTGACGAAGCGCCGTCGGCTGCAGCGACGGCGAGTACGGAGAGGCCGTCCGGGTCGGCGTCGCCGGCGGCCGAGGAGACCGGTCTGTGGCCGGACGACTTCGTGCTGACCGAGGGCCCCGCCACGGCCGGCCTGAGGGGCGTGCCGGAAGAATCCTCCGACGACGGCGAGTACCCCGAGGAAGACGCGAGGCTCGCCGAATGCCTGGGTGTGCCGCTCGAAAACATCGACTACGAACCTGAGGCCTCGGCTGAGGGGCTCACCTTCACCGATGCCGACGGAGTGGTCATGATCTACTCCACTGCGGAGATCGTGACCAGCGAGCAGGCCACGTTTGACCGGGAGCTGCTGGCGAATCCGCGGATGCCGGACTGCCTGGGCGAGATGGTTACGGGTCAGACCGACGAGCATGAGGAGGAAGGCGTCGACCTCGAGCTCATCTCGGCGGAGGCGCCCGGTACGCCGGCTGGCGCACAGGGTCATTATCGCGTCGCCATGCGAGCATCCGGCCCGGGGGGAACGGTCGAGGGCACGATAAGCCTGCTCTTCTTCGTCGAAGGCCAGGTCGAGGTGGTAGCCACCTATACAAGCCTCGGGGAGGCTCCCCAGTCGGAAAGGCTCCAGCAGATCGCCGACCAGATCTCGACGAAGCTGCGGAACCAGCAGCCGCGCTCCATCGCCGGCCGGCCGACGGAGGGCGGGCCTGTGATCGGGGCCCTCGGGCCCCTGCGTTCCTGAGCTTCTCGCTCCGATCAGCATCGCGGACTGTCGAAGGTGACCAACGTGGTGATGTCAGTGGCGAACGGTCGGCGGCCCGGGGCGGCGCGGCGCCATGGCGGGCTTATGGCCATGGTCGCCGTCGTCGCGCTGTCAGCCTGCGGCGGGGGTGACACCTCGTCTGCCGCGGGCTCCACTCCGACGGCTGCCGCGTCGACGTCGTCCGGAACCCCGTCGCCGGCCGCAGAGGAGCTCGGCCTCTGGCCGGACGACTATGTGCTCACCGCCGGCCCCGCCACCGCCGGTTTCACCGGTGTGCCGCCCCAGGCCCCCGACGCCGAGGTGGGAGGGTATCTCCCGGCTGTCGCGGAATGCCTCGGGGTGCCGGCGGGAGACGTCCGGAACGAGTTCGACTCCGCCAGCAACGGACTCACCTTCGTCAACGGCTCGGACCGACAGGTGACGATCACGTCCACGGCGAGCATCGTGTCGGACGAGCAGCTGGCCCGGGACCTGGCACTGATGGAGAACCCACGGTTCGCCGAGTGCTCGGGCGAGGTGCAGATGAAGGCCGCCGAGGACTACTCCAAGGGTCGGATCGAGTATGACCTGATCGAGGCGAAGACGCTGCCGCCGCCGGCCGGCGCAACCTTCCACCTGCAGCTGTCCGTGAAGCTGAGATCTGGCGGAGTCACGGTGGAGAGGACGATCGAAACGCTCCACTTCCTGGTGGGCCGGGTCCAGGTGGCTGTCATGCACACGAGTCCCGGCGGCGCCACGGAGCCCCGGGGCCGCCTGAGACAGATCGCCGATCAGATCTCCGAGAAACTGCGCAGCCAGCAGCCACGCAGCCAGCAGCCACGCAGCGTCGAGGGCCGGCCACGCGAGGGCGGGCCCGCGGTTCATGCCCTCGGGCCTCCCGATCGGCTGAACGCTCCTTCATCATCGGGCGTCGGGAGCTGGGCCTGACTCGCGGATTCGGACTGCCGGCCAGCGTGCCCGATTTCGTATAGTTGTAGTCGTCTCGACGGATCGTCCCCTCTCTCGCCTTCCGAGTTGTTCGCCCAAATTCTTCCGATCGATGCGCCGCGTTTCCGGACATCATCCGGGGTCCAGGGGTGGGAAAAGTCGTCGCGGAGCCGGGTCGGCGGTGTGCGTTACGCACTGCACTGGTCGACCCAAGGTGACAGGGGAGTGGCGCCGGTCGAATGGTGGTGGTACATATCGGACGTCTCTGTTTCGGCTGCACCGTGCACGGATTATTTCAACCCCTGCCGACGGGATGTGATGGCCGTCATAATTGCTTGGAGAATGTTTGCCGGTGGCGTGTAACGTCGTTGCCGTGCTTCCGACCTGGGGAGTACACGCCGGGTGGCACGCCGAATCCCGCCCCGCCC
>NZ_KB893800.1 GCF_000374165.1 Parafrankia elaeagni
GGTCGGGGCCTCCACCACCGACTCCCGCAGCAGCAGCGGGTTGTACGTGTAGATGACCCGGTTCCCGCGGCCGTCGGTCCGGCGGGTGAGCTTGCCACCCTTGGCGTAACCGAACGTCGTCGTGATCGACGTCGAGGCGTCCACCGGCTCGGTGACGGTCCGCAGCTGACTGAGAGCGTCGTAGGTGGCGGTGGTCGTCCAACCCAACGGACCGGTCTCCGACACCGGGTTACCAACAGCGTCGTAGGCGGTCGAGGTCGACCGCAGCTCCACCTCCGCGGACGAGTACTGGGCGACCTCGACCTGCCGGCCGGCACGGTCGTAGGTGGTCCGGGTGGAACGACCGAGGGGGTCGGTGACCTCCACCAGCCGGCCGGCGAGGTCGTAGCCGTAGGTCGTGAGGTCGTTGGTCTCGGTCCGGCTCTCGATCAGATCACCGGCCTGGTTGTACACCGCGGTCTGCGACTGCCCACCGGCCGCGTTCGCCGGGGTGCGGACCTGGACCAGGTCACCGGCGTTGTTGTGCACCGTGTAGGTGGTGAACGTCGCCGCCGGGGTCCGCTCGGTCTGCGTGGTCGCCCAGACCCGGTCGAGGTCGTCGTAGGCGTAGAACGTCCACGCGCCGAGCTGGTCGACGGTGGACACGACGTTGCCGACGTCGTCGTAGAGGATGCGGCTGACACCGGCGGTAGCCGAGCCGACCTGCGGGTCGGTGACGGCGACCGGGCGGTTGAGCTTGTCGTAGACGGTGGTGGTCGTCTCGCCGCGGGCGTCGGTGTGGGTCAGGACGTTGCCGTTGTCGTCATAGGTCCACGACTCGGTCGGAGTGATCGCCGACCCGCCGGGCGGGGTGTACGGCTGCCCCGACCGCCCGGTGACCTGACCGGCCGCGTTGTACGTGATCGAGGTGACGTTGCCGCGCGGGTCACGGTCACGGATGACCTCCCCGAAGACGTTGAGGATCCCGTCGACGGTCTGCGTCTGGTCGGTCGGGCTGCCGCTCCACTCCTCGACCGCCACCAGCGGCGACGTCGTCCGTGACGTCACCCCGATCTGGTTCGTCGCGACCGTCGTCGTGAACGCCGCGTTCGGCGGGCCGCCGGCGACGTAGCCGCGGGGGTCGGTCACACCGGTGACGAAGCCCCGCTGGTCATGCTGGATGGTCGTGACGTAGGTGGCGGTGCCGTCACCGAACACCGTTTCCGAGGTCGGGCGGGAGGCGTCGTCGTAGGCGACGTCGACCCGCTCGGTGGCGGCCGTGCCGGCGGCGCCGAGCACCGTCGACGTCACGTTGTCGCCGGCGTCGTAGGTGTAGGTCGCGGTCCGCGCCACCGAGCCGGGGGCGACCGTGTTGGAGGTGACCCGTCCGGCGGCGTCGTAGGCGGTCTCCGCGGTGCGCAGCCCACCACCGGTGCTGGTGGACGTCGGGTTGCCGGCGGCGTCGTAGGTCCGGTCGACCAGGACGATGTCGTAGGCACCCGGGCCCGACAGGACACCGTTGGTCAGGTCCGGCGGGCGGTACCCGCGCAGGATCTCCTGGCGGGGCAGGTCGTCGAGCCAGTAGGTGTGGTCGGTGGTGCGGCCCTCGGCGTCGGTCACCGAGGCGAGCCGGCCCGCCGGGTCGTAGGCCCGCGACTCCGCAAGCAGGTCACGCGGTGTCGAGCCAGCGACCGGGTCGTCGACGAAGTCCTCGACGGTCGTCGTCGCCAACAGGTTCTTCGCGGTGTACGTGTAGGTGGTGACGGTGCCGTTGCCGTCGGTCCTGGTGGCGATGTTGCCGTTCGGGTCGTAGGTCAGCGAGGTCGTCGACGCCGCCGACGTCCCGGCGGCGATGGTCTGCGACGTCTGCTGGTCGGCGTTGTCGTAGGTGTAGGTGGTGGTCCGGGCGGCGTCACCGCCGGTCGAGTCGGAGACGACGACCTGGGTGAGGTTGCTGTTCAGGTCGTAGCTGTTCGTCGTGACGGCTGTGCGGGTCGTCGAGTTGATCGGGTTCGTGACCCCGGGAGCGGTGACCGTGGCGACCCGGGAGAGCTTGGTGTACGTCGTCGTGGTCGTCAGACCCGACGGGTAGGTGTCGGAGATCTCCCGCGACGTCAGCCGCCGGCCGATCTCGTCGTAGGTGTACTCGTGCACCAGCCCGGCCGGGTCCTGGTCACGGCGCAGGTCGCCCTTCGAGTCGTAACCGAAGGTCGTGACCTTGCCGCGGGCGTCGGTCTGGCTGGCCAGCAGCCCCCGTGGCACGGTCCCACCGCCGGTCACGGCGGCTTCGGTGCCGTTCGTGAACGCCGAGCTGGTGGTTCGTCCGGTCGGGAAGTCCGGCGTGGACGGTGTGCGGGTCTGGATCAGGTCGCCGGCGGCGTTGTACGTGTACGTCGTCCGGTAGACGTCGTGGGTCGGCGACGACGACCGCGCGTCCCGATACGCGGTGATCAGGTCGTTGCGCGGATCACCCGGTGCGCCGACGAAGTAGCTGTAGTACTCCGTGTTCAGTACGGGGCTGGTGCCGACCATCGCCCGGGTGGTGGTGCGGGACAGCACGTTGCCCCGGGTGTCGGTCTGCATCGACAGCAGGTTGTTGTTCTCGTCGCGGACCTGGGTGAGGAAGCCGCGGTCGTTGTAGCTGAACGTCCGCTCGTCGGTGCCGTCGAGCCGGGAGATCAGCTGCCCGTTCTGGTACTTCCAGTCGGTCGCGTGCCCGCGCGGGTCGGTGATGCGAATCGTGGTCGTCGCGCCGGTGGCGTGGATGGCGAAGGTGGTGCGGCGCGCCAGGCCGTCCTCACGCCAGGCGACCGTGCCGTCGGTGTTGTAACCGACCTTGGTGTCGATGTTGCCGCGCGGCAGATTGATCTGGGTCAGCCTGCCGTTCGCGCCACCGCTCGTGCCGTAGGTGTAGGTCAGCGGTGTCGTCGAGTGCGGCGCCGTGACGCTGGTCAGCCTGCCGGAGGTGTAGCCGTAGTTCCAGGTCAGCGCACCGCTGTGGGCTGCGACTGATGCCGTCGCCACGGAGCTGACGCGGCCGCCGGACCAGCCGAAGGTCAGGGCTCGCCCGCTGGTCACACTCGTCGCCGAGGTGAGCCGGGCGTTGCCGTCATAGGCGAGCTGCAGCTGCCGCGCGGCGGAGTCGGTGACCTTCGTCAGCCGTCCGTCCGACCGGAACGCGTAGGAGCTGCCGCCCTTCTCCGTGAGGATGGTCGCGGCCGAGAGGACCAGGTTGTCGAGCCGGCCGGCGCCGGTGGCCTCGGCGAACGGGCCGGCGCGGCTGCCGTAGTACACCGACGGGTCGTTCACCAGCAGGATCTGCGTCCCGTTACGCAGCACCCGGATCTGCGCGCCGTTCGTCTCGACCCGCAGCACGTCCGCCGCGGTACAGCAGGTACCGGCCGCCGAGGTCGCCACGGTCGTCTCGACGTTGTCGTCCCGCTTGACCAGCTGCCAGGTGCCGGCGGACGGCTGGGCGACGAGCCGCCAGTAGTTCGCCGGGTCGGCGTAGCGGAACGCCAGCCCCAGGCCGGCCTGGGCGACCGGCATCGTGAACGAGAACGCCCCGTCGGCCGCACCGGACACCGTCGCCACGTTCCGGGTGCCGGACGCCGTCGCCAGGTAGGCGGCGTTTCCGTTGACACCCCAGGCCGCGCTGCCGACGTTCTGCCACTTCTCGCCGTTGTCCGTGGTGCCCAGCGACGTCGTCGAGTTGGCCCGGGTGATCGTGTCGCGATGCTGGTCGTCAATCAGGGTGATCGACCCGATACGGCCGGAACCCGCGCTGGCCCAGTAGATGCCGGCCCGGGTGACCGTGCTGAACGCAGAGTCGGTGGCGGACCCGACGACCTGGTTGTTCCGCAGCACCGTGAGCTGGCTGCCCGACGTCGTCACGGCGTAGGTGTCGTTCGCGGAACAGCAGGCGTTCGCGATCGTCGCCACCTGCGTCTCGAAACCCGACACCCGCTTCGCCAGCACAAGCGAGTTGGTGGACGGTTGGACGTACAGCATCCACATGTTGTCGATGTCCTGCACGCGGAACGACACCCCGATGCCGTCCTGGGCCACCGGAGCGGTGAAACGGATGGTCCCGTCGGCGGCGGCCGGCATCACCGCCGCATTGCGCTGCCAGATGGAGCCGGAGACCAGATAGGCGTTGTTGTTCGAGATTCCCCAGGTGCCGTCGAGAACCTGCCAGCTCTCACCGGTGTCCGCGAGCCCGAGCGACGTCGTCGAGTCCGCGCTGGTGAAGGAGGCGATTCTGGGCGCTGGCGCCTGCAGGAGTGAGTACACGCCCTGGGGCGGTGCGAAAGTGCCGTCGGTGTTGCGGCCGAAGCGCTCGACCCGGCCGTCCGCCTTCCGTACCAGGATGTCGCCGTCACCGGCGGCCTCGGGGTTCGCCGACCTGTCGAACTCGGAGGTCCAGCCGGGGCCGAAGATGCCGTCGGAACTGCTGAGGCTGTTGTAGGTACGGGAGACCGACAGCGCCGGGCCGACCCCGGAGACCGCGGCGTCGGTGACCATCGAGCTGTAGTTCTGCGCCAGTGGATGCACATGGGAGACGGGTGGGACGTAGGGGTCCCGCCCCAGACTGGCCTCGGTCGTCGACTGGGCGGCCACTGGCCGGACGGCGATGGGTCCCAGCCAGGAGCTCTGGTACAGGCCGTCGCTCACCCGGACGCGCCAGTAGTAGATCGTTCCCCAGGTCAGTGCTCCGGCGGGCGGCTGCCAGGTCGTTCCGGACTGCCATCCGGAGTCCCAGCAGGAGCCGGACGCCGCGTCCGTTCCGGTGCAGAGCTGGAACTGGAAGGTGAGGGGGTTGGGCGCGTTGTCCGGGTCGCTGCCGCTGGCGGACAGGGTCGGGCGCAGGCTGGAGACCTCGGTGCCGTTCGGCGGCGCGACACCGGTGACGAGGGGCTGCGCGGCGCTGAGGGTCAGCGGTGTGCTCATGTAGTCGACGCCCCAGGACGAGAACCAGGCGACGCCCGACTGCTTCATGTCCCAGCGGATCTCGTACGTCCCGGCCGGAAGCGGGTCGACCGTCGCCAGGAGATCGATCGTGCCCCCTGGGTTGACCGCGACGGGCAGGTTCGTCTCCGCGCCCTCCTGGTCGTAGAGGACGCCGTTCTGGTAGACGTGGTAGGCCAGCTTGAACGCGCTGTTCGCCGCCCACGCCGTCTGCCCCGAGTTCTTGACCCTGACCATGACGGTGCCGGGTGTCGTCGCCGTCGGCATGGTCACCCACTGCGGGGCGCCGTTCGGGTACGAGTACTGGGCTCCGTTGGAGGACCAGTTGATTTCCAGTTTCGGTCGGAAGTCCGAGGGGGGGTCGGCCGGGTTGCACCAGCAGTCCGCCGTGTAGAACGCCTTGCGCGCGTTGTCGTTCGTCTCCGAGGCGGTGACCGCGAGGCCGAAGTTGGCGTACGCGTTGTGGGTCCACAGGTGGACCAGGTCGCGCAGGCGGTCGTCGCTGTTGCCGATGTACTCCCACTGCGGAAGACACGCGGGGTTGCCCTGGTCGCGCGCGAAGGTGCCCTCGGCGACGACGGGGCCCATGGTCGCCCCGGGCCAGGTCATCGTGTACCCGTTCCAGGGGATCAGCACCTGTCGCAGGGACACTGGATACGGGGTGCACCCGCCGGCCGAGTCGTAGTTGAAGATCTTCAGATGGGCGTTGGTGATGTGCGCGTTGCTGAGCTCGGAGCGGCCCGGGAAGTTGAGATAGCCACGCTGCACGTCCGTCTGGTACTTACCGGCGTAGAACGCGGGGAGAGTTGAGTAGTTCGTGTTCGGCTGCAGGGAGGAGATGTAGGTGTCGTCACCTCCGACGTACACCGAGTCACCGATGACCGCCGGGTCCACCCGGATGGGATAGACGCGGGCCGGGTCGTTCAACCAGGCGCGGTCGAGCTCGACCCGCAGGACCTGGCCGCCGTCCTCGCCCTCGACGAGGCTGTAGACGACACCGTCCGACGTCGCGGCCATGCCACCCTCGGTGCGCGAATCCTCCATCCACCCGGGCGGAACCACACCACGCGCCTCGCCGGCAGCGTCCTCCAGGAGAACCTGGCGGCCGTCGAGGCGGGCCGTGAGGCCCTCCATCTCCAGCGGGAACTCCCAGACGGTCGGCGCGTCGGCCGACCGCAGGACGATGACTTCCTTCATCCCGCCCGCGACGGCACCGAGCTCCAGATCAGCCGATTCCCGGATGTCGGCGAAGGTCGCCTTGGGCCCGTCCACCTCCGCCCGGGACGATGCTGCGCCGACGAGCCCGAACGAGAACGACGTCCCCTCACCGAGCTCGATACGGCCCAACCGCGGATCCTTCGCGTCCTGGGCGACCTCGACCACATGCTCGGTCGACGCCGAGCGCAGACGGCCCGCACCGGCCTGCTCCAACGCCGTGTCGATGTCGACCCACTCGCCGCGGGCGTCCTGGAAACGCGCCGGGCCCATCGAGGTCTCGGTCGTGAGCGACCCGTCCGGGTTGCGGAACTCGCGTGTGCTCTCGGTACGCCGTTCCACCAGCTCGGTCCGACCCGCCTGCGGCTTGCCGTCCCGGGCCGGGCCACGGTCTGGCCGAACCGTCCGGGACTCACCGAACTCCGCACGCATCTCGCCACCGGGCCGCGCCGCCGCCCCGCCCGCGGGCGCTGTGCCGCCGCCGGCCGCCGCCGGTGGCGGGGACGGCTTCAGGGACGCCTGCGGATCAGTGAGGCGGACATCGCCGAGCCCCGGGGTGGTCGGTACGGCGCCCGGCAGGTCCGGGACCGCTCGCTCGACCGCTGCCGCGTCGGGGGCCTGCACCGCCTGGGTGGCTTCCGTGGGCACCTCGTGCCCGCGGCCCTCGGCCGAGCCCGAGCTGCTCTCCGGGAGGTTCATGTCCCGGAACGGGTTCTCCTGGGAGATGGGTCGGCGTCCGCTGCCGTCGCGGGTGCGTTCGACGACGACCATCGCGACGATCANGATCACCGGGATCAGCAGGAGCGCCACCGCCTGGAGCCGGCCGGGGCGGGCGCGGCGGCGTCGGTGGCGGCGTCCGCTGGGGTGCGGGTCCGGTCGGGAGGCGGGGTCGGGGGCGGGGGCGGGCAGGTGCCGGCCGGGCATGGGGGCTCCGAGATCCGTATGGATGTCCGTGGGCGGAGACATCCGCGAGTGGGCACGGTGACGGACCGTGCCGGATCACGTCGCGGGCACGGGTGCAGCCCCTGGCCGCCGCGGGTGTGCGGGCGACGGCCAGGGGGTGGCCG
>NZ_KB893801.1 GCF_000374165.1 Parafrankia elaeagni
ACTGGAAGCCTGCCACCCCCTGCGCGCAGACGACCTCGCGGTCACCCTCACCGACCTCGACCCGACCACCCCCGGCGCCGAAGCCCTCGACATCACCACCACCCGCCGACCCTGGCGCACCACCACCGTCACCGTCGAAGCAACCGCAACCACAACCACCGGCGCACCCGTCACCTCAACCAGGCTGCACCTCGAGGACGATCACGAGGCCGGCGCGCCGACGCTCCTCGCCCGAATCCCCGGCACGAACCTCGCCAACGCCAACCTGCCCGACGACGCCCTCCTCCTCACACTGAAAGCCACCCCCGCCGACCAGCACTGCCCCACCCACATCCGCCTACGAATCCGCAGCATCACCCCCACCGCCTTCGCACCCAGACCACCCGCCCCCACAACGACACCACCACCAGCCCCACCCCCACCGGCCAGTCCGCCGGCAGCCTCGGCCAGTCCACCCGCCCCGCCGTCCACCTCCACACCGCCGACGCCAGCCGCGACCTCCGTGGCACCTCCCGATGTGTGGCCATCGCCATCGGCCACGTGAAGGTCGAGAGCAACTCGGCGACCGGCGCCGAACTGGCACGCGCCGCCGGCTGGGAAGCCCAACGGCTGGAGCAGGAATCGAGGACACCGGCATGAAACTCGCCGCGGTCCTCACCCACCTGGTCGATATGACCGGCCGGAAGATCCTGGAAGCCCTCGTCGCCGGTGAACGTGATCCACACCTGCTCGCCGACCTCGCCGCCGGCCGGGGCCCGTGCCAAGATCCTGGTACTCGTCGAGGCACTGGACGGCGAGTTCACCGACCACCACGCCTTCATGGTCCGCCACTACCTCGACGAGATCGACCGCTGGAAGCAGGTCATCGCCTCCTTCGGCGAACGGACCGCGGCCCTCCTCGCCGACCACCAGCCCGATCTGGACCTCCTCGACACGATCCCGGGTATCGGCCGCCCGGCAGCCGAGATCATCATCGCGGAGACCAGGGCGACATGGCCCAGCTCTCCAGCGCGCACCACCTCGCTTTCTGGGGCGGGGTCCGTTACCAGGACCTCGGCACCGACACACGCTCAAATGTCATTGCTCAGATACTCTCCGCGAGGGAGAACGTTGTCAGAGGCCGACGTCGAGCTGGGTGGGATCCGCCAGGAGCGCCTCGTACCGAGTGCGCAACTCGGGCTGTTCCGGAGGAGCGCCGAGGGCCTGTTCTGACGGCTTCTCCGCGAGTGGCACGGCGAGTTCGCTGTAGGCGAGGCCGAGTTCGCGGTGCCGGTAGCTTTCCACCTCGTGGGCGCGTGCACGCCAACGGGCCGAACCCGCGGGATCGGCCGGCCGAGGGCCCATCAGGTCTGTGAGGTAGCGGGGCGGTTCCTGGTCGATACGCAGTAGGGCCTGATCGATCTGGTGGCCGAGGGCAGCATCGATGCGGGCCCGGTACCGCGTGACCATCTCATGGGCGGCAGGCTCACCATCGGCGGCGGCAAGCAGGATGCGGCCAAGCCGTAGCTCGCGTGTTGCCTGCACCCACAGGTGAAGGTCCCTCTCCGACGGCGTGGAATTCGGACGGGCTGGACCGTCCTGGGCCCGTGTCCCCGGGGGGCCTGACGGGCCCTCACCATGACCAAGGCCCCAGGTGGCCGCGGCGAGGGCCGTCTCCGCCTGGCGCGTGCGGGAAACGAGATGCCCGTGCAGGCCGGCGTCGTTCCCGGGCCCGCGCAGGACGCATCCCAGCAGCCGGTCCTCCGCGGCAAGCTCCGCGGTGGGCCGAGCGGCCAGATGCAGGGACTCCGCGGTGTCGAGCAGCGTGACCGCCGCCTGCCAGGCCTCGGCCGCAGTCTGCGGCGCCGGCAGCTCAAACGTGGCGCCGTCGAGGCGCGCCCGCGCGCAAAGGGTTGCAACCCGATGGTCCAGAACCGCTGCTCCGGCCCGAACGGTGCCCAGTTCCTCTTCACCGAGTGCCATCAGAAGATCGTGAGCATCCCAGCCTGCGTCCAGCAGGGCGTGGATGCCGGCCACGGCACGTCGGCGGGGCGCGGCCTCCACCCCGGCGGCGAAGCGGTGTGCGGACGCGGACGCCAGGCGGGCCGCCCACGTGTCGGCCAGCGTGGTGGCCTGGCGGCGCAGTTGTTCCCAGCGGCGGGCGACCGCATCGCGCTCGCCCGGCTCTGGTCGCGGGCCCGGGTTATCGGCCAGCACGCCGGGTCCCTCCGGTACGTCCGGCGTGTAGGAGGCCCGGTAGGTCACGAGCGCCCCGACCGCCCTGTCCCACAGCAGCCGATGGGGTCCGGACTGCGGCCGGGGGCCGATCCGGGCGAGCAGTTCCGGGCCTGGTGCTGCCAGGGCCTGGGCGACAAGCCGGGCCTGCGCGGCGATCTGGGCTCGGCGCAGCACCGACATCGCCGGCCGGTCCCGCTCTTCGCCCGGCCGGCGGGTGGGGTCGGCGAGCGCGAGGAGCTCGGCCAGGCTGTGGGTGCCGCCGAGCCGGTGGGCAGCCTGGGCGACCGGGTCGAGGTCGCCGGCGAGCCGTTCGGTCCGTGAGGTGCGCAGCCGCTCGGTCAGTCGGTCGACCGCGCCGTCGGTCGGCAGGACCGGCAGCCAGTCCTCGTCGTCGAGGTCGGCTTCCAGGTCCGGGCGGCGGATCAGGTAGGCCTGCAGGCGCTCCTGGGCACGCGACAGCATGACGTACAACCCGGCCCGGGAAGTGTCGTCAACGACGATCGGCCGCGCCGTCGACATCGTCGCCCCCTGCGCCTTGTGCGCGGTG
Source organism: Parafrankia elaeagni (assembly GCF_000374165.1). GTDB lineage: Bacteria > Actinomycetota > Actinomycetes > Frankiales > Frankiaceae > Parafrankia > Parafrankia elaeagni. The sequence goes on from NZ_KB893801.1 coordinate 2,765, forward strand.
AGGGCGTAGGCATGGCCCAGGCCACCGTCACGACCATCCGGGAAGGCGTGGGTGAGGTAGTCCCAACCGACCTCGACCGTTCCCTTCCCGGGGAACCGGACGGTGACCGACTGGTGCTGCGGCCGCTCCGGGTCGACGCGCACCGCCAGGACACGTCCGATGGTTCCGGTGCGGACGTAGTCGCTGCGAGACCTCCCGGCGGGGATCAGCGTGTGACCCGCCTGGGTGAGGGTGATCACCTCGTCGCCTTTCTGGAACTCGCGACCGGCCACGATCAGCACCGGGCCGGTCAGGGAGCCGTCCACGGTCAGCGCGCCGCGGGCCGCGGTGTTGAGTGCGTCGACGTCGCGCTGGCGCTCCGAGAGCATCGGTGCCGCCCGTCCGGCCCGGCCGCGCTCGCCGTACCAGTCAGCGACCGCTGTGGCCAGCAGCCCCGCACGGTCGTCGAACAGGCGAACGTGACCTGAGCGGACCAGCGCACCGACCGCGGCCATCGTCTCGGACGGCAACGCAGAACGCAGGCCTGCCAGTGCCGCGCGGACCTCGGCCATGCCTGATCCGCGTTGGCGGTGGATGCCGGTCAGCCGCGCCGGTGCCGACTCAGCGACGAGGTGCGCGAACCACCCGCCCGCGCCGACACTGCCCAGCTGCGCCGGATCTCCCAGGAAGATCAGCACGGTGCCGGTGCGGGTGGCGTAGCGCAGCAGCCGCTCCGCGTCCCGGGTGGAGACCTGACTCGCTTCGTCCACGACCAGTACGGTGCCGTCCGGCCAGTGGGAGGCCGGATCCTCAGCGTGGTCGAGCAGGGTGAGCCACCCGCTGACCACTCTGGTCTCGACTTCCAGCGTCGCCGCAAGATGTTCGGCCTGACGGCCGCCATGGGCCGCGCCGAGGACGGTGATGCCGCGCGCGGTCAGCAGTCGCGCGACAGTACGCATCGCCGCCGTCTTGCCCGACCCTGCGGGACCGATCACCAGCCGGACCAGATCGTCGTCGGTGAGCAGCTTGCGGACGAGGTCCTGCTGCTCCTCGGTCAGCTGTATCTCCGGCGCGGCGCCGGGGCCGGTACCAGGGCTGGCGCTGGTCCTGGCGCTGGCGCTGGTCGTCAACGCCGTCTGCACTGCCTCGTGAGGGATGAGGGTTCGGGGCGGCCCTCCCCGGTCGACGCGGCCCTGCCGGCACAGGGTGAGCAGGCTGTCCTCAACGTCGAGGAGGTTCTCGGTGCTGAACGTCTCCTCGCCCCGGTGCCGGCGGCGCGCGGACGGCTGCTCGATGCGGACCAGACGGGGATCGGCCAGCAGCCAGTCCACAACTGCGGAGATCGCCGGACCGTCGAGCCGGTCGCCTGCCCAGGCAGCCACCTCCCGGTAGATGTCGCGCCGGTCGAACGTCGGTGCCTTCTCTGTCAGGCCGTGCGGCCCCATCACCCGGTCCGACAACTCGGCGAGCTCCGCGGCCGTCGGGTGTGCCGGCCTGCGGTCACGGTGGCGAGCCAGATCGCGGAGCTGGGAGGGAGACCAGCCCGCCTCGGTCAGGCGGCGCTCCTGCGCTGCGTACACCTCGTCGTCAGCCAGCACCTTCTTCGCAGCGCGGGACCGACGCTGGGCAGCTGCCTCGGTCCGCCCGTCCGGCAGCATTCCCTGCCCCACCAGCTGGGCGAACTCCTCCTGTACCTGCCCGTGCCGGGTGGAGAAGGCGGCAAGCAGCTCGAGGGGAAAGTCCGCCAGCTCCGCTACTCCGTTGCGGACCGGCCCCCAGGTGAGACCGCGCCGACGGGACAGCTCATGGCGCATGGCGGCCGCGCCGACGAACCCGGCGGTGCGCGCATGCCCCAGGAACAGCTCGCTGTCCAACGCCCGCCACTCCACCCGCACCCCACCCGCCGGGTCCCGCTCCGGCTGACCGGTCTCGTCCAGGACGGGGATCGCCACCACGTTCGCGACGATGTTGTGGACGTGCAGGTGCGCCTCGTTCGCCCGCGAGACGTCGTGCAGGTAGGAGGCCGCTGCCAGCCCCAGCCCCGGCTGGTTGCGCCCGGCGACCATGCCCTGAGTCGCGTACCGCTCCAGATAGGAGAACACCGCGTCGATACCGACTTCGACCGACTCCCTGATATCCCGCCGAAGTTCCTCATCCCCGAACGTCCACAACAGGCTCAGGCATTTCGGCGCGGCGCAGACCACGTCCATCCCGATCACCACGGTTGGCGGTTCGCGCTGCTCGATGAAACGGATCAGCTCGCCTCGCGAGACCCGCCACCGACCGGAATCAGGATCCCTTTCCGCGGCCAGCCGCCCACCTGTTCTCTCCCCCTGATCACGATGACGCTTCGTTCGCGTGTCGCTGCTGGGTGACTGTGCGCCAGCCGGGTCCGCTCCCTGCTCTTCACGTGGACCATCTGCTTCCTCATGTTTTCGGCCCGCGAGTCGCCGGAGATAGGACACGTCCACCCCGGCAATCCGCGCCGCCTCCGCCATGGAGAACCACTCCTGACCGGCAGGCAGCTTGACAAACTCCCGATCAGCACGGCCCGCTGACCCCGCCCCGGACAACAACGGTTCGCCCGTCACCCCGTGCCGCCCCATCAACAACCGTTGCAGCTGCTCTGAACTCACAGCGCCGCGCAGTCCGACGAGGCTTCCACCGGAACCGCGGGCCCACCCCTGTGCCTTGCCACCCTCGCCGTAGTAATCCGCCTGCGTCCTCGCAGAGCCGGTCGCGGCAGTGCCTTCGACGTAGGCGACCACCCGGCGCGCGGCCTTCGCCACCGCCGCGGCATCCCTCGCCCGCAGTCCCAACAGCTTCACCGTGACGATCACAGCGCGCGCTCCGTTCCGCGACCGACTCGCCCACCACCAGGAACTGGACCGCCCAGCCGACCGCCGATACCTCCAAAGGAGTGCGAGGCTCGAGATCCTCGGAAAGTGAGGTTCCGACCGCTGCTGCGGACGCAACGGCGACAGGCAACGGGGACCGTCGCCCGACAGGTACGGCCACGGCCAGGCGCAGGCGGTCCCACCTGGGCCGGGGATGTCTCTCGGGATCAGTGCCGGGCCCCGCTGGCGACCGATCCGCGGGCCCCGAACGACGAGCCCTCCTTCCGCCGGCGCGGCGAGGAGGACTCCCTCGGCTATCAGCCGATCAGACATGTCACCGAGAGGCAGGCTGCCGTGGCCAGGCCCCCGTCCTCAACGTCCTATCCGGGAATTCCCGACACGACGTATCCAGTGTCCATCACCGTGCCCGCGGGAGAATGGAGGTTCGCGGCCAGTTATAGCCGACACACACACGGATACACCGCCGAACTGAACCTCGACACCCATTCCGCGAACCCGGCGCTCAGGACCTACACGCAGAACCTGTCAACCCTCGAGGAACGGCTCGGGTTCGCCATCCCGAGCGCAGCCCGTCAGGCCCTCGACCAGTCACCGCGCATACCGCACTTCGGCAGCCCACGGCAGATCATCGGCCTTCACGAAGTGCCACCGAACCCCACGCTACGGCCCACACGCTACAGCCTCATCCGCACGAAAAATCAGCCGAACAGCACGTACAGCGCGGCAATGGAACGCGATCATCCCCTGTACAGCTGGCAGGAACGTGAAGTCCGCATCGACATCCTCGCGGCACGCCATGCCCTCCCCAACCAGGGCCGTGACTCCGTTTACTACCGCATCTGGCATCACGACACCGTCGTGTTCGCCGGCACGGACGTCCATCTTCCGGCCACGATCAACCCGCGGTCTCTGGAAGCGGTCAGGGCCGTCGCCGGGGGCCTTGACGGCATATGGGGTGGAGAGCACCTCACGGACCGCCAACACGAGTTCCTGCTGAAGTACGGCCGTCACGTACTGGATGCCGTCACCGCGGGCACCCGAGCTCTGTCCGACCCACATTCCGCGCCGGCCAGACTCGATCTCGATCAGACAGCGACAGTTCCAGCGGAGGGCGACGCGGACCCGGCTCTCGGTCTTTGACGCCGCAGACGCTTTCAGCGACGCACGCCGGCCACGAACAGGGCCCGCGACCAGATGGCTATGGGTTCCCCCGTCGATCTTCCAGTCGGTGGCGAGCTGCCTCCGACTGGTCGCGACGGGCATGTCCGCCCGGGACGCGGCCCGAGAACTTGGCGTGTCGCATCGGACGGTGCAGAACCACGTCCAGAACGTGCTCGGATAACTCCAGCTGCGCAGTCGGGTCGAGCTGACCCGGTTGCCGTCCGGGAGGGTTACGACGACGGGGCCGGAGCCGGACCGCCGCCCGGCGAACGTCCGCGTCGGGGCGCGGGAACGTCCGCGGGGCGGCGGTTCGCGGCGACGGCGGAGGCCGTCAGAGCGTCGAGTAGCGGAAGACGACGTTGTCCGGGAGCAGGAAGTCCATCGCCGCGCGGCCGACGATGCCGCCGCCGAGCCCGCCCCA
>NZ_KB893802.1 GCF_000374165.1 Parafrankia elaeagni
ATGGCCGGTTCGCCGCGGTCGGCGCAGCGGCGGGCGGAGTTCGCCGCGTTGCCGGTTCCGGAGTCGTACCGGGGTGTGGTGGTGCGGCGTGACGAGGTGGGGATGTTCGAGGGGCGGGTGTCGCGGGACAAGGATCCGCGGGAGTCGTTGCATGTGGACGAGGTGGCGACGCCGGAGCTGGGGCCGGGTGAGGCGTTGGTGGCGGTGATGGCGTCGTCGGTGAACTACAACACGGTGTGGACGTCGATTTTCGAGCCGTTGTCGACGTTCGGGTTCCTGGAGCGGTATGGGCGGACGTCGCCGTTGGCTGCGCGGCATGATCTGCCGTATCACGTGGTGGGGTCGGATCTGGCGGGTGTGGTGTTGCGGACGGGGCCGGGGGTGCATGCGTGGTTCCCGGGGGATGAGGTGGTGGCGCACTGTCTGTCGGTGGAGTTGGAGCGGCCCGAGGGTCACAACGACACGATGCTGGATCCGGAGCAGCGGATCTGGGGGTTCGAGACGAATTTCGGTGGTCTCGCGGAGCTGGCGTTGGTGAAGGCGAACCAGTTGATGCCGAAGCCTGATCATCTGAGTTGGGAGGAGGCGGCGGCGCCGGGGCTGGTGAACTCGACGGCGTATCGGCAGCTGGTGTCGCGTAACGGTGCGGGGATGAAGCAGGGGGATGTGGTGTTGGTGTGGGGGGCGTCGGGGGGGTTGGGGTCGTATGCGACGCAGATGGCGTTGCGGGGTGGGGCGTTGCCGGTGTGTGTGGTGTCGTCGCCGGCGAAGGCGGAGATCTGTCGGTCGTTGGGTGCGGAGCTGGTGATCGATCGGGCGGCGGAGGGGTATCGGTTCTGGTCGGACGAGCGGACGCAGGATCCGCGGGAGTGGAAGCGGTTCGGGGCGCGGATCCGGGAGCTGACGGGGGGTGAGGATCCGGACATCGTGTTCGAGCATCCGGGGCGGGAGACGTTCGGGGCGTCGGTGTTCGTGGCGCGGCGTGGGGGGACGGTGGTGACGTGCGCGTCGACGAGTGGGTTTCTGCATGAGTACGACAACCGGTATCTGTGGATGAATCTGAAGAGGATTATCGGGACGCATTTCGCGAACTACCGGGAGGCGTGGGAGGCGAACCGGCTGGTGGCGCGGGGGTTGATCCATCCGACGTTGTCGCGGGTGTATCCGTTGGAGCAGACGGGGCAGGCGGCGTTCGATGTGCACCGCAACGCGCATCAGGGGAAGGTCGGTGTGCTGTGTCTGGCGCCGGAGGAGGGGCTGGGGGTGCGGGATGAGCAGATGCGGGCTCGTCACCTCACCGCCATCAACCGCTTCCGCGGCGTGTAGATCACGCAACCCGAACCGGCCGGCGCCACGGCTCCTGTCACCCAACGATTGCCGGTCTGGGATGCTGGGTGCCTATGACAGAGCACAGCGATCTCATCCCGATGGCCGGCGAAGGTGAAGGCGCCCCCGGCTTCGATCTGGTCCGCCGCGGCTACGACCCGCAGCAGGTGAACGCGCACGTCAACTGGCTTGTCGAGCAGCTCCGCGAGGCCGAGTCGCACCGGGCCGCCGCCGAGGCCGCCGCCTCCGAGGCGGCCACCGAGGCGGCCCGGGTGCGCGATGATCTGGCGGCGAACCGGCCGGCGTGGGAGGAGTTCGGCGGGCGCATCACCCAGATCCTCCAGCTCGCCGAGGAGGAGGCGGCCACCGTCCGCGCCGAGCGGACCCGTGACGCCGAGGCCCAGCTGGAGGAGGCCCGCCGGATCGTCGCCGAGGCCGAGTACACCCGCGAGCGCACCGTGCTGGACGCCGAGGAGCAGGCGCAGAACATCGTGGCCTCGGCCCGCGCCGAGGCGGAGCGGGTCGTCGAGACGGCACGGGCCACCGCGGCCGCGACCGAGGGCGAGTCCGCCAGGCGCCTCGCCGACCTCGAGAACCAGCGCGACCAGGTCACCGCCCAGCTCGGCGCGCTGCATGACCAGGTGACCGCCCAGCTCGGCGCCCTGCGCGACCGGCTCACCGCCGCGACGGCTCCCCTGCAGGCCGGATCAGCACCCCCGCGGGCTCTGACCGCGGGCGACAGCGCCGCCGCACCGGCAGGCTCGGCACACAGCTGAGCCACCCCGACCCACGCACAGCCGACCCATCTGAGCCTTCTGACCCACCTGAGCCTTTTCTGACCCACCTGAGCCTTCTGACCCACCGGCACGTCGCCACCGCAGCCGGCCCCGGCCCCGGCCCGCTCCGGCCCCCCGCTCCGACGCGGCCCGTCAGCGGGTCAGCCGCGCCCCCAAGCCCGCCGGAAGCGCTGGCGCGGGCCTGCATGGCGGCGCGCCCAACAGGCCGTGTGCCAGTGCCGCCGCTCGTCGACAGCGCCCACCGGCCACACGACCCGATGCGGCATGCCCAGCGCGATGAGGTGATCGCAGCCGGGGCACCGGTACTCCTTGGTCGTCGCCGCCCCGGTCACCGGGCGGACGACCCAGCCCTCGTCCGGGCCCCTGCCGGAGCCCTCTCCGTCCTCCCCGCCGCCGCGCGGGCCGTCACCGGGCATCTCAGCGGCCGCCGAAGCCGCCGTCCGGAGCCGAGCGGCCGATGACCTCACCGTCCACAACCCTGACCGGGCCCGAACCGCCGACCTGGCCCTCCGCCTCCCCGCGCCCGCCGCTCACCCGCGCCAGCGCGGCGCCGGCCAGCGTGCGGGCGACCTTGGCCCGCCGCAGCATCCCCGCCGGACTCGCCAGTGCCGACGAGGCCCCGATCAGCGCGTGGAACGAGCGGTCGCTGCCCCGCCAGTGCTCACGCAGGATGGGCTCCCCCGCGCCGACCACCAGCCGGCGGAAGGCGAAGGCCACCACGGCCACGTCGTCCAGCTGCCCGATCACCGGGATGAAGTTCGTCAGCCGGTTCCGCGGTGACACCAGATAGGCCAGCGCCGCACCCGCCTCCAGCTTCGCCGACTGCGGCACCCGCGGGTCGGCGACCACGCGGCGCAGCATGATGACCAGATCAGGGAGGAAGGTCGTCACCTCACGGCCGAACTCGCGCAGTGCGTCCTTGTCCACCATGGCCACGGGCGTCCTCCTCGGGTAGGGCAGGCGGCGCGGTCGCGCGGCTGAACCTGGCGCTCGGCGACATCCTAGACATGCCCACCGACCACACCGCCGCGTGATCAACGTCGGTACCGGTCCGGTTCCCCCCGAGGAGTCGACGAACCCGCCACCGCGACCGGACTGTCCTTCAGTGTGGGGACGGACCGCCGGCGCGGGTGGTCCGACCGCCACCGCGGTGGTGGGGCCCGCCGTCAGCGCGAGTGGTCGCGGAAGCCCCGTCCCGTCTTGCGCCCCAGGTAGCCGGCCTTGACGAGATGCTCCAGCAGCGGCGCAGGCGCGTACCCCGGCTCCCGGAACTCCAGGTACAGCGTCCGCTGGATGGCGAGGGTCACGTCCAGGCCGACGACGTCCGCCAGCGCGAACGGGCCCATCGGATGCCCGCAGCCCACCGTCATCGCGGTGTCGATGTCGTCGAGGGTGGCGTAGTGCGCCTCCAGCATCCGCACCGCGTCGTTGAGGTACGGGAACAGCAGGGCGTTGACGATGAAGCCGGCACGGTCCCCGCAGACCACCGGGTGCTTGCGCGCCGCCCGGCTCACGGCGAGCACCGTCGCGGTCGTCTCCGGCGCGGTCAGGACGGTCGGCACGACCTCGATCAGCCGCATCGCCGGCGCCGGGTTGAACCAGTGCATGCCGATCACGCTGCGCGGGCGGGTGGTCGCGGTGGCGCATTCGACCACGGGCAGCGAGGACGTCGTCGTCGCGAGGATCGCACCGGGCTTCACCACCTCGTCGAGCGCGGCGAACAGCGCCCGCTTGACGCTCAGCTCCTCGACGACCGCCTCGACCACCAGGTCGCAGTCGGCGAGGGCGTCGAGGTCCGTCGTGCCCGTCACCCGGGCCAGGGCGGCGTCCCGGTCCTCGGCGGAGAGCCGGCCGCGCTGGACGCCCCGCTCGAACGACTCCACCAGGCGCTTGCGGACCGCGGCGACCTTGTCGTCCGAACGGGCGCGGTAGACCACGTCGTAGCCCGAGCGGGCGAGCACCTCGATGATGCCGGTCGCCATCGTGCCGGTGCCGACCACGCCGACAAGCCGGACCGGACGCGGCTCGACCCCGGCGACCGCGGTCGGGGGCGCCGCGTCGACCACCTCGGGCGAGTCGGGCGCGGCGTACGTGTAGAAGCCCCGCCCCGTCTTGCGCCCGAGCATGCCGGCGGTGACGAGCTGCTTGAGCAGCGGCGCCGGGGCATGGAGGTGATCCCGGGACTGGTGGTACATCGAGTCGAGGATCTCGTAGGCCGAGTCCAGCCCGATCAGGTCGAGCAGGGCCAGCGGGCCCATCGGGTGGCCGCAGCCGAACCGCATCGCCGCGTCGATGTCCTCCCGGCTCGCGTAGTGCGCCTCCAGCATCCGCACCGCGTTGTTCAGGTACCCGAAGAGCAGCGCGTTGGCGATGAAGCCAGCCCGGTCGCCCGCCGACACAGCCGTCTTGCCGACCCGCCCGACCAGGTCACGCACGCCGTCAAGCACGGCAGGATCGGTGACGACCGTTCCCACGACCTCGACGAGTCCCATCACCGGGGCCGGGTTGAACCAGTGCGTGCCGAGCACCCGCGACGGACGGTGGGTGGACGCCGCGAGCTCGGTGACCGACAGCGAGCTGGTGTTGCTGGCGAGCACGGTCCCGGGCCGGCAGAGCTCGTCGAGACGGCCGAACAGCTCCCGCTTGGCGTCGAGCCGCTCATGGATCGCCTCGATCACCAGCGGGCAGTCGGCGACGGCCGCCAGGTCGGTGCCGCTGTCGATCCGCCCGAGCAGCTCCGCCCGCTCCTCAACGCTGATCTTGCCGCGATCCACAGCCCGCTGGGTGGAATGCTCCAGATGGCCGCGCCCACGGGCCAGACCGGCGTCGTCCTTCTCGACGCCGACGACCTCGATGCCCGCCCGCGCCAGCACCTCCGCGATGCCCGCGCCCATGGTGCCCAGGCCAACGACCCCGACCTTCGTCGGCTCTCCGAAAGCAGTCTCCTGGCTCATACCCGGCGCTCCTTTCCTCCGGGATCCGTCCGGCCGCACCGCACTCGCCGGGCCGGCGGATCTCCCCGCGCTCCGATTGACCGGATCGTCCCAGATTCACCACGCTGGAGCGTGCGATCGTGAGGAAAACTGCCACCTATGAACGGCCTTGTGTTCACCCGAACAGCATGTTACGACCGCGCAGCGTACGTCGCGACCCGGCGAGAGCCGCCCCGCCGCCCGCGGGATCAGCGGAGCCAGGCGGGGCCTGCGAGGGCAGACGGGGCCAGCGGGGCCAGCGGGGCCAGCGGGGCCAACGGGATCAACGGGATCAGGCAGGGTCGGCGGGGCCAGCAGGGTCAGGCAGGGTCAGAAGAGGGTGGGGATCGAGGGTTCGAGACCCCGGAGCGCGTCGTAATCGACCACCGAGCAGGCGATGCCGCGGTCACCGGCCAGCATCCGGGCCTGCGGCGTGATCGACTGTGCGCACAGGATCCCGCTGACCGGGTGCGGCAGCGCCGGGTCGTCGTTGAGCCGCGCCAGGTAGCGGGTGAGCTGCTCCACACCGTCGATCTCGCCCCGGCGCTTGATCTCGACCGCCACGGTGGAGCCGTCGGTGTCCCGGCAGAGAAGATCGACCGGGCCGATGCCGGTCTCGTACTCCCGGCGGACCAGGGTCAGCCCCTCGCGGACGGCGTCCGGCCGGTCCGCCAGCAGCACCTGCAGGTGGGCCTCGACACCGTCCTTGCGCAGGCCCGGATCGACACCGAGCTCGTGGGTGGAGTCATGCATGATCTCCTCGATGGTGATCACGAGCTGCTCCGCGGCCCGGTTCGTCACGCGCCAGACGCCCTCCTCCTCCGCGATGGCGCACGGCGGGCTCATCCAGTTGAGCGGCTTGTAGGCACGCCCGTCCGCATGGATGGAGATCGAGCCGTCCGCCTTCACCAGGAGCAGCCGGACGGCACTGGGCAGATGCGCCTTGAGCCGGCCGACGTAGTCGACGCTGCAGCGAGCGATGACGAGCCGCATGGCGCGACCGTACCGCGCCGCCCTCCGACCACCTCGCCCGGCCCAGGCCAGGCGCCTACCTCCGCGGGGTGCCGGCGGCCGGACCGTGTCCTGGGGTGGTCTGTCCGGACGAGCGCAGCACGAGGTCGTCGAGGAGACGGCGGCGGCCGGCGTACCGGGAGGCGAGCTGGGCGGCTCGCTCGGCGGGCAGGCGGGCGAGCCGGCTCGGGTCGGAGTTGTCGGCCATGTCGGCGCGTTTGACCACGACGGCTATCGCATCGGTGGCGACCCGGAGCAGATAGGACTCGATCGCCTCGTCCTCCCGGTGGGTCAGCGCGTCCACCGCCGCGACGACCTGCGGGGGATAGCCCGCGTCGGCCAGCTCCGGGACGGTCAGGTCACTGTCCTCGACGACGTCGTGCAGGATCGCCGCCATCTGCGCGTACGCCACGTCCACGCCCGCGCCCACCGCGGTGCGGCCGACGGTGTCCATCACCCGCCGCGGGTGACCGATGTAGTCCTCCCCGGCCTTGTCGAGCTGACCGGCGTGCACCCTGGTGGCCAGCGCCACCGCGTCCGTGAGGGTGGGCACGCCGCCCGGCCGCGCGGCATCCACCGGCTCGGGCCCGCCCCCGGCCCCGGCCTCCTCGGCCCCGGGATCGGGATCGGGATCGGGATCGGGATCAGGATCAGGCACGGTCGAGGCCGTTGGCTGTGCGGACGATCTCGGCGATACCCCGCATGATCCCGGTGAGGCCGTAGTCCTTCGGAGTGAACACCGCCGCGACCCCGAGCGCGGTCAACGCCTCCGCGTCCGACGGCGGAATGATCCCCCCGACCACCACCGGAACGTCACCGAGCCCGGCCTCCCGCAGCCCGTCGAGGACCTCGGGAACAAGGTTCATATGCGACCCCGACAACACCGACAGACCCACAATATGAACATCCTCGTCG
>NZ_KB893803.1 GCF_000374165.1 Parafrankia elaeagni
CGCTTTCATCATCCGACTGGAAGGCCACTTCCGTCACTACGGCTGGCCACGTTTTCGGTAATTCGGCTGCCGGAGTTTCTCCGGTGAAGCTCTGCGTCGTTTCCTCGGAATTTGATCCGGGTGTGCGTGGCCTTGATTTGTGCGGCCCATCCCGGGCGAGCGTGGCGGGATCGCATCCAACTCGCTCCGCTCCGCGCAAGGCACCTTGAGGCGCCCCACAACGTGGCTACGGAACGTCACTGATCACAACCTGGTGCGATCTCTGCGCAGCCCTGGGTGTCGACCTGGGGTTTTAGGCGGCTTGTTCGTATTCGTTGATCAGGCCGCCGAGGACGGGTCGGCGTTTGATCTGTTTCTTGGTCAGGTCGGCGATGGGGTGGTCGGGCCGGGGTGGTTGAAGGTCACGCGGCCGCGTTCGTCTCGCTGGTCAGCGAGCTCGGCGATGTAGGCGTCGACCTCGGCTTCCAGCGCGGCGGCGAGCATCCGCCGGGCGCCCTCGCGGACGATCTCGTCGATCAGCGACGGGCCGTGTCGATGCCGACGCAAAACTGAACAGGCGTTGCCGAAGTAAAACTGCGCACCCTCCAGCCTTGGAGGGTGATCACTGTGGAGGACTGGGCCGAGATCCGGCGGCTGCATCGGGCTGAGGGTGTCTCGATCAGCGAGATCAGCCGGCGGTTGGGGGTCGCGCGGAACACGGTGCGCCGCGCGCTGACCTCGGATCGGCCACCGCGCTACGAACGGGCGCCGCGTCCACGGTTGACCGACGCGGTTGAGCCGGCGGTGCGGGCGCTGCTGGCCGAGTATCCACGGATGCCCGCCAGTGTGATCGCGCAGCGGATCGGCTGGACGCATTCCCGTTCGATCCTGCGGGACCGGATCAGCCAGATCCGTCCCGAGTACGCCGGGGTCGACCCGGTGGACCGGGTGGTCTACGAGCCGGGACAGGTCGCGCAGTGCGATCTGTGGTTCCCCGAGCCGCGGATCCCGGTCGGGTGGGGGCAGCAGCGGATGCTGCCGGTGCTGGTGATGACCCTGGGATTCTCCCGGTTCACCACCGCCACGATGATCCCGTCGCGGCAGGGCGGGGACATCCTGGCGGGGATGTGGCAGCTGATCGGCCAGATCGGCCGGGTGCCCCGGACCCTGGTCTGGGACCGGGAGTCCGCGATCGGCGGCACGGGCAAGGTGACCGCGCCGGCGGCGGCGTTCGCGGGGACGCTGGCCACACGGATCCGCCTCGCCCCGCCCCGGGACCCGGAGTTCAAGGGGATGGTCGAGCGGACCAACCGCTTCCTGGAAACCTCGTTCCTACCGGGCCGCACCTTCACCAGCCCGGCCGATTTCAACACCCAGCTGGACGGCTGGCTGGCCCAGGCGAACACCCGCCGGGTCCGCGCGACCGGCGCCCGTCCGATCGACCTGCTCGACACCGACCGTCAGGCGATGCTGGCGCTGCCACCGGTCGGACCGGCGGTCGGGCTCCGCCACCGCATCCGCCTGGCCCGCGACTACTACGTCCGCCTCGACGGGGTCGACTACTCCGTGGACCCCCGCGTGATCGGCCGTTTCGTCGAGGCGACCGCGTCCGCCTGGACAGTCGCCGTCACCTGCGACGGGCAACCAGTCGCCCGCCACGACCGCTGCTGGGCCCGACACACCGTGATCACCGACCCGGTCCACCGGGCCACCGCCGCCGAGCTACGCCGCGACCAGGCCGCCACGCGGCGACGCCACCACGCCCTGCGTCAGCACACCGACGGACACGTCGTCGCGCTACGCGCGCTGCCCGACTACGACGCCCTGTTCGGCGTCGATTTCACCCCGCCCACCCGCACGGAAGCGAGCAGCCAGTGACCACCATCGGCATCGACGCACCCAGCGAGGCCGCGTCGCCGACCAGCACAGCCCACACCCGCCAGCCCGCCGACGGACTCCCCGCCCTGCTCGGCTACCTGACCCGCGTGCTGAAGATGCCCACCATCGGCCGGACCTGGGAACCCCTGGCCGACCAGGCCCGCGACGAGAACTGGTCCCACGAGGAATACCTCGCCGCGGTCCTGCAACGCCAGACCGCCGACCGGGAGTCCGCCGGCACCATCATGCGGATCCGCACCGCCCACTTCCCGACGGTCAAGACCCTGGAGGACTTCAACCTCGACCACCTGCCCAGCCTGCGCCGCGACGTCCTCGCGCACCTGGCCACCGGCACCTTCGTCGCCAAAGCCGAGAACGTGATCCTGCTCGGCCCACCCGGCATCGGCAAAACCCACCTCGCGATCGGCCTCGGTGTCAAAGCCGCCCAGGCCGGCTGCTCGGTCCTGTTCGACACCGCCAACAACTGGATCACCCGGCTCACCACCGCCCACCAGGCCGGACACCTCGACACCGAACTCAAGAAGATCCGCCGCTACAAGCTCATCATCATCGACGAGGTCGGCTACATCCCCTTCGACCAGGACGCCGCGAACCTGTTCTTCCAACTCGTCGCGTCCCGCTACGAGCAGGGCTCGATCCTGGTCACCTCGAACCTGCCGTTCGGCCGCTGGGGCGAGACCTTCTCCGACGACGTCGTCGCCGCAGCCATGATCGACCGGCTCGTCCACCACGCCGAGGTCCTCACCCTCACCGGCGACTCCTACCGCACCCGAGCCCGCCGCGACCTCCTCGCCAAAGACCGCCCCAACCGCGACTAACCTGACCCCGGGTGCGCCGATTCACCTCGGCAGAAGCCGTTCAGTTTTCGCTCGGCGTCAACACACCACCAGGCACAGGCCCTCGGCCTCGGCCTCGACATAGTCGAACGCCCGCACCACGTGCGGATGATCGAGGCCGGCGAGCACCTGGGCCTCGGCGGCGAAGTCGAGCTGGGTCGCCTCCGGGCCCTCCGCCTCCAGCACCTTGATCGCTACCGGGCGGCGCAGCCGACGGTGCCGACCGCGGCGAGCACCAGCCCGTAGGCCCCCCCGGCCCCCAGCTGCCGGCCCACGAGGTAGGCGGGCAGCGCCCGCGCGACCCCGCTCACGTCGAATGATCATCTCGCCACCTGCCTGAAGGCGGACCTACCGCCCCATCCCCCGAACATCATCATGGCGGCACCAGGCTAGCCAAATCATGATGTAGCACCGCAAATCTAGACGTCCATCCGACAGGCGCCGGCATCCTGGCAGCACCACCCGACGAAGATCCTCCGCGCTTCCGTACCGCGCCGGACGCCCGAAAATCTTCCGTCCGTGCCCTTGAGTCCGCCCGCACGGCAGCCGCGTACGAGGGTGGAGACGACGTCGAACCGCGAAAGAGGCAATTACATGGTTCCCTGGTCCGCCCCGCAGCCCACCGCCGCTAAAACCGCGATGCCCGTCGCGGATCGGGCGGGAGGACACAGTTCCCAGCGTCGACTTGGCGCAGCCCGGCGCACCAGTCAGAGGCAGGCGACCAGCCGGCAACCCATCACCACTAGGATTGCTGCCACGCGGATGATCGGGGGGATCATGAGGCGGGGCTGCTGCGTGACGCTGGCGATGATCGCCGGCACGGGCTTGATAGCTGGCTGTGGATCGCCGGCAGCTGAGACACCGCCCGGGGTGCAGAGAACCACCGCAACAACGGTGATCGTGCCGACGGCGGCGGACAAGCCGGGGTTGGAGGCGGCGGTCCGGGCATACTCGCAGGCGTATCTGGGCGGGCAGGGATCGGCCGCATACGGCCTTCTGTCACAGCGCTGCCAGGCACGTATCAGCGTCGCTGACATGGAAGCGTTGACCGCAGCGGCCCAGGAACAGTACGGCCCTGAGTCCATCACCACTCTGACTGTGAACACCCTTGCGGGAACCTTGGCCCGGGTCAGCTACCCCTACCCCGACCCTGCGATCAACCAGCGCGAAGAACCATGGGTCTTCGAGAACGGCGCCTGGCATCAAGACGACTGCTAACGCAATAGGAGCGATGCTTGGTAGTGGTAGCTCTGGCCCGTCGTGGCCATCAACCTGCGGAGATCGATCGCGGCCGGCTCCCGCTCCGCGGCCTGGATCGCCCGCCCATGTCTGGGAGGTGCTCACTCAGAGCGTAGAATCGCTGGAGCAAAATTTCTCGATCTTGAAAGGTCGCATTGACTGCCGCAACGAGCCAGGACCTGGGCGCTGCATAGATGGTCGACGGCTACTGAAATTCGATAGTCCGATCGCCGCGGTGCGGCGCCGAGCACAGAGTAGTAGGGATCAATGAGGATCTCGCGGCTGCGGATCACGAACCATCAGCGTGTTACAGATCTTGACATCGAGGTTCGGCGCCATCTTGTGCTGGTCGGTGTCAACGACATCGGCAAGACTACGATCTTGCGATGTGTGGACTCGGTGCTGCGGGCGTCGATGAGTCAGCTGCACGCCTGGTTTGGGGCGGACCAGTTCCGAGACCCGGCACGTCCGCTGGTGGTCGAAACATCACTCGTCGACCTCAAGGGGCAGGACCTGGGAAGGTTCGCCGACGACATCGAGGTCGTCGGCGGCGGGGGTGAGACGGTGCATCGCCTCACTGTGCGATTGACCATCAGTCTGGATCCAGAAGACCCAGAGTCGAAGTCGGTTGCCCGGCGTTTCGTGAAGCCGGGTGTGGAGCAGCCGGTCCCTTACCGGGACCTGGAGGCGTTCGGTTGGACGTATCTACCCGCCGGCCGCTCCGCTGACCATGAGCTGGGAACCGGACGAACCGGCGCGGTACAGGCACTGCTCGGCGAGGTCGATCTCGGCGACGACGAGGAGGTGCTAAGTACCGCCTTGACCAACTATCAGACAGGGTTGAACGAGGCCAAGTCGCTGGCCGAACTGCGAAACGATGTCGCGACGGCGTTGGCTGCGGTGTATCCGCGATCTGTCAGCGACGATGACGTTTCGGTTAAGGTGCGCGATCTTAGCGACGTGCTTCTTGGCCACGTGGATATTCACGTCGGCACACCACGAGGTCAGGTGCGGTTGGCCGAGCAGTCGGATGGCATCCGAGCGTTGACGACGATCGCCTTGAACCGCCTCGCCCGCCGGTCTGCCCGCATTGTCGCAATCGACGAACCGGAACTACACCTTCACCCTCGCAGCCAGGCGCGTGTCGGCGCGGTGCTGGCAGCCGGGCCGGGCCAGGCAATAGTAGCGACCCACTCGCCGCAGGTTCTGGCCTCCTTCCTGCCATCCGACGTCGTCGCATTCGCCCCCGATGGAACCAGCAGGCAGGTCGACCCTACGGGTTTCGACAGGAACTTGAAGTTCCTGCAGCATCATTGGCTGGACTCGGCGCTGGAACCGCTGACGGCTCGCGTTGTGGTGGCCGTCGAGGGCCCGTCGGATCGGATCATGCTTCACGCGGCGGCTCGGGCGCACGGCCTGGATCTGGACCAGTCCGGCATCTGCGTTGTCGTGGTTCGTGGAGCGAGTAACTTCTCGAGCGCGTACCGACTGTTTGGGCCGGCTGGCTTCGACGTCGCCTTGCTGACGCTGGTCGACGAGCAGGAGGCGTCGATAGTCGCGAAAGATCTAGGTTGTACCGAGGCGGACCTCGACAGTCGTGGGGTGCTGATCTGCCGGGCCGATCTGGAAGACGAGTGCGTGCGAGGAATCGGCGCCGTGCGATGTGTCGAGCTACTGGCCAGGTCGGGCCTGTACCAGGAACGGCAGATTCTTGGGGCGTGCCGGGCCGCGACCGCCGACACGATCCCTGCCGATGTTCTGGCTGGGTGGTGCCGAAAGGACAAGGTCAGAACCGCGATGGCTCTTGCCCAGGAAATCAGGGCGAGCGACGTGGTGCAGATTGCCGTGCTGGCGGACCTCGTTACCCGGCTGGCTGCGCTATGAACCTGCTGATTCCGACGTCCCGGCCATCCAGCGTCTCCGAGGTTGATCAGCTACCCACAGGCGAGGTCCTCCTGATCGCGGCGCCAGGCTGTGGCAAGACCGAGCGCCTCGCCCGGCACGCGGCGGCGATGGTCCGTTCTGGTGATGTCGCCGACCCGCAGAAGATTCTGGCAGTCACGTTCAGTATCCGTGCCCGGAGCAACCTGACCACGCGAATCCGGACCCAGTTGGGTCCGAGGGCTGCCCGCCGTCACGTCGAGATCGCGACGTTCCATGGATTCGCCCATCGTCTGTTCCGTAACCACGGTCAGGTCATTGGCGTGGATCCCCTCCTCCTCGTGGCTCCGCAGCGCGGCTGGGTCGAGCAGCTTCGGTCCGAGGTGGCCCGGGAATACCATGTCCTCAAGAATGACCTTGATTCAATTTTGACAGCCGTCAAGCGCGACGTGATCTCCGACGAGGAGATGCGGGTACGGCTGGTCCGCAACGGATCACCGGCCGCCGTCGCCTACCAGGAGCGCTTGGACGCGACCAGCCGGATCGACTTCGACGACCTTCTCCGATACGGAGCGCGACTACTCGCGGTGCCGGCGATTCTCGAGCTATACCAGGCGCGGTTCGCAACCGTCTTGGTCGACGAGGTTCAGGACCTGAACCGTCTTCACTACGCTCTGATCGCCGATCTCGGACGCGGACGGACCGTGTTCGCTGGTGACCGTGCCCAGGGGATCTACCGGTTCGCCGGTGCCGAGCCTGACTGGGTGTTCGCCCAGATCCAGGCCCGCAACCCTGCGATCGTGCCCCTTGGCCAGTCTCACTGGATGTTTGATTTGACTTGATTGCGGCTTCTCTTCTATTGAGAATCTCGCCAGGTTGGTGTCGATTCGCCCGTTACGCGCCTGGCCGTGTTGTCGATCATGGCGATGTGGATCATTGCTTCGGAGCTGGCGGGCAGGGTCTCGTAGTCACGGGCCAGACGGCGGTGGAACATCAGCCAGCCCAGAGTCCGCTCGACGACCCAACGCCGTTTCACGACGTGGAAACCGCGGGCCCCGGTGTTTCTGGAGACGACCTCGACGTCGACACCGAGGGTGGCCCCGTGCTCGACCACGGTGTTCTTGAAGCCTTTGTCGACCCAGGTCTTGGAGATCGCCCGGTAGGTGTCTGTGACCTGGTCGAGTAGCCGTATACCCAGGGCGTTGTCCGACAGACTGGCGG
>NZ_KB893804.1 GCF_000374165.1 Parafrankia elaeagni
AGGGGCAGGGTCGGGTCGAACGGTGGGCTGCCGGTCAGCAGTCTGTACAGCACCACTCCCAAGGCGTACAGGTCGGTGGCGGCGGTCAGCCGGCCGCCTTGGATCTGTTCGGGGGCCATGTACATGGGGGTGCCGGCCACCTGGCTGGCGGTGGCGGAGCCGTCGAACAGTTTCGCGATGCCGAAGTCACCGACTTTCGGGGTGCCGTCGGCGGCGAACAGGATGTTGTCGGCCTTGATGTCGCGGTGTAGCACCCCGCGGCCATGGGCGTGTTCCAACGCCGCGGCCACGGCCAGCCCGACCGCGCATGCCTGCTGGGGTCCCATCCCGGCCCGCCGGCGGGTCAGTGTGCCCCCGGCCAGTAGTTCCATCACCACCAGACACAGACCCTCAGCCTCGGTGTAGTCGTAGGCCCGCACGAGGTGGGGATGGTTCAACCCGGCGAGGGTGCGGGCTTCGTGGGCGAAGTTCACCGTTGTGCCCTCCGGGCCTTCGGCTCTCATCACCTTGATCGCTACCGGTCGGCGCATCTGGCGGTGCTCACCGGCGAGTACCAGACCGAATGCTCCTGCGCCCAGCTTGTCACCGAGGATGTAGTCAGGTAGCGCGGCCTTCAACTGGTCCCGATCCACGATCATGCCGTGTCGAGGCGGATGCATTCCCGATCCCCACCACCCTTGTCATGGTGGGGATCAGCGTACCGACCCGCCACAAGCCATGACAGGGATCTCCGGCAGCGCTCAGGGTCAGCATCCGAATGATCTTTATCTGTTTCCCGGTGTCAGGGCGGCGGGGGATGATCTCCTGGATCCAGAACGATGTTCGTCGCTGGCGGTGGCCGATCCGCCGTCCAACCCCGGGGCCACCGCGATGCGGGGATTGGACGTCCATGGCGTAGCCAGGGCCGATCGCGGGGTTGGGCTGGGTGTGGACGTGTCCACGCGGGGCCGGTGGCCGCGCGTTACGCGGCCGGCTCCAGGCGGAACGGCAGCGCCAGGATCTGGCCCGGGAGCCTGTGGTGTCAGCTCCAACATCCAGGTGAGTCTGAAGTTGACCCGTTCCTGTTCACACCTGGGCTCTTCGGCCGGCTTTGGGCATGTCCAGTCCAGCGTGCCCTGTCAGACATCGCCATACCCTGATACTTTCTGTGACCGCAGAGTATCTTGCTGTTGCGTAGGGGGATGACCTGTGGCTGAGGTTCGGTTCGCGACTTACAACACGCTCAACCTGTTCGAGTCCGACAGCGCGGATGAGCGGGAGCGGTACGGGCGGGTCGTGGAGGTCATCCGCGGTCTGTTAACGCCATCCTCAGCGGTGCCCGGCAGGCCCGGAACACCCGGGTCTACTGGGCGCAGCGCCGGGGCTTCCTGCTGACGGTGCCCTATCTCCGCGCGCTGCTGGCCGCGACCTCGGACCGGCTCCCCGAGGGTCTCGCCGGTGACCTTGACCGGCTCATCCGGCAGCTCCGCCGCGCCATCGTGACGGCGACCCAGCCCCCGGTGCGGCCCCGTCGGCGACAGCCCGCCTGAGCGGAAAGCTGGATCTCGTGCCCTGCATGGGCGAAGGGGTCACGCGGGTGAGGAGGCTACCGACGTGCTGGCCCGGACCCGTTGGACGCATGGGCAGACCGGTGGGCGTGGGCCCGGCCGGGACCGGCCTGCGGGCCCCGGGACGCCCCGGGGCGGGTCGCTCCATGCCGACCCGCCCGTGCCGGGGAGACCGTGGAACCGCCGTCGGGGAACCGTTCGGCGCAGGCGTGTGGTGCACTGACTGGCCGGAGAGCGCGCAGGGCCGGGCAACGTCATCTCACGTTGCCCGGCCCTGCGCCGTGCGCGGCTATGCCTTCATGGTGCGTGCGGTTTTCTGGCGGGGGATGAGGCGGGTGACGTTCTCGGCTACTTCTCGGGCGAGTTCGGGGAGGATGTGGGCGTAGGTGTCGGCGGTGATCGCGATGCTGGCGTGTCCGAGGAGTTCCTGGACGGTTTTGATGTCGGCGCCGGCCGCGAGGGCGAGGGTGGCGGCGCCGTGGCGGAGGTCGTGCAGCCGGACCGGGGGTAGACCGGCGGCGGTGACGAGTTCTTTGAAGTGGGAGGTGACGTCGTCGGGGATGAGGGGCGCGCCGTTCGGTTCGGTGAAGACCAGACCGTTGTCAATCCAGTGCTCACCGTGGGAGAGCCGGTGGGCGTTCTGCCGGGAACGGCGGTGGCGCAGGACGGTGACGGTGGCGGCGTCGAGGGAGATCTGCCGGTCCCCGGCGTCGGATTTCGGGGCGCCCATCTCGGTGTCCGCGCCGTGCTGGGTGATTTGCCAGCGGACGGTGAGGCTGCCCTCGTCGATGTCGAGGTTGAGGTCGGTCCAGTGGACACCGCAGGCTTCGCCCCGGCGAAGACCGCGGTGGGCGATGAGGTGATACAGCTCGTAGTAGCGGTCGTTCCGGGTTTCCGCGTGGTCGAGGAAAGCCCCGGTCTGGACGGGGTGCCACACCATCACGGGTGAGGGGACCTCGCCGGTGGCGTGCCAGCGGGCGACACGTTCGGCTGTCCACAGCAGCGCCTTGGGTCGCTTCCCTGAGGGGATTTCCACCCAGCTCGCGGGGTTGAACGTGATCAGCCCGATGCGGATGGCGTGGTTGAGAGCGGCGCGGAGCGTGGCGCGGATCCGCTGCTTGTAGGCGTCGCTGGTGACTTTCCGGCCCTTGAACGTCTCCCGCAGCTCGGGGTCTTTCCCCGCGCGGATCCGGCGGATCGTCTCGTTACGGATGTCGATCTGGTCGAACATGTCATCGAGATGGCCAACCGTCAGTTGATCCAGGCGAATGTCCCCGATGAGCGGTGCCAGGTGTAGGCGGATCGTCGCGTCGTACCCTTCGCGGGTAGACCGCCGGATCGTGCGCCGCCCCGCCAGCCAGGTATTCAACCAGTCCGCGACAGTGATCTGCGGGTTGAGGTCCGCGCGGCGCCGATACCGCTCCTTCACCACCGCGGGGTCCGGCAACGGATCCCCGGCCTTGAGCGCGTCGAGGATCAGGGTACGAATCTGGCCGACCCCGCGGCTGTCCGCGCCAGGAATAGCCAGGAGATCCTGAATACGCCTGATCTCGGCGGTGGCCGCGTCATGCGACGGGAGGCCTGACCGGCGCGCTTCCTGGCGGCGCCCGTCGGCGGCGGGGGGAAGGTCGACACGGTAGGACCAGGTGCCGTGGTCGGAACGCCAGGCCCCGTTCTTCCTCCGCAGCTTCGGGCAGCTGTTTCCCAGCCGCCGGCCGGCCTGGTCACGGCAGCTACACCGTTTGAAAATCGATCCGTTCGGGTTAGCCATGGGACTCGTCACGGGCGCTCCAGCAGAAGAAGGTGAAGGGTAGGGCGGCGGCCGGCCGGATAATCGGATATGCCGTCCGGTGCCGTATCCGATTCAGGCTCGCCGTTTCGGTTCCTGTCAAGCCGATCCACCATTTTCTTTACGGATTCCGAGAAGGTGTTTCAGAGCTGCGGTCGGGACCTGGTATCGGCCCTTGACGCGGAGAACGGGGACGGGGAATTCGCCGCGGGCGGCGAGTTCGTAGGCTTTCGTCCGGCCCATTCCCAGGATTTCACCGGCGGCGACGATGCCGACCGTCGCGCCGAGTTGTTCTATGTCCTGTTCGGTCCACGTTTTCACTCGACTCCTTGGCGAGGACGCGTGGGTTCTCCTCTGGCCGGGCCTGGGAAGACTCCGCGGCGGGCGCGGAAGGCTCCCGAGGACGCCCGCCGATCGAGCGTCGGGTGCCGCGCCGCCCCAGGCACCCGAGGGGGCTCGCTCGCGCCGATCGGGCGACGAGCGGGCGGCCCGGGGGCGGCGCGGGACCCGACAGCGATCTGACGGTGATCTGACGGTGATCTGACTGATGTTGCGTGTGCAACTTCTGTCAGATCACCGTCAGATCGCGTTTGTGCAGGTCAGAGCCCTATCGGGTCTGACTGGGCGGATCTGAGTAGGAGAATGTCCTCGTGGGCGGTGACGTGGAGGGGGGTGCCGGCGGCGTGGGCGGTGCGGGCGTTGTGGAGGGCGAAGAAGGTCGTGCGGGGCACGAGGCGGTCCTGACGGAGGCCGGCGAGCAGCGCCGCGGCGCGCCCCGCGCGGACCAGGCCGACCCCGCTGGCGCTGTGCAGGATGGCGCCGGGCAGGTCGATGAGCTCACCGTCCTGGCGGTAGGGGCGGACCGCGATCGCGACCAGTCCACCGGGGCGGAGAAGGGCCGCGGCGCCGGTGAGAATGTCGGTGAATCCCGTGAGGAGTTCGTCCAGGTCGGCGGCGGCGAGGTTTCCCCGCCGGTTGCTGTAGGTGTAGTCGCGTTTCCGGACCCCGTGGGTCTGGTCGGCGTCGACCGCGCCGTGGGTCGCTTTCCCGTACGGCGGTGAGGTAAGCACCAGCGCGGCCGTCCCCCGTATGCCTTCGGGTGCGAGGGCGGGCAGCCGGCGGGAGTCGCCGGTGATGAGCTGGATGGTTCCGGTGGCGCCGTGGGTGTGGGCGAGGGTGGCGTTGGCGCGGCCTATCGCGGCCCAGCGGGGTTCGTATTCGATCCCGAGGCCGTGGCGGCCCAGATGGGCCGCCTCCACCAGGGTGGTGCCGATGCCGCACATGGGGTCCACGACGAGATCCCCGGGCTCGGTGAAGGCGGTGATGATGTGGCGGGCGAGGGCGGGCAGCATGCGGGCGGGATGCGCCATGGATTCGGGGGTGTAGCGGTGGCGCCGCTGGAATCGGGGGTGGGTCTGTGACACCGCCCAGACGGTGAGCGGAACGGGTGTGTGCCGGTCAGCCACGCGCACCACCTCCAGGCCGGGTGAACACCGCCAGGTCGGTGTGAACGGGCTCCAACAGCCCGCCTGAGGCCCTCTCGGTATGTGGGTGGAGCTCTCCGTCATGGATGGGGCTGGTGAGGATGATGATGTGTTGGAGGTAGCGCAGGCCGGTGGCGCGGGCGGCGGTGATGGTGTCCGCGAGTGGGTCGTTCACCCCGCCGGTGGGGGTGTGGACGGTGAGGAGATAACCCCCGGGCCGCAGGAGTCCCGTGAGTCCGCTCAGGTCGGAGAGGAGGCTTTCCGGGTCGCCTGCGGGTGGGTGGTCGATGATGAGGTCGGCGTCGCGTTCCCGGCAGCGCTGGATCGTCGGGGTGGCGTCGGGACGCTGGTTTCTGCTGAGTCGGGTGTAGCGGCGGTGGAGATAGTCGGCGGCGCCGGTGAGGATTCCGCTGTCATCGATTCCGATGACCAGGTCGCCGTTGTGGCTGAAGGTCGCGATGGCACGCGCCGCGGCGTTGGGGGGAAGCTCGCCGGGGGTGTGTGGGGTGGTGGTGGGCCAGACGGTGAGCGGAATGATCCGCGGCTGTTCCGTTCGGACGGGGCGGGGTTTTGGCACTCGGTTCCTCCACACAGAATGTCGGCGCCTGCGCCGCTCGGAAAAGGCGGCTGCTGGCCGGGGGCTGTTCGGGTCCGAGTGAAGTCCAGGGCGTCTGACGGTGATCTGACGCAGATCTGACTCTGATCATCTGCAGGGTCCTCGGCGGGGTTGCTGATCAGAGTCAGATCACCGTCAGATCAGTGTCAGATCACCGTCAGATCGCTTCCGGACGTCTCTTCACCCCGTCTACCTGGGCGTGGACGAGTGTCAGATCACCGTCAGATGGGGTGTGGCGTCCTTGGGGCCGACCGGAACACAGGCCCTGAGGGACGGGAGTCCACCCATGGCGGTACACGATTTTGAGAACACGGCCGGATCCTCGTTGGATCTGGTGGAGGCGGCGTTCCTGAGGCTGGCGGATTCCCCCGGCAGCCTGGGCGTGAACGGCGCCGACGTCCCTGGTTTGGCGGACCGGTGGATTGGCCTGCGGGAGTTGCGGGTGGAACTGGCCCGGCCGCAGACGCCGGTGGCGACACGGCAGGCGGTGTGGGCATTCCTCCTGCGTTCCCGGGAGGTGGATGCGTGGAAGGTCGCGGCGGTGGGAATGGCGATGCCGGCACTGCGCCATATCGCCTCCACGTTGGCCCCGGCCTACCTGGGAGAGCCCGTCGATCTCGACGCGGAAATACTGCTCGGTTTTCTCGACGTGTTCGTGGACCTGAGCGAGACGGCGGGGGGGATCGCGAGCCGGCTGGTGTTCGGGGCCTACCAGGCGGGCCTGGCGGAGGCGGAGTCCTCCCCCCGGCCCGGCGCGGACGTGGCGGTCGTGAACGCGGTCCCGCCGCGGCCGTGGCTGGACGCCCGCTGGTTGCTGGCACAGGCAACGGAACGGGAGGTGATCAGCCCGGGGGACGCGCGGTTGCTGGCGGAGAACCGGCTGCGGGGGGTGGCGCTGGCGGACCTGTCCTCGCGGGAGTGCCCGGGGGAGGAACTCGCCCTGCGCCGCCGCCGGGCGGAGGAGGACCTGACCGCGGCGGTCGTGACCGGTGAGATCGGCCCCGGCGCCGGTGGCCGATGACAGGCCGGGGCCGGGCCCTGCTGCACCACACCGCGCTGCTCGCCCGGGACGCCTGGACCGCGCTCCGCGGCGCGCTGGGCCGGGTGTCGTTCGGAACGTGGGCGGGGGTGGCCGGCGGTCTCGCCGCGAGCGGATGGCTGCTCGCGCTACCGGGTGGCCCGCCGACCGGGACGGCGCTCCTCGTGCCGTTCACATCGGTGGAGGGCATGGCGCGGCTGGGTGGTGCGGCGTTGGCCGGGGCGTGGGCGATCCTGCTCCTGCACACCGGCACGGTCGCGGTGGACCCATCCGCGCGGGGCGGGCGGGGCCGGGACCTGCTGCGGCTGCTGGTCGGGTGCGTGGTCGTCGCCGCCGTCCTGCTGGTGCTCTCCGACGGCGCCGGGGCGGCGGTCGTGACGGGGCAGGAGGCGCCGCCGGCCCCGGCGCCGGTCTCGACCGCTCCGGATCTGAAGGCGGTGTTGGACAACGCGAGGAACTGGCTGATGGGCATCCTCGCCACGATCGCGACGTTCTTTTT